>RIAY01000009.1 GCA_003833075.1 Muribaculaceae bacterium Isolate-036 (Harlan) | reverse complement strand
GCGCCGGTCGCCGGCAAGGAAAGCAAGCTTCCCTCCCGATGCCCCTCGACTTGCATGTGTTAAGCCTGCCGCTAGCGTTCATCCTGAGCCAGGATCAAACTCTCCGCTGTTATATCTTGTTTATTTTTCTTACAAAATATTTTCGGCACAGCCCGAAAGCGCGCCTACGTTTGTTTGTCTCGACCCAAGCGTCCTTTTATTAAGTTGGAATCTTGACGGAAACTGTTCGTTTCCCTTATACTCTCAACTTGACTGTTTCCAGTCTCGCTGCTTGTCTTGGTAGCAAAATGTCATTGTTCGTTGCTCCGGGTTTCCGATTTTATGTTTTAGAACATCGTTTTTCCCGTTTGCGAGTGCAAAGTTATATCAAATTTCTTTACCGTGCAAATTTTAAAACAAAAAAATTTGCGATTTTTTTCAAAACAATCCCCGCAAATATTGATAAAAGACTACAAACCACACATTTATCCGATAAAATATTTTTTCGCTTTTTTTTATAAAAAATTGGGTCGGATCATTAATGACCCGACCCAAACGTATTTTCTATATAAAAATGCAGATGCTCCGATTTCTTAAATTCTAACGTTTACGTCTGCGAACGGATTTCGTGGCAGACGAGTTCGGCTGATTTGAAGATGAGGATTTCACTTTGCGAGCTTTTGCTTTTTTTGCGGTTGATGTGCGTTTTCTTGTACGCGCACTCGACTTCTTTACAGTCTTTGACTCAGCCACCATTGTCCTTCCGGGAATCGTATCTCCGGATGCGATTGACTTCGCAAGCTCCTCTTCCTTCTCTTTCTGGGCGAGATATTCCTCTCTTGTTGGCACCCAAAGATTCTTGCCATAATTCCTAAGCCGATTGTCAATACTGTCTTGCGCCTGTTTGCGCATGTCCTCGTCAGGATACATCTGAGCCATCGAAAGATTTTTCAAGTTACGGGTCTTGTATATCTCACCTTCATACATGCCAAGAGTAAAATAGTCGTCAAGGCTGTATTGTGGGATATTGTTGTCATCGTTTACAAAAACATACTGATGAGCAAGGAAAGGACGCAATGCGTCAAACTTCACCCAGAACATCGGATATTTAGCCTCACCGCCGAAATCTCCCGCTCGCTTCATCACCGGACATATGGCTTCAACCCGCGTTTTCATGCGGTTCGAACGTCTGTCGAACTCCCACTTTTCTATTATATAATAGTTGAGCACCTGCCCTGTCGGCATGTCTGCCTCTTCAATATGATATTTGGGATTTTTTGCGGTTGAGCCTTTTGCCTCCGTATAATATATGCCGAACCGATCGAGCATCTCCCCTACTTTTACTTTATACTGGTCTGTGAAGATTTCTCGACCGTCAAGATATTCATAAGCCGGGATGCGTCCGTCAATAACTGCACCAAGGATAACGCGCAACAGATTCTCACGACCGTCGATCACATCTTCCGGATAATACAGAGGGGTATTCTCCGCTTTAGTCAGGTCAAGATCACGATAAATCTCCCTCATGTACGAAAGGTCGGCATCATGTGTATTCTTTTTTTCATAAAAAGATTGCATGCGGTCGGTGACACCGACTGTCTTTTCAGTCTTTTTCTTATCACGCCCCGACCGTTTGCGAACCACTCCGCCGGTCTCGACCTGCGCCGCCGCGCCCAAAGACACGGCTCCCGCAAAAAGCAAGAGGAATATTTTTCTGTATATTTTCATCTTTATCTTATTCTTCTAAAGAAATATCCTGTTAGTTTAACGCCACCTGCATCGGTGAAATGTCGCGTGTGATTCCGTCGGGTCCTTTCGCCTTGACATCCGTTATAAAGAATGTCTTGCCAGGTTTAAGTCTGCGGAATTGCTCTTTCTGTCGCGAAGAAAACCTTGATCCGTCGGAAAGTTCGGGAATCGCATTTCCCATCTGATCATAAAAAACAGTTGAGAAAGACACCACTGAATATGTAACATTCAGAATATCGTCATCTATTGCAGCCCCTATACCTTCAGATGCCATAAGCGCGCCTTTCGAGATACGCTTGGGCGATCCCTTGTAATGGACAGTGTTGCCATTGCCGTCTTTTATGGCAAGGTATGGCGATGGGTCAGGAAGTTTACGCACTCTGAATGTCATGGAACCTACCGTCTGTGAATGCCCGTCGATATTTGCCGACACAGAAATTACGGATTCGCTTCCCACTTTACCGGGATGTGCCACCCAATGGTCTCCGTTTCTTGTCAATGTGCCGTTTGACATTGTAGCCTGCACTGCCGTCATAGGCACCCCCGGCACTGATATACTGATAGGGTTCGCAATTCCGGCATAAAGCACATTCATCATCGTAGGAGAGATTGTCGCCATTGGTTCCATCACGGTATATGAAGACTTGAACGGACGTCTGTCAGTGGTGCCGTCGGCTCTGGGCACTTCTATATATCCCGAGAAATCATGCGTTCCGACACTTCCTGCAACAAATTCATAGTGACCCTTGGCATTGTCGAGTTTCGAGCCGTTGATGAATATTTCAGGACGCTGTGTGGTGTCTATAGCCGCAAGCACGATATCTGCGGAATATTTGCCACCCCTCATAATCATATTAGACACCGGGATGACATATGCATTCAGCTCGTTCACCCTCACGTCTCCCATGTCCACAGCTGCTATAAGACCAGACAATGCTTCAGACTCCGCCTGCCGTATATCATTCTGCACTTTTGTCAGCAATGTGACAGCTGCTACTGCCGGCATATTCTCAAACATCTTCTGCTCCCAGGACTGAGAACCAACATCACCGCTACGCGCCGAAACCTTTGTAGAGAGCATATTCTCCACGGCTTTGCGCTTTTCGGCATCAGGAATCATGGTCACCACATATTTTCTGTATTCATCAAGATTCCGGCGCAATGCCAGACCCTTGTTTGTTGCCGGATTGAGCATTGTCACAGCCGATGCCTCAAGATCATCGTTATTTACAATATCGCTATATTTCCCGTCAGCTCCATCCGCCGCTTTTGCAATCGAGGTCTTGAGATCCTCGATCAATGCATACAACTTGTCTGATCTTTTATGCAGCTCGACACCTTGCTGATACCATCTTCCGGCTTTTTCGGGATTCTGTTCATACAGGTTCTCGAGATGCGCGAACTGCACCCCGTTGCGAGCTGTTATATTCAGGTTAGTGCCCTGAATGCCGTCCTGAACCTGACTGAATCCGTTGAGCACATCGCTCGACACGTTCAGAGCAAGCATTGCTGTGAGGACTATATACATCAGGTTTATCATCCTCTGTCTCGGCGACATTCTCGCTACATTGTTACCACCTGCCATTTCTAATCAATTAGTAATGATAAATCAGGAATTGACCTGTTCCGGGTCCTCCTGCGTAAACGGATTCTGCGACACTCCACCCATCATCGGATTGTGCATGTTGATGGTCATCGCTGTAATCATCTTTTCATAGACCGCATTGAGCTGCCGCATATAGCGCGCCATCTTTTCTGTCTCTTCGCAATAACGTGAAGATTCATTGGCGGATTTCTCATACATATCGCGGATATCCTTCAACCCTCTGTTGACATGGTCGATGGTCTCAAGCTGCGATGATATACTTTTAAGCTGAATCTCATATATTGTGTTAAGACCGGAAACATTACGGTTCAGATCCTGCATATGTTCGGAATACGTCTCGTTAAGTGTTGCCATCTGCTCGGCAATCGCCTGCATCTGCGCCACATATTCGCCCGAAACTTCTGCGAAATCCGAGACTTTAGGCAACTCGGGCAATTCCGGCAGTTCAACATTCCTTACACCTTGAGTCTGACCTTGAGTATGACCTTGAGTATGACCTTCCGCCGGAACTGACGCTATCCCTGCCGTGGCTTCGGAATACTCTCCGGCGGGATAAGCTCCTCCGGCAACCACAACTCCGGGATGCGCGCTGAAATCCGGGCGGTCTTCGGCATTCTTTGAATCAAGTACCGGGAAAACCTCTTCCCATGCATATTCCTTTGGAGGACGGTCGAATGCTGTCAGTATGAACATTGCAATCTCCGTGCCCATGCCGATGCAGAGCAGAAGGCTGCCCCCGGGAAGATGGAGAATCTTGAACAGTGCGCCCCATATCACAATAGCGGCGCCAATCGAATATGCGAAATTGAAAAACCGCTGTCCCTTCTCGCCGTGAAGAAAACGCTCTATCACATTGGCGTATTTGCGTATCTTAACCATTATTTCTTCTTTTTCTGTGTTCCTTTGGCAAAACCTATCTGTGAGCGCACACATCTGAACCCGATATATGACCGCTGTTCGTTCTGATATTCCCACATGCGGAGGTCTGAACGGATATTGCGAGCCACGTCTTTCCAGCTTCCGCCTCTGACGATTTTGCGTTTCATCTTGTACGGATCTTCTTTTGCCGCATCATATCTGTATTCCGGATTGAGGTCGGATGTCTGTCTGCCCACACTTTCCGTGTATGCGGTCGAGGTCCATTCCGACACATTGCCTGCCATGTCATACAACCCGAAATCATTGGGTTTGAATGTTCCTACGGCAGACGTGATGACATGACCGTCGCGCACGAAATCGCCGTCCATCGGTTTGAAGTTTGCATAAAAACATCCTCTTTCATCCATCGGCAACGTTTCCTCCCATGGATAGGGAGATTCCGAGTTTCCGGCTCTGGCGGCATATTCCCACTCCGCTTCGGTTGGCAACCTGTAAGGTTCTATATATACCCCCTCTTTGCCGAGCGAGCGGCGCAGATATTCCGTGCGCCAGTTGGCGAATGCCGTAGCCTGTTCCCAGCTGACACCCACCACGGGGTAGTCGTTATATCCTGCATGAGAGAAATACATTCTTGTATACGGCTCGTTGTATGCATTCTCGAAATCATTGATCCAGGCTGTTGTGTCCGGATAGACATTCACGATATATGTGTTTAGAAAATCATAATCTCCTGTCAACGGACGGCTTACAGTCTCACGGATAATCTCGCCGTCTTCCGACAGATATGCTGTGTCTTTTGATATCACCGGCAACTCAGTCGACACGGGAATATCCGTATTGTAGATTCGACGCGCCGGGTCAAGACGGTTCTCGCGTTTTGCAGCAGCCGTATGATTATACACTTCATACCTGTAATTCAGCTGTACAGGGTCAAGCTCGCGCTGCCCGGTAATAGGATTAGTGCGATAGAGACTTTCTATTGCGCGTGCCTCGTCTTCGTTAGGATTTCGCCATGGAATAGGCTTATTCCAGTTAAGATAAGGCTTCACTGGATTTCCTTCTTTATCCTCTTCGATCTTGAATATCTCATTTCCTCCATAGGCGGGATCTGCGAGTCTTTCGCGGATAATTGAATCCCGCACCCAGAATACAAACTGTTTGTATTTGGAATTCGTGATTTCCGTCTCGTCCATCCAGAATGCATCTACTGAAATCCCTTTCGGATCTGCCTTGACACCTGCCACAGAGTCATCTTTCGATGGTCCCATAGTGATGGAGCCTCTGTCGATAAGTACCATTCCGTAGGGCACCGGTTCCGAGAGTGAAGACCCACCGACTCCAGTGACTTCTCCGCCGCTTCCTCCACCTTTCATTCCCATGCACGATACAAAGAGGCTGCCGGCAGTCAAAGCCGCGCATACGACCATCGCACCCCGAAGACCGCCAAAACCGACTACTGAAAATGTTGTTTTCTTCATATTTATCATAGAAGCTTGTTAATTTCCTTTTTACATGATCCTTATGGAACGATGCTTGTTCTTGTTCTTACCGCTGAAATCGAGTTTTACCTTATATCCAATCACAACCTCGTGGCTTCCTGACGATGCCTTGGAGATGGCGGATGTAGGGTAATCATAGGAATATCCTATAAAAAAGTTCTTGAACTCCGCAGCAACCATGGCGCAGACAGCATCCTTATAGCGATAACCGATGCCGAATGAGAGGAATTTATTATACATCGCACGCATTGTAACTTCAGCCCCAAAGTTTTCAAAATCAGTCTTCACCATCATTGACGGCTGCAATTCAAATAACGTGTTTTTGAGTCCGATATTGCCGGATGCGGTAAAATAAAGAGACCTTTTGAGCACAGTCTCATATTGTGAGACCTCAGCTGATTCCGTACCTTCGCTTTCGAGTCTGACCGTTGGCTGGAGAAGGTGCAGTCCGGAAACACCGAGGGTAAAATACTTGTGGCTGTACCATATTCCCGCCGAGAGATCGAAAGACGATCCTGTCACATCCTGTGTGGGTATGGCTTCGTCTACGGGCTGATGATAATCGTCTCCTTCCGGTATATAAACCTCTGATCCCTTGAAAGTCGTATTATAATATCCACCCTGAACCCCGACTGACAGAGTTCCTTTAAGGAATTTCATCTTATAGCTACCCTGCAGATTGACAAGCATGTTGGAGAACAGACCCAATGATTCCTGACTCATGTTCACTCCCACTCCGATACGCTTCTTACCGATTTTCACAGGCATGTCTGCCGCCGCAAGAAAACTTCTCGGGGCATTCTCGATACCGACCCACTGCAATCTTGCTCCTCCTCTTATACGCACGAAGTCAATTTCTCCGGTCGCACCGGGATTATAATAAGCGGGTACCGCCCAGTATTGCGTAAACTGCACGTCATTCTGTGCCGACATACCTGCCGTATGCAATAGACACGAGCACACAAGCATCCAAAGACACAGTATATGTTTTTTCAATCCGGTTCCCATTTCCTCTATTCGAAATAAAACGTAAGAACGAACATCTTCGACTTTACCTTCGTCAGCGACTGGGTAATCTTCATCATGTCCGGATTATCAACAAGATCCGGACGGTCATGACGCAGAATGTCAGTCAGTCCGAAACAGAACTTTATCTCGGGGTTGAGTTTGAAGAAGGGCAAATACAAATCGCATCCCATGCCTACGGTAAGATAGGCATCGGCAGAATTGAACTGAAGGTAATCGGAACGCTTTTTACCCACATCAAAAGCCCCCATTGCTCCTACTGTCACATACGGTCTCGAATTATAATACCTTTCACCGGAAATCTTAAGATCAAAAGGCAACACCACATAGGCTGTCTTTATTTCCTGACGCAGTCTGGCATCACTGTTGGCATCAACCATCTCAACACTTTTCGATCCGAAATACATGCCGGGTGAAAAACGAAGGTTAAAATGGCTGTGAAGTCTCAGGTCGGCAAGGACATTGGCGCAGATGCCCGGGGCATAAGAGGGTATCTCCACAAACCATTGTCCGTTTTCCGGCGCAGGGGTCTCATAGCCGTTATGAGTAAAGTTGAGATCCTGAAACTGAGTGCCGACAGAGAACCCGAAATGCCAACGTTTCTGGTCAGCGTAAGGGCGATTGAGAATCTTGTCGCCGGGTTTGGCACATACAGGAGCCGCACAAAACAAGGCAACACCAGCCGCTATCGACAGAGCGAGAATCTTATTGAAGACATGCATGATATCAGGTCGGAACTGTTTCATTGTTAGAATAACGAAATCTTTTCCCCTATTATTGCCATAATATAGTATCAGCTACCGCAGGGTTTAAACAATTTTAGTTATATTTGCTTTTTAAAACCAAGAAGATGCTTATTATGAATTGGAATCAGCTTATATGCGACAAACGTCTTGGGATGGAGGAATTCCATGATGACCGTCATCACACTCGTTCCGACTTTCAACGGGATTATGACCGTCTTATCTTTTCCTCTCCTTTCAGAAGGCTACAGAACAAAACACAGGTATTTCCATTGCCGGGAAGCATCTTCGTACACAACAGGCTGACTCACAGCCTTGAAGTCTCATCAGTAGGAAGATCCATGGGTAATGAGATAGCATTGCGCCTTCGTGACAAATATGCCTCTGTGTCATGGACTCAAAAGCTTGACTGCCTGCGCGACATCGTGGCGGCAGCATGTCTGTGTCACGATCTTGGAAACCCGCCGTTCGGACATTCGGGCGAGAAAACGATCTCTACTTATTTCAGCGAAGGAAACGGACAGGCTTTAAAGGAACAGGTCGGAAACAGAGAATGGGCGGACCTGATAAATTTCGAAGGTAACGCCAATTCATTCCGTTTGCTGACACATAGATTCAAAGGCCGCAGAAACGGAGGTATGGCGATGACTTACTCATCGCTTGCATCAATCGTAAAATACCCTTATTCTTCACTGCATGCCGGAGAAAAAGGAAAATTCGGTTTTTTCTCTTCAGAAGAAGAGATTTTCCGACGCGTAGCCACTCAACTCGGCATGCCGGAAACTGATTCGGGAAAGTTCGCGCGTCATCCGCTGGTATATGTGACAGAGGCGGCTGATGACATATGCTATCAGATAATGGACCTCGAGGATGCCCACAAACTCAAAATCATTGGATTGCAAGAGGTTGTAGAACTTCTCCTCGGTTTCTTCGGAAGCACTGACAAAGAAAGGATGCAGCGGATGATGAATCATCTTGACGACCCTAACGAAAAAATAGCTTACCTGAGGTCTAATGCGATAGGCGCCATGGTAGTGGATTGCGCGGATGTATTTTCTAAAAACGAAGAGACCATCTTGGCAGGAGAATTCAGGGGGACTCTTGTTGACAACATGAACCCAAGGCTTAAAGATGCGTATGCCAAATGCTCCGCAACGGCATGGAACAAGATATACTGCGCGCCGGAAGTCGTCGACATAGAGCTTGCCGGAAACAGAATCATAACCTATCTGCTTGATACGCTTATGGATGCAGTCATGAATCCGGACAAGAACTACTCCAGATTACTGCTTAATATCATCCCGGGGCAGTATGACACTTCCGCCTCCACACTCTATGAAAGAATACAAAGCGTGCTTGACCATATCTCCGGAATGACAGATGTGTATGCGCTTGATCTTTTCAGAAAATTAAACGGACACAGCCTTCCGGCTGTTTAAAAATTAAGAACGTATGATTAGGAATTTAACAATATACATTGCTATTATCGCAAGCTTCATCAGTTTGCGCGCTAACGATTTCACTCCGGACATGATGCCGAACGTAAACGTTACAAACAGATATGAATTTGTATCCGACCCGGGAAATCTATTGTCGCCTGCTACAAAAGATGCTGTAAACCGCAGATTATGGGATCTTCGGCAACAGACATCCGTGGAAGCTGTCGTTGCAATTCCGCCGTCTATTGGCGAAACTACAATCGAAGACTGGAGCGAACAGCTATTTACTCTTTGGGGAATAGGTAAAAAAGATAAAGACAATGGCGTATTGCTCGTGATAGCTCCGGAACAAAGACGCGCAAGAATAACCACCGGTTATGGAGTAGAAGGAGTCTTGCCCGACATTTCGTGTAAGAACATCATCAACTCCGCCATCATACCCAATATGAGAGAGGGTGATATAAACAGAGCAGTAGACGATGCCACCAATCTTGTTTCCCGGGTTCTCACAGATCCGGCAGTTGCGGAGGAAATAAGATCCAGACAGCCGGACAATCACTCGGGGACAGTAAACGCGCTTTCCGGTGAAGTGATATGGAAGTTCATAAGGATTGTGGCAACCTGCGCTTTCCTTTTCAGTCTGGTGATGTTTGTCAGATACCTTTTCAAGGGAAGAAAAAAGAGCGACAATTACCACAAGGCAATAATGTGGCGCGATTCCTTGCCGGTATTCGGCTGGACAGCCCTGCTTTCTCTTGGCTCGGGAATCATCTTTCTGGCTTTTGCGTTCCTACTTTACAGGTCATACCGCACGCGGAAACTAAAATGCACCACATGCGGCACCCGCATGAGTCGCCTCAAAGAAGAGGAGGATAATGAACTGCTGTCGGACTCTCAGGATTTCGAGGAGAAGCTTGACACTATCGATTACGATGTATGGGAATGCCCGCACTGCGGAACCATCGAACGATACGCATTCAAAAAGAATCAACAGAAATATACAGAATGTCCCAAGTGCCACACTGTCGCGATGTGTCAGATAGGAACAAGAACTATAGTTCCGGCAACCACACACCATCAGGGCACAGGTGAAAAGATATACGAATGTAAATTCTGCCACAATCAAAAGAGAAAACAGTTTGTTATACCAAGAAAAGAATCCGCAGCTCCTTTCATAGCCGGGGCTGCTATCGGTGCCATGACAGGACATCGAGGTAACGGCGGCGGCGGATTCGGGGGAGGATTCGGCGGTGGCTCAACAGGAGGCGGAGGAGCCTCGGGAGGATGGTAATAAATTAAGAATTTGTTTAAAAACAGTATATATATTATGAAGAAAAGAGTCTTATATGCAATCGCCGTCATGGCTTCGCTTGCCCTGTCAGGCACATCCTGCACAACAGACAAAAACAGCGACAATAACGAGTCAGTCTCGTCAAGAGACATCAAATTCGAGTCTTATACCTATGACTACATCGGTGAATTTACCGGTTCTGACACTCTTGAGGCTCCAGGAGGAAAACTTGTAAGGTTTATCGGACAGGGGATACTTCCGCAAGATATAGGTGACACCGATGTGAATGCCTTGAGAGAGACATTGCTGAACATGGCGGGTGTGCGCATAACCGACGGCAATGCGAAACCAGTTCTGCCGGATTCCATGCAACTAACCGATCTCCCTGCATCAGAAACCGAGGCATGTGGCGAAACGGTATCCACTCTGACTACAACCCTTGTAACTCCAAGAGCTGTGGTCTGGGAAAACATGAATTATGCATACGCATGTCTTGCCGCCCACGGAAACAGCTCTACCAAATACGTCAATTTCTGTCTTACTGACGGTAAAGTCATATCACTGGGAGATTTGTTTAAAAAGGATTATAAGGACACTCTGCTCCAACTGATACGCGATAAAATCAAGAATGATGGCTATGATCTTCTTGTGCCGGTTGATCAGATTGGAATTCCGGCTCAGTTCGGTTTAACTTCAAAGGGTATAATATTCAGCTATGATCCGTATCAGATCGCGCCATACTCAGAGGGCACCATACAGGTGGAACTCTCAGCCGGTGAACTGTCGGATATACTGAGTCCGCACGGACTCTATATTTTGCTCGGGATCAAAGAGACGAAGTGACCTTCCTGAGTCTCAGCTCAGAGGAGTCATCGGGAAAGACAAGTCTCAGCAATCCGTTGTCCGACTGCGCCTTTATCCCCTCTACTGTCTTACCTGTCACATCTATCCATTCAACATTATAGATTCCTTCGAAAGGGCTGGCGACAAGTCGGCCCTTTAGTATGCCGGGAGACCATGATGACGGATTTTTAACGGCTCCCCCCATGTAGAGGATATCATAGCCGGTATCCGACTTTACAAGAGCCAGGAGGTAATCACCGCCCATCCGCAGCCTGTCGTCTTCAAGCATAAGATCAAACACTCCCCATATACCCTCCATTGAATCTGAAGAACGCTCAAGATATGCCATGAGGTCTTCTGTGTTTCCAAAATGGGGGAATCCTCCCGATGACACTCCTGCAGTTTCCAGACAAATGTGATCCACATCAAGTTTTCCTCCCGGCCACAACGCGTAACCGATACTGTCAGCCTCGAACCCTTCTGACAGAAATTCCGACATAGTCTTGTAATTTCTGTTGCCGCCACGAAGCTTCCAGCCGGAAGAGTCAATATTGATCATAAAGGCGTTCTCCCCTCCATAAAGATCAAAATCAGAGAAAAAACGTTTCTTTTCACAAACGATATCTCCGATTTTCACTGTCATCTCAAGATGCGGAGACGTGTACGTCTCGTCAAATCTGTCGTCAACTTTTTTGAGCGATATGACAAATGTCTTTTTCCCCTTCAGAACCATTCCCCATTCGGAACCTGACAGATCAGCCGCCCGGAATTTCCACGTAAGATTCCCCCCCTGAGGCGCGGCAACAATGTCATACTTAATATCTTTACCTTTGTTTTCCACAAGAAATGCCGAATCTGAGGCACTTGCAAAACCGGTGAAGCCCCTGTGTCTGTTCATATACACAGAGGATGTGGAAGCCGAGGCAATCCCTGTTATGGCGGTGATTATTCCGACTATGGCAAAAAGAAAGATAACTCCACCTATAATCTTGTTGACCAGCCACATTGAACGAAGATTGAAATGTGCGCGGACCTTGTCGACAAAAAAAGTCACGACATACCACCATAACAAGGCTCCGAGAAATATAAATACGAATCCTATGATGTAATGATAAAAACGGATTTCCGGCATAAGGAAATTAAACCGTGCGAAAAGACCTATTATCAGGAAGATTATCAATGGATTGGAGACGGTAAAAAGGAAACCGTTCAAGATATTTCTTCCGGCTGGAATCTTTTGCTCGGAAGGCTTTTTCAGTGTGCGTGAAGGATTTGACTTGAACAGATAGACTCCGAAGCCGATAAGCACAAGACTTCCGATAAGCTGGATTATGTTACTGTTCCGTTCAAGAAATTCTTCGATAAAAGAAAGTCCGAAGCCGGTAAGCAGACAGTATAGAAGATCTGAGATAGCGGCGCCTACTCCTGTATATAAGCCAGTCCTGCGTCCCTTGTCAAGGGTGCGCTGAACACACAGTATGCCGACCGGACCCATCGGTGCGGAGATTATGATGCCGATGGCAAGACCCCGCCACATCGTATACAATATACCTTCGAGAATACCCATCGCATCAAATAATCATCTGGTTATAATATAGCCTCCGGATGTTGACCGAAGACACTGATACCTGCTGAGACCGTATTTATGTTTTCCCTGGGATGCAGGACCCGAAACGGGTGCGCCTCCCTGCATGGTGATGTCATAATGCGAACCGCATTTGCCACATACTGCCTCGAATGTCGAAGGGTCCACGCTCACACGGACATTCGGTTCGCTCTCCACCGGGCAGGCAAGATCATAGGCAAGCGGAACATTCGTTTCTGTAGAGAACGGATCCATTCCGCCAATAAGCAGCACACCTCCGAAACCTGTCGCCGTATTGGCGGTATAACGGAATCCGGCAGGCTCTCCTGCCTGGGGAATAAAATAACGGAACAGACCGAACCCCGACACACCGTAAGTGTTCCAGAGTCCGGCATCCGCAAGATTTATGTTGACCGGCACTGCCGGTATCCTTTCGTCATCGACCGTGTGACAACCCGACATCAAAAGGACAACTGACATTAATATAGCGGCAATAGCCGCTCTGAATATATTCAAAACGTTCAATTGAATGGAACCGCCCTGAGCATGTTGGCGAATTCCGAAGTCATTTTATTAAGCGGCCCGCTGACCATGGGCTTCAACATAGCCGGGATCTGCAAGTCTATTTCAACATATGCTGTGCTTGCAACATCTCCCATCGGGACTATATGAAGACTCAGCGACATCGGCACCGGTGTGCCCTCCCCCTCAAGACGTATCAGCGACGGACTCACACTCTGCGTCTTGCATAGTGTAATAGCTCCCATCGGACCGGCAGGAAAAGAAATCGTGTCTGCTGTAACTTCAATTTTTTCAAGCATGTCTCGCTTGTCTGCCGGAATCTGCTCGGCTGGAGCGTTCCTGATCATCTCGCCCAGACCCTGAAGATTGTCGAGTTTAAGAAATACAGTCTCGGCGGGAGCGCCAAGCGTCACATCCTCACTTCTGTATGTTGCCATATGCTGATGTTGATATTTATCAGGTTAATTATTATATTTATTCCCTGCCGCCGGGAACCCAGTTGGCGGGATCCTTGCGCCATTCCTGAAGAGTATCGATATCCTCAGGACGTATATATTCTGTTTCAAGGGCAACTTCAAGCATCGAGGAATAATTCACCAGTGGTATGAGCGAAATATTTTCATCACGAAGACGCTTTACTGCCATCGGAAACTCATAATTGAATATCGCGGTAAGTCCGAGCACCTCGCCACCGGCAAGACGTATTACTTCGGATGCCTTGACAGAACTTGCTCCAGTAGATATGAGATCGTCTACAAGAACCACTTTCTGTCCGGGCTTAAGATTACCTTCGATAAGGTTTTCAAGACCGTGGTCTTTGGGAGTGGAACGCACAAACAGGAACGGCACGCCGAGAGCGTCCGCCACTATCGCACCCATAGGTATGGCTCCAGTAGAGACACTTGCAATGGCATCTACGTCCGAGAAATGCTCTATAATCTCCTTCGCCATCTCTATCTTGATAAGATTCCGGATATCAGGATATGAAAGCAGACGTGGATTCTCAATATATATAGGTGAGTTCCAACCCGTACCCCAGACGAACGGGCTCTCAGGCTGCAACTTTATCGCGCTAATCTGTAGCAGTTTTTCTGCAAGTAAACGATCCGGCTTTTTCATAACATATATTTTTATATTTGTCTCCCTTATCCATAACGCAATTCATATGCATATATCCTAATGACAAGAGAAAACAATTTTGTCCGAAAATACAAAATTACCAATATAACACTAATTTTGCAAATAAAAGTTCACTAAATTTCAGACATATCCCAGGCCAAAGCAGATGCACCGAGCAATGCCGCCTCTGCATCGCTTAACGAAGAAAAGAGAATCTCCACCCGTTTTTTATACAGATGCAGCATATTTTCTTCCATGGCTTCACGCATTGGCTCAACGATAAGATTGCCCGCCTTTGCCACGCCTCCAAAAAGAATAAAAGCCTCAGGATCTGTAAAAGCGGCGAAATCCGCACACGCTTTCCCAAGCATACGTCCTGTAAAATCATAGACCTCATTTGCGATGGCATCACCCCTGCGCGCTGCATCGCATATGGCTTTAGCCGTAAGCGAGTCTTCGGGAATCGCCCGAAGTTCCGAAGTGTCTTGACAACTGCCAAGCAACTCTTTTGCCGTCCGAACCACCCCCTTGGCAGAGCAGTATGTTTCAAGACAATCATACCTCCCGCAGCCGCACAGTCTGTCGCCATTGCCCCTGACAACCACATGTCCCAGTTCCCCGGCAAACCCGCGAGTGCCCGATAAAAGATGTCCGTCACACACAATACCGCTACCCACGCCTGTACCGAGAGTGACCATAATAAAGTTTTTCAAGCCACGCGCCCTGCCGTAAGCCATCTCACCGGCAGCGGCAGCATTGGCATCATTGGTGATTGACACAGGCAGACTGAAAGCCTGTTCAAGCAATGCAGCAAGCGGAATAGGCGATGGCCATGGAAGATCCGTCGCAGCCTCTATACATCCGGTATAGCGGTTGGCGCAAGGTGCACCGACACCTATGCCACGCAGACATCCGCGCGTGTTACTTCGCTTTACAAGAGCCTCGACACCGCTCTTGAGACGTGCTACATAATCATAAATATCCCTATGTCCGACTGTAGGAATTGAATCGCGGTCAACTATTTCACCACGGGCATTGACAACGGCAAACTCCGTATTGGTTCCACCCATATCAATTCCGAGCACATAATTTTTTTCTTTAAGATCTTTCATGGCAGAATAAAAATTGCAATTTCGCTGATATAATGCGAATTTCGACCACAAAATTAGAAATGTAAAATTAAAATTCCAAAAAAATTTGGAAAATAGCATTTAATACATTAATTTTGCACTCGCAATGCAGAACACAGTGATGTTCACCCATCCGTCTTCAGCAATTGTGGCAGGTCCCATAGCTCAGTTGGTTAGAGCACCTGACTCATAATCAGGGAGTCCTTGGTTCAAGCCCAAGTGGGACCACTTATTCAAATGTTAAATTAAGGCAAAACGCTGATTATCAACATAATCGGCGTTTTGCTTTTTATATGCCCTATGCACGCCGATGAAGAACGATGAGGAATGAAGGTTCCCCGTTGGAGCCAAAGGCTTGTGAGAGCCTGCCGGATGGGGGTGCATGGCTGAACTTTATACTCATTTCATTATTCTTCAAAGATTTGCATAGCAAGAGTCGGAAGCGTCTTTATTATCTTCGCGTAGAAATTTCAGTATGGTCTGAAAGAAATATGAGGCCTTGCGGAGGAAAAAAATGTCTTTGGCGGAATTTCAGCAAAAATCATTTTGGTGCCAAATCGGTGCCAAAAACAGTGCCAGAAATTTTTGGCACCAATTCCTCTAAAAACCGTGGCACTAAAACGCATATAACACACTGATATATCAGTTGTTGCAGCGACAAAAAATCACCTCCGAAAAGGCTTCATTTCTTGACGATTTAACCCCTCTTTACTCATAGAAGAAATGAAGAAAGACCGATTGACGGTGCTGTTCTATCGAAGAAGCACCGTGACAAAAACAGGAGAATGTGCGATTCGCATGAGAATTTCTGTGAACGGCACAAGAATTGATTCCAATACTGGGAAGTATATCGACCCTGCTCTCTGGAATCAGTCAAAGGAACGCGCCAAAGGCACGTCCAAGAATGCAATAGATGTGAACGACTATATTGACGAGACAAACATCAAGCTGTTCAAGCTGTTTCAGGAAATGCAGTCGGAAGGAGTTGTCGCAACCGCTCAGGAACTTCACAACCGATTTTTCAATATCGGTGTCCATAAGGTTGTGGAACGTATGATAATAACGACATTTCAGGAACATAATCAGGAATGTCGTGCGTTGATGGGGCGCGATTTCGAGCTTGGCACCATCAAGAAATACGAGACCATTACCCGACTGCTACAGCGTTACATCAAGAAGAAATATGAAGTCGATGACCTGCCCCTGACAAGTCTTGACCGCGATTTCGTACATGGGTTTGAGATGTATCTCAAAATAGACCGCAACCAGCAGCAGAACACAGTGGCCAGATATATGAAAGGTCTGAAGAAAATCACTAACCGGGCTCTTGCAAACGATTGGATTACCAAAGATCCGTTTGCCGGAATAAAGGTCAGAACAGTACAGACAAATCCCACATTCCTCACCCTCGATGAACTCCATATAATATATAGGAGACACTTTGACGGTGTACTTGATGTGGTCAGAGATATGTTTGTAATGGCCGCTTTCACCGGGCTGGCGTTTATCGACATCTCCAATCTGAAAAGAGAACACGTTGTCGAGGACAACGACGGCAACATGTGGATTCGCAAGCCACGTCAGAAAACGGATATTGTCCAGAACATACCGTTGCTTGACATCCCCAAAGCAATACTCAAAAAATATGAGGACAACCAGAAGGCGGCTGAAAAAGGAACACTTCTGCCAGTACCCTGCAATCAGGTAATGAACCGCTACCTGAAAGAGATAGGAAACATCTGCGAGATAGACAAGGTGCTGACCACTCACGTTGCCCGCCACACCTATGCGACAGTATGCCTGTCACAGGGAGTACGTATCGAGAATGTCTCGAAGATGCTCGGACACACAAGCATCAAGATGACCCAGCACTACGCCCGGGTACTCGATTCCTCAATCATGGAGGATATGCAGAATATCCGTGAGGTTATGGCCGGAGACCTCTTCTCCAAAAAGAAACGGGAACGGAAGATAAAACAGTAACCACCAAACGACAACAGAGGCAAGAGTCCGGTTAAGGATTCTTGCCTCTGTCATATTCAAGGATTGTAAATTACATTACGATAATTGCTCATCAAGAGATTATCTACATCTTTTTCAGAATAGAGGTACTTGCCGCCTATTTCATAGTAAGGCAATATACCACTATTCCGGTAATCGTGAAGAGTGCGTCTGCTTACTCTGAGCCGTTGCGCCAGCTCCGCGTCCGTGAGAAAAGCATCGTTATTAAGAATCGGACGACAGTTCTCGCAGATATGATTCAGAGCGTCTTTAAGTTCCTTGCAACGGCTGAAAAACATTCTCACCCTTTCATTACGTTTGGTAAATACAATATCAATCATAATTTAGCCTTCTGCATGATTATATATTTCGCAATATCGTTTGCGAGATACATCACCCTGCCATCGATCTGTATGAAAGGAATCTTTCCAGCCGCCTTGAGATTATTTAGATGACGTGTGCTCATTCGTAATATTGCAGCGGCTTCATTGGTTGTAATGAGTTCATCCGGTTTCTTTGAGACGAGGAGTCTTGAAATTGTCCTGACTAAAGAATGAAGATATTCCACCTGCTCGAACATTGATTCCAGAATATCCTCATCAATCTCTACTGTTCTCATCCGTATATCTTGGCGGCTTTGGCGGAGAATGTCACGCCGAAACGGTTGTCGATTACCAACGATTCGCAGAACTTGCGGCCTTTGCGGTCGATGAAGCCGTAGATGGGCGATGTGTATTTGTATCGTACAAGCTGCTCGATGTCCTTGTCGGTCAGGTCGTAGCCGTGGAAGTGGCGCGGGATTGAGAATCCGCAACATTCACAGGCTATTGTAGCCGGGAACACGGTCAGCCCGTGGTTGCCGCATTTCGGGCAGGTGTAGCCCGAAACCTTGCTGGCAAAGGATTTCTTGTCGGTGATGAGCGAGAGAATAAGGGGATGAAGCCAGTTCTCATAATCCCTCATTACAGGCTTTGTGGGTTTGCGGTTCTCCGCGAGCGCGTCAGCCTCGTCTATCTGGGTGATGTACTTGCCGATGTCGGCGAGTTCGAGGTGGCCGGCGTGCGAAAGAAGCACACGCGCCTTCTCCGTCGGTTCAATGTCGCCAAGCAGATATTTTACGAATCCGTTGTCGATGAGACGCTGGAGGCAGGCTCCGCAGTCGCGGTAGCTGCTCACGGGAAGAAGCGAGGGTGTATCACCACCTGTGTTGACCAGTTCATTGAGGTCGTGCAGAAATGTTGCGGCGGTCAGGGTTTCGGGTGAGTGCTCCGAGAACGAGTAGATGCTCACACCTGAGATTGTAAATTCTATATTACCCGTTACACATTCCGCATCATCGGGCAGTTCGGCTGTGCCAAAAAGACCGACACCTTCGATATTTGCCGCGATTCCCACCTCTATACATCTTGCTGAGTCAAAAGCCATTTCTGTACGGATGTTGATGAGTTCATACACACGCTGCTCGTCGTCGCTGAGAAAAAGAGGTGTACGCTCGGTGGTGATGATTCCGTGGCAATAAGGTATCTGCTCTTCGGGGCAGAACGGAAACGCCTTTGCCTCCGGGAAGCGACGTTCAATGTGACGTTTCAGATGATGAGGCAGCGAGGAGACCGAGGTGCGGGGTGAAGATATAAGCCCTTTCTCGAAAAGAAGGTCTGCGGCCGCCATTGTTCGGGCGGGCAGGAATCCCAGTTCCTCGATAGCCACCTCCTGAAGGGTAACCATGTTGAGCAACTCGTGTCGCCACTCCACCTTCGGGTTGACCTCCACGACCTCAGCCATGACAGTTTTGCCATTAAGTTTCATGAACTTGTCATACAAGCTCTGAGCCTCTGATTTCTTTGTCCAGAGTTCAGCCGGTGCCAACTGGACAGATTTCCCATTCCAATTTCCGGTGATGCCGACGCCATAGCGGGTCTTCTTTGGGAGCTTGACTTTCATGTTGTCGTAGCTGTTGCAAAGGAGCCAGAGCGCGGCGATGTCCATACGCTCCATCGGGAACGACTGCTTGCCATACATCTGGGCGAAAGCCTGTTCCACATTGGCACGGAACAGAAAGTTCATTCCGTGGTGAACGAAACCGGAGCGGGCTATACGTGTGATGTTGCGGCCTGACTCGCGGTTACGGTAGGCATAGGTTATCGCCCGGTTGCTCAGTGTGGTCAGCCACATACGGCTGATACGGCGTCCGGCTTTTGCTGCCTGACATAGAATAGCGAATAGAGCCTGAGCCTCACTTCCGTTGTTTGAGGCGAAGATGACCTCTGCGGCCTGCTCGACAAGAGCCTGAAGCCTGACGACCGTGCTTTTGTCCTCGTCGCTGACCTTGAATTTACCTCCCACATTGTCAGCACGGATACCGTACAGGTATCTCTTGGGGATAAAAGGGAGCGTCTTGATGAAGTCGCTGCCGCCGGCGTAATACTGAAACGGAGCCGGCTCGACGAGACTGGACTCGACGGAGGTGATGACGATGCTGCCGGTGTCGTTGGTGTAGTCGCCGTTTTCGGTACGGTCTGTGCAGTTGAGGGCACGGGATACAGCGAAGGCGATTTGAGCGGAGTGTGCGATTACGAGATTCATAATATTATTTATTTTATTGATTATTACTAATTTGAATTATTAAAAGAGATTTCGGAAAGACATGGGGAGAGTCTGCCTCCCCATGTCGGTGAAGAGGACAGCCATTAGAGAATGGCAGGTATTATGTCAGTCGGGGATTATAATTTCGGTCCCTTCAGTCTGAGCTGCTGCTCTTGCTGCTGTTCGTTCTTGGGAGCCGTCTGACCCTTCTGGAGCGGGCCTGTGATGTTTTTCGTAGCCTCGTTGGTCTTCCCTTGATTGTTCACGGCATACTGGGTCTTGCTCTCCTCGGCCACACCGACAACATTCTTGTTGTCGGCATAGTGATATTCAGTGACCGGACGCTGTTTCTCCTTGTTGAACTGTAGAAATACCGTGCAGGGCTGACCCTGCTTGTCAGTGACATTTACCATCTCGATCTTTTTACCAGCCATATAGTCGGCAATCTGCTGTTCTGTGAAATGTGTAGAACCCCACTTGGTAATACGTTTGGGGTTGCCATCAGAATCAACCCATGTATTACGTTGTTGTGTCTCTCCGGACTGCTCCTGTTTGAGCGACTGCGTGCGGACGAACTCGACATCACACTTGTCGGCATTATACTGGAGGTCGCTGGTAAACTTGCGTCCGTTGTTCAGCTCGATTTCCTTACCATGTACCACGCCGCCGTCTTTCAGGATACCTATCTCTTTCATCGAAAGCTCGGTCTTGCCGATGTGGTTCTTTATAAAGATTTTATCCACAGGCATGGCCTCGATTTCGTTGGTAAGACGGTCAACGCTGACCAGACATTTCTTCATCTCCCCTGTCATGGGGTCGGCAAGTTCCACAACTTTGCCGAGGTTGCCGGTTTTGAGAAGCTGCTCCTTATCTTCTTTCGAGAACTCGTAGCCACGGAAGGGAACATCAAGTTTGGGCTCGTTCTTGATGAAGTGTGGCGCAAGTGTAAAACTTCCGTCGGGTTGCTCCTTGAAGGAAAGTCGGGCATCAAGAGTGAATTTCTCATCTCCGAACTGTGGGGTGACGGTAAAAAGCTGGGGCGACTTGTGATTGTAGAGCATCGACTGTAGCGCGCCGGACTGTTCGAGTGTCTCTCGCTTAACGCCCCACTGCTGTTCGATGGTGGCCCAGTCAATCCTGTTGGGGTCAACGGGAGTCGCCTTGGCTGCGGTGGTTGTCACTTCCTGACTGGCCTGCACACTTTCCTGTTCAGGCTTAGGCTCTGCTTCCGGTTCCTGCTGTACTTCCGTCGTGGTCTGTTCCTGTGCCGGAGTCTGTTCTTGTGTCTGAGCCACAGGCTTCACCTCAACCTCGTAAGGCTTGAGCATCTCGCCGTTTGACGCCGGGTCTTGGATTAGGTCTGCCATTGCCGGAGCGATAGCGTCATAGCGGTCGGCAGGGAGTTTGAAGAAGCCGAACAGCGATGGATTCTGCGCCTGACGGATGAAATTGGAGATGAACGCCTCGATGGGGTTCTGGTTTTTGTTGAACTTAACGAGATCGCTCAACTTGGCAGTCTTGGCGTCTGCCATCTTCGGGGTGCCGTCGGGGTTCTGACCGACGACTGCGCCTACCTGTCCCGTCTCGTTGTTGCGGGCAATCAGCACTTCCTGTTCCTGGATATTTTCCATAAACTTATATAGGGGGATTTTATGGCACCTTAGCTGGTGCCGAGGTTATTGAATCTTTCATTGCGGAGTTTTCTACGCTCCATTCCTTCCGGGCTGCGTGAACTGACAAATGTACGGTCGATATATTCCTGCACCTGATGCTCGTAGTGGAATACCACTGAGCCGTCCTTGCTGATCATATACTCGATTTCATCGTCAGCCCTTAGTTGTCGGATTTTTCTCACGCTGAAGCCGAATAGCTTCATCACATGCTCGGTGAGATAAATCATGCGGCCGTTGATTGAGAGTATGGGAGGCTCTTTCTTCTTCATCATGCACCTGAGCATCTCAAGCATGATTCTTATCGCGGCCTTGGCGAACTTCGGGAATGTTTCCACGTCGTTATAGTCAATTTCAGTTTTTTTCATTTTGCGTTTCGTTTTCGATTACGATGCAAAATTACAGAGCCTGTATCCCCCCGTTGGGAGAGTACCCCAAAGCAGCCCTCTCGTAAATTTTATCTCACTGATAATCAGTCTTATAAAATTGTTAAAGTGCAAATTTTGGGGTACTAACCTTTTATAATTATTTGAAAGACAGGCGATTTATGTACTTCAAAAGTATGTCGGAACAGGGATTGAATGGAAAATGTCGCTTGTCGTGTCACATTGAGGCATTGCGAGGCTACCGAGTACCATAGTCCCCGGAAATGATGAATGCCTCTTTCATTATGGTTTTCTTTGCAGTGTGAAAGGATTCACGCCCTATAATTTCCCCCAACCTTTTTATGAAAAGAAAGAATGATGGCCGAGGCTACGACCTCGACTATTATAATCTGTATCTGCGCCGTTACCTGACGGTGCATCATTTCCCCGAAGCCGATGATGACCTGCTTATTGCCGCACGCGCCGAAGCTGCGGCTAACATTTATGTGGAATCAAGGCTGGCCGGGGATGAAGTCTATATATCCTCCGAGAAAGCCATTGCCCGTCTGCTTGATGGCTTTGAGATTTCGCCATACGATTTTGTAAGCGGCATACTTGCAGACGAATTTTCGGATCATATTTCTCTTGATGAACGTTCCATCGAGTTCTGGACTTATACGCTACTGGAAGAATTGCAGCAGGAGTTCAAAGATGTGGAACTGAGCGAAGAATATCTCAACACCAACGAAGGTGTGATTCTAAAGCTGGTAATCTCCGGTCGGATTGCCGAATATTTCGACGAATATGGCCTTTAACCGATTACAGACCATGCGCGACAACATTGAGGCTATCAGGCTTGTCCTGAAGCTCGGTGTTGCCGGACGCACAGCGCAGACTCCCGAAGAGCGGGAGATACTGCACAAGTATGCCGGGTTCGGCGGGTTGAAGTGTATCCTCAATGATGCCAATGAGTTGGCGGATGCAGCCAAGTGGAGCAAGTCGGATATTGAATTGTTCGCACCTACGGTTGAACTGCGTCGCCTTATCCACGACTATTCGCATGACGACAAGGAGTTTAACCGCTATATGGAGTCGCTGAAAGCGTCAACGCTGACGGCTTTCTATACCGACGACCGCATTGTAAATGCTCTCGCTGATGCACTGAAATATCAGGGTGTCGAAGTTAAAAAGTTTCTGGAGCCGTCGGCCGGTCAAGGTGCTTTCATTGATTCATTTCTACGGATTTACCCCGGCGCGGAGTGCCTATCGTTTGAGAAAGATTTGCTGACAGGTAAAATCTTACAGGCTCTGCATCCGTCCACTACTGTGAATATTGAAGGCTTTGAGCGTATCGACCCCGATTTCGACGGTTATTTCGATGTAGCGGCCTCAAATGTTCCTTTCGGTGATTTCGCGGTTGCAGATCCTAAATATGCAACGAGCAAGGAAATTGGCTACCGTCAGGCGGCGAAGTCGTTGCACAATTACTTCTTTCTCAAAGGTCTCGACCAAGTGAGAGAGGGAGGTCTGATTGCCTTTATCACATCGCAGGGTGTGATGAACGCGGCTTCGCCCTTTATAAGAATGGAACTTGTGAAACAGGCTGACCTTGTGGCAGCTCTGCGTTTGCCCAACAATACTTTCAGCGAAAACGCCGGAACTGATGTTGGCTCTGACCTGATTATTTTCCAGAAGCACACAGGGAAGAAGTCATTGTCGGCTGATGAGGAATTTTTCATCCAGTCGGTTGTTGACCGAGGTACGAAAGTTCCGGGCAACAAGTTCTTTCAGGCTTTTCCGCAGAATGTAATCTGTACCGATGCAAAGGTTGGTACTGACCAATATGGCAAACCGGCTATCGTGTACCACCATGACGGTGGTATCAACGGCATAGCCGAGGATTTGCGAAAGGCACTTGACGAGTCGTTGCACCTGCACCTGAATCTGGAATTGTATAATTCCAACGGTATCAAGCCGCCTACGCCTGACCCGGTTGCTCCAACTCCTACGCCTAAACAGGAGGTAAAGGAGAAAGCTCCGAAAGTGGAAAGGAAGTCGAGCCTCACCAATACGCCTCTGATGCAACAGTATCAGGAGATGAAAAAGAAACATCCCGATGCTGTACTGCTGTTTAGAGTGGGCGATTTCTATGAGATTTTTGGCGAGGATGCGGTAAAAGCGTCGGAGATTTTAGGTATTACACTCACCCGCAGAGCCAACGGCAGTGACAAATATATAGGGCTTGCCGGATTTCCACATCACGCGCTCGACGCATACCTGCGTAAGCTCGTAAGAGCCGGGCAACGTGTGGCTATCTGTGAGCAGCTCGAAGACCCGAAGCTGACAAAGACCGCCAAGCAAAAGGTCGTAGAGATTGTTACGCCCAATGCCGAAATACAGAAGGTTGAGCAATCCGAGAGTGTGCCATCTACACCCATTCCGGAACAGGCGAAGGAAATAGAAACCGACGGCGGCCCGGATTACTCCGACAATCCCGACCCGCATCTGTTTGCCTATAACCTTTTCGGAGAACTGGAGCCGAGGGACGCGCCAAAACACCAGCGTCCCGCCGTGCCAAAGAAAGAGAAGGAGGAAAAGCCGGTCGAAAAGCCGAAACCGTGGGCTGATGCCAAACCGTTACCCATAAACAAATTCCGACCGCTCACTGACAAGGAGCTGGAATTTTACGGTTCTCTGAACTGGGACGATAATCCGCCTATCAACGGATTCTACGAAGCGATGATGTCAATCGCATACGCCCAGCTTGTGGAACGTGAGCGTCAGGCGGCTGAAAAAGAAGCCGATAAGGATTATAAATCCGAAACTATCGTCGAGGGTGGCACTGTAATCGAGAAAACCGAAGGCTACTTCATTCCCAGCAGACAGCCAATAGTGGAGGCGAAAAAGCCGGAGAAGGCCGAGGTGGATATGTCACCCCGTCCTTTCTCGGAGGATATTCAGTTCTTCCACCACAACGGCAGTATGGTGGTGCAGGACGGTCTTGTGGGCTTCCTCTCGGAAGTCCGCAAGAATGGTGCTACATTCAATCCATTGGAATTGAAGCCGGAACAGGCGAAACGCGCCATGCTCTATGTCACTCTGTCGGAAACTTATCAGCAGCTTTATAACTATGAGGCTGAGACCCATGAACCGTCAGAACATCTGCGCGAACACCTCAATCAGTATTATGATGAGTTTGTGGAGAAATACGGCAACCTAAATGAGAAAAAGAATGTAAAATTTATCCTCATGGATGCCAACGGCAGGGACGCACTGGCATTGGAGCGGGGCGAGAATGGTCGGTTTGTCAAGGCTGACATTTTCGACCATCCGGTATCATTCGCGGTTGACGAGGTTACTTCGGTGGATACACCGCTGGAGGCACTGACTGCATCACTTAATAAATATGGTGTCGTCAACCTTGAATATATGTCATCGCTTGTGGATATGGATGAGGATTCATTGGTAGATAACCTTGAAGGACACATATATTATAATCCGCTTGTCAGCAGCTATGAGGTCAAAGACCGTTTCATTGCTGGAAATGTAGTGGCAAAAGCCGATAATGTCAGGGCATGGATTGACCATGAGGAAGAACGGATAAAGGACTTTCCCGGATATGACGGTGTAGAACCTTTCATAGCATTGTCGAAAGATTCGCTCAATGCGTTGGAGGAAGCACGGCCCCGCCGCATCGAGTTCGATGAACTGGATTTCAACTTCGGTGAGCGATGGATTCCAACGGGTATCTACTCCGCTTATATGTCATATCTATTCCACACCGATGTGAAGATTGCCTATTCTTCATCTATGGATGAATACTCGGCGGAGGCATCAAGAAAGAACATGACCATCTGGGAGGAGTTCTGTGTCAGAGGCTATTACCGCACATACGATGGAATGAGCCTGTTGAAACACGCACTCCACAATACCGTACCCGACATCAAAAAGTCGGCAGGTAAAGATGAAAACGGCAACGACATCAAAGTGCCGGATAACGAGGCTATCCAACTCGCCAATACCAAGATTGACGAAATCCGAAACGGATTCAGCGAATGGCTCGAAGCCCAGTCGCCGGAGTTCAAGGAAAAACTCGTTGACCTCTACAATGACAAGTTCAACTGTTTCGTGCGCCCTCAGTATGATGGTTCACATCAGACATTCCCTGAGCTGAATATGAAATTATTGGGTGACAGGTATGGAATCCACTCCATTTACCAGTCGCAAAAAGACTGTATATGGATGCTGAAACAGAACGGAGGCGGAGTGTGCGATCACGAGGTGGGGACAGGTAAAACACTGATAATGTGTATAGCAGCGCATGAAATGAAACGTCTTGGGCTGGCTCACAAACCGATGATTATCGGCTTGAAAGCCAACGTCGCCGAGATTGCCATGACATATCAGAGTGCCTATCCCAATGCCCGGATACTGTTTGCCGATGAAAAGAGTTTCAAGGCTGACAACCGCGTAAATTTCTTCAATCAGATCAAGAACAACGATTATGACTGCGTGATAATGTCGCACGACCAGTTCGGGAAAATCCCGCAGTCGCCGGAGATGCAGCAACAGATTCTTCAGGCGGAGCTTGATACGGTTGAGGAGAATCTTGAAGTGCTGAAACAGCAGGGCCACGATGTTAGTCGTGGTATGCTCAAAGGCTTAATCAAGCGTAAGGAAAACCTGACCGCCAAGATTGCGACCATTCAGTACCAGATGGATCAGAACAAGGATGCTGTCGTTGACTTCAAGCAGATGGGTATCGACCACATTTTTGTGGACGAGTCGCACCAGTTCAAGAACCTGATGTTCAATACCCGACACGACCGTGTGGCGGGATTAGGCAACTCGGAAGGCTCACAGCGTGCGCTGAATCTTCTCTACGCCATACGCACCATTCAGGAGCGGACGGGCAAAGACCTCGGTGCTACTTTTCTCAGCGGTACGACAATCAGCAACTCGCTCACCGAATTGTACCTGCTGTTCAAGTATCTACGCCCGAAAGAGCTTGAAAGGCAGGATATACGGTGCATCGACGCTTGGCTGGCGATTTTCGCAAAGAAAACAACCGACTTCGAGTTTAATGTCACCAATAGAATTGTGCAGAAAGAGCGTTTCCGTTACTTTATCAAAGTGCCGGAGCTTGCGGCATTCTACAACGAGATAACGGATTACCGCACGGCGGAGGATGTAGGCGTTGACCGTCCTGCAAAGAACGAGATACTGCATAATATTCCTCCGACGCCGCAACAGGAGGACTTCATCGAGAAACTGATGAAATTTGCCGAGAGTGGCGATGCCACCATACTGGGGCGAGAACCGCTGTCACAGACCGAAGAAAAGGCGAAGATGCTTATTGCCACAGACTATGCCCGCAAAATGTCAATGGATATGCGTCTTATAGACCCTTCGTATGACGATGATCCCGGCAACAAGGCCAGCCACTGCGCCCGGATGATAGCGGAATATTATCGGAAGTATGATGAACATAAAGGCACACAGTTTGTATTCAGTGATTTGTCAACATACAAGCCCGGGGAATGGAATGTCTATTCCGAAATCAAACGAAAGCTGATAGAGGATTACGGTATCCCGGCACATGAGATTCGTTTTATTCAGGAATGTAAGACCGACCGTAGCCGGAAAACACTGTTTCAGGCGATGAACGATGGCGATGTACGCGTGCTTTTCGGTTCGACACAGACGCTTGGTACGGGAGTAAACGCTCAAAAGCGGGTTGTCTGTATTCACCATCTTGATATACCTTGGGTGCCGAAAGACCTTGAACAAAGAGACGGCAGAGGTCAGCGACACGGCAACGATGTCGCAAAACTGTACGCAGGGAATAATGTTGACATTCTGATATATGCCGTGGAGAAAACTCTGGACTCCTACAAGTTCAACCTTCTTCACTGCAAGGCAACATTCATCAGCCAGCTCAAACGTGGCGCGCTTGGAACAAGAACAATCGACGAGGGCGCGATGGACGAGCAGAACGGCATGAACTTCTCGGAATATATGGCTATTCTCAGCGGCAACACCGACCTTCTCGAAAAGGCTAAACTTGAAAAGCGGATAGCGGCACTGGAGTCTGAACGCAAAGCCCACAACAAGGGTATCTCCGATTCCAAGTTTAGGCTCCAGACCATCAGCCACGACATTGCCAACAACGAGGCGGCAATAAGTCGTATGAAGGAGGATGCAGCCCGATATGCGTCGGTTGTCCAGCGAGATAAAGACGGCAACCCCGTCAACAATCTCACTATCGACACTTGCAACCTCCGTGACGAGCAGAACATGGGTATCCACCTTCAAGGTCTGGCGATGAAAACCGACACCCACGGACAGTACAAGCGTATCGGAGAAATCTATGGCTTCCCCATCAGCATTATCTCCGAGCGTAATTTTGTTGACGGCAAGGAGACCGTTCAGAACCGCTTTGTGGTCGAAGGCAACTACAAATACAAGTTCAACAACGGCTTCATAGCAATGTCCGACACCCATGCCGCCTGTATGAACTTCGTCAACGCATTGGAGAAGATACCCGGCATCATCGAGCAGTATGAGGAACGCACCGCCAGACTCAAAGCCGACGTTCCCCAGTTCGAAGCTATCGTCGCCAAGCCGTGGGGCAAGGAGGAAGAACTGAAAGGTTTAAAATCCGAACTTGCAGCCCTTGATCGCAGGATTACCGCTGAACTCACACCAAATAAAGAGGAACAGAACGGCGAGGAAAACAAGCAGGAAAAGGATTCACAAAATGTCTCTGTTGCTGAAGCTAAATCTAATGGCAATAAGGAGTCAATGGTTGCAGAACCATTTTCAAGGTATCGTGCCAGAGTTCCAATTTTTGGGATGTGCCATCCCAAACTATAATTAAAAAATAACTAAAAATGGGGTCTGGCGAAAGTCGGATCCCATTTTCATATTCAGACAATACAATATGAGCGTATTGTAATAGTAAATTTAATATGGTAAAAGATGCAATCTGACCGTACACACATCCTAAGTGGGTGTACAATATGTATCATTTCAACAGGATTGATTTAGATTTATCACTTCGCGATATAGCCTTATTATTTATTTAATTTAAACGCATAGTTGAGAATCGCAGTCGACTAACCGTTAAAAATAGTTAAAACTTTAGTAGATGACAAAAATTAAATTTATGCTGTTAAACACTTAATTTTCAGTCGATTAAATTTGCAAAAGTCCCTGAAAATTAGTAATTTAAAGGAAAAGTTTGGACGCTTTTTCTCATGAAAACTACTAATTTCAAGGACTCGGTCAAAGTTAACCAAATCCTCCCGATTATGCAAGAGCACTTTGGTCAAAGTATGAATTTGGCACGCATAAAACTCATGGCGTTGCTGCTCCATGCACTCTGTGTGGTGCAGACTGTCAGCCTCCACAAACTGGCTGATGCGATGCCTACGGCTGTAGACAAGGATTCCAACCTCAGACGGCTCCAAAGATTCTTTGCCAAGTATGTACTTGACCTTGACATCATGGCCCGTATGATTTTCTCGCTGCTTCCTGTCAAGACCGGTCTTGTGCTGAGCATGGACCGGACCAACTGGAAGTTCGGGGAGTTCAATATAAACATCCTTATGTTGGGCATAACCTATAAAGGGATTGCCTTCCCTTTGATATTCAGCCTTCTTCCGAAACGTGGCAACTCCAACTGGGAAGAACGCAAGAAAATTATGGAACGTTTTATCCGTCTTTTCGGAGCAGACTGCATCGACTGCCTTGTGGCAGACCGCGAGTTCATCGGAAAGGAATGGACAGGATGGCTCAACAGCCGTCGCATACGGTATTACATCCGAATACGTCAGAACTTCTGGATTGTCAAGCCTTCCACCGGTGAGAGAATCCGAGCCTGGTGGCTGTTCAATGATTTGAAGGTCGGTCAGGAGAAATTCTTCCATACGCTCTTTCTTCACAAAGGGGAGTATGTCTATCTTGCCGGAAGCCGCATCAAAAACTCCGATGGAGTTCCGGAATTGCAGATTCTCATATGCTTCAATCGGCCCGAGGACGCGGTTTTGACATACAAAAAGCGATGGGAGATAGAAACGGCTTTCAGAGCCATGAAATCTTCCGGCTTTAACATCGAGGACACCCATATGCGTGATATGGAGCGCATCGCAAGGCTTGTCGCGATGGTCTGCATCGCTCTTGTATGGTCGTATCTCGTTGGTGAACATAAAGATATAAATATTAAACCGATAAAGATTCTGAAACACGGAAGAAAGGCAAAGTCGTTTGTCAAGTATGGTCTGGAAGAGATTTTTACCATACTTATGCGTTCGACTTATACCCCAAAATTTGATGTTTTCAAATTTTTGTCATCTACTTAAAGTTAAAACAATAGATTTTAGTCGAATACATTATGTGCGTTATCTTTTTTCGATTATCTTTGCAATATGGTTCAGGCTTAAAAGGTAAGCTAAGGGCGGGCAACCTTGACTCGGTCACCGATCCCGCTAAGCTCGCCAAGCCTGATATAATGCAGACAAACCAGTTATAATCACATATTTATGTTAAACCCCAAAACATCACTTGCCTATGAAAAAGGTACTACTCTTTTCAGGCCTGTGTGGTTTGTCTGCGCTCCTGCTGCTTGCCCGTTCTCCGGGCGGTGTCGAGGGAGTTGACGCCTGGTTTAAGGCTGCTCCGGTCTCAGGCAACCTGCAGGGCCGCTACCAATGGCTCGATTTTTCGGGCGATTCGGTGGTGCAGTATGCTCAGAACAGAGTCTCCGGCTCCTATGTGTTCACACAGGACAGGGCTCTGGTCAAGTCGCTAAATTTCAACCCGGCACTCGACTTCTCGAAAGGTGACACCCCGAAGTGGAGCGAGCTGCATCGCTCGTCACTCATCCAAGGCACGATTATCGGGGTGTTCGCGCCTTACACGTTCAAAACCGAGGGAGTTGTCTATGGGGTCGCAAGCGGTGACGGAGGCGGCAGTCTCGTCACCAGCGACCGGATTGTAAGACCCGGAAACATAGAGCCTCTTGACTACGGGGAGACCCACGGCGAGGATCTGCTCTACACGGGAAAAGACTCCATACCTGAAAACACATTCAAGGAACACGCCACAAAGGTGCTGACCTATTACCGCGCGGCCAATCCGAACGCATCGGTATGGGGCGGTCCCGGCGGCACGTTGACAATCGGCGGCGCGTATTCACCCACAGACGAGCATTTCAACGGCCCGTTCGACACCTCCAATTTCGGCAATAAGGGGTTTGAAGGGTATTCGCCTGAACTGTTGGTGTATAACCGCATCCTGACTCCCGGCGAAAGAAGGAAGGCGGAGAGCTATCTCGCGATGAAATACGGTGTCACCCTCAATGACTCATATCTTGACGGAGACGGCAACCTTGTGTGGGACCGTGATGAAGCCGGGGTATATCATAACCGCGTCACGGCGATTTCAAGGAACAAGGCCGGTGATTTCCTCCAGCCCATGTCGGCCACCTCTTATGAGGAGGGACCTTTATACACGTCGCTCCCCGAGAACGACAGCTATCACAAATCAAACTCATACGGTCTTCCGTCAGAGGCTCATCTCCTTGTCATGGGCCGTGAGCATGGAAATCCGATGCCTGACAAACTGTCTCTTTTCTGGGGCGACGACGGCGGCGCGTTGGAGACCTACACCTCTCTCAACGACACACTCTGGCACATCATGAACCGCACATGGCTGGTCAAGCCGAATATGCCGACAGTCGCCGACACTACCGCGACGCGCTGGACTGCCACCGGCATGACCGTAACACCTGAAGGCTTTCTTGACGTGATAAGTCTGGAGGAGAACACTCCCGGATCAGTGGTGACACCCGAACTGACTGACGGCACCGGACTGATAGAGTTCCCGTGTCCGTCAACGCATCCTGCGTTTGATGTCGGATTTTCCAAATCAGGCGACAGCGGATGCACATACGGATTCCGCATTGGCAGTGACGGCAGCGTCAGGGCGATAGCCAACGGCGAGGCAGGTGGAACCGGCATAGCCGCGGATGTCAGCGGTGCCGATGTGTCGGTCATGCTTTCCGACGGCGTTGTGTATCTTCGCGTTGACGGAGAGGGAGGTGCGGCATATACCGTAACCATACCCGAAGATGCGAGGAATTCTGTATATAGAGGTGTCATAAGCGCGGAAGCCTCCGCCACTCCGCTGTATCTGACCTCCGTGCGCTCCAACGGGGCGGTGGAAACCGGATATTTCGCAGAGCTGGCACACAACCTTACTCCCGACAAGGAGTTCTATCATTACAGCCGCAGCCGTACTGTCATGCTCATTGACCCGACCGGCGAGGGCCGTTTTGATACAGACAACACTGTGATGGTGCGTTGCTCACCCCCGGATATATCCCGAGGCAAGACCATGTTCCACAATATATTGTGGGATGCAGACGGGAGCGGTTCAGACGTGTTCACTTTCGCCTATTTCGATGGCATTGATGCCGATGTGGATGTGGAGCCGACAACCTGTGTTGACGGGGTTCCCCAGAAAGACGGCGCAATCGACATAGGCATCAACATAGGCACTCCTATATACAGGTATTCGCTTACCGTTGACAGCGTGGCCGGCATGAAGAAAGACGACCTCGTGGCAAGTGGCAGTTTCATGGGCAAGACCCACAGGATTGAGAATCTCGCCACGGGAACATATACTCTTACGGTGACACAGGGCGGTGGAAACGACATCCACGGCAAGGGCAACCTTCTCTACACGACATATTCCCACACTGACCGCAGGTTTACAGGCGGCGACGTGGAGTGGACCGTGACGGAGACCGGCTCGTGGTACCGCATCGGCGCGGAGCCTTCTGTAAAAGAGGACATAACCCAATGGGGATATGACGTGCGCGGCGACAAGGCCTATTTCATCCTTGACGGCTACACAAGTCTGACACAGGGAGTCCCCATTAAGCCCGGCGACACCCTCGGTCTCAGAATCAGCGGCATATATGTACGATGGTTCCACAATGGCGAGGAGGTACTCAAAAAGAGCGCGTGGACTCTGCGCCTCTGGAGGATGTGTATCAAGTACGGTCGAGGCGACACCCATATCACCGGTATGACAATCAACGGTACGCCTGTCGAGGACTTTGAGATTTACGGCAATGTCCAGATTGAGACCCCCAAGACAAATACCGTGACCTACACTGTCCATGTCGGCAACGGATGTGACCCGTCGATGCCCAACGGCATAGAGCCTAAGCAGCCTGTGGTAATCGGCCAGTCCGATCCTCCCGGCGACTATCCCGGCAACACACGCAACAGCAGCCTTTCGGTTGATGCCGAGGATGGCACGGCCCATATCTTCAACGCCATTCTTGACCGCGAACAGTCCGGCCCGGCCACTCTGATGGTATTCGACGCATCAGGCCGCCTCGTGTTCGAGGGAGAGATGGAGGGTTCAGACATCAAGACCAAGCGTTTCACAGTTCCGATGAACGGAGTGTATATCGTCAAGGCAATCACAGCCGAGGGCGAACATACCCAAAAGATTCTTGCGAAATAACCGGAAACAACACAGTAACAACATAATAAACCGATTATGAAACGGATATACAGCATAGCCGTTGCCACAGCTATACTCTCTGCGGTGGGTTTGTCGGGCGCATGGTTCCTTTCGGGACATTCCGCCGGGGCGAACAATTCGCCGGGAAGCAGCGGCATAAACATAGAGGCTGACAGCCCCGCCTCGTCTCCGGGGACAACGGTCGGCGAAAGCGGCAATTCCTCTCCGCAACAGCAGGAAAAAGTAAGCGATACGGGCGTACCGGCCGCACAGTCGGCAAAGGCTCCTACCACGAAACACGATGCGGACAAATATTCCCGCATACCTGACGGCGAGTCGGTAAAAGGGTCGTTCCGCAAGGGACAGGCGGACAGTCTCGCGGTGGCCGGCGGTGCCATCTCCTTCTCAGGTGGTACGCTGCTGCGCGACACTGAACTGTCAGTGTCGGTGCTTGGCGAGGATGACATGCCCGAACTTGATTTTGCCATGACGAATGTCACGGCACAGGGCGAGGGATACCGGTTCCTGCCTCACGGTACCCACTTCTCTGAAAAAGGCGCGACCGTAAGGCTCGGCTACGACCGCACAAGGATTCCGAGCGGTTACACGGAAGACGACATACGCACGTTCTACTATGATACCGAACAGGAGCACTGGGTGGCACTCGACCGCATAGCTGTCAATAAGGAGCTGGCCTATGTGGAGTCAAGGACTACCCACTTCACCGACATGATCAACGGTGTCATTCAGGCACCCGAATCTCCTGAGACAGAGGGTTTCGCTCCCACTATGATGAACGACATCAAGGCTGCGGACCCGACGGCGAAACTCAATATCATCACACCTCCTACGGCTAACAACCGTGGTTCCGCCAACCTGCAATACGCCTTCGAGATGCCTCCTGCCCGCAACGGCATGGCACCCTCACTGGCTATCAGTTACAACAGTGACGGCGGCAACGGCTGGCTCGGACAGGGCTGGGACCTTTCTGTCCCCTCGATAACGCTTGATACCCGCTGGGGTGTTCCGCGCTACGACCTGACCGATGAGACCGAGACATATTCGCTCTCCGGCTCGATGCTTTCGACAATGGATGACAACGGTGCGATGAGCGTCGCCCACCGTGGTGACAGGATTGCCCGTAAGTCAGACCGTCAGTTCTATACCCGTCAGGGCGGCGATTTCTCCCGCATAATCCGCAAGGGCGGCAGCCCGGCCGATTACTATTGGGAAGTGACCGACAAGCAGGGCGTGGTATATACCTACGGCGGCGAGGGCGCGGTGCTTAAAGGCACCATTACCGACCTTTCCGGCAATACCCGCGAGGTGATTTCAGAATGGAAACTCAAACGTGTTGTCGAGACCCACGGCGACTGGATCGAGTATGAGTACACGGCTGTTGACGAGCCTGTGCGCGGCGGATTGGTTGCGAAGGCAATCTATCTTTCCAAGGTCAGCGCGGGCAATGCCGAGAGCGACGGACCGCACACGGTTGTCACTCTGACGGGCAACATGACAAAGCGTCAGAAGGCCAACAATGCCCGTTACGGCTACCTGACATCCTCCAACCGTCTGCTCGAAAACGTGCAGATTGACTTCATGGGCGATAAGCTGCGCAGCTATTCGTTCTCGTATGTTGACGGCGCGTTCCACAAGGATATGCTTGAGAGCGTCCGCCAGTTTGACGACAGAGGCAACGAGTTCGCTTTCCAGAAGTTCGACTATTACGATGATGTTCAGTCAGGCAACGGCTATGTGCCTTTCAGGTCCGAGTCAGAGACATGGAACACTCACAATGACGGCCTCGACGCTGGTTTTATCAACCCGTTGCAGGCTGCCGGAGGTCGTTTCAGCGATAAGCCTACCGCTCTCGGCGGCACAACAAGTTCATCGACAAGCGGTTCTTTCTACGTCGGTGTTGGTCCGTCAGATTTCAGTCCGTGGAAGAGCAATACTGTCGGCGGTTCATATAATTACTCAAGCGACAACAGTAAGGGTCTTTCAACTTTCGTGGACTTGAACGGCGACGGCCTCCCCGATAAAGTGTATCGTAAAGACGGAGCGTTGTACTATCGTCCGCAGATTCGCACGTCGGAATCCGGCGAGGTGCTTTATGGAGACGCTATAAAGGTTGTAGGTATATCAAGTTTCGCCACGACGAAGAGTTCCACCAATTCAGGCGGTGGTAAGGCCGTCGTGGGCTGGAACATATTTACCGCCCAATTCGGTGCTGACGGGTCAAAAACCAAAACCAAAACGACTGAATATTTCAGCGATATAAACGGTGACGGTCTTGTTGACCTCGTATCAAACGGCAAGGTCTATTTCAACCACATCGAATTTGATGCCCAAGGCAATGCGGTTCCGACGTTCACACTCAGCAGTGCTGACACACCGAGTCCGATAATATATAGCGGAAAGATTGACACCTCCGTTATCACGATAGACCCTGCGGAACAAGAGGAAATGATTGCATCCTCTCCTATGGAGGATATGGTTCGTGTATGGGTTGCTCCTAAATCCGGAATTGTCAACATTTCCGGTACTGTGTCTTTGGTTGTTCCAACAGGGGACTATGACGCTCAGGAATACGAAAAGGCCGACGGTGTTAGGGTTGCAATTCAGAAGGGTGGTTCAGAATTATGGAGCCAGTCTATTGCGAAGGGGGATGCCTCCGCTCAAAATGCCACGGCAACTGCCGTATCGGTAAACAAAGGTGACCGCATATATTTCCGTGTGCAGTCCGGCAACGAGGAGACAAGCAACGGCGCGTTTGACAATGTGAAATGGTCGCCTGAAATTACCTATGCAGGTACCGAGGAGATTATGCCCAACGGCCTGTCAAACGTGGCATATAAGCCGCAAGACGGGGCTATCTATGATGTCAATACCATTGTCAATGTCGATGAAGGAAATCCGTTCTCAATCGCAGGTCATTTCTCTAAGCCTCAGACTACGGATGATGTCATTATCAAGGTCATAGCCTCCAATGAACGCTATGATAACAACGGTAACGCCAATCCTAATTTCGTAGAGAAAGAAGTCTATCGCGCTGAATATGGCTGGCAGGATGTTGTAGATACCGATATAAGTGCGGATATTGCCAATACGGAAAAATTGCCCAACGTCAGCTTTGTTATCGCATCCTCATCCAACGTGGATTGGCCGTCAATCAAGTGGACTCCCGAAGTGACCTACAATGACTCGACAGGCACATCCCAGAGTATCAATGTGGGTCCCCACTATCTGACTTATGCCAAAATGGATGCCGAAGGCTCTTCCAAGACCTTCCTTGCACAAGATACGGTTATTCATGTCAAACCGACTGTTACCTTCGGCTCTGCCGATGTAAACGGTACGGTGACACTCCTTGCCAAGACACAGGACAAACTCATCGCCAAAAAATCGTTTGCTGTTGCAAATAGCGTAATCGCACTTGATTCACTGACGATTGAGAATGTTGGCCCGGATAAAGTATGGTTTGAATATGCTTATCCCGGTACATTGTCAAGTGCGGTGACGGCTTCATCCGTCTCGGTAAGGCGTGGCAATGCAATTCTCCCGGAGACTGTTTCCGCCGGATTCTACTCCTACGGACAAGACGAGGGATTCGGTATGCTTTATCGTGGCTGGGGTGGATTTGTGTATAATTCATCCGAAGGCAGATATTCAAAGCCTATTGACGAGGCTTTGCTGAAATTGCCTGAAGACGAGAACGCAAAGCCGGATCCACTTACCCTTCCGTTCACTCCCATAGGCACTGACCAAATAAACCTTGACCGCTGGGTCGGCCAACATAGCGGCATCTATCTGACTGCTGAAGAAATGGCATCAGCACGTCTGGCCGAACAGGATGTGATATTGACCAACCCCCTTGAAAGCAATGTTGATATAGCCGGAATATCCGGTGAACACCTGCAAGGCACAGGTGCGGCTGCGGTTACACAGGTTTCTTCCAGCAAGAGTACCGTCATGCAAAGCGGAGCAATGGGCATTACTTACAGTGATGCAAACGGCTCCGGCAAAACCGAGGTGACGATGATGGATATGAACGGTGACGGCTATCCTGATATCATCGCCGGCGGCACAATCCAATATACCAATTCAATGGGTGGATTGAGCGGTGAAAAATACGCAGGTATTGGCACCACAAGTTCAGATAATGAATCTCAAAGTTGGGGTTACGGCGGTAGTCCTGTTGCATCCGTCTCTAATATTGTGAGCCTTGCAAAAGGTTCAAAAGCCTCCGAAGGAAACAAACTGACCAACATATTGGCGAAAGTCTCTATATCGGGAGGTATCCCCAAGAATACGGATGAGGCCGTTGAAGATTTCGTTGATGTAAACGGCGACGGTCTTCCTGACAAAGTTTTATCTGATAAGACAGTACGTTTGAATCTCGGTTATTCGTTCTCAGAACCCATTGCATGGGATTTGGAAAGAATACAGGGTGGTAAGAGCCTTTCGTATAGCGCAGGAGCAGGAGGCGGCAGTGGCGACATCAGCATGGGTAAGTTCAAGAATTCTAATGTTGATAAAGCTTCTTCCAGTTTTTCCGCAGGTTTTGGAATTGTTACCTCTGAAATGGAGTCGGAATACAACCTTATGGATGTCAATTCCGACGGTCTCCCTGACAAAGTTTGGAAGGGCGATAACGGAGTGATGATTTCTCTTAACACCGGGGCCGGATTTGATACACCTTTCTTGTGGAAAGGCGCATCAAAGATCAATGAGTCTGCATCAACTTCGGAATCAGTTAACGCCGCGTTTACTGTTTCAATCAATATCCCGGTTATAAGCATCAAGATTTCAACCAATCCCGGTTTCAGCACAGGTCATAGTATCAACCGTGTTAAATATTCCTTGCAGGATGTTGACGGTGACGGCTATCTGGATATAGTTGAGTCTGACAGCGAGAGCGAGCTGAAGGTTACCCGCTCGGCTATCGGTCGTACCAATATGCTCAGATCGGTCACCAACTCTATTGGCGGTCGCTTTGAGGTGGACTATGCCCATTCAACTCCTACCTACGGGCATCCCGGCGGCAAGTGGGTAATGTCGGCACTGACTATTGACGACGGTATCCATGACGACGGTCCGTTGATGAAGTCGGCGTTTGAATACTCCGACGGTTTCCGTGACCGCCATGAGCGCGACTTCCTCGGTTTCGGCAAGGTTATTACAAAGAGCCTTGACACCAACAGCGGCAACAGCGTATATCGCCAGGCCGTTCAGGAATTTGCGGTTGATAACTATTATGCTTCTGGCAACCTTGTGGCCTCCTACGTCACCGACGCATCGGGCAACAAGTTCACCGAGACAGTCAACGAGTATGACACATACAGCGTGACAGCCAATAAGGATAGCTACTCTTTCGCTCAGAAGGATGTCATTTACAGTGACCGTGCATCGGCGTTTGTTCCCCTCCGTTACACTGCCAACAAGCAGTATGAGGGTGCATCGCAGGGCATGGTTATTTCCGAGGCTTGGAACGAGTATTATCTCAACGGCTACCACGGAGAACTGAAATCCTACCGTTACAGTGACAAGGGCAACCTTGGCAGTAACGGTGCAGGTGGTTATGACTACGCAACCAACATCCAGTACACATCCAACGACAGCAAGCACATTTTCGGTCTCCCCACCAATGTGACGGTTGTCGGAGGTGACGGCTCGATGTATCACAATGTGTCGGCAACTTACGACACCAAATATCCCAATCATCTGACGCAGGTGTCGCAGCAGCTCGGTTCGGGCGTTGCAGTCACCGACTACAAGTATGACCGCTACGGCAACATTTCCCAAAAGACCCTCCCGGCAAACGGTACAGGTCAGCGTATGTGGTACAAGTACCGCTACGAGCCTGAGATGAATATGTATGTCGAGCGCATAGACGACGCATGGGGTTACCGCAGCGAGGCCGGTAATTTCGATTACCGCTACGGCATCGCCCTTGAACGCCGCGACCTCAACAATTTCTACTACGAGACTGAAATTGACAACATGGGTCGTGTCACCAAGGTTCGCGGTCCCAACGAGCTGGCGACAGGCGTTGATTACATTATCGCGTTTGAGTACAAGCCAAAGGCAGAGTTTGGCGAGTCCGGCATATCCGCTCCGGCATACGCTGTCACCAAGCATTACGACATCCAGCATCCCGGTGACGACCTTGAGACCGTGACATTCGTTGACGGTTTCGGCAGACCCGTACAGGTGAAGAAAGACGGCGTTGTCACGACAGCATCCAAGGGTTCGGGCGCATCCGACCAGAATGTGATGATTGTCAGCGGGCGCAATGTCTATGACGCTTTCGGTCGTGTCGCTAAGGCTTACTATCCTACAACCGAGGGTATGGGTGGCAAGACTTCGTTCAGCACCACGTTTGATAATGTCAATCCGACAATCACGGCTTATGACGTTCTCGACCGTGCATTGAGCGTGAAACTTCCCGACGATTCGGAGACGACTACCGAATATTCTCTTGACAATGGTGCCAATGCCCTTGTAACGACAGTTACCGACGCGCTCGGCAACAAGCAGGCAACGCATACCAACGGCAGCGGCAAGACGGTCAAGTCCGTTCAGCTCAGCGGTCCTGACGGTGATATTGTAACAACGTTTGAATATGACGGCATCCAGCGTCTCGTCAAGGTTACTGACGCAGATGAGAATGTCACCACGTCGGTTTACGACATGGGAGACCGCCGCACGGAGGTCAACCACCCGGCAAGCGGCATCACGTCATTTACTTATGACCCGCTCGGCAATGTCCTGACCAAGCAGACTGCAAACATGGCGGAGGAAGGAAAGATGATAACCTACACCTACGACTACCACCGTCTGACAGGTATCAATTATCCTGACCACCCCGAAAACAATGTCAAGTATTACTATGGCAGCCGCAACGCCTCCTACAACCGCATCGGTCGTCTGATGATGCGCGAGGATGGAACTGGCGCGATAGAATACTTCTACGGCAAGATGGGCGAGGTCTCCAAGACACGCCGCACTCTCATAGTGCCCAATCAGGCGATTGCAACCTACGTTACCCAGTGGACTTACGACAGCCACAACCGACTCATCGAGATGATCTATCCCGACGAGGAGAAGGTTACTTATTCCTACAACCTCGGAGGTCTCCTTGAAAAGGTTCGCGGCGAGAAGTCATACGGCTATGACTACATCACCAAGTTAGGCTACGACAAGTTCGAGCAGCGCAGCTACCTGAAGTACTGCAACGGCGCGGAGACATTCTACACCTACGACAACCGTCGCCGCCTGAGCAATCTCGCTGTCAACAGCGGAGGCACATCCATTATGGACAACGCCTATACGTTTGATGCGGTCAGCAATGTACTTTCGGTGGCAAATAATGCTTCTCTCCCTGCCAACGGCAATGCCGGCGGCCAGATGTCGCACACCTATACTTATGACGGTCTCTATCGTCTCGCCACCGCCAAAGGTACATACACCGGAGCAGACAACAAGTCCGCATCCTATACCCTCGCTATGGGCTATGACAATATGCACCGCATCAAGTCGAAGAGCCAGCATCTCACTCAGGACAACGTTCAGTTCAACGGCACCCTCAATGTCGGTTACGACCTCACTTACGCCTACAGTTCGGAAGAAGGAAAGAAATTCCAACTCGAAAGTGTAAAGGATGTTAATTACCGCACTGAGGAGACTCCCGAAGGTCAACAAGTGGAGAACGGTCACATCTACCAGTACGACAAAAACGGCAACCTTATTTACGTCAACACCAATCGCGTAATGACGGATGGCCATAGAGATAACAGTGTCGGAGAGCGCAAGCTTATCTGGGATGAGGAGAATCGTCTGCTTGCTGTTGACGACAACGGCTTCGTGTCCAACTACTGGTACGACGCCGACGGAGAGCGCACTGTCAAGACATCCGGAGAAAGCGATCAGGTCTATGTCAACGGAGTCTTCTCCGGTGGCTCGACCAACACCGCGAAATTCTCCCTCTATGTCAGCCCGTACCTCGTGGCTAATCAGGGAGGTCGTTACACCAAACATATCTACGCTGGTTCGCAGAGAATTGTGTCCAAGGTCGGCGATTTCGCCTCCTACGGCTCAGACCCGCGCCGCATAGAATATGCCGGTGCCAACACCGACGGCCTTTCGGTTGACTACAAGTCAAAGTATGCAGCGCAGCAGCAGGTTATCAAGGACAACTACAAGTTCTTCGATGTACCGTACAACGGCACTGACAACGACAACTATGCTGACGGCGAAGGATTCTGCTGCAATGACGGTTCAATGGAGGCGGCTGTTGCGCAGGCTCGGAAGGCTCAGACCCGCGCGGTTTCGCGGTCTTTCAAAGATCCCGACAACTACGAGAACTTGCAGTTCTTCTATCACCCCGACCACCTCGGAAGTTCCAGCTTCATTACCAACCTTGACGGTGAAGTAGTTCAGCACATCGAGTATGTCCCCTTCGGCGAAGTCTTCATCGAGGAGCGCAACAACGTGTGGAACACTCCTTATCTCTTCAACGCTAAAGAGTTCGATGAGGAGACAGGTATGTACTACTACGGTGCCCGCTACTATGACCCACGTATCAGCCTGTGGATGTCAACTGACCCAGCACAAGAAGAATATTATAGCCATTCTTCCTACTGTTTCTCAGGCAATAATCCTATAATATACATAGATTACAATGGAAAAGAATGGACTGATTTAGATGGGCAGGTCATAACAGATACTAAGAATATCAAGAAATTCATATTTTATTCAAAAGATTTCAGCAAACAAGCAAAAGTGCAATATAATGACGGCATCAAAAAGTATGGAGCTGGAAGTGTAGCCATGAGTCAGACAAGTACTACTCAGGCTTTCTCAGAAGATTGGAAAAATATGAATGGAACTGAGATTTCTGAAGTATTAATTATGACGCACGGGAAGAATCAATCAATTCTTGTTGGTGAAGGTCAGCAGTTTACGGCAACAGGAGATGGGAAAACTAATATTTCAAGGTCTCCTGCTCCAAATATTCAAGATCTTCCTCAACCGACTGGCAATATTGAAAATGCGATGTTATATATGTATTCTTGCCATTCTGCAGACACAAATCCACATCCACACGGAGAAGGAGATCATCAACAAGGAGCTTTGCTTGGGTCACAACGACCAATAGCGTATGTATTTGCTCAATATTTCAAATTTTATGGAGTGCAAGGCACAAGTGAATCTGTAAATTACCATTACGGCTTAATGGATTTATTTTCGCCTTCATCAGATTATTTGCAACCATATCCAGCAAATGGAGGTAAATGGCGCATTTACTACAATTCCAATAACTCATTAAGAAAGCAGGGCAAATGACAAAAAAAAGACTTTTTCTCATTGTCGTATTTACTGCGACAATAGTCTTAAGTCTACTCTCTATCGCTTATAGCAAGCACTATATCAAATATAGTGCTTGCTATAAGCTCACTACACTTAAGACTCCGTACTATCCTGATGCCTATAGGTTTATAAATACTAAAGAAGATCTTGAGGTTTGTATTGAATCGGTGAACGATACTGTTGATGTTAAGAATTTCATTGAGTCCAATAAAATAGACTTTAGAAGATATTCCTATGTGATGGTATTTGGTGCCCCTATTAAGGAGATGTATTATAGTTTAAAAACAACTATTTTTGACGATAAATCACCAAGTTATGCAAAAGCAATAAAATACAATAAAAAATGTGTTTTTATAAAATATGCTCATCCAACCGGGTATATATATATATACCGAATAAAAAAGGACCTAAGCCTAACAGGTTTCAATGGAATCTAATGGCATAGTCTATGTAAACACCAACCGGGTTATGACTGACGGACATAGGGACAACAGTGTCGGTGAGCGCAAGCTCATCTGGGATGAGGAGAATCGTCTGCTTGCTGTGGACGACAACGGTTTCGTGTCCAACTACTGGTACGATGCCGATGGTGAACGCACTGTCAAGACTTCGGGCGAAAGCGATCAGGTCTATGTCAACGGAGTTTTCTCCGGCGGCTCGACCAACACCGCTAAATTCTCCCTCTATGTAAGCCCGTATCTCGTGGCAAATCAGGGAGGTCGCTACACCAAGCATATCTACGCCGGTAGCCAACGCATCGTGTCCAAGGTCGGCGATTTCGCCTCCTACGGCTCAGACCCGCGTCGCATCGAGTATGCCGGTGCGAACACCGACGGTCTTTCGGTTGACTACAAATCGAAGTATGCAGCCCAGCAACAGGTAATCAAGGACAACTACAAGTTCTTCGATGTTCCCTACAACGGTACTGACAATGACAACTATGCCGATGGTGAAGGGTTCTGCTGCAACGACGGCTCTATGGAGGCGGCGGTGGCAGAGGCACGGAAGTCTCAGACCCGCGCGGTTTCGCGGTCGTTCAAAGACCCCGACAACTACGAGAACTTGCAGTTCTTCTATCATTCCGACCACCTCGGCAGCTCCAGCTTCATCACCAACCTTGACGGTGAAGTGGTTCAGCACATAGAGTATGTCCCCTTCGGAGAGGTCTTCATCGAGGAGCGAAACAACGTATGGAACACGCCTTATCTCTTCAACGCGAAGGAATTCGATGAGGAAACAGGTATGTACTACTACGGTGCTCGTTACTATGATCCACGTCTCAGTCTGTGGATGTCAACGGATCCAATGGAAGAAATTTCGCCCGATATATCCAGTTATACTTTTTGTCATAACAATCCGATAAATCGTGTTGACCCATTAGGATTAACTGACTATTTTAACGAAAATGGAGCATATATTCAAACCATAGATGATCAAAAAGATGTCAGGGTAATGGTTTTTATAACGAAGAAGGATAAGGATAAAGCTGCACTCGCAGTCAGCGAAGGCAAATGTATGGCTGTTCCATCAAGAGAAGTTGTAAAGACCATGAAAGAAACATATGATCTAACCGAGAAAACCGGCAATGAACATGGTTTCCGGGTTGGAAAAAACGGCACGATTTCCCCAATTGTTGAGGGAGAGGGCGATGTTGTTAACGATGCTCACTGGAAAGATGCAATTGACGCTCTTGTCAACGTTGGAGACAGGGTTTCCTATGATGTGCATTCTCACCCGCAGTTAATCTTCCATGAAGGTGATAGCAAGTTATTATACAATAATTTACCCTCTCAAACTGACACAGATAATACTGTTGGAGATAGTCCTAATGTAGTATTAGGTTATAAGATGGTTCAGCTTCCTAATAATCATAATACAATTGGTGGTTCACCAAATGTAACCGTTGAAAAACGAATACGATTCTATAACAGGACTGGGGCATTGAACTCTGACAATTACAAATTCTCATCATTTGAGAGAGCTGTAGATAAGATTCATAAATGGAAACCAAAGACAAAATAGCTATTAAATTAGCAATTATGTTAATTGGTGTATGCACCCTGATTTCTTGTAAAGCAATTATCTCCCCCAACACGAATGGGGGAGATGATTACTCTCTCATAAAAGTATTAGGATATGCCTATGCCAATCCAAGTTCTGGTGATACAATTAATACCATACCATCATATTCTTTCAATTTGCCTAAAAAAATGGTAAAAAGGGTGGATTATGATATGGGGATAACTGTTGTAGAACTCAAAGATTATCAGTACATTTATATCATATATGAACCAAATAAGTTTTCGGATTATAGTGAACTTATTAGTCATCTTAAAGTTTATTTGGAAGAGTCGGACAATTCTCGATTAAATAAACTTAGCAATCACATTAATCTAAATAAAAACACTAAGCGTTTAAATCGTTTTTACAGAAAAGATAATTTTGAAATTGGCATACTCAATGTCCTTCCTCAAAATTACGAGGACCTTTTTAGTGTGATTGAAAACTCGTTTAATGTACAGTATCGAAGCCATAATTAGGTCATCACGAAATTCTCATATGAGTGTTTGGTGAGATAGGTAGTGTTTCACTGAGTGTGTCTGAGGCGAGTTCACTCAAGCCTGTAGACCTCAGATGACGATGCAAATTTAATTGTTTTTTCTCATTGTTTCGTTATTCGATGAAAAAAATAGTAATTTTGAAGTGCAGCCGGACGAGGAAACGGGCTCTGCTGAGGAGCAACCCGCCAGCAACATGGTTGCTCCAAGACTGGAGACAGTTGAATATGGGAGCCGTTCCGTTTGGGGCGGCTTCAACTTCACCAGGATGGCCTCTCCGCTAAGAAAACCTTTACCTTCAGTCCGGGAAAAGTGTTTTGTCGACTGTTATGTTCGGCAGGGCTCTGTCAAATGCCTTGTGATCCATTGCCACACTGCCCATCAGGGTCAGCACCGATTCTTCGTTGGGCATGGCTGTCCTCATGCGTGTAACCCTGCGGAAGTCGCGGTTGAGCCATTCGATCCAGTTTGTGGTGTATATCATCGCCTGAATCTCAGGCGCATAGTTGAGGTATGTCATGTAAACCTTGTAGTCGGCGTTGTTTCGGAGCAGCTTTATAGTGCGATAGTCCTTGCCCCATTTGTCGCACATTGCCTGCCACTTCTCCCATGCCATTTCTACTGTGTAGTCCCGTTGGCCGGTGCGGAACACATCGCGCAGGTCGGTGGCCAAGGCAGCCTTGTCCCCATGCCTTACCTTGGCGAACATATTGCGTTTCAGGTGGGTAACGCAACGCTGCAACGGTGTGCCGGGGAATTTCTCTCCGATTACGGTGTCAAGTCCTTTGATGCCGTCCGCCACCATCAGACCGACCCGTTGAACACCACGTTCTTTCAGCCTGTCAAAGATATCACTCCAGCCCGTGGCGCTTTCCTGCGGCATGTTGAAGATGCCAAGAACCTCGCGTGTGCCTTCTTCGGTTACGGCCAATGCCACATAGAACGCCTCGGAAGCCACCGATCGCTTGCGGTGTATCTTGATGTGCACGCAGTCAACGAACACGACTGGGTAATATTCTTCGAGACCGCGTTCAAGCCATTCATTGACCTGAGTGCGAACACATTCCACCATACGGCTGATGCTCGACTTGGAGTAGTGCCGGCCGTATATCTGGTCGAATACGTCACTAACCTGTTCCTGAGTAAGCCCCTTTGTATAAAGGACTCCGGCGAGCCGATCGCATTCCTCTTCCTGGTCGCGGAGTATGGCGAGTATTTGCGGATGGAAGTTGCCGTAGCGGTCTCGAGGGATACGGAACTCAAGTTTTCTCCCCTGGCCATAAGTGGAGCCGGGACGATAGCCATTACCTTTATTTCCCGGATTATCAGCCAGAAACTCGCCGCGCTCCGCGACCATCATACTCTCGATCATGATCTCCATCAGGTCGTGAAGACCATTTCCTTTCGCTGCGTGCTTGCACATCAGCTCGGAAAGTTGTAATTTTGTCAAATCCATTAGTTTGAATTTTAAGTTTGGTCACCTAAAATTACAAACTTGTCAGGACCGGTCAAAATTTGGCTGGTCCTTTTTTAGTGACCGGCGTCAGACACACTCAAAGAAACAGTATCGTGAGATACGATTGATAGATAAACAGAGTTCAATAAAATTCTCTTAGAATTGAGGCTGGAATCAGGTTTTTACTAAAACTGATTCCAGCCTCATAATATAAATGTTTGTCGTTAAGCGTGACGTTCAGAAAATTAAACTATGACAAAATCTTTTAGGTGAATTAAAATTGGAAAATCTATATGCGGGTAGAATTATAATTTTGTACATCAAAATTCGCCCCTTGAAATTAAATTCACAAAAATTATTCCTATGTTTTTAATATACCTTCGAAACATATCTATTTGGTATAATTCACAACATCGGTTATTTCGCTCATAGAATCAACCAATCAAGAAAGAACAATGTTATGGGATGTTTAACATTTCCAAAACAGAAAAAAGGCATATTTGTTTTGAGTATGGTTTTGTTGTTTAATATAGTGATTCAAGGAATATTACGCCCGCAGATTGAGCATATACTTTGCCTAAATCTATGTGAATTGCATTATTCCCCTTTATAATTTCGCTTATTTCTGCTATCTCGCGTTTAATCTCATTGCCAATTATCTGACAAAATCCCTTATAATGATTTTGAGCCTGAATAAGAATATTGAACAGACCTCTTGATGGATCATCGAGATTATAATTGGTTTTGAGGTCTAAATAAACCCGCTCAAAAGGGGTTTTATATATTGCAAAAAATGTCTGGGTAGAACAAGTACGAAGATGTTTTTTATCGGCTTGACTTAATTTGAATACCGGAAGAAACAGCTCATCAATCATATTGATAAACAAATCTTCCTTGTTCTTATTGAAATAGAAGATAGCCCCTCTTGTCTGGCTTATGTTTTTCTCCAGCATAGAAACGGATATGGCATCCCATGTTCCGGTTGCCATCAGACGGTAGCAGTTACGAAGGATTTCCAGTCGATTTTGTTCCGTTTTTAATTTGCCCATCTTCATAACAAAAGTGCGGGAGAACGCGCCATATGCGAAACCTGTGGAAGTGGTTGAAGAAATGACACAGCTCCCCCGCACCTATATACGGAGTGAGCAATCATATCCATCCTCTTTCTTCTTCAAAAACTTCCACATTTTCGCACAGAAAGATGGACTAATGACTCCTCTATTTTACAAATTTATTTTCTGCAAAGATAGTAAAAATTTACCGAATGAACGTTATCTACAAGTCAATAATGCTATCCCATATGAAAATCTCCCGCTTTCAGGAACCAAAAGCAATATCTGATCTCCTTTTTCGAGAGGTTTTGTTCTAATCAGTTCATCCAAGGCAGCAAAAGGAGCAACAGAACCGACATTGCCAACCCATGTAAGATTCGTATACCACTTGCTTGTTGGAAGACTAACGCCTTTCTTCTTTAGTTCCTCGTCAAGAATGTTGTAAAAGTACATTGAAGAAATATGCGGAATTACGTATCTAATACGATTTTCATCTGCTTTGTTCTTCAGAAGAGCATGTTGGGTAGCTTCGGCGAATAGCCGCATTATATGCTCGTTCAATAATTTCACATCCTGCTTAATGCACCAGATGGACTTGTTGGAGATGTCATCTGCGCTGAATTCCTTCCAACTTTTCAGATTTCCGTCCGGTGTTTTTTCACACCATTGGTACATGCACGCAGGAAGTCTGTTTGCATAGGAAATGACTTCTACCCATTCCACTTCAAGATTGATTTCACCACTGGGTTGATTTTCCAGAAGTACCGCAGCGGCTCCATCAGAAATCATAAATCTCAGGAAATCTTTCTCGAAAGCAATATATGGTCTTTCAGTTATTTTTGCAATGTGAGCGTATTCTTCTTCAAAGAATTTCGACAACAAAGCAGGTGATGGCAATTCTGATGTAGTGCTTATTGCGTTTTGTGTATTACCGCATTTTACAGACATAAACGCTGCCTTAAATGCTTGTATTCCACTCAAACAAACACCTGCACACGATATTATCTCCATTGGTTGCTCAAATGCTGCGCCATGTATCATAGAGGCTTGAGAAGGCAACATTTGGTCAGGGGTGGATGTTCCACACGCCAAAAACTGAATAGACCTTTTATCTGCACTGTTGGGAAGGAGCTTGTCAATGGCTTCTTTGGCAAGTTCAGAATTGGAATGAGTGATGTTTTGGTTTTTATCTATGGCATAGTATCTTTTCTTTATACCATTCTGTCGCAGAATTATAGGCATTACACGTGACTTCTTGTCTCCTATTCTGCCCAGATATGCCTCAATTTCATCGTTCTCCACAGGATTGTTGGGAAAGAACGATGAGGTTTTTGTTATATAGACTTTATTGTCGGCCATAGTCACATAATGCTCGTTATGAAATCGACCGCAAAGATAATGAATAATCTGAAATTCTCCAAACAAAAGTTACTCAACCGCACTCAATCAGCCATTCTTGAGGGCAAACATGAACGAAAGGAGCATTGATACCCAAACCGCAGACGGCAGTCGTAAATGCAGGTTTGAAAGGTATGAAATCCTGTAATTCTTTCACAACAAACTAATAAACGAGACAAATAATCTACGGTATTGTTTCAACCCTTCAACAACAATTATACTTAATATCTATAAAAAGATAATCGTTAGAGCTTCAGTAATTTGTAGAGACTGATCATTTGGTTGCGAAGTTCAACCGTATTAAGCCCCATTGAAAGAGAGTCAAGGTATGCTTGACCATAAAAAATACAGATAAAATGTTTTGCGGTATTGACTATATCAATGTCATTCTTGATTTCATTATTTTCTATGGCTTTGCTAATCTGAGCTATCCATATCGCCAATTCCTTATTTCTATTTTCTAAGTATCTCTCGTGCAGATCCGGGAAATACGAACTTATTTCCAGTATTAGCGAAATATAATATCTGCTGACATTACACACCGGCATCTCCGACATAATGCTACAAATACCGGTCATCGTATGCTGGCATCCGTCCACATATTTGTTGATGAAATCCAATAGTGACTCAAACGACGGAGAAGTTATTTTATGTTTTAAATCTTGTTTGTCAACAAGGTAATGTTTAACAACTTCGTGGAACAGATTTAATTTACTGCCGGCATAATATGTTATAGCTCCCCTCGTCATGTTTGCTTCTTTTTCTATGTCACTGATGCTGACCGAGTCGTATTGACGGGTCAAGAAGAGCCTGAATGCGGCTTTATAGAGCTGTTCTCTTCTGTTGTTCTTATACATACGAAGACGCTTTTAATCCACAAAAATAGAAAAGATTTGGCAAATGCACAAATCTTTTCTTATCTTTGTAATTGCATTACAATCATAGAGTATTGTAGGTGACAGGCAGTCGTGAATGCGAAAATGTGGAAATTTTCTTGAAGAATCACACTGCCTGTTACCTTTATAATAACGATTATTATCCATATCTCATATTCAAGCAGATGATATTGAAATGTTGTGTCTATCCATTGATTATTAAACGTTTGAAAATTGTAGCCTTATCGCTATCCATTTATGTCACGGATAATCTGCATTGTCATATTGAGAGGTACGGCTTTCCGATGTGTTTTACATATAGAGTATTGAGGCTTATATCACGTCTGTAACCTAAACAGGCTTACATTCGGACAATCCATATTTTCTCAATCTCGAATAGAGGGTCGGGCGTGTTAGTCCCAATATTGAGGCGGCGACGGTTTTATTGTTTTTGGCCAATTTCATTGCCTCTATTATCTCTTGCCTGTCCTGACTGTTTTCACGGCATGTTCTGGACGGAGGTTCAAAGTGTAAATGCCGTGCCTTTATCAGAGGTGAGTCGCACGAAAATACGGCATTGTTGATGCAACAGCGCAGTTCGCGAATATTACCTTCCCATTTGTGGCTTGTCAGATGTCTTTTCGCTGATACTGAGAATCCTTTCGCTGATATTTGAGGATTATTCCGAGTAAGTTGTGAGACAAAGAATTCGGCGAACGATACGATTTCATCCCGGCATTCCCTCAATGAAGGGACATAGAGGGAATATTGCCGGATTATGTCATAAAACTCGCGGAGCAATATGCCGGATTTCATCATAGCGGAGAGATCTTTTGAAGACGAGGTTATTATCCGCGCGTTGAATCTTACATGGTTCGATAAACCGACAGGATAATACACACCGTCTTCGATGGCATGGGACAATATTGCCTGCGCAGCCAATGGCATATCTCCGATTTCGTCAAAAAACAATGTCCCATTGAAGGCCTGTTCAAATAGTCCCGGACTCTTTCTGCTGCCAGTACCCACCAATTGCTCCGGTGCCGACGCCACATCCATAAGAGAGCATTTCGCAGAGACGAAAACCTTGTTGAATATATGACTGTCATTGAAAATACGTCGGGCAATCACACTCTTTCCCACTCCAGACTCTCCGAATATGGTCAAAGGAGCAATTAGCGGTGCGAACATTTTTGCCTTACTGATGCACTCTCTATATTGTGTTCCCTGATATTCGTATAACTCCTCCCTGCTCTCTTTATCCGGAACAATCCGCGAAACAAGCAGATTAAAATTTTTGCGATTGATGAAGCGTTTGTCAATATAGTCGGTTGCGCCTTTTTGTATCAGTCTGATAAGAAGCGCATTGTCATCTTTATCAAGAGCGCATAGGACAGGTGTGGTAGGTCGAAGATCCAATATGTCTGTTGCAAGTCTCATCCCGTCGCAAAGAAGGCAAGACACATAAATGACGATGATGTCGAAAAGACCGTTTGCAATCAGCTTTCTCGCAACCTTGTGATCGTCAGAATACCTCACTTCAAATTTATTTTTGTCAACCCATTCCGCTAACCGTAGGCAGAAGGTGCGGTCATGGTCATAAATGAGAATTTTCTTCATTTATAAGGTAATATCGCTACTTTTTAGTTAAATCATACTCTATCGGTGATCAATTCACGTCATACATAAAACATAACAACTGTAATGTTTTGATTGTTTAGACATCGGCGATTTTTACTGTATATCCTTTTACACTTGTAAAATCATTTTACATATATTTGTGATTTTCCAGCACTTATAAAAAGAGAATTGCATCTAACGTTTAAGCCTGTTAATTAAGGACATAACAATATCCGGCCTTCAGAGATTGAACAAAAAATACTCCAAAACATATGTTAATGTCACAAGTCAAACAATGTAAAAATAGATAAAACAAATGGATGTATTTTCACTTACCGAGACCGAGTTCTCCCGGCAACTGACCAACGGAGAGAACGAGATACTGCTCATAGCCAACAAGGACTTCGTTCTTCAGACCAGCGAGAACAGCTTGTCGATGCAATATAAGTTTTCATCAACAGTATATGTAAAGTAAACGCATCATACTTATATGATTAAAGATTCTACTAAACACCCTTGCGACAGCGTTGCGGAAGGACATATCGAATCGACAGTTGGTATGACCGAAAATAATAAGTCAATTGTCTGTGAGTCGCTCAATATCTTCATTCTGATTGAGCATGATTTTTTCCTCGGTGTCGAAGCCGGAGAACTCGACAATCTCAAAGACACATACGCTACGTTCACAAAGGCAATCGTGATGCTATTTCACAGTAGTCACAACAAGTCGGAGGTACATTCGGCCCTTATCGTGGCCGAGGATTATCTGACAATAATACTCGAAGATTCCACCAATCTTGATGACAACTATCTCCGTTTCGTCGAGCGTGCCATCAAGTTCATCAAGCGTTACATTGACCGCATAGGCGAGTGGGTAAAAGACAACTCTCTGAATGAAGGTGAAGTCGCAATCGTATCCGCGACTGTTTCAGATGACAAAATCGCCGTTGAAGAAGTTTCATCTATCCAGTGGGAAGGTAAATTTACCGAACTGGTGGAACTTGTTCTTGCACTCCTGATTTCCGGGAAAATATCTGCTGAAACCGATGCCGAGTTTATAAGAACCATATTCCGTGTCTTCGGTGTCAAAAAGAGTCTGACCGAATATTATAAAGCACTGAAAAAGATTGAAGAGAAGCATCCGAAGGACGATGACATGCCCAGTCGTTGCAAGGCACTTCGGCAGTTGCTCGAAGATACAGAGAAGGAACTACAACGCAGATATCTCGGCAGAAGGGCATGATAAATCCGCAGTCATACAGACCTGCCGTACAACTGCGGATAATAAGTTCAGTCGCTGTTCGCTTCCCGTGCCAGACGTACCTTCTCTTTGAGGACAATCCCCCTCACGTCCTGCTTCACTTGGTCGTAATTGTCCTGTATCGCGATCTCCATAGCCTCCTTTGTAGGAATGTCGGTCAGAATGGGTATGGGCTTGTAAGCTTTCTCTTCCCTCGCTACCGCTTTTGTGTCCACTACAATTTCGGCATGGAAAATCTTCTGGTCGATACGCTCGTCGAAGTTGTCGCTTACCGCGCCGACAAACATACCCTGTGTCAATGTGGAAATCTTGCTTGCCGGAATAAGACTGTCCATCTGCGTATTGATGGAGTGGCTGACATCCTGACGGTTGATTGAAATGGACTGACGTTTCTGGAGAACCTTACCGAATCGCTCGGAAAGTGTCTTGGCGGTTTCTCCGACAACCTGCCCGGAGAAGATATTGCCGACGGTGTTCATCACCACCGCGGCTTCCTTGTCGCCGTAGTCACGTTTCAACTGCGAGAAGTCCTGAAAACCGAGGCAGACTGCAACCTTGTTGCTTCGTGCCGTGGCGATAAGATTATCGAGACCCTTGAAATATATGGTTGGGAGTTCGTCTATGACCACACCCGATTTGAGCATATTCTTCTTATTGATGAGCTTGACAATACGGGAATTGTATAGACCGAGTGCGGCACCGTATATGTTCTGACGGTCGGGATTGTTGCCGACACATAGTATCTTCGGATGCTCCGGGTTGTTGATATCGAGAGTGAAGTCATTGCCTGTCATTACCCAATAGAGCTGTGGCGAAATCATGCGAGACAGCGGGATTTTGGCTGATGCTATCTGACCTTGGAGCTGGTCTTGTGCCCCGCCTTTCCATGCGTCCATAAACGGCGAAAGATAGTTTTCCAGCTCACGGTATGATGTGAGTATTGGAAATATATCCTCATAGTTGCGGTTAAGAAACTCAATCGCATTGGGGAATGTACAATACTTGCCATTCTCGTAGATTTTCAAAAACCAAATTATAGCGGCCAACAGGATAATAGGCGACTCCACAAAGAAATCTCCCTGCTTCTGTATCCACGTCTTATTCAAATTTAAGAGAATGGTATATGCCGATTCGTATGCGTCGGCAATGTCGGTCATGAAGTCCGGGTGTATCGGGTTACACCTGTTGCTACGCATAGGATCATCGAAGTTGATGACATAGAACTTTACCCCCTTCGGGTACTTGTCCTTGTTCTTTTTCAGATGATTATACACGATTGTGGATAAATCCGGAAATTTGAAATCATAACAATAAAGCGCAAAACCCTTATCAATCTGCTGTTTAAGGAAGTTGTTGACCACTGCAAACGACTTGCCAGAACCGGGGGTGCCGAGCACAATCGAGGCGCGGAAGGGATTCACCACATTTATCCATCCCGAGTGCCACTTCTTTTCATAGTAGAACCTTGTGGGGATATTTATGGAATAGGGATTTTTCAACAGACGTGTCTCCTGCATGAACGATTCGTTCTCATCGTTGAAGCGGTCGTCCATCATGTTGTTCTTCAACATTCGGCTTATCCATATACCTGACATCAACATACCAATATATCCGAGTATGGTGGTTATGATGTAGATATAGCGATAGCCGATAGGCAGAAGCCATGAATTGAACAGAAACACCACGATTCCCACGGCTCCCACAATAATTATATGGCGCCACGTTATTGCCTCGTCCTTGACCCCTTTAGTGCCGAAGCACGAAAGGGCAAGCAAAAGCATTGCGAACAGTTTTGAGTTGAACGTATTGGCGAAAAGTCCACACTCACTGTTGAAATTATTAAGGATTTTATCGGCCACCATGTAGAACTCATTGATGTCAACGGTCTCCACACGCGTGAAAAAGTAGAGATTGGTCACCACCAGCACAATGCTGATGGCCCGAAGAAAATCCATTATCTTGGCCAATGACCGAAGGTCATCTTCTTGCTGACTCATATTTTTAAGGTGTTAATGTTTGCGTCCGCGACGGTGCTGACGCTTCATGCGGCGAATGAACGCCTCTTCATCCGGATTGTACGACTGCCCCTGTTGGAACAGGTCAAGTCCGGTTATTGAGTTATCATCGAAATCTTCAAACAGACTCTTCTGACTTGCTGCCGGAGGAGTCTGTTGCTGTGTTCTGCTGTCAGACCCGGTATTGCCCTCAGACTCTTGCCCCAGTTCTTGTTTTGGCTCTTGGACTGTCGGTTCCGACGGTTGAGAAACAGGAACGGTATGCTCCTGACGGGAACCCGGCTCTTGCGACGGATTGAATTTGGCTTCAAGCGCGTTGGCAGAGAATGCCTTGCCTAAACGTGATCCGTTGAGGACATTGAATGTCTCGTGGTCTATGAATGTCACGCCATAGATTCTGCCTTCATCAGTGTACCTGAAAACGACATCAATATTCTTCTCCTTTAATTTAGAAATGAAGTCATCTTTGCCGGAGCAATGGGCAAGCGCGTCGGCAACTTTCTCTTTTGTCTGAGTGATATTGATTTTCTCTTTCGCTTTCTCATACTTGCCGTCGATAGCCTCCCGTCCGGCGAACTTGCCGAGACGTGACGCCTTGAACGGAGCCGCTATAGGTTTGCCGGCATCACCAAGGGCAAAATATACCAGCCCGTGATACTCACGCCCGTTGACCCTGCCGTCGGTCAGCTCACATCTGATATTGAACAGGCCAAGCACGGCATTATATTCACCGATGGTCTGGAACCGATAACGCATTCCGATAATCTTCACCGCTGAGGCAACCTGTTTCTTCAGGTCACCAGACGGGTCTATCTTCAGCAATGGAGTATCAGGCGTGACCTTCTCGCGCTCGGCAGTTCTCAATCCATACTTGCGTTCAAGTTCACGGGTTATCTCCTTGCTGCGGTAGAAGTTGTTCTTGTCGGATATACAACTGCCGTCAGTCCTTATTCTCAGAGCCACGATGTGCATGTGGTGTCGGTTGATGTCGGTGTGTTTATAGACCATATATGGCTGGTCACCGAATCCCATCTTTTCCATATACTCGCGGGCGATTGCCGTCAGCTGCGCATCGGTAAGGACATCATCGGGATGAGGATTGAGGGAGATATGAACCATCGGCCGCTCTGTCTTTGTCGTTGATGGCATCCACTGCATGAAGTCGGCGAAGGCGCGTTTGATGTCAACAGAGCCAGTTCCGTCATTGTAGATTTTGTTGGTGTCGAGCAACCGTCCTTTCTCCTTGTTGATCTTCTCCCCGTTGTAGCAGATGGCTCCGTAAAGCGAGTTGCCTAACGAGATTTTTGCAACCATTCCTCATCGAATTTTTGAGCCAGAGCCGCGATGTCCTGACTGACGGAGATGAGCCGAATCATCAGTTTTCTGATTTCTTCGAGTGCCGCAGACGCTTTCTTCTCGGTGAAATTCTGATTGAGCGTGGCGACAAGATTGTCGTAAGACACACCGATTGTACGATAGAGGGCATTGAAACCGGAAAGTCTGTCAATGAAAATACGGGTGTTCTCATCAACGTAGAAGACCTTGAAAGGCTTCTGAAAGAGGAAATGCTTGATGAAAGCCGCCTTGTTGTCGGCCTCCGATTGCTCGAACATGGCGAGAAATCGGGCATTTTCCTCGGCGTTGAACCGCACGACGTAGCGGTTCACGGAGGGGTCAACCTTAGGTCGCCGCCCTCCGTGACTGGAGTTTTTACTCATATTATAGTGAAAAGGCATCGCGGATTGCCGTGCCGGAGCCGCCGCAGGCGTTGAAAGGTTCTCCAACTTTGGCGGAGAACCACACCCTCGGAGAGCAAGGGTTGTGAGGCACCGAATTTATTTCGAGTGCCCCGCAACATACCTTGCTCATCCATGTGGATGCTTGTGTATCAACGAATTTAATGAAAATAACAGGATTTGATAGCCAAGAGGTGCCGGTCATACCTCTTTGAGCATGGAATCCATCGAAAAAGCGCGGTTCCGGTGGCTGCGCCCTTCCTTGGGCGCGTGCGATTGCCTTATTAAAGTTACAAAAAATATCTGACATGACCAAAAACCGGGGTTCCGGGTGTCGCCGAGAAGCGCGTGATAACCGAATCAAGAGCCACAAATGCCCCAGCCAGTTCCTCCCTGATCCGAAAATCATGCAAAAAGGTGTTATTCAAAATCGCGTCACTTTGAGGCAACGCGAGGCGACCGAGTACAGCATATCCCTGAAATTGTGCCTGACGTACAGATATATAGTAACTTTGCAACGTGGACATCAGCCAACACGTCTGCCGTCACATTCAAGTTAATGTCTATAGGAATGCTCGACCGCACGTCTGTCATAGCTGATATTCACACACACGAATTGACAATCTGAAATACAGGCATAATTACGCAAGTGATTTCTGATGTCTGCCAAAGCATCCGCTCGTTCAAGTTAATGTCTAAAGGAACTGATGCCTGATAGTTTCGACTGACATTTGAAAGACCTTATACAAGGACTGCCATTTTTAAGATTGTCCATTCACTCTGATGACTGTAATGTCTTCTTTCTGCCATAGCATCCCCGTGAATGTCCGCTAAAGCAATCAGGTTTATGTTTGTTCGGATTGCCGCTATGCCTGACTGACGCTTCGATGCCGGCATGAATGCCATGACACCGTATCATCATTTCACACAGACTGATGTCTGTCTGTAGCGACGTAGCCGTCCAACCCTAAGGCTGTCGCAAGACCCCCGTCCAAAACTTTTGCCCATACATATCCCGGTTTTGACGATAAGACCGGTCAGGCTGTGGTGTGTAAGGACAAAAAGTTCCCGTGAGTATCAACCCTATGTTTAACCCCTTACAAAAGCGATGAAAGAACCTGTTTTTATTGCCTTCTCCACCCAGAAGGGAGGGGCCGGCAAGACAACCCTGACTGTGCTGATGGCGAGTTACCTCTACTATGTCCGGGGGCTGAAAGTCCTCGTTGTGGACTGCGACTATCCCCAGTACAGCATCAAGGAAATGCGGGACCGCGATGTGGAGATTCTAAGAATCAACTCCGCGTTCAAGAAGAACTTTATGGAGCAGCGCGAACGCATACAGAGAGACCCTTATCCCATACTGATTACAAAACCTGAAGACGCGCTTGACAGAGCACGGGCGATAATCGAGTCCGGCAAAGAGGATTATGACATCGTGCTGTTCGACCTCCCCGGTACGATCAATAACCCCGGTGTCGCCAAGACAGTATCCCTGATGGACTACATCTTCTGCCCCGTGGCCGCCGACAAGCTCATCCTCGAAAGTTCGCTTGCATTCGCCATGAAAGTGCGCGACGAGATCATGACAGTTTCAGGCTGTTCGGTCAAGGACATGTATATGCTTTGGAATCTTGTGGATGCACGCGAGAAGACAGACCTCTACGAGCGATACGAGGAAGTATTTGAAGAGCAGATGTTGCAGACACTCAAAACGAGGCTTCCGGATGCAAAGAAATATCGGAGGGAGGGCTCGAAAGATGCGGCCCGCGCAGTATTTCGCTCGACGCTTCTGCCACCGGACAAAAATCTCCTGAAAGGAAGCCGTCTTGTGGAACTGGCTGACGAGATTCTGGGTATAATCAAGCTCTGACAAGGCTTATGGCAAAACGATATGACAATGATTTCGATGCCGAAGGTTTTGTCGAAAACTTTCGAGCCAAAGAATATCCGCCCACCCCCTCCGAAACCGGCAAATCCGAAGATTCCGACATTACGAAGTCCCAGACAGTCTCCGAGGATAAGAAACTACGAAATAGAAATGCAAAACAAAGCAAGGATAGTCCGACAGAAACGGTCATCGGATTCAAAGAGAAATATATTGATTCCCTGAAATACAAGAGTCCGAACAAACGCTTTCCGCAGGTGGGTATCCACCCCGATTTCGTGAAGGTCATCAAGAGACTGGAAGACGCCAACGGCACATGGGGCTGTAGTGTATCGACTTATATCAACAATGTCCTCGCCGACCATTTCAAGGCGAACGAGGCAATTATCAACGATTTATTAGAAAATTTCTATCGTAATGAATAATCCCCCTTCTACTCCATTTATGGAAAAGGTGTCGGGAGCCGTGTCAGGCGCACTGTCTGACGCTCTCGACCGGCAGTCGCCATCGCTGGCGGCAGCGAAGAAATATCAGGAGCGGTTCCTGTCGAAAAACCGCATCAACTCCAACTGTCGTGTCTATATCTCCGACGAAATGTTCGACCTGCTCAACCGTATGGTTGCAGCGGTCGGCAAGAACCGGGCTTCGGTCGGGAACTATGTCACCGAGATAGTGCGCGAACACGTGGAGCGACACCGCGAGTCAATCAACGCTATCTATTTCACCAATACCCGGCCTCTGTTCTGATGGAAGTATTGCTGATTGTGGCGTTGCTGGCAAGCAACATCTATCTCATCGGGAAAGTGCTGAAGAGACCGGCGGAAAAACATCCGCCAGCTCCGGCCACAAATTCCGAAGAAACACCTTCTCCGGCATCATCGGGACCAGACGACGATTCCCTCGTGGGTCGCAGTCACTATGACATGGACAGGCTCAACGCCCTGATTGATGCAAAAGTCAATTCCAGAGTTGACGAGAAAGTGGATGAAATAGTGACAAGGATAAGAACAGAGCTGACCAGTCCGGAAGATGTAGGTCTTCCGCCTGAAGAGCCGGCACAGCCTGAACAGGAGAAGACTATTCCACAGGAGAGACTCGACGAGGTTTTCACCCACCATACTGTGGGCGAGTCATTCGGCGACGCCCCTGAAATCACGGAACGTCAGACAGGCGGGCAGGACTTCAAGGCACTTGAAAGTGCGGTACGTGTGGCAAAGGATGAGCCCCACACTCCCGAAGAAGCAGCGGCCGCCAAGGAGACGCTCAAAGAGATTCAGGGAACCGTCATCGAAGAACGGCTGTCGCTTGATCCGAAAGTGCGCACGCGTATCCTCTCGATTATCTACGGCGACGAGGATGAGCCGCTTACCAAAGAGGTCATCGCCAAGAAGAAAGTGGTCTATTCCAAGACCATCGACACTGTTGACATTGACCGGATCAATCTCAATATCTTAACTTGATTATTAACGAATCTGAAATGCGTATGAAGAAATTCCTCAATAAGATGTATAACCGTGTTGTTGCGTGGATGAACGCTCCACACATGCGCCGTCCTATGGCGGCAATGCTCCTGCTCACCGCCGCTGTCCAGATGTGGGCCGCAGGTGACGGAATGTCAGGTATCAATCAGGCTACAAGCATGATAAGTGGATATTTTGACCCCGGCACCAAACTCATTTACGCCATCGGTGCTATGGTGGGTCTCATCGGCGGTGTCAAGGTCTATGGCAAGTTCTCGTCAGGCGATCCCGATACAAGTAAAACAGCCGCCTCGTGGTTCGGTGCCTGTATTTTCCTTATCGTCGCCGCTACCATTCTCCGCTCTTTCTTCCTCTAAATGGCTTCGTATTCCATCAATAAGGGTATCGGCCGGACAGTGGAATACAAGGGGTTGAAAGCGCAATATCTTTTCATCTTCGCCGGAGGTCTCATCATTGACTTCGTATTGTTCGTAATCCTTTATATGTGCGGTGCCCCGCAATGGTTCTGCATCGGGTTTGGTGCCGCGAGTGCCTCAATTCTGGTGTGGTACACTTTCCACCTGAATGGGAAATACGGTCAATACGGTCTGATGAAGATCACATCGGTGAAATATCGTCCCCGGTATATCATCAACCGCCTACGGCTTAAACGCTTAATCAGACATTGACAATGAGAAATACACTTAAAGCCACAACACTGGAATCGAAGCTGCCGCTCCTTGCCGTGGAACACGGCTGCATCATATCGAAAGATGCCGACATTACAGTTGCCTTCGAGGTTAGCCTCCCGGAACTGTTCACCGTAACATCGCAGGAATACGAAGCCATGCACGGAGCATGGTGCAAGGCTATCAAAGTGCTTCCGCATTATTCGGTGGCGCACAAGCAGGATTGGTTCGTGTCGGAGAATTATAAGCCGGAGTTGCAAAAAGATAATTTGAGTTTTCTTGACCGCTCCTTCGAGCGTCACTTCAACGAGCGTCCGTATCTGGCGCACAAGTGCTACCTGTTCCTGACAAAGACCACAAAGGAGCGGATGCGCCAGCAATCCAATTTCTCTACCCTCTGCCGTGGGCGTATCACCCCGAAGGAACTCAATCACGAAATGGTTGTCAAGTTCATGGAAAGTGTCGAACAGTTCGAGCGTATCATCAATGACACCGGCTATATCAGGCTGCGCCGTCTTTCTGATGATGAGCTGGTCGGCACTGACAAGGCTTCCGGACTTATTGAGAAGTATATGTCGCTGACAATGGACGATGTAACCTGTCTGGAGGATATAGACCTTGATGCACGTCAAATGCGCATAGGCGACAAGATGCTGTGCCTTCACACTCTGTCAGACACCGATGATCTTCCCTCGAAAGTCAGCACTGATAACCGTTATGAGCGGTTATCGACCGACCGCTCGGATTGTAGATTGAGCTTCGCCTCTCCCGTCGGGTTGCTCTTACCCTGCAACCACATCTATAATCAGTATATCCTGATTGATGACCATGACGAGAATCTGGCGAAGTTCGAGAAAACCGCGAGAAACATGAACTCCCTTTCGCGGTATAGCCGAAGCAATGCTATCAACAAGGAGTGGATTGACCGCTATCTCAATGAGGCACATTCCTACGGACTGACCTCAGTCCGGGCCCACTTCAATGTTATGGCGTGGAGCGATGACACCGAAGAACTGAGGCGCATCAAGAATGATGTCGGGGGCCAGTTGGCAACAATGGGATGTATGCCACGGCACAACACTATTGACTGTCCGACACTGTTCTGGTCGGCAATGCCGGGAAATGAGGCTGATTTTCCTGCTGAGGAAAGTTTCTATACTTTCATCGAGCCTGCCGCCTGTTTCTTTACTGCCGAAACCAATTATCGGAGTAGTCTATCGCCCTTCGGGATAAAGATGGTCGATAGACTGACGGGGAAACCGATACACCTTGATATATCGGACGAACCTATGAAACGTGGAATCACAACCAACCGAAACAAATTCATCCTCGGCCCGTCCGGTAGCGGTAAGTCATTCTTCACCAACCATCTGGTGCGACAGTATTATGAACAAAATACACATATTTTGCTGATTGATACCGGAAACTCTTACGAGGGTCTTTGCAATCTGATTCATAATAAGACGCATGGCGAAGACGGTGTCTATTACACCTACACCGAGGACAGTCCGATTTCGTTCAATCCTTTCTACACCGATGACGGGGTCTTTGATGTGGAGAAGAAGGATTCGATAAAGACCTTGCTGCTGACACTCTGGAAGTCTGAGGATGACAGAGTGACAAAGACAGAATCCGGTGAGCTTGGCTCTGCGCTGTCGATGTTCCTTGGAAAGATGGCTAAGGATAATAACATAGTTCCATGCTTCAACTCATTCTATGAGTTTATGCGTGACGATTACCGTCAGGAAATGGCACTGCGTCCTATCCCCATCTACAAACAGGATTTCGACATTGACAACTTCCTGACCACTCTGCGCCAGTATTACCACGGAGGTCGTTTCGACTTTCTTCTCAACTCCAAAGAGAATATCGACCTGTTGAACAAACGGTTTGTGGTGTTTGAAGTGGATTCAATCAAAGAGAATAAAGAACTTTTCCCGATAGTGACAATCATCATCATGGAGGCTTTCATCAACAAGATGCGACGTCTAAAAGGTATCCGCAAGATGATAATCGTGGAAGAGGCTTGGAAGGCTCTTTCGACCGCCAATATGGCTGAGTATCTGAAATATATGTTCAAGACAGTCCGCAAGTATTTCGGTGAGGCAGTGGTGGTTACGCAGGAGGTTGACGACATCATATCGTCACCGATTGTCAAGGAGACCATCATCAACAACTCAGACTGTAAAATCCTGCTCGACCAGCGCAAGTATATGAACCGCTTCGACCAGATTCAGGAACTGCTCGGTCTGACCGACAAGGAGAAAAGCCAGATACTCAGTATCAATATGGCGAATAATCCCAACCGCCTATATAAAGAGGTGTGGATTGGTCTCGGAGGCACTCAGTCCGCCGTCTATGCCACGGAGGTCAGCAGGGAGGAATATTTCTGCTACACCACCGAGGAGACGGAGAAAATCAGGGTTCTCGAATTGGCTGAAAAACTTGGCGGCGATACCGAAGCCGCCATTAAACGAATTGCTAACGAATAATATATGTTTGAAGATATTTTAGAATTTCTCGAACCCGTGATGAACGTGTTCACAGCGGTTGTAATCTTCAGCCTTGGGATTACAATCTGTATCGGCTGCATAATGCTGGCTTTCAAGGCATGTGGCCGGTTCAATGCCTTTGTCAGAGAGAAGGCTGAAAAGACAATCAATAAGTGGGCCCGTCGCATCGACAATGTTGTTGTGCGTATCGGTGAACGGATCGGTCATTTCGTCAAGGAGGCTATCGAAAAGTCGAAGACCGGGATTCCTGTTGATATGCGGCCCAAAATGGTCGGTGACTGGTTTTGTCACGACGGTGCGGATATGACAATCAGCGAACACGACGGCTTCTACAAGGTAAAATTCTCCGGTGTCGGCATTCCGGCTGAGATTATTCCGCAGGAGTTTTTACTCCGGGATATTCAGGGGTGGCTCCATGACGACAATGTCTATTGCGCCGAGTGTCGGGATGTACTGGCCATGGCAATATCGAATGACGGCAATGAAATATTCGTCGCGGATCTGGGCAGGACATTCTATCGGAAGTGTGATATGACACCTACTGAACGCGAGACTTTTGATGCAAAGGCATTGGATGAATTTCTCAATGCTAATCTGGCAGTCGAAAATAAGGATATTCTGACCGAGGTCCACGAAGTCGTGGAGGAAATCACCCTGTCTGATGATGTTCGCAAAAGAGTCTGCGAACTGGCATTCAAAGATGTGCCGGCCAATGATGTAGGTTTTAACATCAATGTCATCGAGTGAAAGTGCCGCGTGTCTTATGGGTAATAATTGCCGGTCTGTTCATCGGACTGCTTGCCCTGATAACCTTCCCGCTGCTTCTGCTCTATGCCGGAGTAAGAATAATCGGAGGCATGGCCTCCAGAATCTAAATAAATGCGTATGAAAGAATTGAAATTTATCCTCCCTCTCGTTCTGTTTTGCCTGCTCTTCGGAGCTGGCAGGGCAAACGCCCAATGGACGGTGATAGACCCGTCGAACATCGCCCAGTCGATTGTCAACTCTTCAAAATCACTCGTTCAGGAATCAACGACGGCTACAAATATGGTGCGGAATTTTCAGGAGACGGTAAAGATTTACCAGCAGGCGAAGAAATATTACGACGCACTCCAGTCGGTCAACAACCTCGTCCGTGATGCCCGCAAGGTGCAGCAGACAATCCTGATGCTTGGAAACATCTCCGGCTATTACGTCAATAATTTCCAGAAGATGCTGACTGATCCGAATTTCACGTCAAGCGAACTGTCTGCAATTGCATCGGGCTATACCCGGATTCTTGAAGAGGCCGGCGGAGTCCTTAACGACCTGAAACAGGTGGTCAATATCACGACACTCTCGATGACAGACAAAGACCGCATGGATGTTGTGGACGACTGCTACAAGGAGATGAAACGGCTGAAAAGTCTGACGGCGTATTATACCAATAAGAATATCAGCGTGTCATATCTCCGCGCCAAGAAGAAAGCTGATACCCAAAGGGTAATCAATCTTTATGGCGACGGTTCGGAAAAATACTGGTGATGCCTATGCTGTGTGCCATTGATTTTTCCAACCTCCATACCATACTCCGGTCGCTCTACGACGAGATGATGCCGCTTTGTTCCGACATGGCGGGAGTGGCTCAGGGGATTGCCGGATTAGGCGCGCTGTTCTATGTGGCCTACAGGATATGGAGGTCGCTGGCTGCTGCCGAACCGGTGGATGTGTTCCCTCTGCTGCGTCCGTTCGCAATCGGACTGTGCATAATGTTCTTCCCCTCTATCGTTCTCGGAACCATCAACTCTGTCATGTCTCCGATTGTGCAGGGCACAGCCTCGATGCTTGAAGGTCAGACTCTCGATATGCAGAAATATCGGGAGGAGAAAGACAGGCTGGAGTATGAGGCCATGATGAAAGACCCGTCAACAGCTTATCTTGTGGATGACGCTGAGTTTGACCGTCAGATTGACGAGCTTGGAGTTACCGAAATAGGCACCGCAGCCGGAATGTATATCGAGCGCGGAATGTATAAGGTCAAGAAAGCAATCCAAAATTTCTTCCGGGAACTTCTGGAAATGCTCTTTCAGGCGGCGTCTCTGACAATCGACACGATTAGGACTTTCTTTCTCATTGTCCTTGCCATTCTCGGTCCGATTGCCTTTGCCCTGTCGGTATGGGATGGATTCCAGTCAACATTAACCACATGGATTCAACGCTATATCCAGACTTATCTGTGGCTTCCGGTTGCTGATTTGTTCTCCACTATCCTTGCCAAGATTCAGGTGCTGATGCTTCAGAACGACATATCGGAGCTGACCAACAATCCCAATGTAAATATTGATGGCTCAAATATTTGCTACATCATATTTATGGTGATTGGGATTGTCGGCTACTTCACTATACCGACTGTTTCAGGCTGGATTATTCAGGCAGGAGGTGCAGGAAACTATAACCGTGCGGTTAACAACACCACAATGCAGGCCGGCTCTATGGCGGGCAGCATCGCAGGTGGTGTCGCCGGAAATGTCGCCGGCAGGGCAGGCAAACTATTAAAGTAGTATTATGGAATTCAAATCATTAAAGAATATCGAGACCTCTTTCCGTCAGATACGTCTGTTCGGGATTGTGTTCGTGGCGATGTGTGCGGTGGTGGTTTCCGTGGCTCTGATCATGGTTTTCAATTTCGCTGAAAAGCAACGTGAGAAAATCTATGTCCTTGACAATGGCAAGTCCCTGATGCTTGCCTTATCACAGGATATGGAGCAGAACCGCCCCGCCGAGGCCCGCGAGCATGTGCGTCGCTTTCATGAACTGTTCTTCAACCTTTCTCCCGATAAGTCCGCAATCGAGCACAATATAAACCGTGCCCTGATTCTGAGCGACAAATCGGCCTACAACTATTATACCGATTTTTCGGAGAAAGGTTACTATAACCGCATCATTGCGGGGAATATAAACCAAGTGGTGCAGGTTGACAGCGTGGTATGCGATTTCAACAATTACCCCTACACCGCCAAGACCTATGCCAGACAGATGATTATCCGTGAGTCGAATGTTACCCAGCGCACACTGGTGACAACGTGTCGCCTTTCAAACGTGTCGCGCTCTGACGACAATCCCAACGGATTTATCATCGAAGGTTTCAATATCCTTGAGAACAAGGATATAATCACTACTAAACGATAATTATGACGAAAAATAAATCTCCTCTCGCCCGGCTCATTGATTGGGTCTGGCGGGAGCCAAAAGGGAGAGTCTGCGCAAAACTGAAACAGGTCTGCGACGATATGCCCCACAAGCAAAGGCTGATGGTCGTGACCGTACTGCTCTCGGCTTTCGTGCTGATTGCCTTCTTCGTGTTCGGCCACGCCTGCTACAAAATCGGAGCAAAGAACGCCGTCTTCCAATATGAGGTAGAGCATATCCGTGGTATCGACATCCCTGCTTTGGATTCAGTCTCTAAAAAGACCGTCGATTATACAGAAATAAAGATCGACCTCCCCGAACTAAAAGATTCTGCCTATGACGATACAGGAGTGGAAAGCGAAGATTAACTCATACTTCCAGCCCAAGACTACTGCGGAGCGTCAGAAGATGATGAAATATCTCGTGGTATTCCCTGCCGCTATCCTTTCAGGTGTGGTAATTCTGTGGCTGCTGTATTCCAGTCTGAACAAGGAAGATGCCAAGACGGGCAATGCTTTCAACACCGAGATACCGGCCGGCGAAAGCGAGAAAATAGGCACAAAGGTTCAGGAATACGAGGCTGCTGATGCAGCCAAGAAAAAACAGGTACGGATTGATGTTGTCGCGTCACTTGACACAATCGCGACTTCTTCATCTCTCGATACTGTTGCTGAATCATCAGCCATTGAGGGTTCTGTTTCGCAGTACCAGCAGGTACAGGCTTCTATTCAGGATTTCTATGTACCTGACTATAGCCAGACTGAGCAGGTGGCAGAGTTGCAGGCTCGGATTGAGGAACTGGAGGCTCAGAATGTAATGGTCACGCAACAGGCACAGCAGCCGGACGAGATGGAAATGCTTGAACGTTCATATCAGCTTGCCGCCCAATATATGGGCAACGGCAATGGCGGGAACTATCCGCCTCCCCGGCAATCCGAGGAAAAAGGCAAACGGAATGTGCAGCCGGTGACTCAGGTAAATCGCAGTGTGGTTTCTTCGCTCAGTGCGTCATCTGACCGTGGCTTCAACACCTCTGTCGGAAGGAAAACCTCTGTTGCCAAGAATACTATCGCGGCTGTTGTGGCAAACGACCAGAGTGTGATTAACGGACAGTCGGTTAAACTCCGGCTTACCGAACCGATGTGGGTCGGCAATGCCCTGATACCCCGGAACACTCCTCTTGTCGGAGTGGCGAGATTACAGGGCGAGAGACTGGAGGTTGCCATTACATCAATTGAGGCAAACGGCTCTGTGTATGAGGTGGACTTAACGGTCTATGATTCCGACGGTCTGGAGGGTATCAATATCCCTAATTCTATGGAGTCTGACGCACTGCACGAGATCGGTGCCAATATGGGCTCCACTATGGGCAGTTCTATAAATCTGACCACGAATACCGGTGCGCAGATTGCATCGGATGTCGGTCGAGGACTTATCAACGGTGTCAGTCAGTATCTCAACAAGAAACTGCGTACTGTGAAAGTCCACCTTAAAGCCGGGTATCGGGTGATGATTCACCAACCCGAAGATGTCTAATATAATTTACTAATAATGAAAATAAAGACTATTATACTATCCGCTATTGCCGTTCTCGGCATGGCAACCCCTGTCTTCGCTAAATCGAAGACAACTGTCAATAACACCGATAATAACGTGTCGCCTGACACTGAACAGGTAGCCGAACACGACATGAACGTGTACGGTGAAAACTACACCGACGGCGACAAGTTTGACGGTCTGACCCGCAAGGTCGGCTTCGACCGCATGATTCCGCCTCACGCTCTCGAAGTGTGCTACGAAAAGACTACGCACATCATATTTCCTGCTGAAATCGTGTACGTTGACCTCGGCAATGAGAACCTTGTGGCAGGTCTCGCAGACGGAGCAAAGAACGTACTTCGAGTTAAATCAGCGTTTAAGCGTTTCAAAACTGAAACAAATCTGTCGGTGATTACCGATGATGGCTCTTACTATGTTTTCAACGTCAAATTTGCGAAAGAGCCTCTGCTTCTGAGCATTGAGATGACTGACTTTCTCCATGACGGCGAGGCTGTCAACCGTCCGAACAACGCTCAGGAGATATACCTCGAAAAGTTGGGGAGTGAATCACCTATGCTTGTCAAGTTGATTATGAAGTCAATCTACAAGCAGAACAAGCGCGAGATCAAGCATATCGGCTCGAAGCGTTTCGGGGTGCAGTTCCTGTTGAAATCCATCTACACCAACAATGGACTTCTCTATTTCCACACCGAACTGAAAAACACATCTAATATTCCTTTCGATGTCGATTATGTCAGCTTCAAGATTGTGGATAAGAAGGTTATCAAGCGTACCGCAATGCAGGAGCAGGTACTTGAACCACTCCGCGCCCAGAACTATGTGACTGTAGTACACGGAAAATCCTCTGAAAGAACGGTCTTCGCTCTGGAGAAATTCACCATTCCCGACGATAAGCAGCTCGTTATTGAGATTGCCGAGAAAGAAGGCGGCCGCCATCAGTCTTTCTTGGTCGAGAACGAGGATATTGTGAGAGCCAACGTAATTGACGAATTAAGCATACAGTAACTATGAGAAAAGCGATAATGATAATCGCTGCCATGCTCACCCTCTTCGGAGGGCGGGCAATGGCCCAGCGATGCCTCCCCGGAATGTCAGCGGTAGAAATCAAGGCTGACATGACAGACGGCTTTTATACCGGCAACTCCCGCGACTGCGGCTATTCTCTCGGAGTGTTCTATTCAGTTTATAAGGGGAGTGCCAATATTTGGAGCTTCGGCGGCGAGTATCTCCAGACCTATAAGCCCTACGGCGCGAAAGGTCGTATCTCGGTCGCGCAGTTTACAGGCGAGGTCGGCTACAATCTCCATCTGTTGAGCGACTACTCACAGACTTTTCACCTATACGGTGGCGTGTCGGCACTCGGTGGCTACGAAACAGTGAATTGGGGAAAGTCGGTTTTATCCGACGGTTCGACGCTCCATAACGGCGACAACTTCATCTATGGCGGTGCGCTTACATTACAGGCTGATTTCTACCTTTCAGACAAAATCGCCCTGACTGCCAACATCAAGGAGCGTTTCACCTTCGGTAGCGATGTGCAGATATTCCATACACAATATGGTGTCGGTGTCAAATTCATAATCGAGTAATGGCTATGAGATACACTGAAAAAGACATCGGCAATATTCCTCTTACAGAATTTATGGCGGCTCTTGGCGAGAAGCCTGTCAAATCCTTCGAGGATATGAAACTTTACTATGCACCGCAACGCGACGACCCTGAGCCGATGTTGGTTGTCAATACCTCCACCAACAAATGGTATGACTATTCCACAGACCAAAGCGGAGACATCATCGACCTTGCCGCCTTGAAAATGAATCCGACGCTCTATATGGACCCGCGTGACTTCATATTGAAATATATGAATGAGTATGAGCAAGGCAAGGAACTTTCGATAATGGCGCGTTGCCCGCAGCCTCCGACGGTTGTAGACATTGATATAAAGAAGATGAAGCTCATAGACTTTATGAAAGCTCTCGGTCAGGAACACCCGGTTGCTGCCGATGGCAATCTGAGGATTTACAATGCTCCATACGATGCCAATCTCGGTCCGACAATGGTAATCAACACCGAAACAAATCTCTGGCGAGACACAAAGACCGGTGCATACGGCAGTATCTATGACCTCGCTTATGAACTGACAGGCTCGTGCAATATGTCGGAACTGAACCGATATATAGCCTCAGAAATGGCGGTTTTGGAAAAGTCCAAAGATAAGGAACAGAATACAGAACCGTCCAAGCAGGAACCTGACAAACCCCAACGGAAGATTCGCCTATGAACATCGACGACATTAGGAAAATCTCGCTTGTCGAGTTTCTCAATCAGTTGGGATATCAGCCTACCGGACGCGACAGCAAAGGTCTGTGGTTTTACGCCCCGTATCGCAGTGAGAGAAAACCGTCGTTCCATGTCAATCCTAACCGTCAGGTTTGGTTTGACTTCGGAACGGGCGCGGGTGGCGACATCTTCTCGCTTGCCGGAGAAATGTCCGGTGAAACGGACTTTTTAAGGCAAGCCGATTACATCGCGGAGAAGATGCGCCTCCCGGTCGCTAAACCTTATAAGCCAACGCCGTTTGTCGAAGAACCGACCTTTGAAAATGTCGAAGTGTCGCGTCTGGAGTCTCACGTGTTGCTGCGCTATCTCGCCGACAGAGGCATACCTAAGGAGATAGCCCAACGATACTGTGTACAGGTTGATTATGAACTGCATGGAAAGCGATATTACGCAGTAGGTTTCCGCAATAATGCCAATGGCTATGAGCTGCGCAATCCTTTCTTCAAAGGCTCGTATCCGCCTAAGCACATCACTATAATTGCCAACGGAAATGCCCGGTGCAACGTGTTTGAAGGCTTCATCGACTTCCTTTCAGCGGAATGCCTCGGCTATAATGATGGTTTCGACACTGTTGTGCTCAACTCTGTTTCCAATCTCCAGAAAGCGATACCTGCCCTCGGCGATTACACTGTAATCCAGTGCTATCTTGACAATGACACCGCCGGTCGCGCAGCACTCGCCAGACTCCAAAGGGAGTTCGGTAATAAAGTCACGGACAAGTCAGCACTCTATCCCAACCACAAGGATCTGAACGACTACCTTATGTCGCTCTATCCGAAAAAATCGAATAAAGTAAAACTCTGAATAATATGAATATGATTTTTGATAAAATAGGTGCTATCCGCATCACTCCCGCCCGCTTCTTCGGCTTCTGGGCAACCCTCTTCACTCTCGTCATCGCTCTCACTTCATGCTCCGACGACCTCGACGTGCAGCAGTCCTATCCCTTTACGGTGGAAGTCATGCCATACGGCGACAAAATCACCAAGGGCGAGACTGTCGAGCTGCGCTTCGAGATAAAGCCCGAAGGCAACTACACCAACACCCTCTATACCATCCGCTACTTCCAGTATGACGGCGAAGGCTCGCTCAAACTCGTTGATGGACCTGTGCTGGTCAACAACGACCGTCTTCTGCTCGAAAGCAAGACCTTCCGACTGAATTACACCGCAAAATCAGACCAGCAACATCGCTTTTTAGTGGTGGTCGAGGACAATTTCAATTCGACACCGTGGGAACAGACATTTGAGTTCAACGGTAACGACAGTGGCGACGATGACGGAGGCAAGACCCCCGGAACAATCGTCCCTGTCAATCCCGGAACAATAACACCGATTGCCCGATGAAAAAATTACTGATGTTCTTTATGGCTTTGCTGACCCTCGCGGCGGCAACGCCGGCAGCCAACGCAAAGCGGTCGATTATGGAGCTTCCGCTATTTGAGCGAGCAGTACTGATTATAAAGAAGTTTGAAACACTTCATAAGCCTAAACACTGGCCGACGATATGCTATGGTCATGTCGTTCAGCGGGGAGAACATTTCACACGCCGCCAGTACAGTGAACGGGAGGCTGATGCTCTTCTTCGCCGTGACTATGCCAAGTTTTGCGAGTTGTATAAAGAATATGGGCGTGACAAGTATATTCTTGCGGCTCTCGCTTATAACATTGGCCCCGGAGCCGTCAATAAAAGCAGCGTTCTGAAAAAGTTGAAACGCGGCGACCGCAACATCTTCAAGTCCTATACCTCCCACTGCCATTACAAAGGCAAGTGGCACTCCGGCCTTCACAAAAGGCGGCTTACGGAGCTTGCAATTCTTTACACACCATAAAATATGCCGCGATGCTATTCATTGAAACAAAATAGCATCGCGGCATTTGTATAGTTTATCAATCCCAGTCATTTAATGATTCGATATATTTATCGACATCAAGTATATGAACATACCTTTTACGATTTTCCAAACAAGTGGAACAATTACAGATTTCGGATTGAATATGGATTCCCTCAGTTGCAGGATTATCCTTTTCAATTTCTTCTTCCATTATTTTGCAATTTCTTCCTTGAAAGAATTGGCAGGCTTAAATGCCGGAATGTTATGAGCCGGAATAATCAGGGTGGTGTTCTTGCTGATGTTACGCGCGGTCTTCTCTGCTCTCTGCTTGACGATAAAGCTACCAAAGCCTCTGAGATATACGTTTTCACCATGTGCGAGACTGTCCTTCACAACGGTCATGAACTGTTCGATAACGGTAACAACTGCGGACTTGTCGATGCCGGTTGTCTTTGCGATTTCACTCGCTATTTCTGCCTTAGTCATTTTGTACTGCTTTGAATTTGATACGTTTTTACATTGCAAAATTACTAAAAAACGCTGAATTTCGGAACGAATTACCTGCACAACGCCGCCTTTTGGCGGCCGAAATTTTTGGCAAAATGAAGGTGACGGAGGTCTTATACTCCGCCACCTTCATCGCTGATATGGCACTGTCTATGCTCTTTTTCTCTCTGCTATCATCTTCTTGTTGGCGTTGATGATACCAGCTATCTGCTGGGTGTACTCACATATTTCATTGGCGAAGGCTCGGCATTGGATTATGTGGTAGTCGTCAAGCGAAATTTCGATGGTGGCTATCTGCTTGTTTCCGATGTAGGCGGTAAGTGTCAATGTATCCTCTTTAAGGTAATATTTGGCAGTACCGCAACAGATAGATTGTTTATCTCCGATTTTATAGTAATCATCGATGGTGTCGATTGAGTGGATTTCAATCTCTCCGTCAGTCATTTCCATTCCGAAGTAGCGGGATTTGAGTTCCTCGAACTTGGCTTTGTCCTTGATGGCTTGCTGACGTTCTTTCTCTCTCTGCTCCTTGATGCGCTGGCGATTGACCTTAGCCACATATTCATCGTGGGCTACTTTGAGGTTTTTGGGTGCTATCAGCGAGGGAGAATTGAGGTCTCTGCCCATACGCTCCAACATCTTGATATAGTCAAACCACATCTGCGGGTCTTTAACCTTGTAGCCGTTGCGCTTGGCTATCTTAATGGTGTTCCAATACTTGTCAATGTCTGACTTATAGGCTGGTCTTGCACAAAGGTATCGTAACAATCCTATCTCGTTGGCTTTCATCAGTGTCTCGGCTTTTGGGTTGGTCAGCAACTCTTGGAACATAGTCACGGGGTGGATATGGTGGACAGAGTTCTTGAACCCGTTGCGCTTGATGGTGTCAGTGACCTTGATGTGAGGATATACCCATTGGTCTGAAACGTACATATAAGCCTCCCCGTCATTTCTGATTTCAAGTGGTGCGCCGAATGCAAAGGTATCAACATAGCAACCGAGAGTACGAGGGATAGCGACAACGGTCTTATTGCCTTTGGGGTCAATGAAATACTGACCGATTTCAAGATAGGCAGGTTTCACCTTCATACCCTTGCGCATTTCAACCATCATCAGGAACATTCTGATTACCTGATAGTCTTCGATGGTGGTGATTACGTTGAAATAGGACTTTTCGCGGATAACACGCTCTTTTGTATCCTTGATTTCAATCTGAGTGCCACATTCGGGGCATAGACACATTCCGTTGCGTGTCTCCAGCCACTCGTGACCGCATTTCATACAGGTGCACATTCCGTTCTTCAACCTATAACCATAGTGATTGATGGTAGAGTTGAGTGCCCAATTCATTTGGGGAGTGGTGAGCGGGCGAAGTCGCCCACTCAGTTCCACTATATGCTGTTGTTTCTTATTGCGAGGTTTCATATCCTTGAAGTTTTAGAAGTCGAAAAGATTGGGTTGAACATTGATTTCTGCTCCGGCTTTGGGAGCGGTGGCGGTCGGCTTGGGTTGAGTCTTCGGAGCTGACTGCCGTCTGATTTCTCGGAGTTGCTCCTCCTTGTATTGCTCCATAGCCTGCTCTTTGAGTTCCTCCTTATCCTCATCGGAAAGTTCCGGCTTGGATACCACGATGTTGCAGTTGACTTTTCCGCCTTCCTCAATCTCATTCTCGTCGAAGTAGTGAACCAATATGTTCATCACGGTAGCGTCATCGACACAGCACAGACCGCTCTTCTGAATTTGTCCGCACAGATAGTTTACTGCGCCTTCCATACTCTTGGACGGGTTAGCCATCTTGATGGCGAATGTGGGTTCTGCGATGCAACGCTCTTGGAGCATCAGCTGCATAGCTGCGATTGCAGCGTTGTTGGATTTCATAGTAGCCATATCAGTGTTATATTAAAGGGTGAATAACCAAAAGATTATCATTATTGCGGTTATAATGGATATTACCCAGCCCGCACCTCGGATTACAGGTTTGACCATCGCCCACACCAGAGTTCCGATTATTACTCCGATGATGATAGCCACCACCTTTGCAACCTTTTTTATTTGGTTGAACCTGAGGCTTTGAGCTTCGCTTTGACCTTTTATGTGGCTGTTTGTTTTCATCGTTGCGACTTTTTTTTATTTGTATATCACCATCGGTTTTCGCTTGCTTGACACCTCAAAGGCGTGTGGTGAACAAAGGGGATGTTCGCCCTTTGACGGAAAAATACGAGTGCAAAATGAAGTATTCGCCGGAGCTTACGGAGGCAAATACCATTTTGTGTCTGGAGATTTTTCAGTCAAAAGGAAAAAGAATATCCCCGGCACCACACGTTAACTATTGGCAAGCAAGTTAAAATCGCTGTTGATTAGACAATAACAGGAGCCACGACTCCGGAACGGTGAAAACATACGGCTACATAATCGCTCTGAAATTTTCGTAATATTGAAATGTCTGTAAATAGAATTGTCCAGTCCCGGAAAGACGAGTCTGTGATATGCCCCCGACGAAGGAAGGAGGCACATCACTGTCTCGGCCCGTGGACTGCTGCTAACGGAGAGTGGCGCAACGACTCAAATAACGAATGATGGAGGCGGCGTAAGAACACGGAGTGGCAAATAGACTTGGCATGTACAGCGAAGCAACATGCTCAGGCTATCAGACACTCGGTGTTTAGCCGACTCTTCAATTCTGGCAATGCGGTCAGCGGTAGTGCCGGACTCGCTCCAAACGCCACTGACGGCATTGCCTCACCCCGGCAATGCCTCGCTTGCGACTGCCAAAGTCAAGCCGTCGCGCCTCTCGCAGTTTCCGGGTGATTTTGTAAGGTATAACAAATACAACTGCGAATTATCCCATTTTTGTTTGGTATGATTAACAAAATTCGTTACCTTTGCAGGTATGAAGATTATAGCAAGGCAACAGTATATTGAGCATATTCAGAAATTTATCGGCAAGGGGATGATAATCGCCCTTACCGGGCAGCGTCGTGTTGGCAAGAGTTATATAATCCGTCAACTCGTCACGGAGATTGAAGCCGGTAATCCGGATGCCAACATCATATATATCAATAAGGAAAAAACAAAGTATGCCGACATTAGAAATGCAGAAGATCTCTCGCGATACCTTGACGGCAAACTGAAAGAAGGTGCAGATAACTATCTGCTCATTGACGAGGTGCAGGATATAAATGGCTTTGAAAATGTACTCCGTAGCCTGAATGCCGACGAGGAGTGCCAGATTGTCGTGACCGGAAGTAACGCCAAGATGCTTTCGTCAGAGCTATCCACATACCTCGGCGGTCGATATATTGAGATTCATATCCTGAGTTTGTCATACCGGGAGTTCCTGACCTTTCACAACCTTAATGATTCAGATGACAGTCTTCTGAAATATCTCGGCTTCGGTGGTCTTCCTCACCTGTACCGTCTCGGACTTGAAAATGAGGATATGGTCTGGGAATATATCCAGAACATCTACAATACCATTGTTCTTAAAGATGTGGTGCAGCGGGAAGGACTTCGCAATGTGACACTATTTGAAAATCTGATGTCATACGTCAGCGACAACGCAGGTCAACTTGTTTCGGCCACGTCATTGTCCAAATATCTCAAATCACAGCGGGTGGAACTGACCCCGTTGTCTGCGATAAACTATCTTAAAGCCGCCTCAAACGCTTACATCATCAATAAGGTGTCGAGATACGACATACATGGAAAACGTTTGTTGGAGACCAACGATAAATACTATTTCGAGGACTTGGGTTTGCGCAATATGCTTGCCGGGCAAAACCGCACAGGCGACATAGAGAAGGTAATAGAAAATGCAGTCTATCTTCACCTTAAAAATCTTGGATACAAGATCAGCGTAGGAACACTTCCCAATGGTGAAATTGATTTCGTTGTCGAAAAAGGCGGCACATCAGTCTATATACAGGTGGCTTATCTCATCGCTGACGACAAGACAATGGAGCGGGAGTTCGGAAATCTGCTGAAGATACAAGACAACTATCCCAAGTATGTCATATCCATGAATCCGATGTCACGTCCTCAGAACTACGAGGGTATAAAACATCTGACATTAAGACAGTTCCTGATGTCTGATAGCTTATAGCCAATAGCAGTTCATTTTATGAACTTTTAAGATGACTAATTTGGCACTATGGCAATTAATGATTAACTTTGCAAAAACGAAGATAAGAACGGCGTTGCAAAATGATGAAGTACAGAGGTGCCTCATCTGAGCCAATTCCGAACTTTAACATAGAGAATAAACTGCCCTACAATAAGTTACCTTGAAGTTCAAAGTACAAGTGGGACCACTTAAATAACATCCAGAAGCATTCAAAGCCTTGATAATCAGCATTATCGAGGCTTTGTTGTGTTTAAGGGTTCAATATATCGCGGAAGAATGATGAAAGATGTGGGTGTGCCATCCGTGACCGACCTTCCCCAAAGGCTTCTCCTCGGTCACTTTGGCTGAAAATAATTTTCAATTCACTATTCTTCAACATTTTGCATAACGCTTTACCATTCCTCATTACCTAACTTTCGGGTATGTAATTGTTCTTGAACCTCGCAGGAATGGTTCTGCATATTATCTGCTAACAGCATATCATCTTGAAGGATGCCGCTCACAATAAAATCATGAACAAGTACCGTCACAGACGGCTACACAATCTTCTATAAAAAAGCAAAAAACGCAGAGCTTCAAGGCTTGCGTTTTTCGATTTCCTTTCCTCAAATGAGGAATGAACTCTGGTGGAAAGGTACAAATTTTTGTTGACCCTGCAAAATTCTAACGTTGGAAACTTCAAAATGTTTTATGAAAATAATAAAACTTCGATAAACCTGATAAATCTCGCATAGCAAACTACGATAATTAGGCGTATTTATGACATCCGTACTACGATAAACAAATATTCAGGTTGCAAAAGATGGTCTATGTCGCTTCATCACATCGGCGGCACTATAAATATTTCTTATTGAAAGCCAGCATCATGCGCTAAGGCTGAAATGAGGAAATTGCGGGTATACAGAGGCGTGGCACATTGGATGCGTATTAACGCATAGCAAATAACAATAGTAGAATGATGGATTATCATTTAGATATAATCCATCTACCTTCTTTGCGCCCACCTTCACGCGATATAATTCTAGATTTTTGAAGATACTCCATATCCCTACGGACTGTACGGTATGTAATTGCCATGGCTTCCGCTATCTGTGACATGGTTGCAGTGGGAGTCTTCTCCAATAGATGAATTATCTCCAATTGGCGAGAAGATAATTCTTTCTGCCCCTCTTTTTGCCCTTCTTTCCGCCCCCTTTGTGGGGCAGTAAGATTTTCGGCATTGACTATCTTCAGTTCGAGTTTAACCTGCATCAACTCAGGTTGCTCAATAAGCTGAGGTTTAAGCCAATGTTTTTCATGCCAGGCATTGAGAATGAGAGGGAATTTGAATATTGTTCATTATTGAACCCATTATAAAATAATAAGATATGAATCAATTCAAAGACAAAGTATCAGAAACTCTCCTGATTCCGCTCTATATGCGAGCCAAAGAGAGTAGCCGGGCAGACGCGATAATTCACGACCCTATAGCACAGCGCATTGTCGAATCTATTGAATATGACTATTCAAAGTTCGACACAGCCAAAATGAGCGAGATCGGCTGTGCCATCAGATGCCGTTTCTTCGACGACATGGTGACGGAGTTTGTCCGAAACCATAAGAATCCGGTAATCGTCAATCTCGGATGTGGACTTGACGCCCGCTGCCAACGTACCGTGGAAGGGATATCGGATGTGGCATTCTACAGTCTTGACTTGCCGGACACCATAGACATGCGTCGTTCATTCATTTCCGAGGCTTCCAACGAATCCTATATCTCGAAGTCGATGTTTGATACCGTCTGGATGGATCGGATTAAGAGCGAACATCCCTTCGGCGATATCCTGCTCATAGCCGAAGGCGTCATCATGTATTTTGATGAAGCGACTCTCCGACAATTCTTTAACGACTTATGCGATCGTTTCAGCAATGCCGAAATCTGGTTTGACACCATGGGAACTCTTGGCGTTAAAAATCAGAACAGACACGATGCCATTAAAAATATGGAAGCAACTTTCAAATGGGGCATCAACGACGGAAAAATCCTCGAATCATGGAATCAGCATCTTTCTCTGATAGGACAGATTTCTCCGGGACGCTTCTTCCGCTCACGTCAGACAATACTTATGCGTGCATTGTCATTATTCCCTGGCATATTTTCAGACTTTATTCCTATTTAGGATATAGAATTTCATAATCAGACTCGATTAAGCAGTATGGACATAAAGGCGGGGAAACCTGCCTTTATGTATATCTAATGTACTTATAAATAATTTATAATGGACAAAGATTTTAGCCACTCCATTAAGAATAGTTTAACAGCTTATTGAGGTACAAAGTCTTCATCCTCAATTTGAATAAATTAGATATTTGCGGTTTTTGCTGTTCGGTTAAAAAAATGAATTATTTGGTGGTAATGGTTATTTTTTGTAAATTTGCGGTTGAAATGGTTGCTCTGTCGTCCAAGAGTGGAGGCGTGAAGGAGCATCAAAAGGGAATGAGGTGAGATTCCTCGACAGTACCCGCTGCTGTAATTCCCGTTCTTTGACGATGTTTATTCGTTACTGAACAAGGTTTTTCGCAACCTGCCACTGGTCACCAAACGACTGGGAAGGCGCGATTGAACCGGGATAAGTCAGAAGACCTGCCATTTCCGCCAAGTGATACCGCCTACGGGACTATGGGCTTAGGTTGTCTGACTTCTTACCTCGTAAGTTGTTTTTAATGACTATAATTCTATCTATTCCCGTTGCCGCTTCATTTAAGCGTTATCGGGAATATTTATTTTTTGATATTAACTAAAAACAACAACGAGTATGAAAAAACTCCTACGTTTCGCAGCTTGCGGCTTTGCTTTGGTCGCAGCCGCAACTTTCACAGGGTGTTCCAATGAGGATGCCTTAGTCGATAACTTCGACGCAGCGGACGGCAAGCCGTTGAGCCGCTCTGCATCAAGTCAGGTCGTAATTGACTTCGAGGATTTGATGTCCTTTGAAGGTGTCGATGTCTTGGCTGGTCCAACATCCTATGGACGCAATTACTATTCAGATTACAGTGGTACCCAGATTACGGGTATAATGAATTTGGATGGATCTTTTACATCCATGGAGAATGAAGGCTCATGGCCTCTTGGTTCAGATATTGCTCCATCCTATATGTTTGGAGGCATCGCAGTTTCGGATTGGGCTATGACTTCCAATCCTTCTTCGAACCCAAACCCAGATAAACCATTTAATAAGGATTGGTGGTATTCTGAGTATAACCAGATGAGTGTATATAATACGGCTCGTACTGCCACCGGTAATCGTGGTGGAGCAGGTGCTAATGGCTCGAACAACTTCGGTGTGGTTTACGGTTTTGATGACTCCTACGGTTATGCTAAAGAAGCTTCATTCGATATTCAATCAATGACTCTTAAATCCCTTAAGATTTGTAATACCGCTTATACTTATGGAGTTATCCAGAATGGAAATACATGGATTGGAGAGAATGGCGTGGAAGTTACGGCTAAATCCCTTAAAGATTCCAAAGGCTATTTTAATCTCATTATAAAGTGTTTCGATGCAAGTGGCAATATTGTTAAACGCATAGAAACTCCTCTTGCAGACTATCGTAATGGCAAAGACTTCTGTGTGACTACTTGGACGACAATTCCCGTTAACGCAGCCAATGTGGATAAAGTTCAGTTCGGTTTCTGGGGCTCTGATATCCATGATGGAGGTCCCGCAACACCCTGTTATGTTGCGATTGATGATATAGTATTGGAATAATAATATAAAGAAGCTGTTTGTGATTAAGTTGTCACAAACAGCTTCATTCGGTTGACAAAACAAATGAATAGATATTTACTCGCAATTTTTATCATCTTTATTGCATTGACATCATGCAATAAAGATGATAACTTGTACGACAATAACGGGCTGCCTTCAGTAGAGTTTGACTCTGAGACAGGAATCTACACTGTTAAACAGGGACGTTCAATTACGATAATACCGGAATACAAAAATGTCAATAACGCCGTTTTTGCTTGGACTATTGACGGACGGTTGGTTTCTACATCACAGTCTCTCACTTTCACATCTGATGAAATAGGCGATTATTTCGTGACTTTGCGAGTGGATACCGAAGTAGGTTCAGTAAAAGACGAAATAAAGATTGAAGTAGTTGATCTTCTTCCACCAACAATATCGTTCCTCCTACCGCCTCAGGGTCTGAAAGTAAAAAAAGGTACAGATTATTCTTTGGCTCCGGAAATCCAGAATGATGACGATGATAATTTCGAAATCGAATGGATAATTAACAACAAAGTCGTGGGAAGGGAAAAGACTTATGTTTTCAATGAGGATAAGATTGGTGAATATACTGTCACTATCAACGCCTCAAACGATGATGGCAAGACTTCCTATGACCTAAAAATTCAGGTTTTGGAGTCGGAGCCATTTGTTGTCAGCTTCTTGAAACCTTACTATCTGGCTGAGGAAAATGTAAGATATGTCTATCCCGGTCAGTCCGTTTTCCTGAGACCTCATCTTGAATATTTTACTAATCCTACTTTCAAGTGGAGCGTGGACGGAAAGGAAATAGCTGATGCTTCATCTCAAACATACGCGTTTACTCCTTCATCTCCCGGCAACTACATGGTGACAGTGACCGTCACTGAGAATTCAGAACATTCTGACGCATCAGTAAGCACAACTGCAAAGATTGTTTGTGTGACCGGCTCTCCTGCTGATAAATACAGACCCCTGACAACTTCAAGTGTGCAAAAATGCAACAAGGTATATGAATTTACTCCTGCCCCCGGACAGTTTATATATGCGGGAGGGACATTTGGATATACTGGTAATGAAACAACAATGGAACTGGCTATAGCTTTCGCAGAGCGTAATTTAGCTAACGAATGGTACGTTTCATTGGGAGCATGGGGCGGTTCGATAATTGTAGGCTTTGACCATAGTATAAAGAATCTAAAAGGAGACGATTATGATTTTGCAGTTCAAGGGAATGCCTTTGCCACTTCTAATGAACCCGGTATTGTCTGGGTGATGCAGGATACAAACGGTAACGGGCTTCCAGATGATGAGTGGTATGAATTGCGAGGCTCAGAGACGGGTAAGTCCACAACAATTCAGGATTATGAGGTAACATATTTCCGTCCGGCACCATACGCCATGCATAATCGATATATTGACTGTTTTGGTAAGGAAGGTAGCGTTCTGCGGAATCAGTATCATAGTCAGGAATATTACTACCCGTTATGGATGTCTGAATCTTATACAATCAGGGGAACACTTATCCCCGGAACAATGAGTAATTCAGGACATGCTCCTTATCAATGGGGATATGTGGATAATGTCGGTAATGATAGTTTTGAAGAACCATACTCAAATGGGACAGCACAGAAAAACGGTTTTAAAATATCAAATGCTATGTATCCTGATGGAACTCCTATAATGTTGGACTATATAGATTTTGTTAAGGTTCAGTGTGCTGTTCAGGAATATCATGTTTCATTTGGAGAAGTCTCAACCGAAGTTTTCTCAATAGAGGATAGAAATTCACTCAAAAACAAATAATACAACTTCATAGCAATGAAAAAAGTGTGGTCGCTAATTCTCGTTACATTCTCGCTTCTCATAGCGGGATGTTCCGATGATGACAAAATGCCGGCAGATGCAGATGATAACTTCATCACAGCTCTGACATTGACAAAAGAGGGCAAATCGTATGATGCCGTCATTGAAGGTAATGACATTGTAATGACAGTGCCATATACTGTAGATCTCAACGGTGCTACCGCATCCATGGTCTATACACCCTCTGCGAAAATTCTTCCTAATCCCCAGACTGTCACTGACTGGGAAAATGAAATGATTTTCCGCGTCACCTCCTTCAATGGGAAAGAGAATGAATACACTTATAAAGTGATAAAATCGGAAATAGAATCGGACGGTGACGTTGTCTTGAAATCTCAGGCTGACGTGGATGCGTTTGCCGAGACAAAAGTTTCTGTCATCAAGGGCAACCTTATAATCGGTGACAATGCCGAGAATACGGCTTCAATCAACAATCTTGAAGCATTGTCAGGTATTAAGGAAATAACCGGTTCGTTACAGATCCTTAACAATTACAAAGGAGAAGCCCTTGATGGTCTCAATATCACAAAAGTCGGTGGAATTCAGCTCGGTACAAAAGAGGCACCATCACCATGTGCTGACACTTACCGATTTCGCCTTGAGCAGCTTCAGGAAATTACAGGAAATCTGGAGCTAAACAACAATGCGGTTCAGTTTATTGAGTTTGACAATCTCACGAAAGTTGAGGGTGACATCTATATCAAAGATGATGCTCTTATTACACTCTATTTCCCGAAACTTGCAGATGTCGGAGGAGACCTTGATCTGAGCGATAACTCAGTAGTCAGACATGAGAATGGTACAAGTGATATCAAAGATACGCCAATAGCTCAATTGGAATTTCCGGCGTTGGAAAATGTCTCAGGAAAATTCTCAATAAATATGCCATCAGATAATTTCCAGTCCTTAAGATTACCGAAATTGCAAACAGCAGGTGAAATTGACTTTTTAGTTGGCTGGCAATTCAAAACATTGGAGATTCCTGAGATTTCAGAAGTAAACGGTAATTTATTATTATCTGGACGTTATGAATCTACTGCGTATGCTAAGTATTTAAATCAAACATTAGAGAGAATCGTAGGGTTAAATAGTCTTAAACAAGTAAAAGGTACGCTGAATATCTCCAATTTTGGTGCGATGTCTGAATTACCGAATTTATCCTCTCTTTCTTTGGTTGGTGGAGTTTTCATTGAAAATTTATGGGGCCTTCAGGGGAAGGGTGTAGTTTGTGACTTGAGCAATGCATCTTTTCAATCATTCAATGATGTTACTCCCTTTATACATACTGGTGGTACGGCATTCGACAAATTAAAGACGATAGATGATTTATCCAATGTGAATATTGAAATGGCTATAATCTGCTATGCTGACAGATGCATACCGGAAATTAATTTAAAAAAGGCTTCGGATTTCACATGTAAATTTGACTTTTCCAATCTTGCAGCTAACGGAAAGAATCTTCCGATTACATTAGAAGAAATCTTAGGTGATGTAGATATAATGGTGCAGAGTTCCCCTAATAAATCAATTGACCTTTCCAATATAAGATCGGTTGAGGGAAATTTTTTCTTTAATTCTACTTTGGCAAAATCAGTTGATTTCTCCTCTCTGGAAAAAGTCGGAGGTTATTTTTGTTTACAGTCATTGAACGGTAAAGGATTAAAACTTGACAAATTGCAATCTGTAAATATGTCTGGGATTAATAAGAGTCGAGCTGGATTTGGGGCAGAAGAAAGGAGAAAAGGACTATTTATACAATCTCTGTCTGAAATCAGTCTTCCGGACTTGGAATCCGTAGGGGGGCTATGCGGATTTCTGAATTACACTGGGCTGAGTTGTCCCAAGCTTAAATCAGTTTCGGAAAAATTATTTATAAGTACCGCTCCCAACTGCTCTCAGGTTTCTTTCCCCGCATTAAATTCTGTACCTAATATCAAGATTGAAAATAATGGTAAACTCTCTGACTTCTCTACTTTCGCCACAGTCATTGAAAACGGTTCAGTGACTGATGGAAATTGGGAGGTAACAGGCTGTAAATATAATCCTACATGGCAAGACATGAAGGAAGGTCGTTGCAAACCTGCTGAATAAAACAGCTCAAACAGTTAAAATTTTTCTGCCAAACCTCGGCTCGTATATTACCTTGAATAGCGGGTCGAGGTTTTCAAATTATTAAAATGAAATTCAAACCGAAACTCTTATATATCCTGACAACACTTCTGTCGCTCACCCTCGCTTCCTGCATGGAGTGGGACTACGGCGATGTGGTAGAAGACTTTAATGCAACCGGCTCAGGACTGTTCATTACTAACGAAGGAAACTTCCAGTATGGCAACGCGACGCTTTCCTATTATGACCCGGCAACGAATCAGGTTCAGAACGAGGTGTTTTTCCGCGCAAACGGAATGAGACTCGGTGATGTGGCGCAGTCCATGAGCATCTATGACAACAAAGGGTGGATAGTGGTGAACAATTCCCATGTCATCTTTGCTATCGACCTCAATACGTTCAAGGAAGTGGGGCGCATCGAGGATCTGACCTCTCCGCGATATATCCACTTCCTGAGCGATGAAAAGGCTTACGTCACGCAGCTTTGGGACAACCGCATCTTCATTGTCAATCCCAAGAAGTATGAAATTACAGGCTACATTCAGGTGCCTGACATGACGATGGAGAGCGGCTCAACGGAGCAGATGGTGCAATACGGCAAATATGTGTACTGCAACTGCTGGAGCTACCAGAACCGCATCATCAAGATAGATACCGAGACTGATAAGGTGGTGGACCAGCTGACGGTCGGCATACAGCCCACGTCCCTTGTAATGGATAAGTACGACAAGATGTGGACTATCACCGACGGCGGTTATGAAGGCTCGCCATACGGCTATGAGACACCTTCGCTCTATAAGATTGATGCTGCAACTTTTACTGTTGAAAAACAGTGGAAATTCAAACTCGGTGATGCTCCGAGCGAGCTGCAACTCAACGGCGAACGTGACAAGCTGTACTGGATCAATAATGACATCTGGAGTATGGACGTAACGGCAAACCGTGTTCCTGTCCGTCCTTTCCTCGAATACCGCGAAACGAAGTATTACGGGCTGACGGTAAACCCTGTAAACGGCGAAGTGTATGTAGCCGATGCCATCGACTACCAGCAGCAGGGCATGATCTACCGATACTCCCCCGAAGGAAAACTTATCGATGAATTTTATGTCGGCATAATACCCGGCGCATTCTGTTGGAAATGAACAAGAAAATATTACTATTTTGTATTGTGAATTGTGCATTTTGCATTGTTGCATACGCACAGTCTTCACAGAGGATGCACAATCTGCGTGAGGTCGTGGTGTGGGGCAAACGCCCGATGAAAGATATCGGAGTGCAGAAAACAACTTTCGATTCCATCGCCCTCAAAGAGAACATCGCCCTCTCGATGGCTGACATCCTCACGTTCAATTCTTCCGTCTTCGTCAAGAGCTACGGTCGTGCCACTCTCTCCACTGTCGCTTTCCGTGGAACATCACCCAGCCATACGCAGGTGACGTGGAACGGTATGCGCATCAACAACCCCATGCTCGGCATGACCGACTTCTCCACCATTCCGTCCTATTTCATAGACCAGGCATCGCTGCTCCACGGCACTTCATCGGTCAACGAGACAGGCGGCGGTCTGGGCGGTCTTGTCAAACTCGGAACGATTCCCGATGTGGCGGAAGGTGTCAATCTGCAATATGTGCAGGGAGTAGGCTCATTCAGCACATTCGACGAGTTCGCCCGGTTTACTTACGGCAGTGAGCATTGGCACGTGTCAAGCCGTGTCGTATATTCGTCTTCACCAAACGACTACAAGTACATTAACCACGACAAGAAGGTGAACATCTACGACGATGACAAGAACATAATAGGTCAGTATCATCCGACGGAACGGAACCGCAGCGGTGCCTACAAAGATTTCCATGCGCTGCAAGAGGTTTACTATAACACCAACAAGGGTGACCGTTTCGGATTCAACGCTTGGTACATCAATTCCAACCGCGAGCTGCCTATGCTCACCACCGACTACGGCAACGAGCGCAACTTCGAGAACCGTCAGCGTGAACAGACCCTCCGCAGCGTCCTCTCATGGGATCATCGGCGCGATGGCTGGAAATTTGCAGCAAAAGGGGGATATATCCACACTTGGATGGCGTATGACTACAAGCGTGAGGTCGCTGAAAACAACTGGTCGTCCATGACACGCTCACGAAGCAGGGTAAACACATTCTACGGTCAGGCAGAGGGTGAGTATAATCCTACGAGGAAATGGTATTTTACCGCCAATATTTCGGCACATCAGCATTTTGTCCGCTCAGAGGACAAGAACATTATCCTTCAGGACGGTGACAAAGCCATTGTCGGTTACGACAAGGGGCGCATAGAACTCTCCGGCTCTGCCTCTGCAAAGTGGCAGCCTGTCGATCCGCTCGGACTGTCGCTTGTGGTGCGCGAGGAAATGTTCGGCGAAACTTGGGCTCCCGTTATCCCGGCTTTCTTCATCGACGGTCTCCTGTCACGGAACGGAAACGTCATGCTGAAAGCGTCCGTATCACGCAACCACAAGTTTCCTACGCTCAACGACCTCTATTTTCTCCCCGGTGGCAATCCCGATCTTAAGAGCGAGCATGGGTGGACGTATGACGCCGGTGCTTCGTTCGATGTGGGTTGGAAAGCGCCCTTCCCGGTGTCGATGGGTGGAAGTGCCACATGGTTTGACAGCCGTATCGACGACTGGATCATCTGGCTTCCCACAACCAAAGGGTTCTTCTCGCCGCGCAATGTAAAGAAGGTACACGCCTACGGCATCGAGGGAAAGCTCAATATCGCTTTCGAACCTTTCAAGGGGTGGATTTTCGATCTGAACGGGTCATATTCATGGACTCCCTCAATCAACGAGGGTGAGAAGATGTCCCCTGCTGACCAGTCTGTAGGCAAGCAGCTACCTTACGTCCCCAAGCACTCAGCTTCGTTCACGGGGCGTCTTACATGGAAATCTTGGAGCTTCCTGTATAAATGGGCTTACTATTCAGAGAGGTTCACCATGTCGAGCAACGACTATACTATCACAGGGCACCTCCCTAAGTATTACATGAGCAACATATCCCTTGAAAAAGGGCTGAAGTTCAAACCTGTCGATTTACAGCTGAAACTGGCTGTGAACAATCTTTTCAACGAGGACTATCTCTCAGTCCTCTCACGTCCCATGCCCCGCATCAACTTCGAGTTCTTTGTCGGAATAACACCAAAGTTCGGAAAGAAAAAGACTGAACCGAAAACGGATAATTATTGAAACAAACCAAAAATCAACAGAATATGCAAAAGTGTAAATCTTTCCTCAGTCTGTGCCTTCTCATCGTTCTGCTGGCTGCCTGTAATGGTAAAAAGACCGCTTCTATCAGCGATTTCAGCAATCAGCTCTATACCCCGGAATATGCCTCCGGCTTCAGTATCAAGGGTGCGGACGGATATGAAAGCTCCATCATTACTGTCACCAATCCGTGGCAGGGTGCGGACAGCATAACCACTCAGCTCTTCATAGCAAGAGGAGGTGAGTCTGCTCCCGAAGGGTTCACCGGTCAGGTACTCGAAGTCGGTGTTTAGCCGACTCTTCAATTCAGGCAATGCGGTCAACGGGAGTGCCGGACTCGATCCAAACGCCACTGACCGCATTGCCCAATACCCGCACTGTCTCGCTTGCGACTGCCAAAGTCGAGCCGTCGCGCCTCTCGCAGTTCTGAATTGAATAATTCCGTCAGATATGTAAGTATCTGATTCTTCGTAATCTGTATGTCAGGAAATTTTCGTAAATTTGCATTCATAATGATAGAAAACAGTTTGTACGACAGGAAGTCCTTACGGGCAATATATGGACCGAAAGCAGATTTTAAAGAAATTGCCAAAGATTGTGTTGCTTTTGCCAACGCTCAAGGCGGTGTGATTGATTTCGGAATAGAAGATAATGCTATTGTGCCGGATGTTACTCAACGCATACCTAAAGATTTACCTGTGAAACTTCGTAATCAGATAGCGGGAAAGACAGTTAATGTGTCTGCCAACACAGAGATAATACCCTCGGATAATGGTGGAGAGTTTCTGCGTCTTTATATTCATCGCAACGCACACTCTTTAGCATCTACAAGCGATGGCCGTTTTTATATTCGGATTGGAGATACATCAAAGCCAGTGCTGGGAGATGAGTTTTTCAGGCTCGCAGGAGAAAAGGATTCCACAAAATGGGAAAATACAGCATCACAATGGACATGGCAGAAATGCGATAAAGATAAACTGCAAGACCTGTTGGCAAGAATTAATGATTCAGACCGAGTTTCTGAATTTGTAAAAGCCAAAGAGACAAAGGAGATTTTAGATTATTTCGGGCTCACCAAAGAGGATGGTGATGAGATGACAAACTTAGGTGTACTATTTATCGGAACCCAGCCTCAGCGTGGCAACCTTATCAACTCCCCGATAATGCAATGCATCAAATATGATGCCGATGGAGAGAAGGTGCAAAAATATCTTTGGGATGACTACACGATGAATCCGATTGAAATGATTGAAAGCCTTTGGAGCAGAGTCCCTGACTGGAAAGAAACAAATGAGATTGCCGATGGACTTTATCGCCGTAACATACTTGCCTACGATGAGAGAGTTATACGTGAACTGTGCGCTAATTCGCTTGTTCATAGATCTTACGCAGTGTCTGGAGACATATTCATCAATATATACCCCGACCGAGTTGAGTTCGTCAATCCGGGACAGTTGCCATTGGGAGTGACTGAAAACAATATCCTCCATAAGTCGGTAAAGCGAAATGAGCGTATGGCAAATCTATTCTTTGCTTTGCATCTTATGGAGCGCGAAGGTTCCGGGTATGACAAGATGTATGAAGTACAATTGACCAACGGTAAACGAGTGCCAAGAGTCTTAGAAGGAGAAGATTCGGTAACTGCTATTGTTGAACGACGTATTGTCAGCTATGAAGCAATCAAGGTTATGCAAACCGCTTCGCAGAAATTTACTCTAAAACAGAAACATATTATCTGTCTTGGCATAATTGCTCAGGCAGGAAGTATCTCCGGCTCAGAATTGATACATCAGCTTGAGTTAAAAGACAATGTAGCTCTACGCCCGTGGCTCCGTCCATTGCTTGACATGGGGTTGGTTGAAACCAATGACGGCAAAACAAAAAACGTAGAATACCGGGTCGTTTCTCAGCTACTTCGCGACAGTGACTTTAAAGGAAGGACGACCTTGAAGCGAATAGAACCTCATCGTTTGCGCGAACTGATTCTTGAAGACTTGAAACTTTTCGGGCCAACCTCTATAAAAGACCTCAATATAAGAATTGGGAAAGAAATTGGCATCCGTTCGATTCAACGGATTCTGAAAAATCTTATAGAAGATGAACTGGTCGTAAAGACAGGAGCGACAACTTCTTTACGTTATAATCTCGCGACAAAATAAGTCTAATAAACCACGCTATTATCGTAAATTTAATAATATTTGTTGCAATCTTGTCTTAAAACAAAATCAATAGGCTGTGTTTTAGCAATATAACTTGCGACAAACACAATCTAATAAAAGGTCTGACTTGCGACAAACGTATCAATCCATTTCCAAAGAATAAGATACCCCGGCATTGCGATGAGGTACAATGCTGAAAAATCGTAACCACCTGGATTTGTACTTGTAAATGTAAAGGTGTAAGAAATATTAACTTCGGTGATTTGTAAGTATACGGTAAAGCACGTATTGCACGATTTGGCAAAATGGCACGAAGAAGCCCGAACGTTGCGGATGTTCGGGCTTATTCGTGCCATTTTGAGGATGTTTGTTGGCGTTTTGGTCAGTCTGGGTCGGGAAGATTCCATGGTTTAATATCGCGCCGTTTGGCACATTCACCCGGAAGAAGATCTTCCATGGGTTGACCGTTCTTTCTGCGGGTCGGTATCTCGACAAGAACGTGTTCAAGCCACTGCCGTGGATCCACATCAGCAGCCCGGCATGAGGCAATCAGTGAGTAGACTATAGCGGCTCGGTAAGCCGAGGCATCGTTGCCACAGAAGAGCCAGTTCTTGCGTCCAAGCGCCAAGGGACGGAGAGAGTTCTCGATCAGGTTATTTTCAAGACATGGCAGAGCGTATATCACTGTGCGCCCAAACTGGAAGTGACAACCTCAGGCGGCGTTGACCGCACAACTCTTACCCTCGGTTTTGAGGGACACCAGCCCGATATAGAGGCGATGAAACTTCTCTATGACAATCCTGATGAGCTTATTGAGGTAAGTGATACACCGAAAAGTAAGGGAGAAAATAAGGATGCCCTCAAAATGTCCCTCAAAATGGAGAGTGTGTCCTTCAGAATGTCCCTCAAAACAACATAAACGTCCTTCAAAACGAAGAGGATGTCCCTCAAAACGAAAGTTTCGATATTAAAAAGGAGATAGTTAAATTGATTAATGAAGATTTACAAATCACTCGCGAGCATATTGCAAAGGAGTTAAACATTTCTTCAAAGACCGTAGGACGCTATCTTTCAAAACTCGGGATTTCGTGGGAAGGACATCCTAAAACCGGGCATTGGAAACTCCCCTAAAAGGAATAACTGTTATCGTTTGATAGGTATTTTTAACTCTGAAAGTGTTGTATAATCGATGAAAAATCAGTAATTTTGCTCTCAGTCATGTCCCACATGGCGTAAGAACATTGAAATCTGTAGGAGTAGAGATAGGGAACGCGCCCTGAACGCTCTCGGATTAAATGTCTGATTAACACGATACTTAATTTATAGTCCCATTGTCCAAGTGGGACCACTCCTTAAAAATCAAGCAGTTACGAAATAAATCGTAACTGCTTTTTCTTTTACTTTGAACACAAATCTGAACACAACTCCGGCGCAACTCATTTCGTGCGCCATTGACAGCCGCCATGTTCATGCCCTTGTGTTCAAATTCTGTGTTCAAACTATGCAATGATTTGGAGACCGTTTTTCTTCAATTTTATACTAAGCCATTCAGCGCATTTTCGCTCTCTTCTCACTGCAATTCCAAAGATTTTCAGTAATTTTGACTGAATTATGGAAATGACAATTGACGATATAAAGACATTGATTGCTTCGGATGAGTCGCGGACTCTGGAGCTGAAGAAGACTACCGGCGAACTTAAAGACGGTATGCATACGGCATGCGCGTTTCTCAATACTGAGGGCGGCTGGCTGATTTTCGGTGTCGCGCCTAAGTCGCTGAAGATAATCGGTCAGCAGGTGACCGATGACACACAAAGAGAGATTGCTCAGGCAATCGCAGGACTTCAACCAGCCGTGGATATGCGCCCGGATTATGTAGATGTACCTGATCATCCCGGTCATAAGTTGATTGTTATGCACTTCGATGGTTGGGTGTGGGGCGAGCGTCCGCATACTTTCCACGGATGTCCTTACTACAAGGTTGAGAGCACTACAAAGGTAATGCCGCAGGATATGTATGATGAGCGAATCAGAGCATTTGAGCCGAAAACATATTCATGGGAACTACGCCCTGCAGAGGGTGTCGCTCTCGCAGACCTGAATGAAAAGCATATCCGAGGTTGCATCCGGATGGGTGTGGAAGGTGGTCGAATTCCTGCGAGTGCATTGAGCGAACCGATTTCCGATACACTGTCGAAGTGGAAGTTGCTGAAGAATGGCATTCCGACTAACGGAGCCGCGATGCTGTTTTCTGACAAAGTTGATGAGTACGATAACTTCAAGATAAAAATGGCACGTTTCTTGGGTACAGACAAGAACGAGTTTATTGATGAGATGCGCGTAGAGGGTAATTTCTTTGACCTTCTTGATGCTGGGCTTGCCTTTTGCTTCAAGCATCTTAATCTCAGCGGCAAAATCACCAACCACAGTCTTCAGCGAGAGGAGAGACTTGAAATTCCCTATAAGGCTTTGAGAGAGGCGATCATCAATTCTCTTTGTCATCGTCAATGGGAGCGATATAATCTCTTGAATAGTATCGCAATTTATGACGACCGCGTTGAAATAGGAAATCCCGGCATATTCCCTTCTCAAATCACACCTGAAAATATAAAGGAGCCCCATGATTCATATCCCTACAATGTGAAGATGGCGGAGGTTCTCTACCGCTCCATGTGGTTGGAGAACTGGGGATCCGGAGCCAAACGGATCATCGAAGCCTGCCAGGAGCAGGGCGTCGAGGAACCCACATGGCGTTGGGACGGAGGTTTCGTTTATGTATCATTCAAACGACCGGCCAAGCACTGCTCAAGCACCGCTCAAGTGCCTTCCAAGGAAGATGACAAACCGCTCAACTACCGCCCAACTACCGCTCAACCACCGGCTAAGGACGACCTAAGGACGACCCAAGGACGACCCAAGTACGACCCAAGCACGACCCAAGTATCCCAATTGATTAAATTGATGGGTGAAGACTACATGTCTCTCAAAGATATAATGTTATTATTCAATTTAAATAGTGCCAAACGATTTAGAGAGAATTATATCACTCCTGCCCTATCTGATGGTGCCATCGAGCGACTTTATTCAGATCAGCCCAGGCACCCGAAACAGAAATATCGTCTGACCGAGGTCGCTAAAGAGTGGAAATCCGCTAACAAGAATTCATAAACATAGAAAAATGTCAACAAGGAATATAGATAAGGTAGATTTGCTTTTGTCGAAGCTTGATAAGACGCAAATTGCTGATTTCATCAGAAAAGAATGTTGCAACAGTAAACAGCTTCAAGATAGGTTTCTCGCGCTTGGAGCGGGGACGCTGTTTAAACCGGATTCGGCAAAATATGCTTCACGGGTTGAGGATTTGATAGAGGATTATTCGGACCGACATGGCTACATTGACTATCGTGCCACATTCGATTTCAACTGTGCGGTATCCCGCATTCTTGATGAAGCCGAAGATGCGATGAGAAAAGGGCAATGGGAGGTTGCTATAGCCGTGCTCACGGGAGTTGCTTCAATTTCTCAGGATGTTCTTAACAGTGGTGATGACAGTGCCGAAGATGGCGTAAATCATGACGCCGAGTATGCGGGACTTGTCAGCGATTGGCATAATTGTGACAGAACAGAAATCGCGCACTCCACGCAGGCCCGCTTTGATTGATGAGTTATCAAAACTTTAGATTTTGATAACTTTAACTATGTGACGGCACTAATATGACACCAGAATCCGTTATATTTGCAGTTGACAAGTGAGAGACTTGCGGGCAATCCGGTTTCTGCGGAGCAGAGCAATGAAAAGAGGTGCAATGCGCCTCAGGAGCGAATGTTGGAGATGCCGGAAGTGAGCAAGATAATTTTGATTTTTAATTATGACTTTTCCCGTATTATCGGGAACTTCAACGAGCGCATTTTTGCACTGGTCGAGAGTCCTGCCAACGAATCCACATTGGGACTGGTCGAGGTTATTGCCCGAATTGGCGGAAACCATCTGAAATATAATCGTTTGACATTCCTGCCAAGTGAGGTCTGCGGAATAATACGCATACTCCACACAACGAATATAAAGCAAATGAGCCATCACCACTACTGGCAACGACTCATCTTTATAAGGGGTGCAGGGGTAACGGCTCGCCCTCTCTGTGGCACAGGGGTGCGAGTCAGAAAAATTTTTTATTTGATTTTCCACCGTCTTTAAGTGCAGGGCCAAGCCAACAGATTGCAAATATCAATGCGAGTATCTACATGCCGTTGCTTTATTTCAGAGCTTTTTCAAGAGATTCAAATGCTTTTGGGAAGTTTATTGCCTCTGCGCTCCTTGATTTTGAATTGTTTACACCCGTATATGCGACAAGGACTCCTCCTATTGATGAGTTGTATTGCATTGCAACACCGTAGTCAATCTGAGGGTCGCTAATCTTTCCATAGCAATGAAGTAGCGTTGCTGAATAGTTGTCAACATCCACTTTAACGGGAACATATCTCTCCACAAGGAAATCTCCTAACTGATAAGCCGTAGATATTTTACATACTACACCGCATGTTGACATCTTGCCGTTTTCAAACACATAAAGCATTATGGGGGCGTTAGTGTTGGAGGTCTGATAGATGAGGCTGTTAGTGTCCTCTGATTGTGGAGTTCCGTATTTTGCTTTGATAGCGGACTTTGAAGCACCCCATTCTAAATATGGTTCTTCATAAGTGTTGTATCTCGGTTTCACCTCAACCGTAAAAGAGAGATTCTTGGTTGCCGATTTTACAGAGGCCTTGCCAACGTACTGCCCTGTAACTGCGCTGTTTTTTACCGTGGCGACAAACTCATTGTCGGATTCCCATACAAGGTCAGCTACATTGGTGCCCTCAATTGTCTGAGTGTCCTCGTGATACATAGAGTAGGCAGTCTTTGATAACTTTGTGTTGTCCGGCTCATCATCACCGCCACAAGCCGTGAATGTGAGCATTGTTGCGAATAGCAACATGAGCGAAATTACTTTTTTCATTTGCTTGTAATGTTATTGGTTTTGTGCATTATTGCCATTATGTCGTTTGACTTGGTATGCGCACTTGCCAACAAAACAAAAGCGCAGACTTTCGTCATACGCAGTCTTGGCTCACCACAAGCCATAATAATCCTACGAGAAAGTCCGCGCCGTATGGCACGCACTCACGGATTATTATTTTAGCTCGTTCTTTTGTCGAGGTGGTGATTCAGACTGCGATTGAGCCAATATGTAAGGGTGCAATACCCCAAAGGAATACTGCACCGCAAATTTAGTCATAATTCGCCGAATGGCAAAAGATTATACGCAGATTGTTTCGTTTGTTGCCAAAATGTAGGCTTGCGGAGAGAATTAGGGCAGCAGATTAAACTTAATTTTATCCATTTAAAGACATGTTTAAGTTAGGCTTACCGACCTATGTGTTTCCGACATCGGTTCAGATACAAATCCTTACCGTCCGGATGCCAGTAATCCGCCCGGCGCGCCCTCTTACGGTCATGTCTGATCAACCTGAATGAGCATTTAGCGTTATCTGTCTCATAAGAATCATATATGATGTCTGAATAACCGAAGTCGGTCAGTATGCCGATCCTATCGCCATTGCGCGTCATAAAGAAGATAGTAGGTGATTCTTCGGTTATCAGTTCATCCTCATAGATTTCATCGGCAATAGGAGGCATTACTGTCTCCAGTTTTATTAATCCGAATGTATGTTTATCGTTAATCTTTATACAAGGCGACAAGACCGACATGGCACCCCATTTCATCGTCGCTTTATCCTGTACGAAAAATAGGCTACGTCCCCATCGTTCCGGAACAATTGCGTTATACTGAAAATCAGTCATCATTATCGGCCGGATAGATAGAGACACCAATGCCCATGCTTCGCCATTTGAGACAGGAATAAAATCCGGCTTATTATTTATGGCATCGAATTGGGTAAACACATCTGCAAAACAGTTTGGCAACAACTGTTCACCCGTCGGTGAAATCAGCCCGACAAATTTATTATCACCCGTTTTTTCAGGACGCCAATCATATTGCGTTTCATAAAGCTCAAGTTTGCGATATTTACTCTTAGATTCTTTATCCTGACAAAAACAGAGTTTTCCTTCTTCAGCCTTTAACTGCAGATATTCTAACGTATCATCCCGTGTCGGTATAGCCAGCTTATTGGTATTTTGATAGCAGACATGCCAATAATTGAGATGCTCATAATAATCCTTTTGCCCGACATCGGTTGTTACCGGATAGACAATACGTCCGTAAATGTTTTGATATCCCACGACTCAATTTTTAACGTTAAAAATGTCTATAACCGAAAACAGGCATTTTATTAGCAAGGGACAGACATTTCATTCCTCTGCTGTTCAATACTTTAGAAGCTGTTTAAATGAGATTTTTAATTGACTGGAATAAGGGTTGTAATGCTGTCTTGGTTATCTAATGCTTTAAAATCTATCTCACCCTTATAATTCACCGAGCCAATTACCTTTCCCCCATTTGTTAAAGAGAAACCGGAAAAATACACTACTCCATTTATGTTATCAATAGAGTGTTCAATTACCTGCACATCTGTCAGAGGATATTCATTAAATTGATTATCTTCAAAATTCAGATACTGTATTTTTTCCTGTCCGATTCCAAACCAGCCTTTTCCTTTAATTTTATCATGTGTAAAATAAACAGAAAAATCATTGGGCAAAACCACCGGATACATCTCATTGTTGTTTCCGGAGAATTCGTAGTATTGGGTTCCAATAGAAGGTGATTTACATCTAAATACAACGGATTGTCTTATGGGATTAAACATTACCAAGTCTTCAATCTTCACATCACCGGAGTTTATAAAAGGAAAATCCATCAACTCATAAGTCAACTCGGATGTACCGTCATGAATTCCTATATTGAACAATTGCGATTTCTCCGGGTTAAACAAAAAGAAAGAATCATTTAACACAAACATCTCTTGCCACCTATCCCTATTTTCATCCACCTGATAATACTTTCCGTCAGCAGTCCTTATTCGCCATATATTCATTGAGTCTGACCAATAGGCAACATTCCCCAATTGGTCAAATTCAACCTTGCTTATATCTACCTCTTCACCTTCTGCCTTTACAGGAATAATCTTTATTCTATCAGGATTGGAATAATCCATAATCAATATCTCCAAATCAGTCAGGATAAGATATTTCGTAGGAGACATTTCGTAACATTGTGCAATATATTCACCATATATAGGTGATGACCACTGATTGTATACATTCCACAAGTATGATTTTCCTGTCTTTACGTCCAACAGACGTGTGCGATTAAGCTCTTCACACTTGGCATAAAGTTCTTTACCTTCCGGTTCCATGTAAATTTCATCAAAATCTCCGTTATAAAAATCTTGTGGATGAAATTCAGGGCGAACGAGCAGATGTTTGTTTGAGAGTCTTTTAAGATAAAAACCGACATCCAGTGGCATCCCATCTGCATCTTGAAGAACTACACGGTCTTCGTCATTATTGAATGTTAATTTAAAATAGCCATCCCCATTTGCATTGCTGCGGGATTGAACGGATGATTTTTGATATATCAGTTTTGCATCCGTTGTGTTCATCGTTAGAGATGTATTCAACATGCTGTTGAGTTTCTTATGGTCTACACTCCCATTGCTGCACGCAATAAATCCGACAAGCATTGCAGCTGAAAAGAATGTAGCTGCACACATTTTGAGAAATTTTTCCATCTGCACTAAATGCTTTTAGCCCTTCCCAGCCCACGAAGAAGATTTTACTTGGAATACGAAAAGCGTGAGGACTGCTAACTTATTTCAAGAGATGGGCGTCTGGAAATGCCTTGAACTAAAACAAGCAACAGTCTCCCACGCCATATGCATGACGAGAGAGTTGTCAACTCATTCCCGTTCGTAAGTTTTCCAGACTTTATCTCTGAGAATCAGTTAAACACTTTCGTGTATTCTTTATACCGCGATGTCTGCCGCATTTGCGACAACACAAAATTACGAAATATTCTCCACACGACCAACCCCAATGATCGGGAAACTGTTGCTTGCGCTTAAAAATCAGCTAATCAGGTAAGATTCCCCATTACCGAAGTCGCTCTTGCCTTGACATCCACTGCAATCAATGTCGCTTTTGCCTGCTGTCCTTCTAATGATTCATCCCAAGCAAATCCCCAACAAATGTCTATATCCGGAGACATGCATTTTATTAAATCAGTAAGTGCAGACATTTCATTCCCCTGCTGTTCAACACCTTTTGAAATCCATATATTGGAAAGCATTTTAGAAATACTTTCCATTCCTGCCGGCAATTTGCCGACCGCATCCTTAAAAGCATTCGCAATACACCCCTCACCCTCGGCATAACCTACTGCCACATAGTTATCAGCCTCAGTAGAGAGCGTACTTGTAATATCTATAATATCAACATTAATGACACCGCAAGTATTGATAATCCTATCAATCTCACCCGTATCGCCGATTATCTTATAGTTTCCGTAAGGGAACTTATAGGATTCATCATTTTGAATAGCCTCTTCTACTGCAAGGCTATCCAATAAAGTCTTGTCATCATTCATATATTCAATTCAAAAAAATTATAATATTTTTGCATGATATGAATAAAGATCACTTGTTCATATCATTTAAAAAATTGAAGTAACACTTCATATTGGAGATAGCATTTTTAACAGTTTTTCTTTTGGGCATACATTCTTGCCGGGACAAGACCTTGGAGTCGGTCTTCAATTCGAAGAAAGTTTCTACATGGTCAATTATATATTCAAGCATTTTATCTCGGCTTTCTTTTTTTGAGAACGAGATTGCTTCTGCAAAAGGATCAAAATCCATGTCGAATATTGGTCTGAACCATGCAACCGAGTTACGTAAAGAGGAAAGCACCTTGGTGGCATTTTCATAATCCATATTTAAACTATTCTCAAGCCACTCGACAAATTGGGTATCATGGGGTATACTGAAACTATTAGATTCAGCAGGATCTTTGGCGCCTGTTTTTTCTGCGATGAAAGAGCGATAGCACAGAAGAGCCCTCCTTGCCCTTTTATTGAACAGATTCGGCGCAAGTTCAAGATGATAATTCAGCTCATCAATGTATTTGTCGACCAGATCGACAGCAGATTCTTTGGTTATACCACTTCGCATAACGTTCTGAAGCTCCGTATAAAGGGAGAATCCGATAAAATCATAAAGATACACAACCGTATCTTCAAGTATATAAGCCAGTTTAGACGCATATTCGGGGGTAACATCTTTATGGATTTTAACCCACTCTTCAAACTCCCAAAAATATGGAGGACCGACAATTTCATCATCATCATCATCGTATTCGGGTATTCTGTCAAAAAACTCTTCAAGGGACATTTCCTCCTTGTCACCAAGATTAAAGATTGAATTATTACTGTTCATTTTATTTTGGCTTGTAATTTTCCGCAAATTTAAAATAGGCTCTGCTAAAAATCAAGAATCATACCCCGGACTTTTTCGGGATATTCACGAATACACACATTGATGATAAGAAGAAGTATTTAAAATTAGGTTATAAGTAAATGGTTACTTGTCTAAACACTTACTTAACAGACAAATATTTTACGCCACTCTTTCCTCCAGTATAGACAATGCAATGTAGCTCACATGTCTTATAAAATCAGATTTGGCTTCGGTATAGCCGTCCCTGTTATTCCTGAATCTTGGGAAAGGCTTAGAAACTGAACTCGTCTTGACTTATTTTTTCTTAAAAAATAATGCTATATTGTCGTGTAAACCGATATCAATCATTTTGCGGGGAATGATTGACGACATGATTTCAATAACACTTTTCAACATACGGTATCGGATAAAATCCTTGCGGACATATATTGTGACACACCGCTGCGAGACATATTCGCCCTCTATCGGCCGCACATTTTCACGCTGTGCGTCAGTCAGAAAAGGGAGGTGCATTTCGGGAATTATCGTGAAGCCACCGTTAATATCGACAATGCGTATCAATGTCTCGATGCTTCCAGCCTCATAGATATGTCGCCCGATGCTTCTTTTCTTGCAAAAACTGAACGCGCTCTCACGCATACATTGCGACTCCTTCATTATCCACATCTTTTCATGCAACAGGTCTGCCGGATTGAATTTCGGCATCTTCAACAGACAATCCTTCGCCACATAGACGTGGAACGGCTCGCAATAGAATGGAATTTCCATGATTTCCTGAGCGGTATTGCCACTGATTGCTATTCCTACGTCAATCTTTTCCAGTCGGAGAGACTCAATGACCATGTCACCTCTCATTTCATTGACAGTCAGTTTTACATCCGGATAACTGTCGGTATACTTCTTGATAAACCATGGCATGAGATAAGGTGCGATGCTGGGTCCGATTCCTATTGAAAGAGAACCGGAGACTTCTTTCTTCTGCTCCGCGATTGTCTCTGAAATCAACTCGGTCTGACTCAAAATCTGCTCAGCCTGCCTTATCACTGTTTTTCCGAAGGCTGTCGGGCGCACACACTTGTTACTACGCTCAAATAGACGCACTCCGAGTTCATTTTCCAGTTTCAGGAGAAGTGCGCTGAGAGTAGGCTGCGTCACATCAAGTTCCGCAGCGGCTTTTGCAAAATTACGATATCGGTCTATCGCTATTACGTATTTCAGCTGTTGAAGAGTCATGATAGATAAATTCAATGCAAAGATAACAAAAATCTGTTGTCATTCTATTATAAAGGCACTAATTTTGCGCTATAAGCAAGTATCCGAATTAATTAAATGATGATTGCAGTCAACCGAAAACTATGTCCGCATGACCATGTGTGTCCTCTGATACGTCTCTGCCCCGTGGGAGCCATTACCCAAGGTTCAGATGGCTATCCTGTCATAGACCACGACAAGTGTATTGAATGTGGCAAGTGCGTCCGCTCATGCCCGAAGAAAGCGATGGAAAGTTAGTACAACAGTCCCCGCTTCCCTCAGTTCACCGGATATAATTTATAAATATTCAAGAGCGGGGATGGCGGGGAAACATTTTGCGCACACGTAGCAACACAGGATCGATACGGTCTGAACACACAACCATTGTGGTGGCAATCACTATCAGCAACCCTCCCCACAGTTCGCGGGGCGTAATCGTCTGGTTGAGAGTCAGTATGCTGAGAGCTACGGCAGTCACCGGCTCAAGTGCGCCGAAAATTGCTGTGGAAGTCGAGCCGATGCAATGTATCGCCACAGTTGTGCAACCCAGTGACACCACTGTGGGCAACGCCGCCAAAGCTGCAAGATTTACCCAGTCCGAAGCACATGGCACCGGAGTAAACGGAGTGCCGATGGCAAACATGAAAAGAAACACCATACTGCCGAATGCAAGCTGCCAGAAGAGCAGTTTGAGCGTAGGTATGGACTGCACCGCGCGCGACACATTGGTCATCACAAGGTAGATGGCATACGTGAGCGAAGAAAGCATAACCAGGACCACGCCGGTTCCGCTGACTTCCATCCCTTCGGGCGCACGCAGCAACAGAACCAGACCGCCCGTCATTATGACAAGACACAACGCCGTTGTGGCGCGGAAACGCTCGTGAAAGAAGAACGTCATAAGCACCGCCACCATCACCGGATAAACAAAAAGCAAGGTCGACGCTATGCCGGAGTTCATGTAATTATACGATTGGAACAGTGTTAGCGATGATATTCCCATAAGTATCCCCAACACACCCAATGGCATAAGTTCCCCGCGACTGATTTTCAGCGAGTGCCCCCGCAAAAGCAACATTGATGCAAGAATAGGCAATCCAAGCAGATAACGGAAAAACAACACCGTATTCGGATTCATTCCGTCTGCATATAATGGCACTGCGAAAGCAGGGTTAGTGCCATAAGTGGCGGCAGCGACCGCTGCCAGGATATATCCCTTGAGTTTCATGCGGCAAAAGTAACGAAAAAAAGCGATTTTTTACTATATTTGCTCAATCCAAATACCCGTGAAATGAAAAGAATCGCAAAGGAACATATGATTTTGCCCGGCATTGTTGCCATGATATGCCTGACCGTAAAAGACATGATGCGCTACTCCCTGAGTCTTAGTGATAACAATGCGAGCAACGTGATGTTCAGGGAACTGGTCGGTGTAGCGACGACCGACACATAGGCAAAATATATACCGAAGTCAAACACCGCCCACGATATTCCATTGAACAGAAATCGCCAACAAAAAAAATGAGTACAGCAAGCACATGACCTGCCATTTTCAACTTAGAAGTTGTTTTTGCAATACAAAAATCTCTAAAAATTAAATATTTATGGAATAAATGTTATAAATTTGGATAAATAATAAAATTTACATAACTTTACGACATATACCTTAACTATCTTAAAAATCATTATTTATTCATTAACTATACGAAAAGGATGAGAATTTTTTTACGCTCAGCGACAATAGTAGCTACTATTGTATTAGGTTACGGCTTCGCAGAAGCCGAAACCTCGGTACTTCTTGATGTTGACTTCTCGGAAAAATGCACGGCAGGTTCTGAAAATGCTCCACAGATGTTCAAATACTCCAGTGAATTTTCACAACTCGGACTAACTGGCTGGTCAATAAGCCCGGCAACCGGCGTCGGACAGGCTGGTGGCTCTCTTTATATCAATGACGGGGCATCCGTGCGCACCGGCAACCTCTCAATATCTCCTGCAAACGGTGGAGTAAAGGTAACATTGGTGGTAAAACTCAATAAAACGGATATGGGCATGGCTCAGCTCCAATGGGTTACTCAATAACAGAGAATGCCGAAATAAATTCCGGCGAGTGGACCACAGTTGAATACATCGTGACTCCCGGCACAACCTCAAACTTCGCTAAAATCAGCCCTTTCCTTGTTGCCGACGGAATCTTCCTCAAGAGTATCAAGATTGAACAGGGCAATGAGTTTCTGGGTGTTCCCGTGCCGTCCCTCCCCTCTGATGCAAACGGCACTTCATTCACGGCAAGATGGAAAGCGGTAAGCGGCGCTACAAAATATTATCTCGATGTCTACAGCTATGGAGCTGATAACAAGAAAATCATGTTCCTTGAGAATCAGGAGGTGACTCCAACTTCCTCTTCTTATATATCATACAAAGTGGAAGGCTTAAACCCGGAAATCACTTATTACTATACCGCACGTGCAGCAAATGAGACTGCCGTATCCGGCAATTCCGAAGAGATAGAGGTGATAAAGGTGATTTCTGCGCTCAACAAACCGGCGGTGAGCGTCTCTGCTTCATCAGACGGCAGCTATACCGCGACATGGGGCACCGTAGCTGATGCTGAAAGCTATCATGTGAATGTGCTTTGTCGCAAGACCCTTGCCGAAGCTGGAAGCGCAGACATGCTAACGGAATCGTTCGACTGCTTTACTGCGGGCACTATTGAAAACTTCGAATATGCGTACGACCGTCATCTTGAAATGCTCGGTGAAAAAGGATGGACAGGCAAAGACATGCTCTATTTCAAAGGAGGTATGGGCCTTACCCCTTATTCCGCGAATGAGTCATATATCGCCACTCCGGTCATGGACCTCTCTTCTGACAACGGCAAAGTGACGGTAATACTCACGGCTGCAGCAACCAAAAACCGCGTACTCTCCACTGATGGAGCTTTAAAACTTGCACTGGAAGATGCCGAAGGCAACCTTTCTGAACCGGTGGAATTAAAACTTAATGTCAGCGGATTCCATACTTATACCGTAAACTTGACCGGAGGCACAGCAGCTTCAAAAGTGAAAATATACGATTTCAATGGTGAAACAAGTTTCCGCTATTTCTTCGATGACATAACCGTGAAGCAAGTGAAACCCGCCGGATATGTAACCACATCCACTTACAAGACTGCGGAGGTTGAGACAACAAGCTTCACCGGCAGTATTGAAAAAGAAGATAATGCTGCCTATTATGTTACCGTTACAGCTGCGGCAAGGACAGTTGACGGGGGCAACGTAGGCGTAATCTACTCTGCACCAAGCGATGAAGCACTGATAGCCGAGTTCTCCGGTGCTGAAGACATGACTATAGGCACTGAAGACACAGTAACATTCAGATCAGTTGGCAACGGCATGATTGAAGTGACAGCAGCCGCAGACACGATCGTTGAGATCTACGATCTTTCAGGACGCAAAATCATGAACACCACGGTATCCTCAGGTATCAACACTCTTCGCGTAAACGCCTCAGGTGTAGTGATTGTAAAGGCAGGAGCCGTAGCCCGCAAGCTTGCCCTCTGACCACTCTATAACCATACAATCACAACACAACATGAAAAAACTGTTTTATCTGTTGGCGGCAATCAGTCTGACAGCAGGAGCCGATGCGAAAACAATCACTCTGTCACAGGCTGAAGACATAGCAGCCGGATTTATTAAAGGCAAGGCAGTCAATGCACCAAGGCTGAAGAAAGTTCCGGGGAATACTACAGATAAAAATGTCTCCCTTCCATATTATATTTATAATTACGACGGAGGCGGATTTATAATAGTATCAGGCGATGACCGGTTCGGAGAAATTCTTGCCTATAGCCATTCGGGAGCTATAGACCCGGTGTCGGCACCAGAAGGACTCACAGATTTGCTCGGCATGTACACCACTGCATACAAGGCTCTCCCTTCTGAGGGAGAGCCTGCCGGCAAAGCCTCTGTAAACACCCCCTCTCCGGTTATAGCTCCTTTGCTCGGCGACAACATTACATGGGGACAGGATGCGCCGTTTAACACTATGACTCCTGTTTATTCCGGCACAAAACACTTCTACACCGGATGTGTGGCATGTGCGGCTACGCAGATCATGCGTTTCCACAGCTATCCGGCAAAGGGCACAGGCAGCAAGACATATACTGATCCATTGTCGAAAAACACCCTTACAGCCGATTTCGCCAACACCGAATATAAGTGGGACCTAATGCCCGGCAAAGTGCCCCAGCAGGTCTCGGCACAACAGGCCCTTGCATACTCCACACTTGCCGCCCATTTCGGCATCGCGGTAGAAATGCAATACGAAGAAGCGGGCAGCGGAGCCTACGACATGCTTGTTCCATATGCCTTGCGCACTTATTTCGGATATGACGCAGGCGTGCGCGGACATTTGCGCGACTATTATTCTACATCCGAATGGATGGCACTTATAAAAGAAGAGCTTTCCGAAGGGCGTCCGGTGTTCTATGGTGGCACAAGCGACAAAGGGACGGGCGGACACGCCTTTGTGCTCGACGGATATGATTCGCAAGACTTTGTTCACGTAAACTGGGGCTGGTACGGCAATTCCAACGGCTATTTCCGTATCAACCATCTTGACCCGTCATCACTTGGCGAAGGCGGCGGAGCAGGAGGATACAATCTCAGCCAGGATATGGTGACCGGTATCCGCCCGGCACGGGAAGGCTCGGTTCGCGAACATGCACTCTACGGAGAGTCTCGTCTCAGTATAGACGGTCCGTTCAACGACACATTCACAATGATGAGCTTCATAGGTAATATTGATGTGGAACCGTTCAACGGACACATCGAGGGTGCCCTTGTAAAAAATGGAGAAATCGTGGCAACGCTCGGAGGCAACACCCTGTCGCTGGGAGGTTTCACCAACGGACATTCCGGTTCGTCTCTTGTGACCATTCAGAATGTGGCGTCTTCTGTGCCAAACGTTGCCGATGGCGACGGCTATGAACTGAGACTTGTCTACAGGGGGGACGGAGACACCGGCTGGAAAATACTCCGACATCCCAATGGACTGACATCCCGCACCTATGCCTCGGTAAAGGAAGGTAGCATAATTATCGGCGAAAAGCATATGCCCTATCCCGATGTGGTGCTTCATTCCGCCATATCCACCGACGGAGACTTATATGCAGGAGGTTCGGGACGCGCTTCGTTCGATATGGAAAGCATGACCGGTGATTATGATATTTCAGGAATCACCATCCGCCTTGTCAATGCGAATGATCCCTCGCTTGTTTTCGACTCCAATGTCAGCGTGCGGGTATATAACCAAAGCGTGGAGAATGTGGACGTGACATTCCCCGTCAGCGCTGAAGTTCCGGAGGGAAAATACAGACTGGAGGCTCTTATAAAAGCCAATGACAAAGAATATCCTTTTGCACTCAATGGTTTCGATCCGACAGTAGTTAATGTGCTGCCTACCCCGGCTTCTCCGGTAGTGCGCCTTGCCGCCACTCCGGTGTGGCAGGTGAACAACAGTTCGGCGGCGGTAGCCGACCGACTGGCACAAGGAGAATTTCTTTATGTCACCGGCACTTTCCGCAATGCGGGGGTGGCAGGCACCGCCAAGATACTTACCCGTCTCACAAATACGCAGACCGGACAGACTTCACCATTGATTATGGCGGAAGCAACATTCACCAACGACTGAGCAGTGTCGGTGACATTCGCACGTCAGGTACCACACGATCCGGGCACTTACATTGTCGACTTCGTGCAGGTTTCAAACGATCATGCCCAGACACCGATAGAGACTATTGGCGAGCCGCTCGCCATCACTGTTGACCCGTCGGAAAAAATTGTGGCGGATGTGACAAAGTTTGAGTTCCCCGACAAGATTGATAAAACTGCAAGAGTGCCGTTCAGTCTTGAGGCAAAGGCACGCCAGACTGCAACAAACACACTATATATCCGCTTGCGCCAGCTTACCAATACCAAAGGTGAGATAGTGACCATGAAGAGCGGCACGAAGTTCGTTGCAGGCGAGAATGTCACCGTATCCGGCAACTATAGTCCCGGAAGCTCATTGGAAGACGGGATCTATATGATTATAGTGGAAGCAGGTCCGACAAGCTCCAAGACAAATCCTCTCGGCAACCACACCGTTTATGCCCAAACAGTGACAATCGGCGATGTGAGCGGTATAGAGGCAATAGAAGCCGTGAATACAGCTGCCGCCATATGGCTCGAAGGCAAAATGCTACGTACAGCCACTGCGGAAGGACAGGAAATAGAGTCAGTAGACATCTACTCTGCATCCGGTCTACTTATGGCACGCAACATGTATGACCTCTCCGCTTTGACTCCCGGAATCTACCTTGTTTCCGCCACGCTGACCAACGGCTCCCGCACCGTCGCAAAAATAGCACTCAAATAAACGCATTGAGTTCACATGTAACAACAATAATGGCACGGAGAAAATTCTCCGTGCCATTATTGTAAATTCACAAAGTTATTTCAATTCTTAGAAGATGTTTAGTAGGCTACCGCCTCCTTTTCCTTTTTAGGCACAACCTCCCGGTCTATTATATGGAGTCCGAGAGCACGCTCTATTTCAACAAGTGTTCTGAGTTCGAAATTGGTTTTACCATTAAGATATCTGGTAACATTAGCAGGGGTAATTCCCAACATCTCTGCAAATTCCATATTGGTAATCCCATTCACCCTCAGATGGCGTTTTATTTTAGACGCAATCGCAGAAGATGCCGACATCCAATGGCGGTCTCTTCGCCTTGCCTCCATCAGATTTCGCTCTTCGCTCGTCAACTCACGAGCCACACAATTAAGTCTGTCTACATTAACTCTCAACTTATCCATATCAGATACCCTTTCTTATCAGCATAGCGTTCAAATATTTAATAAAACAACAAAAATCAGGACATAAAATTTTACATATACATAAATATATTCATAAAACAGGTTGTCTCTAACAATTAGAGACAACCGCAATGCACTAAAAGCCTACCTGAGAATCCAATCTAAGTTTATGTCATCTTTCTGAATATACAACCGGGATAATCAAACAGTTGTTGAAAAATCATTTCAGACATTTAATAAAACCATAGAAAAGGAATTTCATCATGAAATAGGCAACAACAGGTGTTTTTACACCTTCAATGTTCCTAAGTATATGCCTTTGTTCCTTAATCATCGCTATCTTGTTGGCAGAGCGGTTCGTAAGCTGTAACCGATACATCATACTCCGAAGGAAGAAATAGGTAAGGACTATACTCTATCTTCATTAGATACTACTTAAATTTAAACAATTTCTTTGTTATAAATCTTCCAAAGAGTTTATCAAATTATCAATAGTGTCATCAATATTTTTTGCTGAAGATTTTGCAACTTGATATAATGGTTGAAGCTCATTATATACGGAATCTCCAACATTAAAAGACCGGACAGAATCAATCTCCTTTCCACTCTTATCACTTATTGTAAACTCAGCCTTAGGTCCAAGATCAATTTTCCAGAAATCAGGATTCTCATCTACAGAAGAATAGACTGATATAGTTTGGTCTCCGAGAAGGAGCTGAAAACGACCTAACTGGCTTGTTCTCTGCCAATCCACTTTTCCTTCTTGGGTTTTACTTATAAGATTTTCAAATAATGTTTTATATTTAGGAGACACCATATGCTGAGTTTTTTAATTGGAAATTGACTGTATTTAAAAAATGCGTTAATTCTATTATATGTTCAATAATAAATTGTAAATCAATACTTGATTTTGTCTTAATATTGGAATTTAGACTTTTAATATCAGAAATGAGTATCTTACAATAAGATTCACATCTATCCGGGAAATCATCTGTAAATCCTTTATGATTCTTTATATCTCCAAGAGATTTCAATAAATCCGTCATCCTTAACATTGCACATTCCAACTGACCTTGATTAATAAAATTTGGAATAATGCTTGCGATTTGATAACTTTTAGTAAGATCCTCTATAGAATTAATGTTTAAAATAATACCATTAGATGTTTCCACTGCGTTGTTAATTTGTTGAGCAGTAGATTTAACTTTCATGACTTGAAAAAATGTATAAACAATTCCAAATACAGATGCATAGCTTCCTGCAATACCAACAGCGTCTGTCCATTCTATATTGGCACCTAACCAAGTCACCAGAAATAGTCCAGCTGTTGTAAGAGCAAAAATTAACCATAAAAGCCACATCATGATCTCAACAATTGATTTATATGCAAAACTACAAAAAAAATCAGACAATACAAATAATCGGATTATTCAATTAAAACAACAATTCGTTAAAATGAATTAAACTATTTATTACTTTAATACGCACCATGCTCCTAAGTGACCTATAATTAAGATCATACCATCAACATCTGTATGACCAGACCACTATCTCAACATTATAACCTTGAAACCAGAAATATCCTGTTTCACTTACGATATTTGAAATATGAGATCCTGCACCACGTGAGTAGATAATAAAGGCTACGGAAAAAGCCGAGCTTCTCAACTTTATAAAGCACGAAATGCAAAAATAGAGGTGCAATATATTATAGTGAATTGATTCACCTTATTCTTATGCTTGTCATTAATACGTTTTAAATTTGAAGCAGCAGTCTGTAAGCAGTTCAGATTAAGTGTGTAATTTAATTCAATAATCGTCTTTTCAGGCCAATCTAATTTTTGATTCCTTTTGCGAGGTATAAGTCTATGATGGATTTTCTGCCAAAGGTTCTGAATTCTTTATCTCGTTCAATCGAATTAAATTCTTCTTGTAAACAAGCTTCCTTTAAGGAGGCAAGGATAGTATTAATCATTCTTTCTTCGATAGAAGAAAGTACAATATATTCAGCTAAAGACCTCTTGAGTATTAGATATGGAAATTATCCCATTAATTTGCTTTATACAAACCAGTTATGGTAGAACAAGGAGGTGTAGTGGCAAGAATTATACTCCCGGCTCCAATTCTTGTATTATCTCCAATGAAAACATCCCCCAATATTAAAGATTTACAACCTATGAAAACATTTTTGCCAATCCGGGGAGGAGTTAGACTTTTATGTTCCCTGAGACCTATGGTGCATTCATGGTAGATAGTACAATTATTACCAATCTTGCTATATTCATGAATAATAATCATGAAGGGATGAGTCAAATGAAGAGTTAGGATGTTTTCAAGTGAGTCAAAAGAGTTTGGATGAATCTGTAAATTGAGCAATGGTTGCCATAGAAATTTGCGGAATGTCTTGAGCATACTTGAAGAATATCTTTTCTCTAAATAGAGTAAAAAAATCACACAACTTGCAAGCATCCCATTTCGTGAACGGATTTGGTTTAGAGCACTACTGAACATAAGTTTTACAATATAATTACTAATCGGGAATTGCGCGAGTTATTTCAGATATTTAATAAAACCATGGAAAAGGAATTTCATCATGAAATAAACTGCAACAGGTGTTTTTACACCTTCAATGTTCCTCAGTATATGCCATTGTTCCTTAATCATCGCCATCTTATCTGACGATCTGCTTTGTGGCTGTTCGCGATATAAAGCCAAAACTTCCCCAACATTATACGCTACAACATCTTTTTTAAGTATGTCAAGCCAAAATACAAAATCTTCCTTGGAAACATATTTGAATCGAGTCTTTCCGATTGTATCCCTTCTTATCATGACCGTAAGACAAGGAATGACGCAAGTCTCGATCACATCCCAGAAAGTAGCTTTCTGTGGCATTCTGACAACCCGGTTTCCTCGTTCTCCATCTGATTTTATCTTTTCGTAATCCGAATAGACGAAATCACATTGCGTATCCTCCATGAAACAGAGCTGTCTCTCCAGCTTGTCAGGCAACCATTTGTCATCAGCATCAAGGAAAGCGATGTACTCACCGGTAGCATTGTCAATGCCCATATTTCGAGGAGTCGCAGGAGAACCGGAAGCAACTTCAGTCTTAAAGTATCTTATCCTGGAATCCCTTGCCATGTATTGACTGATTATCTGGGCACTTTCATCTGTGGAACAGTCATCTACAATAATCATTTCCCAGTTATCATAAGTTTGAGACAATACTGAATCTATTGTTTCAGAAAGACAATGCTGAGAATTATAACAGGGGGTTATAATTGAAACTGTTGGTTTCATGTGTTACTTACTTAAAGACCGATAAAGATTATCCCACATTCCGGCAATAAGGCTGACATCAAATCTTCTGATGGAATAAAAAGCGGCTTTCCCCATTTCCTTTCTTTTTGACTTGTCAATTATAAGTGTTGAAATCGCGTCTGCCAATCCAGCTTTATCCAGATGGGAAACAAGGATTCCATCCTTACCGTCTGAAATCAGGTCCTCGGGACCGTTAGGGCATCGGAAACTGACGCATGGAACACCCTCCCTCATCGCCTCTGTAATCGTCATCGAAAATCCCTCGAATCTGGATGACACAACACAAAAAGCTGATTCCCGATATTTCTCATCAATAGACTCAGTAACCCCTTCTAAAAATACAGCTGAACTAAGTCCATGCCTGTTTATTTGATTCGACAGATCTTCTTTTAAAGAACCTTTTCCATATATATGGAGTGTCCATGAAGGATACTTTTGAGCTATTGCTTTGAATGCATCTATGAGAATATCGAACCCCTTTTGATACTCCAACCTGCCTACTGAAATAATTCTATTTGAATCAAGAGATGACGGGACATTGCATTTAAACACTACGGGATTAGGTATCGTTGATACATTCGGGAGGGATTTTCTGAAAGAGACTGCATCATTTTGAGTTAGCGTAACAACCCACTTAAATCTTTTATACATGTAATCCCTTACTGATCCTATCCATCTATTGTAGTATCCATGATATACATGCTCCACTGCAACGACCTTATTCCGCTCAATACCCGACAAATACGCCATGAATGCACATGGAAACGACTGCACGGAGATAATATCGAATGTATTATTCTTAAAATATTCCTTAATCAACCTTAAGGCTTTAAGCTGAAGTTTAAGTCTATAAAACGAACCAGGAGTGCCGGAATATGCAATATCCGAAAGATAAACAATCTTGATTTTATCGGAAAATTTATAAGGAGGAGTCTTCAATGTCCTATAGATCGATACGATGGTTACATCATAATCCCAATTATCGGCAAGTTCTGAAGCTATAATCGAAAGCACCCGTTCGATTCCTCCGTTCATTGTTATATCCGAATATAAATAACATAGTTTCATGCTAAACAAATAAATTATAGAATCGTTTCAGTCAATTATTATTAAGCCAATTATATAGTCTATGACTTTTATGACAGGATGATTCTCATTTCCATTGACAAGACTCATCATAAAGATTTGATAGATTTATAAAAGGAAATTAAAAACCTTAGCATAGCATTTTAGCTCTATTCCTTATGCAATATAAATGTTCTTAACATGTTCAAGAATTTGATGTCCGAATACTCATCTTTGAACAATCGATACGTATAGTCATTGAAAACACCTTTATTCGATTTATTGATACATTCAATAAACTCATCAGCAGTATTACAGAGTCCCCCTATCTTGGTATAATCACATTCAATCCCGGCGAAAGCCTCATTAGTTCCAAAAATAGATTTTCCATAACTCATCGCTTCGATCGTTTTTGTTTTCATTCCCGAACCTTTAAAGATCGGAGCAATGACGCCGGATGCCCCGTAATACTCTCTATCTAAATCATCAACATACCCCAAAAAACTTACATTCTCCGGCAAACTTAATTTTTTTAGAACCGAATTATTACAACATCCTCCAACTACATGGATATCCACATCAACATGCCCGGCAACATTGTTTACAAACCATTTTATACCCTCTACATTTGGAAAAAAATCTGAACCAACGAAAAGATAATAAGGCTTTACCGTGGCATAATTGCGGGATTCTTCGTTACATACATTCCGCATAGGAAATGTTATAGGCAAAATCATATCGGCATATCTGCCAAACATTTTTCCAAAGTCATTTGAGTCGCGAACATTAAGGCATATGATCGTATCAGAATATTTTGTCGTTTTTTTCTCATTAATCCATGTCAGAAAATATTTGGGTATACTAAAGAGCGGATTACGAGACGATATTTCTTGCTTGTAAAGTTTCGTGTCAAGATTATGTGCAAAACACATAGTTCTGTATCCCAATTTTGACATTTTTTTGACTAGACTTCCATACGAAGAACTTTCTATAAAAATAAAATCCGGCGAAACTTGCCTAACGGCATCAATTATCTTCCTTTCTTCCTTTGCAGTTATGCCATAACTGCCACATCGAATTAAAGAGTATACAACATTTTTTAAATTGACTTTTGGAAGACGATATTCTACAACATTATCAGACCCTACTAATTCCTTTAATCCGGAAAGGTTACGTCGCACAACCATTGAAGCACCGGTATTCTCAAGACCAGAATCCCGCGCTATATAAAAAATTTTCATGAACAAAATCGTATTTTGAGTTTTTCCTGTTTATTTAGAAAATAGTTTGTTTATATTGCTGCTTTCTCCCAAAAGAAATGATATTCACACATATTACCTTCGGGATCTATAAAAGTGCTATTAACAAATAATAGAATGAGTCCAACTAAACAAAAAACGGCACATGACTTTCTTAGCGATGTCAATGTCAATTTACTATTTAATACATAATAGAAATAATAACTATAAATAGGTAATATAAATATTACCATATACATCAACGGTCGATTCACAAGCATTGAAGTAGGGAACAAGTAAGATAAAGAAGTTCCTAAAAAATATAACCTAAAATAAATATTATATCGTTTATCCGCAGAAAGTCTATTAACATAGGACTTGTTTAGAACCATTATAACATCTATAACAGTTCTCAACATAAACCCCAAGCCAATTGATTGTCCCATCCCCATATTCATATTGTCATCTTGCAAATAATAGGCATAATCATTGGATTCAAGAATAAATACCATTATTGGATTTTGAAAAACTACATCCAATAGATTAAATCTACTTCCTATAATTGCACAAACCACAATAATTAATGCATATATCCATTGAGCATTTATATAAAACCGATTAATCTTTATAAACGGATATAAAATTAGCAATATCAATGCAGATTTATGTATTAGACAAGCTATTAAAACAAATAAGACATAAAACACAAATTTAATATTATATCTTTGCATGGCTATGTATAAAAAACATGCCGCCACTATATTTTGCCTTATAATATTCTGGAAAGATATAAACTGCCCCGACAGAAAAAAGATTAATATAACTATGGGTAATATTTTTGCTTTTTTCTTAAATGCAGATATTACAAGAAGTATCTGAATATAAGCAATTATTCCAAAATATACAGCAAAATGAATATGACTACTTGAGATCAACCATGTTAGATAAGCCCATCCGGGTTCTGTATGAGATATATCCTGAGATGTAGTCGCATACTCGGAAACTTTGAACATACTCAAATATGCCGGATAATCTACACCAACATCATATCTAACACTACAAAAAAAGGTATATATAATAACAATCGTAAAAATGCATGGATGATACACATATACTTTGGTGCCAGACACGACCTGAGTATACAGCCAGGCACATCCAAGTATCGAAACAATCATTATAACATATACAAACAACGATTGAAGCATCTAACTATATATCATTTGGCAGGATATTGTATCTTTGGATTAAACCTAAATCCATTAAATATCCCTCTTACAAATACTTTCAGTTTAAGAGCAGATCCCGAAAATAACAATCTACCGAATGTTATGAAATGCCACAAAATAAATATAATTTTATGTTTACTGTCATAATATCCTTTACGATTGAGATATATCTCATTTCGTATTGAATTCTCATACATTCGTATTCTATTCTTATCCGTAAGTTCTATAAGACGAATTGGTTTATCACCTACACGCAAATGGGTCACAATACTATTTCCACACAAATAACAATTATACTTTTTAGATATTCTTGTTGTATATTCAGTGTCATCACCCCAGATAAAAAATTCTTTAATAGGCAAACCAACCTCTGTTGTGACTTCTGTCGGTATGAGTACTGAAACGAATGTTGCCGACTTTACTCCAACTATACCATTTCCAAGATACTTATTCCAAGATGCATGATAAGTGGGATTGAGTCTCACGTCATCTATTGCTGGGTTATTAACCATATACCCATCAACATTTTGAACCATACTACATAAGAACCCAATTTTTTCTTTCTGCCTAATCAGAAAATTGTAATCTGTTAAAAGTGATTCAAGAGCATCAGACTCTACTATAACATCATCATCCATTACCCATGAAAAATCATAGCTGTTTTCAACAGCATGTTTTATTCCGGTAAAGAATCCTCCTGCTCCTCCTACATTTTTTTGACTAATGACTGTTATTCCATCTATACCTTGAAGATATTCTGTTGTTCCATCGGTAGACCCGTTATTTATGACTACAATATCCGGTTTATATGTCTGGCGAAATAACGAAGCCAACGCACCTTTAAGTAATTGTAATCTATTATAGGTTACAACTACAGCACAAACTTTATAATTCATCTCCACTTAGATTTAACGCTTTTGCAATTATCGGAGCCATATCATAATACTTGTATTCTGCCAACCTTCCTCCAAATATTACATTTGACTCTTTATTTGCCAATGCTGAATATTTATTATAAATTTCTTGATTCTTTTCATCATTTATCGGATAAAATGGCTCCAAACCCTCCTCCCATTCTACTGAATATTCTCGAGAAATCACAGATTTGGGATTTTCATATACAGAATTACCAAATGATTCAAAATGTTTATGTTCAATAATACGGGTAAAGGGGACATTTGCCGAGGTGTAATTTACTACAGAATTACCCTGATAGTTTGCAATATCAAGCGTCTCAAATTCAAACCGGACAGTACGATACTCCAACTTCCCAAAGCGATAGTTGTAAAATTCATCTATTTTACCCGTGAACACAATTTTAGCTGCAACACCTTCCCAATAATTACGTTCTGAAAAGAAATCTACATTTAATTGCACATCAACTCCTTCAAGCAATCCATCTATCAGCTTATTATATCCCCCTATCGGTATACCTTGATAATAATCATTAAAATAGTTATTGTTAAAAGTCATTCTTACTGGCAGCCGACGAATTATGAATGCCGGAAGTTCTTTGCAATCACGTCCCCATTGCTTTTCCGTGTATCCCTTTATCAACTGCTCGTATATATCTTTGCCTATAAGTGTCAAAGCCTGTTCCTCCAGATTACGCGGTTCTGAAATTCCATCGGCTTTCATTTTGTCAATTGCTTCCTTTCTTTGAGTTTCCAATTCAGCAATCGCCTCTTCCGGAGCCCTCACTCCCCACATCTGGTAAAAGGTATTCATATTGAATGGAAGATTATATACCTTTCCATTCGGAGCAACAGCAATAGGAGAGTTAGTGTAACGGTTAAACGGAACAATCGAATTTACGAAATCCCATACTTCCTTATTGGACGTATGAAAGATATGTGCACCATACTTATGAACATTAATGCCTTCAATATTCTCGCAATAAATATTTCCGCCCAAATGCGGACGCTTGTCAATCACCAACACCCTGCGTCCGGCTTGCTTTGCCTTATAAGCGAACGTAGCACCAAAAAGCCCAGCTCCGACTATTAAATAATCATATTTATAATTCATCTTCTTACTTTGGTTCTTATTTTATCATATATCCTGAATGGAATATTAAACCAAAATTCCAATCTTTTATGATGTTTCGCTAATTTATTTAATCCAGCTGATTCTGCCCTCATATAGGATTCTCTCCAGAATAGCACTTTCACTCTCAACCTTTCAAGTAGATTTAGTTGTCCATATAAACTTTCGTGTTTCTTATATATATATTCAACATTATCTTGCCAACCATTATATTTATTTGTGAGCCTTTGTTTGTCTCGCATATCTATGCGATATACAATCAATTCATCATTAATCAATTCAAATGGTTTTGGTAATTGTGCTAATCTAATACTTAATTCATATTCTTGCCAAAACCAACATTGTTCATCAAAATAGCCCACTTTCATCAATGCTTCTTTCTTAACCATCAATGCAGATGTTAAAACTGAAATCTGATATAATATCCTTCGACTAAGGTCTCCCTTATAATTCGAACTCAAAGGACAACATTTGAATTCTATTTCGCCATCTTTATCAACCAATTCCAATCTTCGAGAACAATTTACAACATAACTTCCTGTGGACTCCAAAATAGAAATTTGTTTAGTGGTTTTTTCTGGAATCCAATAATCATCATCATCCAAAAATGCAACATATCTTCCATGTGACATCTTAATTCCCAGATTACGAGCGTAGTTACCACCACGACTCTCATATGCTGGAATATGGATATATTTAAACCCCTGCAACATACACCACTCTTTTGTTCCATCTGTAGAGTTATCATCCACAACAATCAATTCAATATTAGAATAAGTCTGTTTGTATACGCTTTCAACGGCTCGTTTCAACAATTCAAGCCTGTTGTGGGTAGTTATTATAGCTGAAACCAATATAGAGTCTGTCAATATATCCTGCGATTGTCCCATGTTATGCCTTTATTATGATCTTTTTATGGATTGCCAATAACAATATTTGTACAAAGGATTTGCGTTAATTTCATCACCTGCAACTTTAACATATTGTCATCAGTTTGTGACTATTAAACCCATTAAATAGTCTCCATTCCAATACAGACATTAATATACTGAGATAATATCTTATAATCTGCGTTGCCTTATCAATCGAGTTTTAAGATATGCAACCACGTCAATTATATGAAAATGCCTTAAATAAACAAGAATCAAAACCGAGGTTACAAATACATTGATTACCAAACTGACAATTAAACTGAATTGACAAAAATTATGCAGCAGGGCAAGAATCATAATATTCAAAACTGTCGGATATAATGCAGGTACATATGGTTTAAACATTTCTATTGCCCGGATTTCGATTGTTTGGGCTATATACCAATTATTCCATAAGCCTATACACATAGCCAAGAAAAACATCCAAGCCACACCATCTATTGAACCTATCACGTATACACCTACAAACAAACATATTATGTTTGTTAAAGTATTCAAACAGCCTATTACAAACATTTCTCTTGTCTTATTTGCTGCCTGTAGAAATGCTCCAACTGAAGATCCCGTTATTTGAAAACCCACTGTTAGACTCAGTATCTTAAAAACCGGAACAGAGGGCATCCATTGGGAACCAAATATAAGAATTACAAGAGGTTCTGCAGTGAAGTACAAAAGTGCAGAAATAGGAAATCCAATTAATGCAAGAATCTTTAAAAGTTTAAGATATTTATTCGTCTGTTGACTAATGTCGCTTTGATAATCAGCCAACACAGGGTGTAAAACAGGGGTTATTACTTGTGTGAGATTCTGCACCGGCAAAAGCATTAACCTATAAGATTTCTCATAATACCCTAATGGAATCATACCAAATACCTTTCCAATCAATAATTTATCAAGATTTCTCAAAAAATAATTTATCAATGAGAACCCGAACGTATAACTTGAATATGAAGCTATCTTTCTAACGGATTCAAAGCTTGGATGAAAAGTGAATCCTACAGGACTCTTGATATAAGAAAGTATAAAGATTAATATAGAACTTCCTACAGGATTAATAAGAAGTGAAAATATACCCATACCTGTATAAGCGCCAACAATAGAAATCACAGCAAGAATGATCTGTATTGACACTGTCCTTACTCCAATAAACTTGAATTGCTTATCCCTTAGCAACAACCCATTGGGAACAATACTCCATGTGGCAAAAAGAACATTCACGGATAGAATCTGACATATAATGATTAGCTGACTGTCATCATAAAACCGTGCTATCAGCCATGAGGAAAAGAAAAAAAATACGGACAGAATGACACCTAAAAACAATGTATAGGAAAATAGTGATTTCAAATCAGAGACAGATAGATTCCTCTTCTGCACAATAGCCGCGCTCAAACCCATGTCACTGAATATCCCGAAAAAGACAATAAAAACAGATGCAACAGCTATGACCCCAAAATCTTCAGGAGGCAACATCCGCGATAAAACAGCTGTGACTGCAAGTGAGATTAATATACCGGAATATTTTGCAAACGCAGTATATATGAAACCGGACTTCAGTTGCTGCTTGAAATTCTTTTCTGCCACTACGATTTGAATAAATTATATGTTATTTCCTTCAAACGCTCCCAACTGTTTGATGAAACCAATATCTTTCTGTTATTATCCTTTTGCATACGGGAAAGTGGTGTATCCAAAGATTCTTGTGTGATATCTTCCAATTTAAAGATAATGAGACCTCGTCCTGTCAAATCTTCATACAATGGACTCTTACCCGACATGAATACTTTCGCACCAAGATATAAGGCAACCACAATATTACCCATCGCTTCCTGACGCCAGCTTCCATATATACACACCTCAGCTTTTGCCATCAAAGAATTATACTCGCTCAAAGGAAGAAACTTAGAAAGAGAGCTGAAGTTGCTACCAAAATATTTATCCCCAAGCCGACTAATTTTGTCACGATATGCAGCATCCCCACCATAATTCAATGGTACAACTATTTGCTTCCCTTTCAGATCAAGATTCTTTATATGGTCAAATACATATTCATGATTATTCGTCCATGATGCAGAATTGCCTATTAATATGATGTTACCTTCTGCCTTGGATCTCAGAAGTTCCTCGCCCAACACTTCATCTATCGGATAATAAAAAAACTCTGTTTCATTTAGAAGGGTTCGCGTCTCTTTCGGATAATAAGACCTGAAAAGATCATATTCTCCTGATCCGCATACCATAGTAACATTCCTCGTATTGAAGAAATCCAGCTTGAACTTATCATTCTTGGATAAAAGGCCGAAACGTTTCAAGAATAAACCCAGACCCGCCTTCAACGATAATTTAGGTCTACTTTTATAATACAGTCTGTATCCCCTATTGAATAAAAGATTATTATACAACTCTGCTCCCCAAAGAATCCAGTAAACAGGAACGTGTGCAGGAATATTCCTGCAACAAAACTGAATCTTGTCAAAATCCAATCCGTGAATTATAACCTTACTTACACGATGATAGTCAATATCAGGATCCGAAGAATAGTCATATAGAACATGTAAATGATCTCCTTCCTGAGTAAAATGTCGCTCATTCGAATGTGCAAACCAATACACATACTCGTTCTCTCCTGGAAAGACTTCATCAAAGGTCTTTATTATGCGATGGGTTATTTTTTCATCCCATAACAGGTGTAGCAACATAATTATTCCGGTTTGTTAATTTTTATCACTCTTGCAGGGTTACCGACTACTACACCATAAGGCGGCACATCTTGTGAGACGACAGCACCGGCACCAATCACGGCATGGTGACCGATCGTTACCCCACCTATTATTACAACATTAGGACCGACAAACACATGTTGTTCCAATCTCGGACGTTGTAACACCCCATTAGAGATCTTATTCCCAATTGTTGTGTTATTCCGGAAACTGCACCCCTTCCCAATGTACTCGGCATTAATAAAAGTTGAAAAAGCATGATGAAACATACATCCACCTTCTTCTACTTCTCCTACATCTAAAAAACAATTTATCGTAGGCTTAAATAATTTTTTAATGCAACGCAATCCAACCCTATAATAAACAAGATCTCTATAGCCATTGAGATTGTAGCGAAACAATGTAAATGCATATTTACATTGCAGACATTTCGATTTAGGCCATTGATATTTTAAGCCATAAACCTTATTCCTATATTCCATAAAACCGTGTGCATCTGTCAGGAGTACACGCAATTTATCCCTCATAGAACCTGTTTATTTCAGCCAATATCTTATCCACGTCATCATCCTGAAGTTCATAGAACAATGGAAGCCTAAGCAGACAGTCTGCGAATCGGTCACAATTGACAAGATCAAGTCCCAGAACTGCACATTCCTCATCAATAGTTGTCAACTCCTGACAATTCTCGGGACGAGACTCCGGATGCGATGTGTAGAAACCACTCTTGTGCAGGCTAAGATAATGGAATACTGACAATATCTCATGATCCTTTAGATGCTTTATAAGCCTGGTACGTTCTTCCAATGAGCGACACACGATATAGAACATATGGGCATTGTTGGTTGCATATTCCGGCATATCGGGCAATGTCAACAAACCTTTGTCCGCAAGACAAGCCAGACCTTGATAATATCGCTGCCATATCTCTTTACGGCGAGTCTGAATCATATCCATATTCTCGATCTGTGCCCAAAGGAACGCAGAAATAAGCTCTGAAGGCAAAAAAGATGAGCCGTTATCGACCCATCCATATTTGTTTACCTCCCCCCTGAAAAACTCGCTGCGGTTTGTACCTTTTTCCCAAATAATCTCAGAACGGCGGATAAACCTATCGTCATTAATTGTAAGCAATCCGCCTTCTCCTGCAATTATATTCTTGGTCTCGTGAAATGAAAAACATCCTAAATGACCAATTGAACCGAGTGGACGCCCCTTATAGTAGGAATCAATCGCCTGAGCTGCATCCTCCACCACGAGCAGATTATATTTATCAGCAATAGCCATAATCCGGTCCATGTCGCATGCAACTCCGGCATAATGCACCGGAACGATAACTTTGGTACGTTCGGTTATCAACGCCTCTATCTTGTCAGGATCGATATTAGGATTATCTTTGCAGCTGTCGCAGAACATGATCTTTGCGCCCTGGCGCACAAATGCAAGCACCGTTGATACGAACGTATAGCTGGGAGCGATCACTTCATCTCCAGGTTTAATATCACAAAGAATCGCTGCCATTTCAAGAGCATCGGTACACGACGTTGTCATGAGAGCTTTCTTGAAACCATAATGTTCTTCAAAAAAATTCTGACATTTCTTGGTGTATACTCCATTACCTGAAAGTTTGCCGGAATACACAGCCTGATAGATATAATGAGCTTCCTTACCTGTCAAGAAAGGTTTGTTAAATGGTATCATTACGCTATATCTTATTTTTGATTTATTATAGTCTGGAAATGTTTGTATATCCACTTTCCTCCGCCATATTTAAAAGACAGAGCCAAATGAGATTCATAGTTATAAGGGAGTCGTAAACGGGTTAATTCGAGACTTTCAGTGTCTATAATTGAAAAGCATACCTTGCCTTCGAAATCTCGCGCCTGTCCTATAGAGCCGGGATTGAATACGATTTTTCCATCAAAAAACTGCTTAAATTCCCTATGTGTGTGACCAAGAGCCACTATGTCATAAGCCAGACATGAAAAACGATCCTTATCAAAAGTATTGTCATAAACATATTCATCAATAGGATCAAATGGACTCCCGTGAACAAACAATATCTTGCGTTTATCAACTACATATCCTAAGGAAACAGGCAATCCCGCCAACCATTCCCGATTACAATCAGTTATTATACTGTCGGCTATATTTATACCGAAACGAACCGACTCGTTTAGAAATTTCTTTTGACCATCCATTCCTTCTATCAGGTATCTTTCATGATTGCCCTGCAAACATTTGAAACCTGAATCACGAAGTAAGTCTATACATTCATTTACAGCGCACCCATACCCTACAATATCACCAAGACATACGGACATGTCAACATCTGATAAATATGGGACAATACTCTTCAATGCCTCATAATTGCCATGTATGTCACTGCAAACTAAAATTTTCATAAAGATCGGGCAATATCTTTTATTGTATCCTCTAATTTATAAAGTGGAATAAAACCTAATTCGGTTTTCGCCTTCTCTATTGAAACATCCCATTTTAAATCTTCATCTGCATCTTCACCTTTAAAAACTATCTCAGTAGAAGAATGTAAAACGCTTTTACACATTTCCGCTAATTCAAGATTACTTACAGACTTATCAGATGCTATATTATAGACTCCACTACAGTTTTTTTGTAAAGCCAGAGCTACGGCTCGGGCAATATCCCGGACATCTATATAATTCTGTTTACGTCCACCTTTGCCCAATAGCTCAATCGTAGTGTTATCAATACAATTCCTTATGAATACAGGTAATATCTTGTTCGTGGGCATCCCGATTCCTACAGGGGAGGGTATACGCAACGAGATTGCGTTGAGATGTGGATTGTTTTGAAGCAACAATTCCCCTATATATTTTGACAGGTGATAGTTTGTGCGCGGATTAACCGGATGTGATTCCGTTATCGGCAAAACAAGCGGAACTCCAATTACAGGCAGACTTGATATATATACAATGGATTTAACACCTGTCATATCAGCCACCTTCAACAGATTATAAACACCTGCTATGTTCGCATCAAATAGTGTCTTTGTGTCATTAAAAGAAAGTGATGCTGCACAATGCACTATATGATCAAACCTATGGCGTGACGCATAATCCAACATAGATTTCTCATCAGTAAGATCAACCTGCTCATAACTGGTATGCAATGGATTTTTAGAATAAGATTGTCTTCCTATACCCCAAACATCATATTGATTACATAACAAGTTTGCCACTTCATTACCCACAAAACCATTTATCCCGGTAATAAGTATCTTGTCTTTCATTCCTTTACATTACCAAAAGATTCAACCGTATCTACAAACCCTTTATGTCCAAGTTCCCGAATCATATCTGGATTAACATAGGCTTCATTATAATACCTATATACAATCCCTTCTTTTGCAGGACTAAAAGAGACTTCTTCATCAAACAAGTATTCCCTTATAAAAGCTTCTACATCATTAAAACCCCAGTGTGCACGAATTGGTGTTGTTCCCGAAAAACGGACATTCAACTCGAAACATACCGGTTTCCCTTCATGCATCCTCAACTGAATATTAAGCGGCCCTACAGCCTTAAACAATTTGCAGATTCTTTCACATTCATCCTTGATAGCTTCATTATGCACGATCTCTGCCTTAAAGGTTGTGCCATGCTTAAGCCATCGCTGCATGATGATAAGACCTTTCAGCTCCCCATATCTGTCATTATAGCATCCAACTGTATATTCAGTATCTGGGGTCCCAATAAGTTCTTGATACACATATCCCTTTTGTGGAGCCGATAACAATTGCTCATCATTATTAATGACAAAGATTCCTGCTGAACCTTTACCCTTTGCGGGTTTTGCTAAAATCGGATATCCAACTGCCAAAACCAACTCTTTAACTTGATCAGGATCTGATGCATCAGCAAACTTCGGATAATTCAATCCGTTTTCTTTAAGCCAACTACATGTAGACAATTTATCATTCCCCACTTCCAACAAATGTAATGGCGTATTAAAAAAAGGAATACCAAGTTTTTTCAGTTCAGGACGCTTAGATTCTAATGCCACAAGGTTCTCTTCTACTCCTGACAAAACTATATCTATGTTTTCTTTTCGACACACTTCACCAACCCAGTCTATGAATTTAGGGTCATTCGCGTACGGAGAGATATAAGCCTTGTCACAAAAGAACAGACCGAGCGATTCCGGAGACACACAAGCCCCTATAATCCTGCAATTCAAGTTAGAATGGCGCAAGGCTGTTAAAATTCCTTGACTAACATTGCCTCCAACTCCAAGTAAAAGTATTTTTATAATTCTATTATTCATCGTATTTTTCGCGCCGGTATACCAACATATGTACCCTTATCAGCTACCGAATTTATGACAACTGTACCTCCTCCTATCTGAATATCATCGCAAAGCGATATATTGTCTATAAGCGTAGCGTTTATTCCTATAAAGGAGCGTTTCCCGATTTTTGTAAAACCCGCAACGGCAACACGCGGAGCAATAAAGCTATGAGAGCCAACCTCAGAATCGTGGGCTATAGTTGAAGATATGTTAACAAAGACATTCTTTCCGATTCTGACATTTTTATCCAATACTACTCCCGGCATTATTACACTCCCTTCTCCAATTGTTACTGTTTCATCTATAATTGCAGTTCGGTCAATAATTGTAGCTATATTGATTTTCCCTGAGATTTTTTCGAATATAGCCTGCCGTTCTTTAAAATGTTTATATCCAATCGCTACAATCACCCCCCCCGATTTTATATCTATTTGATTATCAATGTCTTCAATCCTTCCTTTTACTATTCCTCCTTGACGGATTGTTCCTATAGGCATGAAGTCATCAAAATATCCCTCAATTTCATATCCATTCCTTAACGCCAGATTGGCAATCTGTTCCCCCAAATCACCAGCTCCTATTATTGACAGTTTAGCCATAAATATAGATGTTTATAAATACAGGAACCCGAGTTTAACCTATCTCTCATTTATGTTGCTTAGACTTCCATGGCGGAGAGCGCGAAGGAGCCTACGCTGTACCGATTATTGATTCTATGTCTATAGTTCTATGTTAAAGTTCCTAACCATTATCATGTTGATGACAAAGGCAAGGATGATATTATGCCAATCTATACATAGAAAAACGAGGAGCTCCTTGTTTTATCAGTCTTTGTTGAACAGGTCGCGGGTGTAGACACGGTCGGAGACATCGGCGAGGTCGGGTGAGGTGCGGTTGGCAAGGATGGCGTTGCTGAGACGTTTGAATTCGGCGAGGTCGTTGACAACGCGGCTGCCGAAGAAGGTGCTGCCGTCTTCGAGGGTGGGCTCATAGATAATCACAGTAGCGCCTTTTGCCTTTATGCGCTTCATCACTCCCTGTATCGAAGACTGGCGGAAATTGTCGGAGTTCGATTTCATCGTCAGACGGTATACTCCGATCACCGGGGGTATCGAATGACTGTCGCGCTCCAGCGAGGATGTATGGAGAGTGGGGTTGGTGGTGTAGTCATACCATCCCGCCATCCTCAGTACCCTGTCGGCTATGAAATCCTTGCGCGTGCGGTTGCTCTCTACGATCGCGGTCATCATGTTCTGGGGAACATCGGCATAGTTGGCAAGCAGCTGCTTGGTGTCTTTGGGCAGGCAGTAGCCGCCATAACCGAAAGAGGGATTGTTGTAATGCGTTCCGATGCGAGGATCAAGCCCTACTCCCTCGATTATCGACTGCGAATCAAGCCCTTTGACTTCAGCATATGTGTCAAGTTCGTTGAAATAGCTTACCCTTAGAGCAAGATATGTGTTTGCAAAAAGTTTCACAGCCTCCGCCTCTTTCATCCCCATGTATAAAGTCGGAATATCTTTCTTTATGGCTCCCTGCTGAAGAAGCATCACGAACGCGCGGGCGGCATCCTCCAGTCCATCTATATCGGCAACGGCAAGAATAGCTTCGTTTTCATCTTTGAAATCCTCCCCGTCTATGAGTTTAGGTATTCCAGCGATTATGCGCGACGGGTATAGATTATCATAAAGCGCCTTGCTCTCGCGCAGAAATTCAGGAAAAAACAATAGATTGAACCTTTTCACTCCACGTGCCGCATATCTGGCGTAAAGGTTGCGGCAATATCCGACAGGAATGGTAGATTTTATCACCATCACCGCATCGGGATTTACGCTCAGCACCAAATCTATGACGTCCTCTATACAATGGGTATCAAAATAGTTTCTTACCGGGTCATAGTTAGTAGGAGCTGCTATCACTATAAAATCCGCGTCACGATATGCCGATGCGCCATCAAGTGTGGCTATCAGATCAAGATCTTTCCCGGCAAGGTATTTCTCGATATATTCATCACTGATGGGAGATTTGCGGCTGTTGATAAGCTCTACCTTCTCTGGAATGATGTCCACTGCCGTGACGCGATTATGCTGCGCGAGCAGTGTCGCAAGGCTCAGACCGACATAGCCGGTGCCCGCGACTGCGATATTATATTTTCTCATGGAGACTGACAATAGGAATTTCTATCTTTAATGCTGAATGCAGGATGTTGCCTTATACAGCGAGGGGAAACATCTCGAGCAGAGTCTTGGCAAGTCTAAGAAACTGTTTAAATTTAATTCGAATTTTTTTATATAGTACATTTCAGTAGATGACAAAAATTGAATTTATGCTGTTAAACATCTAATCTTTAGGCGATTAAATTTGTAAAAGTCCTTGAAATTTAGTAATTTAAAGGAAAAGTTAGACCTCTTTTTCACATGAAAACTACTAATTCCAAGGACTCGGTCAAAGTTAACCAAATCCTCCCGATTATGCAAGACCATTTTGGACAAAACATGAATCTTGCACGAATAAAACTTATGGCGTTGCTGCTCCATGCACTCTGTGTGGTGCAGACTGTCAGCCTCCACAAACTGGCTGATGCGATGCCTACGGCTGTAGACAAGGATTCCAACCTCAGACGGCTCCAAAGATTCTTTGCCAAGTATGTACTTGACCTTGACATCATGGCCCGTATGATTTTCTCGCTGCTTCCTGTCAAGACCGGTCTTGTGCTGAGCATGGACCGGACCAACTGGAAGTTCGGGGAGTTCAATATAAACATCCTTATGTTGGGCATAACCTATAAAGGGATTG
>RIAY01000008.1 GCA_003833075.1 Muribaculaceae bacterium Isolate-036 (Harlan) | reverse complement strand
CTTTTTCCGCTGCTGTGCCAGGCATTGATTGCCGAAATCTGAGATTCGTCCCAGAATTTTTTGTTTTCTTCACACATTTTACTAAAAAATGTTGAATCTGACGGTCAATACTTTTCCGGACTAGACACACCAATAAATGTAAAATCAGAAAGAAGGGGAAACAAGGCAATGTGGACGTATATTCCCTTACCAATCCATTGACACCTACATTGATATATGGTATTAAGAATCCATCAAATCAGTACAGGGATGTAAACATTGATTATGGAAACATCCGTGACTTCATTCTGGATAATAAAATCGATGTCATGCATTTACATACCCTTATGGGTATTCATAAAGATATTGTCGGATTCATAAAGAGTCTTGGAGTTAAAATAATATATACCACCCATGATTTCCACGGATTGTGCCCTCGTTATAATTTTATTGATAACAATGGGCAGTTATGCTGTGAAATAAATGATGAGAAATGTGCTGCATGTAATGTCAATGAACCCTCTGACCTATTCTTGAGATTGGCAAATTCTTCATTGTTTCATATTTTAAAGAGAGTGACTGGATCTCGGATTTATAAAAAACCGAGGTCTATATCTCGTTTGTCTGTAATATCGTCAAATATATCTGACCATAAGATAGATAAATCTATTATAAACGATTATCGTCATTTGTTGGAATATTATCAAAGTTATTTTAAACTTGTTGATAAATTTCATTTTAACAGTTCCCAAACAAAAGATGTATTCAAGCGGTTTATACCAGAGGCTTCCGGTGAGACCATACCGGTAATAACAAAAGGAATAAATGATAAAAGACACTTTCTTTCACCAAGAAAAGACATTAAATTCGGTTTTATTGGAAATCTTAACAAATATAAAGGTTTTCCTATTCTGAAAAAAGTCGCTACAGAACTTTATGATGAGGGAATAAGAAACTTCAAGGTTATTGTTTACGGCGGTACGTCATCAGGTATTGATTCTGATTGTAGTACGATAGAATACATGCCGCCATATGATTATTCTATAATATCGGATATATTGTATGGTCTTGATTGTATTGTTGTTCCTTCAGTGTGGTATGAAACTTTCAGTTTGGTGACTCTTGAAGCTTTATCACACGGTATTCCGGCTATTGTGTCTGATCATGTAGGTGCCAAGGATATTGTTGCTTCGTATAAATCGGACTGTATCTTCCATTCTACATCAGAATTGAAGCAACTTATGAAAATGTACATTACCGATCCGCATAAACTTATCGAGTATAATCAGGAAATAATGATATCTGATTGGAATTTCTCTCTTGCATCTCATGCTGAAATAATTTTGGATTTATATAAATAAAGCTAAATGCGTTTTCGTGTTTAATCGGATCGCTTGCAAAATTAAAAATAGACATTGTTAAGGATAATATGAACGAAAAGTATCTGATTCCTAAGCCGCCATATAATATAAAGCGTATCTGGTCAAAAATATGTATGGTTGTTTCAAGACAATCTTTGGTAATGCCGTCATTTCGCAGGAGAATGCTGAAACTTGGTGGGGTTAAAATCAATGGGAAGTGTCTCATCGGATCCAATGTGTAGTTTGATGGAATGTTTCCCAATCTTATTGAGATTGGTTCCGGTTGTGTCATCACAACCGGAACGTGTATTCTTTCTTATTTCTACAATACCAGCGACCGAAGGTTTTATGCGGGGAAGGTAGTCATAGGCAAGAATGTCTTTATCGGGATGAATACTCTTATTGTAAATGCTGTCAATATTGGAGACGGGGCTATTATAGGAGCCGGAAGTATAGTGAATAGAGATATTCCGGCAGGGGAGATATGGGGCGGTAATCCTGCTCGGTTCATAAAGAAACTCAATTACGAAGAATGAGAAAGGTAGCAATTATAGGCACAGTGGGTGTGCCGGCAAATTACGGGGGATTCGAAACGCTTGTTGAGCAACTTGTGCGTCATAATAATTCTGAAGATTTGCAATATGCTGTATATTGCAGTAAAAAATCTTATGATGATGAACGTTGGGTATACCATGGCGCCAAGACTGAATATATCGGTCTGAGTGCCAATGGTATGCAGAGTATTCCATACGATATATTATCAATGATAAGGGCTTCAAGAAAGAGTGATGTGATACTTGTTCTCGGGGTTTCGGGCTGTGCGTTTCTACCTGTGTTCCGTCTTTTCTCAAAGAAAAGATTGATAATAAACATAGACGGACTGGAGCATCATCGTGACAAATGGAATAAGTGGGTTCGCAGGTTTCTTAAATTCTCGGAGAAACAGGCTGTGAAATATGGTGATGTCATAGTTACCGATAACAAGGGAATCACGGATTACGTATTGGAGGAGTATGGAAAGGCTTCGGAATTGATAGCTTATGGCGGAGATCATGTTCTGACTGAAGTCGATGGATTGTATGCCGAGAAAGTTCTTAAGGATTATAATCTTGAAAAAGATTCTTATGCGATGGCTCTTTGCAGGATTGAACCGGAAAACAATGTCCATATTATTCTTGAGGCATTTGAAAGGGCTTGTCACAGTCTGATTTTCATTGGCAACTGGCAGAAAAGTGAATACGGGAGGTCTTTGTGTGAGAAATATAAGGATTCCGCTTATGTTAAATTTTGTCCGGCTGTATATGATTTGAGTATTCTTAATGTTTTGAGAAGTAATTGTGCCTGCTATATTCATGGTCACAGTGCCGGAGGCACCAACCCCTCTTTGGTGGAGGCAATGTTTTTCGGCAAGCCGATAATTGCATATGACTGTGTTTATAATCGCGAGTCTACAGAAAATCGAGCAATGTATTTCAAAGATTCAAGTGATCTTGTTTTAAAACTCGGGTCGTCAGCAGATGACTTTTTTTCAAATGCCCGGTCTATGTATGAAATAGCTGACAGAAGATATAGATGGGAAACAATCGCCCGACAATATGAAAACTTGTATGGATGACAAATGAACTGTCATTCTTTAGGGAGTGCCGGGCTGTCTGTGGTATAGTACTTGCCGATTATCTCCAATGTGTTGTCGATATATTTTCTTGGAGCGTCTGATACCGTCAGACGAATATCATTTAACGCTTTGCTTATCTCTATGATTTTTTCTTCTGCATTTCTTTCATCGTCTTCAATATACCAGGACAATTCATAATGTGATATTTAATGACGTAATTATCCGCTGTATGGTGTATTAATATACCATGGCAGTGTATTTTCTTCCAATAGGCAGGCATCTATCAGGGCTTCTCTAAAAAACGGTTTGCAGACGGATTTTCTCGACATTTCCCGCTCTTACTTATTTGCAAGTATTTGAATAAATGATTAAATTTGCACCAAAAGCATAATTCTGTAACTCCAATGGATGAGGAAATTATAAACGCGGTTTGGAATAAAGGGCGTGTTATCAATGGGATGAACCCTAATTTATTCCGCAAGGATCCCTGCGGAGCCATTATTGCCTATAATCAATATGGCCAGAAATTCGCTGCCTTTGGTTGGGAAATAGATCACGTATATCCCCGAAGCAAGGGGGGGGATGACAATATTCTGAATCTTCGCCCGATGCATTGGAGAAACAATGTTTCCAAAGGTGACGATTATCCATTGTATAATCGGGAGGTCACATCTGACGGTACTAACAATATCGAATCCAAGAAGGAATATCGAGTAAATCTCGAAACACAAATGGAACTTGCTAATTTATACAACATACATGATTAAATCGTTGGACATACGAGGGCTTTTCGGGACATTCGACTATTCAATCAAAATGCCCGATTATGGTAATTTCTTGATTATTACCGGTCCAAATGGTTACGGGAAGACTACAATTCTATCGATAATCGAGGATCTTGCCTCCGGCAATCTGCTTAGTCTTTTTTATGTTCCGTTTGATTCTATTCATGTGGAATACAGTTCATTCAGTCTTGATGTGACATCAAATAACGGACGTGCAGTGGAAAATTCAGATGATGCGGCTGTGTCTGAGCGGATATCATTGGAATATGTTATTGACAACGGCAAAGAATCAATATCCTTAAAGATTGATAACGATTTGATATCTCAGGCAAAAAGATTCTGCAGTTGGAGCAGGCAGGCAACGTTATTTGATGATTTTGATAATTTCGATAATGAATTTCACGATAATTTCAAAGATGATGAAATATCGTTGGAAAAGAGTCGGATGCTTATCGAACACATTGCCAAAGAACAGGGCAAGAGTGTATTCATGCTTCACATCAATTCGGAGATAAATCCTTATCGTTTCATTCCTGCTCAGAGACTATATAGCAAAGATCATGCAGGTGACAGTCTGATTAAAAACTCTATCGAGATTGTTGCAGATAAATTCAGCGAGTTTTTAAGGGATGCATATTTTTCTTTTCTCCAGAATTCTCAATTGCATGATTCTCAGTTTATCGACATGCTCATGACCGGAGACGACGCCATAAACAAGGAAGATTATGACAAGCAATTGTCAATTCTAAGTCAGAAAGTGGACGTTGCGATGAAATATGATCTCTCAGCTGCTTTTAAATTGCCTGAATATATCGAGAGCAAAGGGGTTATTCTTAACTATTACATAAAAGACACGTTTGAGAAATTCAAAACTCTTGAAAAGCCTTTAAGGGATTTGAATTTATTCGACAAATTGTTGCGAGATAAAAAACTGGTAAACAAGAGTGTCCTCTATTCCCGCAGGTATGGCATCCGTTTTGTTTCAGAGTCGGATAAAAGAGAAATTGCCCTCAATTCTTTATCAAGTGGTGAAAAGAATGAGATTCTTATGCTGCATGATTTCATTTTTAATCTTCAGGATGGTTCATTATTAATGATTGACGAACCTGAGATTTCTCTTCATGTGGCGTGGCAGAGAGAGTTTATGAATGATATCATCAAGATTGCCGGACAGAAGAGTCTGCGGGTATTGATAGCTACACATTCTCCTCAAATAATCGGAGGCAGATGGAAGGATTGTTATGATCTCTTCTACAAAACTCACCATTGATTGCTCCAATGACACAGAATTCGGTTCTTGATTACACTTCGGATGATTTCAATGGAAAAACGGCTGATGTTTTCCTTACGTTCAACAATGAACTCAATTATGATAAAGTGGTTCTGCTGGTAGAAGGTTTGGACGATGCCCTGTTTTATTCCGAATATTTTGTTGAAGAGAATGTCTTTTTATTCGTTATGAATGGTCATGAGTGGATGACCCAGGTGCTTGGTGATCTTTCGTCAGTTTTCCCTAATCAGCTTGCAGCTATAAAGGATGCGGATTTTAACCATCTTGACAACAGTTATTTTGTGCATCAGAATATGTTTGTCACGGATTGTCATGACTGGGAAATGACAATTGTGTCTGCAGACAGAACATCCAGGATTGCTGCAAGATATGGTATATGCGATGATGAATCCGGCATTCTGCACGAGGAGGTGATGAGAGAGCTTCAGAATTATTCGTATGTAAGATGGGCAAATTCGTGGATACCGGCAAAAGAAGACAGGGTAAGATTTCTTGATGATGCGGAAAACATGCGAGGGAAGACCTTGGCGGAGGTTGTGACTATTGTCAATGGCAATCAGAAGGAGAACAGATGGATTGATCCGATTTATGTGGATAGTTTCAAAAAACAACATCCGAATGCGGATCTCCGACAACTTAACAATGGTCATGACTATATGAGGATGTTAAGAAAATTAATTAGCGAAAAAAGCAAAAAGAATATAAGAAACGGAGAGATACCCGAAGCTTATGTCAGGCTGTTTACAGGTGCTGATTTTTCTCTGACGCGGCTTGCACATAATCTTCGGTCTTATAGTTTTACTAAAGAAGTTCTGTTATAAGCAGGAATTCATAAGAAACTGTTTATTCTCCTTCGTTCCGCACCAAAATCAACTCAAAAATAGCTTCGCTTTATCTGTTCATTAAATTTTCGTAGCTACCTGCTTTAAAGACATAACGTTGGCGCAGTATACTCATCCGCCCGTAACACAGAGCTGTGTTGCGGGCGGATGGTGTGTCGAGGGGCAGGGGATGCCCCTTTGTTTCTTCTTGCGGGTTATTTCTTCCTGCGGAAGGCGTTGTAGAGGATGTAGAGGATGCAGAGGAGGAAGAGGGCATAGCCTGCCCATGTGAGGTAACGGTTGTATTCCTCTACTTTGTCGAAGAGCATGTCGGGGGTGACGTGGAGGGAGAGCCAGTAGCCGAGGAAGGCGAGGATGGCGTTCCATACCAAGGCGCCGAGCGAGGTGAAGATGGCGAACTGGGCTACGTTCATGCGCGATATGCCTGCAGGAATCGAAATGAGCTGGCGTATGGCGGGAATGAGACGTCCGACGAAGGTCGATACGGCTCCGTGACGGTCGAAGTATTTTTCTGCTTTCTCCACTTTCGCCCTGTCGATGAGACAGGCGTGTCCCAGCCGGCTGTCGGCGAAGCGGTAGACCACCGGACGACCGATCCAGAGGGCGAGGTAGTAATTGATAAACGCTCCGACAAGGGCGCCGAGGGTGGCGAACACCACCACAAGGAATATGTTCATGTCGCTGCCGGCTCCGGTGTTGGTGCATGCCAGATACGCCGCAGGGGGCACAATCACTTCGGAGGGGAAGGGTATGAAACTGCTTTCGATGACCATGAATACGAATACAAACAGATAGCTGGCATGGTCAACAAACCATTGGAAAAACTCGCTGGCGTCAAATATCGCCAAGGGTATCATTTCTAACATTTCTTTTGAGGTGTAGTTTTTTGTTTTTAAACAGTTTCTCAGAGTATTCCGAGGTGGCGGAAGAGGGTGGCGTAATATTCCGCCTTGCGTTCTACGGCGAGCGGATAGGCTCGGCTGGTTGACGGCATACGCCATATTTCGAGTTGCACGGGTGACTCTGATGCATCGGGCGGCGGAACCGCAGCCAGTGTCATCTCTCCCATCCTGGGAATTTCTGTGCCGGTCAGGGCGGCGACGATGCCCGCCGCCTTTTCCCCGGTGGTCGCCACGGCGTGACATCCGGGCATTTCAGAAAGCAATCCGAACAGCGGAACCGGTTCTATTACTTCCAGAAATTTGTCGCTGGCGTTTCCTTTCAGTCTCCGGGCTTTGCGCACGGTGTCGTTGAGCGCGATGCGTTTTTCGGTCATCAGCGAGCGTATCTTGTCTATGTCGTATGTCTTGCGGTCATCGCATAGCAGCGCGTCTTTGTCGCCAAGGAACAGTAGACCGCATATCTTCCAGAAGTCGTTGGTGCGGTTGGGGTAATAGAAATCCATGCTCCAACGTTTTGCCTGTGGAGGGAAAGTGCCCATTATCAATACTTTCGCGCCGTCCGGGATGAACGGTTGCCACGGATGTGATTCTATTTCAAGTTCCTTGTTCTCCATATCGTGCCGTTATGCTTCTTCCATTGTCTTCATAGCCTCTACAACCTGAAGGGCAAACTCCTTGACTTCTACGGGTGTTGAAGCTCCTGCCGACTGCTTCACAAGCAGGGATGCGCTCACAGGCAGTTTCATGCGCTCTGCGTATTCCTTGAGTTTTCCTGTCACTGCGCCTGCCGCCCATGTGAAGTTGCTGAAAGTCGCGAATACTTTGTTTTTGATCTCGCGGGTCTCCATTGCGTTCATGAACGATTCCACTTCGGGGAAGAGACGCATCGAGTATGTCGCGGATCCTACGATGAGCGTGCTGTAGCGGAACGCGTCTGTTATCATGCAGCTCATGTCGGAATGTGAGGCATTGTGCATTATAATGCGCTTTATGCCTAATGCGGCGATCTCGCGGGCGATCATCTCTGCGACTTCGGCGGTGTTGCCATACATCGATCCATATACGATTACAACACCGGGCTCACTCTTATAAGCGGCGAGGCGGGCAACAAGTTCAACTACTTCTGTAATTTTTTCATTCCATACCGGACCGTGGGTGGGGCAGATGTATGAAAGCGGGAGTGCGGCGAGCTTCAGGATGGCTTTCTCCACGAATCTTCCGTATTTGCCTACGATGCAGGAATAATAGCGGTACATCTCGGAGATGTGGACATCTGTTTCCATGTCGCGGTCTATAACGGCTCCGTTGAGCGCGCCGAACGTGCCGAACGCATCTCCTGAGAACAGGACGCGGGCGTCTTCGACGTGTGTCATCATCGTTTCGGGCCAGTGGACCATCGGAGTGAGGTAGAAACGGAGTGTCCTGCCGCCAAGATCTATAGAGTCGCCGTCTTTCACTTCCAGATAACGGTCGGGACCGTCGATGTGGTAGAATCCCTTGATCATCTCGATTGTCTTGGAGTTGCCCACAATTCTGATGTCGGGGTAAGCCATGACTATTTCCGGTATGGACGCCGAATGGTCCGGCTCCATATGGTTGACCACCAGATAGTCTATAGTGCGGTCGGAGGCGATGGAATCTATGTTGTTGAAATATTGGCGCACTTCCTCGATGCATACTGTGTCAATGAGCGCGAGTTTCTCGTTTCCTGCCACGATATATGAGTTATAGCTCACTCCGTATGGCAATTGCCACAGAGCCTCGAAACGGTGCTTTACGCGGTCGTTGACTCCGACGTAAAATATATCCTTTACAATCTCCTTTATGTTCATGCTCTTAAAATTGAAGTTGTCCGGATCAGCTTCGGACCTCCGGATATTTTGTTTGGTTCAAAGTGCAAAATTACAAAAAAATGCGTAATTTTGTCCTTAAATTCCATATAAGAATGAAAACAGCCATAATAACTATTCTTCTACTCGTTGTTTCGAATGTGTTCATGACTTTCGCATGGTATGGGCATCTGAAGCTGAGCGTAAGCGGAATCTCCAAAAACTGGCCATTGTTTGCAGTTATTCTTTTTTCATGGGGAATAGCTTTGCTTGAATATAGTTTTATGATTCCTGCAAATAAAATGGGGTTTAAGGATAATGGAGGACCGTTCACACTCTTTCAGCTTAAGATTATACAGGAGGTTATAACACTCACTGTTTTCACAGTCATAGCCATGTTGTGTTTCCAAGGTCAGAAATTCCAGTGGAATCATGCCGCATCATATCTTTGTCTTGTGGCGGCAGTGGTTTTTGCTTTTCTTCCGAATAAATAGTTTATGAGTGATTTTATAATAGATGTAGCGCCGGTGCAGGGGCATACGGATGCAGCGTGGAGACATTTCCATAAGAGTATATATGGTGGCTGCCAGAGTTATTACACACCTTTCATCCGTCTGGAAAGAGGTGATTTCCGCAAACATGACCTGAAGGATTATACTTCGGAACTTAATGGAAACCATGAAGTCGCTGCGCAGGTGATATTCAGGGATATGGCAGAGTTGCGTCCGTTGATCGAAGGTCTCGAGGAAAGAGGTGTAAAAAGGATTGACCTTAACACCGGCTGCCCGTTTCCTTTACAGACGGCAAAAGGCAGGGGAGCCGGCTTTATCGCCAACCGTGAGGAATATTTCAGGATTCCGTCTTTGCTTAAGGAGCATGGCGATGTTGAGTTCTCTCTAAAGATGCGTCTTGGTTATTCCGATCCTGATGAATGGCGGGGTGTGATGCCGGCAATATCAGACATGCCGTTGAAACATGTGACACTTCATCCGCGTGTTGCGCGCCAGCAATATGGGGGAGACCTTTATCTCGACCGTTTCGGTGATTTTCTCAAGGCATGTCCTCATCCGGTCGTTTTCAACGGTGATATAAGGACACCGGAAGACATTGAACGTGCAAAGACGAGCTTCCCCGGAATCGCGGGAGTGATGACTGCGAGAGGGGTGCTCGGCCGCCCTTCGCTGATCGCGGAGTTTGAAGAGGGGAAGGAGTGGAGCCGGGAGCAAAGGCTTGAAAAGATGCTTCACTTCCATCGTGAATTGCTCTGCCATTATGAATCCACACTTTGCGGTGATTCTCAGATTCTGTCTAAAATCAAACCGTTCTGGGAGTATGCCGAAGAGGAGATAGGGCGCAAAGCCTGGAAAGCGGTGAAAAAGGCTTCCAACATCGCCAAGTATCATTCGGCAGTGGCGATGATCTGATTCACGGGTGCGAACAATAACGGGTCGAGTCGGTTATAAGAGTAAACAGTATTAATATTTTTTAAAAGACAAAAATTATGACGTTTTCTCAATCTGTCAAGACATGTTTTTCAAAGTATTGTTCTTTCAAAGGACGTGCCTCGCGAAGTGAATACTGGTGGTGGATAGTCTTCACGTTCGTTGTAGCGATCATATTCGGCATTCCATCCGGAATACAAAGCCTCCATGAGTCTTCGGCTTCAGGATTGCCGGTTATCTCATATGTTGTAGGGGCATTGCTTTTACTGCCAAACCTCGGAGTACTGATCCGCCGTCTGCATGATACTGGAAGAAGCGGCTGGTGGTGGCTCATCGGCTTCATACCGTTTTTAGGGAGCATAATACTTATAGTGTTCTGTTGTCAGGCATCGCAGCCTTTCCCCAATCAGTACGGTGTGGTGCCGGAGTGACATATGCGCCTTGGATCCCGGAATGATCAGTATGATTTTAGGGTTGCGATTGCCTCAGCCGGTGACGGAGCCTTGAACACATAACTGCCTGCCACGAGAATATCCGCGCCTGCGTGGGCAAGCTCGCTACCGGTTTTCTGGTTTACCCCTCCGTCTATCTCTATAAGAGCCTTGGAGCCGGTTTTATCAATTAGTTCCCTGAGGCGTCTGACTTTTTCGAGAGTGTGGGGTATGAATTTCTGGCCTCCGAACCCCGGTTCTACCGACATCAGCAAAACCATGTCGAGTTCGGTTATTATGTCTTCCAGAACCGACACCGGGGTTGCGGGGCACAATGTAACGCCTGCCTTCATCCCTGCCTCACGGATATGGCATACGGTGCTGTAGAGATGGGTACAAGCTTCCTGATGAATGTTCATTATGTCGGCTCCCAGAGCTCGCACCTGAGAAATCCATTTCTCAGGCTCCACAATCATCAGGTGCACATCAAGGGGTTTTGTGCAGACTTCAGCCACAGCCTCCATCACCGGAAAACCGAATGAAATGTTGGGAACAAACACGCCGTCCATCACATCGAGGTGGAGCATGTCTGCCTCGGAATTGTTGATTATCTCTATGTCTTTGCCGAGATTCGAGAAATCGGCTGCCAGTAATGAGGGTGAAACGAGCATCGCTTATAGGTGTTTTATATGTTTATCGTGTCACTTGGATTCAATCATCGAAATGAATTCATCTTCGGAAACCAGCGGAATGCCGAGTTGCCTGCATTTTTCAAGTTTTGCCGGGCCCATGTTTTCTCCCGCCAGTACGAAAGATGTCTTTTTTGATATGCTTCCGGCATTCTTGCCACCTTCACGCATAATGATTTCCTTATATTCATCGCGACTGTGGCGTGCGAAAGTGCCTGAAATGACGATTGTCTTCCCATCGAGGCTTGAGCCAGATGGTCTGAGTTTCTCTTCATCCACTTTCATCTGCACTCCGGCTTCAGTGAGCCGCCGGATGTTGGCGGCATTCACCGGTTCGCGCAGAAAGTCGTATATATTACGTGCGATCACCGGTCCGATGTCGGGGATGGCACTCAGTTGCTCAAGTTCCATTGACTGCATGTTTTCCATGCTCGTCACAGCTCTTGCCAGACGTTTTGCCGTTGTCTCCCCGACGTTAGGGATGGAAAGGGCATATATCACGCGTTCGAAAGGCACGGATTTCGATTCCTCGATTCCGCGCATGATGCGTTGTGCGGTCTTTTCTCCGATACGTTCCAGCTGAGAAAGTTTTTCGGAGGTAAGATCATAGATCTGTCCGATATTCTCTACCAGTCCGCATGTATAGAGCAGTTCGGCGGTTTCTTCGCCGATGCCGTCTATATTCATCATGCGGCGCGCGCAGAAATGCTCGATTCGTCCGGTAATCTGCGGACGGCATCCGTATTTGTTGGGGCAGCACCATGCAGCTTCTCCGAATATGCGCTGCAGAGGTTTGTGGCAGACCTGACATTCGCGCACAAACTCAATCTTTTTAGCATTAGCGGGACGCTGCGATTTGTCGACCCCGGTGATCTGAGGAATTATTTCTCCCGCTTTTTCCACGTACAGGTGATCGCCTTCGTGTATGTCAAGCTCCTGCATGATATCATCGTTATGCAGAGAAGCCCGTTTCACGACAGTCCCCGAGAGCAGCACCGGCTCAAGATTCGCCACAGGGGTCACGATGCCCATGCGTCCGGTCTCGAAAGTCACTTCCTTAAGCAATGTGCACGCTCTCTCCGGATTGAACTTGAAAGCCACTGCCCAACGCGGGGATTTTGCGGTATAACCAAGGTTGAGCTGCTGACGCAAAGAGTTGATTTTGAAGACGAGTCCGTCGGTTGCCACAGGCAGTTCCTTGCGGTGTTCATCCCAGTATGCTATATACCGGTCCACATCATCGATGGTGCGCAGTCTCGCCATGGCTTTGGAAACCTTGAATCCCCATTGACCGGCGGCGAGCATATTGTCATAATGGTTGTCGGCAGGAAGATCGTCGCTCAGAAGATAATAGAATCTGGCATCGAGATGGCGGCGTGCCACCTCCTTGGGATCCTGCATCTTGAGAGTGCCGGATGCCGCGTTGCGCGGATTGGCGAACAGCGGCTCCTCATTGTATGCCCTTTCGGCGTTAAGTTTCTCGAAAACTTCCCAAGGCATCAGAATCTCGCCTCTTATCTCAAATTCCTCCGGCCAGTCTCCGGGGAGAAGAGTCAGGGGGATACTGCGGATCGTGCGCACGTTTGCCGTGACATCGTCTCCCTGTGTCCCGTCACCCCTTGTCACGGCTCTTACGAGTCTTCCGTGGCGATAGGTGAGCGATATGGAAGTGCCGTCGAATTTCATTTCACCGACAATGCTGAAATCCTCCCCTTCAAGTGCTTTGTCCATGCGGTTGAACCAGTCGTCGACCTCTCCGATGGAGTAGGTGTTTGACAGCGACATCATAGGGCGGGCATGAACCACGTGTTCGAATCCTTTGGTAAGATCGGATCCGACACGCTGAGTGGGAGAATCCGGATCGGCAAATTCAGGATACTCTTTCTCCAAAGCCTCAAGCTCCTTGAGCAGCATGTCGAAATCCTTGTCGGATATCTGCGGAGCGTTCAGCACGTAATAATTATGGTTATGCCGGTTGATTTCCTCTCGCAACCGGTCGATCTTATCTTTCGGAGTCATGGATATAAGGGTATTTTATGTCCCAGAGGAACAGAGCCTGCGGGGGCATCGATGTTCCCGCCGAGCATCTGTCGCGGGCATCTATTATATTTTTAAAATCATTCAGCGAGAGTTTGCCTCGTCCCACATCAACCAATGTGCCGACCACAGCCCTCACCATGTTCCGCAGAAACCTGTCAGCGCGTATGGTGAACACTATGCCAGGAACGCCATATTGGTTGTTCCAGTCGTCCCACCGGGCTTCGCGCAGGTCACAGATATTGGTCCTGGCATCGGAATGCAGTTTTGCGAACGATGTGAAGTCTTCGGTCTCCCTGAGCAAAGCTGCCGCCCGGTTCATCGCTTCTGTGTCGAGAGCGGAAGGAGAATGCCAGGATACGGGGGAGAGGAAAGGGGATTTGCCGAAACTGACGAAATACCGGTATTCCCTCTCAGTCGCATCGAATCTGGCATGCGCATCGTCAGGCACCCTAATCAGGTCTTCCAAAGCCACCGCCGGTCCGCACAACCGGTTGAGCGAAAGGAGAAATTTCCCTTTGTCGGTAATCTCCGGAGCATCGAAATGGGCATACATGCGGCGGGCGTTAACACCTGTATCGGTGCGCCCGGCGCCGACTATTGCCACAGGAGCGCGCAAAACGGTAGAGAGCGCGGATTCTATGACAGACTGCACACTCTGCGCGTTAGGCTGAGATTGCCAGCCATGAAACGGAGCACCGCTGTATGAGAGCTTCAGGAAATAACGCATCAGTCTCGTTCCAGATAGGTTATTCCGTAAAGTCCGGAACGGTAATTGTTCAGGAACTGGCGACCCTCTTCGGGAGTGATGACACCTTTCTTCATGGATGCGGTAACCCAGGCTTCGAGATTGCGCACCAGTTTCTTGGGGTTATACTCCACATAGTCGAGCACATCCGCCACCGCCTCGCCATCGATAATCTGCGCGATCTCATATCCATCTTTTGTAAGAGAGATATGCACCGCATTTGTGTCTCCGAAAAGATTGTGGAGGTCTCCGAGAATTTCCTGATACGCACCTACCAGGAACACTCCGAGATAATAGGGCTCGTTGCCTTTAAGCTCATGTACGGGGAGAGAATATGCCGTTCCCTGGGGAGATACGAAATGTGATATCTTGCCGTCTGAATCGCAGGTCACATCCTGAATGGTGCAGTCGTGTGTCGGTTTCTCGTCAAGACGCGTAATCGGCATGATGGGGAACATCTGGTCGATCGCCCAGGAATCAGGCAGCGACTGGAAGAGTGAGAAATTGCAGAAATATTTTTCAGGCAGCATCCGCGCCACTTTTCTCAGTTCTTCCGGCGGATGTTTCATGGATCGGGTCATATCCCTGACATCGCGTGCCACAGACCAGAACAGTTTCTCGATCTGTGCGCGGGAACGCAGCGACAGAAGACCGAGGCTGAAGCGTTCGAGAGCTTCCTCTCTGATCTGAAGAGCATCGTGCCAGTCCTCGAATACGCTCTGCGGGTCAATCTTGTCCCAGATGTTGTAAAGCTCCACGGCAAGTTCATGGGCATTCTCGTCAAGCACATCGGCATCTGTCCATATGGGGAGGCGTGCCGTCTCAAGCACCTGTATGATGAGCACCGAATGGTGTGCGGTCAGCGATCTGCCGCTTTCGGTGATGATGTTCGGCTGCGGAAGATTGTTTTTGACGCATGCGTCGACAAGCGCCGACACCGAGTCGTTAACATATTCCTGAATGGAATAGTTCATAGAGTTCTCGCCCGATGAAGATCTTGTGCCATCGTAGTCCACACCGAGTCCGCCGCCGATATCTACAAAATCGATATTGAAGTCCATCTGTGAAAGCTGCACATAAAACTGCATCGCCTCGCGGAGGGCATTCTTGATTCTCCTGATTTTAGTGATCTGGCTTCCAATGTGGAAATGTATAAGTTTAAGACATCCCGTCATCTTGTTTTTCTCCAGGAATGACAGAGCGTCGAGCAGTTCGGAGGAATTGAGCCCGAACTTGCTGACATCCCCACCTGATTCCTCCCATTTTCCCGAGCCGGAAGAAGTCAGCTTGATTCTAATGCCGATTGTGGGGGATATGTTTAGACGTTTCGACACATCGGCAATGAGTTTCAGCTCATTGAGCTTCTCGACTACAAGGAATATGCGTCTGCCCATTTTCTGGGCGAGCAGAGCGAGCTCAATGTAATTTTCATCCTTATATCCGTTGCAGACGATGATTGAGTTCTGATGGGTGTTGACAGCGAGCACTGCGTGGAGTTCAGGCTTGGAGCCAGCTTCAAGACCTATGTCATATTTATTGCCGTGACTGACAATTTCCTCTACCACCGGGCGCATCTGGTTCACCTTGATAGGGTATACGATGAAGTTTTTGCCGGTGTATTTATACTCTTCGGCAGCTTTGTGGAAACAATCGGATATTTTCCGGATTCTGTCGTCAAGTATGTCGGGAAATCTCAGGAGCAACGGGGCGTCGACATCGCGCAGCTGCAGAGTGTCCATTACCTCTTTGAGGTCGATCGTGGGACCGCCCTCCTTGGGAGTCACTTGTGCGTGACCCTGTTCGTTGATCGAGAAATATTTAAGACCCCAGCCAGGAACGTTGTATATTTCCGCGGAGTCTTCGATGCGCCATTTTCTCATTCTGTTTCTATCGTTTTAAGAAGCTGCATCCTCTCAATGAATCCTGCAATTGAATTCAGCTGTCATGATAAGGGTGAGCCGGTATTTATTATAAAACAAACTAAGCGGGAGGTTCGTTCTTGCGACCGAGAAGTTCGAATCGCTCGACGATAATTTCTGTTTTGCGGCGGCGGATTTTCATTCTGTCGTCGTATTCGCGGGTGCGAAGTTTTCCTTCTACATACAGGCGGCTGCCCTTGCGGATGTATTTCTCAGCAAACTCGGCATTCTTGCCGCCCATCACCAAAGAATGCCATTCCGTGACTTCCGCGGTAGAATTGGCATAACGTTCGTTTGTAGCCAGAGACATGAACGCAACCGGCTTGTCTTTTTCAGGATATCTGATTTCCGGGTCGGAACCGACATATCCGAGGAGTATGACTTTATTTACAGACATGATATTGCCGCTATTTTTTTAATTGACTTCAGAGAGATTCTAAAAATCGGAGGCTTTAAGAGCCAGACCTGTTTTTTCGTGCAGACCGAAAAGAAGGTTCATGATATGCACCGCCTCGCCGGCGCCACCGCGCATACGCGGATCCGCCACAGCTTCGATGCGCAATGTCGAGTCATCAGGTTTGTTGAGTGATATTACGCATTTGTCAGTGCCGCTGACTTCTTTCACATTCACGACAGATGAAACCGGGAATGCGAAATTATGGTCGTCATATATCTCATACATCTCATGAATCTGCTCTATCGAGACCGGACATGAAAGGGATATGTCGGCTTTCATGCAGCGTTCACCATCGATGGCTTTCAATTCCAGATTGAAGTTGTCGCTGAAACTGAGTTGAGTCTGCGAAAGAATACGTGCAATCTCTTTTTGTGCGTTGCCTTTGTCTTTTTGCAGGATATCGGACGGCAGACTTACAGAAACCTTGACGGAATCGTTGAGGAGCATATGTGTTGCCAGAGGGTAAAGGGCTGTAAGCACCACAGACGCCGCCGGTGAAGGAACCATGGCAGACACCGCGCCTCTCACCAAAGGCTTGCGGTTGATTTCAGGCAAGCCATATACAACGCCGAGGCGTTCGGTGTCGAGGTTTGGAATTGCATCCACAATTACAGACCTGATGTCAGGACGCGCTAATTGCAGAGCGGAAAATTCCGCTGCAGTCATGGAATTGCCGCAAACGAAGACAATCGAGCAGTCGGGAGTCATCGGAAGTGGACCGGAAAAATTCATCTTAAGTTCGCCGATAAGTCCATGATGCACTGATGTTACCGACAAGCCTTCGCGACCGGGAGCGGAGACTGTGGTCACTATCACTTCCGGGTGGTTCACAAGTATTCGCAATAATTCTCCGGCATCCGGAGAATCAGCTCCTGTGATTGCTACTTTTATCATACCGACTTAATATTACTTGATATTTTTTTGCCCTGCTGTCTGATCATGGCTCAGAAAGTGGGAATTTTCTGGTCAAGAGGCAAAAGACGGGAGAATATCGCCCTGGCTTTTTCATGACTCACATCCTCGCGCAGAATGGCGATGATAGTGTCGGATCCAGGGATTGTGCCGAGGATTTCCGGGGCATTGCTCATGTCAATGTCATATGCCAGACCTGCCGCATATCCGTTGCGGGTCTTTATCACAGCCACATTCTTGGAGAATGTAAGCGAAATAAACCCGCTCTGGTAGTTGGCGTTTATGGGTAGCTGACCGCGAGCCAGCAATTTGTCTTTCAGTGAATTACTGTCGGGCAGAATATACATGTATCCGCCCCGGTCAGTAGGTATCTTTGTGGTCTTGAGCATTTTGAGATCACGCGAGAGGGTTGCCTGAGTCACAGTGTATCCTGCCTCCTCAAGCAATCTTGCGAGTTCTTCCTGGCTACCGATGCATTTGTTCTTGATCAGGTCAACCATCAATTCCACTCTTTGTTTCCGGTTCTTCATAAGATTATTGTAAATTTGAGTTTGCAATATCTATTTATGCAAATTTACAATAAATTTTTAGAAAAATCAATTATTTTTGAATAATTTTTTAATTTTATTCGTCTGTATTATTCATTCCATTGTCGGAAAGGGCATCTATCTGCGCCTTGATGCGGGCTGCTTCTTCATAATCCTCTTTTTCCGCAGCTTTCTGCATTCTTGCTCTCAGGATCTCCAAAGAGTCTTTTGCCGCTTTCATTCTTGCTGATTGAGTCTTCGGATTTCCGGCAGCCGGAGACTCCTGTCGGGCGCGTTCCTGTTCCTCGGGGTCAAATCCCGCTTCATCGAGAACTTCGGCAGAAGTATATATGGGAGCATCGGCGCGGATTGCGAGAGCTATCGCGTCGGACGACCGGGAATCGACAGTATGAGTCTGAGTGCCGTCAGTGAAAATCAGGTCTGCGGCGAAAACGCCCGACGGCAGTCGTCTGATTTCGATTTCCTTGAGGCGTATGCCGAATTCATTCATGAAATTCATTATCATGTCGTGCGTAAGCGGTCGTGGAGTCACCACCTCCTGCAGCTTGCACTCGATAGCCTGCGCCTCCGGGTATCCTATTATTATTGGAATGCGGCGGGTTCCGTCTGCCTGACGTAAAATCACGGCATATACCCCGGATTCAATCTGATTGTAGGTAATGCCTACGAGTTCCAGTCTATATCTTTCCATTATCGTTAAGAGCTTCTTTGGAATGAGCTGTTGAAATCTTTTTGTGTCTGCGTGATGTCGCGGGAACCGATATCATGCCCGAGCCGAGACAAAGTCTCCTGTCGGGAGAATATATTATGGCAAACTGTCCCGGTGCGATTCCCTGAATGTCTGAGTCGGAAGTTACGGTGCATGAGCCATCCTTTTTTATAGAGATGGTCCCATCGTAGAACTCGGGGGAGTGGCGGGTCTTGAATGCTATTCTCTCGCATGTGGAGCCGTCGCGGAAGGGCGATTCCGTGATCCAGTGCATTTCTTCCACCGGAATCTCACGTCCATATTGTCTGCGCGTATCAAAACCGTTGGATACATATATAACGTTATCGCGCACGTTTTTCTTCACCACATACCATGGTCCTCCGCTAAGACCGAGCCCTTTACGCTGACCTATGGTGTAGAACCAGTATCCTTTGTGCGTTCCAATTTTCTTTCCGGTCTCTATTTCGATCACCGGTCCTTCTTTAGTGCCAAGGTGGCGTTCTATAAAATCCGAATAATCGATTTTTCCAAGAAAGCATATTCCCTGCGAGTCTTTTCTGGAAGCGTTTGGGAGTTTTGCCTCAGCGGCTCTGCTCCTGACTTCCGCTTTGGGCAATTCACCGAGCGGGAACATTATGTGGGAAAGCTGGTCGTATGATATCTGTGCGAGGAAATCCGTCTGGTCTTTCACCGGGTCGGCAGCCGTGGCGAGGAAATATTTGCCATCCTTTTCCACAATCGAGGCGTAGTGTCCGGTCGCGGTCTTGTCGAAGTCCTTGCCCCAGCGCTGTTCGAAGAAACCGAATTTTATGAGTTTGTTGCACATCATGTCGGGATGAGGCGTAAGACCCTCCTTTACAGTGCGCAATGTATATGCCATTACATGGTTCCAGTATTCTTCGTGCAGCGATACTACTTTCAGCGGCAGACCGTATTTTCTGGCTATGAGGGAGCACATCTCGATGTCTTCCTCAGCGGAGCAGTCTCCCTCGCCGTTGTCCATGCCTATGCGGATGTAAAACAGATGCAGGTCGTGTCCCTGTCGGAAAAGAGTGTCGACCACTACCGCGCTGTCAACACCTCCGGAAATCAATACCGCTATTCTCATACCTCTTCAAGTTCTGATTCGCTGTGGTTGTTGGAATGTATGAAATGGAGTGAAAGAAAATAATCCACAGATATTTTCCCCGGACCTACAAGCATTATGAAAAAATATATCCCCATGAACATGACCGGAACGTATCCCTGCTGAGACCAGCTCAGCATATACGGAGCCTCGCTCACGAGGTCGTGAAGAATATAATACTCAGCCACCATCATTGCGAAGAAAGGAGGCAGAGCCATGATGCGTGTCATGAAACCAGCCATGATAAAAAGCGAGCATATTATCTCTATGGCAATCATCAGCATCAGTGTGACGTCCGGGTCGATTCCGAACAGTGACGGAAACATCGCTTTAGCTGCCTCGAAATTATATAGCTGCCGGATGCCGAACTGCATCATCATTATGCCGACGAACAGACGCAGAAACAGACGCCCCATGTTGGTGTATGAATACCCTGTGGTGCGTATATATATCTTTTTTAAAGAATTCATCATAATATCATGTTTGAATTTGATATGAATCAGGAGTCCGGGAGAACTATCGGGCAGTCTCCTGCTGCAGTGCGAGTGCCTTCGCCTGGTCTACCGAAATATTCTTGGCAAGGATTTTGCCGTCTTTCCCTATGACATAGAAAGAGGGTGTGTTGCGTATGTCAAGAATGTCAGAGACAGTGTCAGATGCACCCACAACCCAGTTTGACGGATATTCCCCGATTTTTGTCTGCCATCCGTCAATGGGGTCGGGCACAATGAACATCACGTTCACGATTCCCCGGTCTACGAGCGATGTGAATTTCATGTCGGTCTCCATCTTGAGTTTGGCATGACGGCAGTCATCGCAGTCCGGATCTCCGAACTCGATTATGGTGAACACGCCGATAGGCTGGAACTTGCCGGGATTTCCGGTGGGCGTTACGAAATCGAATGAAGAAGGTGTGTTTCCGATGAGAGAATTCTTTATCTGCGAGAGTTGCTTGCGATAGCGGATCTTGCGGCTGTCGGAGATTTTTTTGTTTTTCAGGAATGACTCAAGATATTTTACATAGACCTCGTCAATCCAGATTTTTGCCCTCTGTCCGTAAAGAGACTCCTCAGCGGCTTTTGTGAACTGCAGCAGCAGAGTGGGGTTCTTTGCCATCTGCGAGAGCATGTTGTCTACAGCCTTGTCCACTTCCGCCTTGTCTGCCCATTGCATGGGTAGGGTGAAGACCCGGAAGGCATCGTTGAGCGCGGACTGGTTTACGGCATCCTTTTTTTTGAAATCCATATTGTCCCAGAAATGCTGCATCAGCCAGTTGCTCTTGTCGGAGAGCGATATGATCTCCTCGGGAGCTACGGGATATTCGAAAAGAGGCTCGATTTCTATAACTTCAGCGTTCAGACGTGCCGGAATCATTGTCGCAGACATCAACGCCAGGCATATTAAGCTGCGTTTAAAGTATTTCTTAATCATCTTTGTTATTGGGTATTCTGAATGTTTTTGCCTCTCTCTTGAAATTATAAGGCGAGGGGCTTTTATTAATAACGAATAAATAATCTATTTATTTACTCATCGAGATAGGAGCGTATGCCATTGGTCCATGCCTTGTAGCCGGGACCGGTGAGATGCAGGCCGTCGTTGGTGTATTTATTTTTTAGTTTGCCGTTTTTGTCGGCAAGGAATTGCCACAGGTCTATATATGTCAGATTGTTTTTTTTCGCAATCTCTTTGATACGCTTGTTAAATTCCACGATTGTATTCTCTTTGCCTTTAAGATTCTTATATATGCCGTAATCATTATTTATAGGCATGATACTCTGGAGGTAAAGTCGTGTTTCCGGAGAGCGGAGTCTTATTTCGTTGACAAGCGACTCATATCTTTCCGCAAGCTTGTCGACGCTGTGACCGTGCGACACATCGTTGATTCCGATAAGCAGAAAAATTTTTCTGGGTTTTCCTTTGACAACCTGCTCCAGCCGTTTCTGCACTCCGGGCATGATGTCGGATCTTATTCCCCGGTTCTTGACATCCTCCCTTTTGAACAGTTCTTCGAAGTTCCCTCCGTCGGTAATGGAATTACCCAGAAATATAATGTCGTTTTCAGTGACGGGAAGGTGATCGAACAAAGATACTCTCTGCTCCCAGTATTTGTCAGGAAACGCAGACATCGGGATAATAAGTGAGAATACCAGCAGAATTAAGCGAATGTTTTTACAAGACATGATAACCAGAATGATAAATTTTAAGACCAGACATGGGATGTTGTTCGATAAGTCCGACTTTAAAGCCTTCACTTTCTGTTACCTCCCTGAGGATGTCTCTGAAATGATATGCCACGGAACCTATGTAACTTATCGGGTATGAATGAGAATTCTCGTAGCGTGCCACATTTCGCGAGATGAATCTCCGAAACTCCTGCCTAACCAGTGAGTTGATATAAGAATTATCAAGGTGTTTTTTTATGAAAGGCACAAATGAAGCCAGGAAAATATTAGGAGCTGCAGATCTGTAGACCTTTTCTATGACGTCCCCCTTGCTGAGTCCGGTTTCATTAAAAAATGCATCGCACACACATTTCGGAGCTATCTCCTTGAATATGTCTCCGAGCAATCTTTTGCCGAGAGCCGTTCCTCCACCCTCATCTCCGAGTATGAACCCCAGCGGCGGAATGTTCCTGATCATTTTCTTTCCATCGAAATAAGCGGAATTGGAGCCGGTGCCGAGTATGCATACTATGCCCGGCGTTCCCTCCGTCACCCGGCAGGCGGCAAGCATGTCAGACTGCACTTCAGCCACCTCCGGATTCCATACTTCACGGATTGCATTCTCGACTGCAGAGCATATCTCGGGAGTTGCCGCTCCGGAACCGTAATAATGGATTTCATTTATAAAGACAGCCGGATCCAGCTTTTTTCTCACATCCGAAAAATAAGACACAGCGTCCTTTTGTGAGATACGTGCTACGTTAAAGCCGTCAGAAATGAAAGAGGCTTTGGTGTTGCCATCAGTATCTGTAAGAAGCCATTCCACTTTTGTGGCCCCTCCGTCTGCGATAAGGATATTTCGTGTGGTTTCGTGCATTTGGATTTTTAAACAGTTTCTTACAAATTTAGATAAAAAAGTGGAAATACGCAAAACATGTGTGTGAAACTTAAATGGCTGCCTTTTGCGAATAGATTCAACGTCAGGACTTCTAGTGCAAGTGAGCGCATAGCGGAGCTTGCTCCAGCTATGCCGAACGCATCCGAGAATGGGTAAAGCCAATGTTTTTGTTTCATTTTTGACGTGGATTAGTGGTTGGACATCGGGAGGAAACCCCGGTGTCCTTTTCTCTCGTTATTGACAAATCTGATGAAAATGATTATCTGCGAATAAAACGAAACTGATAAATCCAATGGCCAAGATCATAGTCAAGGATACTACAATAAGGACAATGTCAAAAAATGGCATTGATTATATCTGTATCACCGATATTGCAAGGCAGAAAAACTCGGTGGAGCCAAAAGATGTAGTAAAGAATTGGATGAGGGTGAAGAATACCCTTGAATATCTTGGCTTATGGGAAAGCCTGAACAATCCCGATTTTAAAGGGGTCGAATTCGACCCCATTTTGAGAGAGGCTGGCTCCAATTCCTTTACGATGAGTCCAAGTCGGTGGATAGAGCTTACAAACGCAATCGGTATTATAAACAAATTGGGACGTGAGGGTGGCACATATGCTCAACGTGATATCGCCTTTAAGTTTGCAAGTTGGGTCTCTGTTGAATTTGAACTGTATCTTGTAAAGGAGTTCCAACGCCTGAAGGAAGAGGAACAGAAACAACTCGGCTGGTCTGCGAAACGCGAGCTGTCGAAGATAAACTACCGTATCCACACCGATGCCATCAAGCATAATCTCATACCTGCCGAGATTACAAAGGCTCAGGCAAGTATCATATATGCCAATGAAGCCGATGTGCTGAATGTGGCTATGTTCGGCATGACAGCGAAACAGTGGCGCGATGCCAATCCCGACCTCAAAGGCAATATACGGGATTACGCCTCTATCAATGAACTGATATGCCTCTCCAATATGGAGAATCTCAATGCAGTGTTTATTGAACATGGAATGCCACAGCAGGAACGCCTGATTAAGCTCAATCAAATCGCCATCCATCAGATGAGCGTACTTGAAAGCGGAGATAACGATAGAAAACTGCTGAAATAGCCATTCAAAATCAGTTCCATAACGCAAGATAAGTTATGCTCCTTCACCTCAGGAAGAAACCTGCGTCAAGCCTACGACCCCAAATTAACTTTTGTTTTTAAACAGTTTCTAAATCCGAACACTTACTTAATGTTTTATAACATCTAAAAAGGAAAACACTCTCTTAGCGGAAATCAAGGGTAGAGGTGTCAATATATGCAGAAGGAAGAAAGAAGAAAGAAGAGGTTTCCATTCATTCGGAATCCTTGAAATTCGAACTTGTCCACATTGGCTAACGAACCATAAAATAATACTGAAAACTCTACATTATGAAGCTTACTAAGAAAAGTGTCTTACGCTTTACGGCGACATTGGCGTTTTGCGCGCTGGTCTCTATCGCGCCTTCCTGTGGCGGAGATAGTCCGAATTCTCCAACTCCCGATCCGAAGCCGACTCCCGAGGAGCCGACACCGACACCAGAACCGGATCCTGTTCCCGGGGAGAGTGCCGAGTTGCGGATAATGTCTTTCAATATGCGTTATCCCGCTTCAAGTGATACCGGCACAAAATCATGGGATAACCGCAAAGAGCCTTGCGTTTCCATGATCAAGGATCAGCAGCCGGATGTGATAGCAACTCAGGAGCTTCGCACTGCTCAACGTGAATATCTTAAGGAAAAGCTTACGGAATACTCATTCGTGGAGATTCCCAACACCGGTACCGGTTCGGGTGCCAATATAGTCATGTTGTATCTCAAAGACAAGTTTTCCTTGATAGAATCGGGACATTTTTTCCTCAGTTTCACTCCGGATTCTCCTTCAAGATGCTTCAATGTCGGTGACAACCAAATGCGTGCGACGGTATGGGTGCACCTTAAAGATAACAATAGCGGTAAAGAGTTCATTGCGATGGGTACTCATTTTCCGACGCGTGCCGGCAATAGTAATTATGACAACGCCCCATATGAAGAGGCACGAATTCTTAGTGCCGAACTCTGTCTGGAGCGTCTGAAAGTCAAGGCGGGAAACGATATGTTGTGTTTTCTGATGGGAGATTTCAACTGTTCGTGGAAAGACAAAAACGGCAATACGGCGAAACATGGATCCCAGGTGCGGGAAGTATTGCTGGGCTGGATGAAAGATGCGAGAGACGAGGCTAAGGACCTCACAGCGACAGGAATTACTTCTTTCAATAGTTTCGGTTCAGGCTCCATGACTCCAAACCGTATCATTGACCATATATTTTTCCGCAATGCAGAGACTATAGATTTCAATACAATAATAAAACCATACAACAACATTAAGTATATCTCTGATCACTATCCAATTATGTTGCGGGTGAAGATTTAAATAGCTTAAAAACAAACACTACAGGTTGCTGAAAAATCAAAATTTAAGGTAGGGAAAGGACTGCAGAATGAAAAAAGGCAAGGTTTTAGTCGCGTTGTTTTCAGTTTTCTTCAGCGCATTCACACTATGCGCTGAAGAGCTGAAAATAATGTCGTTCAACGTGAGGTATAATTCTCCGAAAGATCTGGGTGAAAACTCCTGGGATGTCAGAAAAGGAGCAGTCGTGAACTTGATAAAGAAGGTGACTCCCGATGTGGTTGGTCTTCAGGAACCGCGCACCATACAGCGGACATATTTAAAGGAATCACTGCCAGAATACGTCTATATGGAAGTTCCGGGAACCGGCGACGGGCGCGGTGGAAATGTAGGGCTGATTTATCGTTCCGATAAATTTGACAAGGTGGATGGTGGATTCTTCTATCTCGGGCCGACCCCCGATGTGCCGTCTCCATCTTTCGATGCCCCCGACAGTACGTGGCGTGTAACAGTCTGGGTAAAACTTCGCGACAAGAAAAGCGGTAAGGAATTTACTGCTATGTCTACACATCTTCCGGTGCGCACAAAGCCGCATCTCGCTGCCGAACCTTATGTAAGATCGCGCTTCCATGCATCTCAGTTAAACGTTAAGCGTCTCAAAGACATAGCGGGGGAGGACGGCACATGTTTCATTGTAGGAGACATGAACTGTTCCTTGCAGAAGGCGGACGGCTCAATCAACCATGACGGTGTCAAGGCTCTTTCTCCCTATCATGAATGGATGGAAGATGCGCGCAAATTTGACGAACACCCTGAAATCAACAGTTTTAATGCATTCGGCAAAGGCGAGGATTCACCTCACCGCAAGATAGACCATATCTATTATCGTAACGCGGAACCGATTTCATTTGTAACGATTACCGAACCGGTGGATTGCCTGAAGTATGTATCAGATCATTATCCGCTGATGCTTACATGTAGATACTGAAAAGTTTTCACATACATTTAAAATAATAATATCATGAGACGACAATTTATTATCGTCTTGGCTTGTTGTTGCGGTATATCAGCCGCAAGTGCAAAAAACTACACTTTGAAGAATGACAAAGTTCAGATTGCCATAGACGAGCGAGGACGCCTTAAAAGTCTGAAAAATCTGACTACCGGTCGTGACTATGCCGGTGACGGTTATCTCTGGCGGCTCTATTATGAGCGCAAGGGTTTCAAGGAAAATGAAATCGCAGCCGGAATGCAATCATCTCCTGAAATTGAGCAGAAGGGGAATAGTCTGATTCTTACATACCCGCAAGTCACACACGCAGACACAACGGTGAATGTATCATTGAAGCTTACCGTCACCCTCGAACCCGAGATGGTGCGTTTCAGTTCGGAGATCACAAATAACCAGCCACACACCATTGTGCGCGAGCTGCATTATCCTCTTATTCAGGATATGAGGCTTCCTGAAGACTATAAACTTTTCTTACCCCACACCGGCGGACAGGTCTATGACAATCCCAAAGAGCTGATAGAGAAGCATTCCATGGCAAAGCCTTATGCGACTCCCGCGCAACGTTTCCGCCAGATGCCTGCGGCTTATCCCACACGCGCCACTACGGCGGGATGCAGCGGAAACATGGCGTCAAACTGCTTTGCATGGTGGAACGACACCGAGGGGCTGTATCTCGGTTCTCACGATCCCAAATTCCAGGATACGGGACACAGCCTGCGTCTCTATCCTGACGGCAATAAAAAATTCACCCGGCTTGAAACAGGTTTCCAGAAATTTCCACATGTATTCTGCGGGGAAACATGGGTAAACACCGCGAATGTAATCGCTCCTTACACCGGAACCTGGCACAAGACCTCCGATTTCTATAAAGAATGGGCAAAAAGCTGGTGGGAGCATCGCGACAGTCCGGAATGGGTGAAAAAGATGAAGAGCTGGCAGCGTATAATCTTTAAATCGCAATATGGCGAATACCATTATCGTTATGCCGATCTTAACGGACGCATAAAGAAAGCAGGCGAGGATTCAGGTTGCGATGTGGTATTTCCCTTCGGCTGGTGGCTTGAGGGCATGGACAACGGCAATCCCGACTATTCGCCGAATACGGAAGAGGGTGGAGATGAAGCCTGGAAAAAGGCGATAGCCGACTATAAGGCTGCCGGTGGCAAGATTCTGCTGTATTATAATGGCAAACTCATAGACCGTGAAAGTGATTTTTATAAAAAAGGGAAAGCAAAGAAAATAGCATACTGTGACAATACCGGCGCGGAGCTTACCGAGCAATACCGTTTTACGGGCAACGGCTCCTTCCTCGGTTCATATGACGCACGCACCTTCTGTGTCGCCGACACCCGCAATGCGGAATGGCGCAAGAAACTTATCCAGATGGCTGACCGTGCCCGCAGACTCGGAGCCAATTCCGTATTCTATGATCAGCTCGGTTATGCCGAGGCTGTGACCAACTGGGATCTAAGCCGTGAATTTCCGGTGCCCAACCATTGTGTGATCGCAGACAAAGCCAGGACCTTAAAGGAAATCCGGGACCACAACGCCAAGTTTGACCCTGAATTTGCATTAGGCACCGAATGGCTCACGGACGCGACAGCCAATTATTGCGATTATATCCATATCTATCAGGTCACAGCCGGTCCGAACAGCTTCATAGACTGGTTCCGCTATACTTTCCCCGAGGTCAAGGTGTCTGACAGAGAGGTTCGCGATGACAACGATATTCCGCGTCGTGTCAACAACACAGTGTTAAAGGGACTTGTAAACGACATAGAGATATACCGTTGCCGCGGTCTCATAGACGAGACCCCCGTATATCAGGCATATCTTAAGAAAGTGAACGACATAAGAGACAAGTATGCGTATCTTCTGCTTGCCGGCACTTATCGCGACACTCAGGGTTTCACTTCTACCAATCGTGAGATAGAGGCGCGTGCCTTTGTCAATGGGGACAGCATGGCTATCGTGGCGACACGCGTCTCGGCGGGCGAGCCGGAAGAAACGGTGATCGATGTTCCGGGATATAAGTTCCGCGAGAGCTCGGTGCTCGGAAACGCACAGGTCAAATCCGACGGCACGCGTGCCACGTTCGGGCAGAACGACCTTGCAGTCCTTGTTTTTGATAAAATCTGAAAACGTTGAAGTTTCCGGGCACTTTCCAGATTCCATTAGCGGAAATCTGATGTCTGCGTGTCTTAAATATGTATCCGGAATCTCCAGGTAACCTCCGTGGATTCCGGATACATAATCCACTAATATTAACCTAAGATCTATACCGTTTCTATGTCACACAATCGTAAAAGGGAAGTGAGGAACAAATTCGAGCAAGCCTTCCTTCAAAGCTCCGGCAAGATCTTCAATTTTGTCCTGTCCATAAGCAACGGCAACAGCTGGCTTGCCGAAGAAGTGACCCAGACAACTTTTCAGAAACTATGGGAGCGGCTTGAGTCATCGGCTCAGGTAGAGAATATAGATTCATATCTCTTCACCACTGCTAAAAACATAATGTTTAATCTAAGCCGCCATGAAACTGTGAAATGGATATATCAGCGCTATCTGATGCAACATCGCAAGGAATCCGAACTGACGACAGACCAGACCATAGAAGGTAATTTTATGATGCAATATATAAGGTCACTGCTCGAAGAGATGCCTCCGATGAGAAGAAAAGTGTTTGAAATGAGCAAACTTGATTATTATTCCACCAAAGAGATTGCCGAACAGCTGAATCTCTCGGTGAGCACTATAGAGACACATCTTCAACTCGGATTACGCTTCATGCGCGAAGAGTTACGGAAACGCTACGGGATAGTCGTGTCCGTAATGCTGCCTGTATCTATTCTTTTTTCAAAACTTTTCATTTAAACCGGATAGAATCCATATGAATAAACTTAAATACGATATAACCGATATAGCTGAAAATTCCCTCAGGGGGGAGGCAACTGTGGAAGAAATAATTTTCCTCTCGAATTGGATAATCACGGACAGACATCTCAACGAATGGGTGGTGGAGGAGATTGCATCCCAGCCTCCGGTGGCTAAAGGTGCAGACCTTGACCATATATGTCAGAACATAGTGAAAGGGAATCATGGGAAGAAAATCAGTCTTAAATACTTTCTACTGACGATAGCTGCTCTTTTTGCCGGATTCGGTATTTTCCTGGTCCTGAATATAGAGCATCATGAACCTGAGCATCCCCTGTCTGTGCGTACAGTGGGAGGAGAAAAGTCAAGAATAGCTTTGCCAGACGGGTCATCGGTGATTCTTAATTCCAAGACTTTTATAAGTTATTTCTACGATAAAAAGTCCGGGGTAAGGAACGTGAAGCTAAATGGAGAGGCATGGTTCGATGTTAAGACTGATGCCAGACATCCGTTTGTCGTTGATTGTGACAATTTGAAAGTGGAGTGCCGTGGAACAGAATTCAATGTCACCGCATATCAGGATGACGAGACTGTGACAGTGGTTCTCAAAGATGGCAAGGTCAACGCTGTTTCAGCGCGTGAGAATATAGAGATGCGTCCGGGAATGTTACTGAATTATGACCGCACTTCCGGTCATGTTGACACAGACATGGTTACCGCCTCGGATTATTGCGACTGGAGGAACGGAGAGATCCATTGCGACAATATAACTCTTGAGGCGCTCTTTAAACGACTGTCTCGGACTTACGGGACGGCAATAAATATCCAGACGCCTTCTTTGCGAGCGGAGAGGGTGTATGGCATGATGCTGGAGGGAGACCTCGACCACGTGCTCGACATAGTGTGCGAAGCATGTGAAATGGAATATCGGAAAGAAAAAGACAACACCGTATACGTTTTCAAGACTCATACAGAATGAGGTAAAAATATTTCATCACCTTTTAATTAACCTATAAAATCATGTTAAAGACTACAGCAAGAATTCTGCTAACGCTCATTGCAATTCTTCCGTTGGGAAGCTGTGAAGAGAAAGATGACCGAGGAATCCCCGGCTTCAGCGAGATCACGGTCAGTCCCGAGAAGGATGTATATGAGGTTGGCGATCAGGTGACATGCACTATACGCATGACAAGTCCTGCAGGTCCTACCCTGAAAAAATCTACCTACTGGTGGTACACCTCCTGGTGGTTCCAGAGCACTGAAAATCCGGTTGATTTTCAAGAGTTTGAGGAGAGTGGCCAATGTGTATCAAGTACAATCACCCTCACTGAGCCGGGTGATGTGAAACTCTATTTCTTCGGACGGCTTGAATATCCTAATTACGATTGGGAGAAAATAGAGATATCAAAAACCATTAAAGTGAAAGGAACGGCATCATGAAAACCGAATTTATTAAGAAACTGAGATTTGCGGCAGTATCTGTAGCTGTCGCGGCGATTTCATCTGCAGCGATGGCAGAGGTGACGGTGTCTTTCTCAAAAATCAGCTATCGCAAGGCTATGGAGGAAATCCAGAAGGTATCGAATCTTCATTTCTTCTATAATGTGTCTCTTAAAGGACTTGACAGCAAGGTGTCGCTTTCCGTTAAGAACGCATCCGAACGCTCAGCACTCGATAAGCTTTTTGCAGACAGTCAGCTTGATTATACTTTGAAAAATGACAACACCGTTGTCGTTTTTCAGAAAGGTGACGCTACAAAAGGAGAGTCCAAGAAGAATACAAAGGAGCAGAAAGATTCCCGGAAAAAGATAAAAGGAGTTGTAACGGATGAGAAAGGGGAACCGTTGGTAGGAGTCACCATGAAGGTTAGGAATTCCAATAAGGCAGTTGTGACTGATCTTGACGGCAAATTTTCACTTGAAGATCTACAGAAAGGTGATGTGATTGAACTAACATATGTCGGTTATGCTCCCAAATCGGTAAAAATTGACGATTCGTCATCTTACGACATACGTCTTCAGGAGATGGCATCAGATCTTGATGATGTGGTTGTGGTCGGTTACGGAAGCCAGAAGAAGGTCAATCTGACAGGTGCTGTCAGTGTGGTAACCGCCAAAGATCTCAACGGCAGACCCACGGGTAACGCGGCGACAGCCCTGCAGGGAGCCGACCCCTCGCTTAATCTTTCGATGGGTTCCGGCGGCCCTGATTCAGATGTGTCGATTAATATACGTGGAGTAACATCGATTAACGGTGGCAAACCGCTCATTCTGGTAGATGGCGTGGAGATGGATCTTACACGAGTGAATGCCAATGATATAGAAAGCGTTTCTATTCTTAAAGATGCGTCGGCAGCTGCCGTATATGGTGCCAAGGCATCGGCGGGAGTGGTGCTGGTCACAACAAAATCCGGACAGAATGATTCCAGAGCACGTGTGAGTTTCGACCTCAAGGCTGGTTGGAAGCGTCAGACGACAAGCTCCGATTATATTACCAGCGGGTTCTGGCAGATGTATCTCAACGAGAGTTCTATGTATAATGACCAGTCCCGTTATTTCCTTACAGGTTATGGCGATAACGAATATGCCCAGATGTGGATGCGTCTTGATGACAAGACTGAAAATCCCGAACGTCCATGGTGTGTCCCAACTCCTTACGGGCACTGGATGTATTATGCCAATTATGATTGGTACAGCCACTATTTCCGCAAAGATCGTCCGATGCAGGATTATAACGTTTCTGTGACCGGTGGCTCCAAAAAAGTCAATTATTATGTCAGCGGACGCGCATATCTTGAAGACGGAATGCTTGCGAAGGGTGCCGATTCGTTCAAAAGTTATTCATTCCGTGCCAAGGTTAATGCAAGAATCACAGACTGGCTGACATATCGTGTAAACACCAGTTTCTTCAATTCACATTATGACCATGGAGGCACATCCGACCTAAATAATTTCTTATACAAGGCTCTCCTTCATACATATGCAGCATTTCCTTCCACCAACCCCGACGGCACATCACTGTTTCAGTTCGCACCGGGATTAATTTCCATGAATGCCGTGAACATGGGTGCAGGGTATAATGCCATGCTTAATTATAACAAGCACAAGACGGTAGACCGGCAGAACGAAGCCCTTATCAAAAATACAATTGAAATCAGACCACTGAGCTGGTGGAAAATAATTGGTGAATATGCTTATCTGTTCCGCAACACCACACGCTCAAGCCGATATGTGAACGTTCCCTTCAGCCGCACTGAAGGCGAGATAGAATGGATTGACGAGGGTTACGACAAGTCGAGTTTCACTGACAAGTTTGTCCGCAACATGACCAACACCACGCGTCAGACAATAAATGCCTACATGGAGTTTGATCCCAGCTTCGGTGATCATAATCTGAAAGCGACGGTTGGATTTAATGGTGAAATCTACCGCTATCTTTATTTTAAAGCAGGTCGTCAGGATCTTATGAGTCAGGATGTCAGCTCACTTAACATAGCTACCGGAGAATATACGGAAGTTATTGACAAAGTAAACAATGCTGTGACATATGGATTCTTCGGACGAGTCAATTATGATTATGCCGGCAAATATCTCATTGAGGTTTCAGGACGCTATGACGGAACTTCAAGGTTCGCCAAAAATCACAGATGGGGATTTTTTCCCTCTGCTTCGGTCGGCTGGCGTTTTTCCGAAGAAAAATTCTTCGAACCTTTGCATCCGGTATGGAGCAACGGAAAGCTCCGTGCCTCATATGGTATGCTTGGCAACCAGCAGGTAGGATATTATGACTATATCCTTGAGATGACCACTAATCAGGCAAACAAGGGAATAACGTTTGATGGAGAGTCTTATATATATTATGCAAACGTCAGTGATCCCGTTGCCGATGACCTGACTTGGGAGAAAGTGATTACCTACAATCTGGGTCTTGATCTCGGATTTTTCAATAACAGACTTGGAGTGTCGGGTGATTTTTATATTCGCGACACTAAAGACATGCTTACGAGCGGAGCGCAGCTTCCCGATGTGTATGGAGCCACTGTGCCCAATTCCAACTGTGCGGATCTTCGCACCAAAGGTTATGAACTTTCTGTGAACTGGACTGACAATTTTCACCTTCTTGGAAGTCCGTTCACATATTCAGTCGGAGCAGGCTTGGGAGACCAGATTTCCAAAATCACTAAATTCGATAACCCGGAGATGTTGCTTGGCAAGCATTACGTGGGAGAGACACTCGGTGAAATCTGGGGTTATCGGGTTGCCGGTCTTTTCCGGACGGAAGAAGAGGCTCAGGAATATCAGAACACCATCGATTGCAAGAATTATGTGCACAATGCGATGGACAAGGGTCCGAATCCCGGTCTGCATGCAGGTGATGTGAAATTTATAGACATCAATGGAGATGGTGCCATCACCCCGGGTAACAGTAAAGTGGGCGATTCCGGAGACCGAGTGATAATCGGTAACAAGCGTCCTCGATATAACTATAATTTCAGAGGCAGTCTGCAGTGGAAAGGAATAGATATTTCCGCATTCTTCCAGGGTGTCGGCAAATGCGACTGGTATCCCGGCAATGAGGCGCGTACTTTCTGGGGACCTTATTGCCGTCCTTTCATAGCCTTTATTCCAGAAGGATTCCAGAATGAAATATGGACAGAAGACAATCCGGATGCCTATTTCCCTCGCTTGCGCACATATCAGGCTTATTCAGGCAAACGAGCCCTCAACGTGAACAATGACCGATATCTTCAGGATGTGTCATACCTGAGACTTAAGAATCTGACGGTAGGATATACATTGCCGGTTTGGAAAAATGTCTTCAATGAACTGCGTATTTATTTCTCTGCTGAGAATCTCGCATATTGGTCACCTTTCAAAAAGCATTGCAAGACTATCGATCCAGAAACTGCGACGAAATCCGGTACCAAGTCAAACGACGGAATGGTTTACGGCTTCTCGAAATCGTTTACATTCGGTGTCAATGTAACCTTCTGAGCAGCCGACCAAATTTAAGAAACTGTTTAAAACCAAACAGTTTTAACGATAGTAAGTGAAAGGAAATCTTTTTAACATCAAATATCAATCATGAAAATACTCAGATATCTAACTGCTGTTGCAGGTATATTCGTCTTATGGGGATGTACGAGTATGGATCAGTATCCAGAAGATTCAATGTCGCCTGAAACATATTTCAGTTCTGAAGCCGAATTGCGGCAATATACAAATTCGTTTTATACGCTTATGCCTACCGCTTCATCCCATTCCTTGAGCTGGTATGAGGAACAGGGAGAGCTTGTTGCGACAAATTTGCCAGAGAACGAGATTATGGGAACCCGCCCCCTTCCCACCAAATCAAGTGAAGTAGGCTGGACTTGGACAAAACTCCGGGACATAAACTATTTTCTTCAGTATTCACATCGTTGCGCCGACAAGGAAATTCGAGAGCATTACGAAGGTGTGGCATATTTTTTCAGGGCTTACTTCTATTACAATATGCTGACAAAATTTGGCGAAGTGCCGGTTTATCTGGAACCAATTGGCTCAAGCGATGTTGCCAGCCTTTGCAAGCCGCGCGATAGCCGCGAAGAGGTGATAAACCAAATTCTCGAAGACTGCGACCGGGCATTCAACCAAATGCTTCCGCAAGGGAAGAAAACCACAGAGGTATGCGCCTGGACTGCATTGGCACTGAAATCGCGTGCCGCCTTGTTTGAAGGAACATTCAGGAAATATCATGATGGAGACCCTTTCAATCCGAATCATCTTCCTTGGGATGAACTTTTGAAAATATGCGCAGAGTCATCTAAAAAACTTATAGAAGAGGGTGGATACTCACTCCATAAGACCGGGAAAGAGCCTTATAGGGAGATGTTTTATTCGACCGAAGCCAACGCCAATGAGTATATCTGGGCACGAATCGCAGGTGTCAGTGCAGGTAAGATGCATAACGCCAACGATCAGCTGATGAACAGGGGTGTCGGAGCTACCAAACGTATGATATGCTACTATCTCAACTCAGACGGTACAAAATTCACTGATCGTCCAGACTGGAATACAGTCGGTTATCTGGATGAATGCAAGAATCGAGATCCACGCATGGCGCAGACTATTCTGTGTCCCGGCTATAAACAGAAAGGTTCGGCTACTGTAAGTTTTACAAACATTGCGGCAACGAAAGGCTGCTACCAATACATAAAGTACGTATCGGACGCTTCACAGAATTCTTTTGATCATTGCCGCTCAGCACTCCCCATATTTCGATTGGCAGAGGTGTATCTCAATTATGCGGAAGCACTTGCAGAACTCGGAACGCTTACACAGCGTGACCTTGACATGTCGGTCAACAAGATTCGGGACAGAGCTGGAATGCCGGATCTGAAAATGGCGGATGCAAACGCTCATCCCGATCCTTTTATGATGAGCGAGGAGTGGGGTTATCCAAACGTTACACAAAGTGCCAATACGGGAGTAATTCTTGAGATTCGTCGCGAGCGTCTTGTCGAGATGGCTCTTGAACTCAATCATTATAACGATATTTTACGCTGGAAGGAGGGTAAGGTTTACGAGAAACCTCATTATGGAATGTATTTCCCCTCGACCGGATCCTATGACCTTACCGGCGACGGCAAATATAACATCTGTATATACGATGGAAAGAAACCGAGTGTCTTAGGGGTAAAATATTTTAAACTGAACACAGACATCGTATTGTCGGAAGGAGATCACGGTTTTGCTATCAGGAATAATGAACCCGGTCTCGCACGACATTGGAATGAGGAAAAAGATTATCTCTACGGTATCCCGACTTCACAACGTTCTCTCTCGGGCGGTGCTCTTACGCAGAACCCCGGCTGGGATGACGGACTTACATTCTAATCGACCATAAAACTGATATCATTATGAAAAGAAAACTTTATTTATTTGCAGCTGCAGCCCTTTCGGTGCTGAATATGCAAGCAGAGGTATATTTTGTCGCACCTCAGTCTCGTGGTAATGGCGATGGAACCTCATGGGAGAATGCCAAAGGAGCTGACTGGAATTATGTTGAGGGAGACATTGTATATATGTCGGAGGGAACCTATACGGTGCCAAACATCAGACTTGTGAATGGAGTGACTTATCAAGGTGGCTTCGCTGCCTCTGCCAAAGGAGCTGACATCAGCGATTATGATCCTGCATCGTATGTTACCAGACTGACTTCCGCCGGAACCAATCAGGGTGCATTCCTGATTCTTGAGGGCGAAGGCAGAGATACCGAAACTGTTCTTGCGGGTGTTTCTATCTCCGGAATCAAGGGAACACAGGATTTTGCGTCTCTTGATGTATCCGGATCGGTCCTGTACCTTGACAAGGCGTGGCTAACCATGCAGGATGTGACGGTTGATGGCAATGAGACCGCGTGCGGAGGCATCATAGTTCCTGTTTCCTCGGTATTGAAGTGCATAGGATGTGTATTCTCCAATAATGTTCAGACAATGGTCTATGACAGTTCAATATCCAAACAGGTATCCAATGCCTCGATTCTCTTCAATCTTAAAGGGACTGTAAGCGAACGTTCGCTTTTGATACTTGAGCGTTGTGCGATTTTTGGAAATACATTCTCGGATCCAGAGATGATGAGCATGGCTGAAGAAGGAGGACTCGTGAATGTAGCTAAAAGCAGTGATGCGGTTCTGGTTAATAATTTTATTGACGGAAATGGTCTGGCAATAAAGAGCAAAGCAGGGTTTATGCGCACAAACGGAGGAACCAACACTCAGCCTGCACTTGGCATACTGGCATATAACACAATCTTTAACTTTTCTGCCAAGGAAAGGTTTGCCACAGGTTCCGTGGTTACTTTAGGTGCAAATACCACATCATTCGTAGGTGGTAATATTATAGTAAGTCCGGTTGACTATGAGGAATTTGAAATCGGCAGTCTTCCGCCGGAGGATAAAGAGAAAAACGCGGAAGCCACAGCTGTGGCAAACAGTCAGCTGAGCCTGTCGGAAGGATCCACATCAAATCAGGCTCTTACCTATGGCAATGTCGCTGCTACGGCAATAGCCAAATGGCTGGGAGCAGGCTATAACTTTGTCGGAGGCCGCACAATGATCAAGCGTGGCAACTACTGGGTTGAAGACAAGTGGGCTGTATCAAAGGATTATGAGAAAGGTGACAACTGGAAAGTTATAAACCAGAAAGATATATTCGGAGATAATGAAGCATTAATAGACGGACGCGACTCCTATATAGAGCCGCTTGCCGGGATCGGTGTTGACGAGGCTGATTCCAGAATGATTCTTGAAGCATGGAATCTTGCGGCATACAAGGAATTTCTGGGCAGTGAGTCAAACGCGCATCTCAGCGAGGCTGTCGCTCATCTTGAAGATCTGGATCTTAGTGTAGATTATTTCGGCAACGAGCGGGGAGAAAAGACATGGTCAGGCTGCTATGACGTTACGGCAAGAGCCGGCAGCGGTGTGCGGAACATTGTTTCTGAAGGTGGACAGTTGCTTGAAATTGTCCAGATTGGAGATGGTGTTTTCAAGGTGAAAGGTTCCAACAAGTACGCAGAGGTTTACGATATATCCGGCAAACTCGTTACTGCAGGAGACGGTATAATCGATCTCAGCGCAGCCGTTCGGGGCATATATGTGGTGAAAGTCGGTTCATCTGCTGTAAAGGTCGCACGTTGACCTATAATGATGACATAAGGTAGATTAGTTGAGAAGAGGCGTGGCTGTCCTCGGATAAGTGCGCCTTTTTCTTTGCTGATCATCACTCAAAACATAACAATCGTTTAGAACATGTCAATTGCAACAAAAGAAAACAGGGGCGACAGTTACAAGTGGGCTGTGCTCGGGTTCTTGTGGGTGGCGTTCCTGCTGAATCAGGCGGACCGGCAGGTATTTAATGTAGTGCTTCCGTTGATCCGCGATGATCTCCATCTCAGCGATATCAGTGTCGGCTGGATCGCTACGATTTTCAATCTTTTCTATGCCGTTCTTGTTCCGGTAGGAGGTATGGCAGGCGATATTTTCAGCAGAAAATGGATAGTAACTCTAAGTCTTCTTTTTTGGAGCGTGGCAACGATGCTGACTGGTTTTGCCAGCGGTTTTCTTGCATTGGTTATTCTCAGGAGTATTGCCACTGGAGGAGGAGAGGCTTTCTTCGGTCCGTCGAATTATTCTCTTCTTGCCCAGTATCATGATAAAACACGGGCTTTCGCAATGTCTGTTCATCAGACAGCTTATTACATAGGAGTGATCGTCAGCGGATATGTTGCGGGATATATCGGGCAGAAATGGGGCTGGCAGTATGCATTCTATGTCTTCGGTTCCATCGGTGTAGTGTGGGCTGTCATCATGATGTTCGGTCTTAAAGACAAGCCGCTAAGTAAGCAGGAGGCAGTTGCCGAAGGAGGAACACCATCAAGAACCAGGATATGGGATGGCTTCAAGGTAGTGTTCACAACACCGACTGCACTTGTGCTTACGCTTGGCTTCGGAGGATTGATTTTTGTGCTCACAGGTTATCTGACATGGATGCCTACATATCTGTATGAGAAATTCAATCAGAGTCTGGCTGCCGCCGGATTCAATTCAATGTTCTACACACATATGTTTGCCTTTATAGGGGTGCTTATCGCAGGCGGACTTTCCGACCGCATCGCAAGAAAGGCTCCGTGGCTGCGTATGGCGATGCAGGGTGTGGGACTTCTTCTGGGCGCGCCATTCATATTCATGATGGGCAACTCTGAAATAATCTGGGTGGTCTATGTCGGTCTTGCCGGTTTTGGCTTCATGCGTGCGCTTTTTGATGCCAATACCTATACAGTTCTGTATGATGTGACTCCGGAACGTCTGCATTCGTCAGCCTCCGGCGCCATGATCATGGTCGGATTCGGCTTCGGCTCGCTTGCACCGGTTGTGCTTGGTGCCATAAAGGAGACCATGAGTCTTTCGGCTGGCATATCCGTTCTTGCTGTCATATGGGTTGTCTGCGGAGTCATGATGACAGGAGGCGCGAAGTTATTCTATAGAAAAGATTATGATAAAATTCACAAAGCATAATGAAACAGACAGATAAGACACGCAAAGGGAAGGCAGGACTACTGCTTGTTGCATCACCGCGATTCAAGAATCTGGGTGAAGGCACAGCGCACGGCACATATGGCGAACGCAAGGCAAAGGTAGTTGATGAGATAATCTCCCGCCTTGATTTTCTTGACATAGAATTTCCGGGGATAATATATGAGAAAGATGACGCTGAACGCGCCATGAAGTATTTTTATGACAAAGAGGTGGATTTCATTATCACAGAATTTCTGAGCTGGAGCGAGGACTTCGCATGGATACGTTTTCTGCGAGATATGCCAGATCTGCCTATGATTTTTGTCAACGTTGCAAAAGACAGGATGGCATTCAATGATACTCTCGATGAGGATGATTTCATAGAATATCTGTGTTCCGGCACGCTTGTCGGCTCTCTGGAGGCATCAGGGTCTATCCCGAGGACTGGCAGACGGCATGTCAAAGTAGTGATGGGGTCGCGAGAGGAAGTGAATGAAAAGATCCGGATCTTCTCGCAGGCGGCACGCGTCCGCGCCATCATGCGCCGGTCTACCGTAGGTCTGCTTGCAAACTATAATGAAGCGATGTGGAGCACATATATAGACCCATATGATGTGTTTGTCAAACTCGGACCGGAGATACGTTTTCTTCCGTATTCCGTATATGGCAATGTCATAGAAGGAATTGAAAGAACTGAACTCAAGGAATATTGTGACAGACTCACGGGCAGTTACAGGATGATGGAGGATGTGGATTATGAGAAATTCGAGGCATCGGTCCGTGCCTCGATCGGTCTTGCAAAGATGGCGGAAGATTCAGACATAGACGTGATGGTTTTTAATGATATCGACCGTGCCATGTTTGAGCTTGTCGGACTGCGCGCCGGATTTTATCATCCCTGGTTTAATGCAAACACATCGGTGCTTGTGCCGGAGGCGGATATGGGTGCCGGACTCATAACCTATATTCTCAAGCTGATCTCGGGAAGAAATGTGAATTTTATTGAACCGTTCCATATAGAAAGTGAATTCGGCACGTTTGCCGGAGGACATGCCGGTCCCAACGATCACAATGACCCCGAATGGCAGGATAACGTTGTGATTGCCCGCGATGTGCGTTTTGCCAAAACAAGTTACAGGTACGCGGGAGCACCCTTTGCCTGGTATCGTATTTCTCCGGGACTGAAGACAATGGCGCAACTCGTGGAATGCGACGGCGGATACAAGCTTGTCGCGACTCTCGTGGAGTCGCTGCCCGGAGAGCATATACTCGCGACATACTCCCATACGATTTTCCGTCCGGTTGTGCCTGTGGAACGTCTTTTCGAAGAAATAATCAAAATCGGCACAACCCAGCATTTCGCAGTCGTCGATGGTGACTGGCGTGCACAATTGCGCGAGCTTTCCGATATCATGGACTTCAAATATTATGAAATCAATTAACCAAACAAACATAAATAACCTATATTCATGAGTTTTATGTATAACCCGTTCCCGTACGATGATCCCCGTCCGGTGAACCGCCCGCATATTCTGGCGGAAGTAGTGGAGAGTGTAGTATGCGGATCGCTGAACAGTGCAAAATCTCTTGCGGCGCGAGTGGAGTCTCTCCGTAATGCAAATCCGGGAAAGAGCGTGATTCTCGCATTCGACGGATATGCCACCGCCGAATGGCAGGAGATGATAAATCTCCTTTCCCAGCAGCTCGCAGGGAAGGGCATTCTCCTCGAACAGAAGAATTATCTTGACAATCTCAAAGAGGAGGAAGAAATCAACAATATGATCGACCCTCTTCTCGAATGGGACAGGGAGAAGGATCCCACCCTCCTTTACGGAAAGATTTTCCGGGGCGGTTACGAGGCTCTTCTGGATCCTGACAAGACCGAGGCATTCAGATCGGAACTGAGAAAAATACGTGAGGGCAATGAAGGGAAAGTCGTAGTGGTTTACGGCAACGGCTGTCTTATTCCCGCGAACATGCAGCTTTTCGACCTGAAACTCTATTTTGACGTGACTCCGAAGGAATCGATTCTACGCATTCGCAGGGGGCAATATGTCAATCTCGGTCAGAAGGAGGCGCGTCCCGCGAACCAGATTATCCGCCGCTGCTATTATGCCGACTTCGAGATGGCGGTCAATCTCCGGCGGAGTCTGCTCCGGGAGTGCGCGCTTGACTATTATGTGCCCAGTGACAAGCCCGGCAACCTTCAGCTTGTGCCCATGTCTTCGCTTAAGGAGATTTTCACATCGATGGCTTCATACCCGTTTCGTGCAAAACCGGTTTATCTTGAAGGTGTATGGGGAGGCACTTATGTGAAGAAACTCAGAAACCTGCCCGCCGACATGCGTAATTGCGCATGGGTGTTCGATCTTATCCCGATGGAGGTGAGTATCGTGGTCGAAGTGGGGCGTAACAAGGTGGAGTTTCCTTTCCAGACATTCTTCATGACAGCCAGCGAGGAGGTGATGGGCAAGAAGTGTGCCGATAAATTCGGCGGTTATTTCCCCATCCGCTTCAATTATGACGATTCCTATCACAGCACCGGCAACATGTCCGTGCAGTGTCATTCCAACGAAAAGTACAACCGGGAAAATTTCGATGAGCTCGGACGTCAGGACGAAAGTTATTATGTAGTCGAGGCAGGTCATGACGCCAAGACCTTCATCGGTTTCCGCGATGATGCCGATGTGGATCAGTTTATCAAGGAAATAAAGATTGCCGACAAGGAATACAAACCTGTGGATTATATGAAATATATAAGCTACGAAGAATCCAGACCGGGTCTGCAGGTGATGATTCCCGCAGGCACAGTGCATTCGTCAGGTCGCAATCAGGTCGTTCTTGAAATCGGTTCCCTTACCATCGGTTCCTATACTTACAAGCTCTATGATTATCTGCGTCCGGATCTTGACGGTATTCCCCGTCCGATTCATACTTATCATGGAGAGAGAACTGTGGCACGCGACAGAACGACGACCTGGGTAAGGAACAATATCGTGCAGAAGCCTCGCATCGCACGTAGCGGGGAAGGATGGTCAGAGGTGATTGTCGGAGAATCCCCGTTGCTTTATTTCTCCCTAAGACGTCTTGAATTCGAGAAGGAGATAGAGGACAATACCAATGGCAAATTCCATGTGCTCACGCTTGTGGACGGTGAAAAAATCCGTATCCGCTCGAAACAACATCCCGAACGTTATTTCGATGCCGAATTTATGGATATGGTAGTGGTTCCGTCGACCATTGGCGAATACGTGGTGGAGAATCTCGGCGTGGAACCTATCCGCGTGCATAAAACGATGCTTAAGGATGGTTTCGAGAATGAATGACTGTCAGTTGCTTTTTGATGTGGGTGGGACGTTTCTCAAAGCGGTTATCGCAGATTCAGATCGCAAACTTATTGAAGACGCTGAATATGAGGTTCTCATGCCTTCATCCGGAAGCAGAGATGAGATAATAGGCGCCCTGGTCACAGCCGTGACCAGGGGTGCCGCTCTCGCGGAAGAACGCGGCATGAGGATTGCAGGTGTTGCTGTCGATTTTCCCGGACCATTCGATTATAACGCCGGGATGTCGCTTATGGAACACAAATTCCAGTCAATCCGCAATGTGAACCTGACCGACATACTGAAATCCCATCCTGCTCTCAGAAGTGATGTCCCAGTCAGATTCCTGCATGATGTCAATGCCGCCCTTGCCGGGGAGATGATGTGTGGCAACGCACGTGATTTCAGGAATGCGGCACTCGTCACTCTCGGCACCGGTCTCGGTTTCGCATGCTGCATTGATTCCGTGCTGCAGCTCAATCCATACGGCTCTCCGCTCATCTCGATATTCCGTATACCATACGGCGGCGGGATTCTTGAAGACTTTGTGTCGAAGAGAGGAATCACACGGCTTTACAGGGAGATGTCGGGATGCGTTAAGAACGAAATCACCGTGGCTGAAATAGCATCTGCGGCTTTTGAAGGGGATGACGCCGCCCGCAGAGCATTCGCGGAAGCCGGAGGGATTCTTGGAAGAGTATTGGCTCCGATACTTGCCGAAAACAATATCGAATGTCTGCTATGCGGAGGTCAGATTTCAAAATCCTTTGAATTGTTCGGTCCCGCGTTGAGCGAAAATCTGAAGGATGTGGCTCAGCCAAGACTTATAGCTCCTGCAAAGAACATCACGACAGCTCCATTCTATGGATTGCTGGCATCCCTGATTCAGGAACCGTCCCGATAGCTTCCAGAATAACTTCCAGAACAACTACTTAAACGGCATCAACAACAATGGTACACAAAAGATTATATTTATCAGCTCTAATTTTCGTATTTTTATGCATGACATCGCTCGCTGAAGTCAAAGTGATGGGATTTAATGTGCGTTACAATAGCCCCAAAGATACAGGTGAAACAAGTTGGGACGTCAGAAAAACCGCCATTCAGCGGTTTATCCGGGATGTCAGACCGGATGTGGTGGCTGTGGGGGAGGCACGCGAATCCATGAGGAAAGATCTCAAGGAATTGCTTCCGGAATACGGACAGATAGAAATACCCGGCACCGGTTCGCGAAGTGGCGCCAACACCATCTTGATTTACAATAAAAACACGGTGAGTCTGCTGAAAGAGGGTTCCTTCTTCCATAGCCCGACGCCTGACAAGCCTTCCAGATGCTGGAGCCACAGCAGCGAACAGTGGCGCGGCACATGCTGGGGAAAGTTCAGGGAGAAGACTACAGGGAAGGATTTTTATTTTTTTGCAACCCATCTCTGTTTGGGGTTGAAAAATCATGATCTGGAGGCAAAACTGAATTCCGCAATGCTGAATGTGATCAGGATGCGTGATATCGCAGGTGAGGATGCGCCGGTATTCATCGCAGGAGACATGAATGCGAGCCGTGACGAGGACGATGTGCGTAGATGGGGGCTGCAGCCATTCCATTTCTGGATGAATGACGGAAGGGACGTGCCTGTCTCAAACAACGAGCCGACATTCAACGGTTTCGGCAAGGTGAAGATGACATCACGCCACGTGATAGATTTCATATATTACCGAAACGCGGATGTGAAGAAGTTCGAGAATTTCAACAAGCCGGGCTTGGGAGTGAATTATATTTCCGACCACTATCCCAACATGATAACGGCAGAGTTATGACCTGTGATTGCTCATACCGTATAATTTATAGATTATGAAGAAACTTTTGGCATTGCTGACTCTGGTCTGTGTCTCTTTTAATGTATCGGGTGCAGGTGCGAAGGAGCTGAAATATATAGATGCCTCAACCTTGACAATTCTCAATAAGCCTCAACCGGATGGTCCACGGCTGAGCCGATTGGATACTGACAAATATCCGGATTTTACACCGACTGTGCGTAAGTATTACAAGATGTCTACAGGAATGGCGGTCAGTTTTCATACAAATTCTCCTGTGATTGCAGCCAAATGGTGTAACGACAAAGAGCATCGCAGCACAAGCTGGCATCCGATAGCCGAGGCAGGTCTTGACCTGTATATCAAAAAAGATGGCGAATGGCTATGGGCAGGAATGGGTCGTCCTAAGTATAAATCCGTAAAACATGAGTATACACTCGTTGACAACATGGACACAACGATGAAAGAGTGTATGATTTACCTGCCTTGCTTCATGGTGCTTGACTCAATACAGCTGGGTTTTGCCCCGAACGCCGTTGTGGAGTCTTGCGGAGAGGTAAGACGTGCTCCCGTAGTTGCCATGGGGTCGAGTTATACGCACGGCACATCCACGAGCCGCCCGGGTATGACCTGGCCTGCACAGCTTTCACGAATACTTGGCGTGGATGTCGCAAACTACGGCACCGGGGGACAACAGAAGATGGAGCAATTCTTTGCAGAGCTTATCTGCGACACAGATGCGGACATGTTCATTTTCGATTGCTTTTCCAATCCGAATGCAGACCAGATACGCGAACGCTTCGCGGATTTTGTGAAGACTGTAAGGAAGAAACACCCGAATACTCCTCTGGTGTTTCTTGAGACGGTAAAACGGGAGGTGTCAAATTTTGATCTGGACAAACGCAAATATGAGGCTGATAAGGCGCAGGCAGCCAGGGAGGAGATAAGCAAAGTCATGAAGAGGGACAGGAATATCTATTTCTTCGAGCCGGGACTATTTACGGGCGATGACCACGAGACGACAGTAGACGGCACGCACCCCAGCGACAACGGATATCAACGCGCCGCCATCAATATCGCCCAAAAGATCAATGCCATCCCGGCACTGCGCAAAATCATAGATGACGCCAGGAGAGTGTCTGAATTTAAAACAAAACAAAAGCCATGAATTTAAAATACATAAGGACTCCTATGGCTCTTATTGCCGGAGGTGTGGCAGTTTCCGCCTTTGCGAAAGACAATGCGGACAATCGTCCGAACATAGTGTTGATGCTTGCCGATGACTGGGGATTTCCCCACGCCCGGTCTTACGGTGCAACGGGAGTCGATTCCCGAGCCTTGGATCGCATAGCTGCCGAGGGAATGCTTTTCACCCGTGCGTATTCCGCGGCTCCTCATTCCTCGCCGTCGCGAGCGAGCATTCTCACCGGTCAGCATCCTCACAGACTCAAGGACGGGTGTAATCTCAACTGCTATTTCCCGGCGGACCTGACCGTTTATCCCGATGTTCTGGAAGAGGCAGGATATGATGCCGTCTATTGGGGAAAAGGGTGGGGTCCCGGAGTCTGGAATCAGACCGGATGGGAACATAACCCTGCGGGCAGGGAGGTCAAGGATCTTGTGAAATATATAGAGCAGGATGCGCCTGCCGACAAACCGATATGTGTTTGGATGGGCAGCAGGAGACCTCATCGTCCCTACAAGCAAGGCTCAGGTGAAGCGCACGGCTTTAATCCTGATTCAGTCACGCTGATTCCTTATCTTCCGGATGCTCCGGATGTCCGTACGGATGTCGCAGACTATTATTACAATATACAGCTTTTCCAGGATGAGTGCGAGGAGGTGATGGAGGCGTTGCGCAAGACGGGGCGTCTGGACAATACGCTACTCATCATTACGGGAGACAATGGCGATTCTTTTCCACGTGCCAAATCAAACCTTTATGATCTCGGTTGTCATGTGCCGTTCGCAGTGAGATGGCCCGGAGTAATCAAGCCTGGCAGTGTGTGTGACGGTTTTGTCAGTCTTATGGATCTGACAGCAACTTTCTATGAAGCGGCTGGAGTGAAGCCGAAAGAAAAGATGGACTCACGGAGCTTAATTCCGGTGTTTAAGGGTGACTACACGGCATGCCGCAAGGAAATATATTCCGATCGTGAACGCCATACCAACACTCGTCCCGGAGGATATGGGTATCCGATGCGTTCCGTGCAAGACAAGGATTTTCTCTATATAAGGAATCTTTATCCAGACAGGTTGCCAGCGGGTACTGATCCAGTATATGGTGATACAGGTCATGGTCCGGCAAAGGCATTTATGGTATTCCAGCGTGATAAATATCCCAAGGAGATTTTCGACCGGGCTTTCGGCTTGCGCCCTGCTGAAGAATTATATGATTTGCGAAAAGACCCGGGATGTCTGAACAATGTCGCGGACAGTGTCTCATATGCAAAAACAAAGAAAAAAATGTCGCGGCGGCTGACTTCCTGGATGAAAAGGACTTCCGATCCACGTGTAGATCCGGGCAATTTGTGTTTCGATACTCTGCCATATGTAAGGAAGGCTATGAGGATTGCTCTGATTGAAACGGAGGGTTGTCTTAAGGATAGTCACGGAAAGGATATAGACTGGGTCAGAGCGCAAATCGAGAAATTGCGGAAGCAGGGGGTCAAGGTGATTGAACTGCGGGCAGCCGGTGATCTGACGGAATATGTGGCTGCTCTGAACAATATAAAAGATCAAAACGCGCTTACAGGGAGGGAAATCACGCTCCTCTCCGGAACCGAGACCGGAATACTTGCCGCGAAAGAGGCGGGTATCATTCCGGCAGGAGTGACCTGGGGCGGAACTGATGCCAAAACCATGGTCATGTCAGGGGTGTCATATGTGCTCACAAATCAGGAAGAACTTGAATTGTGTCTTGACTTTCTATAAGATTGAACTTGTCTTGACTTATTTACGAAAGTTAAAATAGTGATATAGCTGATTCTTTTTTCAACCTCTGCGAATCTTTCCGGGTGTTTTCGCTGATGTCAAGAAAAAAAAGTCAAGACGAGTTCATTGTTTAACAAACAGTTTCTAAGGAGTTTACAGTGCAATGAAAACAGATTCATCGACTTATCCCTCTTCATTGGGGGATATTACAGTATTCAGGATTGAAAACGCATCGGGTGCGTTTGTTGAACTTTCAACATTAGGGGCTGGCATACTATCGGTTAATGTTCCTGACCGGAACGGAAAAATAGGTAACGTGGCTCTTCGTTATGCCAATCCCGTCGATTACTATGCAGATGATGCCTGCATGGGCAAATCGCCGGGGCGTTATGCCAATCGCATAGCTGGAGGTCATCTTACCATCGGAGGCAAAACCTACAATCTGGAAATCAATGCCGCTCCCAATTCGATTCATGGAGGACCTACCGGTTTTCAGAACCGGATATGGGATGCCATGCTTCTTGCAGATGGAGTCAGGATGACTTATCATTCCGAAGACATGGAGGAGTCTTTTCCGGGAGCATTGGATGTCAGTGCCACTTTCAGGTGGAATGAAAAAAACGAGCTGTCACTTGATTTCCGGGCTGTATGCGATGCAGATACAGTAGTGAATCTCACGAACCATGCCTATTGGAATCTGCGTGGTGCTGATTCCGGAACGGTTCTTGACCATATCTTGAAGATTAAGGCTGGCAAATGGCTTCCTATAGACGCAACACATATCCCTACCGGAGAGATTGATGACGTGGATGGAACTCCAATGGATTTTCGTGTGCCAAAAAAAATCGGGCGTGACATAAATTCGGATTTCCCTCCGTTGAATATTGGCGGAGGATACGGTCAATGCTGGGTCTTCGATGACTGGCAGCCGGGAAAATTTCAAGAAAATCTTGTTGAACTCCGAGACGAATGCAGCGGCAGAATCCTGATAATGGGGAGTGATCAGCCGGGAGCACAGGTATATACCGCCAATCGTGTAACCGATACGCCTCTGAATTGCTCTGGACGTTCTTACGGGCCTCAGGAAGGGATTGCAATAGAGATGCAGCATTTTCCCGATTCTCCTAACAAGCCGAATTTCCCTGCCACATTCCTTCCTGCCGGAGAAATATATGAGAACCATATCGTATGGCATTTTTCATTATTGAAATATAGTTGACTTGTCAAGTTTGAACGATGTATGCAAAGAGGAGGGGTGCAGCTAACTTAGCTGCACCCCTTTTATTTAGATTGATATGTAAGAATTGTTTTGACGCAAATTGTCAGAAGCCGTATTCATAGTCTGCATAGCCGATTACGTGGCGCAACTGAGAGTCAGCATCGGTGCGGAGGTCAGTCAGCATATTGTTGTTTGTTACGTTAACGAAGCGGAGCATCGGGTCGAATGAAACGTCAAGAGTGATAAGCTGATTGTTTGCCGCGTTTACTCTCTGCAGGAAGTTCATGTTAGCGAGCGAGAGATAAGTGAGGTCGTTCCATTCCACATTCACGAACGCGAGGTTCTGGGCATCTTCGACAGTGAATGAAGTGAGGTCGTTGTAGGGAGCCCAGATTTCGTTTATTGTCTTGCAACCTTTCACTGTAAGCCCTGCCATATGGTTGTCGGAGCAGAGCAGAGTCTCGATTGCGGGAAGATCCTGAATATAGAGCTTTGCGATCTTGTTGGAGTTCACATTGAGGTTCTCAAGTTTGACCAAACCGGCGAAAGTGATGTCTGTCAAGTCATTGAATGCCGCATAGAGCGATTTCAGACTCTGACATCCGCTGACGTTCAGAGACTGGAGGTTGTTGCTCATCACATTCAGGTATTCAAGGTTTGTGGCGTTTGAGACATCAAGAGCCTCAAGCATGTTGCCCGAAACATTGAATCTCTTAAGCAATGGAACTGTGCCGAGATCGAATTCAGCCAGTCTGTTTTTGTTGACCCTGATTGTCTGCACCTGAGGGCATCCGGTTATGGTCATGGTGTGTATCCTGTTTTTACCGGCATTGACCTCTACGAGGGCAGGGTTGTTATTTAATGTCAGACTGGTGATCTTGTTGCTGGAGACATCAATCTTCTGCAAAGCCGGGAAACCAGACAAATCAAGAGTTCCAGCGAGATCCTTGCCCTTGAAATCGATTTCAGTGACGTGTCCGTTCTCAACTTTGATGCCGGGGCATGCCGCAACGTTGCTGCCTACCATTCGGAGAGCCTCAGCGTTGTTACCTCCCTTGGCTGCATTCTGAGAAAGGAAAGTCTGAAGCGACTTAGCCTCATTCTTACTGATTTTCTGAGCCCATGCACATGAAAGTGTCATAAGAGCTGCCATGAATAAAACTGTTCTTTTCATAACGCTAAATGTTTAATTATAACCTTTTTTATTGTTTTCATAGTATAAAACCGCCAGCTAAATAAACAGGGGAGAATTCTAATGTCTTTTTTCTCAACCTGTATTTTCTGTTGATTTTATCATTATAACATCCGTCGTTAAATATAGTTTAACTTTCTTAGATATATTTTATCGAAATTATATTTTTAGCAGGTTGTCAGGGAACTCGTCATGATTTATTTACACGTCCCCAAATTCACTTTTATTTTTAAACAAGCTATTAATTTTTTCTCAACCTCAGCGGATCCTACCGGTTGATTGAAATATTGAGATATCAGGTTTTTCAATGCTGTCTGCGATGATTTCCGCTCCTTGAAATCTGCAGTTTCCAAAATCAGCCCCGGCTACAGTATGATTTTTGCGAACTTAAGTATATGTTAAAATGTTTTTATGGAAGAATATTGAAAGCAGAACGGCATAATAAAAAATTCTGCCAAGATTTAAAAAATATTTATACATTTTAATTATAGAATAATACTATGGCACAAAACACCGCACCCCTCGAGGGTATCAAAATTGTAGATTTTACCGCAGTTCAGTCCGGTCCGTCATGCACACAGCTTCTTGCATGGCTCGGAGCGGAGGTGATAAAAATCGAGCGTCCCGGTTCAGGAGACGCAACCCGTAAAGAACTTCAGTTTGATCCGGATTGTCCGAGCTACTATTTTCTCCAGTTGAATTCTAACAAGAAATCGCTTACTCTTGATGCCGCGACACCCGATGGTAAGGAAATTCTCACCAAACTTATCAAAGAATGTGACATATTCGTAGAGAATCTGCATCCTGGCGCTATGGATAAACTCGGCTTTAGCTGGGAGGTTGTGCATAAACTGAACCCACGTTGTATTTACGGCACCATCAAAGGTTTTCCCGAGACATCAAGCTATAAAGACCTGAAAGCTTACGAACCGGTAGCGCAGGTCACAGCCGGCGCGGCATCCACGACAGGATGGTGGGAAGGCGACAATAATGTTCCGACTCAGTCCGGCGCAGCGTTGGGCGATTCCAACACCGGAATGCATATGGCTATCGGTCTGCTTGCCGCACTTCAGCAACGCTCGCGCACAGGCGAAGGAAGTTATGTATATCAGTCGATGCATAACGCATGTCTTAACCTATGTCGTATCAAGACTCGTGACCAGCTTACGCTCGATCGTGTCGGATACCTCACACAGTTCCCGCAGTATCCGAGTCAGAAGTTCGGAGAATATGTTCCGCGTTCCGGCAATCAGGAGGGCTCCGGTGTTCTTGGATGGACATACAAGTGCAAAGGATGGGAGACTGATCCGAATGCTTATGTGTATGTTATTCTTCAGCGAGGCAAGAAAGATTTCGAGCAGGCATGCAAGGGTCTCGGATTTGAAGACTGGCTTACCAATCCCGACTTCAATACGGCAGATGCCCGCGACAAGCATAAACAGGAGATATATGCCCGTATAGAATCTTACACAGTCAATAAGACAAAATACGAAGTGACAGAGGAGTTGTCTAAGTTCGGCATTCCAGTTGCACCGGTTCTTAACACCAAGGAGATCATGGATGATCCGAACAACTATGATGGAAACACGCTCGTCAAGATAGACCAAGGCGGCAAGATCGGCACATTCGTGACAGTCGGAGTTCCATTCACCATTTCAAACTACCAGCCTGTTTACGGTCCGTGTCCTACATTGGGCGGAAACAACGCGGAAGTTCTCAGTTCACTCGGGTATACAGCCGAGCAGCAGGCGGAATTCGCAAAGAACGGCACAACCGAACCGCTTGCCGGCGGCAAGATGTGATAATATAAATAAATTTATTATTATTGTTATGGAAAACACCAAAAATATAAATACTCCCGCTTCCGGCACCACAGCGTGCGGTTGCAAGCCTCCGATGGCTCCCAATCCGGAAACAGACATGACCGGCATGTATGTGCTTGCGAATGCTCTGAAAGCCAACGGAGTGGAGGTGATCTTCGGACTTGTGGGCATCCCGGTCACGGAAGTGGCATATATCTGCCAGATGGTCGGCATTCGTTTCATAAGCTTCCGGTTCGAGCAGCAGGCTGGTATGGCAGCCGCCACTTACGGCTATCTTACTAAAAAACCGGGCGTGTTGCTCACTGTGTCCTCACTTGGCTTTCTCAACGGTCTTACGGCTACTGCCAATGCCACGGTAAACTGCTATCCGATGATTCAGATATCCGGCTCGTCAGACAGAGTCGCCGTGGATCTGGAACAGGGCACATACGAAGGTCTTGACCAGCTTGCCATAGCCAAGCCCCTTGTAAAGGCGGCATATCGCGTCAATCGTCCTCAGGATATATCGATAGGCGTTGCACGCGCTATGCGCGCAGCGCTTTCGGGGCGTCCCGGCGGAGTATATCTGGATATGACAGTTCCGGCACTTGGCGGTGTCATCTCAAAGGATGAAGCGGCGAAACTGCAGTTCGTACCTGTTGATCCGGTGTCGGCGACTTATCCTTCGCCCCAATCCGTTAAGAGGGCTATGGAGCTTATCGCTTCGGCAAAAAAACCGGTATTTCTTTTCGGTAAGGGCGCTGCATATTCTCAGAATGATGCCAAGATAAAGGAATTGGTGGAAAAGACAGGAATCCCATTCTATCCGATGTCTATGGCAAAGGGTCTATTGCCAGATAATCATCCGTTGTCGGCAATTTCGTGCCGCAGTATGATCATGGAGCAGGCAGACGTGGTGGTTCTTGTTGGCGCTCGTCTCAACTGGTTGCTTTCGAGAGGACATGGCAAATGGAATCCTGACAATAAATATGTGCAACTTGACATTGAACCTACTGAAATCGATTGCAATGTGCCTGTGGCTGCACCGGTAATCGGAGATCTCGGCGCTTCTCTGGATATGATTCTCGAAGCATTGCCCGATTATAAGCTTTCAATGGATCCGCAGTGGGTAAAGGATCTTCAGGCTCATACAGCCGATGCCAACAAGTGGATAGCCCAGAAGCTCTCTCCCTCTCCCGAACCTATGGATCACTGGGACGCACTGAGAGCTGCCAAATCCGTCATAGAGAGACATCCGGAGGTTACGCTTATCAACGAAGGCGCGAACACGCTTGATGATTGCCGCGATGCAATCGACATGTCTCAGCCGCGCCGCCGAATCGATTGCGCGACATGGGCAATCATGGGTATGGGCGCAGGCTCGGCTATCGGTGCGGCACTTGCCACCGGAGGTCCTGTTGTGACAATCCAGGGTGACTCGGCATTCGGTTTCTCGGGAATGGAGGTAAGCACTATGACCAACTTCAACCTTCCGATTACGGTGTGTGTCTTCAACAACGGGGGCATATACAACCATGAAGGGGAGAATCTGAGCAAAAACGGAGATCCGGCACCGACCACTCTTGACCTGAATGCACGCTACGACATGATGATGGAGGCATTCGGCGGAAAAGGTTATTATGTGACGACGCCGGATGAATTCGAGGAGGCACTTGAAGCGGCTATCGCATCCCGCAAGCCGACTCTAATTGATGTGCAGCTTGCCGGCGATGCCGGAAAAGAGAGCGGTCATATAGGATATCTGAATCCTGAGCCGCTGATTCCAATCAAGGTATAACGTAAAAAAACGAGAATATGTCTAATATGATGCATGTGATCCTGTATGCAATCGTGCCGATCATAGTTGTGATGCTGGCTGGTTACATATCCGGGAAACGAGGCGCTTTCACAGGTGAAGACGCAAAGAAATTCAACAAAGTTGTGCTGGTGTATGCACTTCCCGCCGCTCTGTTCGTATCTATTGTTCAGGCAAGTCGCGAAATGCTTGCCAGAGATATCAAGCTGACTCTCATATCGCTTGTAGGCATAATGCTGTGCTTTATGATTGTCTATTGGGTATTCAAGTATTGTTTTAAGAAGAACACCGGTGCAGATGCGGCAGTCTCGGCATTGATCAGCGGTTCTCCGACAATCGGTTTTCTCGGGTTTGCCGTGCTTGAGCCGATTTTCGGAACGAATCCGTCGGTGGCTCTTGTGGTCGCTATTGTCGGCATCGTTGTGAATGCGGTCGGAATCCCTGTGGGGTTGTCTCTCATGAATGCATCGCTTGAAAAGGAGAATCCGGGTTCTGCAAAGAAGCAGAGTGCATGGAAGCCGGTGCTTCATGCGTTGGCGCAGCCAGTGGCGTGGGCACCGATTCTTGCAGTGGTCTGGGTTCTGGTTGGTATTCCATGGCCGGACTGGGCGAGTCCGTCATTCGACCTTATCAAGGGCGCGAATGCGTCGATGGCTGTTTTTTCCGCAGGTATAACTTTGTCGGCAATCAAGATTCAGATCAATTGGCAGGCAGTGCTCGGTTCAATACTCAAGATGGTTCTGATGCCGGCTGTCATTCTGATAATGGGTCTTGTTTTCAAGATGGATCCTCTGAATCTCAAGATGCTCGTTGTAGCAGCGGCATTGCCACCGGCATTCTCGGGAATCATCATAGCCGATGAATATGACACGTATGTAGCCACGGGTACCTCTTCGCTGACACTCTCGGTTATACTGTTTGTGGGATTCTGTCCATTGTGGATATGGATCACAGATATGTGCCTGACTCATTTCTGACAATTTTATCGAAATCACAACCGGATCTGTTCCGTCCGGTCTGAAAGCTGACAGGGGACGCGACATCTCGTCGCGTCCCCTGTCTTGAAAATCGTCTGATAGGTTATTATTGTCATTCTTTTCTTTAATCTTCGGTCTGAGTCTCCGCATATTCCTTGAGAAGTTTCTCCTGGACATCGGATGGAACGAGTTCATAGCTTGAGAACTCCATGGTGAATGAGCTGCGACCTCCGGTGATTGAACTCAGAGATGTTGAGTAGGATGCCATCTCTTTAAGAGGAACTTTCGCAGACAGTTTCTCAATTCCATTTTCAGATGCCATTCCCATGATCAGAGCGCGGCGTCCCTGAAGGTCGCTCATCACATCGCCCATTGTGTCGCCAGGTGTAAGAACCTCGACATCGTATACCGGTTCGAGAATCTTCGGATTGGCGGCTTTGAACGCCTGAGAGAATGCGTTCCGACCAGCAAGACGGAATGAGATTTCATTGGAGTCTACCGGGTGCATCTTGCCATCGTATATCATTACGCGCACGTCTCGCGCATAGGATCCGGTGAGGGGTCCCTGTTCCATACGGTCCATCAGACCCTTTACAATGGCAGGAATGAAACGGGCATCGATCGCTCCGCCGACAATGCAGTTGTATACAACAAGCTTGCCGCCCCATTCCAATGGAATCTCCTGTTTGTCGCGGACATTGAGTTTGAACTCCTGATTTCCGAATTTATATGTGTCGGGTTCTGGCATATCCTCAGTATAAGGCTCGATTATGAGATGAACTTCACCGAACTGTCCGGAACCTCCTGACTGTTTTTTATGACGATAGTCGGCACGGGCAGCTTTTGTGATAGTCTCGCGATAGGGTATCTTTTGGTCGATAAACTCGATGGGGAGTTTCTCGTTGTTTTCGATACGCCATTTGAGAGTGCGCAGATGGAATTCTCCCTGTCCTTTTACAAGAGTCTGTTTCAATTCTTTGCTCTGCTCCACAATCCATGTGGGATCTTCTTCATGCATGCGTGTCAGTATTCCGGCGAGCTTCTCGGCATCGCTTTCGGTGACAGGACGTATAGCACGTGTGTATTTAGGCTGGGGATATTTAATGAAATTAAACTGATAGTCACAACCCTTCGCATCAAGCGTGTTTCCTGTGCGAACGTCTTTCAGTTTGACTGCGGCACCGATATCACCTGCTTCAAGGGTCTCTATCGGGTTACGGAGCTGACCGCAAACGGTAAAAATCTGAGCGAGACGCTCTTTGCCGCCACGAGAGACGTTCTCAAGGTCTTCTCCTGCCTTGAGAGTTCCGCTCATAACCTTGAAATATGATACTTCGCCGATGTGCGGCTCTACGGAAGTCTTGAAGAAGAACACGGACAGCGGACCCTCCGCATCGGGTTTTACTTCTTCTCCGGCAACAGTCTCAGGCGCAGGCATGTCGCTGACAAATGGGCATACGTTTCCAAGGAATTCCATTAGACGGCGGACGCCCATATCTTTGGCTGCACTGAGAACGACTACGGGGTATATGGAGCGGTCGATGAGTCCTTTGCGGATTCCTTCGCGCATCTCATCTTCAGTAAGGCTGCCCTGTTCGAAGAATTTTTCCATCAGGGTCTCATCGTTTTCAGCAGCCGCCTCAACGAGTTTCTGATTAAGTTCGCGGGCTTTTTCAAGCTGGTCTTCAGGAATCTCGGAGATTACAGGAGTGCCTCCTTCTGGTCCCCATTCGTATTTCTTCATCAGAAGCACATCGATCATCGAATGGAAATTCGGTCCGGATTCCAGGGGATATTGTATCTGAACCACACGAGGACCGAAGTGTTCGCGCATCTGCTCCATGACGTTTTCGAAATCGGCTTTTTCACCATCCATCTGGTTAAGACCGAAAATAACCGGCTTCTTGAGTTTTGCCGTGGTGCGGAAAATGTTTTCCGTTCCAACTTCAACGCCATACTGCGCATCTACAAGGATAAGACCCATGTCGCAGACTCCAAGAGCCGTGTATGCGTTACCTACGAAATCATCGGCACCGGGGCAATCGATGATATTAAGTTTCTTACCGTTGAATTCAGCATTGAATACAGTTGAGAATACGGAATATCCATATTCTTTCTCAACGGGGAAATAATCGGACACTGTGTTTTTCGCTTCAATTGTGCCGCGACGTTTTATAACTCCACACTCGAAGATCATGGATTCAGCGAGTGTGGTTTTACCGGCGCCCTTTGATCCGAGAAGGGCGATGTTTTTGATTTCGTTGGTTTTATAAATCTTCATTGGTACAAGATTTTAATTGTTACAAGAATTTCATTCGTTTATGAGGGTAGAGGATTGCCTTGTGTTGCAAAAGCGAGCGCAATTTAATAAAAAATGTGGAAAATGTAGAAGAAATTAGAATGTTGTGTAACATATTTCCATAAAACATTATTAACTTTGCGGGTGATTTCAGAAGCCTGGAGAGCTTCTGAAATAAAATAGTTTCTCAGAGTGTGTCAATTGGTTGTGTCATGTGTGATTGTGTAAACAGGGGAGGGGTATATATACATGTGGCGGTCTGCCGCAGCAAATGTATTTATTGTGATTTTTACAGTGAGGTCTGCCATTCCGGTTTTGATTGGGAGCGTTATGTCAAGACTCTTGTCGCAGAACTGGAACTCCGTTCATGCGGGCTTTCTGCAATGCGCGAAGTCTCTTTATATATAGGAGGTGGAACCCCGTCGCTGATGCCGGTCGGATTGTTGCGGTTTCTGGTTTCTGAGGCAAGGCGTATAATTATGTCTGCAGGCAGTGGTGATGTCCGTTTGACTGAGGTGACACTTGAAGTGAATCCGGACGATGTGACTGCCGGCAATGCCGATGTCTGGCTTGACGCAGGCATAAACCGTGTCAGCATGGGCGTTCAGAGCATGAATGACAAGGAACTGAGGTCAATAGGGCGGAGGCATGACGCTAAGAAAGTGATGGAAGCATATGGTATTCTCAGGCAACGTTTCGGGAATCTCAGTCTTGACCTTATGTTCGGGCTGCCGGGTCAGACGCTTGAATCTCTTTCATCAACGCTTGACGTATTTACGGAATTGCATCCGGAGCATATATCCGCCTATTCTCTCATGTATGAGGAACGCACCGCGCTTACCAGACTTCGAGACCTGGGACGTATAAAGGAGACTGACGAGAATCTCAGTGTTGCCATGTTTGAAATGGTCAACGAACATCTGCGCAAAGCCGGATATATGAGATATGAGATATCAAACTATGCTTTGCCCGGTTTTGAATCAAGGCACAATTCCGCGTATTGGGAGGGTGTGCCGTATGTAGGTGTCGGTCCGTCGGCGCACAGTTTCGACGGACGAAGGTGCCGCAGATGGAATATAAGTGACATTCGCGCATACATGCTTGCCGTAGAGAATGGTGAGAAATGTCATGAGGAGGAAATGCTGTCGGACAAGGAAATCACAGAAGAACGGATCATGACAGGTTTGCGCACAGCAAAGGGAATCGATATCGTTCGTTTTGAGAATGATTTTGGGAAAGAAGCGCGTGTGGAGTTGCTTGACAAGGCGGCATCCATGCTTGGAAAAGGTTATCTGAAACTTGATTACAACCGGCTGAGCCTTACGGATAAAGGTGTAATGCTCTCTGACGATATAATCGTGGATCTGTTCTGAAGCCAATAGAAATGTCGATGTTGCAGTGAGCAAAAACGAGTCATCTATTGTTATCAACTTATACAGATGCAAAGAAGTATCTGTATAAGTTGAATATCAATGGCAATATTAAAGATAATACTGGTTGTAATTCTTATGTTCGCGATGGTGATGTTGCTCCTTGGCATAGGGCACTTTTCATCAGGACAGTTTGATACTGATGGCACAGATATCGCAAAATTGAAAGAAGAAGTCGACAGCAAGGAAGAGGTCATATCAAAACGCAGTGTCTTTCATGAATTTATTTCCGGAGCGCGGAGACATAGGCAAAAAGTAGGCAGGTAAGTTCATCTTATGATGGCAATTGTAGCCTTTTTACATTGCATTCGGGCATCCTCCGGGGATATCAGCTGAGGTCGGCGTGACGTGAGTGGTAGATGTCCGGTTTTAATAACGCTTGTGATTCTTGCATATATATATATCGTCGTGTGGCTCTTTCTGAAAAGAGGCGTCTGTCTAATCCGTAACGATTATAAATAGGGTCTTGAGTAACGTGTGTATAAACATTAACCTTGCGGATATTGTTTTTTAATAAGAAACTGGAGAAGGTGCGGTTTGTGCCACCCCGTTATCCATATTATTTTAGAACCTTATTCAAAATTAGATTACTATGCATTTCACACCCAAAGAGCAAGACAAACTTACCCTTCTGATGGTAGGACTTATAGCCGAGCGGCGTCTTCAGAAAGGGCTAAAGCTGAATTATCCCGAGGCAGTCGCCTATATCACCAGTGCGGCTCTTGAAGGAGCAAGAGAGGGAAAAACGGTTGAGGAAGTAATGCACGAAGCCTCTCAGGTGCTTACAAAAGAACAGGTTATGCCGGGAGTCGCGGATATGATCGACCTCCTGCAGGTAGAAGCCGTGTTTACCGATGGTTCGCGGCTTGTTTCCATCCATCATCCTATAAAATAAAAATATAATACTATGGATCAGAATAAAAACACACCTCAGGAGACATATTCGCAACCTGACGGTATTTTTTCCGGAAAACCGGATATCGCTTATCCCAATACCCCCGGTTTCACACCGAAGGATTATGTGCCTGTCGGCGGTGTTATACTTGCCGACACCCCGATAGAATACAACGCCGACAGGCGCACTGTTAAGCTTGTGGTGCGTAACACGGGAGACCGTCCGATACAGGTCGGTTCCCATTTCCATTTCTTCGAGACAAACCGTTATCTCGAGTTTGACCGTCCGAAAGCTTTCGGTTGCCACTTGAATATACCGGCGACTACGGCAATACGTTTCGAACCCGGAGAGGAGAAAGAAGTGGAGGTTGTGGAATATGCCGGTAAACGCAGGGTTATCGGATTTGACGATCTTGTCAATGGATATACAGGTCTGGAAGACACCCCGACCTTCTATCCTAAACGCACGGAAGCGATACGCCGTCTTGGCGAATATGGCTACAAGACTGTTTCCGAAGAGGAGGCAGAAGCTGAATATACAGAAAACCCAACTAAAAAATAATCCGTCATGGCTACTATATCAAGACAAGAAAACAATATGCTCTTCGGTCCTACCGTGGGCGATAAAATCAGACTCGGCAATACGGATCTGTATGTAGAGATTGAAAAAGACCTCAGGGTTTATGGCGATGAGTCGGTATATGGCGGAGGAAAGACTTTGCGCGATGGCATGGGACTTGCCAATGAATGCACACCCAAGGCAGGCAGTCTGGATCTCGTAATCACGAATGTCACAATTCTGGATCCGGTTCTTGGCGTGGTCAAGGCTGATGTCGGAATCCGCGACGGCAAAATCGCAGGAATCGGAAAATCCGGCAATCCTAATGTGATGAAAGGTGTGTCTCCGGATCTCGTCACAGGTCCTTCGACTGATGCAATCTCAGGAGAACACATGATACTGACAGCGGCAGGCATCGACGGGCACGTGCACATGTGTGCGCCGCAGCAGGCATACGATGCCCTTTCCAACGGTATCACTACTCTTGTAGGGGGCGGCGTCGGTCCTACAGACGGCACTAACGGCACCACAATCACAGCCGGAGCCTGGAGCCTCGAAAGAATGTTACAGGCATTCGACGGACTCCCCATTAATATAGGTCTGCTTGGAAAAGGAAGCTGTTCTTGCAGAGAGAATCTTGACGATCAGGTTGAGGCAGGTGCTTGCGGTTTCAAGATTCATGAAGACTGGGGCGCAACACCGGCTGCGATACGCACATGTATGTCGGTTGCCGACAATTACGATGTTCAGGTGGCGATCCACACCGACACCTTGAATGAATCCGGTTATGTGGAAGACACAATCGCGGCTATTGACGGACGAACAATCCACACCTATCATACCGAAGGCGCCGGCGGCGGTCACGCTCCTGACCTTCTGAAAGTGGCGTCACTGATGAATGTGCTTCCGTCTTCTACCAATCCTACGTTACCTTTCGGAATAAACTCTCAGGCAGAACTTTTCGACATGATCATGGTCTGTCATAATCTTAATCCAAATATACCGTCTGATGTGGCGTTTGCCGAAAGCCGCGTTCGTCCCGAGACACAGGCGGCGGAGAATGTGTTCCATGATCTCGGCATTCTTTCAATGGTATCATCCGACTCTCAGGCAATGGGCCGTGTGGGAGAATCATTCATGAGAACCTTCCAGATGGCATCCTATATGAAGCAGGTCCGAGGTAAATTGCCGGAGGATTCCGATTCAAACGATAATTTCAGGGTGTTGCGCTATCTTGCCAAGATAACGATTAATCCGGCAATATGCTACGGTATATCGGATGTCCTCGGCTCGATAGAGAAAGGAAAGATGGCGGATCTTGTGTTGTGGGAACCAGCATTCTTCGGTACGAAACCGCAGCTTGTAATCAAGGGCGGACTTATAAGCTGGGCGAATATGGGAGATACAAACGCATCGCTTGTAACTCCGCAGCCTAAGATAATGCGTCCGATGTACGGTGCGTTTGGCGAGGCGTTGTTCAATTCAAGAATTTCGTTTGTCAGTCAGGCTTCTGTAGACGCGGGAATCAAAGACAAATATGGTCTGAAGAGTATAGTGTATCCTGTTACAGGAGTTCGTCAGCTCACCAAGGAGTCCATGCTCAGAAACACCGCTACTCCGAATATCGAAGTTAATCCGGAGACTTTTGAAGTTACCGTTGACGGTTATCCGGCTACGGTATCGCCGGCAAAAGAGCTTCCTCTCGCACAGCTTTACTGGTTCAGCTGATCTATCGGACTTTATAAGAGCTTGTTAAAAAATAAAATCTGCTCAGTTGACGGCGGACTGCCATGATTATCAAGGCAGCCCGCCGTTGTTTTTACTATGATTTCTGATGCATAAGTAACTTCCGGTTGTAATCCGTGAGCAAACGAGTCTCTTGTTTGTTATAAAGATATAGGGAGACAATCGTTTCCCGCAAACACCTTAAACTATATTGAAAGGTTACGTATTATGAAAGTATACACAGAAGTGCTCGGTAACATAAACCGGGATCAGCAATGGAAAGAGAAACTGAAGAATATGGAAACAGACTACATATTCCTTGACCAATGGACGGCACAGAAAAGCCGTTTTCTCGGGAAGGGAACAAGTGGCGAGGAATATCCGATTGCTCTTAAGCGTCACACGCAGGTGGCAGATGGCGATGTAATCGATTTTAATCCGGATACAAAAAAAGCTGTTGTTCTGAAGATTGAACTGAGTCCTGTTCTTGTGATAGACCTTGGCGCGCTTGCGGACAAGGATCACGAAACCATAATCCGGCGTTCGGTCGAGCTTGGTCACGCCATCGGCAACCAGCATTGGCCTGCCGTTGTAAAAGGCACAAAAGTATATGTTCCGCTTACTGTAGATAAGAAGGTTATGTTGAGCGTGATGGAGACACATAATCTTGAAGGCATATCATATGATTTTCAGAAAGGAGTCGAGATTATCCCATATCTTGCACCTCATGAGATACGCCGTCTGTTCGGCGGCGCGGGACATGACAGCCACGGACTCGGCGAGCACCATCATCATGCCACGACACACATTCATTTCGATGAAAACGGAATAGCACATGAACACTCACACTGAATATGACATGACGGCGCTTTCGAGGCTGCTTCAGTTCACCGATTCTACGTTTCCGGTGGGGACATTCTCCTTTTCCAACGGATTGGAGACTGCCTCTTTCGAACGTATTGTGCATGATGCCAAAACCCTGCGTGCGTTCACAGCCTCTCAGGCGAGACAGGCGGCATTCAGCGATGGTGTGGCAGCCATCCACGCTCACCGCGCCTTCCTGCGTGGAGATTACGAAGCGATCGCGGATGCCGACAGAATGCTCATTCTTTTCAAAATGAACGATGAGGCGCGTATGATGCTCCGGCGCATGGGAAAGAAATTCGCGGAACTGATGGCGAAACTGTTCGATAACGCGATTGTCACACGCTGGCTTGCAGATATTGCATGTGAAAAAGTGCCGGGAACTTTTCCTGTCGCGCAAGGAATTGCTTATGCAGCGGGAGGGTTGGATGAAAAGGCTCTTTTCTGTGCCCATCAGTACGGTGTAATAAACATGGTTCTTTCAGCCGCGTTGAGATGTGTGCGTGTGTCGCATTACGAGACACAGAAAATACTATTCGATCTCTCGGAAGATGTAGGTGTGCTTTATGATGAGGCATCGCAGATGGAACTGAAAGATATGAACGCATTCTTTCCGGAACTCGACATACTGGCATCACTGCATGAAAAAGGCAACATGCGCATGTTCATGAATTAGAATGTGAATATTGCAAATGCCTGCCGATAAATTGTTATCAACTTCATATTTGTAAATTACCAAACTATAACTATATTATGTCTCAGACCTGTAGAATTGGAATCGGCGGACCGGTAGGATCCGGCAAGACCGCCTTGATAGAGGCTATAACTCCCCGTCTTCTTGAACTTGGGCAGAAAGTGCTGATCATTACAAACGATATTGTCACAACAGAAGATGCCAAGCACGTAAGAAAAACTTTGAAAGGCATTCTTCATGAAGACAAGATTATAGGAGTCGAAACCGGAGCGTGTCCTCACACGGCAGTCCGGGAAGATCCTTCCATGAATATAGCGGCTGTGGAGGAGATGGAAGAGCGTTTCCCCGATACTGACATTGTTCTCATTGAATCAGGAGGTGACAACCTCACGCTTACGTTTAGTCCGGCATTGGTTGACTTCTTTATTTATGTGATCGATGTTGCCGCAGGCGACAAGATTCCCCGTAAGGACGGTCCCGGCATTTCCCAAAGCGATATACTTGTGATCAACAAAACGGATCTTGCGCCATATGTTCACGCTTCGCTTGAGGTTATGGATCATGATTCAAGGCTGATGCGTCCGGGAAAACCCTTTGTGTTTACCAACTGCATGACAGGGGAGGGTATTGACGAGCTGGTCGATCTCATCTTCAAAATGGCTCTTTTCGATAAAAAAGATAATTGACAATGATCAAGACAGATAAATTCAAGACATCATCCGTGCCGGAGGTGGATTTTTCTACGGCACGGGAGATGCGTCCCTATCTTCGCGAACCGGAGCAGATGTATGTGGGCGCTCCCGGCAAGCATGGTTATCTGCGTCTGGGTTTCGAACTTGATGCGGAAGGTAAAAGTATTTTGCGGGATCTTGACCGCAGGGTACCCTTGATTGCGCAGCAGGAACTCTATTTTGACGAGGAGATGCCTCAGATGCCATGCCTTTACATCCTTTCATCCGGAGGACCGAATGTTGACGGCGACCGTTATCAGCAGGATATAACCGTTAGAAAAAACGCCTTTGCATGGATTTCCACCGGTGCCGCCACGAAACTGGCGGAAATGCGATATAACTATTCCGGCATGATACAGAACATTGTGCTGGAAGAGGGGGCTTATCTTGAATTTATGCCGGAGCCGATATATCCGTGCCGGCACACCCGGTTTATTTCAGACACACGCATATGCGTAGACAAGACAGCTACTCTGTTCTATTCGGAAATCTACATGGGAGGTCGCAAATATTATAAAGACGGAGAGTTGTTCGAATATGACATACTGTCGGTATGCAGTCATGGAGAGCGTCCTGACGGTGAACCGCTTTTCAGAGAAAAGTTTGTGATTGATCCAAACGTTATCCCTGTGCGCCAGCTGGGAATAATGGGTGATTTCGATGTATTTGCCAATGTCATAGTCATGACACCGAAAGAGCATGCCGACAGGATTTATGAAGCTACCGGTGTCTTCATGGATAGTGAAAAGAAGCTTGCCTGCGGCATAACCCATCTGCCAAACGATGCCGGTCTGCTATTTAAGGTGCTCGGCATGGAGCCTGGACCGGTAAAGAAACTTGTCCGGGACTTTTGCTCGCGTGTCCGTCTGGAAGTAAAGGGGCATCCTGTTCCCCCGGAATTTCCCTGGCGCTGACAATTATCAGCGGATGGCATCAGCCGGAAGCTTACTTGCCCACACAAAGGATGTGCAAGTTGTTTCTTGATATTAAAACATGTTAAATAAGGTGAAGCGCGGCGAAGGCAATGCGGTAAAACGTCTATATTTGTAAATCAAAGGTTTAAACAAGGTGTATGATAAACAGATTTGCAGGTGAATCGCGTTTTGCCGCTTTATGTATGTCTACAGCAGTATGTCTGGCGTATTCTGTCATGGCGTGCGGCACTGTGATTGTCGATGCATCGACAAATATCCCTTTGCCGAAGGCATCTGTGTTCGACAAAAAAGGAAATCTGATTGGAATCTGTTCCGATGTGGGTGAACTTCCGTATGTGGCTCGTTCTTCTTATCCCATTTCAATTAGATATATGGGATATGCAACATCCACAGTTGATAAGCCTGGGCAGGATAAGGTCTTTCTGAAAGAAATGGCTTATGATCTTCCGGAAATGACTGTCAATTCCAGAGACCATCAAGTGTTGCATCTGACAGGGTATGTCAGAGAGTATTCAACGCTTTCGACTTATACAGATACGGTGCTTCTTTTTCGAGAGAAGACAGTTGATTTTATGATTCCGGCGAAGAATATAAAGAATTATAAAGGTTGGTCTCTTCCCCGCGTACTTGCTTCAAGATCTTATTATCATCTTACAAATGCCGATGGTCTCGACAGTGTCAGCAATCATTTCAATCAACATTTCTCATGGTCGGATTGGGTTGGGGTCTTCAACAGCAGAGTGATTCCTGCTGACATGCGTGATGACACAGCTGCGACGCATGTGGATTATGGCAAATACAGTCCTTCTGTGATCTGGAGACGGACTGACGACAATATTGTTCTTGATGTGGATATTCTTGCCGACAGAAAAAACAGGGAATTTGTTCCCGCGTTTTCCGGTTTTGTGGATAATCGTGTGGATTGCAGCCGCTTCACACTCAAGTATATTTTTTCTGGAGTCTACGGACATGAGGTGTTTGCCAACAGTCTTATGGGAATGTCGTTCAATATAGAGTCAAACGGAAGAGGACGTAATCTAAACCGGCATTTGCAGACACAGGATCCTGTCTATATAAATACATACGCGGAATTATACATTACCGACAGAGAGTATCTGACAGTGCATGATGCCTACAAGAGGGAGAAGAAGCCGCCGCATTCGGAGGAAATAGGCATAAATCCTCCGCCTGAGGCTCCTGAACTTCAGCCTGCCATCCTGTCACTTGTGGAACGCGTAGACAATTTCGATTACGATACTCCCAGACTTGACAAACAGCCGGACAGACGTCTCGGCACAGCGAGTAAGTTTGCCACAGACAAGCCGGACGGTCTGTTCAAGCGCCTTTTCAAGGTTTTCAAGCACGAAAGAAAGAGGCAATAGTGGAGATGACACAGTCTATGGAAAGCTCTGACTAATTCCCGCCATAGCCGTATGTACGTTTGCAAACTGCTATGTCGCGACAAAGCTACTTTCGATAATTCCCGGTTTGCGCTGGATGTCTGGAGTCGTGAAATCTTCAGCTCGTATAAAATATGTGAAAATAGTATAAGAATTTAGGCGGAAATGAAGAAATAACGTTTGAATTATATACATTTGTATAAGAAACTGTTTAAATTTAATTCGAAATTTTTTATATAGTGAATCTTGTGGCTTCCTTGAGGCCTTTTATGGTTGTTTTCACCGAGTCTCATCGGTCACATAGCCCGCTATGCTCCCTCTTCGACTCGTAAAAACACCTCATAAAATCCTCTCAATGAACCTCACAATTAAATTTAAACAGTTTCTAAGAAACGATTGAATGAAAACGACAGGAATGTGTTTTCAGCCGTTCTAAAGAGTAAATTTTAACAAAGATAAGAAAATGCCCAAAATTACAGAAACCCGCATCAGCATGCTTCATGGCATCTTGCTGATAGCTTTGTTCGCGTGCGCTGCCTTTTATATCGGCGAGGCGCAGTTCCTGAAGAACATCTCGTTCAGTCCGATGATAATCGGTATCATTCTCGGTATGCTTTATGCCAACTCGCTACGTAATCACCTGCCGGAAACCTGGGTTCCCGGAATCCAGTTCTGTTCAAAGAAAGTGTTGCGTCTCGGAATCATATTGTATGGATTCCGGCTGACATTTCAGGATATAGTGAATGTCGGAGTGGCTGGAATCGTAATAGATCTGGTTATCGTCACAGTCACGATTCTTGGCGGAATATGGATAGGTCGTCTTCTGAAGATGGACAAGGACACAGCGTTGCTGACCTCCGTCGGAAGTGGAATATGCGGTGCCGCCGCTGTTCTTGGTGCGGAGTCTACAATCCGTACCCAACCTTACAAGACGGCGGTCGCAGTGGCGACAGTGGTGATATTCGGAACTATATCTATGTTCCTCTATCCGATAGCCTATAATTCCGGATGGCTTGATCTGACTCCCCAGGAGATGGGAATTTTTACCGGCTCCACACTTCATGAGGTAGCTCATGCCGTAGGTGCCGGCAACGCGATGGGTACTGAGATTTCCAACGTATCGATAATCGTGAAGATGATTCGTGTCATGATGCTTGTTCCGGTGTTGCTTATATTGGGATTCTGGGTCGCACGCCGCGGTGCGAAAGGTGCGTCGTCGGCAGAGAAGGGTAAGGTAAACATTCCCTGGTTTGCCGTTGGTTTCCTTGCAGTTATCGGATTTAACTCATTGAATCTGCTTCCGGCTGTATTTGTAGACGCTATAAATTATTTTGATACTTTCCTTCTTACAATGGCAATGGCAGCACTCGGTGCCGAGACAAGCATAGACAAGTTCAAGAAAGCAGGAGCCAAACCTTTTGTGCTGGCATTCTGTCTTGACGTATGGCTGATAATCGGTGGTTATATACTTGCAAAATACCTTGCGCCGCTTTGTCTGTAATTCAAGAAATAACATAACAAATATAAGCAAAAGGCGCAGCCTGCGGGCTGCGCCTTTTGCTTATATTTGTTATGTTCAGAGGTCCTTCTTTTTGTTACGTTTCTTTGCCGGGTCACATGTGAGACCGACTCCGAGTTTCTGGAATATCTTGTGGTCTACCTCTCCGAGCATCACAGTGGAATGCATCTGGCATCCGTTCAGCTTTTCAAGTTCTGCAAGGGCGAGCTTGCAGTTCTCATCGCGTGTCGAGAGCACGGACAAAGCCACCAGCACTTCATCTGTATGCAGTCTGGGGTTGAGACTGTGTAGACAATTGATTTTCATTGCCTGAATTGGTTCTATCATCTCCTGGGGAATCAGTTTTACAGAATGGTCGATTCCGGCAAGATGCTTCATCGCGTTGAGCAGGAGTGCCGCGCTCGGTCCGAGCAGTGGAGATGTCTGAGCAGTTATGATTGTGCCGTCGGAAAGTTCTATCGCCGAACTTGGGGCGTCATCGCGTTCGGCACGGGATCTGGCAGCCGTCACAACCCTGCGGTATGACACATCGATCTTTGCCTGATTGAAAAGGAGTGCGATTTTGTTGACCTCGCTGTCGTTTGTCTCGCCTTGTGCAAATTTGTTGAGAGCGTTGAAATAACGACGGATAATCTCGTTGCGGGAGGCATCGCAGCAGACTTCATCGTCGTTGATGCAGAACCCAACCATATTCACGCCCATGTCTGTGGGTGATTTATATGGATTGCGTCCGTATATTCCTTCAAACAGAGCGTTAAGCACCGGGAATATCTCTATGTCACGGTTATAGTTTATGGCCGTTTCACCATAAGCTTCCAGATGAAACGGATCAATCATGTTCACATCGTTGAGGTCAGCTGTCGCTGCCTCGTAAGCGATGTTTACGGGATGCTTGAGTGGGAGATTCCACACAGGGAATGTCTCGAATTTCGCATATCCCGCCTCGACTCCGTGTTTATGTTCGTTATAAAGCTGGCTGAGACACACCGCCATTTTACCGCTTCCCGGTCCGGGTGCGGTAACGATAACCAGCGGACGGCTTGTCACCACATAATCGTTTTTGCCAAAACCTTCGTCAGAATCTATCAATGCGACATTATTAGGATAACCTTCGATTGTGTAATGGCAATATGAAGTGATATTCATACGGCTGAGCTTCTCGCGGAAAGCATCGGCACTGGCTTGTCCGTTGTAATGGGTTATTACTACCGATCCGACAAGGAATCCCCGTTTCATGAATTCCTCACGCAGCCGGAGCACATCCATGTCGTATGTGATGCCGAGGTCGCCTCTGACCTTGTTTCTCTCGATATCAATGGCACTGATTACTATAATAATCTCAGCTTTGTCTGCAAGGTTGCTGAGCATTCTCAGTTTGCTGTCGGGCTGGAAGCCGGGGAGCACACGGCTGGCGTGGTGGTCATCGAAAAGTTTGCCGCCGAGTTCAAGATACAGTTTGTTACCAAACTTCGCAATTCTCTCTTTGATATGCTCAGATTGTATTCTGAGATATTTGTCGTTGTCAAATCCGTATTTCATAACGGGATGCAAAGTTAATAAATAATCGACAATTTTTGAAATCGCATATTCCAAAAAATATTCTTAAATTTGCACACCAATCATTGTTTGAACGTGAAAAGAAAAAATATTAAGGATTCCACATTCTATATAATAGGTTTCTGTATCACCGCCTTTGCGGCAATTTGCTTTCTCAGACCTGACAGAAAAAATGTGCGGATGGAAAACGCTTCAGCCGCTTCTTCCGAAGACACCTGGATTGATACGCTTTCCAATGCCTCTTCCGATTATGTGCCGCTGCAGCCGATGGAGCGGGAGATAGAACATTTTATGGCGAAGTGGGATATAAAAGGTATGTCACTTGCCATGTCAAGAAACGACTCACTGTTATATGCCAAGGGTTTCGGCTGGGCAGACATGGAGATGGGAAAAACAATGGAGGCAAATTCCATCATGAGGATAGCTTCAGCCTCCAAGCTTGTAACGGCATCGGCAATCATGAAACTTGTGGAGCAGAGGCGGCTTACGTTGCATAGCCTTGTGTTCGGGGAGCAGGGAATCCTGAACAGCCGGGATTTTACGGATGCGATTCATGATCCGAGAGTCAGGGAAATAACTGTGGAAGACCTTCTTAAACATCAGGGAGGTTTTACTCTTGGAGCGGGAGATCCGATGTTCAATACAGTGGAACTGAAGAAAGCGAAGCAATTGACAGAGGCTCCGAGTAATCAGGATCTTGTAAAGATTGTGCTGGGACGCAGACTCGGTTTTCATCCGGGAAAGGGAAGAAGGTATTCCAATTTCGGATATATGCTTCTTTCACTTGTCATAGAGAAAGTCTCGGGGCAGGGATATTGGGATTTTGTCTCCAACAATATTCTTGAGCCTGCGGGAGCCTACGGGTTTATGCCAGCCACAAACTATTATGATGAGAGAAATTTGCGGGAGGTGAAATATTATTCGCCTGATGCCGAGCTTGTGGAGGATTTCAATACTCCCTCGAAGATGGTTGACCGCTGTTATGGAGGTGCCAATATCAACGCCTTGATGGGAGCCGGTGGCTGGTGTGCGTCGGCGGCATCATTGTGTCGTCTTGTAGCTTCAATTGACGGCAATCCGGGAGTTCCCGATGTTCTCACATCATCAAGCGTGAACCTGATGACAGCACATGAGGATGATGAAAAAGTCTGTCTTGGCTGGACTGAATCTGATGTGAACGGCAAATGGAGCCGTAGCGGAACATTGTCGTCGGCACATGCTCTGATTGAGCGTTTCCCGGATGGAGAATGCTGGGTGATCACAATGAACACGGGAGTATGGACCGGATTCAGGTTCACACGCGACATGTCGCGTCTTATAGAGCGTCTCAGGTGCCGCTATTCAAATCAGATGCCTTCGAGAAACCTTTGGTGACCAATGCGCCGACTGCCATCACAATGGCAGAAACCGCCAATACAGTTGCCGCTCCACCGGATTTCAGCAATACCGGAATTACGAACACACCCGCCACCGCTCCGATTTTTCCGATTGAAGCTGCTATGCCGACACCCTGCCCCCGGCTGTCCACGGGATATATCGTTGGCGGAAGTACATAGGTTATAAGGTGTGGACCGATATTGAGAAACAGTTCAAAAGCCATGAATGATCCTATGGATATCCATTTGTTCCAGCTGAAATGATATGACAGCTGCAATATTCCAAGAGCCAGGGCACACATCCAGAATCCCCGGGTCTGGATATTGATGATATTATGTTTTCTGTTGATCAGATAAAGACCGATTAAGAATCCAGGCAGGATAATGCAGCTGATCCACAAGGTGATTCTTACTGAATCGGTTACATGCAATATGGGATTCTCTCCAGGCGAAAAGTGTTCCAGTCCGAGTGCCATCACGAGAATCGGAAGAAACACACCGATTCCGTAGACTCCCATACCTTCGCATGCCCAGGGAATGCCGCTTAGCACCACCTTCCTCCAATTCTCCATTATGAATCTTGGCATCGAAATTTTCGTGTCAGGTCTGTCATGACTACCTGCATCGGAATCACAGGCTATCGAGGCATCGGGACCGAAGAATTTTCTTGCAGCATCCTCGGCATCTGTCACACGACCTTTGTCCATAAGCCATTTCGGGCTTTGGTAGAATCTGATCCGTAGCAGAATCATAAGAGCCGCTGTAATTGCCACAATCCATAAAAGGTCAGGCCATAATTCAGCACTTTTCCAATAAGACAGAAGACCGAAGCATATTGCGGCTACAAGTATATTGCCCAGTGCGCATCCCGCCTTTGCGACTCCGACCATCAGAGATCTATAACGCGCAGGCATCAGCTCCGATATATAATCAGAGTCAAGGCTGTATTCACCACCTATCCCCATGCCGATTAAAAACAGACAAATGGTAAGTGTCGCTACAGAAGGAAACAAGATGCCGGCAATAGAGGCGACAAGTATAAGAGCCGGGCAGAACCTGAAGAAGAACAGATAACCGTAACGGTCGCTCAGCCGCCCGAATATCACGGAACCGAATATTATTCCTATCAGGTCGGCTGCTCCGATAAGTCCTTGCATGAAAGAGGACAATTCCGGGTGCTGGATTATATTCAACATAGGAATAATGATTCCGGCGAGTGTAGCGACAGAAGTTCCGATCATTTGTCCGAGAGATGCCACAAAGACAATGTAATAGTGTCTTGGTGTCATTTTCATATTTGCGATGTCTGTCATAAGCTCGTATAGGTAATTTTCCCGAAATCGATGCAGTTGCTTAAAAGATATGCTGTCAGTTCTGTTTAGGCTGGAAGAATGAGTAGGCGGGTAAGAGAAACAGCCAGGTAGCCAGGCAGAAAGAACCTGTAAGCGTAGGCAGTCCCATAGGAGCGAAGAATGCATTCATTGCAGCCTGGATGAATACCGTGGAGATGACACCTATTATTGTCCATATTGCTGATTTCCAGGAATAGTTGCAATATGTAGCACCGAGAGCGATGCCTGTCAGTACAGCACTGAATCCGTAGAGACCATTGGCTATATCCGCCCCTGGTCCTCTCCATAATATCACGATCAGAAGTGCGATTGCGGATGATACGGCAGCCCACATCGTAGCTCTCAAGCTGCTTACAGCAAGAGCTGCAAGGAAGAAAATGCCTGTTACCCAGGAGTTTATAAGGAATACCTGCGCTATCCCTTTAAGCCAATATTGCACCAGACCGAGAAAATGCATGTCGAGAGCTTCCTGCGCCCCTAAAGGGAGTTCAGGAGTTCCCATGTGTATTGGCGGCATACCGTTGAACAGACGTGCAGCCAAAAGGAAGAACCAGGTGCAAAGCACAAAGGGGAATGTAAATGTGGACATTTTCCATTTTTCCCATATATTGTCGAGTCCCGAACGAACCCATGTAGTCATTGCCGCACATAATATTAGTCCGAGCCACATCCAGACCGTATTTCCGAGAAATGTAGGGAATGCGCATCCGACAAGACATCCGTTGAATCCCCACAGACCCTGGCCTCCTTTAGTGTCGGGCAACTGAAGTATGTAACCGGTCAATGTCGAGACGATGGCTCCTAAAAGCAATCCCCACGCCACAATTCCTATTCCTTCCTCATATGCTCCCCAGAAGATACCGATGGTGAAAAGGATTCCCGTCCACATGGAATCCTGAAACATTACCTGACCTATGCCGCGGAAGAGTGTTCTCGGAAATGTGCGGACAGTGGATTTCAGAGTGTAAATCAGTGCCATATAAAAAGTATTTAAACAGTTTTTTAAAATTAAACGTTTTTAATTAAAATTAGGTTTATAATATTTCTATATAAGATTAACTGTCATGAATATTCATACGCTGGCTAATTTCCTAAGGAGCAGGGGAGTGCTTATGATTCTGCATGTTGCCATCATGCTGTTGTCGGCATGGCTTATATATATAATATCAGTCGATACGTTTGAGAACGTGTCGTTTTATAAAGAACCGAAATTCCAGAAACAGCAGTTCTGGATATGTGTTGTCTTTATGGCGGATTTTTTCATTGAATTCTTTCTGTCGCATGATAAGAGACACTATCTTGCCACCCATTTCATTTTCTTTATCGTATCCATACCTTATCAGGCGATACTTTACCATTTCGGGTGGGACATTTCGAAAGATGTCGCCTATCTTGTACGTTATATGCCGCTGATCCGGGGCGGATATGCGATGGCAATCGTAGTCAGCTGGTTTACCTACAACAAGGCGACCGGTCTTTTCTTTACCTATCTCATCACGTTGTTCTCAACCGTATATTTTGCGAGTCTGACCTTTTATCTTTTCGAATTCAAGGTCAATCCGGATGTGAAATGCTATCAGGATGCGTTATGGTGGGCGGCGATGGATGTCACTACCGTCGGATCAAATATAGAAGCTGTGACCGGGGTTGGCAGAGTGTTGTCGGTATTGCTGGCAGCATTGGGCATGATGATGTTTCCGATCTTCACAGTCTACGTCACCAACCTTATTACCGAGCGCAACAAGCAGGCGGGCACTCACAACGATGAAATCTCCCTTGTAAAGGCATATCGTCAGTTTGTGAAGAAGCATCCCGATCAGGCCCAGTCCCTGCGTGACGAAACTGCGGGACACGGCGATTCCGGCGCAGGCAACTGAAACAACGGCGGCGAATCAACATTGATTCGCCGCCGTTGTTTCAGTTGAAGAGTTTTTCAGACAGTTGCATTGAGTGTCGGAGTCAGAGGCTCATCCGCACACAGCACGGCAAGCAGGTTGCCTACCATTGATGCCTTCTGGTCGTTGGAGAGTGCCACAACTCCTTTTGATTCGAGTGTTGTCAGTGCCATCTCGACCATTGAGACTGCGCCTTCCACAATCTGTTCTCTTGCAGATATTATTGCCGATGCCTGCTGGCGGCGAAGCATTACCGCCGCGATTTCAGGAGCGTAAGCGAGGTAGTTGAGTCGGGCTTCCACAACTTCCATACCGGCAATCGCAAGGCGTTCGTTGATTTTTTTCTCCAGCAGGTCGTTGATTTCCGGTCCGCTGTCACGAAGCGTAAGTTCATCGGGATTGCCTGAATCTGTCTGGTCGTATGCGAAATGTCCTGTAACCTCGCGTAGGGCGGCATCGCTCTGGATTCTCACGAAATTCTGAAGAGCGGCATTGTTGACAGAAGCTGTCTGTGCGCCAAGGCTCTGTGAATCCAGATCGAAAACGACTTTGTATGTGTCTTTGATTTTCCATACAAGAACCATGCCTATCAACACCGGGTTGCCGACCTTGTCGTTTACCTTTATCGGTTCAATGTCCATGTTTCTTATTCTCAGAGAAAGACGCTTGCGGCTAAGGAACGGATTTACCCAATAATAGCCTGTTTTCTTGCAGGTACCCTTGTATTTGCCGAAAAATATCATGACACGAGCCACGTTTGGCTCCTGGACGAAATACCCGACACATCCCAGTATAAAGAGTATAAAGAGTGGGATTGTCAAAGCTACCGCAAGTCCGGGATTGGACTCTGACCAAAAGACAATGCATAGTGCGAACAGCAGTGGAATAAGAATGAATGTAATGAATAACATTGCAAATCCATTCAGACAAAGTCCTTTGTATTCATATTCGTGATTCAGATTATCCATATTTTAAATAATTAAATGATTAATAATAAATTATAGCTCTTGTTTCCGATTTTTCAAAGTTTTCTTTCGTGGGTGCGGAGTATTCCCCGTTATCTTTCATTTGTCTTGTGGAAGAAGTTCCCTTGAAAAGGCGTTCTGTCCAGTTGCCCTCTTTGTCGAATTTCAGATAGCTGATGGAAAACTCCACTTCCCAAATTTCATCAGGTCCATCCGAGGTGTATGTGCCGGATACGGGATTACCTTCCGGGTCATAGTCTGTGAGCGCAAGTCTGAAAACCGTGCCGTCGCTTTCTCTGCATTCCGTCCCATTGATAATCCCGTTGTCATTGCAAACCATTCTGTTGTCGGTAAGTTCATCAAACCTGCTTGACAGAGAACCATCCTCGTTGAACTGCAGTGGTCCCGAAATGCATGTCACGAATGGTGAGTATTCTTTAGTACGTACAGTCTTTACTTTTCCTCGTAATCCGAATTTCCGGAGATCATCCGAATTATATGGCGGTATGCTGTCTGCCGGTGCATCTTCAATCTCAATATTCACAGGAAGAACTGTATCGCTTGCGGTTCCGCAAGCGGAATCGTCTCTCACTTCTTTTCCTTTGCCCCCGCATGATACAATCAACGGCAATGCAGCGGTAAAAAACAGGTGTTTCAGTTTCATATTACATGGATATGGTTAGATATCATAAGGGTGGTTCAGAGACATCTTCCCTTGTCTTGACGTTTTGAGGAAAGAGGACTGGAATCCATGGGTGAAGAATTGTTAATGCAAATATAGTGTTTTGTGAGAAAATAAACAAGAAAACCGCAACCATCTGTCGATGGCTGCGGTTTTCACTATGTTGTGGTTTATGGCTATTGCTGGGGATTCAGTCTGTATTTCAGTTCGACAGTGCCGGGAGTGGTTCCGTCAGGCAGGTCGTCTGCCGATTCTACAACTGTCACTATTGTTGACAATTGGGCGTAAGCGATGGATTTGTCAACCTGAAGAACATCGAAAGCGAGAGTGAAAAGGTGATTGCCTACCGGGAGATACGCGGCAGGAATCGAGCCACCGAACGGCTGCACGATCGTGTACCCCATTCCTACGTGGTCAAGCACATAATTCACGCCTGATATACCGGCGGCTTTGCCACCGAGTCCTTCGGCTGTGATACCCGATACAGTCAGCGGCTCACCGGATACTATGAAAATGCGTCCGTCGGCATCGACGGCGTTGTCGATACTTACAGTAATATCAACAGAAGGCATATCATCGTCATCGTGACAGGAAGTCAGGAATCCCAATGGCAATAACAGAAGGAGATAAAGAAACTTTTTCATACTAACTGATATTAAAAATTAATTTATCTATATAACACTTAAAAACCGTTTTGGATTAAGAGAGTGTTTGGATTTAACATGAATTATATGTAAGATTTTCCGGAATTAATTCTTTTCATCCACATGAAGTGTCTTTATTGTTTTATCGCATTTTCACATATTCTCGCTGATGGCGGGAGTCTCCATCGGTTTTGTCTCTACAGCTGCGTTTTCCTTTATCAGGAAGACGCAGGCGGCACCGATGACAAGTGAGACTCCTGCTATAGTCATCATGAGATACTCGGGAGCGAGTTGTCCCGGAGTACTGAGCATTGAGAGTATCCAGCCACCCACTATTGCCGCTACAATCTGCGGAATGCAGATGGTACAGTTGAACAGGCCGAGATATGCGCCGATGTTGCCGCCTTTGAGTGAGTTTGTGAGAATAGTGAAAGGCCATGCAAGCATTGCCGCCCATGCGCATCCGATAAGCACGAATGCCACGAAAAGCAGCCACTGGTTAGTGAAGAATGCAGTCATAATAAATCCGGCAGCCCCTAAAAGCAATGACAGGATATAAGAGAACTTCCTGCTTCTGAAGCGAGGCAGAACCACTGCCCACAACACAGATCCGACAGCCTGCACCGCAAAAAGGAGTCCGAGCCAGTTGCCGGCATCATTATATTGGGGAGATGACGCGTCAAGCACCGTCTTGGATACAAAGCTGCAGTCCGCAGCGTTTTCAATTCGATGGGATGTGGCATCGTTGGTGTCGAGGGTGCCATCGGGATTCTTGACAACGATATCTGCGGTTGTCAGCACAAATGCCCCCTTTGCGGAAGCAAGGAAGTCACTCGTTTTCTTGCCGTGGTCAATCAGTATTATTGTATCATTTGCAATCAGGTATTTGGCATTATAGTCCGTGCCATTGCAGCGGATTCCGGTGATTGTTTCCACAGTCGGGGTAGAGAAAGCGTTGTGTGCAATTGTGTTGGTGGCATATGTCCAGAGAAACAGGAATGCGAACCAGCAGAAGAACTGCACGGATCCGACAGACCAGAAGGTAGAGGGTGCTTTGCGGAGAAGCGTGATGACATTGCCTGAACCCTTTTCTTTGTTTTCGGGAACGCCATTGTATTCGTTATAGACTTTCGGGGACCATTCTTTTACTTTGACGAGCGAGTATATCACGCATATAAGTAGTATGGCGGCAGCAAGGTAGAATGACCAGATCACGGTGTCGGGCACAACGCCTGCGGGAGCAACGTTCTGCATTCCAAGCCACATAAGCAGGAAGGGGAAAATATATCCTACTATAGAACCGGCATTGCACAGAAAACTCTGAATAGAGTAGGCGAGTCCTTTCTGTTTTTCATTCACCATGTCGCCTACGAGCATCTTGAAAGGTTGCATCGCCATGTTGATTGAAGTGTCAAGAAGCATCAAGGCAACAAGCCCGAAGAGAATCGCACTTGAGACAGTGAACTGGAAACTGCCTGCATTGGGGAGCATGCACATCACGATAACAGCAATCAATGCTCCGAAAATCAGGTAGGGGAGTCTTCTGCCGAAGCGGTTCCATGTGCGGTCGGACATCATGCCGACTATCGGTTGCACGAGAAGCCCCATCAGGGGAGGAAGAATCCAGAAATAGCTCAGATCGTGAGGATCCGCACCAATGGTAGTGAAGATTCTTGACACGTTCGCACTCTGCAAAGCGTAGGCAATCTGAACTCCGAAGAAGCCGAAAGAAAGATTCCATAGCTTCCAGAAGCTTAAGTCAGGTTTGGTTTTCATGTAAGATTTTATTTAGTGTTTTTTTCTTTTTTATGGGAGAATGGGGAGAGATGGGGCTAAATGGGGAGAGATGGGAGAGGGGACAGCCTGTGCAGCCTGATATCCTAATTTTATTCTTTTATCTGGGAGTAGAGCCAGGTTATTTCCTCATGCCATATCGAATCGTTCGGAGTCTCGAGAATAAGAGGCATATTGTCGAATCGGGGGTCGTTGACAAGGCGGATGAAAAATTCTTCGCCAAGTGTGCCTTTGCCTATCTCTTCATGTCTGTCAATTCGAGAACCGAGTTCCCTCTTGTCGTCATTGAGATGAAGGGCGCGAAGATATCCTGCACCGATGATACGGTCAAAATCGTTCCATGTTTTCGCATATCCTTCTTCCGATCTCAGGTCGTATCCTGCCGAATAAGTATGACAGGTGTCGACACATACGCCAACCCTTGTCTTGTCTTCGACCTTGTCAATGATATGGGCTATCTGTCCGAACTCATAGCCGAGATTTGAACCTTGTCCTGCGGTCGATTCAATAACAGCCGTCACACCTTCTGTCTGGTCAAGTGATATGTTGATGCTTTCGGCAATGAGATCAAGGCAATCATCAACGGGAATCTCCTTCAGGTGGCTTCCGGGATGAAAATTGAGCATGGTCAGACCCAGCTGGGAGCATCGTCTCATTTCATCGATGAATGATTTGCGTGACATTTCAAGTTTCTGCGGATCCGGACTTCCCAGATTGATGAGAAAATTATCGTGTGGCAATATATGAGCCGGAGAGAAGCCTCCTGCCTCACAATTGGCTTTGAACCGTTCTGTCTCTTCTTCAGAGATTGCTTTTGATGCCCAGCGGTTGCTTGAGCCGGTAAAAAGGGCAAAGGCTTTTGCTCCTATTCTTGCCGCTTCAAGCGGCGCATTGGAGACACCACCTTTCACACTTACGTGGGCGCCTATATATTTCATGTCTTAAGAATTTATCAATTAAGCAATATAGCCTTCGGTCTTGTATAGACTGAGATTTACCACAAAATTAAAAAAAAAAATTCACTTGCTTGCCTGTTTTTGTCATAATGTTGTAAATTTTAGCTAATTTCGTAATCATAATATGTTGCGAAAGCAGGAAAACATGGAACTCTCAAAAGCAAAACAAGGAATATACTCACAATTATCGCGTCGCAAGATGCGTGACCGCCATGGCCTATTTATCGCGGAAGGGCGTAAAAGTATAGAAGATACCATCGGCAGTTTTGAAGTGGAGGCAATAGTCTCAACCAATCCGGAGTCCATTCCTGAAGAGTGGGGATGCAGGAATGTTTCGTTCGTGGTGTCGCAGGGTCAGATGGGTAAGATTTCATCGCTTTCCACGCCATCCGATATTCTTGCCGTATACCGGATTCCGGATGGTTACTATGACAATGTTCCGGAGCCTGCTCCCGACAAATTGTATCTGCTTCTTGACGGAGTTCAGGATCCCGGTAATTTGGGAACTATTATACGTACCGCCCATTGGTTCGGTATAGACCGGATTTATGCGTCGAAAGATACCGTGGACATTTTTAATCCCAAAACAGTCCAGTCAACAATGGGTTCATTGGGGAGGGTTGAGGTCGTATATTGTGACCTTTGCCGTCTTTTGAACGATAATCCCGAGATTCCGGTTTACGGAACTTTGCTGAATGGAGACAATATATATGAAGCCTCGCTTTCAGCATCGGGTTTCATTATAATGGGCAATGAGGGTAAAGGGATATCCGCACCGATAAGAAATATGGTGACATCCCCGTTGCTGATTCCCCCTTATGATTCGGGAAATCATTCCGAATCACTCAATGTGGCTGTTGCCACAGCTGTTGTTCTTTCTCAATTTCGCGGACGCTTGAATGGGGGCTTAAATGGGGCGGAATAGGGCGAGATGGGGCTGGATGGGGATAGTGCGGTGATAAGGAATAAAAAGGTGATTATGATAAAGAGTAAGTTTTTGATTTCTTGCGTGCTTGCGTTCGCAAGTGTCTTCGTCTCCAATGCCGAACCGAATTATATATTTTATTTTATCGGTGACGGCATGGGATTCAATCATGTATTGAACGCGCAGTTATATCAGACTGATGTAATTGGTTCCAAAGATACATTGACAATGTTAAGGATGCCGGTCATGTCAGCAGCGAGAACTCATTCTTTTTCATCACGGGTGACTGACTCCGCGGCAGCGGGAACCGCTCTCGCCACAGGACGTAAGACCCGGAACGGAATGCTCGGCATGGGACCAGACACCGTGGCTGTGACATCAATTGCGGAGGTGCTTTTCAAACGCGGGTGGGGAATAGGTCTTGTTACGACAGACGGAATTGACGATGCTACTCCCGGAGCGTTTTATGCGCATGTCAAGAATCGTGGCGAACGAATGCAGATAGGAAAAGATCTCGCTGATTCAGGTTTTCAGTTTGCTGCAGGAGCCGGTCTTGCAAGAGCACGTGACAAAGAAGGGAAAAAGACAGAATTGCTTGACTATTTTGCAAAACATGGAGTTAAGGTTTCATATGGCACCGAAGGATTGTCGGAGACTGCCGACCGTATGCTGGTGCTCTCTTCCGATTCTCCTGATGCGTGGACTATAGGATATACGATTGATTCCATACAAGGAGGCATGAAACTTAGGGACATGACATATGCCGGGATACGTCAGCTGATGAGTGTTACTCCCGACAGGTTTTTTATGATGGTGGAGTGCGGCGGTATAGATCATGCCGGTCATTCCAACGATGGAGGGACAATAGTGCGGGAAGTGCTTGATTTTGATGAGTCGCTCAAGCTTGCATACGATTTTTATATGAAGCATCCTGAAGAAACGTTGATAGTCGTGACTGCCGATCATGAGACCGGAGGGATGTCGGCAGGTACAAAAGCGACAGGATATTCCATGCGCACATCGCGGGTGGGAGCACAGAAAATTTCCAAGGAGGCATTTGCCGACAGTGTCAAGTCTTTTGTCAGCGGGTCCCGTGAATTTATCTGGAAGGATATGACGGATTTCATGCGGGAGAAGCTTGGCTGGGGAACGGCATTCAAGCCTTCCGAGCAGCAGAATGCCGAACTTGAGGAAATGTTCGAGCAGATGATGACAGGCAGAAGTCTGGCGGATGAGAAGACTCTTTACGCTACTTTCGACGGTTTTACGGCACGCGTTTTTGAAATTTTGAATGCTGCTGCAGGATTCGGGTTCTCATCACACAGTCATACGGGTGCGATGGTGCCTGTTTTTGCAATCGGAGAGGGTGCCGAGAGGTTCTCGCCACTTTCAGACAATACTGAAATTCCGCGCCGGATACTTTCGATTGCATTGGGTATATCCGTTGAAGATGTCCCTCTTTGAAATTAATTCTCTCGGGAAAGACAGTTCCTGAGACTGTTGTCGCAACATCATTCAAACGCCCTTCAGGCATCACCATGTGATATGTCTGAAGGGCGTTTGAATGAATGCGTTCTTATATAATTCATGTTAAATTCAAACACTGCTATTTCAAAGGAGGAAGAAAGGCATCTTCCAGATGTTTTATTTCATGACTTTCAGGGGTGCCCGTGACTGTAATGATGTCGAGGCGGTAAGGAAACAGATGAGGCAGACCGCGCAGGTATATGTCTCCCCCCTGTATCATCTTTTTTCTTTTCGGGGAATCCACCGTTTCTTCGGGAGACTGGAAATCTCCCTTTCTTGCCTTGACTTCCACAAAAACAATAATACCGTCTTTTTCGGCTATTATATCAATCTCGATTCTATTTCCTATCCTCCAGTTGCGTTCGCGGATAATATACCCGTTAGTGAGAAGATACTCTGCGGCAATATCTTCCGCCATCTTTCCCCACTCGCGGTTTGCAGCTCCCTGTTTTTTCTTGTCAATCATTATTTTGATTTGTTGTCAATAAACTCAATCCATTCTGAACTGAAATTCAAAGAATCAAGAACCTCTTTTTCTGTCATGGGTCGAGGATGTTTTACCCGGAATTTTATGCCATTGTCGGGAATATTGCATAGAATTGTAAATTGAGATCCGTGAGGTTGCCATATGAAGTGTTTGTTACCAGAATATTTGTCATATCCTTCCAGATTCCCTCTGGGATTTTCTTTCCAGATATATTGTGATAATCTGAAGTGTTCCAGATACTCTTCAAAATACACAAATTCTTGAAGATCATTGCTTCTGACAAGAACACCAATACGAACCGTATTGTAGTGTGCAAGAGCTATGTCAACCCTGGAGTTCCATATTGCCAGCACTGCCTCTCCGGTTTTTTGAATGTCGGCATGTGGATCTGTTATTCCATAGGAATAATCTGGAGAGCATCTGCCGCTTATGAGTCTGACATTAGTCGCAATTAAAGGGTTGGCGTTCTTTACTGTTTTCATAGACCATGCTGTCTTGTCTTTTACCACATCGGCAATTCCAAGAGGACTGCTCAGGTGCTCTCCCTCTATCGCATTTGCAAAGATATTGCCCCAGTCATCACCGGTCATGTCATTCCTGCCGGTGTAAATGAGATAGATAATGGATCCGGCAATCTTGATAATAATGTCTTCCTGTATATTATCAATAGGGTAAATGGAACTTTCAAGATATTTTGAGTCTCTAAGCCTTGGTTTTTTCATAATAATTCAACGATCTTTTTTGCAACCTCACGAATCATGGGTACAGCTACAGAATTACCTGTCTGTCTCCTTATTTCTGAATGAGATACTACTATTTCAAATTTTTCCGGGAATCCCTGAAGCCTTAAAAGCTCTCTTGAGGAAGGTCTTCTGTAGCCATTTACTAATAAATAATTATATGAGGCACCGGTTCTTAACGCGCATGCATATGGAAGTATTGAAATATTTCCTGATTTGTTCTCATGCCATATGGAGGGATAAAAGACTTTTTTCCCTTTTATGCGCTGCAATCTTTTAATTCTGATATCCTCAGATGCGAACAAACTGGAATCAACTTCATTGTCATTCTCTATGATGGCAGATAAATCATATGGTCTTGGAGTAAAATCAAAATTGAATCTCTCATATTTATCCTGATCAAGGAATCCCACAATGATTGTTCTTTCTCTTTTTTGAGGCACTCCGAAATCCAAGGCATTGAGGATTTTCCATTTCACATGGTAACCTAAATCTTCCAAGGTATGCAGAATGGTTCTGAAGGTGTTCCCTTTGTCATGGGTTACAAGTTGTTTGACATTTTCCAAAAGGAATGCCTTCGGCTTATGGTATTTGAGGATTCTGGCTACATCGAAAAACAGAGTTCCACGTGTGTCTTCAAATCCTTTCATTTTACCTATAATGGAAAATGCCTGACACGGAAAGCCCGCCAGAAGGATGTCGTGAGCAGGTATGAAATCTTCTCGAATTTTTGTAATGTCACCAAATGGCACTTCGCCATAATTATGGATATATGATGATTGTGCGTGCTTATCCCATTCAGAGGAAAACACACACTTGCCACCAAGTTCGCTGAAAGGCAATCTTATGCCTCCTATACCTGCAAAAAGATCGATAAATCTGAATTTATTTATTTTTCTGTTTGGGAACGGAACATCTATAAGCGATGTAAATAAATCCATCTGTGTCCATTCTTCAGCAGAAATGTCTGTATCAGTCAATCTTGATTCAGGATATATGTGATTGATAGTATTGGAAATATAGGATTTTATATCACGCCTCTCACTGTCTGAAAGTTCATCATAGTTATGATAATAATGAGACATCATTGCCAATTGATCATAAAGGGATTGGTAATCGTATTCCTTTATAATCAATTGGTTCCTTTTTAGTTTTGATGATTTTGCAGGGAAGTGACTTAAATTCCAGAATTCCTTGCTATCTTTTTTTGTCATTATTTCAATATGCTTTGAAAGACATGTCAAGACCTTTGACTGAGTGGGTAAGAGCGCCGACAGAGATGAAGTCTACGCCTGCCTCGCCATATTCGCGGAGGTTTTCAAGTGTGATGCCGCCGGATGATTCAGTTTCTACTTTGCCATTGACAAGGGCTACCGCTTCTTTGGTGAGTGCCGGGGTGAAATTGTCGAACATTATGCGATCCACTCCACCGTGGGAAAGTACGCGGCGTATGTCATCGAGACTGCGGACCTCAACCTCTATTTTCAGGTCTTTGCCGTTTTCTCTGCAATAGTCGTTGGCGCGGCTGATGGCTTTCTCTATGCCTCCGGCGAAATCAATGTGGTTGTCCTTTATGAGAATCATGTCGAAGAGACCGATACGGTGATTTGTTCCACCTCCCATTTTTACAGCCTCTTTCTCAAGCATGCGCATTCCGGGGGTTGTCTTACGCGTATCAAGAACACGTGTGTGCAAACCTTTCAGTTCATCCTGATAGCGGCGGGTCATTGTCGCAACTCCGCTCATGCGCTGCATGATATTGAGCATAGTCCTTTCAGCAATCAGAAGTGATCTGACCGGTCCTTCGGCAGTGAACGCTATGTCGCCTTTCTTGACTTCGGTACCGTCCTTGAGCATAACTGTCATTTTGATTGTCGGGTCGACTTTGTGCAGCACTTTCTCCGCTATGTCAACGCCGGCGAGTATTCCGTCTTCCTTTATTATGAGTCTGGAACGTCCCATGGCGTCTGCCGGAATAGTTGAAAGTGTGGTATGGTCGCCATCGCCGAGGTCTTCGGCAAACGCGAGGTTCAGGAGATCATCGATAAGTTCGTCAGTCGTTTTCATATTTAGGTTTTATATGTTCATTAATTTATCAGCTGTTACAAATAATATTTGGTTTACGGACAAGCATGGGTGGAGCATGCCTGTTTTATTCATGGTGATATGGTTCGCCACGGAGAATGGTCATTGCCCTGTAGATCTGCTCAGTAAAGAAAAGCCGCACCATTTCATGGTTAAACGTCATTTTTGATAGTGACAGCAGGGAATCCGCCCGTTCGTATACTTCTTTGGAAAATCCGTATGGACCGCCGACAACGAACACTGTCTTGCGGCGGCCGGATAACATCTGTTTTTCGATGAATGAGGAAAACTCCACAGAGGAATATTGTTTCCCTCTTTCGTCAAGAAGAACAACGAAGTCTGACGGAGTCAATGAATCTATGATTTTTTGACCTTCTGCTTCTTTCTGTCTGGTCTGATCCATACGGGACGCATTTTTAACATCGGGAAGAGACCTGATGCTGTAGGGGATATAGTGCTTAAGTCTCTTCGTGTATTCGCCTATGCCATTCTCAACGAACCCTATGGATGTCTTGCCTATGGTTAGTAATTCTATTTCCATAACAATCTCTTTATCGCCGGCATACATGATGCCATTATCATAAGAGCCATGACAGACAGATACAGGTAAGAAAAATTGAGGAGCATGCGTCTGTTGTCATGGGCGAAGCTCATCGGGTCGGCAGATGTGCTGTCTGCCATGAAATCATCTGTGTTAATTGCCCTCAAGGTGCTTTTCCATTCCACTATACCTTTCCTTACATATACTACAGCGGGGTTTCCTCTTGCGAGTTCCTTGATTGCTGTGTCATCTGCCGTATATATCGGGTAGTCGGGCATCGAGAGGTCGTTCCAATTATCGATCTCCGCGTCAGTCCCCGACACAGCCGCTATCATGTCAATTCCGTGTCTTGTTGCCCAGTCATAAAGCGAGTTGATTTTCCATGTTGTCGATATAGATACATTTCCCATGTCAGGCATAAGAAGCAGTATCCTGTCTTCATCATCGTCAAGAACTTCTTCTGTCACATCCTCGTTGCCATCCCATATATGGAACCCGTCTGTTTCAGTGGCGGTCTCTTCACCTGAGGTCGGTTTGCGGTCAACAAATACCCAACCTTCGCTTTCATCGGGAAGGTTGTCGATTGTGAAATCCTTATTAACGCCATTTTTTGCATAGGTGAAAACGTATTCCGGTTCAAAGTTGTCGGTATGTTCGACAAGCGTAGAGCCAGCCTTGAAGGGTCTGAAATCAATCAGCGGCTGATACAGATATCCTGCAAGCTCTATGAGGCAGATAAACAGAGCGGTCACTATGAAGGCAATCCATTGTATCGCAGGTGTTATTATGCATGCGCAATATCTGTTGTATCGCACAAGCCATAAGGCAAATGCGAACAATACTACATTTTTCCAGAATGTTGCCCAATTGGATATTATATATGCATCACCGAAGCATCCGCAGTCGGCAACAGGATTAAATACCGCTATCCATAGCGTCAGAGGCAACATGACGCACATCAATGCAAGGCTGAAGATTGCGCTGCCTCTCCTGAAGCATCCCAAAGCGAGACATACACCTATGAAAAATTCTATTGCGCACAAGAAGAAAACTCCAACAGTCACAAGATTCGGCCATACCGATATGCCCATCGCAGCAAGATAGTCTTCAACTTTATATAGCGTTCCCCATGGGTCTATCGCCTTGACAAATCCGGAGAAGATGAATACAGCGGCTGTCAGTTCCCGGATAATCCAGGTAATGCATCTGACCTTGCCTGATTCCGGGTCAGGAGAACCTAATTTTGATAAGTGCGAATAAAGCATAATTTATCATATCCATGTAGTTTGCATCTATTCCCTCGCTTATGATCGTTTTCCCTTGATGGTCCTCGATCTCCTTGGTGCGCATTAGTTTCTGGAGAATTATGTCTGTGAAAGAGCTTACACGCATTTCTCTCCATGCCTCGTCATAGTCATGATTCTTGTTAAGCATAAGTGCAGTCGCGGCGTCGATTTTTTCGTTATAAAGTCTCAATGCCTCTTCTGTATCCAGAGTGTCTCCGGCTCCGAGATCGAGCTGAATGAGTGCTATTGCGCAATAATTCACAATTCCGATAAATTCCGGTTCAATACCTTCGTTCACGGCTGCAGCCTCGATCCCTTTCTCTTCAAGAGAACGTATTCTGCGCGCCTTGATAAATATCTGGTCTGTCAGACTTGAAGGTCGCATTATGCGCCAAGAGGTGCCATAGTCTTTGAGTTTTTTCTCAAAGATGTCGCGACATACAGCCTTGACAGCTGCAAATTCTTCCTGTGTGTTATGGTCAGACATAATATAGTCAAGTTTGATTTAACTGCGAAAATACAAAAAAAAATCAAGAAACGCTTCAAATATTCGGGAATAGTTGTTATTTTTGAACTATGAATAAAGAAATAAGACTTATAGCCGAATGGGAGAGTTGCAGTTCAGTTTTGCTGGCACTGCCTGAGCGGCATACAGATTGGGATTATATTCTTGAGGAAGCCCGCGATCAGTATCGCCGGATGATCCGGTCATTCACAGACAACGGTCTTCATTGTGTGGTGCTTGTTGTCGACCGTGTGTCGGCCGGAGAACTGTTGCAGGAGTGCGACTTGTCAAAGGTGACTCTGATAGAAGCTGAGTATAACGATACCTGGACGCGTGATTACGGGCCGATTTCCGTGGTCAGGGGTGATAGGTTGCGTGCGCTCGACTTCGGATTTAACGGCTGGGGACTTAAATTTGCCTCCGCAAAAGACAACCTTGTCAATCTCTTTCTACGAGACAGATCTGTCATAATGCCTGAAACATACAGAAACGAGAGGGATTTCATTCTTGAAGGAGGGTCGATTGAAACCGACGGATGCGGAACACTGCTCACTACTTCGACGTGCCTGTGCTCGCCAAACAGAAACGGTGGTCATTCAAAGGGGGAGTTGAATGAGATTCTCGGAAAACGTCTCGGAGCCGAGCACGTGTTATGGCTTGATTACGGCGCATTGGCAGGCGATGATACGGACTCGCATATCGACACCCTTTGCCGGATGGCTCCCGGAAACACTATCCTTTTTACAGGATGCCGGGATATGGATGACCCTCATTTTGAGGAATTGCTGAAAATGCGCGCGCAACTGACCTTGTTCCGTACGCCGGAGGGCAATCCGTATAATCTTGTTGAACTACCTCTGCCCTCGGCTATATATGATGAGTCGGGAGAGCGTCTGCCGGCTTCATATGCGAATTATCTCGTCACACCGGACACTGTCTTTATGCCGGTTTATTCGCAGCCGGAGAATGACACTCTTGCGTGCAACACGGTTAAAATCGCATTTCCCGGACATCGGGTTGTGCCAGTCGAGTGTTCCACACTGATCAAACAGCACGGTTCTTTGCATTGCGCGACAATGCAGATTCCTGACAATCTATTTAATTCTACAGTATATGAGCAGTAAACTTCCGGTTGGAATAGTCCAGCATTCCTTTATTGAGGATATTGATTTCAACAGAGCGCGAAATCTGACGGCAATAGAGAATCTCGCGTCCGAGGGCGCACGCCTTGTCGTGCTTTCAGAACTGCATGACTCTCTTTATTTCTGCCAGACAGAAAATGTCGACAATTTCGATCTGGCACAGACGCTCCCGGGTGACTTCACGGAGTTTTACGGGAGTGCGGCGGCTAACAACAATGTCGTCATAGTCACAAGCACGTTCGAACGCAGGGCTCCGGGGCTTTATCATAACACGGCGGTTGTTTTTGAGACAGATGGATCTGTTGCCGGGATATACCGCAAGATGCATATTCCTGACGATCCCGGTTTTTATGAGAAGTTTTATTTTACACCCGGAGACCTTGGCTTCGAGCCGATAGATACTTCAATAGGACGTCTCGGTGTGCTTGTATGCTGGGATCAGTGGTATCCGGAGGCAGCGCGTCTCATGGCTATGCGTGGTGCGGAAGTACTGATATATCCCACTGCAATAGGTTGGAATCCGGATGATCCGCAGGATGAAAAGGAGCGGCAGAGAGAGGCGTGGATAACTGTGCAGCGAGGACATGCAGTGGCTAACGGTTTGCCGGTAATAAGTGTAAACAGATGCGGTTTTGAGGAAGACCCTTCGAGCCAGACTTCCGGGATAGACTTCTGGGGTTCAAGTTTTGTGGCTGGACCGCAAGGAGAATTCCTTTTCGAGGCACCTGACAACGCTCCTGTGGAGGAGGTTGTGGAGGTAGATCTCGGCCGTTCGGAGGATGTGCGCCGCTGGTGGCCGTTTCTAAGAGACCGCAGGATTGAGAACTATGGCGAAATTACCAAAAGATTCTTGATCTGACAACAGACATATGGCGTATAAAATGAAAGGCGTCTGTATTCACCCAGTGTGAACACAGACGCCTTGGGGTTTGTTTAAAATCACTTATTCACCTAATAACTAATAACTAACCTTGTTTTTACCTGTTTGTGTGTCTATTTTGAAGCATTTTGCGTCGGGGCGGAAATATTGCCGTGTCGCATCCCCTTGCCATTGCACTGGTGTTTTCCGTGTTTCATGGCGATCGCTTTCTTGCCTCTGTGGTGCGATGCGTTGTTGACATAGAAATTCTTGAGATACACGACCATCTGTTCTGATGTCAGAATCTCACCGAGGTCGTTGATGTATTTACCGCGCAATTCTTTATGTGCCGCACGTGGATTGTAAGTGGTGTCTTTTTTCTCACGGGCATTTTTAGCCTGTTCTTTAATCTGCTGGCGAGACAATTTGGCGGCATTGTTCAATGCCTCTATTTTTCCTTGCTGCTCGGTTGTCAGCTCGATGCCTTCAAACAGATCGGGTCGTGCGTCTTTGCATTTGCGAATTTTGCAGCATTTGCCTTTTTTGTCGGATTTCGCACATTGTCTGTTTTTGTTTATGCACTCTGTCTTTGAATTACAAGACTTGTCTGCCTGATTCTGGGCTGATGCAGAGAAGGGGAGTGCGGCTATAGAAAGGAAAGCCAGACCTATTATCGCTTTTTTCATTTCTTTCATTTTATTACTGTGTTAAACTTTTGAACCGGAACCGGCATCTGAAATGCTATGACTCCAGTGTTTCCGTTCCAATTGGATTTCAGTTATAAGACAGATGAAAAAACGATAGGTTTAAACGGAATAAATCCTTTAACTATTATTAAATCAGATGTTAATAAATGTAACTGTACGTTTGGATGAGATGTCATGACCTTCTCGGATATACGAAACCATATCATTTTGACTGGTGATTGTAGACAGGAGACAGGAAGGTTTACCTTTATCCTAATAATCATCCATATTGAGTCTGTGCAGAATATCCATGTGCAGGAAATTGTCTCGTTTCTGAGGTTTTACGCCTCTTATGACGCATTCTGCAAATGTTGTCAGCGCGAGCCTCGACTGGCTTGATATATGGCGCGTTACAAGAAACTCTATGTGTCCGCTTCTCAGGCTTGCCAGATTAGGTTCTATATCGTCAAATCCTACGACCACACGTTTCGTGTCAGGGTTCTCGCGCAGATACTCGTCTATGAGGAATATGCGCGAATTTATCATTATGAGGTGTTTTACATCCGGATTGTTTGCAAAGAAGTCTTTCAGTGTTACATATATCTGCTGTGGATCTGTAGGATTAATGAAAACTGTATGAATCCGGCATTCCGGGAATTTCATCGATATATAGTCAAGAAACCCCTGTCTTCGCTTGGCGTTGGGGTCCGCCTTGTGATTGGTGTCACGGATGAGTCGGACGAGCAGAAGCTCATCTGGATTAAAATGATTTGTCAGAAGAAATGCGCCAAGGCGACCGCTTTTATAAGGATCCATACCGTAATATACAGTATAATTCAATCCGTCGAACTTGTCGTCTACGAATGCGAAGGGTATTCCCTCTTCGTCAAGCATACCGGCAAAACGTATTGTCTCTTCTTTGAACGTAGTGTTCATTATCACTCCGTGAGGACGAGAGGCAAGAATATCATCCGTGCATCTGATGTAAGACTCAGGATTTGTCTGGTCATAGAAATGGAAGTCTACCTCTATGTTGTAATTATACAGAGAGTTGGCACCTGCAATAAAACCCTCGTGTATTTTTTCCCAGTATTCGCCATGTTCAAACCCCGGGATAAGACATGCGAATGTATATGTTTTCTTTGACGCAAGAATCGATGCGTTCAGATTGGGACTGTACCCGAGAATCTCGATTGCGCGTTTCACTTTGTCTACAGTATCTTGCGACACGCGCCCGCGATTATGAATGACGCGGTCAACCGTGCCTCGCGAAACGTTGCACATTCTTGCCACATCGAATATTGTTGCCTGGACAGGAGTGCTATTTATCTTATTTGTTTTAGCCATATGGCATTAAGTGGTAATTATGAAGTCTGAGCAGACAGACTTTTTTATAAAAATCACTACAAAATTATCATTTTTTTTGGAAATATAAAAAAGTTCTAATATATTTGCAGTGTAAACGTGCACGTGCACGCATAATTTGATGCAAAAATAGCTTTAGATTCTATCTGAAGCGAGAAAATATAAGGCAAGGATTGCCTGAAAACGTTTAACTAATTTTACTTTTAATCCATAACGAGCAGTTTGTCGTTGACGTATTAAGTTGACGGTAGCGGGTTCCGGAAGAGCATACCGGAACCCGCTGTACAAACAGAAGGGCAATAACGGATCATTTTATCATATCCGGGTCCGGAGAAATTCTTTTTGTAGCATATGCCAGAGCAAGAGTCATAGATGCCATTATTCCGAATACAATTGCTGTGGAATGCAATATATTTCCGATTCCTACAAGTGGGGCGACTGTTGCTCCGAAGATGTATCCGGATAGTCCGACAAGAGCCGAAGCTCCACCGGCATTTGTCCGCCCCTCGTTCATCGCGAGCGTATTTCCAACAGTAAATATCATCCCTAATGAGAAAAGCATGGGAAGCAGTACGAACTCATATGCCCAGAAGTCGTCAATAAAGAATAGAACACCCATTTCGACGGCGGTAAAAAGCATCAATGTCCAACCTCCGATAAATGCAGCTTTCTTGAGGATGTCGAATTTCAGAGCAGTCATGGCGCCGCATGCAATGAATATAGCATTGAATCCCATAAAGAGACCGAAATCCAGTTCTGACCATCCGAAATGGTCCTGCATTATAAAAGGAGCGGACGAGCAATAAGCAAACAGCAGACCCAATGCCGTGCCTTTAAGCAGAGCGTGGATAACAAACCGTTTGTTTTTTATCAGCGAGGGATATTCCCGGAATGCCTCCAGCAGGTGCCCCTTGAATCTATTCTGAGGTATAAGAGACTCTTTGAGCGGCAGACCCGCACAAATCAGAAGTGCCGCAAATCCCGCCAACACATAAAATATGCCTTTCCAGCCGTCGGCAACCGCCAGAATGCCGCCGAGCACCGGTGCGGAAGCAGGTGCAAAGCCGTTGATGGCACCTATAAGTGCCATTGTTTTTGCCAGCTGACGACCGCTGAAAATATCCGCAGGTATGGTTCTGGCAAGGAAATAACCACCTGAGGCGCCTATGCCCTGCACGAACCTGCATCCGAGAAAGAAATGTATGTCGGGGGAGAAAATGCTCACAACCGCACCGATTATAAATATGGTCATCGCGGTCATTAGAACCGGCTTGCGTCCGTATTTGTCGCTTACAGGACCGAGAATGAGCTGACCTATGCCGAGTCCCAGCATACCCATGGTAAGTCCAAGTTGAATTACAGATACAGGGCATTGAAAATATCGGGTCATTTCCGGCAGAGTCGGAAGATACATGTCGTTGACGAATGATCCGAATGCACTCAGACCGACGAGATACGCTACAAGGAATATGTAGTAATTTTTTCCATGGGGATATGTAGCCGTTGTGTTTTCCATTCTACACTTTTTTAGTTACTGTTTAGGGTTATCATCTATTTTATAACGTTTGCACATCGATGGCAGGTTCTAAGGATGTCTGAATTTACGTTTTTTGTTGTGATTTAATCCGAATATGCTATTCTTTTGTTGCTGATTTAATCCGTATGTGTTAATTTTGCAATTCAAATAAAAAACTACAGGTTATTGAAATGAAGGTCATGAAATTCGGGGGAACCTCTGTCGGTTCTCCACAAAGAATCAAGGATGTTGCCGCATTGATAGGCGATAAGGGGAGAAATATTGTGGTGTTGTCAGCTATGAGCGGCACTACCAATTCACTTATCGAGATATCAAAAGCCGTGAAGGACGGTGATCCGCAACTGGCGTGTCGTCTCATATCTTCTCTTGAGGAGCGATACAAGGGAGTGGTTGACGAACTTTTTTCAACAGAAGAATGGCGAAAGACCGCATCCGAAAAAACCGCAGTCTTTTTCAATGATATCCGACATACTATTTCTTCTCCTGATTCTCCACTTCTGGAGAAAGAGATTGTGTCAAGAGGTGAGTTGATCTCCACAAATCTGATGCATGCGTATCTTCAGGAGCAAGGTGTGGCATCTGTTCTTCTTCCCGCACTGGCATTTATGCGCACGGATGAGCATGGAGAGCCCGATCTGCCATATATCACGAAGCATCTTGCCTCACTGATTGAGGAGAATGCTGATGCAGCTTTGTTTATAACGCAGGGTTTCATCTGTCTTGACCACAACGGAGAGATCAATAATCTTGAACGCGGAGGCAGCGATTATACAGCATCTCTTATCGGTGCGGCGGTAAAGGCTGAGGAGATAGAGATATGGACAGATATAGACGGAATGCACAATAATGATCCGCGTTTTGTAGAGGGTACGCGCCCGGTGAGAAACCTCCATTTCGAAGAGGCTGCCGAGCTGGCTTATTTCGGTGCCAAGATTCTGCATCCCACATGTATTCAGCCCGCAAAACTTAACAATATTCCGGTAAGGTTGCTTAACACCATGCAGCCTGACGCTCCGGGAACGTTGATCGACAATGTGTTGCGGCGAGGATATATCAAGGCTGTCGCTGCAAAGGACAACATCACTGCAATCAAGATCAAATCGGGCAGGATGCTGCTTGCGTACGGATTCCTCAAGAAGGTGTTTGAGATATTCGAGAAACATGAGACGGCAATTGACATGATCACCACTTCCGAGGTAGGTGTGTCTCTGACAATCGACAATGAGAGGAATCTTGACAGAATTGTCGAGGAACTTCATCGTTTCGGCACCGTTACAATTGATCGGGATATGACTATTATCTGTGTAGTGGGAGATCTTGAATGGCAGAACCGGGGGTTCGAGGCGAAGGCTCTCGATGCTCTGAGGGATATACCTGTGCGCATGATTTCATATGGCGGCAGCAATTATAACATTTCGTTTCTGATCAAGGCGGAAGACAAGAACCGTGCCCTGAAGGCTCTTTCCGCAGAAATTTTCGAGTAGATAATCAAATATGAAGTTTAAATTACCCTGTGAAGGGGTCTCAACCCCTTTTTATTATTATGATATGGAGCTTCTTCGCTCCACGCTGAATGAAATCAAGGAGTGTATATCCGGCAGTGACGTGCACGTGCATTATGCGATAAAGGCAAACGGCAATCCTGAGATACTCAAAGTTATAGCTGATTCCGGTTTCGGAGCGGATTGTGTGAGCGGAGGAGAGATAGAGGCGGCTTTGGCGGCAGGTTTCAGCAATGACTCCATATATTATGCCGGTGTCGGAAAAACTGACAGAGAAATAATCTTTGGTATAGAGAGTGGTATCGGCTGTTTCAATGTGGAATCCATCGAGGAACTGAAGGTCATCAGTGAACTCGGAGAGCGTTGCGGAAAGAAGGTGCCTGTGGCTCTTCGTGTCAATCCGAATATAGATGCCCATACCCACGAGTATATCACCACAGGACTTGAAGAAAATAAGTTCGGTATTGATATGCGATGCCTTGACAAAGCTGTGGATTTCGCCACTGCTTCTGATTGGATCGACCTTATCGGTCTTCATTTTCACATAGGATCCCAGATAACCATAACGGAACCGTTCGCCCTGCTGTGCGAACGTATCAATGCGTTGACAGAATACTATCGCAGGCGAGGTGTCGAATTTCCTGTGATCAATGTCGGGGGAGGTCTTGGAATTGATTATGACAACCCCGATGAGAATCCTGTCCCGGATTTCAAAAATTATTTCGATACTTTGATTTCCGGCATTAGCCTTACGCCCGGACAGCATATACACTGCGAACTCGGCAGGGCGGTAGTTGCACAATGCGGATCTCTGATTACACAGGTTCTCTATGTAAAAGAGGGAATCGGCAGGAAATTTCTGATAGTGGATGCCGGCATGAACGATCTTATGCGTCCTGCGCTTTATGGAGCGCATCACAAGATCGAGACTGTGAATGCGGAGGAGGATGCTTGCGAAGAGGTTTATGATGTGGTGGGACCGGTGTGCGAATCGTCCGATGTATTCGGCAAAGGTGAAAAACTACCCGCCGTGCGTCGCGGAGATCTTATCGCGTTGCGCTCGGCGGGTGCGTATGGTGAAAGCATGGCTTCCACTTATAATATGCGGAAGCTTCCCGGTTCTTTATTCATCGGGTGAGAACATGGGATCCCATGCCGGCAACATTATTGGCGTCTGGCGTGCTATTGCAAGGATATCGGCGGGTATATATTTCCGGTTTACCACAAGACGGAACATATACTCGTCGAACCATTTGTCTGTAATAATAAGATGACCGTCGTTGGCTCCGTTGCCCCAGCTGTTTTCAACCATCCATTTCAGCGGCTTGCCTTCTGCATCAAGATCGACGGCAACGAGTGTCATCGCATGTGATGACGCACTCGCGTGAGTGCGTATGCGGTCGGCTTTATTCATGCCGAAGTCTACACCCATGAGAGATGAATAATCGAAGTTGTCGGTGTCAAGTACGCCTCTTTCTCTGTCGAAGAACTTATTGACATCGCAGGAAAAATACATCATCGCGTTGTCTTTGATTGATTCTATCGCCATCTTCTTGATGTCTTCAGCCGGCAGATTGATGTAAGTCCAGTTTTCCCCGTCATAGGTGTGTCGGTCGTAATCAATCTCATATGGTTTGTAATATTCATGTGTCGGGTCATTCATGAGCATTACATAATCGTTTTTCAGGTCATTTCCTGCAAATTCCTTGTAAAACTCCATTGGCGTGTATTTGCGAGTGCTGACCACATTCCCTTTTGAATCCTTACGTGTCCAGGTAAATTCAGACGGGGGAGTGCCGAGAGTGAGTGCAAGCATACGGTATATCTCGCCGAGCATCTGCTCCTTGCGGGTCTGCAGGGCGGCAGGTTTTGCCTTGTCTGCATACATCCTGCGCAATTCAAGACCATCCTCGCGGAGTTTGAGAGCAATCAGATTTCTCATTCTGGAGGTGTTGTTGCTGCTGTAGGATTCCCGCATGACCTCTGCGGGCACCACACCATATTTCATCAGATTGTCCGAGAGTCCGGTATACTGCCCCCCATCGCTTATAGGATTGGTAAAAAGCCAGTCTACCATTTTGTCGTCCATAGGACGACCGGCGTAATCTATCATTCCCTGGAGGAAAAGATTTGCTTTCTCAAGCTGGTCGTAGAAAAAATTATAATTCTGGGATAGTTGCAGCTCAGGGAGGTCATGCGCCGCCATCATCTGAGCTCGGAGCACATTGAGTCCTGTGAAAAGCCAGCATCTGCCTGATGATTTTTGATTTGTTATTCCCTTGCTTTTGACGCGGTGAGAGAAGTTTGTGTCAAATGCATTGCCTGCTTCGGAGTTGAGAGCGATTTTGTCGATATCCGAATTGCCTAAAGCATTGCGCAACGCTTTTGTGGTGGCGTCATCGGGGTATGAAGCCCTTATTCTCGACATCATTTCCGGAGATATGCCTCCTTTGCCGGCTTTCTCCGCGTGTATGTCAGCAACCGGAGCGGCGGCGACACACAGCATGATAAAAGCGATCGATAGTTTCTGTTTCTTCATGTCAGTTGGTAAGTGTTTTCCACAAAGTTAAACAAGTTATCCGAATTTTCCAACCATGTGGCACGGTTTCAGCGGTCAATCCGGCATGATGTATTCAAAAATATTTGTTAATTTTGTAAAAAAATACAGCAAAGAGACATGGAGAGACTTTATTTTTCGGTATTGGCAGGACTGGCAATAGGAATAGCCGCGATATGTAACCTCGCGTCGGGAGGTATAATAGGAGCGGCATTGTTTGCGTTCGCATTGTCTGCGATAGTATGTGGCAAATGGATACTTTTCACAGGGAAGGCAGGATTCTTTTCAGATAGGAATGAGTTTTTTCAGCTTGGTCTTATACTATTTTATAATGCGGCAGGTGTCGCCTTGGCGGTATTGCTCGCGGATGCGTTTTCATCTCTTGGAGACAATGCCGCAAGGATTGTGGATATTCGCAAAGCTGCCGGACTGAGGGTGTTTTTCCCCTCGATACTCACCGGTCTTATAATGACAGTAAGTGTGAAGTGTGCAAGAGAAGGGCAATGGCTGCCTCTTGTCCTTGGCATTCCGACATTCGTCATGTGCGGATTTCCTCACTGTGTGGCAGACATTGCCTATTACTGCATGGCATGTGATTTTCCCTGGACAGTATGGCTTATGTCGGTGGCGGGAAACCTGATAGGGTGCAACCTTCCCACGCTTATGCGTCTCGTGCCCCATAAAACATCGTGAATTTCCAAGCTACTGCTTTCGCTCCTTTCTCAACTCGCTGGAATCCCTCAGAAAAAACATCTTTATGCCAACCTGAGTTAAAAGTAAACACTTTAAAACTGCTTTACTTTGAGAAACGGCACAAAGTAAATGCAAAGCCGAGATCATACTGATAAAAGCAGACAAGGAATTGACAGTTAAGTTGTAATTGCTTAAATATCAATTCCTTGTTATTTAGTGGAGCATACCGGGATCGAACCGGTCACCTCTTGACTGCCAGTCAAACGCTCTAGCCAGATGAGCTAATGCCCCATGAGTTATTGCTCCACAAATTTAATGTTTATTTCTAATATACCAAAATTTTTTAATGTTTTTTTGAAAGAAACTTTGCAGGTTCATTTGAACCTGCATTTGAAGCGCAGATTCATTTGAAACAATCGTTAGAAATAATCTGCGAAGGGAAAGACCTATGGTGCGCCCAATGTCATTCTCATATGAGGAGGCTTGTGTGAGCAGAGCTGCCGTTTTATTTGAATGTGTCGGGGAGATCGTTTTCGTAGAGTATTGTGTCGCCAGGAGCGAGAAGTTTGCCGAGTAGTTTCTGGGCTTCATTGAAGGAGTCGACCGGGTAGAGACATGAGGTGTCGAAGTCGGTGTCTTTTACTCCTTGTGTGAGTGAATCCCGGTTGTATTCGCCTACTATTATTGCTATGTCGGTATTCTCGCCGATGTGTCTGCCGAGTGCTCGGTTGAGGTTGTATTGTTCGGCACCGAGTTCTATCATGCCCGGTGTGACTATTATGCGTTTGCCTTCTGTGAAGTGGGACAACACATCTACTGCCATTTTCGAGCCTGCTGGATTTGAGTTGAAAGCGTCATCAATGATTGTCACGCCACCTGGGGTGCGCTTGATGCTGAGACGGTGTTCCACTTGTTCGATTGAACCGACGGCATATCTGATTTTTTCTGTGTCAACCCCCAGGGCGAGTGCGATGCATACGGCAGCAAGTATGTCGGAGATATTGCATTCGCCGAGCAGACGTGTCTCAAGCGGAAGACGCAAGCCGTCGGGACCTTCTACGACAAAGGAAGTTCCATTGGGCGTGTATCTGATGTCCGTTGCTTTGTAATCAGAACCGGAGGGGTTGGTTATGGCATAGCGTAGGGTGCATACATTGTCTGTTTTGCGTGTCGCGCACATCTCGAAATCATTGTTTATGACGGCAAGACCGTCTGCCGGCAATGCATCGACAAGTTCGAATTTTGTTGACTGAACGTTTTCGATTGTCTTGAATGATTCGAGGTGCATGGGACCGACGGCTGTTACAATCCCCATTTCAGGGTGCACGATGTCGCATATCTCCTTTATGTCGCCTTTCTGTTTGGCACCCATCTCGCAGATGAAGACTTCGTTGAATGGCTTCATGTGTTCGCGTATGGTTCTGACCACGCCCATCGGAGTATTGAACGATCCGGGAGTCATCAGTACGTCATATTTCTCGGAAAGTATGCGGTGCAGATAATGTTTGGTGCTTGTCTTGCCATAGGAACCTGTGATGCCGACAATCCTGAGACCCGGCATGGAATTCAATATGCGTTTCGCATCACGCACATATCTTTGCTGAATCATCTTTTCCACCGGTATCAGAATTATGGCAGCCAATATGACGGGAACGAAGGAGCAGGCAGTTACAAAAAGGAGAAATCCAAGAACAATGGTGGAAGGGGTGTAGCCATCCCAACCTGACTCTTTATGGAAACCTGTAATTATCATTGCGACATAGGCTCCGACGGCGAGAATTGCCGTAACGGAATAAAGACGCCATACCCTGCGGGTGAATACGAGGGGTTTCTTATATTTTTTACGGAATATCAGCCATATTTTTACCAGAGCTATGAGAGAGACGGCAATCGCAGCCAGCGGAGCGGTGAGCAGAGTGGAAAAAATAAGGAAAAGAGCGGCGATGTCTACAAGCCGCCATGCGGAGCCGAAATTCCCTTTCAGCCATTTCCAATATCTTGGGATACGGTAGGAATTTTGCTGGAACATCTGAATCTCAAATTTGAAATTCAGTAACAGGTAGATGCCGCAGATTGTATAGATTGTAATGTAAAAAGAAGTCATTTCTATTGAAACTGTTTAGTTGTTGTTTTATCGTGAAGCCGGAATAAGGAAATTACGCAAGACAGCGCGGAATCCCCCCGGATTGTCAAGGAATGAATAATGTCCGCAACCTTTCCAGCTGACCAGACCTGCATCCGGAATACTCTTTTCCATAAGTCTGGCATCAGCCAACGGTGTGGCTTTGTCTTCCTCGCCCCATAGGAGTAGTGTCGAAGCCTTGATCAGCGGCAAGCGGTCAGTGAGATCCTGATTCACGCATCTGCTCATTACCGCTCTCATTACGGGAGACGAATTGCGGTAATCGGCGGAACCGGTTTTACCTCTCCATGTGTCAATCAGTTTTCCGCCTGTCTTTTTACCGAGAATAACAGGCAAAATCTTTTTCGCAGTTTTAAAGCTATATATTTTGATATAGTACTTCAGCGGTCTGTGGGGCTTTATTCCTGCGGCATCAACGAGCACAACCCTGCTTATAGGGTTTCGTGAAGCCATGAGTATCGATATGCGGCCGCCAAAAGAATGACCGATAAGCACAGGGTCGAAGATTCCAAGTCTTGCTGTAAAAGCTTCCATAAGGCGGGTGTATTCATCCACCCCCCATGCTGAATCCGGTTCGGGAGTCGCGCCGTGACCCGGCAAATCCACATTGTAGACACGCATTTCATTGTTTATGGCGTTGGCAATGGATCTGACAGTGGTGTGGTCGCATCCCCATCCATGCATCAGAAGCACCGGCGCGCCGTTTTCCGGTCCGGACACCTCATAATGAAGGCGCATGCCTTCTATTTCTATGTCATTTTCCATGAGAGTTCACTTTGTAATACAAAATTAGTGAATTTTTTTGTTTTTCTCCATTTTACGGATAATTCCGGGAAACTGGATTGCCAGTCCAATGCCGCGCACGCCGAGAAAAGTAAGGAATGCCGACCAAAGGATTATGTTGCCATATGCTGGATAGTTCCCGAAAGATCTGTCATGCATTCCGATTGTGAGAACGGTCGCAAATGAGATTATGGCTGTGAGAGTGGTAAGAAACATTCTGCGTGTTGCTGTCAATCCTATGAAAAAACCGTCATAAATGAAAGCCCATACAGCCACCGGAGGCAACAGCCATATAAAGAAGCGCATGCTCCAGACTCCCTCTCTGACATTTTCCACATCAGTAATCATGTCCGTTATCAATGACGAGCCGAATGTGTAGACAATCAGAAATGCCATAGCCATAAATGCCGACCAATGAAGCAGACGTCTTCCGACATGACGTAATGAATTGAAATCGAGTGCTCCTGCGTTTTTGCCTATAAGGGCCTCGCCGGCGAATGAAAAGCCGTCCATGAAATATGAGAAGAACAGAAAAAACTGAAGCATGACGGTGTTTACAGCCATTGTCATGTCGCCCATTCTTGCCCCGATTGCCGTGACGGAAAGAGAAACACCCATAATGCATGCCGAGCGCAGAAACAGGTCTGAGCTGACGCGGAAAAATTTCCCAAATCCTCCGCCTTTGATGATTTGCCTGAAATCCGGTGTCAAGGGAACTTTGCGTGAATATGATGCCACAATGCCGATGGCAAGAAAAAGTCCTGTCCAGTTTGCGGCAAGAGTGCCGAACGCGACACCTGCAAATCCGGCATTGAATACGTAAACGGCTATTATGCTTGCTGATATATTCAGTATGTTCATTGCCACCGATATTGCCATCGGGCGAACAGTGTCCTGCATCCCGATAAACCATCCGTTTATCGATAATGTCACAAGCAGCGGAGGGATTCCCCAAACGCATATTCTGAAATACATGGATGCTGCGTCTGTTACCTCGGCGCTCGGATCGATGATGCCGAGAAAAAGTTGTAACAAGGGATTGCGGACGGCAACAATGACAATTCCAAGAAGAAACGCCATTGACACGGCACGCCAGAAAACAGTTTTGCATCTTTCGGGATTCCGGGAACCATACGCTTCTGCGGTCAGTCCTGTGGTGCCCATTCTCAGAAAACCGCATAGCCACAGAATGACGTTGAAGATTGTGCCGCCTGCGGCGACAGCAGCCAGAAAAATGCCACTGCCGAGGTGTCCGGTTATTGCAGTGTCGCAGAGTCCCAGCAAGGGAACTGTTATATTACTCGCAATAGCCGGCAACGCGAGCCGCAAGATGGTGCGGTCAATCTGTGTGTATCCTGTTTTTTTCACGCATGCAAAATTAATAATAAGAGTTAAAGATAACAATAAAGGAAGAATGATATTTGTTCCTTCCGAAATATTTCGTTAATTTTGTGTGAACAATTAATGTAGGAGGAGATACACAATGACAGGAAAATGGAATTATCAGCCTTTGACGCATCAGGAGAAGCGAGAGGCGGAGGTGTTGGCGAGTCATGTCGGCGACAGCCCCGTTGTGGCAGAACTTCTGATACGCCGTGGTGTCACTACTGCGGAAGGTGCCGACTGTTTCTTTTCTCCGGCATTATCGCATCTGCATGACCCGTTTCTGATGAACGACATGGACAAGGCGGTCAACCGTCTCAACAAAGCCATGGGTGCCAAAGAACGTATCATGATTTATGGAGATTATGATGTTGACGGAGTCACAGCCGTAGCTTTGGTCTACAAGTATCTCCAGAATTACTACTCGAATGTGGAATACTACATTCCCACACGATATGAAGAGGGATACGGCATTTCAATGAAAAGCATAGACTACGCCGCCGATAATGGCGTGAAGCTTGTCATCGTGCTTGATTGCGGTATAAAGGCAATCGAGGAGATTGCCTACGCGAAGAAAAAGGGTGTTGATTTCATTATTTGTGATCATCATATGCCTGACGACGAACTTCCTGACGCCGCTGCGATTCTGAATCCCAAGATGCCGGATTCCACATATCCGTGTCCATATCTCAGCGGTTGCGGGGTGGGGTTCAAGTTCATGCAGGCATTCGCCATGAGCAACGGACTCTCCAACCACAATGAGCTCGATTCTCTACTTGACCTTGTGGCTGTGAGTATTGCCGCCGACATCGTTCCCATAGTAGGGGAGAACCGCGTTATGGCGCATTATGGTCTCCGCCGTCTGAACTCCAATCCCAACCTCGGACTTCGCAGCATAATACGACTGTGCAAACTGACCAACAAAGACATAACGATCAGTGATGTCATATTCAAGATAGGTCCGCGTATCAATGCGTCAGGACGAATGCAGAGCGGTGTGGAGGCTGTTGATCTTCTTGTAAGCCGCGATCTGCATGACGCTTATGAGAAAGGGAAGGATATAGATCAATATAACCGCGACAGGAAAGAACTTGACAAACAGATCACCCAGGAGGCTAACCGTCTTATCGAAAATAATGTCGGAATAGTCCAGGGCAAGAGATCCATAGTAATCTATAATAAGGACTGGCACAAAGGTATCATCGGTATCGTCGCCTCCCGTCTTACGGAACTTTATTACAAGCCGGCTGTGGTACTGACCTATTCCAATGGAATGGCAACCGGGTCATCGCGGTCTGTACAGGGTTTCGACATATATTCGGCAGTCAATTCGACGCGCGATCTTCTTGAAAATTTCGGAGGTCACACATATGCGGTGGGACTTTCGATGAAAGAGGAGAATATCGCCGAGTTCAGCCGGAGGTTTGAAGAGTATGTGTCATCCAATATCCAGCCCAACCAGCTGTCTCCGCAGCTTGATATAGATGCAGAGATAGAATTTGCAGACATCACACCGGAACTTGTGTCATATCTTAAGAAATTCAATCCTTTCGGTCCCGGAAACCAGAAGCCGGTGTTCTGTTCCCGCAATGTCTTCGATTTCGGCACAAGCAAACTCGTAGGCAAGAATCTTGAGCATATCAAACTCGAGCTTGAAGACAACAGCACGAGTCATGTCATAAACGCCATAGCGTTCAACATGTCACAATATTTCGAGCATATCCATTCTCACCGTCCTATTGACATCTGCTATACGATCGAGCAGACGAAACGCTCGAACAATCCGGATTCCATACAGCTGATGATCCGCGATATCCGCCCCTCGTCAGATAAAAAATAGCAAGCCGTCAGTCACATCTTAACCAACATGGTAAATGGATTCCACTGTTATCCGCAATATTCTCAAAAAACACTGGGGATACGAGTCATTCCGTCCGTTGCAGGAAGATATCATCATGTCTGTCCTATCCGGGCGTGACACACTGGGGCTTATGCCGACGGGTGGAGGAAAGTCTATAACATTCCAGGTCCCGGCTATGGCGTTGCCCGGACTTACGGTTGTGGTGACGCCGTTGATCTCGCTGATGAAAGATCAGGTCGACAATCTCAGAAGGCGGAGGGTAAAGGCGGTGTACCTTCATTCAGGTATGACGGTGAGAGAATCCAAGATCGCAAGAGAGAAACTTATTAACGGGGGAGCGAAACTGTTGTATGTCTCTCCAGAGCGTCTTCGCAACCAGCGTTTCATTCAAGAGCTGAGAATGACGGAAGTCTCGCTGATCGTAGTGGATGAAGCGCATTGCATTTCACAGTGGGGATATGATTTCCGTCCGTCATATCTGAATATCCGTTCGTTGCGGAAGATTTTTCCAAAAGTGAATGTGCTGGCACTGACAGCTACTGCGACTCCACATGTAGAGTCAGATATATTGCGTCAGCTTGAGATGAAGGATGCCGCACTCTTCCGCATGAGTTTTTCCCGTTCCAATCTGAATTATATTGTAAGGAATACAGAAACAAAGATATATGAGATATTTCATATACTCAGCCGCACGGAGGGTTCGGCTATCGTATATGTAAGAAGCAGGAAGCGCACGCGCGAGATTGCGGAATATCTGAGTTCCGCGGGTATTTCTTCTACCTATTATCATGCCGGACTTGACATATCTCTTAAAGAAGAACGCCAGAACGAGTGGCAGCGCAGCGGCGTGCGTGTGATGGTCGCCACCAATGCTTTCGGCATGGGTATCGACAAACCGGATGTAAGGGTTGTGATTCATTTCGACATGCCCCCGTCTCTCGAAGAATATTATCAGGAGGCAGGCAGGGCCGGACGAGACGGGAAAAAGTCATATGTAGTTCTACTCACATCTCGTGCGGATTCCGGTCTGCTGAGACGCAGAGTTACAGAGACTTTCCCGCCGAGAGAAGAAATAAAGCTGCTTTACGAACGGGTATGCAATTATCTTCATGTCTCTATGGATGAAGGATATGAGAAACTTGCCGAATTTGATGTAGAGCGTTTTTGTGAGGTTTTCAGCTATCAGAGACGCAGGTGTCTGGCTTGTCTGCATCTTCTGGGGCAGGCTGGTTATCTTGAATATCTTGAGGAGACAGAGCACCGTTCCCGGGTGATGATGACCTGCACGCGAGAAGAGTTGTATCATGTAGACCGTCTGTCGGCAGACGCAGACCTCGTATTGACAAGAATACTCCGTCTTTATTCAGGTCTTTTTGCCGAATATGTCTATATCGACGAACGGGTGATATCGCGGGAGTCAGGAATCGACGAGCGTAGAGTCTATGAATCTCTTCTGGAATTGGGCAGGCGCAAGGTCTTGAGTTATGTGCCGCGTTCCCGTTCTCCTTATATTTACTTCCCTACCGCACGAGAAGACAAGCGTTATGTCATGATAGGTAAGGATATATATGAAGATCGGAAAAAAGTGATAAGCGAGCGCACCGAGGCAATGATAGATTATGGTTTCGGCAAAGGGAAATGCAGGGAGAAGATTCTGCTGGAATATTTTGGAGAGCAAGACGGCAAGGATTGCGGACGTTGCGACATTTGTCGCGGAAGAAATCAGCGTTCAGGCGAAAAAGAGGAAAACCGGCTTGCCCGGATTGTGGAATATATCAGATCCAGACCCGGAGGTGCGGATATAAGGATAATGGAACGTGACCTCAGAATTGTTCCGTCGCAGCTTTCCGAATATCTTTCTTATCTTTGCGGCGAGGGTTTTGTGATATTTGAAGACGGTCTTTACCGATATCGAAGATAGATTATGATAGGATTGGCGGATTGCAATAATTTCTTTGTGTCATGCGAGCGGTCGATAGATCCCTCGCTTGACGGTGTGGCTATGGTTGTGCTGTCGAATAATGACGGTTGTGTGGTAGCACGCAGTAATGAGTCGAAGAAAATGGGTGTAAAGATGGGTCAGCCGGCATTCGAGATCCGAGATCTGATATATTCAGGTAAGATTGTCGCGTACTCAGGCAATCATCGTCTGTATCGGGAAAAGAGTCTGAAAGTGCATGATATTTTCCGGCGGTTTGTCCCATTCACTATCGACTATTCTGTAGATGAGTCGTTTCTGGATATGTCCGGTATTCCCGATGCAATGATTACGGAAATAGGCAATGCCATATGTGAGGCATGCTGGAAAGAGGAACGCATACCGGTGACGCTCGGGTTTGCGTCGACAAAGACACTTGCAAAGATTGCGGCGGAAACGGGAAAGAAGCGTGGCGAAAAAGTTGTGACAGGCGCTGAGGGGGATCGTCTTGAGGCTTTGCTTGATACGTTGGGGATAGGGGAGCTGTGGGGAGTGGGTCGTCGTCTGTCAAAACGGCTGTATGCAAAAGGAGTGTTTACAATCGGAGATTTATACCGTAAGCCTCTTGTCTGGGTCAGATCAGAGATGGGAGTTCATGGAGAACGCAGCTGGCGTGAACTTCACGGAGAGTCTTGTATAGAGCTTGACTATGTGTCACGAAAGATGCAGGATTCCATCAGCGAGACCCGGACATTTCCGGAAGATATAGATGATTTTGACTATCTGAGGGCTCGAATAGCCATTTATTGTGCCCATGTGTCACGTCGGTTGAGGGCGATGGACGGAGTCTGCGGAGAACTGAAAGTTTTTTTGCGAACCAACAGGTTTCATACAGAACGAGGTTATCAGGCTCCGGAAGCGACAGTGGTTTTTACTGATCCGATTGACGATGCAGCCGAGTTGACATCGGCTGCCGTGAAATGTCTTGAAAAGATATTCACACCTGGAGTCAGATACAAGAGAGCCGGAGTGGTGCTGTCGAGAATAGTGCCTTGCGGATCCGTTTCCATATCATTGTTTGACGATGTGGAGAAAGCCGATGCCAGAATAAAAAAATCGCGAAATCTCATGAAGACAATAGACGGGCTGAATTTCGGTAATTACAATCATGTGGTCAAACTTGCCTCACAGCTGACAGCCGGACAGTCAGGACATAATGACGGGTATTCCTCATCGTTTGGCGCACCGTTGCCGGACTCCGGGGTAAGAAGCTCTGGATAATCCGGAGGACATTGAACTCGGGACATTGAACTCGGGATATGAACTCATGATTATCGTTTCATTGTCATTTCCCTGAGATAAAAGTATGGAATGCCGGATTTTTTTACTAAATTTACAAACTGATATCAACTAAACTAAATATGAAGAAGTATAAGATAGCGGTAGCGGCAATTCTTCTTGCCGGCTCCTCGATGGCTTTCACGTCATGTATCGGTTCGTTTGCAATGACCAACAAGGTGCTTTCCTGGAACAAGCAGGTAGGCAATAAATTCGTCAACGAGCTTGTATTTTTCGCGTTCTGGATTCTTCCCGTATATGAAGTGACCAGTATAGCAGATCTCCTGGTGATAAATTCCATAGAATTCTGGAGTGGCACAAATCCGATGACAGCTTCAGTAAAGGCTGTTGATACTGATCACGGCCGTTATCTGATAGACTGCGATGGCAAAGGTTACACGGTGACGCATGCGGAAACCGGAGAAAAGACCCGTCTTGAGTTTATAGAGGAATCCCAGACCTGGGCATTCGAGGGTGCCGAGGGAGAACTGGTTCCTTTCATGACGTTCGTGGACGACAGTCATGTGCGTATGATCAAGCCTGATGGCGACATGATGCTTGTTGATCTTTCCGAGCAGGGCATGATGGCATATGTAGCTGAAACCGGACTGATGCCTCTTGCCAGCAAATAAAAAAATCAGTTGAGGGCAATCAAAACGGTCTGTTTGTTTGTTAATATAAATGAGTGGTGATTTAAGATTGAAAAAATCTTAAATAAAATGAAATAATAATAATTTAAATATAAGATTATGAAACCATTACATGTAATTTTAGCAGTAATAGGCGGTGCGGTTGCAGGCGCTGCAGTCGGTCTTCTTGTGGCTCCTGAAAAAGGAGAGGATACACGTAGCCGTATCGCGAAACTCCTTAAAGAGAAAGGTATTTCTCTGAAAAAAGACAAGATGGAAGAACTTGTAGGAGAAATTGAAGACCAAATCGAGAAACATATCTAAAGGATTAAAAATAAGCTTATTATAAAAACTATATGAGAGCACTCACATTAATCTCCGCCTTTGTAGGAGGCGCAATAGTAGGTTGCGGAGCTGCCCTGCTTTTCGCTCCAGAGAAAGGGTCGGACGTAAGAACGAGAATCTGCGAACTCCTAAAGAGAAAAGGAATAAAAATCAGCGATCAGGAAGTGGATGCCCTCGTGGCGGAGCTTGCCGGCGCAGAGGAGTAATAAAAGAAAGGACACGTGTGGACATCCGTACAGGGCAATTCCCGAGGGTGTCCACACGTTTATTACACTATAACAGCTTTTAACTTGCATCCATATGAAAGAAAAACTGACAGATGAAATTAAAGATATATTCGTGCAGGGTCGAGACTGGATAAAGCTTGAAATAGAGTATGCCAAGCTGACAGTAGCCGAGAAGTTCACGTTGTTGCTCTCTGCAATGATTATTGGAGCGATCTGTCTTCTTATGGGGATGGTTGTTCTGATACTGCTCTCGTTCGCTCTTGTGGAGTTGTTTAAAATGATGATTCCTCCGGTTCTTGCATATCTGGCTGTAAGCGGTATCATCTGTCTGTTGATATTGGTGTTGTATCTGTTGCGGAATCCCCTGTTGTTGAATCCTATCGCGCGGTTTATCACAAGGTTGCTAATAAATAAAAACTGAAGAAGTCATGACAAACGAGATTGTACCTGTTAATGATCATAAGGAGGAGGCTCCGCATAATACCAAGGAATTCAAAGGTTATTCAATCGAGGAGCTCCGTTATCAGCGTGCACTTATTGCATTGCGTAAGGACTTCTGCAGATCCAAGATGGTTCATAATGCCGACAGGGTTCGCAAACGCGGTTTCTTCGGTCGTAACGGCACAACCTCTCGAGTTGCCCATGTCGGGGGACTTGCGACCAAGATCATTTCCGGACTCGGTTATCTCGACTATGTAATGATCGGTATGTCGGCATTCGGAACGGGAAGGAAGATTTTTAAATTCTTCCGTGGCAAAAAATAAAAGCCCTTTAATTTTGATATGATTCAAAGTCTTAATAAATTTGCGGTTCCGAAATGTTTCGGAACCGCAAATTTATTTGAATATAATAATGAATGACTATAATTCAGTAAGAGTCGATGCTACTCCTTGTTCGGAAGATATCACAGATCTTGCAGCTGCGTTTCTGGCGGATGCGGGGTTTGAAAGTTTTGAACCGGATCCGTATGGTCTGACTGCTTATGTCCGTGCCTCGGCAGGAGATCCCCGCAGTCTTGCGGAAGAAGCTCTCGATGACTTTCCAATATCAACGAGTTTTGCAATATCCACGCAGTTCATAAAAGGGGAGGACTGGAATGCCGAATGGGAGAAGAATTATTTCAAACCTATAGTTATCGGTGACCGGGTAGCGGTGCATTCCACATTTCATAAAGATGTGCCGGAGGCGGAATATGATATAGTGATAGACCCCAAGATGGCTTTCGGTACGGGGCATCATGACACCACATCGCAGATGATGCGGCTGATTCTTGAGCTGCCGATCAAAGACAAGAACGTCATAGATATGGGAGCAGGAACAGGAATATTGTCGATTCTTGCCAAGATGCGCGGTGCGAGCGTTGTGACAGGAATCGAAATAGATGAACCGGCATATCTTAACGCTGTTGAACATGCCTCGCTGAACAAGGTGGATATAAATCTTATACATGGCGACGCGGGTTCGCTTGCAGATGTATGCCCGGCAGATTTCTTTTTCGCGAACATAAACCGCAACATAATTCTCGGAGATCTTGACCGTTATTCAGCTGCGTTAAAAGCCGGAGGAGAGATGCTGTTGAGCGGATTCTATGAGCAGGATGTCGAGATCATAGAGTCTGAATGTCTTAAATACGGCTTAATGGAAGTGTCGCGGCTCGTGTCAGAGTCCGGATGGACGGCACTTCGCATGAAAAAACAGGTATAGCGGATATCCGGCTTCTTTATTGTGCGATTAACAATATTTAATGTTAAAAACACGGAAATTGTTTGTTTTTGCACCAAATCCGTCTTATCTTTGTATCCATAAAGGTAGTGAGTAGTGAATGGAGTGTAGTGAACCCTATAAATCCTTATTGCCTATAGAAAATATTTACCAAACCAACCGACATCATAAATGGCAAACTTTTCAGGCATGACCGACGAACAGTTGGTAAAGGCTTATGCATCCGGATGCAATGAAGCATTCGATGTGCTTCTTAAGAGTCATCAGGATCGCATTTTCAATTATATTCTCAGGATAATAAAGAATGAGGATATAGCCAATGATATATTTCAGGAAACCTTTGTCAAGGCAATTCAGACAATAAGGCAAGGCAGATACACTGAAAACGGAAAATTTCCTGCGTGGATTTCGCGTATCGCGCACAATCTTATCATAGATTATTACAGGCAGGAGAAATCGGAGAATCTGCAGAGCGCGGATCTTGATGACGTTGATGTTCTCAACAGGAAAGAGCTGTGTGAGGAAACCATCGAGGATGTCATCATATCCGAACAGATCCGGGAAGATGTAAAATATCTTATAGAGGAGCTGCCATCTCTTCAGCGGGAGGTGCTTGTCATGAGGTATTACCAAGGATTAAGTTTCAAAGAAATAGCCGAGACTACCGGTGTCAGTATCAACACAGCATTAGGCAGGATGCGCTATGCAATACTGAATCTCCGCAGAATCGCAGCCGAGAAGGATATAATTCTGACTCTTTAGCCAGAATATGGCGTAAATTTGAGGAAATCCGATAATAAAAGAGGAGTCAGGAGCGTTATATAGGTGAGTTTGTTTAAAATTATTTGCCTATGACGCACGATTCCCACTTTACTGCAGATGTGGACCGCAATGTCAATGTGGTTCCGACTCCGAGGAAGTCGACACTCTGTTTTCTACGTCAGTTCGCAAGAACGTATGCCACCTTGTCAGGCACGGCATTCTCAACAATGAGTGTCAACTGAAACTTCCGCAGGTATCACGGGTTCCGAATTCTTATCGGAACCCGATTTTTTTTATTACAAAAGCTGTTTGCATATGTCAGTTATAAAAGTTTTTTTATAATTTTGTATTTTGGAAAATTGACTATCAGAATAGCATTATGAAAGAAATCATAAAGGAAGAGGAAGCCGTAGCAGAGGGCGGTCTCAATTTTATAGAGCAGGAAATCAAGGCAGACCTTGAGGCCGGCAAGAATGGAGGACGACTCAATACTCGTTTCCCTCCGGAGCCCAACGGCTATCTGCATATCGGACATGCCAAGGCATTTATCATGGATTTCGGTTCTGCCGAGAAATTCGGGGGTACCTGCAATCTTCGTTTTGATGACACAAATCCGCAGAAAGAGGATACGGAATATGTTGAGGCAATCAAAGAAGACATACACTGGCTGGGTTACGACTGGGAGAACCGTCTTTATTATGCCAGTGATTATTTCCCTCAGCTTTATGATCTCGCCGTGCGCCTTATCAAGGAGGGAAAGGCATATGTGGACGAGCAGACCAGCGAGCAGATCGCAGCTCAGAAAGGCACTCCGACAACGCCCGGAACAAACAGCCCTTATCGTGACCGCCCGGTAGAGGAAAATCTGTCGTTGTTTGAAAAAATGAATGCGGGAGAATTCGATGAAGGGGCAATGGTGCTTCGCGCAAAAATTGACATGGCAAGCGACAACATGCATTTCCGCGATCCGATCATGTATCGTATCATCAAGACTCCGCACTGGCGAACAGGCGACAAGTGGAAGGTATATCCCATGTATGATTTCGCTCATGGACAGAGTGATTATTTCGAAGGGGTGACTCATTCGATATGTACACTTGAGTTTGTGCCTCACCGTCCGCTTTATGAATATTTTGTCAAGGAACTCGCCGATGATTCATATTGTCCGCGTCAGATTGAGTTCAACCGACTGAACCTGACTTATACTGTTATGAGCAAGCGCAAACTCCTTCAATTGGTAAAAGAAGGTCTTGTGAGCGGTTGGGACGATCCTCGCATGCCGACACTCCGAGGGTTGCGCCGCAGAGGTTACACACCTTCTTCAATAAAGGATTTTGTAAAGAGAATCGGTTATACCAAATATGAGGCTCTGAATCATATAGAGCTACTCGAACACTCAGTAAGAGAAGATCTGAATAAGACAGCCACGCGTGTAAGTGTGATTCAAAATCCTGTTAAGCTCGTTCTTACGAATTATCCGGAAGACAAGACGGAGTATATGGCAATGGACAACAATCCGGAGAATCCCGCTGAAGGCACTCATGAAATGCCATTCAGCCGCGAGTTGTGGATAGAACGTGAAGATTTTATGGAGAATCCTCCGAAGAAATTCTTCCGCCTGTCGCCTGATAAGGAAGTGAGACTCAAAGGGGCGTATATAATCAAATGCACCGGAATTAAAAAGAACGATGAAGGCGAGATAGAAGAGATATATGCCACATATGATCCAGACACCCGCAGCGGACTTCCCGGCAGCGACCGCAAGGTGAAAGGCACCTTGCATTGGGTATCGGTGCCGACTGCCACTACTGCGGAAATCCGGGATTATGACAGACTATTCACAGTCGAGAATCCGAGTGCTGAAGAAGGAGACTTCCGGGATCTCCTTAATCCGGACTCTCTGAAGATAAGGAGTAATGCCAAGATTGAGCCCTGGCTTGCGGAAAGGATCAAGGCTGGCGACAATTATCAGTTCCAGCGTCTCGGATATTACGTTGTAGACAAAGATTCCACCCCGGGTCATCCCGTCTTTAACAAGACAATCGGACTGAAAGATTCCTGGGCTAAGGAAATGAAGAAATAATAATATCGATATTGGAAAAAAGCGGCAATCGTGTATCTACATGATTGCCGCTTTCTGTTACATTATGTTCGTTTTTTAATTATTTTAATAGTATTTAAAAATTTTTCTAAAAATTGTTGCGCATTATAAAAAAATGCTATATATTTACCGCCGGAAAGAATATTTTGAAACCTTAAAAGAGTGTTTGAATTAAACATTAATTATAAGTAAGTATTGAAAATTAGTTTATAATAAGTAAATGCCGTGCTTATTTAAATTTTGAATCTTTTGGATGCTTTCAAGATTTCTCATCAGTCGCATAGCCCGCTATGCTCCTTCTTCGGAATCATGAAATCATCTCAAAATCTCCTAAAATTTAATATAAGCTAATTTCCAACACTTACTTATGTAAGATACTTTGGAGTCAATACTTTTCATTCACGTGAAGTGATATTCTCGGGGGAATGAAATTTAAATCCAAACACTCTCAAAGATGCGGAGGGAAACATTCCTCCAAAATGTTTGACTTGATTTGTCGGACAAATCAGATAAATATTATAATCATGGAACAACTCAGACTTAATAACACTGCTATAACACTTGTGGATCATGTTGAAGACAGGGTTCTGTCATATCTCAGCGAGCATGATTTCAAGCTTGGCGACAAGTTACCGTCGGAACATGAGCTGGCGGTATCATTGGGAGTGACGCGAAGTGTAGTCAGGGAAGCTCTCAGCCGGTTAAAGATGCTTGGGATAGTTGAAAGCCGAACGAGACGCGGCATGGTTTTGAAAGAACCGTCTATTTTCGGGGGGATGAAGCGTGCGATACGACCGAATCTGATGAGCGAGAAGTCACTTGTAAATCTTTTGGGTTTCCGAGTGGCACTTGAGGTCGGGATAACAGGATATATTTTTGAGAACATCACACCTGCCGATATTAAGGATCTTGAAGAGTCTGTTTATATGGAAATCGCTCTCGGTGACAATATATATGCCAACATTTCTGAGCATCGTTTTCACTCGAAGTTATATGAAATCACACGCAATTCCACAATCAGTCAGTTCCAGGAGATCATATATCCGGTGATGGAATTTGTGAAATCCAATCTGAAAACATATGTCTCGGAAATTAACAGCGGTCTTCAGGAGAGAGGCGAACTGGTTACGCACCAGGATCTTTTGCGGTATCTCAAAGCGGGTGACGAGAATGGTTACCGCAAGGCAATCGACCAGCATTTCTTTGTGTATAAGGAGCTGATACGTAATAATAATAGCGGTTATGATAGCTGTAATTACAGATCGGATTATTTTAGTGCGGAATAGAGACCGTAAGCAAGCTCTAAGTCAATTTTCAACACTTACCTAACAACTTGTCATGAAGGATTTAATGAAACATATATATGTACTTGCTGTATTTTTGACAGCTGCCATCCCTGCGTCTCCGGCAAAACAACAGGAATCAATCCGGTGGAGCGGCAATGAAAAGGTGAAAGAGAGTCTGTGTCTTAAGGCGGATTTATCACTGTCTTATGACTCCGATGCTCTTATTGGTGCCGACAACGGGTTGATTTATGTGGGTGCCGGAGACAACCGGGGCAGCAGGGTCGAGTTTATTTCATATGAAAATAAAGAGGACGTTGAAATATGGCCCGTTTTGGAAGGATTGAAGGGTGCTCCCTTCGGCACAGTCTACGGGGGAGAGGCAATTGTTTCCGGATTGCCGACAGAGGGGACCTCTTCGGTGGTTTATTTACTGAATACCGCATCTCCAGACAAAGGATGGAAGAGGGCAGCCGTTATTCCCGGAGTTCCCCGCGGTTACGCCGCTGCCGCAGTGCAGAGCAACGGAACAAATCCTTCGCTTTACGTAATAGGAGGTATAAGTGGTGCTGATTCAACCGCTCTTACAGATGGATACAGTTATGATTTAATCTTAAGGCGGTGGGTCAGGATTCCATGTGTCTTCCCTGAGAATATATCCGCAGCAATGCCTTCTGGCGCAAATCATCTTCTATTGGTAGGAAAAGATGACAAAGGTGGGATGGTATTGTACCGTTTCCATACAATCACATCGACAATCACAGATGCCGAGCCGGTGACAGCGGGGATTGACAGAATATTTTCCTTCGTGCGTGCCGAAGGATCGTACATGACAGTAATATGTGTCGGCACAGACGGCAAACCGGTACTTGTTCAGGGTAATATATTGCATCCGGAACGTAGCTTGGGAGTAATCAACTGGGTTGTAATAGCATTGTATTTCCTTGTGCTTGCCGGAATAGGTTTTTATTTTGCGCGTAGGCAGAAGAACACCAATGACTATTTCAAAGGAGGAGGGCGTATTCCCTGGTGGGCTGCCGGTCTCAGTCTTTTCGGAACAGCATTGAGTGCCATAACATTTATGGCTATTCCAGCCAAGGCGTTCTCCACAGACTGGAGTTACGGACTGTTTAATGTCGGAATTGTTCTTGTGGCACCAGTGATTGTGTTCGTATTCATACCTTATTTCAGGAAGCTTAACATAACGACTGCCTATCAGTATCTTGAAATCCGTTTTAATGCTGCGATAAGGGTATTATGCAGTGTGGCGTTTATTGTTTTTCAGGTAGGAAGAATGGGAGTAGTATTGTTTCTTCCATCGATTGCTCTTAATGTGGTTACGGGCATAGACATATTCCTGTGCATCGGAATAATGGGTCTTTGCAGCATACTCTATACCATGACAGGGGGAATCGAGGCTGTCGTATGGACTGATGCCATACAGGTCATTATACTTCTCGGAGGAGCTCTTTTTGCTGTGGGATATATCACAATGTCAATTCCCGGCGGTTTTGCTGAAGCGATTTCGATTTCAGCCGCTGACGGTAAATTCAGTCTCGGTTCCACCGGCTTTGATCTTCAGGACTCGACAATGTGGACGGTGCTTATAGCGGCTTTTTTCACAAATCTTACGACTTACGGCACCGATCAGAGTATGGTGCAGAGATATCTGACAACACCTTCTCAGTCGGCTGCAAAAAAGAGTGTGTGGACCAACGCGTTGCTTACAATTCCTGCCACAATAATATTCTTTTTGATAGGATCTTTACTATATGCATATTACAAGACATTCCCCGAGTCACTGAGCATAAGCATCAATTCCGCAGATGCCGTATTCCCCTGGTATATTTTCACGGAACTCCCGGCGGGGGTGACAGGATTGCTGATTTCAGGTATTTTTGCAGCAGCGATGTCGACACTTTCCGGCAGTATGAATTCGGCGGCAACCGCGTATATAGTGGATATTTATCCTCGGATAACACGGCGCGGGGCAGGGTCTTTGCGGGCAGCCAGGTTTGCGACCTGCGTTACAGGTCTCATAAGTCTTGCGTTCGCGTTTCTGATGGCAACATGGAATATAGCGTCGCTCTGGGATGAATTCCAGAAGATATTAGGACTAATTCTCGGTTCTATGGGTGGTCTTTTCATGCTTGGAATGCTTACAAGAAGGGCAAATTCAGGAGGGGCGATAATAGGAATCGTGGTTAGCATACTGGTACAGATTTTCGTTGCGAGATTCCATACTCTTCACCTTCTTCTCTATACGGCATCGGGTTTTGTATCCTGCTTTGTGGTCGGATATGCAGCAAGTTACCTCTTCCCCGATTCAAACAAAAGAACAATCACTTCAAACAATAACAACATATGAAGGAACCATTATTACAAGGATTAATCGCAGCTCCGTTCACACCGATGAACGAAGACTACACGATCAAGACTGAAGCGATTCCTGCCTATGCAGATTTCATTGCGGCAAAAGGATGCCTCAAGGGAGTTTTCATCTGCGGGACATCGGGAGAAAGCGTCTCGCTTACTCTTGAAGAGCGTAAAAACATTGCAGAGGCATGGACTAATGCCGCGAAAGGGCGGTTCAAAGTAATAGTGCATGTCGGCGGAATGTCACAGCCCGACTGCGTGGAACTTGCCGCTCATGCCGCTTCTGTAGGAGCAGACATGATTGCGGCAATGGCACCGGGCTTCTTCAAACCAGCCTCTGTCAAAGATCTTGTCGGCTTTTTCAAGCCGGTAGCCGCGGCTGCACTTGAACTCCCTTTCTTCTATTACAATATGCCTTCGATAACAGGTGTGTCACTGCCCGTGCATGAGTTTCTCGCAGAGGGTAAAAAAGATATTCCCACACTTGCCGGAGTTAAGTTCACACACAACAATCTCATGGAGATGCAGCAGTGCATAAATCTCAACGATGGTGAATTCGAAGTGCTAAACGGGTTTGACGAGATTCTGCTTGCAGGTGTGGCATGCGGATGCAAAGGTGCTGTGGGAAGCACTTACAATTACATTCCCGGAATCTATCAGGGCATTCTGGATGCCATGGAGTCGGGAAATCTTGACGAAGCCCGAAGAATGTCTAAAAAGGCAGTTGATATAGTGGATGTGCTTGTTAAGCACGGCGGAGGCACACGTGCCGGCAAGATTTTCATGAAACTTGCCGGATTTGACTGCGGTCCGTGCAGATTGCCGATTGCACCTTGTTCCGAGACGGAACTTGCCAAGACTCGTGAAGAACTCGAAAAGACCGATTTTTTCAAATACACCGCGGTCTGATCTTGGGCGGAGTAGACACACGCTCCCCTTGACAACGAAAAACTATAGCTGTCACGAATGCGACAGATCTTTTGTCGCCTTAAAATCATTTATATTATGAAAAAGTATTTATATGTCATATTATGCTGTCTATTATCGTTCCCGATTGCCGCAATGGCAGAACCGTACAACCTGGAAGGTGTGGTGCTTGATGAAACCGGCGAGACTTTGCCGGGAGTCTCGATTCTTGTTAAAGGAACCCAAAGGGGTGGGACCACAGATGTGAACGGCATCTTCAATATTCAGGTCTCAAACGGGGAGACGCTTGTGTTCTCATATGTGGGTTATGCCACAAAAAGTGTAAAAATAGCAGGTCAGAAATCTCTTGAGGTGAAGCTTGAAATCTCACAGGACTCGCTTGACGAGGTTATTGTTGTAGGTTACGGAACTCAGTCAAAGCGCACCGTGACATCTTCAATAGCATCTGTCAACGGTTCCACTCTCGAAGGCTCTCCTATAAACACGGCAGGCGAGGGTCTTAAAGGGAAGATTGCCGGTGTGCGTGTTTACAATGCAAACAATTCACCTGGCGCAGAGGCAACCTTTATCGTAAGAGGCGGTTCTTCAATATCCCAGAATAACGAGCCTCTCATTCTTGTTGACGGTATCGAACGTAGCATGGAGGGTATCAATCCCAATGATATAGAATCAATTGAAGTTCTGAAAGATGCAGCTTCTTCTGCAATTTACGGTTCAAGGGCTTCCAACGGTGTCGTGCTTATCACTACCAAAAAAGGCGCCCCCGGACGTATGAGAATCACATTCGAGGCTTCATTCGCTCATGAGGATGTTGAGCGAATGATAGATTATCTGCCGGCAGAGGTCGCTGTTCCATTGATGCGAGACCGTTGGTCGACGGGACCTTCTCCTAACAAGAATTTTGACGATGGCTACGCTTATTCGGCAGGAAACACATCCGCTTCAATTTATTCCACACGCTATCTGCAGCCGGGAGAATCTGTGCCTGCAGGATGGAAGTCTTGTGTTGACCCGCTGGATCCTTCCAAAACCCTTGTTTTTGAAGACAACGACTGGTCGAGAGAATGTTTCCGTCCGGCATTCTGGCAGAACTATTATCTGGGAGTTGACGGAGGAAATGATTTGCTCAATTACGTAGGCTCTATCGGTTACACTAAGGACAGCGGTGTCGGTGTCGGAACAGGGTTCAACAGATTCAGTGCCAGAGCTAACGTGGTTGCCAAAATACGTAAGAATCTTAAGTTCACGTCAGCTATAGACTACAGCCAGACAAATACGGAGGCATATGCAAGTCAATATCAGGTGATTTCCAGAGGACTTATGACTCCGTCAACCCAGCGCAGGACATATGTAAGCGATGACCAATGGTTCGGAACTCCTACGCCGGGACCAAACGCTACATCTCCCAATCCAACATTCTACAGTTATTATAATGACAACAGCAACAAGGTTAACCGTACAGGTCTTGTGGGGACTCTTGACTGGGAACCGTTGAAAATGTGGCATATCGTTGGTTCCGCGTCATTCTTCACACAAAGCAGTTCTACGGATGCATTCCACAGAGCTGATCCACTTAACGGCACACGCTGGGCGGATGCAAGCAACACCGACATACAGCGTATGAAACTCGAGGCGTATACGAATTATTCCCGCACTTTTGCCGACAATCATTCTCTGAGCGCAATGGTGGGATATTCATATCAGAGGTACGACTATCGCTATCTCTATGCCAAATCCCAGGGACATGCGACCGACAAAATTCCCACGCTTAACGCAGGTTCCACCTATACCGCTGCTACTTCCACCAAACAGAAGGATATCAATATCGGATATTTCGGGCGAATCAATTATGATTACATGAAGAAATACATGCTTACGCTGACATTCCGCGAAGACGGGTCGTCAAGATTCGCAGAAGGCAACCAGTGGGGATTCTTCCCCGGAGCATCGGCAGGGTGGGCTATGCACGCCGAGGATTTCATGCAGCCGATCGAGTGGATCAACAATCTTAAATGGCGCGTCAGCTATGGTCAGACCGGTAATAATTCTGTAGGGTATTATGATGCATTCGGACTTTACTCAGTCACTACAAGCTATGACGGACAACCGGCTGTAATAACTTCAGCAATGCCGAATCCAACTCTGAAATGGGAAAAGACAACACAGCTTGACGTCGGATTCGATTTCTCGGTGCTTAACGACAGAATCGCATTGAATGTCGATTACTTCAACAAAATTACAGACAATCTCATCACTACCCGCACACTTCCCAATACTTCCGGTTTCGGCTCGGTTCTTACAAACCTCGGCAAAGTGCGATTCCACGGATTCGACCTCGAACTCAACACAAGAAACATAGTTACCAATGATTTTACATGGGAGTCTAAATTCACTATAACTTATGTGAAAAACAAAGTGCTGAAACTGCCTGAAGAAGAAGGTGAGAACAAGCGCGATAAAAACCGTCAGGGGGGATATAAAGTCACTATGGCTGACGGCTCCATATATGAATTCGGCGGTACCGCCGAAGGTGAGCCTCTCGGTAGAATCTATGGCTATAAGCATGCTTATATCATCACGACCCCTGAACAGGCGAAGAACGCACATTATGACGCTTCATCCAAAGGATGGGACTGGACGACAGGAACTCGCCTCGGTACCGGCAAGAAGACGATCGGTGATTATGAATGGTGTGACCTTAACGGAGACGGCATCATCAACGGCAACGATATGTATGAGCTTGGAAATACTATCCCGACGACTACGGGAGGTCTCAGCAACACATTGTCATATAAAGGTTTCACTCTGAATGTGTTCTTCGATTTTGCACTCGGTCATTCAGTTTGTAACGGCTTCCTGCAGCGTCAGATGTGTAACTTTATGAACGGTAACACTTCTATTCCTTCGGAGGTATTGAAGGCATGGAATGTCGGAGATGATCCCGCAAAAGCTAAATATGCCCGTTTCTCCGGCAATGACTCTGACGAGCTTAACAAAAACTATCGTCCCAATTCAGACATATTCTGTCAGAAAGCCGATTATCTGTGTCTGCGAGAAGTATCGCTGAGCTATCAGATGCCCAAGAAGCTTATCAAGAAGGCAGGAATGCAGGATGTGCGTTTCACATTTGCCGGCAATAATCTCCATTATTTTACCAACGTAATAGGAATGTCGCCTGAGGTGGGAACCACTGACTCTTATTCGGGTACCAACAACTATCCCCCGATCAGAAAGTTCTCCTTCAGTGTGAAAGTATCATTCTAATTGCCATTTAAAAGAATAATTATGAAAACGAGAATAATTTCAGGCGCGCTTCTGATATGCGCAACATGCGGTCTTACCGCGTGTCACGATGATTTGAATGTTACGCAGCCAAGTCAGCTTACTTCCCGTTCTATGTGGAACGAGGAGAGTGATGCCGAGACGGCAGTCAACGGACTCTATACTCTTCTTCGTTCAACAATGGCAGATGGTATGGTGGTCTGGGGAGAACTGAGATCAAATCTGTATAAATCAGGTAATGTCAATGACGCGTTCTTCAACAGAGTGGGAACGAATGTTATCATGATGGACGATGCGGGCACGAACTGGAACAGCCTTTATCAGACTGTAAATGCTGCAAACCTTATATTGCGACATGTGCCGGACATTACGTTTGTCAAGTCGGCAGATCGTGATGAGGCTCTTGCCAATGCGTATTTTGTACGGGCATTGTGTTATTATTATATAGCAAGAACCTGGGGTGACGCTCCTCTTCTTACCAGAGGTTTTGAGTCAGAACGCCAGGAAGATATGTATCCGACACGCACACCTGTGGCACAGCTGTTTGCTCTTATAGAGTCCGACATAACTGAGGCTTTGCGACTCATGCCTCCGGGAAAGAAACTGCATCAGGCGTCACCTGCGGCTATCAATATGCTTAAGGCGGATTATTATCTTTGGAAAGCTTCTCGTCTTGGAGGCGGTCGTGACAGTTATGCCACAGCTCTTGCCGCCGCGAATGATGTGATCGGAGCGGGATATGAACTGTTGCCGAAATGGGCGGATATTTTCAGAACCGACAATGAGAACAACAACGAATTCATACTTACTTTCCCCTTTACTGTGGGTGAGAATGTAACGGCAGGTTCTTCTCCCAATTCATATTCCTATTATCTTGCTCCGCGTAACGATGCGACCCGTCTTGAAGCAAACGGCTTCGGTCCGGATTATGTGCCGACCGGATCTCATGCGCAGTATGTTGTTGTCACAGACGAGTACCGTGATTTCCTTCTGAGCGATCCTGATGATGTCAGAGGGGCGGCAAGTCTCAGAATATACACAGAACCGTTTATTACCCAGTCGGTACTTGTAGACAGAATCATAATCAAGTTCAAAGGGTCGTGGGAAAGCAATACCCGTGTCTTTGACAATGACATGCCGCTTTATCGTCTGGCAGAGGCATATCTGCTCAAGGCGGAAGCTGCAAACGGGATGGATGACATCGCAACGGCAACAGCCGCTTTGAATGAGGTGGCAAAGCGTGCACGCGGCATTGACGAGTATTATAAGAATCTCGACAAACGCGGCGTGACAGAGGCAATCATAAACGAGTCAAAGATGGAGTTTGTTGCAGAAGGGAAGATGTGGTGGCTGTATCTGCGCACAAACACTGAGTTTGAACTGATTTCCACACTTGTAGGTCGCGAGGGCGAGAAAAACGTCACTTTGTGGCCGGTGGCGAATGTCTGCATAACGACAAACCCAAGAATAGAACAGACAGAAGGTTATAAATAAACAGAAGCTTCTAAATAATGGGAAAGATCCGTAAAAAAACGCTGTTGGTCACACTGTGGTCTGTAATCTCTCTGGCGGTGCCTCCGGGCTCCGCCGGGGGAACCACGGTAGAGATGCTGGCACTTGACGTTCCGGTGCTGACACATAAGGAATATAGTCCGGTTTTGCATTTTCGTGTTGTCGGCAATGGTGACAAACCATGGTGTCTTAATGAAATCAAGGTTTCACTGAAAGGGTCATCACTTCCGGGAAAGGGAGTGAGGTCTGCCTCTCTCTTTACCGGTACAAGAAAAGATCAGTATGGTAGAAAAGACCCCGGTCGCATGCTGTCGGTAGCGCAGCCTGCGGGCAGGACAATACACTTCAGTCCCGGATATAAGGCGATGTCAGATACTATTGAGTGCTGGGTGACTGTGAATCTTGATAAATCAGCATTTTCTCCGAAAGCGAAGCTCGTTGTTTCAGCATTGGAGGTAAAAGCCTCAGACGGAATGGCAATACCAGTGAATTTCGTTCCAGTTACAAGACGAATCGGCGTGGCTGTGCGCAACCCCGGTCAGGATGGCATACACACTTCGCGTATCCCGGGGTTGGAAACAACCTCAAAGGGAACTCTTATTGCCTTGTATGATGCTCGCAATGAAAGAGATGATGACCTGCAGGGGGATATTGACATAGTGATCAACCGTTCCACCGACGGCGGACGCACATGGGGACCGGTGATAAAGGCAATAGACATGGGCGAATATGGCGGACTTCCGGAACGTTACAATGGTGTAAGCGATGGCTCCGTGCTGTATGATCCTAAAGAGGACGTGGTATATGCAACAGGTTTGTGGATGCATGGAATCCTTGACCCGAAAGATGGCAAGTGGGTGGAGAATCTGACAGATACATCTACCGTATGGAACCACCAATGGAGGTCGTGCGGCTCACAACCCGGATATGACATAAAGAGGAGTTCGCAGTTTCTCATTTCAAAGAGCCATGACGATGGGCAGACATGGAGCGAGCCTGTGAATATCACGCGTCAAGTGAAAGATAGTGCACATTGGCTGCTTGCTCCGGCTCCTGGCAGAGGTATTGTGATGAAAGACGGAACTCTTGTTTTTCCGGCGGAGGGCAGAGACAGCGCAGGTGGAGCTTATTCCACTATAATATATTCCGGCGACCATGGAAAGACATGGACCTGCGGCAGTCCCGCCACGTTCAATACCAATGAATGTCAGGTGGTGGAACTGTCTGACGGTTCTCTGATGCTTAATGCGCGCCATAGGGCTAACCGTAGGCTAAAGACCGGTAACGGTCGCGCCATTGCTGTGACAAAAGACATGGGTAAGACCTGGACGGAGCATCCGACTTCAAGAAAAGCACTTGTGGAACCGGCATGTCAAGGATCCTTGTATCGGCATGACTATAAACGGAACGGTACTGAAAGGCATGTGTTGCTTTTCTCTAATCCTTCTGATACGGACCGTAGAATCCATCACACTATAAAAGTGAGTTTCGATGACGGGGAAACATGGCCGGAGGAATACTGGATGCTGCTTGACGGAGAATGGGGGGCAGGATATTCCTGCATGACTTCTATCGACAACGAGACAATAGGTATATTCTATGAAGGAAGTCAGGCTGATATTCAGTTCCAGGCTATTCCTATAGCTGATCTTCTTAAGGATAGGTATTGAAATGATTTTAAGACCCTTAACCAATAGATTATAAATTATGAAACGTAGTGAAATAAACAAAAACATAGCTGAGGCGAAGGCTCTCATGGCGAAACTTAATTTTTATCTTCCGCAGTGGGTTTACTGGACTCCTGATGAATGGAAATCAAAAGGTGAGGAATGCGATGAGATACGCGATTGTTCTCTTGGCTGGGATCTTACGGATTTCGGCTGGGGAGATTTCGACAACATAGGTTTGACGCTGATAACTATCCGTAACGGTAAACATGGTGACGGGCGTTATCCTAAACCATATTGCGAGAAAATCATGGTGGTAAAGGAGAATCAGGTTACACCCGAACATTTCCATTGGCTCAAGACTGAAGACATCATAAATCGAGGCGGAGGCACTTTGTGCATGAAACTCTGGATGGCAGACCGAGAGACCGAGCAGCCTACGGATAAGGAGATTGAGGTTTCTATTGATGGTGTTAAAACGCGTGTAGCTCCCGGAGAGACAATCAGGATCGAACCTGGTCACAGCATTACTTATGTGCCCTATCTCTATCATAAATTCTGGGGTGAGGGAGGAGATTGCCTTGTGGGTGAGGTTTCCACTACTAATGACGATGCTGCCGACAACCGTTTCCTTGTTCCCAAGGGGAGGTTTCCAAGGATCGAAGAAGACGAGGCTCCTGAGCATCTGTTATGTACTGAATATCCCGAGGCATGATGGAGATGACAAAAGAAACTCTTTCCGGATTACGTCATGAGGATTTCAGATCGGAATTCGATGGATGTTCTACCAGACTCTATGTGTTGCGTAATGAGACAGGAATGGAGGTGTGTCTTACCAATCTTGGAGGAATCGTATTGTCTGTCATGGTTCCGGATCGTGACGGAAATATGGACAATGTGGTTCTGGGAGCGGATTCGCTTGAGATGGCGAGAATACTTGCAAGAGACTGGTATATCGGTGCTTTGATAGGTCCTGTGGCGGGTCGTATTCTTGACGGAAAATTCCGAGTGAAGGGGAAAGATTTCGCATTGCCTCTTAATTCGGTGCCTAACACATTGCATTCAGGAGCTGCAGGATTCCATACTGTTATATGGGAAGCTGAGCCGTCAGCGGAGAATTCAGTCTGTCTCAGTTACAGATATAAAGACGGAGAGGCGGGATTTCCCGGAAATATGGATATTTCCGTTACGTTTACAGTTACGGATGACAACGCGTTGCGTATAGATTACCATGCGACTGCTGATTCTCCTACGTTGTTTTGTCCGACACATCACGGCTATTTCAATCTTGATGGTATAAAGAAACCTATGTCTTCGATCGAGAACCATCAGATTGAGATAGATTCCGACTTTTATCTTCCGACAGATGTCAATACCAACCATACAGGAGAAATTCTCAGGGTCGAGGGTACGCCATTCGATTTTCGCAAGATGCGAACGATAGGAGAGAGAATAGGAGAGAATCATATCCAGCTTCAGTATGGTAAAGGATATGATCATGTTTTCGTTTTGAGGAAGCGTGAGCATAAGGAACTTACACATGCCGCGAGACTTAAAAGCCTGCATACTGGACGTGTGATGGATGTGATTACCTCAGAAATCGGAATTGTCATGTATACGGGTAATTATCTGGATGGTGTGGTGGGTATGGATGATGCCGTTTATACACATCGCTGTGCGCTGTGCCTTGAAACCCAGTGTTTTCCAGATGCACCCAATAATCTTCATTTCCCATCGGTAGAGCTTCTGCCGGGCAACGTATATTCTCAGACATGTATTTATAAATTTTCAACAGAACCATGAAAAAGTTATGTATATTTTTGTTAGCTGTGGTCTCATCTGTCACGACTTTCGCTCAGGTTGACCACAACAGACAGGGTCCATTGAATGACAACTCGTTCAATATCGTTCTACTCGGAGATCCTCAGAGTTATACGAAGTTCGATTATAATCAACCAATATTCGACATGATGATGGCATGGACTCAGCATCATCTTGACACTTTGAATGTGAAGGCGGTTCTTTGCACCGGCGACCTTGTAGACCAAAACGAAAATATCGTGCCTCCGTTTCCCCGGTTTGGAAATCTTCCGAGTGAGATGCAGTGGGATTTCGTATCGCGGGAGTTCGCGCGACTCGACAATCGTGTGCCATATTTGATCTGCACGGGCAATCATGACTATGGTTATCTGCGTGCTGAAAACTCCATGACCCGTTTCCCCGAATTCTTTAATGTAAGCCGTAATTTCACGCAATGGGACAAGACGCTTGTGGCGACTACAATAAACCGCAACGGTCAGCAGACTCTTGAGAATGCGGCAATGGAGATTTCCGATTCTGCATGGGGTAAGATTCTGATAGTGGCTCTTGAGTTTGCTCCGCGTGACGAAGTCATAGAGTGGGCGAAGAATCTTGTTGACTCCGAGCGCTTCAAGGACCATAAGGTGATATTGCTGACGCATGCTTATATTACCGGTTATGATGCACGTCGCTATGAGTCTGTGGGATACAAACTTCAGGATGTAAATTCCGGAGAGCAGATATGGCAGAAACTTGTATATCCGGCAAAGAATATAGTGATGGTTCTCTGCGGACATTATGCTGTGCCCAATGAGCTATATGACTACACCACTGGATTCAGAACTGATAAGAATTCAGCAGGACGCAATGTTCACCAGATGATGTTCAACTGCCAGGGCATCGGCGGAGGAATGAGCGGCAACGGCGGAGAGGGCTTTCTTCGTCTGCTTGAATTCATGCCTGACGGCAAGACAGTGGAAGTTCGCACATACTCGCCGCTTTTTGGTGCTTCAGGACAGACAAAGCATCTGGCATGGCGTAATGAGTCATATGACAGATTCTCATTTATTGTCAATTGAAAGATATGAAAACTGGAATTTTTAAATTAATATTATTGTTTATGCTTATAGCTTCTAACAGTGTCTTTTCCCGGGGAGAGGATAACCTCGATGCTAAAGATTGGATTGAGAGCGGGATATGGAGAAATGGATTCAACGTTGATCCGGATGTTTCCGTGAATATTGATGAATTCAAGTCGCAGTATGAAAAAAACAGAGAACTATGGGATGCTATGTTCGGATTTCTTGCAAAAACGGATCTTAATGCGCTTGCTATCGGAAACCACGACATAGTGAAGGGCAGATGCTGGGTGACAATAAGCGAGTATGTGCCACGTCTTGCGGAGAATGTGAAAGTGGAGAGTCACCGCAGGTTTATAGATCTTCAATACACGCTTCAAGGAAATGAACTGATGGGACTTGCGAAAAATCCTGAAGTATTGATGGAATATAACCCCGCTCGCGAGGTGGCGTTCTGGACATCAGATGATATATCATATTATAAAGCAGGACCAGAGTCATTCTTTCTCTTTTTTCCTTCAGACCTTCATCAGCCTTCTGTTAGAGATGATGGGGCGGAAGAAAAGAGCCGCAAGGTAGTAGTAAAGATAGAATATGTTGGAGATTGAAATAAACGGGAAGATTGAAGGAATTTAACTCCGGCTGTCATTTAGGGTTAAATTGTGTTAATAATAGTTATATAAAATTAAAACGGCATACAGACATCATCTGTATGCCGTTTTAATTTTATATATTTGCAAACCATGAGATTTTATGGGACTGATTGGCTTTGACAGCGTGTAGAAGCGGTAGGTAAGCATGCAGAGCTTTGGCGTTCAAGCTCTATAATCGCAAGATCGTCGAACTATAATTGGCGAAAATAACAATTACGCTCTCGCTGCGTAACCTGAAGTACAGTAGGGTTCCTTTATTTGCCTCAAAGTGAGGTGAACGAGACATCTCCCCATTGCCCGGTTCCGAGACGTTTGGACAAGGAGGTGCAGAGAAATTCGGAAATAGGAATTATGTTGTTCCGGCGTAATTCCGAGATTTAGGAACTATGGTTATTATTGGTTGTCGCGAGCCTGTGATAACACAAAAATCAATTCGCAGACTAAGCATGTAGAAGGCTTATTGATTCCGCGTTTGGACGAGGGTTCAATCCCCTCCAGTTCCACTATGTGTACCGGACACTCTCCGGTCAACACAAGACAAAATCGAGACAAACCGCGCAATATCAGCATATTGTGCGGTTTTTTAGTATCCCGACCCTATCGACTCAGGACCGATTTCGGACAGAAAAACTCAAAATAGATATGAACCAACTACAAAAATACACTTGGCTGATTGATACGATTCGCCGTGCCGGTAAGATTTCTCATAAGGATCTTTCCGAACGTTGGGAGCGTAACAAAGATTTGAGCGACTGCAAGCCGCTCCACCGCGCTACGTTCAACCGCTGGCGTGACGCCATTTTCTCCCAGTTCGGCATCAACATCGATTGTCAGAAAGTAGGAGGATACCTCTATTATATTGCCAATCCGGAGGATATAGACGAGGACAAGCTGAAGAAATGGATGCTTGATTCATTTGCCGTTGGCAACGTCATCGGAGAAAACCTCTCTTTGAAGGGACGTATATTGGTTGACGAGATTCCTTCCGGTCGTGATCATCTGACTACCATCTTGGAGGCAATGAAAGAGAACCGAGTCGTGAATATCTCATATCGTCCGTTCAAGAAGGAGCATAGCTACAGCTTCCCCATTGAGCCGTATTGTGTGAAACTGTTTGACAACCGTTGGTATGTGCTTGGTCACAATAACCGAGACGAGATAAAGATTTATGGTCTTGACCGTATGGAGAGCGTAGAACCAACAGAAACATTCTTCAAGTTGCCAAAAGATTTTGATGCGACAGAGTATTTCGCAACTAAATTTGGCGTAGTCATCGGATACGATGTCAAGCCAGAGAGAATAGTTATTCGTGCCAACGAAGACCATAAATATTATCTGAAATCACTCCCACTTCATCATAGTCAGCGACTTATTGAGGACTATGGCGAATATGCTGATTTTGAGTTGTATCTATCGCCGACGTATGACTTCATAATGAAGTTGCTTCATGTTGGGTCTATGATAGAGGTCGTAAGTCCGGCTTCTCTTCGCAAGACTATGAAAGTCTGGATTTCAGATATGTATGAACTCTATAATAACGACTGACAATGCAAGACTTTGTAGCAATAGACTTTGAAACAGCCAATGGCCGACGCTCCAGCGTGTGCAGCGTCGGTATAGTAATCGTGCGAGGTGGTGAGATAGTTGATAGATTTTATAGTCTTATTAAGCCCGCCCCTAATTACTATACATACTGGACTACTGAGGTTCACGGTCTCACCCGGCACGACACTGACGGGCAGCCGACATTCCCGGAAGTGTGGGCACAAGTTGCTGACAGAATCAAAGGTCTGCCGCTTGTGGCCCACAACAGGCCCTTTGACGAAAGCTGCCTGAAGGCGGTATTCGAGGAATATGGTATGGAATACCCCGGTTACGAATTTTATTGCACTCTTGCCGCCTCCAGGCGTTGTCTTGACATTCCGAGTCATCAACTCCATCTGTCGGCAGCAGCTTGCGGCTATGACATGGAAAATCATCATCATGCTCTTTGTGACGCTGAGGCTTGTGCGGCAATAGCATTAAAATTACTATAACCAATCGTTTGAATACTCTAATTCTCTGACAAATCTTTGCAGTGATAGCTGATAACTGGCTATCACTGCATTACATAATTAAACCATATCGTCAAAATGAAGATGAGTGACAATAATATATTAAATAGGTTTTGCAACATGAGTCTCCCCACCAGCTTCCGCGTAATTGGCATCGGGGAGGCAACAAAAGGAATAATCGAGACAGTAAAGTCATACGGATACCTTCATCAAGGCAGTAATGGGCTATGGTGAAGGACGTATCGCAGAAGCTGTAGACTGTATTAAAGGCGCGTTGACTTCATCAATACTCAATACAGTCGAACAGATTTCGATTTTCCTATATTTCAACAAAGATGGCCAGCAGCCTTTGACTATGCAAGAAATGACTGCGCTAACCGATTTTGTCAGTGGACTGTCGGAAAGCATTTATGTTATTTGGGCGGTATATCCCGATGAGAGTATAGAAGACACCGAGGTAAAAGTCTCGATACTTGCCGCAGGAAAGGAACTGGAGAATGGATAAAGTAATTCAGAAGCAGTTGGCTCTACTTAAATTTGCCATACTCCCCGGAATATTAGGCGGCATAGCCTGTTTTATCGGACCGCCTCATTCAGCCCTGATTAAAGCGAATATCGGTGCTGTAATCGGATTCGCGCTCCAACACAAGTATATGCTACCTGCGCTGAAGGAGTTAAAGAACGCATCGGATGATTTTTGAAAGAGTCAAGTAGTGTCGTTCCGGGAGAGACATTCGACTTGTCTGGCGGAGGAATGTGATTAGAAATGTTTACATTTGCCGGTTAACGGATATATGAAACAAACGACCTAAGATAAATGAAAGAATTAAAAACAAATGACAAAGTAAATCTTGTCGGAGGACTTCAAGCAACAGTAGTCAAAGAACTGGGGCGTGGTGGTCAGGGCATCGTTTACCTTGTGGAACTTCTCGGGAAGAAGATGGCACTCAAGTGGTATCTTAATGCTCCCGATGATAGATTTTACAAGAATCTCGAATCCAACGTTAAGAAAGGAGCCCCCTCAGGAGCATTCCTGTGGCCCGAGTATGTAACCATGAAAGAGAAAGGAAGCTATGGATATATTATGCCGTTGCGTCCTGATGGATATTATGAGTTCGGGCAATTCTATCTTGCCCGCGTTCAATTCCAGTCTTTCGAGGCACTCCTCAATGCTGCCATGAAAATTTGTGAAGGTTTCAAGAATCTTCACCTCAGTGGCTTCAGCTATCAGGATCTCAACGACGGCAACTTCTTTATCCACCCTGAGTCTGGCGATGTGCTGATTTGCGACAATGACAACGTTATGCCGGAAGGCGAAGCGTCTGGCATCCTCGGCAAGGCACGATACATGGCTCCGGAAATAGTGTTAGGAAAGAACATGCCAAACAAGGGCAGTGACCGTTTCTCTCTTGCAGTACTTCTTTTCATGCTTTTCTATGGCAACCATCCGTTTGAAGGAGATAAGGTGCTTCAATGTCCTTGTCTGACCGAAAAGTACGAGAAGAAATTCTATGGCAGCGAAATTCTCTTCATTTACGATGAAAAGAATACAAGCAATCGTCCTGTACGCGGAGTGCATCGCAATGTTATCCGTAGATGGCCGGTATATCCTGCCATTCTGCGAAGTGCCTTCATCGAAGAGTTCACTCAGGAAAAATTGAAAGACCCTAATAAGCGTAGCATAGAGAAGAAATGGCAAAATGTCATTCGCAGTCTTCGCGATATACTCGTGGTATGCCCGAAATGTAAGGAGGAGACCTTCATTACTGATCCTCAGTCGTCAAAGTGCATGAACTGCGGCACTGCAATGCAAATAGCTGGCGGCATCCAGTTGTCGAACCGCACTGTATGGCTTACTCCGGGCACCGTTTTCTATCTCGGATATGACAACACTCCGACGGCTCGCATTGTAACAGTGCCAGGCGACAAGTATCCTGTCCAAATTCAAAATATGACATCTGAGAAATGGACGGTTGAGACTCCAAGCGGCAAATTGAAGAGCATCGAGCCTAACGGAACCATGCCGGTCAAAGCGGGCCTTAAAGTCAGCTTTGATTCAAACAACAAAGCAACAATAGTATAATAAACCTCAATAAGAAGTAGAAATGCCATTATTAGAAAATGACGAACAGATGAGAAGACAGATGGTTCTGTTCTTCCTCATTGACAAATCCGGTTCTATGAACGGTGAAAAGATTGCAAGCGTTAACGATGCAATCGAGAACGTTCTCCCCATGGTTGGTGAGATTTCAGACAACAATACCGATGCTGAGATCAAGATCGCAGCTCTGGAGTTCTCCAATAGTACTCACTGGTTGTATGATGAACCGAAACTTGCCAATGAGTTCATCTGGCAAAAGGTTCAGGCAGCCGGAATGACCTCACTTGGAGAGGCATATGTTGAGCTTGACAAGAAACTTTCTCGTAACGGAGGATTCATGTCATCGCCCAGTGGCAGCTATGCACCGGTTGTTATCCTTCTTTCCGATGGAGGACCGACAGACAACTTTGATGCAGGTGTCAAGAAGTTATGGGAAAACAGTTGGTTCAAAAACGGAATCAGACTGGCTATCTCAATCGGCAATGATGCCGATGACAACGTGCTCGAACAGTTTACTGGCTCCAAAGAATCAATCGTGAAAGTTCACAATCTCGATGCACTTAAGGACATGATTAAGTTCTTGGCTCTCAGATCTACTCTGATTGGAAGCCAAAGCAAAACCACGTCTGAAAAAACCAAGCAAGAGCAAATGGAAGAGCAGCTGGAGGAAATCACCCAAAATACACCAGGTGCTGAAACTGCCGCTAAACCCGGTGCTCCCGGAAGTGACAACTACGACGAGTGGGACTAAACTAAAAACAATGAAAGGCGTAGGAGTTCTAAACCATTCATGTCAAGGAGAAAGTCATAAGGCTTCTAATAAGCCGTGTCAAGACTATTCTCAAGCAGAATCCAAAGGTGCATTCGCCGTGGCTATTGTAAGCGATGGCCACGGTGGAGCACGCTATTTCCGAAGTGACAAGGGATCTGAACTTGCTGTTAATATTGCGAAAGAAGCAATCGAAAGATTCGTCAAAGAGGAATCCACCGCCAAGTTATTTCACAGTGACGGACTGGTGCAGTATGGCGTTAATCCAGATGCTTCTAACGATGACGCTTACAGGTCATTATCGTGGCTGGTTTCCTATGTTATCAGGCAATGGAATATAGAAATAGTTGAGCACGCTAAATCTAATGACATTACCGATTGGGAACGAGAAAACGTTGAAGATAAATATCTCAACGAGTTTGAGAACAGCCTTAAGAGCTGCAACGGCTCGTTAGAGAAAATCTATGGGTGTACTCTTATGGCCTATGTTATGACCGAAGGCTACTGGTTCTCATTCCAAATCGGAGACGGTAAAATTGTATTCTTCAATATTGGCGAACATGGTATGGAAGCCAAACAACTTGTACCTTGGGATGACCAATGTTTCTTAAATAGAACAACGTCAATTTGTGACAGCGATGCGGCTTCAGAATTCAGATTCGCTTATTGCGGCAATGGCACATTTCCGGAAGCCGTGTTCCTCGGTTCTGATGGAATTGATGATACATATGGCGACGGAGATAGACTGACTGATTTCTATATCAGACTATACAAAGAGATTGCGACATCGAGTCCGAAACAGGTGCTGAATACGTTGGAATCAGATTTACCCCGAATAAGCAAGATAGGTAGCCAAGATGACATGTCTATCGCCTGCGTTTTCTGGAAGTATCCGGAAAGAAGAAGATATAATGCTCTTCTTATGTCACAGTTGCAGCTTGCCAGACTTCATCTGGAATTCGAAGAACTTGAAAACAAGAAAGCTGGGCTGCGAGAGAAGATTGAGCGATTGAAAGATTTAAGGGAACTGTCAGAGAGCCAGAGTATTGAATTGACATACGCTCAAAATGATTTGGGGCGAGTGGAAGAAGCTCTCGAGAAGAACGAAAGGAACGTAGAAACTATTCAAACTTTTGATAAGAAATTGAATAAAAGGCATTAATCAATGGGTACATGTAAGTATTGCGGACAATCAACTATTTTGTTCTCACGCTCTCATAAGGAGTGTGAGAACAAGCATATGTCAGGATACTCTGATTTTGAGAGCATTTGCCAACGTTATTTTAATGGAACAATGACGGCTTATGATGTGATAATCTCACGGAAAAAGCTTGCTTCAACAATGTACCTTAGTGATAATGATGTTGCCGAAATAGCAGACAAGGCCCTGCGTGGATACACGGAAAGTATCAGGCGTCCGTTCAAACCCAGTCATCTCAAAATGGTCGATGATTTCATCAATGCTGTGGGAGTGGCATACGCCAATGTTAACAGTAAGGGTGTTGTCGATGCCTTTACTCAAAAGTTGCTTAGAGGGTTCATGGTAGAATACTTCACAGATTCCCTCACATTACCAGAAGCTCAAGCCCGCTGTCAACGAGTAATATCTACGTTACCCATTTCCCAACAGGGTGCCAATGAAGCATACTATTATGTTCTTAATAAAGCTGCTCATAATTTCCTGAACGATGGTATACTTTCAGATGATGAGCAACGTAAAATAGACAACTATGTCAACACTCTCGCATTGCCATTGAATAATCTGCCAGCTTCTCTTCAGGGATCAGAAATTGAGAAGTTAGGTCAAGCCGCAGTCCTTAAGAATCTTCAACGTGGAGTATTACCTCAGAAGAGTTTTAACGCTCCTATCATGCTCAGTAGGACAGAGACTATTTTATGGGCATTCAATGGTGTTACGGTATATGAAGAGAAAATTGAGCGCGAATGGGTCGGCCGAAACAGAGGAATGTCGTTTCGTATTTGTCGTGGTGTATATTATCGCACAGGAGGAAGCAAGGGCCATGCAGTTGAACATACTTCCATGCAACCGATTGGGACCGGAACACTTTATGTCACAAACAAGAACCTCATTTTTCACTCAATGATGAAAGGGATAAAAATTCCATATAAGAAAATCATTGGTGTGAATCCATATAGTGATGGAATTGAAATACATCGTGATGGAGCTACTGCTAAACGACTTACTATGCAAGGCTTTGACCCATGGTTTCTCATGAACCTTCTTTCAATGATAGCAGAATAACATTATGGATAAATTTATAGAACGATATTCACAAGAATGCAAGAAGCCAATCGGCCAAGTTACTCGATTGTTTCCCACAATTGAATTACTACCAATAAATTCCGACAGACCGAATTGGTCTGTAAAGGGTAAGATTGGGAATTTTCAATGGCGCTCATTAGGTGCTCTCTTCCCAACTTCAGAACTTATGGAAGTAAGCAAATCTCGATATAAAAGGCATTATGAGCAATGTGCCCAGGGAGGTTGCATCCATGCCGCCTTTCTTATTATGCAAGCAATAAGCCTTGATCCTGAATTTAATAGTATTGTTGGCGGTGAAAATAATTTCAATGTTGTAGTTGCTAATACACAATCCCTACAACCTAATTCAAACGATTTCCTTGTATTAAATGAGTTTGTAATGACTCTCCAACAGAACATGACTCTGAACGATGAAGATGTGTTCAGAGTAAAAGCGACAAACGGAACAAACGTATCTTTAAGTATTGATCCAGACGTCATATCTGGAAAGATTATCATATTACCATTCTGTTATACAAATACTCCTGTTCTCAGAGGGTATGCCCAATTGGCTGCATCTCTAATGCAAGGAGGTGCTAAGTGTGTACTAGCAGTGTCGTTTGTTCATGCTATGCCCAATAAGCATGGTCAGGAAGAATATGGGGGTAACATAAATCTTCCCATGCCGAGAGGTCGTGGATATAGTTTTTCCGAATTAGCAGACATGTTTTAATATCAGTTATATGGAATATTTGTACGAAGGTCTGACTAAAGTAATTGAAGACAAAGGCGTGTCTGTATTATGTGACAAGTATTTGGCAAACATGATGGCAGACTATCAAGTCGGGAAGGAAATCCCTGCTTATGATGTCATCCTTAAACAGATACAATCACATGGATATATGACTGAGATACTGGAGTATTGCAACCGCAAAGAGTCGAATGTGATAATATCTAAACTCCAATTTTATGTATCAACCTTGAGTACAGACTCTTCACTAAAACATAGCAGTGTCAACTATGTTTTCGATTGCATTGCATATAGCCTTGGATTAGTTAACAAGCCTATCGCACCAATTATCAAAAGATGTAAGTTCAATCCATTAGGTCATTGGAAGTTCAATTTTAGTCCAAACAAAACTCAACTTCTAATAATAAGAGCAGATGGGACAGCTGTATCTGAAAGTAGAACTAAATACCATTGGGAAATATCAGATGATGAGATAAAGATTTTCATTCCTAATACCGTTTCCTATGATGGCTGGTTTGTCGATGTAGATACTATTGAAGGTAATGCTATTTCTTTAGTGTATAATCGAACATGGCGTTGGCATGCAAAAAGGAGTGAAGATGCATTGTCTTTAAACAATTTACTAAAAGGTCAATGGATAATAGTAAACAATCAGGTAGATCTTGAAGATAATATTCTAACTTTTAATAATAATAGGACTTTATATTCTGAATTATACCATAAGGGCAATTGGATGTTAGAAGATGGAATCCTAACGGTGATTACTGCAAATACCTATATTCGGTATGAATTTCAGTGCACTAAGAATCGCATAGAGGGTGTCGCAATAAACAAAGCCGGCATTACATGGAGATGTGAACTAAATAAATTGAAATAAGAATGACAGATAAAGAATTAGAAGATGCTATCTTTAAAGCATTACAAAATGGAGAAGGACAACTTGTTCCAATCGAAGAAATAGGAGGCGATGAATCCGACTACGACTTGAGTGTTTTAGATGATGGTTTATATCTTCTTTATGCCGACACTTGTCACTATAATGAATCATTAGATTCAAGACAGTCAGACGAGCAAATCATAAATAGAGATGATGAGGATGAATTTGCTGTGATTGGGCGAGTTGGTTACTATCAGTGGTATGCACTATCAGCTTACTATGATTTGAATATCCACAAAAAAACTGAAGAGGTTGAAGCTTCAGACGAACACCATAGAGATTCAGCGGCAGATGAGTTCATGGAAGGTCTTGCAGAACATCTTGCAAAGGCTATCAATGCTCGAAGAGACTTGGTAAATTTTTTGAGGGATCCTTGTGTCGTAAACAGTTCCGATATGTTTCCCAATACAAATTGGAATCTAAAGGAAATGGAGACAATGTTAAGACACTTCCTGAATCTAAATATCTTTGAAGATTCTCCTGTGATTAAACCTAACGGAGGACAATTTACGATTAATATTGATTCTATCCGATCAAAAGATGTAATAATTCCATTGCTGTATGCCTCCAACGAGAATCTTAAAATCTTCGGTCATCTCGCCAAGAAAATTTCTGAGCTTGGAGCAAATACTGTTGTTGGTATTTTTGCAAGTCGAGTTGTACCGACTTTAGATGGTAAAGAAGGCGTAGTTAATGAAGAAAATCAAGTGGCTTCCTTTAGCCCAAGATTTGGATTTAGGTTATAATAAAAACATGAGCTATATAGATGACATAAGAACAATAGACCCGTTGACGCTCGATGATATAATTGCAGCGGCAAGGAAGCATGTGCCTACCCAATATACTCGGCAACCATGGACTTTCCCTGAATTGAATCATGGAGTTGCTGTATTGAAAACTACGGATGCCATGAATTGTTACATGGCTTCTTATGGCCAAGCTCATAAAGAGAAGATAGATGAAGCAGTCAAAGAGTTTCCTTGGAAGGAACTGAACTCAGAGATTGAGATCATAGACTGGGGATGTGGACAAGGACTAGCATCTGTTCATTTCATCGACTATCTCCATAAAAATAATCTTACTTCAAAACTTCAGAAGGTGACTCTTATTGAGCCGGGAAAACCGGCTCTTGAGAGAGCCGTGCTGCACGTGTCAAAAAGCGTTGGCCAACATACACAAATTCAACCCATTCAAAAGTTTCTTCCATCAGTCTTTGACAATCCCGATTGTATAGAAGATCTCCATATTGAAGAGCCTATCTGCATTCATTTGTTCTCTAATATTTTGGATATCCCCCAGATAAATCTAAAGAAACTTTCAGAGCTTTTAGGCAACACTGGATACATGCACTATTTCATCTGTATGGGACCGATGAATGCCGGTAACCGCAGAATGGATGGATTCAGCAGATATTTTTCCATCAACGATCAGGACTGGTTCTCTCGGAAGGATATTTCGATGTTCGGAACTTATCCCAACGGAGTTTCTTATACCTGTGTTACAAGAGCATTTAAGATGGTTCGTGAGAAAGGAAAGCCTTTCCTCATCCCTATTGCGTACTTCCCACCCAAAACATTCGAGGCCTCATACAAGTTAGACGCAGTTTGGGATAAGGATCAGACACCATCTGAAAATAGCCATTCATCGTTTGATGTTTTGGCACCTTTTGATATCGGTGCAAGTGTCTATACCGATGTTGACCCAGTAATGGCCGTTCTTAACAATATTGTGACCAGAGGAATCGCGACTAAATGCAGTCCATTTATAGAAAGCGCTTTCTCTGAAATTATCGGAGCTACAGAAGAGACAGAAAAATATGGCTCAATCAGTTACAAATTGATTAACCAAGCTTTATTCAGTAAATATGAGAATTATTTCAGGTCTATTCCAGTTGGAGTTGCCTGGATTCAGAAGATGGTGATTGAAGCAATCCTGACGGGGCAACTTGACCTCGAACAGGAAAGCTGGGATGTAGTTGTGAAAGAGGATGGAATCCCGTGTTCAGCCCTGGCATTTGCTGATTTAAACCAGATGTTCAATCACTTGTGTTCATTATCGGTGAAGGATAGTGAGCGCAGATTCCCCAAAGTCAACCTGTCTATAATATCTCCGTCAAATAAGGATTCTAAGTTCCACCTTGGGAATCACACATATAGTGCACCTAAGCAACTTGATCGCGAGAAAGAATACGATCTTGTCATTGACATTTCATTTAAAGAAAAAGCGGATCCGGAACATGTGCAATTTTCTGAGTTTAAAGCCAGATATAATTGTTATTTTATTCTACGTCCAAGCGATTATTATTCAACGAGGCAGATATATACTTCAGACAGAATTAATTATAAAGCGATCGCCAAATTGACATCCGCCGGCACCTATGAAGCAATAGATAAGTCAGTGGAGCATCTGAACTACTTCCTAACCCTTCTATTCCGCAAGAAAGCCTTCCGTCCGGGACAGTTGCCGATTTTGAATCGTGCGTTGCAGAATAAGTCGGTTATAGGTCTGCTACCCACTGGGGGCGGTAAGTCGCTGACGTATCAGCTGGCGGCTATGCTGCAGCCAGGCGTTACCATCATAATCGATCCGTTGAAGTCGTTGATGCAAGATCAGTATGATGGACTTAGATCTATCGGTATTGATGTGTGCACATACATCAATTCTGAATTGGATTATCCGGAACGGGCTGCTCATGAAGAAATGGTGGAGAACTCACAGGTGATATTTGCTTTCATGTCACCGGAGCGACTGTGTATCTATGAGTTCAGAAAGCGCTTACGTAACATGCGCCAATTGGGCGTCTACTTCGCTTATGGAGTTATCGACGAGGTACACTGCGTATCTGAATGGGGACAGGATTTCCGTTTCTCATATCTGCATCTGGGGCGAAACCTTTACTCGTATGTAAAAGCAAAAGAGGGTGAGATTTCCTTATTCGGCCTAACTGCTACTGCATCGTTTGATGTGTTATCGGATGTTGAACGAGAACTTTCCTGTCACGGTGCTTTCACACTCGATCCCGAAACAATTGTTCGATATGAAAACAGCAATCGTCTTGAATTGCAGTATAAAATAGAGCGTGTGGAAGTGCCATGTGACCCTGATAAATTCGATGATCATGGATTGCTTCACAATTATCCGATGCCGGTAAAACTACCCAATTCTTGGGGAATGAGTCGTAGCAAGAGTGATTATCTGAGGGAACTTCTTCCTAAAATTCCAGGGTATCTCCGGGAACTACAGGAAGAGGATTCTGAAGAACGAATAATTTCAAGATTTAAAGAAAGGGAAGAAAATAAATATGGAATTTAAGCGAAATAATCAGCTGTATAAAACATTTATAATCCTATATATAAGAGTTTTATTGCTGCGAGTCAGATTCTCATTGATTTCCTAAAATACCCATTTGGAGATTATTTTTGTTACTTGTTTTGATACTTTTATCGGATTTATTTACTACCTTTGCAATCGGATATAATGTACTGAAAAGCAATGGGTAGAAAAAGAACATCAAAAGTAGATAAAAGTCCGTACAAGTTACGCCGTCGCAAACTTGCGGACGGGCGCGAGTCGCTTTTCATAGACCATGCCATTAACGGGAAACATGAGTATGAGTTCCTTAAACTGTATCTTCTGCCCGAAGCAACCGAAAAGGCAAAGCGCGAGAATGCCAAAACACTGCGCAGGGCTGAGGAAATCATCATCGAAAAATGCAACGCCCATATACAAGGTATATCGGAGGCAATAGAGACACAAGACAAATCCGGAATCCTTCTATGTGATTATATCGACATCCTGATTTCCTATTATAAGGAGCGCGGTATGAATACCTACAAGGCTCTTGTCACGGCACGAAGAAATTTTGAAGTTTTCAGGCCGGGCACCAGACTGTGTGATGTGGATAAGAAATTCTGCATTGATTTCAAAGACTGGGTTTTATCTTATCGCAGTCCTAAAACCGGCAGGGTGCTGGCAAGGAAAACCGCTTTTGGATATTTTTGGCATCTTGCGGATATTCTCAACAACGCCATGCGTATGGGGTATATCAAGAGCAATCCGTGGACGCTTCTTAATACTGCCGACAAGATCACTGAACCGCAGTCCACTTGTAGTTTCCTCACTCTTGATGAGGTCGGCATACTGGAAGCCACACCATATAAACATGACCATATCAGACGGGCATTCCTGTTCTGCTGTTTCAGCGGGCTTCGTATTTCCGATATGCTGAATCTCCGGTGGCAAAATATTTCTAAAAGCGGAGAAACGGTAGTGTTGTCGTTTATAATGAAGAAGACAAGAAAGCATGTATCGGTTCCCCTCTCATCAAAAGCGGTGGAATATCTGCCGGAAAGGGGTGTCGCGCCATCCGACAGAGCTGTCTTTGATGCTCTGCCGAGCAAGACCAGAATTGGGAAACATCTTAAAAAATGGACTAAACAAGCCGGTATAGGCAAGGAGATACATTTCCACATGTCGCGCCATACGTTCGGAACAATGCTGATGACTGCCGGGGTTGACCTCTATACGGCAAGCAAGATGATGGGACATTCCGATGTGCGCGCGACCCAGGTTTACGCAAAAATTATCGACAGTAAAAAAGTCGAGGCGATGAATCTCCTTGACAAGGTTTTATAAATGACAAAACTAAATAATATGACCTCTCCCAAAAAGAAAACAAAACTCAAAGAACCTGTCAGAGTGCGCACCAAGAAACTCGCTGACGGTTCAGAATCCTTCTATCTTGACATATATGTCAATGGGAAACGTAGTTATGAGTTTCTTAAACTCTATCTGCTTCCTGAAGTCAGCGCGAAAGTCAAGGAGCAGAACAGGGCGACCCGTGCCGCAGTGGAAGCCATAAAATCCCAGCGTATAATAGACATAACCAACGGAAAGGCCGGAATAAGGCGCAATGCCGGGTGGCAGAAACTTCTGCTGACGGACTGGCTCGACAAATTCAAGGCCGCGCAGGAACGCAAGGGCATACGCAATATAGCACTTTTGGGCAGTGTTATTAAAGTCGTGACACTGTACGGCAAAAAGACCCGCATGGGTGATATAGACAAGAAATGGGCACTCGGCTTCATCGACTGGCTGCAGAACTCATACAACAGGCAGAACAAGGTGAGCGAGGGAATTAGGAACAGTGCATACGCGCCAAAGGAAGGCCGTATATCGCAAGGCACGGCGGTGAGCTATATCTCCCAGCTTTCGATTGCGCTCAATGCCGCTGTCCGTGCGGAAGTACTCGGCGAAAATCCGTTCATGCTGCTTTCTGCGGCAGAACGTGTGAAAAAGCCCGAATCACAACGACAGTTCCTGACGATTGAAGAATTAAAGAAAATCACAGCCACCGATTGCTATAATCCGGTTGTGAAACAGGCATACCTGTTTTCATGCTATTGCGGACTTAGAATGAGCGACATTTACGCCTTGAAATGGAAAGATGTGCAGATGAATGACGGCAGATACCTGCTGTCGGTTGTAATGAAGAAGACATCGACACCTGTTTATATCCCGCTTTCCAACAATGCGCTCGCATGGCTTCCTGAAAGAAATGAAGATGAAAACTCCCCCATTTTCTCAGGGCTGCCGTCTCTGATGACAATCAACAAGATTCTCAAGGTTTGGGCAAAATCCGCCGGAATAGACAAACATCTGACTTTTCACACATCCCGCCATACATTCGGAACACTCATGATGACCGTAGGAGCAGACCTTTATACGACCTGTAAGCTGATGGGGCATTCCGATGTCCGCACAACGCAGATTTACGCAAAAATTGTTGACAGTAAGAAGATTGAGGCTGTCAACCTCGTTGACAAGATGTTTGAGAAGAGAAATGAAAAAGAAGAAAACGACTAAAAATGTCATTGCCTGACAGCAAGTTACATTTGCACAAGGCTAACATTTTGAGAATCGTGCCAAATACAGCCTAAAACATTTTGAGAATCGTGTGAGATTGATTATCTTTGCACCTGTTAAACAATGGCTATTACATGATATTCAAGCGAAAGATATACCGGGAACTGCAACAATGGAAAGAATCGGACAACGGTTCCACAGCCTTGTTGATAAAAGGCGCGCGACGGGTCGGAAAGTCAACGATTGCCGAGGAATTTGCACGCGCCGAGTATGACAGTTACATACTGATTGATTTTGTCGAGTGCAGCGACGAGGTACGGGATTTGTTCAATGACGTGTCAAACCTCGATTTCATATTCATGCGCCTGCAGATGATATATCATGTTGAGCTGATTGAACGGAAGTCTGTCATCATCTTCGATGAGGTGCAGAACTGCCCCAAGGCACGACAGGCCATAAAATATCTCGTTAAAGACCGTCGTTATGACTATATTGAGACCGGCTCGCTGATTTCTATAAGGAAAAATGTTGATGGGATACTGATACCCAGCGAGGAACTTACGGTCAATATGTACCCGATGGATTACGAGGAGTTCAGGTGGGCTTTAGGTGACAGAGTGTCCGTACCTATGCTTGAGGAATGTTTCAGAGACCGAAAATCTCTTGGGGATGTAGCCAACCGCTCACTCATGCGCGATTTCCGGCTGTATATGCTTGTGGGAGGTATGCCGCAGGCCGTCGCCACTTATATAGAGACGAACAATATGGAGAAGGTCGATCGCACGAAACGGGGAATAATCACTCTCTATGAAAACGACTTCAACCGCATAGACCCATCCGGCAACGCATCGTTGCTGTTCCATAACATTCCGTCGGAATTGACACGCAATTCAAACCGTTATATGGCGTGGAGTTCAACAGGCGGGGCAAGAAGTCACGAGCTTGCGGACGTGCTGTCGGAAATGAAGGAGTCAATGACGGTCAATATGTCATACCATGCCAACGATCCGGGTGCCGGGATGTCGTTGCACCATGACACAAGCCGTTTCAAGATGTTTGTCGGTGACACCGGACTTTTCGTAACACTTGCATTTTGGGATAAAAAATTCACACAGAATGTAATATATGAAAAACTGCTGAGCAACAAACTCAGTGCCGACCTCGGCTATGTTTACGAGAATGTGGTGGCGCAGATACTTAAGGCCGCAGGCCACGAACTGCACTACTATACATTTCCGACAGAGAGCGGAAAACACAATTACGAGGTTGATTTCTTGATTTCAGACGGAGACAAGGTTAGCCCAATCGAGGTGAAATCGTCCGGTTACAAGGCTCATGCCTCATTGGATGCTTTCTGCTCTAAATTTTCGTCAAGAATTAAAAATGAATATCTTGTATATACGAAAGATATGCGCAAGGATGGCTCTGTATTGTGTCTCCCGGTATATATGACAATGTTTTTATGAAGAAATCTATAAATATCGCAAACCGGCTCGATGAAGTCAATGGGATTGTTGCCGCTTGCAATGGTAGTACGATGTCTTTTGAACAGGCGTATGAGCTTGCACGGTTCTACTACGACTTTCAGGACACCAATGCGCTTATAGCCGATGCGGAGGTTATGGCAGGTGAGGATTTGTCAGGATTACGTGAGATAGCTATTTCCCTCAAAGCAGAGACCACGACACTCCTTAATAATATAGGGCGGCTTGACGGCATTGATTTCCGGGGGATTGCAAACGCTCACTCCCGACATTACCATGCCATATTTCAAAAGGCTTCTGATGAACTTAACCCTTACTGGAAACGGTACTGCGAGCTGAACCACCGCCTTGACTATCTACCTCTCGGCTCAAAAGAGTATG
>RIAY01000007.1 GCA_003833075.1 Muribaculaceae bacterium Isolate-036 (Harlan) | reverse complement strand
AAACCGATAAGGATTCTGAAACATGGAAGAAAGGCAAAGTCGCTTGTCAAATATGGATTGGAAGAGATTTCGACCATACTTATGCGTCCGACTTATACCCCAAAATTCGATGTTTTCAAATTTTTGTCATCTACTTAAATCTGCAATACAAAAAATTTCAGTAACTTTACTTTCGGTAATCGTGATACAGTATTTATTGTTTGCCACCTCTAAATTACTAAATATCAGTGATATTGCCAAAAGAACCGGCAGCTTGAAAAAGCTGCCGGTTCAACTTTTTTATGGTGTTCCTTATCCCGAACTCGCGTTAATAAGTTAAGCGGAGAAAAAATCAGGAGTTTTAGAACTTACGGATGAGCAAAAAAAGTTTTGATGATTTGAAGGGGATATTGTCTCCTGATGTAAAATGTTATCCAAAGGGATAGTTATTTCTTGGCATCCGGCAATTCCTTGCTTGGGGAGAAGGGGAAGGGACATCAGTATCAAGCCTACAATGAGACTGTTGTCTCAGGTGATTTGAGTGTATCCCGGCATAAACCGCTAAGGCAGGGATGCCGGATGGCGGTTATTCTACAATTAAAATCGACCTTCCCGATGACAGGGACCGTCTTATGGCAGAAAAAGGATATGCACCGCTATCCGAATACTTCTATTCTACACATTGATACCGCGAAGTCAGATAACGGCATAGGAAGAATTACTTTTGTGTGGGAAATGTTGCTGTTCTTAACTAATTTTTAAGTATCTTCGCAAACTGAATCACAATAAGTCCCCGATGAGTGATGATAGTAATTATGTAGGTCGGTTCCAATGGGACTGTCATTATAATTTTCTAAATTCCCAGCCCCCAGTATTGTTGGGGATGACAGTGGCCTGTGGAATTACATATACAAATTGAAAATAAATGAATTTGATTAGTCTTTTTTCCGGTGCCGGAGGTTTGGATTTAGGTTTTCATAAAGCTGGTTTCAGGACTGTCGTGGCAAATGAGTTTGATGCCAAGATTTGTCCGACTTTCCGTGCGAACTTTCCAGAAGTGAATCTGATAGAAGGTGACATACGCAAGATTCCTTCTTCTGAGTTTCCAGATAATGTCGTAGGTATAATAGGAGGTCCCCCTTGCCAATCATGGAGTGAGGCTGGATCATTAAAGGGGATTGAAGATGCGCGAGGTCAACTCTTTTATGAATATATCCGTATTATACGGGATAAACAGCCTATGTTTTTTGTTGCAGAGAACGTGTCTGGAATGCTTGCAAAACGTCATTCGGAAGCAGTTGACGGTTTTATGAATTTGTTTGATAAAGCTGGGTATGATGTAAATTTGAAGATGCTCAATGCCAATGACTATGATGTGCCGGAAGACCGAGACCGTGTGTTTTATATCGGATTCCGTAAAGATCTGAAGATAAACGATTTCAAATATCCAACGCCTTTGGAGCATAAGCCTACTTTGCGCGAGAGCATATGGGATTTGCAATATTCCGCAATACCAGCACTGGAAAAGAATAAAACTAATGGAAATGCTTGTAAGGTTCCGAACAACGAATATTTCATTGGAGCGTATTCGCCAATATTCATGTCGCGCAACCGTGTGCGTTCTTGGGATGAGCCAGGTTTTACGGTTCAGGCAAGTGGACGCCAATGCCAGTTGCATCCGCAGGCACCTAAGATGATAAAGGTGGAAAAGAATCTGCAAAAGTTTGTGGAAGGGAGTGAACATCTATATCGGAGAATGACAGTGCGAGAGGTCGCTCGTGTGCAAAGTTTCCCGGATGGGTTTAAATTTATTTACGAAGATGTTAACTATGCCTATAAAATGATAGGTAATGCCGTTCCCGTTAATTTGGCTTATCATGTAGCTATGCAAATAAAGAAAACATTGATTGAAAAGGGGGCACTTCTTGCCGAATGATATGAAAGTCGCATCATTTTTTGCCGGATGTGGCGGATTGGATATGGGCTTTAGGCAAGCCGGCTATGAAGTTGTCTGGGCGAATGAATTTGACGAAGCGATACATAAAACGTATCAATTCAATCACCCGAATACTTTTTTGTGTAAGTCAGACATTCGAACATTAAAAGCGGCAGATATACCGGATTGTGACGGGTTCATCGGGGGACCTCCTTGCCAATCATGGAGTGAAGGCGGTAAACAATTGGGTCTGGAAGACGAAAGAGGCAAATTGTTTTTTGATTATATTCGGTTGATAAGAGAAAAACGTCCCCGTTTTTTCCTTATAGAGAACGTACAAGGAATTATTAACGACAGACATTTCAATACATTTTTATTATTTCTTTCTACTCTTGAGGATGCAGGTTATGTCGTAAGTTATTCTTTATTGAATGCGGCGGATTACGGGATTCCCCAAGACCGTCACCGTGTGTTCATTGTCGGTTTTTTGAAAGAACTAAACTGTACCTTCTGCTTTCCGAAACCATTGGGAAAACCATATGTCACACTAAGAAGGGCAATAGGAGACATCACGGAAAGTCCCAGGCAATACGTAAATGAAAAGGTAATTCAGGAATATGGAGAATGGCATAACCATGATATATTTGCAGGATTATGGGATGCTAAATTCATGGCACGTAACCGGGTGCGTTCATGGGATGAAACTTCATTCACGATTCAGGCGCAAGCAAAGAACTGTCCATTGCATCCCCAAGCTCCTAAAATGAAATATGTGTCGCAAAGTCAACGTGTATTTTTACAAGGATCTGAACACTTATATCGCAGGCTTAGTATTAGAGAATGTGCAAGAATCCAGACTTTCCCGGATAGATTTCTTTTTTTCTATGACAAAGTGCAAGACGGTTATAAAATGGTTGGCAATGCTGTCCCTCCACGTTTGGCAAAGTTTTTAGCTTTGGCGATAAAGGAATCATTGAATGCTAACCCTATAAGAGATGAAAAACCAGTAAATGTGCTGGTCGCTTATTATAAAGATGATGACCAATTGTGTCTGACTTTGAAAAATAAGCTTTATTATGTACGTGCCGGATTACGCCGTGGTGCTTTGCAAATACCGAAGGGAATGGTCTATCCGGTTTATTTGCTATTGCATAACCATAACAACAGATTTTTATTTCGTATCATTCCGGAATATCCTGAACTAATGTCGGCATCAGACTTGATCAAATTAGGTTTTACGCCTTTAGGTAAAGAGTATTTTGTGTTTAGATTGGAAAGTTCCCAAAACATTAATCTTGCAGGAATGGATCTTTCAAGGGTGCAGATTAAAGGAAAGAGCCATAATATAGCCATTCCGTATATTTCCGATATTAAAGAAATTATTCAGTAAGAAAACAATCTTTTGTGAATCTTTTGTCGACAATAGTCCGTTGCGTGATTGTCTACATATCCATATTTTTGCATCATTATGGATATAAATGAAATTTTTGGAAAGAACGTGATGGAGAAAAGACTATCACTAAAATTTTCACAAGAGACATTTGCCAATATGGCTGATATTGATAGAACTTATTTGCCGGATATTGAAAAAGGCAGAAGGAACGTGTCTCTAAAAGTTGCGGAGAAAATCGCAAAAGCATTAAATGTTTCACTAAAGGACTTGCTGTAATTATGACTAATTTTATTAATTCAGAACATAATGTGGAAAAACTGTTTCCAGTAGGAACAACCTTTTATTTTGAAGGGAAAGAATACAAAGTTTCACTTTGTGGAAAGCCTCGTCCTTCTCAGGGTGAATGTAAAACAGATGTTTACATAAAAGGAATAGCTTCAGATGGAGAAGTTAGAGAATTAAAAATATCAGTCAAGCAAAAAAATGCAGATTTTTTAGAGAATAAGATGTCTGTAGATAGGGCATATGAGATTTTGGGCAAAGATGCTTCAGATATTATTCTGCGTTGTTTACGTTCTATACAAGATAGGTTTGAAGATGATTGTTTGGTCTATTTTGAGAAAAGAGGTAGAACAGGAGCACATACAATGAAATTGGGTTGGAAATTTGAGTTGCTTAATAAGTTAAGCGGAGAAAAATCAGGAGTTTTAGAACTTACGGATGAGCAAAAAAAAGATGTTTTTGCAGGAATCAACTTATCTCAGGATAAGAAAAACAGTCGTGTAAACGGTCAGATCATTAATGATTCAGGAGTGGCTGATTATATTCTGTATATAGATGATGCGGATATGACTCAAGATGATTGTTTAAGAAACTTGCAGCCAATAGAAGAATATGTAAAATCTCAAACTGTTTATTTCGCATGCAAGGCTTTAAATTATAGGTTTGATGAAAATAAATGGGATGGACCAAGACCTTTGGCTGTATATGTAGATTGGTTTATTAATAATGGAAAATTGGATGCGCAATTGATTTTTGATGAGCCATTGGAGCATAGAGGAAGAGAAGTTGGCGAGAAACTGAAAAGTATTTTGAAAGAATTGAAAATTAAAAGTTTTGATGATTTGAAGGGGATATTGTCTCCTGATGTAAGATGTTATCCCAAGGGATAGTTATTTCTTGGCATCCGGCAATTCCTTGCTTGGGGAGAAGGGGAAGGGACATCCGTATCAAGCCTACAATGAGACTGTTGTCCCAGGTAATGTTTTGTCAGAACTGAATCATCGCTTTATACTTCAGGTTGCGTTCGGTGATTGTTATAGGAATGCGTGCAAATCTTATATTAATAGCGTCAGCATCGGAAATGTCGGGGTTGAGAATGATGAAGCATTTGCCATCTTGGGAAATGCCGGCGTGAGAGGCTATGTCCTCATATATGACAATAGGTGTTTCAAACATTTATCCGCTATTTTTTTGTTGTTTTCTTTCAGTGCGTCTAAAGATAATAACAGCAAGTGGGTGTTCGTTATAGAATATATGAACAAAAAAGAATTAAAGAAGCTGGTGTTTGCCACCAACAATCTGCATAAGCTTGAGGAGGCAAGGGAAATACTTGCCGGTGAGTTCGAAATAGTGTCTTTGGCTGAAATCGGGTGTCATGACGATATTCCGGAAACAGCGGATACACTTGAGGGAAATGCGCTCATAAAGGCGCGCTGGGTAAAGGAGAAATATGGATATGACTGCTTTGCCGATGATACGGGACTGATGGTAGACGCACTCGGAGGAGCACCGGGAGTGTATAGTGCCCGCTATGCCGGAGAACATTGCACTTTTGCCGACAATGTGAACAAGATGCTTAGCGAAATGGAGGGCAAGAGAGACCGTAAGGCTCATTTCGCCACTGTCGTAGCCCTGGTTCTCAATGGGGAGACAAATACTTTCGAGGGGCGTGTCGACGGGTATATCTCGGAGGAGGCGCATGGCGACGGAGGTTTCGGATATGATCCGATATTTATAGCGGAAGAGACCGGACGCAGTTTCGCAGAAATGGCTCCGGAAGAGAAAAATGCCATCTCCCACCGGGGAAGAGCCATGAGGAAACTGGCTGACTTCCTGAAAACAAATGATTTCTAACAAAGCAGAAAATCTCCGTAAATTGAAACGAATATTAATTAACATATGTTTGTGTGCGGTGCTTTCTTTGTCAGCTTTTGGCGAGCAATGGCGTCTGCATCCGACTTTCAGCGGCGATGTGGAACGCGTCATTGACACGCCGGAGCATGTGTATCTGCTGAGCAACAACCAGTACCATTATCCCTGGACAGTAGACAACGCCCGGCGTACCATGTCCTTGTTCAGATATGAAAAAGATGGAGAGGAGCTGGTGTGGCTGAACAGGCAGAACAAGCTTTCAGGCACTGTGTTGCAGGCTGCCGAATATAATCCCGACAAAAAATATCTGCTGGTAGCATATGATAACGGCAATATAGATCTGCTGCACGACAACGGGGATGTGACCAACATTCCCGGTTTCATGCTCGCGGACGCGCGTTATTCGAAAAATGTAAATGCCATAGGGTTCAATCCTTCGGAGAACATGGTGCTTGTCGCTACTGATTTTGGCTACATCTCGATTGACGATGATAAAGGAGAGGTTCTTTTTACCCGCGAGCTCTCCCGTTCGTTCAATGGAATAGCAAGCCTTGGCGACAGGCTGGTTCTTGCCGACAGTGAAGGTTTGTATGCCGGACTGATTTCTGACAGGAGTTTCACCTCCTTCGAGAAAATAAACGGATATCGCGATGTGGAGCGTGTTGTCAGACTCGGCGACAACCGGATTATTGTCTCGCAGATATACGGCTGGGGCGGGGAAGTGCGGGCGCTCACTCTTGACGCCGCCGGAGCATTGACGGATAAGTTGCTGATAAATTATTATATCAAGTCGCTGGAACTCAACCGTGCCGGCGTTACTGTTTCGGGATATGATGAAATCTGGGACATCGACAAAGACCTGAATATGTCGCATTATCCCAAGTATGACGAGGATAAAGACACGAAACTCGCATCCTGGGACCAGAAGACCTGTTATGTCGCAAGAGGTGTGGATGGCATCTGCATCAGAAGACTTGGAGAGGACGGCGCGTGGACCCTTGTCAATGAAGGGATAGTTCCGAACGCCTCGAATGCCTATAAATGCGACAATATGGTGTATCATCCCTCTTACGGCATGCTCGTAAGAAATCATGGAATAAGCCAGACATTTGTGTCTCAGGATGTGAATACGCCTGACTATATCTCTTCTCTCAAGGGGCTTGAGTGGAGTCCGATGTCTCCTGCCTTCAGGTATCCTTCTCCGATGTTTGAGCAATGGAATCCGAAAGGGATAGCCGTTGACCCAAGGAATCCCGATCATGTCTACAGCGGTTCTGTGCTTCACGGTCTTATGAGGCTTGATCTTGCGAATCCGTCAAACTCTCTGAGACTGAGCCGTGACAATGATCCCGGCAAAATCGGAGACCGATTGGTTGTGGTGCAGCCCGCATTCAAGGAATTTGAGGCTTCCTGTCCGTTTTCAGCGCCAGCATTCGATGATTACGGCAATCTGTGGGCGACCTGGTGGGATTTCGATCTCTGGAAAGGGGGGCAAGATTGCGCGGAGATATGGTACTGGACTCCTGAAGACCGCCTTGCATCACAGGATGCGGCGAGCTACAAACCGATGAAAAGAATAAAGCTTCCCGGTGCCGGAGCCTCCAATTATTCGGTCATTGTTCCCCTGCACGGCGCGTCTTCGCGCAACATATTGATGTATATCAGCGGAGGATGGGAGTCATGTCCCATATTCATAGACCATAAAGGGACTCTCGACAATCAGAATGACGATGAGCGCACCAATATCCAGCATCTTATAGACCAGGATGGCTCGGAGGTGGATTTCGCCTACATCCTTTCGGTTTTCGAGGATGCCTCGACAGGTCTTGTCTGGCTCGGTCTCGACAAGGGAGTCGTCAATTTCAGACCGGCAGACATTATCCGCACCGGCGGAAGAGTAAACCGGATAAAGGTTTCAAGAAACGACGGAACCAATCTCGCCGACTATCTTCTTGACGGAGTGTGGATCAATTGCATCACTTCCGATCCTTCCGGCAGGAAATGGTTCGGAACCAACGGCGGAGGTATTGTCGTCACATCGTCCGATGGCACTGAAGTGCTCCGGACATATACATCATCCGGTTCGGAACTTCCTGATGATGCGGTTTACGGGATATGTTATAACCCTGACAACAATTCGATGATGATTTCCACCGACAAGGGGCTTGCCGAACTGTATCTTTCTACCGCAACCTCATCCGGTTCGAAGAGCAATGCCGTTGCATATCCGAACCCGGTGCGTCCCGATTATTTCGGATATGTCACGATAGAGGGTCTTGCTGACAACGCGCTGGTGAAAATAGTGGATGCCGGGGGCGGGCTGATAAAGGAGGTGGGTTTTGCGGCAGGCGGGGAGGCTCGCTGGGACGTGACCAACCTGAACTCCAAACGTGTTCCCGGAGGCGTCTATTACGTGATGGCTTCGGGTTCTCCCGATGGCGACAGCTTCTCTGCCGTGGCGAAGATTCTGGTGGTGAACTGATGCCGTAGGTCTGCTATACCGAAATCAGAGTATGTTGAAGAAACGTAACATATGTGAGTATTTGCCACTGCATGTGGTAATTCCCTTTGTGGCGTCGCTTGCCATAGGGTTCGTGTCTGTGAAAGCAGCTACGGTTGTGTTGCGGCCCGGGTTGCTCCCTTCGCAGGTGAGGGTGTGGCAAAAGGAACTCCCTTCGGATATAAGACTTGAAGGTGAGACTCTGGCAATAGATCTTGTCTCTTTGAGAGATCTGCCCGTCTCTGTGAAGATTCTGGATATGTCGGCACTGGAAATCAAAGGGACAACGCTTGAAAATTCGAGCTATATGGGGCGTTACCTTTTTTCAGACGGAGAGATACCACCCTTTGCATTGTTCGCTACTGAAGTGGAGGAGGTATTGTTGCCATCCGGGGTCACGGCAATAGGGGAGGGAGCTTTTGCAGAGACACCTTTGAAGAGGATTGTTTTTCCAGCATCTCTTGTGTCTGTGGGAGCGAGGGCATTCTATCTTTGCGACATGCTTGAGGAAGCTGACCTTTCGCTCTGCTCTGTGACGGCAATTCCCGAACAAGGTTTCTATGGCTGCTCCTCGCTGAGGAACATAGCTTTCCCGCCCTGTGTCACCTCATTGGGCAAAGAGGCATTGATGAAGAGCGGAGTGCTGAAGCTTGATTTGTCGGGAGTCAGCGAGACCGGTGATTATGCGTGTGCCTCGATGGATAATCTTGAAGAAGTGACGTTGCGTGCAGGAATAAGGTTGGGGGAAGGTGCGTTTTTCGGTGACGGCAGACTCGGAATCATGGCGGGAATGCCCTCCGGCAGTGCCCCGCTTTCATTGGCGTTGAACGGCATTGTCGAGCTTGGAGGTGAGATCAGCGGCGAGATAATCGGAGAAGGGGCATATGCCGGACTTGCAGCGGAGAGAATCTCGCTTCATCCGTCAGTCCGCGAGGTTCGTGAACATGCGTTCAGAAATGCAGTGAATCTTAAGACGGTGGATGTCAGAAAGCTCGGAAATGCGGTGCCAGGCTGTTCGCCGCTCGCGTTTTCAGGAGTCGAGACCCGGAATGTGGTTCTTGAAGTTGCCGCGGGTGAGAAAGAGGTGTGGGCATCCGCACCGGTATGGAAGGAATTTCTTGTATCGGAAGTATCGGAGGTGTCGGAAGTGACAGGTGTCGATGTCACGATAAAAATAAGAATGGATTCCGGCGGAGTGCTCCGAATCAACTCAAACCATGCGATAGATGAAGTGACGGTATGCCGCATGGACGGAATTATACTGGCGCAAGCCAGACCCGGTACACAGGAATATGTGTCGGAACCGTTCAGCGGAGAAAAAATAGTTGTCAGGGTGGTGTCGGGGTCTGTTTCAAAAGTTGTAAAATTAATCGAAGGTTACTGATGGGAAAGAATAAACTCAAAAAGTTTGCGGAGATGCGCGAGTTCAAATGCGTGTTGCAATATCCGAGAGAAGAGCTGATAAAAAATGGGTTTCCATATCGTGGAAGCTGGAATGAATCAGTGTTCGGTCATGTTGCACCGATTGTGGTTGAGCTTGGTTGCGGCAAGGGTGAATATACCGTTGGTCTGGCGAAAAGCGATGAGACACGCAATTATATAGGTGTGGACATAAAGGGCGCGCGAATGTGGAGCGGAGCCAGAACTGTGGAAGAGGAAGAAATTGGCAATGCTGCCTTTCTTAGAGCCGAAATTGAGAATATCGACAAGTTCTTCGTTCCCGGCGAAGTGGATGAATTGTGGATAACATTCCCCGACCCCCAGATGCAGAAAACGCGCAAACGTCTTACGTCCACGCGCTTTCTGAATCTTTATCGAAATATACTCCGCGACGGCGGCATTGTGAATCTCAAGACGGATTCACCGTTTCTTTATGAATATACACGCCGTCTGGTTGAACTCAACGGTTTTGAAGTGCTGATGGATACCTCGGATCTTTATGGCTCCGGTCTTGCCGATCCGGTCTCCTCAATCAAGACATTCTACGAACAGCAGTGGCTGTCACGCGGAAAGAAAATCAAACGCCTTTCATTCCGTCTGCCACACAGCGGAGAACTCCGGGAGCCTCAGGCGGATGATATCCCCAAGGATGACTATCACGCCATGGCGCGTTTCAATGGCTGACGTTTACTTTGGTTGTAGGTGGTAGGGTGGAATTGCGTTCTTCTACCGAAGAGACAACATTGTCGGCAAGTGTTCCGAAAGCCTGTGCCTCCGGACTCGCCATCGACGGGTCTCCGGTGAGTTGCAGCGCCACAGGCGCGCCATTGTCGGCATGGCTGCGGATATCCATCACAAGCGGAATCTGAGCCAGCAGTCTCACACCCTGTTCCTCCGCCAGTCTTACGGCACCCCCTTCTCCGAAGATGTAATATCTCTCATCCGGATGTTGCGCGGGTGTGAACCAAGCCATGTTCTCTACCAGACCGAGTATGGGAACATTGACCGCCTCACCGGTGAACATCGCGATTCCCTTCCTTGCATCGGCGAGTGCCACTTCCTGCGGAGTGCTCACGACAACAATTCCTGTGATTGGAAGAGTCTGTACAAGGGTCAGGTGTATGTCGCTCGTTCCCGGAGGCATGTCGATAAGGAAATAATCGAGTTCGCCCCACCATGCGTCTGTTATCAGCTGTTTCAAGGCGTTGCTTGCCATGCCTCCTCTCCAGAGGACCGGTTTCTCCTTGTCGACAAGGAAACCGATGGAGAGCATCTTGACTCCGTATCTTTCTATAGGTTCAATCCAGTCGCGTCCTTCCTTGTTTACCATATAGAGCTGTTCATCTTCGACGCCGAACATTTTTGGCATCGACGGACCGAATATATCGGCGTCAAGAAGACCTACCTTATAACCCTTTGCCGCGAGTGCCACTGCGAGGTTGGCGGCGACTGTGGATTTTCCAACACCTCCCTTGCCGGAGCTGACTCCAATGATATTCTTTACTCCCGGAAGCACTGCCGGTTTTGCAGGAGCTGCTGCGGCACGTGTCTTGACGGAGACATTCACTTCGACATCAGGAGATATGGAAGTGGCAATCGCCGCTTCGGAGGCTCTAACTACTGACCTGATGAAGGGGTCTGTAGGTTTGTCAAAAATCAGAGAGAACGACACCTTAGCGCCATCTATGCGGATGTCGTCTTCAATCATATTGTTTTCGGCGAGGCTCTTGCCGTTGCCGGGGTATCTGACGCTCTTGAGAGCATCAAGGATAAGATTCGGATATAATGTCATAATGCGTAAGAATTGTCTTGTATAAGAATCTGTTTGTAAAATGAGTCGGTTCGTATAATATAAACCCTCCCGGTGGTAAATTGTTAACGAGCCCAGGTGAAATTCAGATGGCGGTGCTTGCGGTGATGCAGTCTGAAAAAGAAATTCAGTATCGGTTTTGCAAGCAGGAATGATGGAACCGCCCACCATAATCTCGTAGCACACATCTTTTCAGCCATTTTCCGGTAAAGCAATATGTTCACAATCCTGAAAAGAATCAGCATGACCAAGGCACTCGCAGCCGGGGCGCACTCGGTGAGGTCTCGTGTCTGACATGCCGTCCACAAGCTCATGGCAATGGTAGCTGCCAGCGAAAGAGTCACAAGCCATTGTATGGCAGACATTGCTCCCGCTCGCAGAAACGGTTTGCGCGGCAGCCATCGCGAGGTGAATTCATACTGTTCCTTGCGTGTGCTCCACATCCGTTTGGAAGCATCCCCCCATTCGATTGAAAGTATTGATTCCGGAGTGAGAACGATTTTTGTGTTGTCAGGTCTGGCAATCGAGTGTATGAATATGTCGTCATCGCCTGAATGCAGATAGATGCTTTGCGAATATCCTTTGTGGTCAAAGAAGAGTTTTCTGCGGAACGCGAGATTGTTACCGTCGCCGCGATAGGGCATGCCCTTGAGAGCATATCCTATCCATAGTGAATCTGACATCACGGAGTTGAATTCCCTGTACCATTTTCCCCATCCATGCATTTCAGAATAATCGAAATGGGAATATCCGAGCGAGACATCCGTGTTATCGGCGTTTTCACCCCGGAAGGGACTCACAAGTGAGGACAGCCAGCCGGAAGAGGGTATGACCGCATTGGCGACAGTGGTGACAATTATTTCTCCCTTTGCCGCCTTAATGCCTAACGTCTGGGCAAGCTTGCGGCGGCTGAGGTTGTGCGAACCCGGAGGAATGAATGTCACGTATACATTCGAGAATATGCGCGTGCAGCTTTCCAACAGCATTTCGTTGCTTTCCGCCGTAGACTCGCATACCACAATCACTTCGAAATCCGGATAATCCTGTCCGCACAGGTCATGCAGATAATCCATCAGTTCCTCCTCGGAAACCTGAGAATATACAATCACTGACACTTTGGGGGTATGAAGCGGCGGAATGTCTGTCTCCGTTTTTTTATAGTCGATAATCCTCGACATCGGTCTTTGAAGCCAGAGAAAAGAGAATAAGGCAAGTGTTAACGCCACTGCCATCAAAAGATAGGTCAATTGATATTCCATAAACATGTCAGAATTCAGAGAAAAAGCTGGGTTTGATTACTATTCCCGCCCGCAGTCGGGACCGGAACTTGTTATAATCGAGGAGGCACTCTCCATATCCGTTGTAATATTGCACAAAAAGGTATTGATTGGATTTTTTGTGAATACGCCAGTTGAACTCGAAAATGGTGTTGCAATTGAAATTCCAGCCAATCCGTTTGACCAGCGTCAGCGACCATCCGAATTTTTTGTCGGGAGTGGTCACGGCAACTCCACCCTGACAGATGCCGCAGTATTTCAGAATGTCCCGGTTGTTTTCGCCGTCTATGATCGGAATCCAGAATTTCGCGTGCACCATCAGCCATCTGTCGATGATTGTTGAGCCGGAGAACGTGATGCGGTTCCAGCTTCTTGATTCAAGACTGTCGCGCCCGTTACTTTCGTGTTCGAGAAGAAGAGTGAACTTACCCGCGTATCTCCCTTTGGAGAAGAAAGGTATCGACCATCCGATTCCAGGGTTGAAATTCAGGTCATGCATCGGGAGTGATTTCTCGAAAACATTCCAGAAAGTCTTCTGGGTATACATGAGGAAAATGAACGAATTGCCAGGCAGTGTGGTCTTAGTGAGACGCTGTGCTATAGATATCTGGAACTTTACATCTGAATTGTTGCGTGTGGGCTTTGCTCCCACAGCCGTGCCGACAGTGAAATAGTTGTCTTTGAACAATCCGAAATATGGCGCGTTTATCAGCTCGTTGCGCAGCGAGTCTGTAAATCCCCGCTGGTGGTCTACCTTGATAAGCTGGGCATTCGTGTGTACTGCTAAAAATGCAGATAATAAGAAAATTATAAGAGTAAGATACTTTTTTATAGTCATGTCTGCCATGATTTGATTCATGTTTTGTGGAACCATGGGTATTATAATACAAAATTATGAAAAAATGATGATAAATGAAATTAAACTTGAAGATAATGGAATATGTTATTAATTTTGTACTCGTTTCTCGGAGTTTTGCATCTGAGGAATGGAAGAAAAAAACAGCAAGACCACTATGAACATGGATTTGACACCACTTATTCGTCCATATTTTGTAAAGATCGCCCGTCGCACCGATTGCTGGGGAGATTCGGGGAAAGATGTGCAGCTTGCGCAGTTACGCTCCTTGCTCAGCAGGGCATCCGGATGTGAGGTTGGTAGGCGTTACGGCTTTTCGGAACTTGCAAAAATGAAGAATCCGTATGCAGGGTTCTGTCAGCGTGTGCCTATGTGCGAATACGAACAGCTGCGTGCCGATGTGATGCGGATGATCCGTGGTGAGAAAGATGTTCTCTGGCGCGGCAGATGCCGGAATTTCGCCCAGTCCTCAGGCACCTCCGGGGGTAAATCGAAATATGTTCCTGTCACGGAAGACAGCCTCCGGCGTTGTCATTACAAAGGGGCAGCCGACAGTGTGGCGCATTATCTGCGTGCCAATCCTCACAGTCGTCTTTTCAGCGGCAAGGGGCTTGTGCTTGGCGGTTCTTTTGCCAACGAACTTCATCTTGATTCCGGGAGCGCAAGGGTCGGAGATCTGAGTGCGACGCTTATCGACAGGATAAACCCCCTTGCCAATTTATTTCGCGTTCCTGACAAACGCACTGCTCTTCTTTCAGACTGGTCGGTAAAACTTCCCGCTCTGGTAGCCGCATCCAAAGATGTGCATGTCACCAATATTTCCGGTGTGCCTTCATGGTTTCTTACTGTGGCAAAAGAGATAATCAAGGCAAGAGGGGTGGAGACACTTTCCGAGGCATGGCCCGATCTTGAGGTCTTTTTCCACGGCGGAATTTCTTTCGAGCCGTATCGTGAGGAATACAGACGTCTCACGGATTCGTCAAAGATGCATTTTCTTGAGAACTACAATGCCTCCGAAGGTTTCTTTGCCGTTCAGAACAATCCTGAAGACGAATCGATGTTGCTTACCATCGACAATGATATTTTCTATGAATTTATAAAAGTCGGAGCCGATGATGCGCTGCCTGTGCCGTTATGGGAGCTGGAGAAGGGCGCGGTCTATGAGATGCTGATTTCGTCAAGCAACGGACTTTGGCGTTATCATACCGGTGACACTGTGCGCGTTTATGAAGTCTCTCCCGTGAAGATAAAGGTGGCTGGTCGCACCCGTTGCTTTATAAACGCCTTTGGTGAAGAACTGATGGAAGAGAATGCGGAGAGAGCGATTTCCGCCGTATGTAGTCAGACGGGAGCGTCTGTGGTGAATTACACAGCCGCCCCGGTGTTTGCGGAGGGTAATCGCAAAGGCAGGCATCAATGGCTTGTGGAGTGGGGTAAACGCCCTGCCGACACATTGCGTTTTTCGATGCTTCTTGATGAGGAGCTTCGCAGACTTAATTCCGATTATGATGCCAAGCGTACAGGAACAATATTTCTTGATCCTCCGGAAATTGTGGATATACCGGCGGGTGTGTTCAACAGCTGGCTGCATTCCGTGGGTAACGGAAAACTCGGAGGGCAGCGTAAAGTCCCGCGTCTTTCAAACGACCGCAAGATCGCGGATGCGGTATTAGGCATTCTTTGCCGCCTTGATTTTTCTGATCTGGAAAAACAATAGGCTTGCGGTCACTATTGTAGCGGCAGTATCGCTTACCGGGAATGCCGCCCAGACACCGTTAAGACCCATATGCGGGGGTAGAATCAGAAGCATCGGAATCATAAAGATTATCTGACGCGTAAGTGAGAGGAAAATCGCCTTTCCAGCCATGCCGAGAGCCTGGAAGAAGTTTGTGGCGACAATCTGGAATCCGACCATCCAGAACATAATCGTGGTGTAGTGCAGACAATTAACGGCACATGTTATCTGCGCCTCGTCCTGCATGAACATGGATGCGATCTGTCGCGGGAAAACCGCCCCCACGATACTGCCTATTGTGGAGATTACCACCGCCGACCCTGCTGCGAGCCAGAGTGTGTGGAATAAACGGGAGTGTCTGCCCGAACCATAGTTGTAGCCTACAATAGGCTGCATTCCCTGGCATATGCCTATTATCACGAATACGAATATCGTGACGAATCTGTTGAACACCACGACTGCGGCAATCGCATTGTCACCGCCGTAACTGTAGAGCGTGTTGTTGATTATGGCGTTTATTCCCGAACCGGCTACATTTATAAGGAACGGAGCCATGCCGATATAAAGGACGCTTTTGATAACCCTCCATTGCAGACGGAAAGTTCCTTTGACGAAATGCAGAGTATTTTTTTTGTTGAAGAAATGGCTCATTACGAAGAATGCCGTTATAAGCATCGCAATGTCGGTGGCGATGGCGGCACCGCGTATTCCCCAGTGGAAACCGAAGAGAAACAGCGGGGCGAGAACAGCGTTGACTCCAGCTCCGATCATGTTTGTATACATCGCCTTTCCGGGGTAGCCTGACGCCCGCATCACATTGTTATAGGAAAATGTGAGATTCTGGAGAACACATCCCGGAAGCACCCACAGCATGAATTCCCTTGCGTAGGGGAGGGTGTTTGGTGACGCGCCGAACATTTTGAGTATGGGATCGATGAATATGGAAAACGCCCCTACGTAAACGATGCCTATGATGAGAGTCAGCTGCACGCAGTTGCCGAGTATTGTCTCCGCCATTTTCTTGTCGTTCTGACCCAGAACAATACTTACACGTGTCGCCGCACCCGCACCGATGAGCATGCCTAAGGCGGTGACAAGTGTCATTACAGGAAAGGTGACAGCGATGCCGCTGACCACGTTGGGGTCATCGATGGCGTGCCCGATGACTATGGAGTCGATGATGTTGTAGATAGCACTGACAACAGTGCCCACTACAGCTGGAAGACTGTATTTCAGCAGTATCTTTCCGATGGGGGCTGTGCCCAGTTCGCGCAGTCGGTCAGTATTGCTTAAAGTAGCTGTAGCCATCTTGATTTATTTTTTATTGTGTATATTTTGCAAAATTACTCAATTTAATTCATGATTGAAAATTAATTATGTTAAGTAAGACCCCGTTTCCCAATATTTGTTAAGGTCTGGACTGCATATCTGAGCATATACGGAGGAATGAGTTCACTCTATTGCATAAATATAAAATTACGGAAATCTGCAAAAAATCAAAACAGGTGTCAGAACTCGTCTTGACTTATTTACGAAAGTTAAAATAATGATATTGTTGAAGTCAAGACGAGTTCTCAGACTCGGATTGTCAAATGACAAAATGTTAAAAACATGTCCGGGCACACGTGTTTGAGGAAAAAATCATTATTTTTGCGCAAGTATGACAATTCCTTTAAAACGATTGATATTTTCGGTTGTATTGTTTTGTATGTGTCTTGTGGCACGTGCGGACAAGGTTTTGGTTGATTCCCTTATGGATCAGCTGGAGGATGTCATTGCACACCGCGAGGTGTTTCTTGCAGCAAAAGAGAAAAGGCTTGAGGATCTGTATGCTGCGTTGAAGTCGGAGAAAGATGAACGTAAACGCTTCTATCTGTTGACAGATCTATATGTGGAGTATCATCCTTTTAATTCCGATTCCGCCTATAATGTCAGTCTGCGTCAGGAAACTCTGGCAAAGAGAATCGGAGATCCTGTTCTTGTCACAAATGCAAGGATGAACCGTGCAAATATACTCTGCACAACCGGTATGTACAGCGAGACTCTTGCCTTCATGGATACAATGAGGCTCTGTATGCTTCCCGAATATCTGCATCCCTATTATTATCATATAAAGCGCACTTTGTACGGACTTCTCGCCGATCACGCTGCATTCCCGGCAGAGAAACGGGAATATCGGATCAAGACAGAGATGTATCGCGATTCGATAATGAAGGTAAATGCTCCGTCATCTATTCCTTATGTGCTGACGAAGGCGGATGCTCTGAACAATTCCGGCAATCCGGCGGAGGCTGTAAGAGTGCTTAAAGGGTATCTTGAGGGGAAGGATATTTCCGTACATGAGCAGGCGATATGCGCATGGACACTTTCTGAATCATACGGTTTGCTCGGAGAGCGTGACGCACAGAAAGTGCAGCTTCTGATTTCTTCCATATCCGATCTGCGGTCAACGGTCAGGGAATATGTCTCATTGCGGCAACTGGCACTCCTTCTTTATGAAGAGGGCGATCTGAACCGTGCGTATGATTTCATGAAAATAGCCCTTGAGGATGCCACTGCCTGCAACGCCCGTCTGCGCATAATCGAGCTGAACAATTCCTATCCGATGATAAATGCGGTCTATATCGATACCGTGCAGAAACAGAAGATGGAGCTGAAGAAAACGATAATCATAATTACAGTGCTGATATTGCTGTTGGTGCTGCTGATGGCTTATCTCCTCAAGCAGATGCGCCGCATAAGCAGGGCGCGTAAGGAAATAGAAGTGGCATATGACAGGCTTAATGAACTGACAGACAAGCTTAAATCTTCCAATGAGAAACTAAGCGAGGCAAACAATGCCATAGCGGAGAATTCGGAACTTAAAGAGGTGTATATAGGGCGTTACATGGATCAGTGTCTGGGATATATAGAAAAAATCGACAGTTATCGCAAGTCGGTAGGAAAGCTTCTTAAATCCGGTAAACTTGAGGAACTTAAGAAACTTGTCAAGTCAACATCAATGACGGATGACGAGCTGAAACTTTTCTACGACAGCTTTGACAAGACGTTCCTCAATCTGTTCCCGACATTTGTGGAGGATTTCAACGCCCTGTTGTTGCCGGAAGAGGCTATAGTGCCCAAAAAAGCCGGAACCCTCAACACCGAGCTGCGGATCTTCGCCTTGATAAGGCTCGGAATAACCGACAGCGACAAGATCGCAAAATTCCTGCGTTACTCCCTGACCACAATATACAACTATCGCACCAAAGTGCGCAACAAAGCCCTCGGAGACAGAAACCGTCTCGAAGCTGAAATCCAGAAAATCGGACGCTGAAGGTCTCCGGAAAGCCGTCTGTATCCGTAAAAACATGCGTGTTTTTACTTGGGAATCACTACCAAATCAAACGGTATAAATAATGTTAACCCTGTGATAATCAGTTAACTGGTTGTTTATTCAACTATATTTTCAATATAAGGCATTGATATTGCATTTTTATCTCTATATCTTTGCAAGTAAGTTGTAGCGAGAGGTATCGCAGGCCTGCGCCTCTTGCCGGCAATCTGACTTAACCATGAAATTAATTCTTTCAAAAGCGAAATGACAAAAAGTAACAGAACGCTTCAGTGTCTTTTCCTGATTATGATGCTTGTGTGCGGCATAGGCTTTGCAAATGCCCAGCAGCTTGCAGTCAGCGGGACGGTCACTGACCACACGGGTGAGCCCCTTATAGGAGTCACCGTGACAGTTTCGGGCACAAAGACAGGTGCCATTACCGACATTGACGGTAAATACAGTATTCAGGCTGATGCCAAGGGAAAACTCAAATTCTCGTATGTAGGATATGACACTCTTGAGGAATCCGTAAAAGGGAGAAGTGTCATAGATGTAGTGATGAAAGAGAATTCGGAGATGCTAAATGAAGTGGTAGTGATCGGTTACGGCACTATGGACAAAAAAGAGCTTACATCCGCAATCTCACACGTAGGAGAGAAAGACTTCCTTTCAGTCAGTTCTCTCGACCCATCGATGATGATTCAGGGTAAAGTGCCAGGTGTGTCGATCACAAACACCGGTGCCGGAGACCCGAACAATCAGGCAAGTATTCAGATAAGGGGTGTCTCGTCGCGTGCGGCAGGTCTCGGTCCGCTGATCGTGATAGACGGTGTGCCGGGCGGAAACCTGACCAATATCAACCCCAACGACATAGCGTCTTTCGACATACTCAAGGATGGTGCGGCGTCAGCCATATATGGTACTCGCGGTTCAAACGGTGTTATTCTGGTAACAACCAAGAAAGGAAGCAAAGACGGAGCGACCCACACATCATATTCAGGCACATTCGCATGGGATGTGATAAACAAAGAGCTTGACATGATGAGCGCGCAGGATTATCGCGATGTCCGCCTCGGCTGGGGAGACCGCGGCGTTGACCTCGGCGGCAACTATGACTGGCTCGATGGAGTGACACGCACCGGTTTCTCCATGCACCACACACTCACAGTTAGCGGAGGCAACGAACGAAGCAACTACCGCGTGAGTGCTGATTACCGTGATGCCAACGGTATCGATCTCCGCTCGAACCGCGAGGAGTATGGAGCGCGTGCTTCGGTTTCGCATACCACAAAAGGGGGACTCTTCACTGTGCAGCTCAATGTGGCTCCCCGCATCATATATCGCGACAATGCCGACTGGGGCGTTTTCAAAGACGCGCTTGAGGCGAATCCCACAACACCGCTGATGAATCCCGAAAACCAGGCGCAGTATTATAATTTCAACGGTCAGGTTGTCGGCAGCAACCCGGTTGAACGCCAGGTGCTCGAAACCAATCATTCCGACACCAAGCTTCTGGACTGGGACGGCACTCTGAAACTTAATCTCCTTCCCCTGTTCGCTAAGAATGGAGACAGTGCCCATAATCTCAGCACTCAGATCATGTTTGCAGACCATCAGTATAGCAACAACGACTCATGGTTCAGACCCTCGACAAGCACCGAATGCATAAACAACGGTCATGAGGGAGAGGCAAGCCGCAGCTACAGCAAAGACCGCCAGTATATCCTTGAGTGGCTGACAAACTACAGTACCCGCATAGCCGACCGCCACAACATCAAGGCGATGATCGGATATTCCTACCAGTATACCCAGTCTTCAGGCTTCAACGCATATAACAAGGACTTCCCCAACGATGGTCTCGGTGCCGACAACCTCGGTTCAGGCGAATGGGCGAAAGAGGAGGGAGAAGTGATGATGGGCAGTTACAAGAACGATTCTAAACTCATCTCGTTCTTCGGGCGCGTAAGCTACGATTACGAAGGCAAATACCTCTTCACCGCCTCTTTGCGTCATGAAGGTTCCTCAAAGTTCGGACATAACCACAAATGGGGTAACTTCCCGGCGGTTTCAGCCGGATGGCGTATATCTCAGGAGAATTTCATGAAAGACGTGACATGGGTCAACGACCTCAAAATCCGTGCAGACTATGGTGTGACCGGAAATCAGGACTTCGGAAGTTATAACTCCATCAACACCATGAGCGGCTTCGGATATTATTATTACAACGGCAAATATTTCCAGGTGTGGGGACCGGGAAAGAATGTCAATCCCGACCTCAAGTGGGAGAAGGGGAAGAACTGGAACGTAGGTCTGGACTTCTCGTTGCTTGACAATCGTATCTACGGTTCGCTCAACTACTTCAACCGCACGCAGCAGGATCTGCTCGGAAACTATAATGTACCCGTTCCCCCGAACATCCATGAATCAACGTTTGTGAATGTGGGAACAATGAAGAACACCGGCTTTGAGTTCGACCTCAACTTTAATGTTGTGGACAACGGCAGGTTCTCATATGATTTCGGAGTGATAGGCACTGTCATGAGCAACAAGTTCGTGAACTTCAGTAATTCACGCTATGTGGGTCAGGACTATTATCTTGAATGCGGCACTCAGGATCCCTACCCCTACTATTACCTGCAGCGTATAGAAAAGGGGCAGCCTGTCGGCAATTTCTACATGTGGCGTTACGCCGGAATAACTTCAGGCGGCGAATGGCTTGTCTATGACAAGGACGGTGACATAATCCGTGCCTCGCAGGCTACCGAGGAAGACAGATGCATCGTAGGCAACGGTATGCCTAAGTTCACCCTTTCCACAACCCATAATTTCCGCTATCGCAATTTTGACCTCTCGCTTTTCTTCCGCGGAGCATTCGATTATGACATCTTCAATATTCATGATTTCTATTACGGCACACGTAATTTCACCGGAAACGTATTGAAGAAGGCATATGGAAAGAATTTCGATGTGTCTCCAAATGCAGCTCCCATCGTGAGTGACTTCTTCCTTGAGAGGGGGGATTATTTCAAACTCGACATGGTTACACTCGGATACACATTCAATTTCCCCAATTGCCGGTTCCTCAGCAAACTGAGAATCTACGGCACGGTCAAGAATGTGTTCACGCTCACACGCTTCAGCGGTGTGGATCCTTCGACCTATCAGGTCAACGGTCTGACTCCCGGCGGTCAGGGCTCTCGTTCCTACTATCCCTCCACCCGTCAGTTCATAGCCGGTCTGACCCTCGATTTCTAACAGATATCTAAAACAGGAAAAATGAAATTTCTATATCATATAGCAGCCGCGGCATCGCTTGCGATGCTGTCGGGATGCACCAATCTTGACGAAACTCTCTACGATCAGGTTGGCTCAGAGAACTATTATAACACCAAGATGGATGTGATACGCGCCACATTCCGTCCCTTCGAGCATGCGTTCTGGAGCATAGGCAGCCGTCATGTGCTCAACGAACTCACCGCCGACCAGCTCATTACCCCGACACGTGACGGATGGTGGTATGACGGCGGCAAATGGGAACGCCTGCACTATCACACCTGGACTGTCGATGACCTCGGCGAGGCTCAGACGGAATGGAACGGATGTTATCAGGGAATCATGCAGTGTAATCTTGTGATCGAGGATCTCAGCCGTTTCACTCCCGAAAAGTTCGGTTTTACGGATATCGAGTTCAACAACCTGAAGGCACAGTGCCGCGCATTGAGAGCATGGTTCTATCTTCGTCTTCTTGATGCTTTCCGAAATGTACCCCTTGTCACTACCTACAGCGACATGCCCAACGAGCCGCAGGCGGATCCTGCCGTGCTTTTCTCCTTTATCGAGAATGAACTCAAGGACTGCACCAGACTTCTTGTGAGGAAAGACGGTCTCGGCACCAACGCCTCTATTCAGGGTCAATGGACACAGGCGGCAGCCGCCTCTCTGCTGGTGCGCCTCTATCTGAACGCCGAGGTATACACAGGCTCCGAGCGTTATTCAGACTGTGCTGTCGTCGCTCAGGATATTCTTGACGGCGTATATGGCGATTACAGGCTTGCAGACAGCTGGGATGCCGCTTTCGACTGGGACAACGACAGATGCGACGAGGTGATTTTCGGATTTCCCGCCTCGAAGGGCTATACACACTGGCATTATGACGGCGACACATATGCATGGACAGTTCCCGCAAAGGCGGCGGTGTTCTTCAATGATACCAAATCCGGTGTGGGACACAATACCAAATATGCCGCTTCACCGAGCTATGACCTCAATGGCGAACTTTATGACTACGAGCTTGGAATGCCGGTGCAGAATTTCCGTAAATATCCCGGCGATGTCCGCATGAAGTTCTATCGCAACCTCGGCAACAGCCGCAGAGAGGGAATGTTCCTTTTCGGATATCTGGAATACGTTGATCCTGAAACAGGCGCGACAAAACTTCTGCGTGCTCCGGAAGCTCCTTACGATCTTTATCTCCGCGATGCAGTGGGTAAATTCCAGGGTATGGCTCCCGACAAATGGCCTTCAGACAAAAACAGCGTGCTGATGAACGGAGACCATAATTCAGGATGGCATTTCGTGAAATATCCCTTCTATAGCGATGACGATCCCAACCAGCTCGAAAGCGATTATACGGAAATCCGTCTTCCTGAAGTTATCTATTCTCTGGCAGAGTGCAAGATGAGAAACGGAGACCTCACTGGAGCGGCGAAACTGTTGAACTCAGTTCGTAAACGCAATTATCCGCAGGAGAATCATAACAATGTGCTTTACTCTCCCGAAGGCAACGCAAGATTCGATGAGAAAGAGATGCTTGCCGAATGGGGTAGGGAATTTTTCGCGGAAAGCCGTCGCCGCATCGATCTCGTGCGTTTCGGCAAGTTCAATTCCGGAAAATGGTGGGACAAAAATCCCGATGCCGACAATCATACGGCGATATTCCCGATAACAAGAAGCATACTCAATTCCAATCCTGATCTCGTGCAGAACCCCGGATATGGCAGATAATGATCTTATAAATTGCAAATCATGAAAATAAAGAACATATTTAAGATATTCTTACTGTTGCTCCTGACCTCGGGAGCCGCAGGATGTGAAGGGGAGAAAGACCACATAATCATCGACGGCAATCTTCCCATAAAGACTCCGACATTATATCTTGTGGGAGATGCGACTCCGAACGGATGGAGCATCGATGCCCCCACGCCGATGACTCCGACAAAAGAAGACCCGCTTGTCTTTGTATGGGAAGGTCCTCTTAATGCCGGAGAGATGAAACTGTGTCTTGCCACAGGAAGCTGGGACAATCCCTTTATCCATCCGATGGTTGCCGGAGATGAGATTACAAAAGATGGAATCCGTGAAGCGGAGTTCGACATGTATGCAGGTGATCCCGATAAAAAATGGAAAGTTGTGGATGCCGGAATATACAGCCTGTGTTTCGATCTGCGCAACTGGACCATGTCGGCTTCCTATGTCAGAGAACAGGATGCTCCTGTAGTGGAACCAATAGAGGCAGACGCATTGTATATGGTCGGAAGCTCGACTCCCAATGAATGGAATATCGACAATCCGACAGAGCTTGAGAGAAAGTCGGATTACGTGTTTGTCTACGAGGGTCCCCTGGCAGAAGGCGAGATGAAAGCATGCACCACGACAGGCAGCTGGGATGTGCCGTTTGTGCGTCCCGCGGCAAACGGTTGCAAGATTGGCAAGGACGGAGTGGCAGAGGAAGGTTTTGTATATACTACCGGTCCGGATAACAAATGGGTTGTGGAGACATCCGGTATATATCGTATTACCTTCGACCTCGCGAAATGGACAATAGTCGCCGAATATCTCGAAGATTTTGCTCCGGCTCCCAAACTGTTCATGATAGGTGAGGCTACTATTGGGGGATGGAGTTGGGACAACGCGACTGTTGTGGAGGCAAATCCCGACAATCACAATCTCTTCGTATGGGAAGGAGAGTTGTCGAGAGGTTCTCTGAAAGCGAGTCTTGAGAAAGACTTTAACGCTCCTTTCTATCGTCCCTCTTACGGAGGATGCGAGATCTCCGAATCAGGAGTGGCTTCAAACAAAATGGTGCACACCACAAGCCCTGACGACCAGTGGATGGTGGTTGCCGCCGGAAAGTACCGCCTTACTTTCAATATCGCTGACATGACATTCGATGCCGTATATCTCGATGCATCCGTTGCAGCTCCGGCTTTGTATATGATTGGCTCGGCGACTGCCGGAGGATGGAGCCTTGACGATGCGACGGAGTACACACCGACAGTGGGCGTGGAAGGTGAATACACATGGACGGGAACCTTAAAGACCGGCACATTCAAACTTTGCACGGAGAAGGATTTCAGCGCGCCGTTCTATCGTCCGTCATCCTCGGGTTGCACAGTGTCGAAAGCGGGTGTTTCCGCTCCCGATGTTGTCTACACCACCGGTCCCGATGACCAGTGGGAAGTGACTGAAGAGGGTGTGTATACCATTACCATCAATATTAAAGACATGACAATCAAGGCTGAAATGCAGAATTGATAAATTTAAAGCTAATATGAAAAAGATGAATATAATAACAATGGCTGTCGGGGCGGTGTTGCTGGCATCTTGCTCGGATACCATCGAAATGCGCCGTCCTCCCGTATATGAACTTCCGGAACTGCCCGTGGTGGAGGATATACACACATACAAGGCGCCTCTCTACTGGAGCATATATGAATACTGCTACACCCAGGAACAGGCAGGTGTCAGCAATTCGGATATGGATTTTACACCCGAACAGTGGGACGAGGTCATCGACTGGGTGGCAAGGGAACTGAAGCCTTATGGCTACGATATGGTCTGCACGGACGGTTTTATTCCCATGGAGGCAAAGGATGCCTCGGGATATATGACTCATTACGGCTCGATGTCTCTCAAGGATCTTGTGGCAAAATGCAAGGCGAAAGGACTCAGGGTGGGTGTCTACGACAATCCCCTCTGGATCCACGGTCCGCGTGAGACGAAAATAGAAGGCACTGATTATACTTTCGGCAATCTGTATTACAATGGCTCTGTCGACATCCTGAATCCTTCTGCCGAGAACATGTGGTTCAACTGGGTCGTTGCCGAGAATCCCGGCGCACGCGAATATATCGACGGTTTCTTCAGGCATTATGCGGAGCTGGGCATAGATTATATCCGTATGGACTTCCTGTCGTGGTATGAAGACGGCAAAGATCGCAATATCGGTGTGGTTGGTCATGGATACGGACATGAAAGCTATGCGCGCGCCCTCAACTATATCGCAGAGTCGGCAAAGAAATACGGCATATTCACATCGTTGGTAATGCCCCATCTTTACGGTGATGCTGCGGTTGAGTCAAAATATGGGAACATGGTGCGCATTGTCGCCGATACCGCCGGAGGCGGCTGGTGGCACTGCTCGTCGTGCGACCGTGGAAAGTCATACACCACATGGCCTAACTGCATGAACATGTTCGACGGTTTCACTTACTGGTCTCACATCGCAGGACGCGGCAAGGTGATTCTTGACGGTGACTTTATCCGTCTGAACACCTTCGGCAGCGATGCCGAACGCGAGACAGTGGTGTCGCTCCAGCTCATGGCTGGCGGTCCGGTGACAGTCTCAGACAGACCGTCGACAATCGGCAATCTCGTAAGTTTTTATACAAACACCGAGATGCTGGCGTTGAACGCAGACCGGTTTGTAGGCAAGCCTCTGAGCGACAAGCTTAATGATGCAAACAACCGCATATGGTACGGCACAATGAGCGATGGAAGCCACGTGATCGGATTGTTCAACCGTGATGACAGTGCGGCTTCAATATCAGTCAATCTGTCTGATCTCGGTATTTCCGGAGAGTGGAACATGCGCGACCTCTGGCGCCATGCCGACGAAGGGAAGGCACCAGCGACCATAACCGCTCAGATTCCAGCTCACGGATGTAAAATTATCAAACTGACCAAATAAGTTGATTGAAAATGAAATATAGCAAACTCGCAGCTGTGCTGGCTGTCGCTTCGGGGATGTGTGTTGTTCCTCAGGATGCATACGGAGCGGAAATCACATCACCCTCTGGAACTGTCAAATTGAAGGCAGATGTGGTCGACAGCGTGCCTGTATATTCTATCGAATACAAGAACAAGAAAGTGGTGCTTCCCTCGAAACTTGGTTTCGAACTTGCCGACGGACCCGATATGATGGACGGCTTCAGGCTCATTGACACATCGGTCTCAAGTTTTGATGAGGTGTGGCAGCCGGTATGGGGTGAAAACAGTCACATCCGTAACAATTACAATGAACTTCTGATGCGTCTCGACCAGCCGGAGCATTACCGCAAAATGAATATACGTTTCCGGGTATATGACGATGGTGTCGGATTCCGTTACGAATTTCCGCAGGAGGGGGTTCTCAATTATTTCATCATAAAGGAGGAACACACTCAGTTCGCCATGAACGGCGACCACACCGCATGGTGGATAGCCGGCGACTACGACACGCAGGAATATGACTATACCGAGTGCCGTCTGTCGGAAATCAGAGGTAAGATGAGCGAGGCGATATGCAGCAACGCGTCGCAGACTCTCTTCTCGCCCACAGGTGTACAGACTGCATTGCAGATGAAGACAGACGACGGTCTTTATATCAATATACATGAAGCGGCGTTGGTGGATTATTCCTGCATGCATCTGAATCTTGATGACAAGAACATGGTGTTTGAATCGTGGCTCACTCCCGATGCGCAGGGAAACAAAGGACATATGCAGTCGCCTTCGCATACGCCCTGGCGTTCGGTCATGATATGCGACAATGCGTGTGATGTGCTTGCCTCCAACCTTATTCTCAATCTGAACGAACCGTGCGCCTACGATGACACATCCTGGATCAAGCCGGTGAAATATGTGGGAGTATGGTGGGAGATGATCGCCGGTCCCAAGGAGTGGAGCTACACATCTGATCTTCCGTCCGTCAAACTCGGCAAACATGACTATGCTTCGGTGAAACCTCACGGCAAACACTCGGCGAACACCGCCAATGTGAAGAAATATATCGACTTCGCAGCAGAACACGGCTTCGACCAGGTGCTTGTGGAGGGGTGGAATGTCGGCTGGGAAGACTGGTTCGGGCATTCGAAGGATTATGTATTCGATTTCCAGACACCTTATCCCGACTTTGACCTCGAAGGACTTAACGCCTACGCTCAGTCCAAAGGTGTGCGCCTGATGATGCACCATGAGACTTCGGCGTCTGTGCGCAATTATGAGAGGCATATGGACAAAGCATACAAGCTGATGAACAAATATGGTTACAATTCCGTGAAGAGCGGGTATGTGGGAAACATGATTCCCCGCGGAGAACATCATTACGGACAATGGCTTGTCAACCACTACCTTTATGCCGTGACCGAAGCCGCAAAACACAAAATCATGGTCAACGCCCATGAAGCCGTGCGTCCCACTGGACTCTGTCGCACATATCCCAACCTGATAGGCAATGAAAGCGCACGCGGAACAGAGTATGAGGCGTTTGCAGGAAACAAGCCGTTCCATACGACAGTTCTTCCGTTCACGCGTCTTCAGGGAGGTCCTATGGATTATACTCCGGGTATATTCGACATGGATATGAAAGAGGTCAATCCCGATGGCAACGGTCATGTCAACAGTACAATTGCCCGCCAGCTTGCATTATATGTCACCATGTACAGTCCTCTTCAGATGGCAGCTGATGTTCCCGAGGTCTACAACCGCCATCTCGACGCATTCCAGTTTATCAAGGATGTGGCGGTAGACTGGGATGAAAGCCGTTATCTGGAGGCGGAGCCCGGTAGATATATCGTGGCGGCACGGAAGGCAAAGGGTGGGGATGACTGGTATGTCGGCTGCACTGCAAACGAAAACGGTCATCAGTCCACAATTTCCCTTGATTTTCTTGACAAGGATAAAAAATACGAGGCGGTTATATATGCCGATGCGCCAGACGCGCATTACGCCTCCAACCCGCATGCATATAAAATCGAGAAGAAAAAGGTGACATCAAAGAGCCGTCTGAAGATGAAGGCGGCTCCGGGCGGTGGCTATGCCATATCCATCAAGCCTATAGACAAGTAATACAGAATAAGGTAAAAAAAGATTGACAGAAAAAGAGACACCGTCGGCGGTGTCTCTTTTTCTGTCAATCTTTTTTGTCAAGAGTGGAATCACTCTTATGTTGTCTCCGGATTCAAATGGAATGAAATTGAACCTCAGGCGTCTGTAAATCTTCACTGCGGCATTTCAATGCCCGGAAGCGTTTACTCTTGAGTCGCATACAGGAAAATTAGGATTATTCGCATAAAAAAAATTGATTGTCGTCCCGACAACCAATCTTACGTTAACCTTAAAATCTAATACCATGAAAAACTCAATGCAAAATTATAAAATTTTTCTGATATATGCTATATAACATCAAAAATAATTTGCTTTTTAACATTCTTTAGTTTTTTGTATCGTTTTCTTCAGGTTGACGTGCACTTGATTTTATGGTCTGTCATATAAAAGATAAAAGAGACTGAATCGCATCTGCGATTCAGTCTCCTGATGTATTGGTTTTATCGGAGTCCTCAGAGAACTCCATTGATATTAATCCTCACGGTTGCGGGGTGTGAAGGTGCGGGGACCATGGTCTCCATCGCGGCGGGGTGCTCTGGGTCCTCTGTCTCCATCGCGGCGGGGTCCGCGTTCGAAGTTACCTCTGTCTCCATCGCGACGTGGTCCGCGTTCGAAGCCTGCTCTGTCACCTTCGCGACGTGGTCTGTCTTCGCGGCGGGGACGTGCCTCACGTTCTACATATCCTTCGGGCTTGGGCGTGAGAACACGCATTGAAAGGCGGTATTTGCCGGTTTTCTTGTCAATCTCAATGAGTTTGACTTTTACTTTGTCGCCCTCTTTCAGACCGCTTGCCTCCATGTTGTCAAGGCGATCCCATGAAATTTCGGAGATGTGGAGGAGTCCGTCGCGACCGGGCATGAATTCGATGAATGCACCGAAGTCGAGAATCGAACGGACGGTACCGTCGTATACCTCGCCTTCTTCGGGTTGGGCGACGATCGCTTTGATTTTGGCGAGAGCCGCGTCAATGCTGCTCTTGTCTTTAGATGCGATCTCCACTTTGCCGATGCCGAGTTTCTCGTCTTCATCGATAGATATGACAGTGCCGGTCTCTTCCTGGATTCCCTGAATGACTTTACCCTGCGGTCCGATTACTGCACCAATCATCTCCTTTGGTATCTCAAGAGTGACAAGGCGCGGAACATGTAGCTTGTAGTCTTCGCGAGGTGCGGGGATTGTCTCCTCTATGATGCCGAGAATGTGAAGTCTGCCCTGTTTTGCCTGCTCGAGTGCTTTGGCAAGAATCTCATAGCTGAGACCATCGCATTTAATGTCCATCTGGGTGGCAGTGATACCTTTTGTGGTTCCGGTCACTTTGAAGTCCATGTCTCCGAGATGGTCCTCATCACCGAGGATGTCGGAAAGAACTGCATATTTTACGGCTCCTTCGTCAGAGATCAGACCCATTGCGACACCGGCTACGGGGCGTTTCATGTGTACTCCGGCATCGAGCAGGGCAAGTGTGCCGCCGCAAACGGTTGCCATTGATGATGAGCCGTTTGATTCGAGGATGTCGGAAACAATGCGGCATGTATAGGGGAAATTATCCGGGAACATGCGCTTGAGGGCGCGGTGTGCGAGATTTCCGTGACCAACCTCGCGACGGCCTACACCGCGCTGTGGACGCGCTTCGCCTGTGGAGAATGGAGGGAAGTTGTAATGGAGCAGGAAGCGCTCTTTGCTCTGGTTGAGCACATCGTCAACGATCTTCTCGTCAAGTGTAGTGCCGAGAGTGGCGGTTACAAGTGCCTGTGTTTCGCCACGGGTGAAGATTGCGGCGCCGTGAGGACCGGGAAGATAATCAACCTCCGCCCAGATGGGGCGGATCTCAGTGGTCTTGCGTCCGTCGAGACGAATGCCCTCGTCAAGCACGCAGCGGCGCATGGCTTCTTTCTCCACATCGTGGTAATAGCGTTTAACCATGGCTATGCGCTGGTCTTCTGTATAGTTCTCAAGCTGCTCTTCCGTCATTTCGGGAAGATTCTCGATATATTCCTCGCATATCGCCTTGAAAGACTCGTTGCGCCAGTGTTTATCGGCAGAGCCTGTGCGGGCGATCGCATATGCCTTGTCGTAGCATTTGGCATGAACGTCGGCGCGAAGTGCGTCATCGTTTACTTCGTGGCAGTATTCGCGTTTTACTTCCTTGCCAGCCTCTTTTACAAGCTCCATCTGTGCCACGCAGTGCTTCTTGATTTCTTCATGCGCAACCTTGAGGGCTTCGAGAAGTTCAGCTTCGGAAACTTCATCCATTTCGCCTTCCACCATCATGATGTTATCGTATGTGGCACCGACCATCAGTTCGATGTCGGCACGCTCCATCTGGGAGAAAGTGGGGTTGATCACCCATTCGCCGTCGACACGCGCCACGCGAACTTCGGAAATGGGTCCGTTGAAAGGAATGTCGCTTACTGCGAGCGCCGCAGAGGCGGCAATGCCTGCCAATGCATCGGGAGCATCGTTTTCATCAGCCGAGTAGAGAGTGACGTTTACGAAAGTCTCCGCATGATAGTTGTCGGGGAAGAGAGGACGGAGAACGCGGTCAACCAGGCGGGAGGTCAGAATCTCGTAGTCGCTGGCGCGTCCTTCGCGTTTAAGGAAGCCTCCGGGGTAACGGCCGATGGAGGCGTATTTCTCTTTGTATTCCACTGTGAGGGGCATGAAGTCAACGCCCTCGCCGGCTTCTTTTGCCGAACATACGGTAGCGAGGAGCATAGTGTTGCCCATGCGCACCTCCACCGCTCCATCCGCTTGCTTGGCAAGCTTGCCTGTCTCGATCGTGATCTCACGTCCGTCGGGCAGAGCGATGGTTTTTTTGAATGTCTGTAACATAAAATTCTTTATTGTTTTTCTTCGCGTTTGCGTAAATTTTTACAAAGTTAGCAATTTAATTCCACATTATTAAGGGATTCTTCGTATATTTGCAGTCACAATTCAAAAAAGATTTAAAAAAATTTAATTATTCAATTTTTCCAAACGAAATTTTCTAAGATATGAAAATTATTGACATTTTCCATAAAATCCTTTTTCTCTCTCTTCCTGTGATGGTTCTTGCCGGTTGCGGTGAACCGAAATTCAAGGTGTCAGGAGAAGTTGAGGGAGGAGCTGACCGTTCGCTGGTGCTCGAAAAATCAGACTTTTACGGGCGCTGGATTCCGGTTGACTCCGTCAGAATCAAATCTTCAGGCAAATTTGAAATGGAGTCTGACGCGCCTGCTTCTCCGGAGATATACCGTCTGTCGCTTGATGGAAAATTTATCTATTTTCCGGTTGATTCCATAGAAAGCATAACTGTTGATTCTCCTGCCGCGAATTTCGGTTCCGATTTCACAGTGGGCGGTTCGGAGCAGGCTGCCAACCTTGCGGCGTTCGAGAAGGAACTCATGGCGCTGGATTTCGCGGATGAGGCAAAACGGGATGAGTTCAAGAAGAGTGTCTACAACAAATATCTCAAGGATTCTCAGGGCGGTATAATAGGTTATTATGTGCTTACAAAGATAGTTGACGGGAAGCCGCTTTATGATCCGGCTTCCGCTTCGGATGCAAAATATTACGCCGCTGTCGCGACTGCCTTCGATCAGTTCCGTCCCAATGACCCTCATGCGGGAATGTTGCGTGATGTCAGCCTTCAGGCATTGCGCCGCCGCAATGCCGGGCAGGGGAAGACACGAGTGGTTGAGGCGGAGGAGATAACGATGATCGACATCGATCTGCCCAATGAGAACGGCAAAAATGTGAAGCTTTCAGACGTCGCGGGTAAAGGGAAAAAGACGGTTTTGATTTTCAGTATGATGAACCAGCCTGAATCTCCTGCCCTGAATATCGCGCTTTCCGAATTGTTTGACAATTTCGGCGGTAATGTGGCTTTCTATCATGTTTCTTTTGACGCAGACCAGTATGCCTGGAGGGATGCGGCACGCAATCTTCGCTGGACCACAGTTATAGATCCGGCGGGAATGACTTCCGACGCGCTTCGTTCTTATAATGTCGGTTCCATGCCAGTTTTCTTCATATATACGGCAGACGGTCAGCTTGCAGACCGCGCGCAGAGTGTGGCTGAACTCCGTGAGAAACTTTAAACGGAGATCGCGACAACTTCTTATAATTACTGAAGATATGGACTGGAAAGATATGCTGTCTCACCTTAGAGACGAATTGCCTCAGGCGGAGGAGTCTGCGGAGGAGACGGCTGATGAGATCCGTGCGGAAAAACAGGGACTGAAGAAGGAAACAATCCGCATAGTCGTGGAGAAAAAAGGTCGCAAGGGTAAGACCGCCACGATAGCGGAGGGTTTTACTTGTGATGACGATGAGCTGGGGGAGGTGGCGTCAAAAGCCAAACGGCATCTTGGTGTCGGCGGAAGCGCGAGGGGCGGTGAAATTCTGATGCAGGGTGAATGCCGTGATCGACTTGCCGCATTTCTACGCACGCTCGGTTATGCCGTAAAATAACTCATGGCAAAAGAAACAGACCATTGATTATATAAACGACTTATGACAAACGACAAACCGCGGCTCTTGCGGACCACGGTTTGCGAGAAAGGCTCCGACTCTCGTAGGAGCCTTTCCTCTTCGATTAAGGTCAAAATAATAATCAATTACCCTGTTGCTTGCATGCTTATAATGATTCTGTCATTATCTGTGTAAAACGTAAGTCGTTGGAAACCTACCGGGGAACATTAGTCCCCGATGCAAAATTACATAAGACTATTTTCTTTGCAAAATTTTTCATATTGTTATAAAACATACTTTTACAATCAGATATGCGGCAATCGACTGAATCGCTTCCGGATTCTGTCCGGATTCAGTTTGTCAATTATTTTTCTTCAACCCGATAAAATTCGTTATATTTGTGATTGTATTCGAATGACAAGCGGACGGAATCGGTTCCTTTGCTTGGAATGACATTACTGCATATAATAACATTAATGCACAGATGCTGAATTTAGATAAGTTTATTGCCGAATGTGTGACGGAGCGTCCACGTTCGATGTTTATTGACGATATTGATGCCAACCGTGACGTGCTTTCGCGTGAGATATGCGGAAAGAGAGTGCTTGTGATCGGTGGCGCCGGTTCGATCGGTTCCTCTTTTATAAGAGCGTTGCTCCCTTTCAGACCGTCGAAGCTCGTTGTGGTGGATCTTAACGAGAACGGACTTGCGGAACTGACGCGTGACCTGCGTTCTACCGAAGGTATGTATGTGCCCGGCGATTTTGTCACATATACCATGGATTTCGATTCAAAGGTATTCCGTAGGATATTCCGTGAGGAAGGAGGGTTCGATATTGTCGCCAATTTCTCGGCGCATAAGCACGTGCGTTCGGAAAAAGACAGAAATTCGGTGCAGGCATTGCTTGAGAACAATGTGGTGAAGGCGGCGGGATTGCTTGAACTTCTCGCTTCCAGACCTCCGCGACATTTCTTCTGTGTCTCGACCGACAAGGCCGCCAATCCTGTCAATATAATGGGTGCGAGCAAGCGGATAATGGAGGATCTGATCATGGCATATGCCGACAGATTCAAGGTTACTACAGCGCGTTTTGCGAATGTTGCTTTCTCTAACGGCTCTTTGCCCGCCGGTTTTGTGGAGAGAGTGATGAAAAGGCAGCCGATAGCGGCGCCGGAGGATGTGTTGCGTTATTTTGTTTCACCTGAGGAGAGCGGACAGATCTGTCTGCTTGCATGCGTTCTCGGAAGAAACGGAGAGGTTTTTTTTCCGAAACTCGGCGAGGAAAAAATGATGCGGTTCTCGACAATCGCCGACCGTTTCCTGCGCTGTCTCGGTTATGAGCCGAGGAGATGCGGATCTGATGAGGAGGCAAAGCGTTTTGCCGCAACGATGCCGGAAGATACCAGAGAATGGCCAGTGGTATATTTCCGCAGCGATACAACCGGAGAAAAAGATTTCGAGGAGTTTTTTGTCGAGGGAGAATCCGTGGACATGGCTCGTTTCGCCGCGCTCGGTGTGATTTGCGAGTCTTGCAGACGCAGTGCGGACGAGGTGAGAGAGTTTATCGGTGAACTGGAGGGAATTTTCGACAACCCCGGATTCACAAAAGAGGATATTGTAAAGGTACTAAAAGAATTTCTCCCTAATTTTGAACATGAAGAGAAAGGGAAGAATCTTGACCAGAAAATGTAGAATATTGTTATGAAGAAAGCTAATTATCTGATAACCATATGTGCCCGGGGCGGTTCAAAAGGTATTCCCGGAAAGAATATCAAAGAGATAGGGGGTAAGCCTCTGCTTGTTTACACTGCGGAAGCGGCTCTTGAGTATGTGCGGAAGCATCCGGCGGATATTGTGTTGTCAACAGACTCTGAGGATATCAGAAGGGTTGGTGCCGAAGCTGGTGTGCCGACAGATTACGAGAGACCGGATTTTCTTGCCGATGATGTCTGCGGAAAACCGGAGGCAATCAAGGATGTCATGCTCTATGCAGAGAAACATTACGGCAAGAGATATGATTATGTGATTGACCTTGATGTCACTTCCCCGATACGTACGCTTGAAGACATAGAGAAGTGTGTGGAGATGATTGCCGCCAACGATGATGCGCTTACAATCTTTTCAGTGAGTCCGTGCGGCAGAAATCCTTATTTCAATCAGGTGGAGGAGAGTGAAGACGGTTATTGCCATGTGGTGATAGACGGTAAATTCACAACCCGTCAGGGCTCTCCGAAGGTTTATGACATCAATGGCTCGATATATGTATATCGCCGTGAGGCTCTTGATTGCGAGAATCCCCGTGCGGTCACACCGCGTTCTATCATTTATGTGATGGATCACATTTGTTTTGACCTTGACGAGCCGCTTGATTATGAATATCTCGCCTATCTCGTCGAAAGCGGGCGCCTAAAACAGCTTCTTAAGAAGTAAGAAGTCGTTTTACGGATTATAGAGGTCTTTGTTGCGGTAATCGAGTATTTCAGTTGCCGCGCGAAGAGCCTCTTTTGCTTTGCCTGAGGGATTGATTTCGATGGCGGCGAGGTAGTCGTTTATGGCGAGTGATCGTTTGCCGGCTCCCCAGTGTCTCATTCCGCGTGCTGTGAGTGCCTCATCGTCGTCGGGGTTGTCTGCTATGTATTGTGTCAGTGTCTCCACCGCTGTTTCATAAGATGCGGTGCGGAGTTCTTTTTTTAACTGGTCGAGTGTCATGTCTGCTTTTATTGAGTATTGTCACAATGTTATACGTGATGAAGCGACAGGCGACTGCATGAATAGGGTTGCGAGTGAGTCGAATTTATCGGGGCTCTCTGTTGTCAGAAACTCAACTGAGCCCTCTTTTGTGCATTCCCTTTCCATTGCCGGGTGTCTGCGAAGGTAGTCGGCGAGACTTTCCGCCACGAGTTCTCCCTGCGGAAGTATTCTGACATTCTGCGGTGTGTACTGTCTGATTTTGTCAAGTAGCAGCGGATAGTGCGTGCAACCGAGTATCAGCGTGTCTATGTCCGGGTCGGCAGTCATGCACTCATCCACATATTTTTTGACAAAGTAGTCGGCTCCCGGTCCGTCGGCTTCTCCAGTCTCGACGAGTGGAACCCACATGGGACAAGCTTTTTCGGTTATGCACATTCCGGGATAGATTTTCTCTATTTCCATGGCGTAGGAATGGCTCATTACAGTGCCGGGTGTCGCAAGAAGTCCGATATGTCTTGTTAGCGATACTTTGCCGAGTATCTCTACAGTAGGGCGGATCACACCGAGCACGCGGCGGTCCGGGTCGGTTATAGGCAGGACATGCTGCTGGATAGTGCGGAGAGCTTTTGCCGATGCAGTGTTGCATGCGAGTATGACAAGATGACATCCTCGGCTGAACAGTTCCTCGACCGCCTGACGTGTGAATTCATATACAATGTCGAAACTGCGCGTGCCATAGGGGGCGCGTGCGTTGTCACCGAGATAGAGATAGTCATAATCCGGCAGTCTCCTTCTGATTTCCCGTAGGATCGTCAGACCTCCGTAGCCGGAATCGAAAACGCCTATCGGACCTGGTTTGGCTGGATACATTTCGTGAGGTGTGAATGTTTGCGACAAGGGAAAATAAAAGCGAAGTCTGTCGGACTTCGCTTTTATTTTATTTTGTATGTGTCTTATTTCAGTCCTAATTTGGCTTTGACGAGCGGAGTGATGTCGTCAACAGGAGAAGCGTGGAAAAGAATCTGGTCAGGTGAGAATGCCTGAATGAGGCTGTAAGAGTTCTCACGTCCTACTGATTCGATTGCTTCTTTCATTTTTGTGGCGATAGGAGCCATGAGCTGTTGCTGCTGCTGGGCGATATCCTGATCGGCACTCTGCATGAAGCTCTGAATCTTCTGCTGATAGTCAGAAATCTCGCGTGTCTTGCGCTCACGGATTGCGGGAAGCTCATCCTCTTTCATTTTCTGAAGCTCATCGACCATGCGTTTGTATTCGTCTTCAAGGCGAGTGAACTCATCCTGATATTTCTTCTGAATTTCAGTCAGTTTGGTCTGAGCGGCTGTTGTCTCGGGCATTGCCTGGAAAACTGCGTTGGTATCAACGATACCGATCTTGACTGTCTGTGCAGAGGCAAACATCGGAATAGCCACTGCTACGGCGAGTAAAATTTTCTTTAACATCTTTATTATTTGTATTTGTTATTTCTATTTCGCGGGATAACCGGTTCAACAGCCGTTCCGGCTATTTGAACGCAAAGATAGTTAATTTAACCAAATATGCAAAATCGGTCAGTGATTATTTGGAATATCCTAGCTTTGCAAGCACTTCGTTGCTCACATCTATACGGGGAGAAGCGAAGACGATGCTCTGTGAGGAAGCCCGGTCGAATATTGCCATGTAGCCTTTTTCTTCAGCCACCGCCTTGACAGCGTTGTAGACATCTTCCTGAATCGGCTGTACCAGCGACTGACGTTTTTTGTAGAGTTCACCCTCCGGACCGAAATATTTGTATCTGAGGTCTGTCGCTTCTTTCTCTTTTGCAACGATAGCCTCTTCACGTTTCTTTTTCTGGTCATCGGTGAGAAACACCATGTCGGACTGATAGTTCTTATACATGGTCTCCGCTTCTTTTGAAACTTCGTTGACTTCCTTTTCCCAGCGTTGCGAAACCTGGTTCAACTGCTCGTTTGCCATTTCATACGATGGAACATTACGCAGGATATATTCCATATCCACGAGTGCGAACTTCTGGGCGGATGCGGCTGCAACTCCTGCAATCGCCAGACACAATGTGATGATTATCTTTTTCATACCGTCAATATCTTTTTGTCAATTAAGACATAAGGCATTTACAAAAGTTTAATGCTTTAACTCTTTTTAAAACTCCTGACCGAGGATAAAGTGGATCTGTGATCCTCCACGCTGTCCCCATACCTTGTCGAAACCGTATGCCCAGTCGATGCCGAGGTAGCCGAGCACCGACAGATATACGCGGGCTCCGACACCGGCACTGCGTTTGAGGTTGAACGGTGAGAAGTCTTTCACATCATACCAGGCGTTGCCGGCTTCGGCGAATGCGATGGCGTATATGGTGGTTGACGGCTGGAGCAGGAAGGGGAAGTGGAGTTCAAGTGTGAATTTGCCGTATGCATATCCCTCGTAGCCTGATGGTGTGAACTGTCCGTTCTCGTAACCGCGCATGGAGATAGTCTCTGTGGCGTATGTATATGAGCCTGTCATGCCGTCGCCTCCGAAGTAGAAAGTTTCGAAAGGAGTCTTGATGTGTTTGTTGAATGAACCGAGGAGACCGAAGTCAGCGCGGGTCATCAGCACGAGTGTCCATTTGCCGTCAGGGTCGGTGAGTGGAGTGAATGTCTTGCTCTTGAAGCGAAGTTTCCAGTATTCGATCCAGCGGTAGAGCTTGCTGCGTGCTGCTTCACGAGACTCAGTGTCCTGATTGCTGTAACTTGCCTCTTCAGATAATTTCGCCCAGTTGCGTTTGCCGAAGAGTGATGCCGGAGGAGTCATTGTCAGGTCTACGGAGAACTGCGAGCCGCGGCGTGTATAAATCGGGTTGTCTATTGATGTGCGTGACAACGTCAGACCAAGAGTGAGAGAGTTCGATGTGCCGTTGCGCATGTAGTAGAGATAGTCCCAGTTCTTCAGGTAATACCAACGGTAGGCGAGCTGTGCCTGGAACTGGAAATAGTCGTCAGGCCAGTTCAGACGTGTTCCGAAGCCAAGGCTGACGCCGGCGAGCTGGAGCACTTTGTTGGGGTCGTATGCGTCCTGGATGGCATACTGGGAGTAGTTGGTGTTGTATGTATACTGGTTATAAATCGCATTTTGAAAAGCGTTTGCCCAGTTGTCGTTGTAGAAGCTTGAGTTGATACCGGTTGAGCGGCTGTAGTCAAGCGAGACTGAGAGTGAGTTGGGTCTGTTTCCGCCGAGCCAGGGATCGAAGAACGATATGTTGTAGCTCTGATAGTATTTGGCGTTGGTCTGGGCGGAAATAGAGAATGTCTGACCGTCGCCACGCGGAATGATGCCTTTGTATGCTCCGGGGTTGAAGAGATTCTTCATCGAGAAGTTGGAGAATGAAAGCGCCACCTGTCCTGTCACGCCGGTCTGTCCCCAGCCGAATGAAAGCTGCACCTTGTCGTTGGCTTTGGATTCAAGGTCGAACACAATGTCTACTGTTCCGTTGGCTTCATCGGGCTGCGGGTTGATGCCCATTGTCTCGGGATCAAAATGTCCGCTCGCCGCTATCTCACGGGCTGAACGCATGAGCTCGGCGCGTGAGAAAAGGTCGCCTGGTCTAACGCGCAGCTCGCGGCGTATGACTTTCTCGTAAAGCTGGTCGTTACCGTTGATGATCACTTTGTTGATGCGTGCCTGAGGACCTTCGATGACGCGCATCTGGAGTGCGATGCTGTCACCGTGAACCTGTTCTTCGATCGGTATGATGGTGGAGAAGAGATAACCATGGTCTGTATAAAGGCTCGACACTGCGTCCTCATCTTCGCTGAGGCGCTTTTTGAGCATCTTCTGGTTGTATGTCTCTCCGGGGTACATTCCCAGATAGGCGTTAAGGGTCTCTGTGGGGTAGACTGTGTTGCCAACCCATTCTATGTCGCTGATATAGTATTTCTTTCCTTCGTCAACAGTCAGGAACACGTCTACAGATTTGTCATCGTATTTAGCCACGCTGTCATGCGTGATCTTAGCATCGCGATAACCGAGTTCGTTATATTTGTCAATAATTCTTGTGCGGTCATCGGCAAAATCGCGGTCAACGAACTTTTTCTGGCTGAAAAGCTTCAGCAGGTCGCTGTTCTCGTTTGTCTTTTTCATTGTCCGCTTGAGCTTGCGGTCAGAGAGCACTTCGTTGCCGTCGATATAAATCTTGTGTACCTTAACCTTGCTGTTTTTATTCACATCCACGTTGAGAATCACATGATTCTCTTTTGAAAGGTCAGGCTGTTGGGTTATTTTTATCGCAGCGTTCTTGAAACCTTTTTTCGCATAATAGTCTTCGATGATTTTCTTTGCCTGCGAGATGATATTGGGTGTCAGCTGTTGACCCGACACCATGCCGAGGCGCTGTTCGATGTCTTTCTTTTCACCGCTTTTCACCCCTGTGAATGTCATATTCGACATGCGGGGCTGCTGCTCAAGTGCAATTTCAAGCCACACCTTGTCACCTGCGATCTTGTCGACATTGATCTGCACCTTTGAATACAGACCCTGTCTCCAGAATCTTTTTACGGCTCCGGTGATGTCTTCGCCGGGAATATCGATTCGGTCGCCTACCGACAGACCTGAATAACCAATGATAAGATAGTCATCGGACGAGGGTACGCCGGAAACGCGTATGTCGGCGATTTCATAAGTCTTAGGAATCGGAGAATATACGATGTCGGGATTGAAGACAGTATCGACGGCTGATGCCGGTTTGATGTCAAGGGCACTGGCACCGGCGGAAATGCCGAGGCACAGAAGAACTACTTGTGTCTTTTTCAGATGTTTCATATATGTTCGAAGGAATCGAAAAATCATCGTAATTTTTTATAGTTTAATTATATTGAGGATTTCACTTGGTCAGATGTCTTTCCGAAGCGTCTTTCCCTTCCCTGATAGTCGATCAGGGCATCGAGGTAGGCGTTGTTGTCGAAATCAGGCCAGAGAATATCTGTGAAATATAGTTCGCTGTAGGCGATCTGCCAGAGCAGAAAGTTGGATATACGCTGCTCGCCACCTGTGCGTATAAGAAGATCCGGGTCAGGTATCGAGGCAGTGGAGAGTGTGTCGCATATTGTCTGCTCACAGATGTCATCAACGGAGATTTCTCCGTTTTTTACTTGTGTTGCGATACGGCGTGCCGCCTGTGTGAGTTCCCATCGCGATGAGTAGCTGAGGCATAGCAGGAGGTTCAGACCTGTACAGTTCTCGGTTTCGCGTACGCCCTGAAGAAGACTTTCCCTTACTTCCTTTGGAAGGCGGTCTGTTTCTCCGAGAATATGAATCTTCACGTTGTTGGCTTTCAGTTCAGGTGTCTCCTGTCGGATTGTCCATCCGATGAGGTGCATCAGAGTGTCCACTTCAGCCTGCGGTCTGTTCCAGTTTTCGGTGGAGAAAGCATAGAGAGTCAGATATTTGATGCCAAGGTCTGAAGAGAAACGGGTTATGCGGTTAACACTGTTCACGCCTTCTGCGTGGCCGTCGCTGCGCTCCATTGCACGCTGGCGCGCCCAACGCCCGTTTCCGTCCATGATGATTGCCACGTGTCCGGGAAGACGCGCAGGGTCAAGCATTTTCAGTTTCTTCTCTATTTCCTCCATAATGTCGGTTCCCCGTTGACACGGGATATTCAGTCTTTATAGTTGCACACTGCGCAACGTTTGCTAAACTCGTAACTAATCGTAAGGCTCATGGTAGAATACCAGTCGGTATTCTTCATGAACGAACTCTTTATGCCATAGGGGTCTTTGAGCTGTTCGCCGTCAAGGCGATCCGAGAATGTCTTTTTCATCAGAAACTCAAAGCCTATGTTCCAGCGTTGCGAAAGCTTGTATTTCAAGCCTACGCCGAGCGGGATATTGAATGCGGCTCCGGTTTTGCCATCTATGCTCCATATTGTCATTCCGATGCCTGCAGCAATATAAGGAGATATGCGTTTCAATTTGCGGTAGGTCTCGCCCATGCCGTAATTGAAAAAGTTAAATTCCACCATTTCTCCCAACTCGTAGAAAGTAGTGGAGAAACTGAATGTCTCTCCTCCGGGAAAGACATTTGTCATTTTCGAGGAGTCACCGCGTAGATTCCCGGCGTAGAAATTGGTTTTGAACGCCCACCGGGGATTGGCGATATAGCGGAACAGCGCTTCAAAGTCCCATCCCGGTTCGCTCCATAGATTTGCCGTGTTGGCATCACCGAGGTATCCGGTCATGCCGAGTCCCGCCCCGATGTCGAAACGGTAATCTTCCTGCGCCATTGTCTTCGTCGGAAGAAATGTGGCGAGCAGAGCGAGCGCGACTGATATCCCGGTAAGTGACTTCACTCTGTCAGATTATTGGAGTGAAGGAGAGACGTGCGATCACGCCGCGCCAGACTGTGTCGTAAAGCTTGCCGTCGGAACCGAATCCACCTATGAGATAGATATACGGGCAATCCCAATATATGTTGTCGCCGTCGACTTCCACATTGTGGCTGCGGCGCGCGGCTTTCTTCCATGCGTCTGAAAGGAGGGCTTTTTTGCGTACATTCATCACGACATTGTCGCATTCTGTCATTGTCGGTATCTCTTTGGGCAATTGGAGAAGTTCGCTTCCCTGTCCCCAGTTCACACCGTTGTCGTATGATATGTATACAGTTCTGTTGAGTGTGCCGTCGGTTTTGGTTCCGCCGACAATCATCCATACCGGATATTCGGTCTTTGTCCATGTCGAAGAGGTGAAGCGGAAACCGTAATATGGGATTATTGACGCTCCTTTGACTGCTGGTATTCCTCCTTCTGCAAGTTTTATCCAGTTATATCCGTCAAAAGCCCAGGTAGCATCCGACAGAGAGCCGTCGGCACAGGTTCCTCCTGCGAAAAATCCTACGGGCGAGGATGTCCACTGATTCTCAAGAATCACAAAGTTTGAATAACCCGATACCGGGAACTCCGGATCTATCGCGCAGACGTTCAGGTTTTTCTGTGGATATTGGGCGTATTCCGCTCCGTTGGCTCCGTTTCTTATGCCTATCGCTGTGTCAAGATATGAGCCAAGCATCGCGGTCCATGTCTCGCCGGTTGCTGTCCATGAAGATCCGTCGGCGGATTCATACATCTTGCCATCTGTCGCAAGCAGCAAGAGTCTGGATGTTGTCGCGCATAGAGAGCGGACATTTGGTGTGAACGGGAATGTAGCGGCGTTTTTCTGCCATGTCGACTCGAAAAGATTGTCGGATGTGGCGAATGTATAGGTGCCGTCGTTTTCTTCTATGAGAGAAACAGCCCTGTTGTTGAAGTCAATGCTCTTCTGGTTACGTGGATCGGGAAGCCTTGACGGAAGTTTGGAAATCGCTTTGTCTCCCCAGATAAGAGAGTCTGTTTTCTCTTTGTGCACATTCACCTTGATGCGGTATGTGCGCGAAAGCTGATCGTTATCGGTTGACAGTGTAAGGGTAACATTACCCGTAAAGTCTATGGAGTCCGTAGGGGAGTTTAGGTAATCCACTTCTCCTGTGCGGGTCTCGCCGTTTTCCATGTTTATGGTGGCTTTTGTGACGTAGCTCGAATATTTGATTGTTGTGACGAGTTTGTCAATCTTTGTGCCTACGGGGAGTGAGTCTGCGTTGAATATTACTCCGTTGGCAAGGTCTATGGAGAAAAATACCGAGTCAAGGTTTGCCATGACATCATCGTCTTCGTTGAGTGAGAAGGCAGTGACGGCAACGTTTGATGGAGTCAGGTATATCTCCACATCTTCGGTTTTTTCGTTACAGGATACGACTGCGACTGTAGCCGCGCCTGCCAGAAGACAGCCGGAAAAACGGCGGAATGTGTTGAGTAGCTTCACGTTGATGTTATTTGCATGTATGTTGTTTACCAAGCTCAAAGGGCTTGAACCCTAAATGCGTGGTGTTTCAACTTGCAAATTTAGCATTTCTTGGGGAATTATACCGCAAAATGGGCTGTGAATTTACAAATTAAATCATTTTAAGGGAATTTTAAATGATTTTAAGGTTTGTAACATCTGATGTTATTGCCGCGAATTTCCCTGTCTCTGATGAGTGTGGCGAGCCCTGTCGGTATTGTCGGGGCGGGGATGCCGTGGCTTATGACGATAGGTGCGGTTTCGACACGGATTTCATCGAACAGCGAGGCATTGATGAACGCTTTCAGTGTCTTTGCTCCACCCTCTACCATAAGAGATGTGATTTTGTGAATGCTGTAGAGATCCGACAGGTTTTCTTCAAGAGACTTTGACGGATCGAGAATTATCGGGTTTCTTGCCATAACGGCGGAGTGTGCGGGTATTCTGTCTGATGCGAAAAGCACAGGGCGGGGTGAATTGCCGGGCCACAGCCGTGTTGTCAGTGTGGGATTGTCGGAAATGACGGTGTCTGTTCCGATGAGTATGGCGTCTGCCAGCGAGCGTTCGCGATGCATTTCGACAAGAGACAGGGGATTGGACAATGAAACCGGACATGGATACCCCGAGGGAGAGAAGGCTCCGATGAATTTGTCTGCACTCTGAGCCCATTTGAGCTGTATGAACGGGCGGCGCAAGGTGTGGGCTGTGACAAATCTCCTGTTCAGGGCGAGACATTCCTTTTCAAGCACGTTCTCAACTACTTCAATGCCTGCTTCTCTCAGCATTTTTATGCCTCTTCCGCAGACTTCTTTGAAAGGATCTCCCATGCCGACAACCACGCGCCGGATTTTTTTCTCGATAATGAGTTTGCTGCACGGCGGGGTTTTGCCGTAATGCGAGCATGGCTCGAGAGAAACGTATATTGTTGAAAGAGGGAGAAGATGCTCGTCTTCCGCTTTTACCGATGCGATGGCGTTGACTTCGGCATGAGGTCCGCCGTAGACCCTGTGCCATCCTTCGCCGATTATCCGGTTGTCGGGTGCGGTTATGACTGCGCCGACCATTGGATTGGGCGATACGAAACCGGCTCCTCTTGTAGCCAGTTCCAATGCTCGTCTCATGAATGTCACATCGGTCTCCGATGTGCTGTATCTGTTGTCTGTCATGTTTCCAGTCTGTCTTCCTGCATTGTGATATGTGTGTCAGAATCTCACGCCTACGCTGACCTGTGCGTTCTCTACCGAGGAGAAGAGAGAGAAGTTGCCTGAGTTATACCAGTTGCCGTCAAGTTTTGCAACAGCGCATACGAAGAAGTCTCCAAGATTGTATGTAAGCGAGCCTTGCCCTTTGAGCGTCATGGCGAAGAGTTTCATTCCTTGCTCTGCGGAATCCTCATAGGCATGGGTGTATCCGATGCCCGGGAAGGCGGAGATGTTTAAGAGAATGTGAGGATTGAGCACCCAGTTGAAACTGTATCCGCCCATGAGACAGTATGAATTGTAGTGGAATCTGTATATGTGAGGGTCTATGGTAAGGTAGGGTTTCAGTTCGTCAGGAATCTGGTTGAGGTCCATCGTTATGTCGAGGTTGTTGTAGTTGAATCCTATTATTGCCGAGCCTGCGCTTCTTTTTTGAAATTTGGAAAAGTTATATGCCGCCCCCATCGCGAATTTGCGGTTGTTGAAGAAATAATAGGCGTTAATTCCAATTGTTTTTTGAGCTGCCCCGGGAAATGTCTTTTTAATAAGACGTCCGTTGTTGAATTTACCGAAAGTTCGTATGAATGTTCCTCCGGTGTTTTCCCAATAGTGGAATTCAGCGTTGAATCTCGCGCAGTTGAATCCGAATTCAAGTTTTTTGTGATTCGATGGTTTGTTCCCGATGATGTTGCTCATGTCCAGTGAGTAGCCTACGCTTACAGCCATATACTGTATGTATGCGCCGGCGTTGCAGTATAGGTCGCTCATCATTCTTACAGGCATCTTTTTCTCGATGTTCAGGTAATAGGAGTCTACCCAGTTGTCAGAGACAACGCGGGCTTTCCATCTGCGTCCCGTTCCTGTGACATAGTCTGTGTCATAGGAATTGAAAGTTTTGTCAGCCCAGTTGTAGACGTTTACGCAAAAACCGAGAAATCTGGGATATATGACTGTTGTGTCGGCAAGGTTCAGCTGCCCTTTCTTCAGCAGATTCCACCAGTCGCGCGATTCAATGGAGTCAGTTGGTTCTGCCCCTTTTGCCGGGAGGGCGATAAGCATAATGGAAATCAATGTAAAGGTTATAAACGGTCTTGCCATGTATAGATCGATATAACTGTATTGGTTTGTTAAAAGTGTATTGTTCGTTGGGGAAAGGCAGCCTGTTCATCTTATCCCGCGTGCGTTGAGAGCCTTCTGATAGCGACGTGCGTTACGGGAGTGTTCTTCGAAGCTGGTTGCGAAGTTGTGGGTGCCGGAGAAGTCTTCTTTGGCGCACATATAGAGATAGTCGTTGGGTTCGCTGTCAAGAATCGCGTCAAGTGTGGCACGCGAAGTTGTGCGTATGGGTCCGGGTGGGAGCCCCTTGTGTATGTACGTGTTGTAGGGGGATTCAACTCCAAGATGCTTTCTGGTTACGCGTCTGATTGAATAATCCTTGAGCGCGAATCTTACCGTTGGGTCTGCCTGAAGTCGCATGCCTTTCCTGAGTCTGTTTATGTATAGTCTGCCGATTGTCCCTTTTTCCGAAAGTTTGTTGGTCTCCTCATCTGTTATGGAGGCAACGGTCATTATCTCAGCGGGGGTCGTACCGAGAGCTTCTGCCTTATTTCTGTTTATATCGTTCCAGAAAGAGGAATAATTGCGACCGATTTTTGCAATAAGTTCCTGGGGAGATGTGGTCCAGTAGACTTCATATGTGTCATCGAGGAATAGAGCCATTGCCTGATTGTAGTCAAGACCGTATGGCTCGAGCACGGCAGGGTCGGCAAGAGCCGCGTGCAGATCATGCTCGGTAAATTCCATTTTTGCCGCGATGCGTCTGCACAGCAGGTCTATGTCGCGGAATCCGTTTATCGTTATTCTTACGGGTGTCTGTCCACCGCGAGTGAGGCGCCGCATCGCCGTCAGTGCGTTGGATCCTTCCGGAATCTCGTAGGCTCCATGACGTGTGGCGAAGTCTGTGCCACGCACTTTGCAGAGTCTTGTCACCTTCGAGGCGAATCCATTGCCGTAATATTTGGCTATGGAGTCATGAACCATCGCGCTTGTGGCATTGGCGGGAATCCGGATTATAGCGGCTTTTTCCGTGCGTTCGATAATAACTGGATAAAGCAGGAGAAGAAACGCTATTATGATAAAAGCCAACCCCAAAAGGCTGTAGAGTAGCCTTTTGGGGAGCTTTGATTGTATTTCGTTGCGCTTGGCGTTCACTTTTGTCAGCCTCTGTCTTTAAGTTTTTCAAGTTGAGGTTCAAGGGCTCGCAGACAAAGATCTACAGCCTCTTCAAATGTGTCGGCTATCTTGGAAGCGAACAAATCGGGAGTCTGCGGCACTGTCAGTTTCACCTGTGCTTCCTTGTTCATTGATGTCTCCGGTTTCACTACCTTCAGAGTCACGTCTGCATCAGTGATCGATTCGTAATGGCGGGACATTTTATCTATTTTCTTATTGATGAAGGAGACGAGTTTTTCGGAGATGTCGAAATGAATTGCTTGAATTGTAGCTTCCATAACATAAGGTTTTTATGGGTTAATACTATGGAGTGCGGTCCGTTTTGCGGCTACGCCTCCGTTCTGCGTGGGTTGCCCTGAGACATCCGTTTTTACAAAGATAAACAATAAATCTGAAATTTTGCTTATGTTTTTAATAAAAATTTTACAAATTTTCAGCATTCGGTTTTCGCACGCGGGTGTGAGGCTGCATAGGATTTTTTAAGTTCGTTGAAAGAGAGGTGCGTATATATCTGCGTGGTGGCGAGAGAGGAATGACCCAGAAATTCCTTCACAGCATCAAGCGATGCGCCGTCGTTGAGCATGGATGTGGCGAAGGTGTGGCGCAGTACATGCGGACTTTTCCGCATTGCCGATGATCCGGAAAGGGCGTTCCTGACAATGTCGTACAGAGTTTTTTTGCTTATTGCTCCGTTTGCGCCTGCGAGCAGGGGGCGGGGTGCAGGTAATGACGGATACCGTGCGTCTCGGACTTTTTGCCATTCGGCAATTTCATCAAGCAATTCCGGCGGAAGGGGCACAACGCGTTGTTTCGACCGTTTTCCTGTGACTTTTGCCTCACGGAGGGAGAAATCTATGTCGGCGTCTGTGAGTGTGCGGAGTTCTTCCTGTCTCAGACCTGTGGAATAGAGCATGAGTATGGCTATGTGTGCCCTGTGAGAGCGGAAGTCGGAGATGTCGCCATTCTTTACGATTGCCTCTATTTCCTGCTCTTTTACAAATTCGGGAAGGCGTTTCGGGGCCTTTGCCAGAATAATGTCGGCGGCGGGATTGAAAGTTATGCTGCCTCGTCTCAGGAGCCATCTGTAGAATGCCCGCAGACTCTGTGCTTTTCTTCTTAAGGTGACCGGGGAATCTTCCCTTGCCATAGAGCCGAGCCATGCCCGGATGTCGGCTGTAGTGGCTGATGCAGGGTCGAATGTCTCGCCTCCGAGCCATGCTGCAAACTGCGATATGTCGCGGCTGTAGGCTTCGACGGTCAGCCGGCTTCTGTTGAGTTCAAGCCGCATGTAGTCTTCAAATTCGCGTAGCATTACAGTGGGGCGTATGGTGTGTTGCGGGCTGAATGACAGCCGAATTGAGTATGATTGATGATATGCGAAGATTCAGCACAAACATAAAGCTTGTGCTGAATCTGTTATGGGTGCAGATAAAAGCGGCTTTTTACTGCTCAGCCTGACGAAGCTGCTGAACGTAAACGGCCTTCATCATCTTCTTGCGGTTGGTCACAGATGGTTTTTCGAAAGCCTGACGTGAACGAAGCTCTTTTACGATGCCTGTTCTTTCGAATTTACGTTTGAACTTCTTGAGTGCTTTCTCGATGTTTTCGCCTTCTTTTACTGGTACGATAATCATGTTTTGTGCTGTTAATTTTTAGTTTCTGTTAATTATTTGGCTCGTCTCCGGAAGGCAACATGCAGGCCCCGGCGACATAAAGCGATGCAAAATTATACAATCTTCCAAATATGACAAAATTTTTTTGACAAAAATTCGCTAAAAATTTATAAGATATCGGCAGAAGGGTCTGTTTCTTCCGCATCTTGCTCATACCATTTGGAATACATAAGATAATTTTTCGCTATCTTTACGTTCATCTCTTTCGCTTTTTCCGGTTCTACCATCTTTATGAATTTCGCCGGCGAGCCTGCCCACATCTCGTGGGGGCCTATCTGTGTGCGGCTGAGCACTACGGAGCCTGCCGCCACAAGGGCTCCTTCTCCGACAACAGCGTCATCCATTACAACGGCTCCCATGCCGATAAGGGCGTAATCGTGTATTTTTGCCCCGTGTATCACCACGTTGTGTCCGATAGAGACGTCGTTGCCGATTTCTATGGTGGATTTCTGATAGAGTGTGTGAAGCACACTGCCGTCCTGGATGTTGACGCGGTCTCCGACTCTGATTGAGTTGACGTCGCCGCGCAATACGGTGTTGAACCAGATGCTGCATTCGTCTCCGATGACGACGTCTCCCACAATCGTGGCGTTTTCCGCCAGAAAACAATGCTTCCCGATTTCAGGTGTGAAGCCTCTTACTGATCTTATCAATGCCATTGTTTGTTATTTATGTTTTGTTGTTCGTATTTTTTTGTCTGGTTTCCTGTTTCAGGCTTTCATGCCGTGTCGCTCATTAATATAATATATCCATATTTATAATTTATATTTCTTTGCACTTCCCGGCAAGCCATTCCTGCTCTTCGTTGTCAAGAAGGGGCGATAGTTCGGCATATACTTTGCGGTGATATGCGTTTACCCATTCGGTCTCTTCGGGAGTCATGATCTCTTTTTCGATAAGAGAAGTGTCATATGGAAAGAGGGTGAGTGTCTCGAAACGGTAGAAATCTCCGAACCTGGTGGTCTCGAACGGTTCCACAGCTATAAGGTTTTCTGTGCGGATGCCGTATTCTCCTTCAAGATAGAGTCCCGGTTCGTTGCTGAGTATCATTCCCGGTTCAAGAGGTGTGGGCACATCGTTGAGCCTTATGCCTTGAGGACCCTCGTGACAGTTTATGAAGAATCCGACACCGTGTCCCGTGCCGTGATAATATGCCTTTCCCTCTGCCCACAGGTACTGGCGTGCGAGTGCGTCGAGCTGTGTGCCGCGTGTTCCTTTGGGGAATACGGCACGTGACAAAGCTATGTGTCCTTTCAGTACGAGTGTGAAATCATGGCGTTGTTCTGCTGTCGGAGCGCCGAGTGCGATGGTGCGTGTTATGTCTGTGGTGCCATAAGTGTATTGTCCGCCGGAATCCACAAGAAGCAGACCGTTGCCTGTTATCGGAATGTCGGTTTCCTCGGTTGCTTCATAGTGCACGATGGCACCGTGTTCATTCCATCCGAGAATCGGTGCGAAGCTCTCGTCAACGCATGATGCGTCGGCAAGGCGCAGCGCGCGCAATTCTTTGCCGAGACCCACTTCCGTGAGTTTTCCCTTCGGGTATTCACGTTCTGCCATCATGAAGAATCTGGTCAGGGCGACGCCATCTTTGCGCATCGCGGTCTTTATGTTTTCTATCATGGTGGCGTTTTTGACGCTTTTGAGTTTGGCGACATCACCCCCTCCGAACACAGGGGTGCAGCTCAGGCTGTCGTAGAGACTGCGTGAGGTCTTTTCGGGATCTATCAGCAGTCTTGTCTCTTTGGGAAGTGTCGCGGCAAAATCCAGTACGGAGTCGTAGGGCATGACGTCGATGCCGTATCTGCTTAGATGTGTGTCGACTTCAACGCTGAGTTTTTCCTTGTCAATAAATAGGATTCTGCGGTTGTCGTCAACATAAAGGTATGCCACGAAAATGGGGGAGAACGCGATGTCGCCTGCCGTACGCAGATTTGTTGCCCATGCGATGTCATCAAGTGCCGAGAGGAGGATTGCGTTGGCAAGTTCTCCTTTTACCGCCAGCATGAGACGTGTCATCTTGCTGTCTGTAGTTTCGCCCACGATTTTTTCATCATGCACGAACAGTTTGTTTTTGGGACGTTCGGGTCTGTCTGTCCATATGGTGTCGAAAGGTGTGAAGCGGTCGTTGAGTCTTATGCCGTTGTCGTTCAGTTCCTGTTCGAGTCGCTGTGTCCATGATATGGAAAATGTCATTCCGTCGATAGCTACAGTCTGACCGGTGTTCAGGTGTTCCGTAACCCAGTCGATTAGATTCACGGCATCAGGCCCGTCTTCCTTCATCATCTCGAAACCGGTGTCCCGCAGTTGCTCTGTTGCCTGAATGAAATAGCGGGAATCTGTCCATACATAAGCCTTGTCGGACATGACTACCGCCGTACCGTTTGTTCCGTTTTCCGATTCGAATCCTGTTAGCCACTCCCTTCCACGCCAGTGCATCGGCGGCAGTTCACTCTGGTGGGGGTCTGTTCCGGATATGATCACGCAGTCGATAGCGTGCTCTTTCATAGCCAACCTCAGGTCGGCAAGATATTGTGCGTTCTTTTTCATATGTGATTGAATTCTTATCTTCTCTTTGTCATTTAAAACATATTTGCAGACAAATATACGCATATTAATTTAAAAACAAAACCCGGGTTTTCTGCATTGTGCAATTATTTGCCCTTTATTAAGGGCAAAATAGAATAATTATGTGTAAAAAAGAAAAAATTAACAAATTTTTGATAAATTTGGAGTGAAAATTTTTGAATTATTTCAAAATTTGAATTAACTTTGCAATGTAAAAAGCCGGAGTTCTTCCGGTAGTGATAAAGATGGCAAGTCAAAAAATCTTTTAAGTAATAGTGATATAAATTTGTAAGTTAGTGGTTGAGTAAGACTGACGTTTGCTTGTGAAAGCCGGCAAAGTTTAAAAAATCACAGAGCGGCAGGCAATTGTGAAATTGTGTGCCGTTGTTGTTTTTTATCGTATGGTTGTGTATTTGGGGAATTTTAAGTACTTTTGTTTCAAAAACAGAACTAATCTTGATTCAATGAACAATGAGGTGAAAGTGGTGCTTTTCGACACCTTTGAATCTTTCGAGAATCTTCTTCCTTTGTCATATACTCGTCCTGTCGCGGATTTCAGGGTGGGAATAATGACTATTCGTGAAAAGTGGGAACATTATCTGCCGGGAAATTATTCGTATAAGACTACGGAATATCTTGGTGAGAAGTTTCCTGTTGCCGTGTCGGCTGATGAGGAGGCCGTTTTTGTCGCCGGTAACGTGCTTCCTGATGAGGATCTTGCGGCGCGGGTGTTGGCACTTGAATCCGGCGGGGCTCTTAGGGACCGCAGTGGGCTTGTCGCATTCCGAGGCAGTCTCCGGCAGTTCGGTGAACTTGATCCTGCGGAATCCTCGGTCGAGGGTGACGAGGTGTCGAGAATACAATATGTTTATGATGTTTTTCGAGAGAACGGTCAGGAAATCTGCCGCGATTATGATTTGTTGGCGAAACGTGGCAAAGGGCAGGCGCCTGATGCTTCGGTGACGATTATCGGTTCGGTGGAGTCGTCCGGGGTGGTGCCTCGTATTTATATAGAGGATGGTGCCGTTGTGGAGGGAGCCGTGCTGAATGTGAAGAATGGTCCTATATATATAGGAAAGGATGCCGTGGTCATGGAGGGAGCGTGTCTGCGCGGTCCCGTTGCCTTGTGTGACAATGCTGTTGTCAGGATGGGGGCCAAGGTATATGGTTCAACTACCATTGGTCCTTACTGCAAGGTAGGGGGTGAGCTCGATAATGCTGTCATGTTCGGTTTCAGTAATAAGGCGCATGACGGTTATCTCGGGAACGCTGTCATAGGAGAGTGGTGTAACCTCGGTGCGGGAGCGAATGCGTCCAATCTTAAAAATGACTATACTAAAATCCGTATATGGAATTATCATACCCAGCGGTTCATGCGTACGGATCTGCAGTTCTGCGGACTGATAATGGGTGATCATTCGAAAGCGGGGATCAATACGATGTTCAATACCGCTACGGTTGTAGGGGTTGGAGTGAATCTTCACGGGGCTGGTTTTCCGCGTACGTTTATTCCGAGTTTCTCCAGCGGTTCTCCGGAAGGCGGCTTTGATAATGTCAGCATTGATAAATTTATGGATACGGCGGGAATGGTGATGCAGAGGCGCGGACTTGCGCTTACCGATGTTGACCGCAGAATCTTTGATACTATTTATCGTTCTGCCGCGCGTTTCAAATAATTTTTTTGAAAAGTTTTGGCTAATACGCTAATTTTTAGTATCTTTGCATCGCTTTAGGAGCGAATTTATCGATTATTGTGTCTAAATGATTGGGTTTCAATTGTTTAGTACGCATAATGGTGTATGATGGGATTTGGGCTAAAGCATAAGACAAACAGTTACAAACCAAATAAATCAAAAAAAGAGACTAAGAATGCCAACAATTCAGCAATTAGTAAGAAAAGGACGCACTGTTCTCAAAGACAAGAGCAAGTCGCCCGCATTGGATTCCTGTCCTCAGCGCCGCGGCGTGTGTGTGCGTGTCTACACGACCACCCCTAAGAAGCCTAACTCGGCAATGAGAAAGGTGGCGCGTGTGCGCCTTACGAACGGCAAGGAAGTGAACAGCTACATTCCCGGAGAAGGACACAACCTTCAGGAGCACTCTATCGTGATGGTTCGCGGTGGTCGTGTGAAGGATCTCCCCGGTGTTCGCTACCATATCGTGCGTGGCACACTTGACACAGCCGGAGTTCAGGGTCGCACTCAGCGTCGTTCCAAATATGGAGCAAAGCGTCCTAAAGCAGCTAAGAAATAATAAGCTGATCTTACATTAACAATCAAATCGTAAACCAACAGTTTTTGATTTATTGGATGGCTATGGTTGAGTAAACTCCGCAAGAGAGCGGTGTTGAAGATTGCAAAAGCAGCCAAAAACAAAAACATTAAACAAGCAAAAATGAGAAAAGCAAAGCCAAAGAAAAGGGTTGTTCTTCCCGATCCCGTCTTCCACGATGTCAAAGTGACAAAGTTCGTGAACCATCTGATGTTTGACGGAAAGAAGAACACAGCTTTCACTATTTTCTATAACGCATTGGAGACTGTGAAGTCAAAAATGCCCAACGAGGAGAAGACAGCGCTTGAGATCTGGAAAAAGGCTCTTGAGAACGTGACTCCTCAGGTGGAGGTCAAGTCACGCCGTGTGGGTGGTGCTACCTTCCAGGTTCCTACTGAGATCCGCGCTGACCGCAAGGAATCCATATCAATGAAAAATCTCATTATCTTCGCCCGCAAACGCGGCGGCAAGACGATGGCTGACAAGCTCGCGGCAGAGATCGTAGACGCTTTCAACGACCAGGGTGGCGCATATAAGAGAAAAGAGGATATGCACCGCATGGCAGAGGCTAACCGCGCGTTCGCACATTTCAGATTTTAATATTGAGATAAGAGAAAATGGCAAAACACGACGATCTTAGATTAACCCGCAATATCGGCATCATGGCTCACATCGATGCCGGAAAAACCACCACTTCGGAGCGTATCCTCTTCTATACAGGTCTTACTCACAAGATCGGTGAGGTTCACGATGGCGCAGCCACCATGGACTGGATGGAGCAGGAGCAGGAGCGTGGTATCACAATTACTTCCGCCGCTACCACCACTTTCTGGAAATATAACGACGACAAGTTTAAAATCAACCTGATTGACACCCCCGGACACGTTGACTTCACTGTAGAGGTTGAGCGTTCGCTCCGCGTGCTTGACGGTGCTGTCGCTGCATTCTGTGCGGTAGGCGGTGTTGAGCCTCAGAGTGAGACTGTGTGGCGTCAGGCTGACAAATATAACGTTCCCCGTATCGGTTATGTAAACAAGATGGACCGCTCTGGCGCAAACTTCTTCGAGGTTGTTCGTCAGGTGAAGGAGGTGCTCGGCGCAACTCCGCTTCCCATCCAGATTCCTATCGGTGCGGAGGAGACTTTCAAAGGCGTTGTTGACCTTGTGACTATGAAGGCTATCTTCTGGCACGACGAGACAATGGGTGCTGAATACAGCGTTGAGGAAATACCCGCCAATCTTCAGGCAGAGGCTGAGGAGTATCGCGACAAAATGCTTGAGACTCTCGCCGAACTTGACGAGAATCTGATGGAAAAATACTTCGATGATCCCTCGACTATCACTGAAGACGAGATCCGCGTCGCTATCCGCAAAGGCACACTTTCGATGGCAATCAACCCGATGATCTGCGGTTCTTCATTCAAGAACAAGGGTGTTCAGACTCTTCTTGACGCAGTCTGCGCTTATCTTCCCTCGCCGCTTGACGCAGGTGCTGTGGAAGGTACTGTTCCCGGTTCTCCCGATGAGGTCGAGACCCGCGAGCCGAACCCTGAGGCTCCTATGGCTGCACTCGCGTTCAAGATTGCAACCGACCCCTATGTGGGACGTCTCTGCTTCTTCCGTGTGTATTCAGGCGAGATACCAGCCGGAAGCTACGTGCTTAACAGCCGTTCAGGCAAGAAAGAGCGTATCTCCCGTCTGTTCCAGATGCACTCCAACAAGCAGAATCCCAAGGAGGTAATCGGCTGTGGCGATATAGGCGCAGGTGTCGGTTTCAAGGATATCCGCACCGGCGACACACTCTGCGACGAAAATCATCCTATCGTGCTTGAGGCTATGGAATTCCCGGATCCTGTGATCGGTATCGCCGTAGAGCCCAAGACTCAGAAAGACCTTGACAAACTTGGCGTAGGTCTTCAGAAACTCGCAGAGGAGGATCCCACATTCCGCGTGGAGACAAACGAGGAGACCGGTCAGACCGTCATCAGCGGTATGGGTGAGCTTCACCTTGACATCATCATCGACCGTCTGCGTCGTGAGTTCAAGGTAGAGTGTAACCAGGGTCGTCCTCAGGTTACATACAAAGAGGCTATCACCAAACCGGTTGAGCTTCGTGAGGTATTCAAGAAACAGACCGGTGGTCGCGGTAAGTTCGCCGATATCATCGTGCGTATCGAGCCTGCTGACGATGATTTCGAGGGCAGCCTCCAGTTCATCGACGAGGTTAAGGGTGGTAACGTGCCTAAGGAATACATCCCTTCGGTGCAGAAAGGTTTCCAGACTGCAATGAAGAACGGTGTTCTCGCAGGTTATCCGGTAGAGCGTCTTAAAGTGACACTTCTCGATGGTAGCTTCCACCCGGTTGACTCCGATCAGCTTTCATTCGAGCTTTGCGCTATCCAGGCGTTCAAGAAAGGTTCTGAGAAGGCAGGTCCGGTTCTTATGGAGCCGATCATGAAGATCGAGGTGGTTACTCCCGAGGAGTCTATGGGTGATGTGATCGGTGACCTCAACAAGCGTCGCGGTCAGGTAGAAGGTATGGAGACAAGCCGCAGCGGCGCACGTATCGTTAAAGCCAAGGCTCCTCTTGCGGAGATGTTCGGTTATGTGACAGCTTTGCGTACCATCACTTCCGGTCGTGCCACTTCAACCATGTCCTTCAGCCACTATGCGGAAGTCAGCAATTCAATCGCGAAGAACGTTCTGACAGAATGTCAGGGCCGTGTAGACTTACTTAAATAAAATAGTCATAACAACAATATGAGCCAAAAAATCAGAATCAAACTTAAATCTTACGATCACAATCTCGTTGACAAGTCTGCGGAGAAGATCGTAAAGACGGTCAAAGCGACCGGCGCAGTTGTGAGCGGCCCGATTCCATTGCCCACACACAAGCGTATCTTCACCGTGAACCGCTCTACTTTCGTAAACAAGAAGAGCCGTGAGCAGTTTCAGCTTTCATCATATCAGCGACTGATCGACATCTATTCGAGCACATCGAAAACTGTTGACGCCCTGATGAAACTTGAGCTTCCCAGCGGAGTTGACGTATCGATTAAAGTTTAATAAAGAGATAAAACAAATAATATGAGCGGTCCGGTCTTCGGAAACACCGTGGACCGGACCGATTCAAAGACCACAAATAGTAAAAAGAAATGCCAGGATTATTAGGAAAGAAAATCGGAATGACATCCGTTTTCAGTGCCGACGGAAGAAACATTCCGTGCACTGTTATCGAAGTAGGTCCTTGTGTGGTTACCCAAGTCAAGACTTTGGAGAAGGACGGTTACGAGGCAGTTCAGGTAGGTTTTGTCGATAAGAAAGACAAACACACTACCAAGCCCGAAGCCGGACACTTCAAGAAAGCCGGGGTGACACCCAAGCGTCACTTGGCCGAGTTCAAGTCGTTTGAGACCCTTCCGGGTCTGGGCGAAACGCTGACTGTGGATCTTTTCCAGGAGGGAGGTTTTGTCGATGTTGTCGGCACTTCCAAAGGTAAAGGTTTCCAGGGTGTAGTTAAACGCCACGGATTTGGCGGCGTAGGCCAGAGCACACACGGTCAGCACAACCGTCTCCGCGCACCGGGTTCAATCGGCGCATGCTCTTACCCTGCAAAGGTGTTCAAGGGATTGCGTATGGCTGGACATATGGGCAACGAGCGTGTCACTGTTCAAAATCTTCAGGTGATCAAAGTGCTTCCCGAGCACAATTTGTTAATGATTAAGGGTTCCGTGCCGGGGCCTAAAGGTTCAATCGTTTTAGTTGAGAAATAATGGAAGTAGCAGTTTATAACATCAAAGGAGAGGACACCGGACGTAAAGTTACGCTCAACGATGAGGTGTTTTCACGCGATCTGAGCGAGGGTAACGCCGAGCACACTATCTATCTCGACATCAAACAGTATTTGGGCAACCAGCGCCAGGGCACGCATAAGAGCAAGGAGCGCAGCGAGGTGTCGGGTTCGACACGCAAGCTGGGTCGTCAGAAAGGTGGCGGCGGCGCGCGTCGCGGTGATATCAACTCTCCGCTTCTTCGTGGCGGCGGCACTGTGTTCGGTCCGCGTCCCCGCGATTACCGCACCAAACTCAATAAGAAAGTGAAGGCTCTTGCCCGTCGCATAGCTCTTACTTCAAGCGTCAATGACAAGAAGATTTTCGTTATCGAGAATTTCTCGTTCGATGCTCCGAAAACAAAGAGCTATATGAACATAGCAAAAGGATTCAAGCTTGAAGACAAGAAAGTTCTTCTGGTCATGGCAGGTGTAGATGAGAACGTGCTTCTTTCAGTTCGCAACGTTCCCAACGCGCTTATGGCTCAGGCAGTGGATCTCAATGCGTTCACACTTCTCAACACGGATGCAATCCTTGTTACTGAAGACAGCGTTGCAATTTTGAATGAATTTTAATCTTAGGAGAAATAAGAATGGATATACAGATCAAACCGATCGTTACGGAAAAGGCTACAGCCTATAGCGAAAAGGAGAATTGCTACACTTTCGCCGTTTCTCCCGAGGCTAACAAATTCCAGATCAAAGACATCGTAGAGAAACTCTACAATGTTCGCGTGGAGAGAGTAAACACAGCGAGCTACGCCGGCAAGCGCAAACAGCGTTACACCAAGAGCGGGCTCATCCGCGGTCAGCGTCCGGCTTTCAAGAAAGCATACGTGACAGTTGCCGAAGGACAGAAGATTGACTATTATAGCAATATTTAAAAAGTAATGGCAGTAAGAAAATTCAAGCCCACTACGCCTGGGCAAAGACACAAGGTTATTGGTGTGTTCAAAGGAACAATCACTGCTACCACACCAGAAAAATCTCTTACAGTCGGTAAGCGCTCCACCGGTGGCCGCAACTCTTCAGGTCACCTTTCAACACGATATCGTGGAGGCGGCCATAAGAGAAAATTGCGTCTCATCGACTTCAAGAGAACAAACGATGGCGTACCCGCAACGGTAAAGAGCATCGAGTATGATCCCAACCGCTCGGCACGCATCGCCCTCCTTTATTATCAAGACGGTTCCAAGGCTTACATCATCGCCCCCAACGGGCTTGAGGTAGGTCAGACAGTGATGAGCGGAGCTGATGTAGCTCCCGAGGTAGGCAACACGCTTCCTCTGTCAGCCATCCCTGTTGGTACCCTGATCCATTGTATCGAGCTTCGTCCCGGCCAGGGCGCGTCCATGGCACGTTCAGCCGGAACATTCGCACAGCTCACATCACGCGAAGGTGATTACGCAATTATCAAATTGCCTTCTGGAGAAACAAGAAAAGTGCTTCTGACATGTCGCGCTACCGTGGGTGTTGTCGGCAACTCCGACCACGCTCTCGAGCAGAGCGGAAAGGCAGGTCGTTCACGCTGGCTCGGTCGTCGCCCCCACAACCGTGGTGTGGTTATGAACCCTGTCGATCACCCGATGGGTGGTGGTGAAGGCCGTCAGAGCGGTGGACACCCCCGTTCACGCACAGGTCTTTATGCAAAGGGCTTGAAGACCCGTTCGCCGAAGAAGCATTCTTCGAAGTATATAATTGAAAGAAGGAAAAAATAATTGATTAATTGAGACAAGTATGAGTCGTTCGCTTAAAAAAGGACCATTTATCAGCGTTAAGCTCGAGAAGAAAGTGGCAGCCATGGAGGAAAGCGGCAAGAAAAACGTCATCAAGACGTGGAGCCGTGCGTCCATGATCTCTCCTGACTTTGTAGGCCACACTTTTGCGGTGCATAACGGAAATAAATTCATACCGGTATACGTGACCGAGAACATGGTAGGTCACAAACTGGGAGAATTTGCCCCCACCCGTACATTCCGCGGCCACGCAGGCAACAAGAAAAAATAATGGCCCGAATCATTAATTCAGATAAAAAAAGAATAACATACAATGGGTTTAAGAAAAAGACAATCAGCCGAGGCTATCAAGGAGGCACGCAAGAGCGAATATTTCGCTAAGCTTCACAATGTGCCCAGCTCTCCGCGCAAGATGCGCCTTGTGGTCGATATGATTCGTGGCCAGGAGGCTTTCAAGGCTCTCGGAATTTTGAAATTTTCCAATAAAGAGGCTTCCCGCAAAGTTGAGAAGCTGCTCCGTTCGGCAATCGCCAACTGGGAACAGAAGAATGAACGCAAGGCAGAGGCAGGCGAGCTTTTCGTGAAAACAGTTTTCGTAGACTGCGCTCCGATGCTCAAACGTCTCCGTCCCGCACCCCAGGGCCGCGGATACCGCATCCGCAAGCGCTCTAATCACGTGACATTGTTCGTGGACACAATTAATAACGAAAAAGCTTAATTTGCAAAGATGGGACAGAAAGTTAATCCAATCAGCAACCGTCTTGGAGTAATCCGCGGTTGGGACTCGAACTGGTATGGTGGAAAGAAATACGGCGACACCCTTCTTGAGGACTCGAAGATCCGTAAATATCTCCACACTCGTCTTGCAAAGGCAAGCGTGTCCAGAATAATTATTGAGCGTACCCTTAAAATGGCGACTGTGACAATCTGCACATCTCGTCCGGGTATGATTATCGGTAAAGGCGGCAAGGATGTGGACGCCCTCAAGGAGGAGCTGAAGAAGCTCACCGACAAGGAGGTTCAGATCAATATTCACGAAATCAAACGTCCTGAACTGGACGCTGAGATCGTTGCATCGAACATCGCCCGCCAGATCGAGAACAAAGTGGCTTACCGTCGTGCAGTCAAAATGGCAGTTGCCTCGACTATGCGTATGGGTGCCGAGGGTATCAAGGTTCAGGTTTCCGGTCGTCTCAACGGCGCCGAGATGGCTCGCTCCGAGATGTTCAAGGAAGGCCGCACACCGCTTCACACACTCCGTGCCGATATTGACTATGCTTTGGTAGAGGCTCTTACCAAAGTCGGCATCATCGGCATCAAGGTATGGATCTGCCGCGGCGAGATCTATGGCAAGAAGGAGCTTACTCCCACTTATGCCATCGGTCAGAAAGAGACAGGCCGTCCTCAGGGTGGTGGTCGCAAAGGTGGTTTCCGCAACAAGAAAAACAACAACCGATAATAAAGCTCAATAAACATGTTACAACCTAAGAAAACGAGATACCGCCGTTCACAGAAAGGCCGTATGAAAGGTGAGGCCCAGCGTGGCAACCAGCTTGCATTCGGTTCGTTCGGCATCAAGACACTCGACTCTAAATGGATCACCGGCCGTCAGATCGAGGCAGCCCGTATCGCCGTGACGCGTTACATGCAGCGTCAAGGACAGATCTGGATCCGCATATTCCCGGATAAACCCATTACTAAAAAGCCTGCTGAGGTCCGAATGGGTAAAGGTAAAGGTAATCCCGAGGGATTCGTTGCGCCTGTGACTCCGGGACGTATCCTGATAGAAGTAGAGGGCGTTCCTTACGATGTAGCCAAAGAGGCACTTCGTCTTGCCGCCCAGAAGCTTCCTGTGATCACCAAGTTTGTGGTTCGCCGCGACTATGATCCCTCACAGAATGTCTAAGTAAATTTGTTGGAACTCTGTCTTCAGTTATGCCTGAAGGCAGAGTTTTGACAATATATTGCGATAAAATTTGATAAAAATTTTTATAATCGCAATATTTTCAGTATCTTTGCGGTCGAATTTGGATTTTTTGCAAGTTTTGAAGGTTGCATGTGGTGTCATGCGCCTCCATCTGCTTGCAAATTTAATCGTGAATATCGCTCCGTGGATTTACTGAATCCGCAGACACTCAGGACTAATCTAAACAATTAGATAAATAAATAATGAAAAAGGAAGAAATCAAGGAATTAAGCATTCAGGAGCTGACAGCCCAGATAGAGGCTGCAGAGAAGGCTTATCGTGAATTGAAAGTAGCGCACGCGATATCTCCCGTAGACAATCCCGCAAAGATCACCAAGGATCGTCGCGAGATTGCCCGCTTGAAGACAGTGTTGCGCCAGAAGGAAATCGCCGCCGCCAAGGAGGCTGCTTCTGAAGTAAAGTAATCCCCGTAAAGTATTTTACAAATGGAAGAGAAAAGAAATTTGAGAAAAGAGAGAGTCGGGGTTGTTTCGAGCAACAAATGTGATAAGACTATCACAGTTGAAATCAAGTGGAAAGAGAAACACCCGATTTACGGCAAATTTGTCAACAAGACAAAGAAGTATCACGCTCACGATGAAAACAACGAGTGCTCGATAGGCGACACAGTCCGTCTGATGGAGACCCGTCCGTTGAGTAAGACAAAGAGATGGAGACTGGTAGAAATCATCGAAAAAGTTAAGTAATCATGATCCAGACAGAATCCCGATTGACAGTAGCGGACAACAGTGGAGCAAAAGAGGCTCTCTGTATCCATGTGCTTGGCGGTACAGGCCGTCGTTATGCCAGCGTAGGCGACATCATCGTTGTGACAGTGAAGAGCACCATCCCCTCTTCCGATGTGAAGAAGGGTACCGTATCGAAGGCTGTTGTGGTTCGCACGAAGAAGGAAATCCGCCGTCCGGACGGAAGTTATATCCGTTTCGATGACAATGCCTGTGTGCTTCTTAACAACGCCGGCGAGATCCGCGGCACACGTATCTTTGGCCCAGTAGCCCGTGAGTTGCGTGCCACTAACATGAAAATCGTGTCATTGGCACCTGAAGTACTTTAACCGTCTTAAACCGTAAAAGAAATGGCAAAATTGCATATAAAGAAGGGTGACACAGTCTATGTCAATGCCGGTGACGACAAAGGCAAGACAGGACGTGTGCTCCGAGTGCTGGTTGACAAAAACCGCGCCGTTGTGGAGGGTGTCAACATAGTGTCAAAGAGCACCAAACCCAACGCCAAATATCCGCAGGGTGGCATTGTGAAAATGGAAGCCCCCGTGCATATTTCGAATTTGAATGTGTTAGATCCCAAATCCGGCAAGCCGACCCGTATCGGTCGCCGTCTCAATGACGCCGGCAAGTTGGTACGTTATTCAAAAAAATCAGGAGAGGAGATTAAGTAATGAGCACAACTCTTAGCAAAGACTATAAGGAAAGAATAGTTCCGGAGCTCACGGAGGAATTCAAATATACTACCGTGATGCAGGTTCCCCGCCTGGAAAAGATCGTTATCAACCAGGGACTCGGTGCGGCAACGCAGGACAAGAAACTGATCGAGACAGCAATCAACGAGCTTACAGCCATAACAGGTCAGAAAGCGGTTCCCACGCTTTCAAGGAAGGATATCTCAAACTTCAAGCTCCGTAAGAAAATGCCTATCGGCGCAATGGTGACTCTTCGTCGTGACAAGATGTATGAGTTCCTGGAGCGTCTCGTGCGCGTGGCGCTTCCGCGTATCCGCGACTTCAAGGGCATCAACTCCAAGCTTGACGGCCGTGGCAATTATACGCTCGGTATCACAGAGCAGATCATTTTCCCCGAGATTAACATTGACAATGTTCCGAAACTCCAGGGTATGAACATCACCTTCGTTACATCTGCCAAGACAGACGAGGAAGGTTTCGCACTTCTCAAGAAATTCGGACTTCCCTTCAAAAAATAATTCGACATGGCAAAAGAATCAATGAAAGCCCGCGAGGTAAAGCGTCAGCGCATGGTGGCAAAATATGCCGAGAAGAAGGCAGCCCTCAAGAAAGCCGCTCTCGCCGATGCTGAAGGCAATATCGACTACGATGCTCTTGCAAAGCTTCAGAAACTTCCCAAGAACGCGTCAAAAGTTCGTCTTCACAACCGTTGCGTAATCACGGGTCGTCCAAAAGGATACATGCGTCAGTTCGGCATCTCCAGAATTCAGTTCCGTGAGATGGCAAGCGCAGGACTCATTCCCGGAGTCAAGAAGGCAAGCTGGTAATCACCGATTACCGGCTGCCTCCGGCTTCGGCCTCCCTGTTTCGCTGTTTTCGGGAGGCTCGCGGCAAGTCTTGCAGGCTGATTTGGCAGATTGTGCCGCCGGAGGCAAATTCAAATTATAATAAAGAGAGTATTAAATATTGTTCAGTATATCTGAATCAATTTAACAATCTAAACAATGACTGATCCAATAGCAGATTATTTGACAAGATTGAGAAACGCCATCCACGCAGGACACCGCGTGGTGGAGGTTCCGTCTTCAAAAATGAAAAAGGAGATCACAAAAATCCTTTTCGAGCAGGGCTATATCCTCAACTACAAGTTTGAGGAGGGCAATACCCCGCAGGGTACCATCAAGATAGCCTTGAAGTATGATCCGGTCGACAAGGTGAATGCAATCAAGAATCTTCACCGCGTCTCTCGTCCGGGTCTTCGCCAGTATACAGGTTATAAGGAAATGCCGCGCGTCCTCAACGGTCTCGGTATCGCAATCCTTTCCACATCACAGGGCGTGATGACAAACAAGGAAGCGAAAGAGCGTAAGATCGGCGGCGAAGTATTGTGTTACGTATATTAAAAAAGGAGGTATTATGTCAAGAATTGGTAAAGCACCCATCGTGATACCTGCCGGCGTAACCGTACAGGTCAAAGATAACGTAGTGACTGTAAAAGGTCCCAAGGGCGAACTCTCACAGGAGATCAACCCCGATATCACAGTGAATGTAGAGGATGGCCACGTGGTTCTGACTCGTCCGAGCGACGAGCGCACACACCGCGCGATGCACGGTCTTTACCGTGCTCTTGTGCACAACATGGTTGTCGGCGTTTCAGAGGGCTACAAGAAAGAGATGGAGCTCGTTGGTGTAGGTTATCGTGCCGCAGCCACAGGTCAGGTTCTCGAACTTGCCTTAGGATATTCACATGCTATCTATATCAAGCTTCCCAAAGAGGTGAAGGTAGAGGCCAAGACCGAGCGTAACAAAAACCCGCTCATCATCCTTGAGAGCAGCGACAAGCAGCTTCTGGGTCAGGTATGTGCCAAGATCCGTTCGCTTCGCAAGCCTGAGCCTTACAAGGGTAAAGGTATTAAGTTTGTCGGTGAGATCATCCGCCGCAAGAGTGGAAAATCGGCTAACGCCAAATAAAAATTGAGGAACTATGATATCCAAGACAGCAAGAAGAAATAAGATAAAGAGCCGCATCCGCGGCAAAATTTCCGGCACTGCAGCGCGTCCCCGCATGAGCGTGTTCCGCAGCAACAAGGGAATTTATGTGCAGCTTATCGATGACCTTGCCGGCGCTACGCTTTGCGCGGCTTCTTCGAAAGGTCTCGAAGGTGGCACCAAGACTGAGGTTGCAGCCAAAGTCGGTGAGGAGATAGCAAAGAAAGCCCAGGAGAAGGGTATCGAGACAGTCGTGTTCGACCGTAACGGTTATCTTTTCCATGGCAGAGTGAAATCATTGGCAGATGCTGCCCGCAAGGGAGGTCTTAAATTTTAAATTAGAATCATGGCAAAGAGAAATAACAGAGTTAAGTCCACAAATGATTTGGAATTGAAAGACCGTCTCGTGGCTATCAACCGCGTTACCAAAGTGACAAAGGGTGGTCGCGCATTCAGTTTCGCAGCCATTGTGGTTGTAGGTAACGAGGATGGTGTTATCGGCTGGGGTCTCGGCAAGGCCAATGAGGTTACCGCCGCTATCGCCAAAGGCGTTGAGACAGCTAAGAAAAACCTCATCAAGGTTCCTGTTCACAAAGGCACCATACCTCATGAGGTAAGCGCTAAGTTCGGTGGCTCACGCATCTTCCTGAAGCCTGCTTCGGAGGGTACCGGAGTGAAGGCTGGTGGCGCTATGCGTGCGGTTCTCGAGAGCGTAGGTGTTACCGACGTGCTCGCAAAATCCAAAGGTTCTTCCAACCCTCACAACCTTGTGAAGGCTACAATCGCGGCTCTTGACGAGTTGCGCAGCCCGATGCAGGTTGCTCAGAACCGTGGCGTGTCGGTAGAAAAAGTGTTTAACGGCAAATAAGAAGCAGACATGGCACAGATTAAAATCACACAGATAAAGAGCCGCATCAATGCTCCGAAAGTGCAGAAACTCACTCTCGACGCACTCGGTCTTCGTAAGATGAATCATTCAGTGATCAAAGAGGATGTTCCTTCGATCATGGGAATGGTAAAGAAGGTTCACCACTTAGTTGAAGTGACAAAACTCTAAAAAGACAGAAACGCAAATGGAACTACATAATTTACAGCCGGCTCCCGGCAGCAATAAGGGTAACAAGCGAGTAGGCCGTGGTCCGGGTTCAGGCTTCGGCGGCACATCGACCCGTGGTCACAAGGGTGCAAAATCTCGCTCGGGCTATTCACACAAGGTTGGTTTCGAAGGTGGTCAGATGCCGCTTCAGCGTCGTGTTCCGAAGTTTGGCTTCAAGAACATCAACCGCGTTGAATACAAGGCAATCAATCTTGATGCCCTTGAGGCTCTGGCTGCTGCCGCGAACCTGACCAAGATCACGGTCGACGACCTTCGTCAGGCCGGTCTCGTATCAAAGAACGGATTGGTTAAAGTACTCGGCAACGGTGCTGTTACCAAGGCTCTTGAGATAGAGGCCAACGCCTTCTCGAAGTCTGCAGAGGAAGCTATCACGGCTGCCGGTGGAACCGTAATCAAAAAATAACGACAATTAGCAATGGGATTTACTAAAACAATAAAAAATATCTGGAGCGTAGAGGATCTTCGCAAGCGTATCGGCATAACGCTGTTGCTTGTGATCATCTACCGTTTCGGATGCTACGTGGTCTTGCCGGGCATCAATCCCGACGAACTGCTGGCGCTTAAGAATTTCACTGCCGACGGTCTGATGCAGCTTCTCGACATGTTCTCGGGAGGTGCGTTCTCACAGGCGTCGATCTTCGCGCTGGGTATCATGCCATATATCACGGCTTCGATCGTGATCCAGCTTCTCGGCATGGTTCTCCCCGCGTTCCAGAAGATGCAGAGAGAGGGAGAGAGCGGAAGAATGAAGCTCAACCAGTATACCCGTTATCTCACAGTGATTATCCTTCTGCTCCAGGGTCCAGCTTACCTCATGAACCTCAAGTATCAGGTTCAGGCAGCCGGTGGCCATGTGGAAATGGGCGTATGGACTGTGGCATTCATGACCATTGTTCTTGCTGCCGGCTCTATGTTTATCATGTGGCTCGGTGAGCGCATCGACCAGAAGGGTGTCGGCAACGGCATCTCGTTCATCATCCTTATCGGTATCATCGCCCGTCTTCCGGAGGCTTTCATCCAGGAGTTTACCGGACGGCTGATGAACTCGCAGGGTGGCGGTCTTGTGATTTTCCTTGTCGAGATAATCATATTGCTCGCCGTAATCGCCGGAGCCGTGCTCCTTGTGCAGGGCACACGCAAAGTTCCTGTGCAATATGCAAAACGGGTAGTGGGCAACAAGCAGTATGGTGGCGCACGCCAGTACATTCCTTTGAAAGTGAATGCTGCGGGTGTAATGCCTATCATCTTCGCCCAGGCGATTATGTTTATCCCTGTAACACTGGTTGGCTTCAGCACGAATCACACAGGTTTCTTCGGAGCTTTGACCGACATGTATGGTTTCTGGTATAATTTAATCTACTTCATCATGATCGTGGCGTTCACATATTTCTACACCGCGATTACGGTTCGTCCAGCCCAGATGGCTGAGGATATGAAGCGTAACAACGGCTTCATCCCCGGCATCAAGCCCGGCAAACCGACAGTAGACTATCTTGACTCCATCATGTCGAGAATCACGCTTCCCGGCTCGATATTCCTCGGCATTGTGGCAATTCTTCCTGCCATTGCCCATATCTGCGGCCTTAACCGAAATTTCGCTTCATTCTTCGGCGGAACTTCACTGTTGATTCTCGTAGGTGTTGTGCTTGATACGCTTCGCATCATCGAAGGTCATCTTCTGATGCGTCATTACGACGGTCTCATGAAAGACGGACGTATCAAGGGCCGCACCACAGGCAGCGGAGCCTTTTAAGAATTGTAACTCGTTGGCAAATTGATATGATTTATCTCAAGACAGCAGAGGAAATAGAATTGATGAGGGGTGCTTGCGATCTTGTGAGCCGCACTCTCGGTGAGATGGCCCGCTGGGTCGCTCCCGGTGTGACGACCCTTAAACTTGATACCATTGCAAGAGAGTTTATCCTCGACAACGGGGGTAAACCCTCCTGCCTGGGTTATCAGGGTTTTCCCGGAACGCTGTGTATCGAGGTGAACGAGACGGTAGTTCACGGTTTCCCTTCTGCATATGTTCTTCAGGAGGGCGACATTGTAGGACTCGATTGTGTCGTAGAACTAAACGGTTATCATGGCGACAGTTGCTACACATTCGCTGTCGGAGAGATTTCCGATTCCGTTTCCCGTCTTCTCGAAATAACGAAAAATAGTCTTTATAAAGGAATAGAGGCTGCAAAGGCGGGCAAAAGGATAGGTGATATCTCCAATGCCGTGCAGACATATTGCGAGCGCAACGGCTACAGTGTCGTGCGGGAGATGTGCGGTCACGGCATAGGCAAGAGCATGCATGAGGATCCGGAGGTTCCCAACTACGGGCGTCGCGGCATAGGTCCGCTTCTGAAGCCCGGCATGGTCATCGCCATAGAGCCCATGATAAATCTCGGAAGCAAGAATATCGTCATCAGTAACGACGGCTGGCAGTGTCGCACCAAAGACCGCAAGCCTTCCGCCCATTTCGAGCATACTGTGGCGATTCATGCGGACGAGACCGAGATACTGACCACATTCAAGTATATTGAAGAGGCTCTCGCTTCATCGCGATCATAAGATAATTCAATCAAACATACATACAGTTATGGCAAAACAAGCTGCAATCGAACAGGATGGTGTAATCCTCGAGGCTCTTTCGAACGCAATGTTCAAGGTCGAGCTTGAGAACGGACACGAAATAACCGCGCACATCTCAGGCAAGATGAGGATGCACTATATCAAGATACTTCCCGGCGACAAGGTGAAAGTGGAGATGTCTCCCTATGACCTGAGCAAAGGAAGAATTTCATTCAGATATAAATAACCCAGACTCTTTCAGCTAAAAACAAAGAATAGATATGAAAGTCAGAGCATCAGTGAAGAAACGCACCGCAGACAGCAAGATCGTGCGTCGCAAAGGTCGTCTTTACGTAATCAACAAAAAGAATCCGAAATTTAAAACTCGTCAAGGATAATACGCCGGCAACCGGTTTTTGGCATTAAAAATCTCTGAAAAGGGGTTAAAACATGGCAAAACAGGCTTGTCACGTCAAAATTATGCGATAAAATTTTAATTTTGGCGACATGATTATTAACTTTGCACAAAATTTGTATAATACCATATGGCAGTAAGAATCGTCGGCGTAGATTTGCCGCAGAATAAAAGAGGCGAGATCGCCTTGACTTACATCTTCGGTATCGGCCGAAGCGCAGCCAACACCATCCTCAGCAAAGCAGGTGTTGACCGCGACATAAAGGTTAAAGACTGGACAGACGCACAGGCAGCAGCAGTGCGTGAGGTTATCCAGCATGACTACAAGGTGGAAGGTGACCTTCGCACTGAAATCCAGTTGAACATCAAACGACTGATGGATATCGGTTGCTATCGCGGCATCCGTCACCGTATCGGTCTTCCCTTGCGTGGACAGAGCACAAAGAACAATGCCCGCACCCGTAAAGGCCGTAAGAAAACAGTCGCTAACAAGAAGAAAGCTACTAAGTAAAATAATTAAAGTATGGCAAAAAAGACAGTCGCAGCTAAAAAGAGGAATGTCAAGGTTGATGGTCAGGGCCAGCTCCACGTGCATAGCTCTTTCAACAACATCATTGTGTGTCTGGCCAATGGCGAGGGTCAGGTTATATCCTGGTCTTCCGCGGGCAAGATGGGCTTCAGAGGCTCCAAGAAGAACACACCTTACGCAGCCCAGATGGCAGCACAGGATTGCGCCAAGGTCGCTTATGATCTCGGTCTGCGCAAGGTGAAGGCATATGTGAAGGGTCCGGGCAACGGTCGTGAGTCAGCAATCCGCACCGTTCACGGCGCAGGAATTGAAGTGACAGAGATCGTAGACGTTACTCCGCTTCCCCACAATGGATGCCGTCCTCCCAAAAGGAGAAGAGTCTAATCCGTCAGATAATAATCGCGATAACAAGCATTATAATCAACAGAGTCCGCAAGCCTGATCCTGAATGCGAATAGACCGTCTTCACCACTTCCTTTCGACGGTCGCGGCTGCGCTAAGGGATCCGCTCAAGGGCCGCTTTAATTAAAGAATAAACAAAATGGCAAGATACACAGGACCAAAAACCAAAATCGCCCGTAAGTTCGGTGAACCTATCTTCGGCGATGACAAAGTTCTGGCAAAGAAAAACTATCCGCCGGGACAGCATGGCGCCAATCGCCGCCGCAAGACCTCCGAGTATGGTCTTCAGCTCCGCGAGAAGCAGAAAGCAAAATATACATATGGCGTTCTTGAACGTCAGTTCCGCAACCTCTTCGAGAAAGCAGCCCGCACAAAGGGTATTACAGGTGAGGTTCTCCTCCAGTTTCTCGAGAGTCGCCTTGACAATGTGGTTTACCGTCTGGGCATAGCCCCCAGCCGTCCTGCCGCACGTCAGCTCGTGCTTCACAAGCACATCACAGTAAACGGCAAACCGGTCAATATCCCTTCTTACAAGGTTCTTCCCGGAGATGTAGTAGCTGTGCGCGAGAAATCAAAATCGCTTGAGGTAATCGCCGATGCGCTTTCAGGTTTCAATCACAGCAAATATCCCTGGATTGAGTGGGATGAGAGCATCAAGGGAGGTAAGTTCCTTCACGTTCCCCAGCGTGAGGATATCCCCGAGACAATCAAGGAGCAATTGATCGTCGAGTTATATTCTAAATAATAAACAATAAATACCCATGCCAATTTTAGCATTTCAAAAACCCGATAAGGTGGTCATGCTTGAATCGAGCAACTCCTTCGGAAAATTTGAATTCCGTCCGCTCGAACCGGGATATGGACAGACTATCGGCAACGCCTTGCGTCGCATTCTTCTGTCGTCGCTCGGAGGTTTCGCCATCTGTTCCATCCGCATCGAGGGAGTGGCTCACGAGCTCGACACGATTCCCGGAGTGAAGGAGGATGTGACAAACATCATTCTTAACCTCAAGCAGGTTCGTTTCAAGCAGCTCACAGAAGACCACGAGACCGAGAAAGGTTCTGTAAGCGTATCGGGCACGGATGTGTTCACTGCAGGCGATTTGGGTAAGGTTCTTTCCGGTTTCGAGGTGCTCAATCCAGAATTGGTGATTTGTCGTCTCGACACAGCGGCAAGTTTCCAGATGGATTTCACAATCAACAAAGGTCGCGGATGGGTTCCCGCTGATGAAAACAGGGAACTCCTTTCCGGAGCCGATCTCAACGAGATTGCGATTGACTCGATCTACACTCCGATCAAGAATGTGAAATACTCCGTGGAGAATTATCGCGTGGAGCAGAAGACCGACTATGAGAAGCTGGTCATGGAGGTTACTACAGACGGTTCCATCATGCCTAAGGAGGCATTGAAGGAGGCTGCAAAGATCCTCATTCAGCATTTCATGATGTTCAGCGATGAGAAAATCACACTCGAGGCTCCTCAGGAGGATACTCCCGAAGAGTTTGATGAAGAGGTTCTTCACATGCGTCAGCTTCTCAAGAGCAAGCTGGTGGATATGGATCTTTCGGTTCGTGCCCTCAACTGCCTGAAGAGCGCGGAAGTGGAGACACTCGGCGAACTTGTGGTTTTCAACAAGAACGATCTGCTCAAGTTCCGCAACTTCGGAAAGAAATCGCTCAGCGAACTCGACGAGCTTCTTGAGAAGCTTCACCTTTCCTTTGGAATGGATATTTCGAAATATAAATTAGATAAAGACTAATTCCCCATGAGACATAATAAAAAATTCAACCACCTCAGTCGCAAGAAAGGACACCGCGAGGCACTTCTTTCTAACCTTGCGATAGCTCTTATCCAGCATAAGAGAATTTTTACGACTGTGGCTAAGGCCAAGGCTCTCCGCGTGTTCGCCGAGCCTCTGATCACACGGTCGAAGAAGGACGATATGGCAAATCGCCGTCTCGTGTTCAGCTATCTCCAGAATAAGGACGCCGTGAAGGAGCTCTTCGGAGTTATCGCAGAGAAAGTGGCAGACCGTCCCGGTGGCTACCTTCGTATTATCAAGACCGGTCATCGTCTGGGTGACAACGCCGAAATGTGCATGATCGAACTCGTTGATTTCAACGAGAACATGCTTGAGGCTGCAGCTCCCAAGAAAGCGAAAACCACACGTCGTTCTCGCTCAAAGAAAGCTGCCGCTCCCGCCGAGGCTGCTGCCGAGGCACCCAAGGCAGAGGAGACTCCTGCCGCTGAGGAAGCAAAAGCTGAGTAATCCGAACGGTTTTATTCAAAATATTAAAGAGGTGACTGACAGCAGTCACCTCTTTTGTCATTCAAGGGGCATGTTTTTTGTAAATTAGCTAAGAGCTCGTCTTGACTTTCGTAAGTAAGTCAAGACGAGCTCTTATATCATGGCGAAGAAATGCCCCGGCTGTCATGTTAAGAATCTGGCATCGTCTTGCTTGCTGAGTCGCATGGGTGATAATGTCGGCAAATCGACGGCACCGGTGTTGATCGGATCAGAGAATAGGAGACACGAGTCTCACTATCGATTCGAGAATTCTTTGGAAAATAGGGCGTTTATGCCATGTGTTGAAGGTGAGTTTCGTGCATGGTTTTATGTCATTGAAGAAAATGTCGCGCATTTTCCGGTTGACATCCTTGTCGTAAATCATGAGGCTGCACTCGAAATTGTTTTCAAAACTGCGGTAGTCAAAATTTGTAGAACCGGCTATCACAAGATTCTCGTCTATTATTATTCCCTTCGCATGAAGCATTCCCGGATTGTAAAGGTATACCTTGATGCCTGCGCGAAGACATTGCGTCACATATGAGTAGCCTGCATATTGTAGCATTCTTGAATCGCTTTTACCGGGAATCATTATGCGCACATCGATTTTTGACAGCGCGGCAGCTTCAAGAGCGTGTTGCAACGCATCGGTAGGGAGGAAATAGGGGGTCTGAATGTATATTGACTTTGTCGCGTTTGATATCGCCTTCAGGAAGCATAGCGCCTGATTGTCCCATGAATCGAGAGGACCGGAAGTAATGAGCTGCATGCCTGTGTTGTTCCGGAACCTGACAGGCGCCATCGGCGGATACTCGATAGTCTCGGGATTGTTCTTGAAATTCCAGTCCACGATGAAGGAATACATAAGAGACTCCACAATGTCGCCCTGCAGCCTGAAATGCGTGTCGCGCCAGGCTATCCCCTCGGAAGTACCGTTCTGATATCTGTCGGCGATGTTCATTCCCCCCAGATAACCTGTCTCACCGTCGATAACCACTATTTTCCGGTGGTTGCGCCAGTTTATTCTATTGGCAAACTGAGGGAATGTAACGCGGAAAAAAGGGTGTGTCTCGACGCCAGCCTCACTCATTCTCTTGAAGAACCGGCTGCGTGCCGAGAAACTGCCGACGTGGTCATAAATGACTTTTACATCCACTCCGTCACGGGCTTTGCGGATAAGAATATCCGCTATTTCCTGCCCTGTTGTATCATCTGAGAATATATAATATTGCAGGTAAATTGATTTCTTCGCATTACGCAGGTCTTGTTTAAGAGCATTGAATTTCTCGTTGCCTGTTGTGAAAATGTCGATGTGGTTGTTTACTGTATAAAAAGAATAGGATAAGGCTCTCGACAGTTTAATCAGGTTCTTGTCGGCAACAGGGAGATCGATGTTGGAGAGATTTACATGTCGGGGAGCCATACGGCTTATTATCTTGCGTTTGTTGTGACGCGAAATCATGTGTTGCCCTTTTAGGCTGCGCCCGAAGAAGAGGTAGAACACCAGCCCTACGACAGGAAGGAAAATCAGAGCTATCACCCATGCCAGCGAACGGATGGGGTTGCGGTTTTCTTTAAGTACGACAACAATGCAGCTGATGATGGTGATTATATAAGCCGCATTGACAATCAAGACTATCCAATAATTGACAGATGCCATTTTTCCCTATTTTGCCTCTAATTTAATCAAAATAGATGTAATATCGAAAAAACATGCAATAAAAATTAGGCGAGGGGACTTCTCAATCACCTCGCCTTTGGCTTAACTAAATAAATTCTTACATGTTAGGATCATAGTATTTGTTGCAAAATTAACTAAAATATGTCGAAAAACATAAGATTAGAGCGTTTTTTTAAGACATGCTTAGTTAAAATATCTTAAGATATGTTTTAATGGACACGCTCTGATGATTTCAGCCATTCCTTTGCGGTCAGGCAAAGTTCGTCATACCATTCCTTGCCGAAGCGGCGCGTCAGAGGCTCCTTGAGAAATTCATATGCCCTCACGCCTTTTGCCCTCCCGAGGGTTTCGGCGCATTTGCATATTTTCCAGCGGTGCAGGTTGACTGCTGTGAATCCGGCGTAATCCTTGAGCCTGACCGGATACAGATGGCATGAAGAGGGTTTGAAGAAAGGTATCTTCCCCTCACGGTGCGCCTTCTCAAGAGCACACAGACATTTCCCTCCCGGGGCATAGGTGGTGAAAACACAGTCGCGTCCTTCTACAAGCGATGTGACAAGATCTCCGTCTTCGTCATAATAGGCGGGTCCCTGCTCCTCAACCACTTTTTGTGCCGCCGGATTAAGCAGGGGGTATATACTGGGCATCAGCTCGCAGAGCCTTTCATATTCATCATCTGTGAGAGGTGCGCCGGCATCCCCTTCTATGCAGCAAGCACCCAGACATGAGTCAAGGTCGCAGATGAAATAGCGTTCGATGAGGTCGAGAGATACAAGAGTGTCTTTTATCTGAAGCATGTTTTGATTCTGATTTGTTTATTGGATAGTATAAAAACCGATGAGTCTGTCGCCGCGTGAACCGGGCGGATGATAATACACACATACCCAGTATTCGTTTCCCGTTTCGAATTTATTCCCTTCCGTGAGTTTTGACGAAGGAATCCCTTTTCCTGATACCGGAAGCGTGACATAGCGGTAATTGTACGCCCCCTGTTTCAATGGCATCTCAAGCCGATACAATCCCGCTTCCGAATCAAAGACCATTCGGTTGGAAGAGTCGAATCTGTCGTGTGTCATCTCTCCGTCTATATAAATGTCGGCATCTCTCAGCCTTGGCATGTCGAGCATGAAATGCACTGTGATATAGTCGGCTCCAAGGTCTGAGTCGGTGGCGTTGTATTCCCTCACGAGGAATCTGCCGTGCTGGGTTCTGTCGTATTCATAATTACGTAAGGCGCGTCCTGAGTCTTTCTTCAGCCATACGTGATAATTGGAGCCTTCGAATCTCAGTGAATCCACACCCATGCCGGGAAAACCGTTGCTGATGCTTTCGAAACGGCGGTATTCGTTTCCTGCGGGGAAAACGAGTTCCGGAAGATGGCTGAACACGAGCGTGCCGCCTTCAACTCTCTGCGGACGTGAGAGCGTGCGCCGCGACGCTTCACTTCCGTTCTGCAAGACCGAGACAGTGATGTCCTGATATGGATTGGCATTTTCTATGCCGCGCAATGTCACCGACATGTCGATCTGCTGCCATTCGGTGTTGTGTCCCATATCTGTGCGTCCCGATACAGACCCCTCTGTTGCCGCGGACTCCTCGGTTACCAAGAACCGTGTCTGAAGCAACGTATTGTCAGGGTTCTCGCTTTCGAATACCTGAAGCAGATAGTTGCCGGATACGAGAGGCTTCATTGTTGAATTAGGGAACTCGATGCGGTAATTCACAAAATGGACAAACGTGTTTTCAGAATACGCGAAGTCTTCGATATCGCATATGTTGAATCCATTGATGAATTCAGACTCCACAAGACGCGACTGTTGCCAGTCTGCGTTGCAGTGAAGGATGCGGTATTGCAGCCATCTGTTGTCTTCCGCGATCTCATCGAACGAGATAACGAGTCTGTCGGGTGAATTCAGGCGTATTACAGGCGGAGACATGAAGTTGTCTGGATTCATCACCTTGAGAGTACGGAAATTCGGATTGAAAATACGTGTGGATGTGTCAGTTGCTATTGCCGTAGAGCAAAAGAACGACAAAATCCATATGGCTGCTGATGATACTGTTTTTATTTTCAATGATTTCACTGTTTTAAACGGCTTCCGGCTGCATCCGTGCCGTTGACGTGTTTATTACCAGTTTACGGGTGTCTTGCCGTGTGCCGCAAGGTATTCGTTTGCCTTGGAGAAGTGGCGGCAACCGAAAAAGCCACGATACGCAGATAAGGGAGAGGGGTGGGGCGCTGTCAATACAAGATGTCGGTTGCGGTCTATGAAAGCCCCTTTCTTTATTGCGTCTGATCCCCAGAGCAGGAAGACGAGATTTTCGCGGTTTTCTGCCAGAGCATGCACAGCGGCATCTGTAAAGGTCTCCCATCCCAGACCTGAATGCGATTTGGGGCAATGCTCGCGCACCGTGAGTGAGGCATTGAGCAGAAGCACTCCTTGCGCAGCCCATCCCGACAGGTCTCCCGATGTGGGAACGGGAGTGCCGGTGTCGGAGTGTATCTCCTGAAAAATGTTTCGCAGCGACGGGGGTATATCAATTCCCGGGTTTACCGAGAAACACAATCCGTTCGCCTGTCCCGGACCGTGATAAGGATCCTGTCCGATTATCACTACCTTCACCTCATCGTATGGTGTGGAATCGAAAGCTGCGAAAATCTGAGCCGCCGGAGGATACACCTTGAACGACGGATCCGAATACTCCCTGCGCACCATATCGGTAAGACCTGCGAAATATGGTTTGTCAAATTCCGCAGCCAAGACTTTTTTCCACCCTTCTTCTATCTTTACATTCATATTAGTAGCTTTACATCTGACACTTGAGTATGTGTGTTCAGCAGAACTTGTCTGTTAAGCACCTTCGGCATGCAAGTTCATAGTCAAAATTAACAACAAATCTTCATATTTGGAAATTGAAGTTGAATAATTCAAAAAAAAAGTATAACTTTGCATTGAAAAGCCTTTCGTGTTTTAGAAACTGTTTAAATTTAATTCGAAATTTTTTATATAGTGAATCTTGTGGCTTCCTTGAGGCCTTTTATGGTTGTTTTCACCGAGTCTCATCGGTCACATAGCCCGCTATGCTCCCTCTTCGACTCGTAAAAACACCTCATAAAATCCTCTCAATGAACCTCACAATTAAATTTAAACAGTTTCTTAGAATATTCGGGAGGTAGTTAAAAAGTCTCCGTAGTTCAATGGATAGAATATCGGATTCCGGTTCCGACGATTAGGGTTCGACTCCCTACGGGGATACAATCAGACGCCGCCGCAGCTTCTCTTGCTGCGGCGGCGTCCGTTTTGTGAAATCAGTAGAGTTAAAACCGGATAGAGTTAAAATAGGGACGCGAACCGTATCGCACGGTTCGCGTCCTGTTGAATCAATGTTTATGGGTATTTAGGTGTGTTTCTTATCTTACAGTCTTGTATGTTCCCTTGTCGGTCTGCACCATATATAATCCTGCGGGAAGTCCAAGAAGAGCCTCTGCTGTAGGCGAATCAAGCACTTTGATGCCGCTTGCGGAATAAACCGCGATGATGCGGGCACCGCTTGCCTCAATCTCGCTGATTTCTGAAGAACCGCTCACTGTTATCTCGCACACATCGTTGGCTCCGTTGTATGCAGTTGCCGAAATGTAGGCGTGTCCTTCGTCAGCTGCTGTCACATTTCCTTCGTTGTCTACGGTGGCTACAGCCGGATTGCTGCTTATCCATGTCAGAATGCGGAACGTGGCGTTGTCGGGAGTGAGCGATGTCGCAAGTTTCCGGGTTTCGCCCGGTTTGAGTTGGATGGCGTGTTCGTTCATTGTCACCGTCTCTACAGGGTATCCCACCCTGACGGCTATAGGCCCGCTGATTGTCACTCTTTTAGTTGTAGGTTCCTCGCCTTCGGCTGCCGCCGCAGGCTCGTAATAATACATCCTTACTTCGTAGTCTCCTTCATCAAGATCTACAGGAAGTCCTGTGAGGGTAAGGTTATATATGCGGTTGGATTCTATGGAGAGGTTCGGATACTGGAAATTCCAACCCTTGCCGGTGGTCTCGCCAAGCTTGTAGTAGGCGATTCCGAATTGAGGCGCTGTGATTGCGGTTGTCCCGTAGTTTCCAACCTGGAAGGTAATGTTGTCGATTGTAGACTTCGGCAATATCTCGGTCGGCGAGAATGACATTATCCGGAGCTGTGTCGTGAGAGCCTTTCCTGTCTCTGAGACAGAAAGGGGATATTCTCCCGGAAGGTCACGTCCGTAGGAATCGCGGAAAGATACGATATAGTCTTTCTTGAGAACCTCAAGAGTCAGACTGAATGAATACGGAATCGTGAGTCCTGCGGGAATGTCATATTTGCCGATAGGCATTTTCGTCAGTTCGCGCCCTCTTGAGTCTTTTATCACCATTGTCAGGTCGCCATAATAATCCTTGTCGGAAGTATGGTTCGCAACCGACATCAAGAAGTCGTGCGAATTGTTCGAGTATATCTTGCCTGCATAGCTGAAGCATGTCACGGCAAGTTCCGGAGCCGTGGCGAGTTCCTCTTCTATGGTAGCGTCAGTGAAAGTGCGGTTTCCTTCCGCGTCTACGGTCATGGTGACATGGTCGCGATACCCGTTGACCACATGTATGAAATCGCTTTCTTCGTCAACCGTGTTGAAGAATGCCGGATAAACCGTGTATGTCCCTTCCTTGAATTCTTCAAGATATGCGGGGATTTTCTGCGTTCCGCTGTTGGATTGCAATGCTTTGCATTCAAGTCCGGGAACAAAGTTTATTTTCCCGTCCTTGTCTTGCACAGCTACGCCTATATAACCTGTGAACGGAGTGCTTGACATGTTCCAGAATCCTGCGTTGTATCCCGAAACGGGGGCTGTGACCTTGAAGTTGGTGTACATCAGTTTGGAGCCGTTGGCGGCTGTCAATTCGGCTCTTGAATCGAAATCGAAGTTGCCCACGCAGTTGAAATAGGGAAGTTCCGGAGTTCCGGTGTCCACTCCGTCCTTTACCGGACGGATATTGTAGCTGATACCCTGTCCGGAGTTGAAGCCACCCGCTGCTCCTCCGATGCCGAGCGTCTGAGGTGAAAGTCGGGCAAGGTAGAAATAACCGTCGCTCACTCCGCTCCATCCCCAGTTGAAATGGAAATAATGGTCGCCGCCGTATCCGTCGCATACGAACGAGTGTCCACCTGCTGAACCGCGTCCGTTATATAGTACCGGCAAACCCTCCTTGAGGTTGTTGTAGATAATTTCCTCAAATTCCCATGACGGGCAGTAGTCGCGATATTTATACCGAATCGACTTGCTGTATTTGAAATAATCCACGAGAGCGAAAGACTGCTGGCGAGAAACCGCGCCGCTGCCTCCTGCCTGTTCCATGTTATATGACATGTTGACCGATATTCCGCATGCATACATCAGGTCTGCAACCGCTTTAGCCTGTGCTTCCGACCATGTCGGATTTCCATTCTGGTCATAGGAATAGGTGTCGAGCATGTTGTCCCAGTCGAATCGCATCTGCGAGAAATCGCATTTAAGCTGCTTGGCAAGGACATCGGAATATGTTTTCCATTCATAAGAATTTGATCCCACTCCAACATCCGGCCATTTGTGATAATACATCACCTGTGCCATCGATGTGGCGACGCATCCGGTAACGGTAGGTATTTGCTGTCCTGTAGGAGAACCGGTTGCGTCGATGACTTCAAGCGGGGGGGAGCAAAGATTGTAGGGGTTGCCTTGATCCCATTTGGATTTAAGGAGAGGAGCTATAGGTTCCCATCCCGGAGATGCGATGGCGGAGGTGCGGGAATCTTCTGTCTCGTTTTTGATCGCATAATCGATTTCGCGTGAATAATCCTCGATGAAGCTTTTCATGGCGGGGGAGATTTCATCGATATTGAAATCTCCGTTGTCACCATATCCGAGTAGTGCCGGAAAGCGGTCGTCGGCAGGTGTGATCATATATCCGTCTCCTGTTCCCTTGTTGAATACGTAAAGTGTGGGTTCCTGTTCCGTTGTTGCCCGGAATGTATGGGCAAGCCTCGCAGTGCCTTTTGCAGGTTTCTTCTTCATTTTCGAAGATGCGGCTTGTCCGATTGCTCTTTGCAGCGCCTGATCCGGTGTGACCGGAGTTGCCGCCGCAGTCAGGGATACTGCGCAAGCGCAAAGCAGCATCCATGGGTAGTGTAGGTTTTTCTTCATAAATGGAAATTTAAGTAAGTGGAACCATAATGATTTGACTTGACTTTGCAAAGATAAGTCAAAGGTTTTAAAAATGCGCTATAAATTTAAGAAAAAAATAAAATAAATGGAAAAATGAAAATAAAGTGTAAAATATACACGCAAAATGAAATGTTAATAAAGGTTAACAAAAGATATGTTTTTAAAAATAATTCATAATTTTGCGATTGCAAGTACCTATCTCGTTAAATTGAATCAAATCCGGTATCGGATTGCTGACTGGTTCTTGACAAGAGGAAACAGGCCTTTGCACTCAGCAATAACGATGAACAACAATAGAGAATTCCGACGGACTATATAGAGAATATTCCCGAAGAATTCCGATTAACCCCTTAAATTATCCATTATGGTAAGAAAACTACTGTCAGCAACGCTGGTCGTGTTTTTCGCACTTGCAGGATCCGCAGTCATACCCCGTCTGAACAAGGCGGAGGTCGAGGAGCGGGCAAAAGCCATTGTGAAAAACGAACTGCCTGCCGGGACGCAGATGCAGTCGCAAGAGATCGTTTCTTATGGAGTGGAATATCCCGGATCGGGATCTGACAACCCTGTTTCATCTGTTCTTCAGGCGGGCAATGAATTTGTGCCTGTGGAAGTGGTCGATGCTCGCCCCTCCGCAGAGATCATCCTGTCGGAGGATTCCGTGATAGGAGTGGCTTCGGAAGGCGATAAAGGGATCGTCTCTGTGGCACCGAAGAAGATCCGCAAGGCAGAGGGAGCTGCCGCGCCGAAGCTTGTCACCGGCACAATGATGACGAAGGATCTTAATTACAATTCCGTGATGTATAGTTCCAGAATCACAATTGAGTCTACGGAGACAGAAGGAGAGTATGAGCTTACTAATGTATATTGCCTTAATGGCACTATCAACATGAAGATTAATCTTCAGACCGGAGAGGTGCTTATTCCTCAGCAGAAAATCTATAATCATAATCCCTATGGAGAAGTGAGTATGGTTCCCCTTTTGATAAAAGATGGGAAGTTCTTGACTGTAGAGGGCGATCTTAAGGGTACGCTTCTTGGGGACGGCACAATAGAACTTGGCACATGGGGTGTCATGGTGACTCAGATGGAAGAAGTTGACGGTGTTCTGCAGAAGTCAAAGAATTGGGGACGTCTTTTCAATGTATTCCCAAGCAGCGAATGGAAGGTTCCCAACACGGAGGTGTCGTGCTATAACATCTCGCAGAACAAGCTCATGATGTATGAGATGTATATCGAGCAGACGCAACCTAATGAAGCGGTGTTTTATGGATTCGGTAATATAAATTCAAATGATGTTCTGACATCGAGACTGACGGTAGACAAAAGGATACTTATTTCTCCTCAGTTAATGTATAACAATGCGTTATATGGAGAGTTCCTGAATTATCCGGCAAATTTTGAGCTTGATGTTAACACTCAGAAATGGAAAACATCCGTTGATTCAAAAGGCAATATGGTTATCAAGGACGATGGTAACGGTGAACTCAGCATTGGCGGATGGGTTATTGCTGCTCGTTCAAATCCCACTCAGACAATAGGATATGCCTATAATGATGTGTCTATTCAGACAACTGTCAAAATGGAATATCCGGCACCCTTGGCCCTTGATATGAAAGGAGAAGGTACTGAAACTTCTCCTTACGTGATTGAGAGTTTCGATAACATAAAGGCGATTGCTCAGGCTTCGGAGACCGGAACATCATTCGAGGGTGTGCATTTCGCACTCGGTAGTGATCTGGATCTGTCCGGAATGTCACCTACTGCATATTCACCCATTGGCTCGGTGTCTACTCCCTTCAATGGCAAACTGAATGGACAAGGACATAAAATATCTAATTTCATTGCCGATGGAAAGGGATTCTGCGATACCGGTTTCTTCGGGGTTATTGGAGAAAACGGTTCAGTAAACAATATTGTGTTTGAGAATCCCCGCCTTACTTCTACAGGCAATTATATCGGTGTTGTTGCCGGAACAAGTTCTGGAGAAGTGAGTGATATCATTGTTCAGAAAGGTGTAGTTGATTGCAATGGCGCGATAGGCGGCGGAATCGTAGGTAACGTCACCGGTGGTATTGTCAAGAACTCTTCATTTAATGGAAATGTAACTTCGACAGGAAGTGTAGGTGGAATAGCCGGTCATGTATTAAAGGGCGGCATTTCATCATGTGAGGTACGTGCGAATATCACCATTGATGGAATGAAATCATCTTCTTACAGAATGGCAGGAGGAATAGCAGGACAGGTATTATATGGTAATGTCGCAGAATGTTACGTATCAGGAGTTGTATCAGATGCCGTAGGTTATGCCTATGTAGGAGGTGTTGTTGCTTATCTTTCAGAATCAAGTCTTGTGGATTCATTCAATACAGCTGCCATTTCTGCAAAAAGGGTGTCATTTGGCAGTATAGGTTCCGGAAGTGACGATGATACGCAGACAGGAGGCATAGTTGGTAATATAAGAGCCTCGGAGATGTCGAATTGTTATAATTCGGGTACAATACTCAAGACAGACAAAAGTGAATGTGTCGGAGGCATAGTTGGCTACATAGGTGTGAGCTATGTCTTTACATCTGGGAAACCGTTGCCGGAAATGACGAATGTGAGTCATATAAGGAACTGTTATAACTCAGGTCAGATTATATCCACATCTTCATCCACATTAAAAGGGGTGGTGGGGAATTGGTTTGTAAGCCAGTCGTATACCGGTCCCAGTCCGATTGAGGTTTGTATTGAAAACTGTTATTTTGATAGTCAGATCGCTGGATTCGATCATGAATCATGGGGTCTCAGCACGCGTGAATTGACATCAAGACTTCCCAATGGTTTTGATACAGAAAAATGGACTAAAGAATCGGGAAAATATCCGGTGCTTTACACAGGCAAGGGTTCGCAAGCTCGTGAACTTTCTTCTCTTCCTTTGATACTAAGGGATGTTGATGACAGTTCTAAAGTAAAAGTCGAGTTTAGTTTTGCATCATCGCCCAATGTGACTTGGGAACTTGATTTTGATGAAGAGACGGGTGAGACAGCCGCAGAAACAAAGGCTCTTAAGATAACGGGAAATAAAGTTGTGGTTAAGGATCAGTATTCAAATTCAATTATAAATGCTGTGACTGCCGATAACTGGGGTATCAAGCTGTATCGTCTTGCAGTAGTGCCTAAGGTATTTGACGGAGAGGGTACCGTGGATGATCCGTATCTGGTGAAGACTCCTGAAGATTTCAATAAGCTTCATGAGGCAGTGAGCACTTATAAGCAGAGTCACAAAGGCGATTACTTCGAGATGGCAAATGACGTTGACTTTTCTTCTGCGGAAGACTTCAATGGTGTCGGGTATGGCGCTACGGGTGCGAATGCCACGATTAACCAGTTCTGCGGTATATTCAACGGAGCTGGTCATACAGTGAGCGGTCTTAAGATAGACGGAGTGGTACGTGATGACAAGAATGCGGTCTCAAATCTTTTGTCAAACTGTTATACAGGTCTCTTCAGTTATATTGGACAGACAGGTGTCGTAAGAAATCTGAACATAGCAGATGACTGCGAATTTATGCATTATTCTTACGGCGGCTCTGTTGCCGGTGTCAATCAGGGTCTTGTTGAAAACTGTCGTAATTACGCTGCTGTCAATGCCATGACTTCATATGTCGGCGGTATCGTTGGTTACAACCATACCGGCGGAAAGGTAAACAAATGTTACAATGGAGGAGCTGTAAACTTCGGCACAGCGAATGGCGGCGGAATAGTCGGCTATAATGCCGCTACGGCGTGTGTTTCCAAGTGTCAGAATGATGGCGATGTATTCAACAAGTCGTTCGATAAAGTGACGGAGAAAACCAAGACCAACTGCGTAGGCGGCGTTGTTGGTACAAATTACGGCAAGATAGAGTGCAGCGTGAATAACGGCGGTGTTCAAGGCTTTGACAAAGTCGGTGGTATCGCAGGAGCTGCAAGCAATTATAATGGAGAAGGAGATATCGCGCAGTGTATAAACAACGGAGTTGTCAACGTGCTTGAATCAACTCTGTCACGCGGAGGTGTTCTTGGTTCTGCATCCGGTTCCATAACTCTCACAGGAAACTATTATGACGCATCTGTCAATGTTAACGGGGGCGCAAACAACAATGGAGTCGAGGGAGCCACAGGACTTTCTTCAAGCGAGCTTGTTGCAGGAAATGCACTTGCTGGTCTACCCGCAGAAGAATTTGATTTCACACCCAATGCATATCCTGTGCTGAAGTCGTTCGCAAACGAGAATGCATCCCGGGCGATGCGTTCGATTTATGTGGCGTTTGCACCCAAGCAGATGAGGACAAACGTTCTTACGGAAGTTCCCCTTTCAAAGGCAGAAGGCATTGAGTTCAAACTTGAGAAAAACGAAAGTTTCAAGATTGAGGGAGACCGGTTGACAGTCATCAAGCCGGAAGGCATGACGCTTGTCTCAGACAGGATAACGGCGACATGTGGAAATTATGCCAAGTCTTTCGATCTTAACGCAGTGCCTGTTATTCTCAAGGGAGAAGGCACGAAGGAATCTCCCTATCTGATTGAGACTCCGGCAGACTGGAACAAACTTGCCGACTTTATGGAGTCCTCCCAATGGGAATATAGCGGTAATTTCTTCAGAATTGAGAATGATATTGATTTCCAGGGCGACTCAATCAAACTGCTTGCAGTGAATGGGGTCAATTTCCAGGCGGAGCTTGACGGCGCAAAGCATACTATAAAGAATTATTTATATTCTAATAACAACTCGATAAAGACCAAATTGCAGGGACCGAATTTATATGTAGGTAAATATCTGGGTCTTATAGGAACTCTTGGTGCAACAGGTGTTGTCAAGGATCTTATAATAGATGGAGAACTTAAAGGACACAGTTTACTCGGTTCGATAGTCGGAAACAATTATGGAGTAATAGATAATGTGACCAATAAAGGCGTTGTTGAATCATTGACTGATGCATATGTAGCTGGCATTGCGAACCGGGCATATGAAAATTCAGTAATCAGGAATTGTGTCAATGAAGGAACTGTTATTTCGAAGAAGACTTATGCAACGGGTATCGTTTATGAAACCAAGGCAGGCTCTTTGATTGAGAATTGCATTAATAAAGGCTCTGTCACTGCCACAACATCATATGCGATGGGAATAACAGCTAACGCTTCCGGTGGCATTAAAGGATGTGAAAATGAGGGGACGCTAATGGCAACAGGCTCAGTTGCAGGTCTTGTCTATAAAGTTGATGCAACAGGCTATATGGAAGACTGCGTCAATAAGGCAGACATAGATCTTTCCAAACTTGCGAAACCTGGAGGCAATATCTATGGAATCGCATGCACTACAACTGCATTAAAGGCTATTGATCCGGATGGTCTGACAGGATACATAAGGAATTGTCACAACACTGGAAATCTTAAAGGTGGTGCGAATGTAGGCGGAGGTGTCTATACAATCAGTGCAGGCTGGAAGATTCAGGATTGCTCGAATACGGGTAATATTGAGTCTACTGGTTTGGCGGTTGGCTTTGGTAGCGCTGCCGGTGGAGGAGCGAATCTCGAATTACTTTCTGAAATTGATAGATGTTTCAATGCCGGTGAAGTGAGAGGAAATGCCGGAAAGGTATCAGGATTCTTGGGAGAGACCAAGAAGTTCTCCATCGTTAGGGACAGCTATAACATGGGTAATGTATATAGTTCAAGCAGCAACCTTTGTGCGTCCGGTTTTATTTCTCAGGTGAATGGTGTTATAGAAAGATGTTTCAATGCAGGAGATGTGACGGTTGACAATAATGCAGCCGGAGGATTGTTTGGATATCTCGCGGGTGGTGACGTGTCATATCCGGCGGCAATGAGAAACAGTTTCAATATAGGTAATATTACCTCCAACTATGCGGGCACTGCTACGCAAGGAAATGCCGGAGGGCTTGGCGGATACCTTACAACTTCATATGTTGAGGCTCCCCATATGGTGGAGAATTGTTATAATACCGGGAATGTTACAGCCAAAAGGCGCGTCGGAGGTCTGTTTGGAGGTGCGTTCACTCCATTTTCATTTGTGAAGAATTGTTATAACTCCGGTAAGGTTACATGTCTGGAGACAAATGTAATTTCCGACAATAGTGAAAGATACCTTTGGAGCGGTACGACTTATACTAATAATTATACATACAAGGTTGACGGTGTTGAACACTTAATGCTTGAAAATCATGAAAACTGCTTCTATGACGTAGAGCTCAATCCGGGTAGCGAGTTCCGCACGGTACCGGGATCCAAGAAGACCACTAAAGAGCTTAAGGAGCTTATGATAAGCGATGGCTTCGTGAATCCTTCCTGGGGTGGCTATCCTGTACTGGCATGTTTTGCCGACAATGATGCGGCAAATGCCGGCTCGGCTCTCCTTCTTCTTGCCGAGAATGATACTTACGGCAAGGTTTCAGGGGAGATCACGCTTGTCGGTCCGGAGGGATGCGAGTGGATTGCCGCCGATATCATTGAAGGAGAGGATTCCGGTGTCGAATCAGCATCTGAAGAAACAGCTGTTTCCAAGTCTCTCAAGATAGATGGTGGCAGGGCTGTTCCTACAGCTTCCGGCAAGGTAATGCTCACGTGCCTTTACAAAGGCTTCAAGAAAGATTTCACAGTTGTTGTGGATTACAAAGAACAGTCATCTGTTGAGGAATCTTTCGCAGGTAAGGAAGTCAAGGAAGTTGTGCTTATCGATCTTCAGGGTCGTCAGGTTGTCACCCCCGAACCGGGTCAGGTCTACATCATGCGCACCGTCTTCACCGATGGCACAATGAAGGTAGAGAAGAAGATTGCAAAAAACTGATTCTTCCCGATCAATCTCAATTAGAATTTAAACTAAAGGCTCCGATCGTTATTGCGACCGGAGCCTTTAATAGTTTTGGTGACTGTCCTGTAAGGTTTATGATTAAGTAAGTGGTCCCATTAGAACGATAAGTAAGATAAAAATTAATCGATATATGGGCATTAATTTTTCTTACTTAATAGAATGTTCAGTTTCATGTTCCAAATTTTTCCCGATAAATCCCCCGTTTATCCCTCTGTCCAAACCAATACATTTTTTATTCTCCAACCATATACAACCACGTAACAACCACTTTTATTTACTCTTAAACATTTTAAATCTTTAAGGTGGTTATTTAATTCCCTCGTATAAACAGGTAAAGAAAATAAGGCAAAGGAGATTTGAGGCATCGCGGATTCCCTCTCACCTTACGGTGTTCAGGTAGGATGCGGATAGAGCGGATGGCACGCGGATCTTTTGACATCACATAATATCACACTCAAAAAAACTCATCGCGGATTCATATGTCTTCCGACATATGACGGGAGTCGCGGATTGGATCCGATGGTTGCGGATTATGTTGATGCAGTACGAGACGGATTTTGGTTGTCTGTCTTCGCCGATAGATCGTATACATCGGTTTTGATCCGCGACTCTCCGTTGGCTGCCGTTGGCTACCAAATCCGCTGAGCCTCAACATTCCGGATTGACTTTGACATGAAAAATAAATCTGCGCCCCATCCGCCATATCCGCGTCTCACCCTATATGCCATAGGCATAAGGATGTCCGCGATGCCGGATATCCATAATTTAAAATCCGATTTCTCTCTGCGCCAAGCCAACACACAAAAGACTCCAACCACCCACAACTCGCAATAACAACACATAGTCCATGATTCATTTAAATTGCCTGCAATGTGAGTATCAAATTGCAATGTTTGTGTCACAATGCTTTGCGACTTGACAGGAACTGTCTATTGCTTTTAACCTATTTAGCGGAAGGAATCTTGGACATGAAACAGAATACCCTACTTAATTATGTCGGGATGTAAATGGTTTTGCTTGACTTTGCAATTGTATTTTAAAGGTTTTGAACAGATGTGATAAAATCCATAATAAAATAATTATAAGTGGAAAAATGATACGATAAGTGTAAAATATACACGCAAAGTGAAATGTTAACAAAGGTTAATAAATTAGTATATATAAAAATAATTCATAAATTTGCAGGTGTATACACCTACTAAGTTAAATTGAATCAAATCGGGGATTTGAATTCTTGCCGCTTCATTGCGGAGCGGTTTATTTCGCAGCAATAATAACGAGACACCATATAATGCCTCAGGGCTTTCGGGAGATTGCCGTATCGCCAGAGGTTTGTTCTAACCCCTTAAATTATCCATTATGGTAAGAAAACTACTGTCAGCAACGCTGGTTGTGTTTTTCGCACTGGCAGGTTCCGCGGTTCTTCCCCGTCTCAACAAGGCGGAGATTGAGGAGCGGGCAAAAGCCATTGTGAAAAACGAGCTGCCTGCCGGAACGCAGATGCAGCCACAAGAGATCGTTTCTTCTGGAGTGGAATATCCCGGATAGGGATCTGACAACCCTGTTTCATCTGTTCTTCAGGCGGGCGATGAGTTTGTGCCTGCGGAAGTGGTCGATGCCCGCCCCTCTGCGGATGTGATCCTTTCGGAGGATTCCGTGATAGGAGTGGCAGTAGAAGGAGGGAAGGGAGTTGTCTCCGTCGCTCCGAAGAAGATCCGTAAGGCAGATGGGGCATCCGTCCCTAAGCTTGTCACCGGCACAATGATGACGAAGGATCTCAATTACAAATCCGTGATGTATAGTTCCAGGATCACAGTTGAATCAACGGAAACAGAAGGGGTTTATGCCCTTGGTAATGTTTACGGACTTGATGCGGTGATTGACATGAAGATCAATCTTCAGACCGGAGAGGTGCTTATTCCACAACAGAAAATCTACCAACATGCTTCATACGGAGAGGTAAGTATGGTGCCCATGCTTATCAAGGAGGGTAAATTCTATACTGTGGAAGGAGACCTCAAGGGCACATTGCAGAGCGACGGCACGATTGTGCTCGGCACATGGGGTGTCATGGTCACGCAGATGCAGGAAGTAGACGGCGAATTGCAGAAGTCTCCCAACTGGGGACGTCTTTTCAATGTATTCTCAGGCAGCGAATGGGTTGTTCCCAACACAGAGGTAGCCTGCTTCAATATTTCCCAGAACAAGCTCATGATGTATGAGATGTATATTGAACAGACTGCATCAAACGAGGTGGTTCTCTATGGCTTCGGCAACATCAATTCCAACGATATTCTCACAGCGAGACTGACAGTCGACAAGCGTATTCTTATCTCTCCACAGCAGATGTATACTCATATGATGTATGGAGAATTTATGAACTATCCGGCATCATTCGAGCAGGATGTGAACACGCAAAAATGGAAAGTTTCCGTAGACTGGAAAAACCACATGGTGCTTAAGGATACCGGTGACGGCGAGTTGAAGATCGGTGGTTGGGTTATATCCGCACGTGCTAATCCGGGCGGAGCGATAGGTTATATGTATAACGACGTTTCTGTCACCACGGAGGCTCAGATAACTTATCCGGCACCTGTCGCCCTTGATCTCAAAGGAGAGGGAACGGAAGCTTCCCCCTATCTGATAGAGTCTGTTTCCCATATTCAGGCAATTTCGCAGGCTTCAGAGGGAGGCAACTCTTTCGAAGGTGTTCATTTTGCATTAGGTGGTGATCTGGATTTCTCGGGTGTGTCTCCTACTTCATATGTTCCGGTCGGTTCGGTGGCTACACCTTTCTGCGGTAAGTTGCATGGCAACGGACACAAAATATCCAATTTCTTAGCAGACGGAAAAGGTTTCTGTGACACAGGACTTTTCGGTGTGCTCGGAGAAGGATCTGTTGTTGATAACATTATGTTTGACAAAGCGGGTGTAACGGCTACAGGAAACTATGTGGGAATCCTTGCCGGCACAAGTTATGCCGACATAAGTAATATCACAATTACATCGAGCGTTGTGGATTGCGACGGAGAGATCGGAGGAGGTGTTGTCGGACAAGCTCTTGGCGGTTCGATTGCCGGATGTTCTTTCACCGGTAATGTAATGTCGAAAGGAAGTGGAGGCGGAATTTCAGGATATACCCATAGCGCAACCATATCTACATGCGATGTAAGGACAAACATAACGATTGACGGAGCATCGGCTGTGATGTCGAGTGTAGTGGGTGGTGGAATTGTCGGAAAAGCTTTCTCCAGTGAGATTTCGAAATGTCAGGTAGCAGGTGTTATATCCGATGAAATAGGATATGCATGTCTTGGCGGACTTGTCGGTTATTCTTTTTCAACCAGGATCTCAGAATCGTTTAATACGGCGGCGATTTCTGCAAAGAGGGCTTCTTTTGGCAGTCCAAATGGCGGAGACGATGATACAAATACCGGAGGACTCGTAGGGTATACCAATAGTTCGGAGCTGACTGACTGCTACAATTCAGGCACGATCATGAAGTCGGATCAGAGCGAGAATGTAGGCGGTATTATAGGTTATCTCGGTGTCAGTTATTCGTTTACATCCGGTAAACCGATAGAGATGATCAATATCAGCAATATCAGGAATTGCTATAACTCCGGTCAGATAATATCCACTTCTGCATCTCCCAATAAGGGAATTGTTGGAAATTTCCATTTAAGTTCTTCATATGTTGGTCCCGGACCATTGGAGAGATGCATAGAAAACTGTTATTTCGACAATCAGGTTATGGGATTCGATCATCCTGATTATGGCAAATCTACTCGAGAATTTATAAGTGCTTTGCCTTCCGGATTTGATTCCAAGGTATGGAAATCAGAATCCGGCAAGTATCCCGTACTTGCAACGGGAACTGGCACGCAGACTCAGGAGATTTCCTCTCTTCCGTTATTGATGCGCGAAGTTGATAACAGCGCGAAGGTCAGGGAGGAAGTGGGGCTTACCCAGTCTTCCAATGTAACATGGGCATTGAATTTTGATGAGGAAGCCGGTGAGACGGCTACGGAAACTAAGGCACTGCGTGTCCAGGGCAATAAGGTGATTGTAAAAGATCAATATTCAAACTCTGTAATTACCGCATCTACTGCCGACAACTGGGGTATCAAGCTGTATCGTCTGGCGGTTGTGCCGAAGGTATTCGAAGGTGAAGGCACCGCTGGAGACCCATATATGATGAAGACGGTTGATGACTTCAGGAAACTTCATGAGGCTGTCAGCGTCTATAAGCAGAGTCACGATGGCGACTACTTCGTTATGGCTAATGACATAGACTTCTCCTCTGCGGAAGATTTCAGTGGTGTTGGTTATGGCGCTACAGGTGCGAATGCCACTATAAACCAGTTCTGCGGAATCTTCGACGGACTTGGTCATACAGTGCATGGATTGAAGATTGATGCGGTCGTGCGTGATGACAAGAATGCTGTATCGAATACTGCATCAAGATATTATACAGGGTTCTTCGCTTATATTGGAGAGAAGGGGGTTGTGCGCAATCTCAATATCGCCGAAGATTGCAATCTGATGCATTACGCTTACGGCGGCTCTGTTGCCGGTGTCAATCAGGGTCTTGTTGAAAACTGTCGTAATTACACTGCTGTCAATGCCATGACTTCATATGTCGGCGGTATCGTTGGTTACAACCATACCGGCGGAAAGGTAAACAAATGTTACAATGGAGGAGCTGTAAACTTCGGCACAGCGAATGGCGGCGGTATAGTCGGCTATAATGCCGCTACGGCGTGTGTTTCCAAGTGTCAGAACGATGGCGATGTATTCAACAAGTCGTTTGATAAAGTGACGGAGAAAACCAAGACCAACTGCGTAGGCGGTGTTGTTGGTACAAATTACGGCAAGATAGAGTGCAGCGTGAATAACGGCGGTGTTCAAGGCTTTGACAAAGTCGGTGGTATCGCAGGAGCTGCAAGCAATTATAATGGAGAAGGAGATATCGCGCAGTGTATAAACAACGGAGTTGTCAACGTGCTTGAATCAACTCTGTCACGCGGAGGTGTTCTTGGTTCTGCATCAGGTTCCATAACTCTCACAGGAAACTATTATGACGCATCTGTCAATGTTAACGGGGGCGCAAACAACAATGGAGTCGAGGGAGCCACAGGACTTTCTTCAAGCGAGCTTGTTGCAGGAAATGCACTTGCTGGTCTACCCGCAGAAGAATTTGATTTCACACCCAATGCATATCCTGTGCTGAAGGCGTTTGCAAACGAGAATGCATCCCGGGCGATGCGTTCGATTTATGTGGCGTTTGCTCCGAAGCAGATGAGGACAAACGTGCTTGCCGAAGTTCCCCTTTCAAAGGCAGAAGGCATTGAGTTCAAACTTGAGAAAAACGAAAGTTTCAAGATAGAAGGTGACCTGTTGACAATCATCAAGCCGGAAGGCATGACGCTTGTCTCAGACAGGATAACGGCGACATGTGGAAATTATGCCAAGTCTTTCGATCTGAACGCAGTGCCTGTTATTCTCAAGGGAGAAGGCACGAAGGAATCTCCCTATCTGATTGAGACTCCGGCAGACTGGAACAAACTTGCCGACTTTATGGAGTCCTCCCAATGGGAATATAGCGGTAATTTCTTCAGAATTGAGAATGATATTGATTTCCAGGGCGACTCAATCAAACTGCTTGCAGTGAATGGGGTCAATTTCCAGGCAGAGCTTGACGGCGCGAAACACACGATAAAGAATTATGTCTATTCAAACAATAATTCTACCAAAACAAAACTTCAGGGACCGAATTTGTACGTAGGCAAGTACCTCGGACTTATCGGAACTCTCGGAAGCACAGGTTCGATAAAGAATCTGACACTTGACGGAGTGCTTAAGGCTCACAGTTATATTGGTTCAGTCGTGGGTTATAATTACGGTCTGATCGAGAATGTGACCAACCTGGGATCTGTTGAGACACTTACAAGCGGTTACGCATCGGGAATCGCTTGCCGTTCATATGAGAATTCAATAATCAGGAACTGTGTGAACGAAGGAGCCGTAGTATCCAAGATAACTTATGCAACGGGTATCGTTTACGAGACCAAGGCAGGATCGCTGCTTGAGAATTGCGTCAACAAGGGTTCCGTGACTTCTACCACAACTTCGGCGATGGGTATTGTCGCCAATGTCGCAGGAGGCATGAAGGGTTGCGTGAATGAAGGTTCCCTGATGGCTAAAAGTACAATTGCCGGTGTGGCTTATAAAGTTGAAGCTACAGGTTATATGGAGGATTGTGAGAATAAATCCGATATAGACCTTTCCCAGCTTGCCAAACCGGGAAGTGACGTTTATGGAATTGTATATACTTTGTCATCAATATCCGATATTGACGAAGATGGAACGACCGGCTTTATTAAGAATTGTCACAATTACGGCAATCTTAAAGGTTCCAACAATATAATGGGAGCTATAGGAGTAATAAATGCAGGTTGGAAAATTTCTGATTGTTCCAACAGAGGTGATGTGACTGCATCAAACGGGTCCTCGACTGCATACGCATATGGTTTCTCTTCTAAAACCAGTGCCGGAAAGACCAAAGAATCATTGGTTACAATAGAAAGGTGCTTCAATTCCGGTGAAGTCAGAGGAAACGGAGCAGGAATATCCGGTTTTATAGGTGACTTAGCCAAGTTCGGATATATGAGCGATTGTTATAATACGGGTGATGTTTATTCAATCGGATCCAATCCTGCAAACGGTGCGTTGACAGCAGGCGGTCTGGTAGGTAAAATGAATGGTGTCATGGAGCGCTGTTTCAATGCAGGAGATGTGACAGCCACCAATTATGCAGTAGGAGGTCTTGTCGGATATTTTGCATCAGGTGATGTTACGTATCCGGCAGTCATGAGAGATTGCTTCAATATCGGAGATGTTGTTTCCAATTATACAGGCACGGCTACGCAGGGTAATGCAGGAGGTCTCGGAGGGTATCTCTCTACTTGTAACGAAGATGCACCTCATAGAGTAGAAAATTGTTATAACACCGGAAATGTAACTGCCGAAAGGCGAGTGGGAGGTCTTTTCGGAGGCGTTTTCTATCCATATTCGGTAGTGCGTAATTGTTATAACTCCGGTAAAGTCACATGTCTTAAGACTAACATAATCTCAGATAATAGCGAGCGTTATTTGTGGAGTGGGACAACCTATTCTGGCTCATATACTAAACTTTGTGATGGCGTTGAACGTCTGATGCTGGAGGGTCATGAAAACTGTTTCTATGATGTTGAGATTAACCCCGGTCGCGAGTTCCGTACAGTTCCGGGTTCAAAGAAGACCACTAAAGAGCTTAAGGAGCTTATGATAGGCGAAGGCTTCGCTAATCCTGCCTGGGGTGGCTATCCCGTATTGGCAAGCTTTGCCGACAATGATGCGGCAAATGCCGGCTCGGCTCTTCTTCTACTTGCCGAGAACGATACTTACGGCAAGGTTTCAGGAGAAATCACACTCGTAGGACCTGATGGTTGTGAATGGATTGCAACCGATTTCGTGGATGACGAAGATACTGATGTCGAACCTGCATCAACCGAGTCCGCTTCCAAGATTCTGAAGATTGACGGAGGACGCGCTGTCCCGACAGCTTCCGGCAAAGTGATGCTCACATGCCTTTACAAAGGTTTCAAGAAAAACTTCGAAGTTTTGGTAGATTACAAGGAACAATCGGCTGTAGAGGAATCTTTCGCAGGCAAGGAAGTTAAGGAAGTTGTGCTTATTGACCTTCAGGGTCGTCAGGTTGTCACCCCCGAACCCGGTCAAGTATATATCATGCGCACCGTCTTCACCGACGGCACAATGAAGGTAGAGAAGAAGATCGCTAAAAACTGATTCTTCCCGACCAACCTCAATTAGAATCAAAACTAAAGGTTTCGGTCGGAATCCCGATCGAAGCCTTTAATAGTTTAGGTTACAGTTTTGTAAGAATATATGGCTGAACACCCTACTTATTTTATACCGAATAATGACATGGCTATAAAAAACTCATTTAAAAAAAGCATCGGGATAATGCTTGCCGGTGGAATGGTTGCTTTTGCCGGTATCAGGGCGAACGCAGTAGTTGCCAATCCCGATCCCAGCACGTTTACACAGCCTGATGGAACCGAAGTGACGTTGCGCCTCTTCGGTGATGAATCCTATAACTATACTATGACTGCGGATGGCTATGCTGTAGTGCTAAACGATATAACCGGAATTTGGGAATATGCGGAACTATCCGCCGGCGGCATGCTTGTTTCCACCGGCATCGGTGCCGCTGACGGCAAGAAAGCACCGACACGGTCAAAGGGCGTGAGACCGGTGTTCCGGCAAAACCGGAAACAAAAAATGCCTGAACGGCGAAGATACTCACTTGAAACAGGACAATACGATTACGATAGCTTCCGTGGGCTTGTAATTCTTGTGGAATATAACGACACTCCGTTCTCAAGGAATGATATACAAATGGTTTTCGACGAGATGATAAACATGGAGGGTTACGATGGTTATATGACCGATCACATGATACCGACAAAGGTGGAATACACAGGTTCAGTGCGTGATTATTATTATGAAAACTCAGGAGGAGTGTTTGATCCCAGGTTTGATGTGGTTGGTCCCGTGAAAATAGATTATTCGCGACATTATGCAAGACAGACGGCAGGTGCGCAGACTCTTGTCAGTGCCGCGTTGCGCGCTGCTGATTCAGAAGTGAATTATTCCGTATATGATACTGATGGAAATCGCGAGGTGGATATGGTTTATTTTATTTTCTCAGGCGCCGGGTCGAATTTCGCGGGAAACGACGAGACTCTCATATGGCCACATGCCTCAATGGTGATGAACCTTAGTCTTGACGGGGTTTCTTTTGGCCGTTATGCTTGTTCTACCGAACTTTATGGGGCACCGGCAAATAAATTGCTTGACGGCATCGGGACAATATGTCATGAGTTCAGTCACGTGCTCGGTTTGCCCGATTTATATGATGTGGATTATGAAACAGGAGGGCAGGCAGAACATCCGTCAAAATGGTCAGTGATGGCAAGCGGATCATATCTGAACAAAAGTCGCACCCCTTGCGGATATTCCCTTTTCGAACGTTATGCACTTGGTTTTGCAACTCCCAGGCTTATAACCCGGAGCGGGGAATATGGCATAATTCCTCTTAATGAAGGTGACACACCGGACGGATGCCGGATAAATTCAGCTGTGGAAAATGAATTTTTCCTGCTTGAAAGCCGCACGAAAACACGTTGGGATGAATATCTTCCCGGCGAGGGGCTGCTGGTCCACAGGGTAGATTTGACTAATCCGGCGGTATGGGAAAACAATCGGGTCAATGCGACATCCGGGCGTACCTACTACACATTGCTTCGCGCCTCGCCCCAAGTGTCGGGTGCGACTCTGACCGATAGTGACGGAGACCCCTTTCCCGGCAGCGGCAACGTGACGAGGCTTGACAATGCCACTACCCCCTCGCTGCGTTCGTGGACTATGCAGTCCACTCCCTTTATCATCAATGATATTGAGCTTAAATCTGACGGAACCGTTACTTTCAGCGTTATGGAAGACGATGTGGATACATTGGTGGAAGATTTTGCCAACATGTCTCCTACAACCGGAGATGCCAAGGGGATATCGGGTAAATTTGCCTCTTGGAATTTTTCAAAGGGTGCAAGGATAGAAGCTATGGAAGATTCTGAAAACACAGTGCTTACAACCATAAAAGGCTCTGAAGCGGAGTGCTCAGCCATTGATGCCAAGGTGGAGAACGTGTCAATACGGGTAAACAATGCCACTGCCTCTAATGCCATTTTCCGTCTTTACTCTTCAATAGACAATGGATTGACATGGGTCCCGGTGAATACAGTCGAAGGTTCGGCAAACCCATCCGTGCGAGGAGGTGAGACAATAACTCTACATTACAACACCGGATCACTTGAGAAACCGGCGTTCAGACTGGCGCAGTTCACCGGAAGCGCATCGGCACGATGTGCGGTGGAACTAATGGAAATCACTCTTATGCAGGATAAGGAATCAGGAGTCAGTGTCTTGTATGAAGAAACTGATCAGGAGTGTGGAGAAGTGAAATGGTACAGTATCTCCGGTTACCAAGTCAGCGCTCCCAATGTGCCGGGAATATATATAAAAGTGAGTGGCGGGAGAGCCACAAAAGTCCATGTTGTGGATTAAGAATCCGGATAAACAACGTCTAAAAGTTTTTAATGACTGGTTTACGGATCGGTCAATATCCCCTGACAAGCACTACAGTCCGGTAAACTGAGGACACGGATGTAGTCTTTCACGGGTGTTTATAGTAATCAAAGTTCCTCAGTCAGCAGCAATTATGGGAAGGACAATAACTTCTTTACTGGTGTCGGGCATGCTTGCGGCAAGCCTGATTGCCCAGGCGCAGACAGAGACGCTGTCGGCATCTGCCGAACTTGACGGTCGGATAGCCGGATCGGTCGCTACGGCTGCAAGTCACAACTCTTTCAACCCCCAATCGCTTCAAGGGGGATTGAGGCTTAAGGTATTGCCCAAAGCTATCATTAAGCCGGAAAGGAAAGTGTCGCCGATACTCAGAAACAGACCTGTGAAAGCGGCAGAATCGCGACAGGCAGGCGATATCGGTGGTTATTATGTGGGCACTTATCAGACACTTGTGAGCGCAAGTTACGATGGCGGCTCAACAATGCAGCTGACCCCCGATGCAGACGGTGACTCGATTACCATCAATAACTTCTGGAATGGATGCAATGTGCGTGCCCATTACGACAAGGTTACGTCGACGGTTTCGATCCCCAGCCAGTATGTGATGACGGATGAATCGCTCGGTCGTCTTGACATTGCAGTGACCCAGACGGATGGAACTCCCGCTTACGACAGGCAGATCACCGGCAAGGTGACTGATGGCGGTTCCATAGATTTCACTGAGGCATGGTGGGGAATATATGTTCAGAAGGAGGGTGCCAACAAGGATAAATTCGTAGGCGCATACTTCAATCTGGCAATGGGAATGCCCAATGGCACAATGACATATAAAACTTCAGACAACAGGCAAGCCGGATATTATGTCATCATAAACCAGACATCGCCAAACATGCTGGCGGTTACGAATATCTTCAACCGTGGTCTGGATATCGAGATTAAACTGAATCGAGACCGCACGGCAGAGATCAACAACCAGACGGCATTTATAAACGGATCCGGTTCGTGGTTGATGATCAAGTGTCTGGAATTTAACGATAAGGGCAATCTTACTAAATATTCGCCTATCATTGCAACTGCGGCAGCTCCGGCAGCCGACAACAGCACTCTCTCCTGGACAGACTGGTCGCTGCTGTGCGCGGAGGCTAAGTCATATGCGGGTGTGCTGACGGAGGCAAGGCTTTCTGCCGATACTCCATGGAAATATCCCGAACTCAGTGTTGACGGATTTGAGGGAGACGGAACCGTTGAAAGCCCTTACCTGATTTCATCTCTTGATCATCTCATTCTTCTTTCAGACAAGGTGAACAGCGATGATAACTATGTGGGCGTGTACGGAACACAGAAATATACACGTACATATATAGGCAAGCACTTTGCCCTTACCTCCGATATTGACATGAAGGGTTATGCATTCGATGCCATTGGCAAAACCTGGAATCAGCGGTTTGCAGGCTCATTGGATGGCAGGGGGCATACTATCCGTGGGCTTAACGTAAATTCGGGTGCAGATGCGTATGCCGGTCTGTTCGGCATTTGTGACACTACGACGGTGATAAAGAATATAGTGATCGAACAACCTGTAGTTTCCAGTCAATATCTCAGCGCGGGACCGGTTGCCGCATGGTGTATCGGTTCGCTCGAGAACATAACAGTGAATAAGCCGTCTGTCAGCGGAGCACGCACAGGTACGGGAGGCGTTGCCGGTATAGTGTCGGGCAGCATGTCCGAATGCCGCGTCACCGGAGGCACCGTTGCCGGAACCGGTTTCCTGGGTGGTGTCGTTGGCGAGGTTCATGGCGGCATGAACAATTGTTCTGCCGTAGGGACAACGGTTCATATCATGGGAGATAACAGCCCTGCCGGAGGTGTCGCGGGCAATATTCTTGATGCGGACGCGTCAAACCTGTATTTCAGCGGACTTATTACATATGCGAATCTGCAGAACGATAACGGACAGATTATAGGAGGTGTCGTGGGCACGCTTCAGAACGTTGCCTTGCGCAACTCATTCTCGTCTGGCGTTGTGCGCGGTTACAGCTCACAGTCGCAAGTCGGCGGAGTTGTCGGCATTCTGTCAAGCGGAGTTGTCGAGAACTGCTACTCCTCCGGAGTGGTTCACTGCTTCACAAGGATGGGAGGAGGTATAATAGGTCAGATACAGCTCGGATCGTCAAAAATAACTCCTAAGGTTATAAACTGTTATACGTCGGCTTCCGTAGAGGTGGAGACATACCAGTATGACCGTAATAATTGCAATGAAGTGATAGGCAAGATATTGGACGGAACAAATCCTGAACTGACCAATATATATTACGACAGGAAAGTAACCGATTTCCAGTCAACGCGCTTCGGCTCCACCACTGCCGAACTGACTGCAGCGGGCGGTCCCGCCGGTTTCCCTGCCGATGTCTGGACTTTCACGGAAGGAGCATATCCGCGCATCAAGGCTCTGGCAGAGACGGAGGCGGCAAAATTCAGCGCATCTGCCGTGTTGACAGCTTCAGGCGACAGTTTCCGTAAAATCTCAAACAACACGCCGCTTACTGCCCTTGGCAACACGCTTTTCCGTATTTCAAAAGGGCGCAATCTCTATACAGAAGGTTACTATTCAAGAATTGTTGAAAACAAGACCCTTGAAATCGGAACGGAATTTGGCACGGATACTCTTTATGTGGTCAACGGAGATGTGCAGACATATCATTTCCTGAACATTGCCCCCATACCATTCGAGGGGGAAGGCACGGCTGATTCGCCGCTGCTCATAAAGACGAAGAACGATCTCATCCTGCTATCCGAGGCTACTACGGCAAAGCGTCAGACATTCGACGGTGTATACTTTGCCATGACAAACGACATAGATCTCGGTCATGACCCGGCATTCGACGGAATATCCGCAGACGCTTCAGCGGGTTCGGCATCGGTAAAATTCCAGGGAGTGTTTGACGGCAGAGGCTATACGATCGACAACATACTTATACCTGACAGGGTTGTGTGGTCAAAGACACCGACGGAGACAGAAGTCGGAACGCTCAACACCTCGGAATGCCGCACAATGGGCGGACTTTTCGGACGTTTGGGCGAGAATGGGGTAGTGCGCAATCTTAACATCGGAGCCGGATCCAAGTTTGAAATGTACGGCACCTGCGCCGCTTTTGTGGCATCGCTTGACGGAACGGTGGAAAACTGCCGTAACTATGCCGACGTGACCGGCTATTCATGCTGGGTAGGAGGCATCGCAGGAATGGTGAATAAGGGAGGCAGGATCTCTGACTGCTATAATGCGGGAAACATACGTTCCGGATATGCCAACGTCGGAGGCATAGCGGGCTCTTCCAATGGTATGATAGAGAACTGCGTGAATACAGGCGATATCTCGGCGTCGGCTATCTGCACAAACTATATCAAGCAGTTGCAGCGGGTAGGCGGTATTGCAGGAGGCAGCAACGGTTCGGCAATAAAAAATTGTGTGAATTACGGCACCGTTTACGCCCAGAATAATAATGCCGGCGGCATAAGTGGCTCTATGGAGGGCACATCGGCAGCAGGATCGGCAAATGATAACATAATCGGCTGCCTGAGTCTCGGCAATGTATATTGCGGCAACAAGGCGACAGTAGGTGCTGTTCTCGGTCTTGCCGGTACGAAGAATGTTGAGAATGTTTATTTCGATGCACAGACTATAGGTATTAAGGCAGGAGCTAACGCTGACGTTGTGAATATGAATGGTGTTGAAACAACGGCACTGACTTCCGGTGAAGCCCTTGAAGGTCTTGTCTCAGATGTATGGGACTACCGTGCCGGTATATATCCCGCGCTGAAAACATTCGCAGACGAGACTAAGGTGGATGCTGCACGTAAAGTCATCGCCAAAGCTGTGTCGGGAGAGATCTTCAGCGAACTCGCAAGCAATGTGGAACTTGATGGAAACGCAGCATGGTCACTCTCTGACGGAAGCGCGTTCAAGATTGAGAATGGGGTATTGATAGTCCCGCAGAACGTAACGGAGATAGTGGCGGATACGCTAATAGCCGTTAACGCGGCAAATGTGCGTCGTCCGATTTTTATCCGTGTGCTTCCCGCGATGCCTCTCAACGGAGAGGGTACAGCCGATAATCCATATCTTCTCAATAATACGGGGGACTGGAACGCTCTTGCAACACACATGAACAAGACAGGCAGGGACCTGATCGGTCAGACTGTAAGGATAACTGCGGACCTTGACTTTTCAGGCATTACTCCCGTACGCATAGGTGGCGATGGAGTGACCGTGATGAGCGGAACGCTCGATGGTGCTAACCACACGATAAAAGTTGTTGACTTAAGCTCGATTGCCAATTCGGCGAGTGGAATGTTCGGAACCGTCGGTGCCGATGCGACAATCAAGAACCTTAAGATTGAGGGAACGTTAAACGCTACGCATACATATGCCTGTCCTGTTGTTGATAAACTTTACGGAACACTGGAGAACGTTGTTTCGAATGTTTCGGTGACAACAAATAAGGCGAATGTATCCGGAGTCGTAGGCAATGCTTATGCAGGCGCAGTGCTTAATGGCGTGGTGTTCGGCGGCTCGATAAAGAGCAATATGGCATCGATCGGTGGTCTTGTTGCCACAGGTGCAGCCGGAGTGACATATAAGGATTGCGAGTTCAAGGGCAAGATAGAGCAGACGGCATCATATTCCAAAGCAACGGCAGTCACTATAGGTGGTTTTGTTTCAAGTTCAGGTGCCGCAATTTTTGAGAATTGCAAAAGCAATGGAGAAATAATCGTTGCCACACCCGAGTGGGCTCACACTGTAGCCGGATTCATCGGAAACGCTCTTGGCACTAAGGGCAATGGCGTTTATTCCTTCGTATCTTGTACCAACAGCACTCCGGTCAGCGCGGCAGGTAAGGTTGCAGGGTACATTGCCGGCACTCCGGCAACATCTTCGGCATCAGCCAACGCTCAATATATAATGACTGATTGCCTTAACAATGGTGACATTTCTGCAGAATCGACCAAATCTCTCGGCACGGGTTATCCAACGGCTGGATTTGTAACATCCTATACGCCCGGGTCTTCGTTCACTCGTTGCACCAATACAGGTACGATCATATCCAATTTCAATGTCTATGCCGGCGGAATAGCGGGACAGGTAATCGGTACTCCGGGATCTGCTTCTACTCCTGACGAGGCATCGTTTATCGATTGTGTCAACGAAGGAACGATCATTGCCGATGGCAACCAGGGCGGTGGCATCACCGGCTCCGCATCGGGAAAGGTGATATTCAGGAATTGCCGGAATGTCGGTGATATCGAGGGTAACCGTATGGTAGCGGGCATTACTTCGCAATTTGCAGGTAATGGTCCACAGATGATAAACTGTTACAATACGGGTAACATTACAGGAAAGACAGATCGTGCAGGCGGGTTGATCGCATGGGGATCGCCTATAGACGGTCTTGTCGAGGGGTGCTGGAACACAGGTAGCGTTTCATCGCTCAGTAATGTGCAGTCTACTGTGACAAAAGATGAGCCTTCATTTGAGATAGGCGGTCTGGCTGCGCATTCGGGCGCAACATTCAGAAACTGCTACAACGCGGGTTCCGTGAAGGGGCTTGCCCGTGTGGCAGGTCTTGTGGCAACTCCCGAAAAGGGGAAGACTCAGTTTGTCAATTGTTATAATTCCGGCAAGATCGAAGCTCCTGCTGACTCTTGCGGCTCAATAGTGGGTGTGTCTTTTACAAACGGAAAACAATGGACGGCAGACAACAAGATGGAGAATACCTTCTATCTTGACATCAACAATAGTGTCAATGACGAGGCGTTTGAGGCGCGCAAGATAACTGCAAAGGAACTTGCCGCTCTTGATCTCGGTGAAGGTTTCGTTTCGACGGATGACTATACATATCCGGTAGTGAAAGATGCCGTAGGAAATGAAGTCGCATTGTTCCATGCTGCAGGTTTGATCCTTGCCGATGGTGACACGCAATCAAGTGTGACAAAGGATTTCAATGTAGGTGGCGTAGGAACCGTGAAATGGTCAAGCGATTGCAAGGATCTCGTGTTTGATGGAAACAAGGCTTGCTTCGCAGCAACTGTCATAGGCAAGATTCTCGTGACTGCTACGGCAGGTGACCTGTCAAAGACATATGAACTGGCAGTGAACCATACATCAGGAATCGGTTCTATTGAAAATGATGGGGAAAACGTTGTCAGCCGCAGATTCTTCAATACGGAAGGAATTGAGGTGCCTGTGCCTGAAACGGCTGATGGCAGGATCTATATTGTGCTGGAGGAACTTTCCGATGGCACGACACGTGTGGTAAAGGTAGTTAACGACAGATAGACTGGCGCATAATACTAAAAAGTGAAGAGGATGTGTCATAATAGCCCGTCTGGGTCGTTGGCTGAATGATTCGGACTATTCTGACAGCATCCTCGCCATCCGGCTAAAATCAAGGCGGTGTGTCAAATTTTATCAATTTTGACACACCGCCTTATATTGTATGGTCAGGAGCACAGCGAGCTGTGCTCCTTCCTCAACTCGTAAAAACGCCTCATAAAATCCACTCAATGAACCTCATAATTAAATTTAAACAGTGAACTCGTCTTGACTTATTTACGAAAGTTAAAATAATGATATCGTAGATTCTTTTAGAAGCGTGAGAGGATTTCGTTGATGCGAGCTGCGATGCGGTCGTTGCAGAGGTTGCCTATGCTGCCGGCATGGGTGTGGCGGATATGCTGATCGGGTTTGTATTCACCTTTCTGCACCTGCATACCTATTTCTTTATAGGCATCGCGGAAGGGCATGCCTTCAAGAGCGAGCCGGTTCACATCCTCTACCGTGAATAGGTAGTCGTATTTCGGATCATCGAGAATCCTGGTGTTCACTCTGATGTGTCCGAGCATAAATTCCGCCATTTCGAGGCAGGAGATGATTTCCGAAGTAGCCGGGAATGTTATGTCTTTCAGTAGCTGGAGGTCGCGGTTGTATCCTAACGGGAGGTTGGCGGTGAGAAGTGCGATCTCGTTGGGCAGAGACTGGAGCCTGTTGCATTTGCCCCGCATTATCTCGAACACGTCCGGATTTTTCTTGTGAGGCATTATCGAGGAACCGGTTGTGAGCTCATCGGGAAAGGAGACAAATCCGAAATTCTGACACATCCACATGCAAACGTCCATGGCAAGGTGTGAAAGGGTAGAGGCTATTGCGGCAACAGCCATGGCTGCGGCGCGTTCGGTCTTTCCCCGGCTCATCTGCGCCGCCACGACGTTGTAATGCATCGATTCGAAGTGGAGGAGGCGGGTGGTCATCTCGCGGTCAAGGGGGAACGAAGAGCCATATCCGGCTGCCGACCCGAGCGGATTGCGGTTGGCTATGCGGTATGCCGACCAAAGCAGCTCGAGGTCGTCGGAAAATGATTCGGCGTAAGCTCCGAACCACAGACCGAAAGAAGAGGGCATGGCTATCTGCAGATGTGTGTATCCCGGCATCAGGACATCCTTGTGTCTTTCGGCAAGATCAAGCAGAGAGTGGCACAGGCTGCCTGTGACTTGGGCTATTTTCTTCAGCTCGTCGCGCATAAAGAGTTTCAGGTCAAGAAGCACCTGGTCGTTGCGGGAGCGACCTGAGTGGATTTTTTTTCCGAGGTCACCGAGCTTTGCCGTAAGCATGAACTCGACCTGGGAGTGGACATCCTCCACACCCTCCTCGATGCTGAAACTGCCGTTGCGTATGGTCTCTTTTATTTCCTCAAGAGCGGAGAGGAGGGTTTGCAGCTCCTCCTGTGTCAGAAGTCCGATCGATTCAAGCATGGTGATGTGTGCCATGGAGCCCTCGACATCGTAAAGGGCGAGTCTCATGTCGAGTTCGCGATCATTGCCTACGGTGAACTTCTCTATTATTTTGTCGGGTTCAAAACCCTTGTCCCAAAGTTTCATTTGAACATTTTCTTATTAGTTTCGGATATAACGATATAGCCTGCTCTATCTCGTCGATGAGAATGAATTCGTCGGCGGAGTGGGAGCGGGCGGAATCCCCCGGACCGATCTTGAGCGATGGTATGCCGTGCATCAGCGACATGTCGGAGGTGGTTGGGGATATGAACGGAGTCAGTCCCATTTCCGAGGCTGCCCTTACAAGCGGATGTCCCGGGTCGATCACCGAGGCGCGGATGCGTGTGGAACGGGGAGTCAGAACGGAATGACAGCTTACAGCCTCCTGCAGTATCCTGACGGTCTCTTCATTCGAGTAGGCGTCGGTGGTGCGTATGTCCGCAACCCAGCGGCATTCGTCGGGCACTACATTGTGTTGCCTGCCTGCCTCTATCATGGTTACGGAGATCCTGACAGGACCGAGAGTCTCCGATTCGTTGCCGAACCGGAAGCCGCGCAACAGGGAAATGTCATCGATCGCCCTGTATATGGCGTTCACTCCCTCCGGGCGGGCGGCATGTCCGGTTATTCCGCGTGTCACGCAGTCGAGAACGACAAGTCCGCGTTCGGCGATGGCGGGCTGCATCCCCGTGGGTTCTCCGACGATTGCCATGTCGGGCACGATGCCGTCGGCTGCAAGAGAAGGTAGAAGCAGGCGCATCCCGTTTTCACCCCCGACCTCTTCTTCCGCCGAGACGGCAAGCAGAAGATTCAGGGGGAGGTCCTCGCCGCGAAGCTGCAGAAACGCCGCTATGAGCGACACCACGCTTGCCCCGGCGTCATTGCTGCCGAGTCCGTACAGACGTCCGTTCTCTTCGAACGGGGCAAAGGGGTCGAACGAATAGGAGGGTGCGGGACGGACTGTGTCGATATGGCTGTTGAGCATCAGTACCGGCAACCCCGGAACGAAACGTTCCGGCAGAGCGACGATGTTGTCGGCATAACGCCGGGTACGGACACCATGGTCGCGGAGAAAAGCCTCCACGACATCAGCTGCGGCGTTTTCATCGCGAGAGACGGAGGGTGTGGCGATGAGTGTCCTGAGGAGGTCTGTTGCCTGACGTGTCATAGGCGCACTGTTGTTCCGGTGCAGCCGAGAATGTCATCACTGCTTTTGACAGAGACGTATCTGACTCCCTTGCGCACCGCGTCGAGGGCATTCTTGATTTTAGGTATCATTCCGGCTGAAATCACACCGCTCTCTTTAAGAGCGGGAAAGTCATCGGGGGTGATCAGTGGAATCACGCTGCTTTTGTCATTTATGTCGGTAAGCACTCCCGGCTGCTCGAAGCAGTAGATCAGTTCTGTTTCCCGCACCTGCGAAAGCGCTACTGCGACGGACGAGGCTATCGTGTCGGCGTTGCAGTTCAGTAGCAAGCCGTCGCCATCGTGGGTTATGGCGCATAGCACCGGTACCATGCCGCAGCCGAGCAAGTCTGTCAGCAGCCTGACATTGACTGAGGATGCGTTGATGTCGCCGACGTATCCATAGTCAACAGGTTCCGGTGCGCGTCTCACAGCCCTGATCGCATCGCCGTCGGACCCAGAGAGCCCGATAGCGTTGCAGCCGATAGCCTGAAGTGCCGCCACAACACGTTTGTTGACGAGTCCGGCGTAAACCATAGTGACGATGTCGAGTGTCCGGCGGTCTGTGACGCGTCTCCCTTCGATCATTGTGACCGGCACATCAAGAGCGGAGGCGAGACGTGTCGCCTCCTTTCCGCCTCCGTGCACTATTATCTTGTCTCCCGACACTCTGTTGAAATCCGCAAGGAATTTGCTTAGAATCTGCGGGTTGTCAACTACGTTGCCGCCTATCTTGAAAATTTTCAGAGTCTGCATTATCTGTCAATATATTAATTCTAAGAAACTGTTTAAATTTAATTGTGAGGTTCATTGAGAGGATTTTATGAGGTGTTTTTACGAGTCGAAGAGGGAGCATAGCGGGCTATGTGACCGATGAGACTCGGTGAAAACAGCCATAAAAGACCTCAAGGAAGCCACAAGATGTACTATATAAAAAAAATCGAATTAAATTTAAACAGTTTCTAAAGGGATTCAAGCATGCGTTTGAGAACTACCTGCGCCGAAATCTCGCGGTTGGCTGCCTGGGGAATCACCAGACTGCGTTCGGATTCTATGACTGCATCGGAGACAATCATGTTGCGTCTGACGGGAAGGCAGTGCATGAAAAAGGCGTTGTCGGTGAGGCGCATCTTCTCTTCATCCACCATCCATGAGCGGTCGGTGTTCAGAACTTTTCCATAATCGGGGGCATTGTATGCACTCCAGTTTTTCGCGTATATGAAGTGCGCTCCCTCGAATGCGCGATGCTGGTCATATTCCACGGTGGCATTGCCGACAAACTCCGGTGCGAGCTCATATCCATGGGGATGAGTGATGACAAAATCGTAGTCGGCGGCGTTCATCCATTCGGCGAACGAGTTGGGCACCGCCTGCGGGAGAGCCTTGGGATGGGGTGCCCATGTAAGCACCACTTTAGGGCGCTCCACTGTCTTGAACTCCTCGATGGTGATAAGATCTGCGAAACTTTGCAGGGGATGGCGGGTTGCCGCTTCCATACTGAATACGGGGCGCCCGGAATGGTGGATAAACTGGGAGATGACGCGCTCCCCGTAGTCTTCGTCGCGGTCTTTGAGACCGGCGAAGGCGCGCACGCCGATTATGTCGCAGTAACTTCCCATGACCGGAATCGCCTCAAGGAGGTGTTCCGCTTTGTCGCCGTCCATTATCACGCCGCGTTCTGTCTCGAGTTTCCATGCGCCCTGATTGACATCGAGCACAATCACGTTCATGCCGAGGTTCATCGCCGCTTTCTGGGTGCTGAGCCGTGTGCGCAGGCTCGAATTGAAGAATATCATCAGCAAAGTGTGGTTTTTGCCGAGATCGGTATGGGCGAAACGGTCACGTTTTATCTCAAATGCCTCATCTACGGCTTGGCGCAGAGAGCCGATGTCTGTTACGTCTGTGAACTTTCTCATTCTTTGATAGCTTTTTTCAACCTTTCGATGAAGATGTCAGCCTCACCGTCGGTTATGGTTAACGGGGGTAGCAGCCTGACGGTATGTATGCCTGCGCCTCCGGTAAATACGTGATTGCCGAAGAGGAGTTTTCTGCGGAGTTCAGAGGCATCTCCGTCAATCTCCATTCCTATCATCAGTCCGCGTCCGCGCACCTCTTTTATCTCAGGAATGGCGCGAAGCCGCGCGATAAGTCTTTCTCCGGTTCGGGCTGCATTCTCCACAAGGTTTTCATCGCGCATTATCTCAAGCACCGCGATTGCGGCTGCACAGGCGAGATGATTTCCTCCGAAGGTTGTGCCGAGCATCCCTTTTTCAGGTCTGATCTCCGGCGACACGAGCACCGCCGACATCGGGAATCCGTTTGCAATGCCTTTTGCGGAGGTTATTATGTCGGGGCGTATCCCGGCGTGCTGATGGGCGAAGAATTTCCCTGTGCGTCCGTAGCCGCTTTGGATTTCGTCGGCTATCAGCAGTGTGCCGGTTGCGGCGGCGACTTCGCTCAGGCGGCGCAGGAAATCATCATCGACCATGCGGATTCCTGCAACTCCCTGAATGCCTTCGATAATGACGGCTGCGAATTCCTGTGATTCGAGCAGGCGGGTTGCCGCCTCGATGTCGTTGAGGGGGGAGAAGACGATGTTGTCGGTCTTGTTGACTGGTGCCTGTATGCGGGGGTTGTCGGTGGCGGCAACTGCGGCAGATGTGCGTCCGTGAAACGCCTTGTCGAAGGCAAGGATCCTGCGGCGTCCGGTAGCGAAAGATGCGAGTTTTATGGCGTTCTCGTTGGCTTCCGCGCCTGAATTGGCAAGAAAGAGCTGATAATCGTCATAACCGGAAATCTCACCGAGAAGGTCGGCGAGGCGTTGCTGCAGGGTGTTTTTAACAGAATTGCTGTAGAACGCAAGCTGAGACACCTGTCTGCTGACGGCATCGACATATCGCGGATGCGAGTGACCAATTGAGATCACGGCGTGACCTCCGTAAAAGTCGAGATAGGGAGTGCTGTCGGCGGTGTAGACATAGTTTCCCTTGCCGCGCACGGGTTCTATGTCGTATAATGAATAAACATCAAATAGTTTCATTGCTGTATTTTTAGATTTAAACGACACCTAAAATGCAGATGCCTTGAGTCTCAGCCCGCAGTCTTCGGGGAGTCCGAACATCAGATTCATATTCTCGACTGCCTGACCGGAAGCTCCTTTTAGAAGGTTGTCGATGACTGAGATGACAAGGGCTTCTCCGTTGCGGGAGGTGACGCTGAGAAGACATTTGTTGGTGTTGACAACCTGCTTGAGGTCAACATCGGTCCGGCATACGTGTGTGAACGGTGATTCCGAATAAAAATCCGAATACATCCGGGTCAGCTCGCCGGTGTCGAGTGCAGTGCGCAGGGTTGTGGCGCAGAATATGCCGCGTGGAAAGTCTCCGCGCACGGGGATGAAGCTGATGCCTTCGGACCAGGATGGCTGCAGATGGCGCAGGGTGGCACCGATTTCAGTAAGGTGCTGGTGTGTGAACGGTTTGTATACCGACAGATTGTTGTCGCGCCAGCTGAAATGGGTGGTGACGGAGGGCTTTACTCCCGCGCCGGTGCTTCCCGTGATTCCCGTAGTATGCACACGTCCTTCAAGACTGCCTGATGCGGCGAGGGGGAGAAGAGCAAGCTGAATGGCTGTGGCGAAGCATCCGGGGTTGGCGACCTTGCGTGCCTCGGCGATGCGTGGGCGGTTGATTTCCGGAAGTCCGTAGACGTAACCGCATGATTCATCGCGGAAGTCCTGGGCAAGGTCTATGACCCGCAGACCGCGGGGCATTTCGTTCTGCTGCCAGAATGAAGCGCTCGCTCCGTGTCCGGAACAGAGAAAGAGAACGTCTATGCCCTGTAACGGGTGGGTGTCGGCAAAGAGCATGTCAGTGTCTCCGGCAATGCCGGAGTGCACCTCGCACAGCGGTCTGCCGGCATTGCTCGACGAGTGTACCCATTCGAGACTGACTTCGGGATGGTTGAGCAGAAGCCTGACAAGTTCTCCCGCTGTGTAGCCCGCGCCTCCGATTATTCCTGCCTTTATCATTTCCCGTTTCTTTTCTGTACGTTGTGGAATATTTTCATCTGGTTGCCGAGAATTTTTGTGAATCCTTTCACATCGTCGGCACTCCATGCCTTGTTGACTTCTCCGTATTCTCCGAAATCGGTTTTCATCAGGTCGAACGGGGAGTCGACGCCAACGAGGGTATAGCCGAGCGGACGGAGTGTAATCTCAACTGTTCCGCTTACGTTCTCCTGACTGCTTTCAAGGAATTTCTCCATGTCGCGCATCACCGGTTCGAGATATTGCGATTCGTGAAGGAACATGCCGTACCAGGTGCCGATCTGGTCTTTCCAGTATTGCTGCCATTTGGTGAGGGTGTGTTTCTCCAGCATTTTGTGGGCGGCTATGATGAGCACGGGAGCGGCGGCTTCAAAGCCAACTCGTCCTTTTATGCCGATTATTGTGTCGCCGATATGCATGTCGCGTCCGATGCCGAATTTCGCTCCCGCCTCCTCGACCGCACGGATGGCGTCGATGCGGTTTTCATATGTCTTGCCGTTGACGGCAGTCACTTCGCCTTTGTGAAATGTGATGCGGAGTGTCTCTTCTCCCGATGCCGTGACCTGACTGGGATAGGCGCTGTCGGGAAGTGTCTGCTCGCTGTGAAGAGTCTCTTTGCCGCCGATGCTCGTTCCCCACAGACCTTTGTTGATGGAATATTCCATTTTCTTATAGTCGGCGTCGACTCCGTGTTTTTTGAGATAGTCTATCTCATATTCGCGTGTGAGTGTCATGTCGCGGGTGGGAGTGATGATCTCTATCTCCGGAGCGAGAATCTGGAATGTGAGATCAAAACGCACTTGGTCGTTGCCGGCTCCGGTTGAGCCGTGTGCCACAGCGTCCGCGCCGATCTTCTTGGCATATTCGATGATGGCTATCGCCTGAAATATGCGCTCCGAGGAGACGGAGATGGGATATGTGCCGTTGCGGAGCACGTTGCCGGCTATCATATATCGTATGGATCGGTTGTAATAGTCTTCGGTTATGTCGAGAGAGGCGTGTGACGCCGCACCGAGTGCGTATGCCCTTTGCTCGATGCGTTCGAGATCTCCGGGGGTGAATCCGCCGGTGTTGGCTATTGCAGTGTGAACCTCGTAGCCGAGATCTTCGGAGAGATATTTTGCTGCAAATGAGGTGTCGAGGCCTCCGCTGAAGGCAAGGACGACTTTTTTCTTGGACTCTTTCATTTCTTTATGTGTATGTATATGTGTTATGAAGCGTTCCGCCGGGTGCGGACGCTCCTGCATTAAAACTTTTAAGCGCCGGGTGCGGCGCGGATGAGTATCAGGGGGATGCGGTGTGGAAAAACCTGTCTATTTCAGATGGAATATTTTTCTGACCTTGTTGGATATCCAAGTTACGTAAGGGATAGTCCATGACTGTTTCCGCAGTGTTGCCTTCGGGTCGTAAAGCATGCCGTAGCAGAGACACATCTTGCGGTTGTTGCGGCAGAGGATATCGTAATTCACACACCCTTCGCATCCTCTCCAGAATTCTTCGTCGGTGGTCAACTCCGAGAATGTCACCGGCTTGTAGCCGAGGCGGGAGTTGAGTTTCATTACAGGCAGCGAAGTGGTGATGGAGAAAATTTTTGCGAAGGGGAATCGTCGTCGGGCAAGTTCGAATGTCTTGTTCTTGATACGCGCCGCAAGACCGAGCTTGCGGAACTCCGGGTCTACGATAAGACCCGATGTGGCAACGTAGTCACCATGACCCCAGCTTTCAATGTAGCTGAAGCCGATGAGACGGTCGCCATACATCGCCACTACGGCTTTCTCTCCTCGGATCTTGTCGATGATGTAGTCGGGAGAACGCCTGGCGATACCGGTGCCGCGCTGAAGCGCGGACTCATAGATGAGGTCGCATATGAGATCGGCATATTTTATATGCTCTTCTCCTGCGAACATCACTGATACCTGGTCGTTGTTCATTACTTATTGATTATTCTTGCCCTTGGCGGTTTTGCCGCCGTTTTTTTCGAAAATTGCCGCAAATATAATCAAAAGACAGTAATAATCGGTATTTATTTTATAAAAATATGAATTTTTGGCTTGTAATTATTCGGAATTGTGGAAATTTGTGGAGGTTTGTGTGTCTCGTTCAGTCGATTTTGCGGATAATGCGGAGTTTGTCGCCTGTAAGATCGATCTCCCAGAATACGGGACGGCGTACATATCTGCCGTTGATTTCGCTATGGCTATGTGCTGAAAGGATGTTGCGTCCTTCAAGATCTTTGAATATCATGCCATGACCGTGGTTCGGGGGTGTAAGCGGTTCTTTCTCTTGTATCCACGGACCTTCGAGGCGACCGCTTTTAGAGTATGCCACGCCCATGGCTTGCCGTCTTCAATCCAGAAAGTGCCGTCGAGGGTGGGGCGGTCGGAGGGTAGATAATCATGGTCGGATACAGGTGTGTATGATCCTTCTCGGCACGTTGCTCTTCGCTGCCGGTGTGTGGCGCCTGTTTTGTTCAGCAAGGCATATGACGTAAAACGGATTCGCGAGAAGCAAAGCGAGTATAAGAATTGACTTGCGCATGGTTGTTCTGTATTGTTTTAGCCAAAGCTAACAAAAAAATTAGAAACTTCATGTTTCCAAAAAAGAATTTATTACATTTGCAGCCATGCTTTTTGTTATTCCGGTTCGTCTTATGGAATAACCTTGAAGTGGTCAGTAAAAATCAATTGACGGTTAATATGATAAGAAAATTGTTGCTGTTGTCTGCATTTGTCGTGTTTTATCGCATGGTGGGGATGGCGGATGTGAGTTTTGAAAAGGTGTTCTGTGATTCAACTCTCAGACTTGATTATATAGCTGCAGGTAATTCGAAGGAGAGTCACGTGTTTCTTGACAGGATGCATAAGTTCGGCGGATGGGCAGGACGCAGGTGTAATCTTGACAGTATTCCTTATGTCGGCAACGGGATAGTGACTGTGGCTGATTCTCTTAGTGGCGATACCATATACAGACACAGTTTTTCCACTCTTTTCCGGGAGTGGCAGTCTACGCCGGAGGCTGCCGTAACTTCGAAATCTTTTCAGAATACGTTTTTGATACCTTTGCCTCGCAGGACGGCAAGGATTACGATTGAATTGCTTGACGCCCGACATGATGCTGTGGCTTCGAATACGCATCTCTATTCACCGGATGATATCCTCGTAAAGGAGTCGGACACGAGGGGTAAAAGCGAATACCGCTATCTGAGGAAGAATGGCAATGCTGAAGATGTGATTGATGTGGCGATTCTTGCCGAGGGGTATAATGCATCGCAGACGGAGGCTTTTTACAGGGATGCAGAGAAGGCTGTGACGGCGATACTGAGCCATGAGCCGTTCAAGGACCGGGAGTCGTGCTTTAATTTTGTGGCTGTAGCTACGGTTTCTGAAGATGAGGGAGTGAGTGTGCCGAGAAGAAAGGAATGGAAGAAGACATCGTTCGGATCAAATTTCGACACGTTTTATTCGGATCGTTATCTGACCACGGGAAATGTGTCTGATATTCACGAATCGGTTTCGCATGTACCTTATGAACATATCATAATTCTTGCCAATTGCGATGTGTATGGGGGCGGCGGAATTTACAATAGCTATACGCTGACAACTACGGGACATGATAATTTCGCGCCGGTGGTCGTACATGAGTTCGGACATAGTTTCGGAGGTCTTGCCGATGAATATTTCTATGAAGGAGACGTGATGGAAGACAGCTATCCTTTTGATGTGGAGCCTTGGGAGCCGAATATCACCACACTCGTGGATTTTGATTCAAAATGGAAATCCTTGCTTGAGGAAGGGACTCCGGTGCCGACACAACGCAGTGAATGGCAACGGTATCCTGTGGGTGTGTTCGAGGGAGGAGGATATTCGTTTCGTGGTGTATACAGCCCTGCGGACAGGTGCCGTATGCGTGACAATGAATGGCATGGATTCTGCCCCGCGTGCCGCCGTGCCCTCAACTCTCTGATAGATTTTTACGTTAAGGAATAGGGGTGACGAGTCGAAACGGGGCGTTGCGGGGTTTGACAGGGATGTGACGCGAAGTGGCGGTGTATGAACTGAAATTTCATTGCTTATGATTCTGAATATAGTATTTCTCATATTGGGTCTTGTGCTGATTCTTGTGGGAGCAAACGCGCTTACCGATGGCGCGTCGTCGCTTGCCAAGCGGTGGGGAATGTCGGATCTTGTTGTCGGACTCACAATCGTGGCGTTCGGCACGTCGGCGCCTGAGCTCGTGATAAGCGTAATGTCGGCGGTAGACGGGAATGCCGGACTGGCGATTGGAAACGTGGTGGGGAGCAATATCTTCAACGTGTGTGCCATAATCGGGATAACATCCCTTGTGCGACCGATGCGTATTTCGAAAAGTATCCTGACCACGGATATTCCGCTTGTGATACTTTCGGCGCTCGTTCTGCTGACAATGGGCAACACATCGCTCCTTGACGGCTCGAAAACCAATATGCTGACGCGGGTTGACGGTATAATCCTGCTGCTTTTCTTTATGGTGTTCATGCATCACACCTTCTCCTCTGCCAGGCATGCCGCATCCGGCGACCCTGCGGCAAAAGGCGGTGAGTCGAAGAGAAAAATGCCGGTGTGGAAGGCATGGCTGTGGGTGGCAGGTGGTCTTGCGGGACTGATTTACGGCGGCGACAAGTTTGTGGACGGTGCTTCCGGAATAGCCGCGGGACTGGGGGTGAGCGATGCCGTGATCGGTCTTACGATTGTGGCGGCGGGCACATCTTTGCCGGAACTTGCCACCTCGATAACGGCTGCCCTGAAAGGCAAGACCGGCATAGCCCTGGGAAATGTAATCGGGAGCAACATCTTCAATATATTCCTTGTGTTGGGATGTGCGGCAACGGTAAGACCGTTGCCATTCGGAGCCGTAGGTAATGCAGACCTGCTTATACTCACCGCAAGCAGTTTGCTTTTCTGGATATTCGGATGTGTCTATAAAGAGCGTACCATTACCCGACGGGAGGGTGGTGTGCTTGCCGCCTGCTATGTCGGTTATATGGCATGGCTTGTGGCTACCGCTTGAGAATCAAAGGTATGAAAGTGGCATTTCATTTTAATGCGGATGATCCCTCTCTGGGATGTATCTATGGCGAGACAGTGAACAGGATAGTTTTCAACGCTATTCTGCAGAAGCGTAATCTTAATCTGACGTCAAAGGTGTTTGTCGGCGATCTTTTGCTGGATGTATGTGCGTCGGAGGCGGTAGTCATAGAGAGTGACGAAGCCCATATGTGTATTTCCTGTCATATGGATGACAACCGGCGTCTGAAACTATTTGAAAAATGGCTGATGGCTTCTTTAGAAACTGTTTAAATTTAATTGTGAGGTTCATTGAGAGGATTTTATGAGGAGTTTTCACGAGTTGAAGAGGGAGCATAGCGGGCTATGAGACCGATGAGACTTGGTGAAAACAACCATAAAAGACCTCAAGGAACCCACAAGATATATTATATAAATTTTTTCGAATTAAATTTAAACAGTTTCTTAAAGGTCTGGAACACTCTTGATGCGCAAAAGCTGATTGCAGTATCTGATAACAATATCTATGTGGTGTGTCTCGAAAGCATTGACAATGATAGTGCACTGTTTCTTGACAACGCCCTGAGAAACGGTTCTTCCTATCTGGAAGCAGTAGGCGTCAATGAAGCGAGCTAAATTTGATTTCAAGTATACAATATTTGACAAATATCATGATTATGAGCATGCGAGGAGAATCTCTATTTGCAATGGAGCAAGCTGCATGAACTTGCCAACAAAGGCGTGTATGCGGAGGTGTACAGAAGCGAAGTGCGGCGATGTTTCATCCGCACAGTCCTGCTGCTTGACGATATAATGGCAATGCACCCGCAGCCCTTCGACATCCGCACGGACATTGATTTGGATATGCTGAAGAGATAGACAGGCTAATTCCCGGCACTTGTTTATTAAAAAAAAACATATGGCGGATATTGTTGGTAACATGTGACTTAGCCAACGTGATTCAGCAAAGCTCAGCTGTGTTCAGTAAATCTCTGAAGCAGAATCCAACAAAATAATTAATAAAAAATTGCGAAAAATTTTGCAGAATAAAAAAATATTACTAACTTTGCACTCGCAAAACGGAAACAGGCAGTAGCGCAGGTTCTCAATATTGCAAACATTAAAGTTGGTGCCATAGCTCAGTTGGTAGAGCAAAGGACTGAAAATCCTTGTGTCCCCGGTTCGATTCCTGGTGGCACCACAAAAGACCGCTAATTCTCAATGAGTTAGCGGTCTTTTATTCAATCATACCCCTCCAAGTCACCACAAAAGTCACCACGCCCATCCTAATACACTGAAATATTGTTTATTATGCGTGTCTGTATAGGCGCATATCTTTTATCATGGCGGTTTAATGCGCTGATAATCAGTATATATTTCAAATTCAACCAAATCCGTTCAGCGTCATTCATCCCCACATCACCGCCTGATGACCCCAAACATTAACAGACTTTAACCATATTCCAGCAATAAAAATGTGGTGACCTCAGCCAAAATCTCGCCGGGTCACCACACCTTAGGGTTAAAATATCAAAATATTTTCGTAACTTTGCAGTCGGATAGGCCGTGGTCTGTCCAAACATTTTTGAATCAAAGAGGCGTTATGTCTTCTGCTTGTACGGATAAAGCGTAGGAAACTTACATCCAAGTATATGCAAGAGAAAGTCATGACAGTCTCCATGCCATACGGCGTGGAGCTGTTATTTCCACATCTTCATATACAGGTATTCCTACCACCTATCCGTAAAGGCGTGGCATAGCAGCCCACGCCTCTTTTTTATTTATGACCAAGTGGGCTTTTGGTCAGTTTTAAGTTGAGTATATGGCAATAATAGACGTTGTAAAATATCAAACGGTTGATGGTGAACTTTGTCATAAGTTCGACTCCGATGACCTGCGTATGGGTACTCAGCTTGTGGTACACCCAGCTCAAACAGCTTTCTTTGTAAAAGGAGGTGCCATCTGTGATGAATTTACTGCGGGAACATATAGAATTGATACTGAAAATATACCGATACTTAATAAGATTATAAACTTGCCTTTTGGCTCGGAATCTCCGTTCCAAGCCGAGGTATGGTTTATAAATCAAACAGCAAAACTCAATCTTCCCTGGGGCACTCCGCACCCAATTCAAATTGAAGATCCTCGGTATCATATTATTGTGCCTGTTCGAGCTCATGGTCAATATGGTATCCGTGTCACTAATCCCCGTATCTTCTTGGAAACTCTTATCGGCAGCATGGGGGCGTTTACATCTGAACAGATTGAACAATTTTATAAGGGCAGAATCATTTCCGCCCTAAACTCTTTGCTCGCGAGGCAAATTGTTACCAACGGCATATCAATTCTTGACATCAATACATTATTGTTGTCAATGTCTGATTCCATTAATGAGCAACTCAATCAACTGCTTGGGAAATACGGAGTTTCAATTATCGAATTTTCGATAATGTCAATTACTTTCCCTCAGGATGACGAAAGTGTTATTAAGCTAAAAAACGCCAAAGATCTTGCCGCGCGTCTTCGTATTACCGGACGCGATGTATACCAAATGGAACGTAGTTTCAACGTCCTTGAAGCCGCTGCTAACAATGATGGCGCAGGAGGTCAGATGATGGGGTTAGGCGTAGGTCTCGGAGCTGGGATGGGCGTGGGTAATGCAGCCGGTAATATTGCCGGCCAGTATCTAAACACCAATCCTCATGTGCCGCCCATCCCTCAGTCCGCTCCGACATACTATTTGCTGATAGATGGTCAACAAGTCCCCAATCTAACGACCGAGAGTATTTCGGCTTACATCTCAAGTGGTGTTGTCGATGGTTCCACGCTTGCGTGGACGATTGGAATGTCTGCTTGGCTTCCTATCTCTCAGATTCCGACATTAGCATCGTTAATCAATTCTATTACACCACCACCTTTGCCATAATATGAAACAAATATTCCCAATCTTATATGTCATCTTTCTGATGATAAATATCGTAGCCGGATTGATATTATCCTGCTATCCCATGTTCAATATGGGAATAAATACAGTTGTAATCTGCGTTGCAGCCTTGTTTTCCTACTGGGTCAACAAAGGGTCTTTTAAATCTGCATTTACAATATCTCTGGCTTTTATCATCCCGTTATTTACTTTAATAGAATTTATTATGGGACTATTAATGCCTTCTCAGTTAGAAGACAATTGGGGAATCATTGCTATCCTCTGTCTAATGGCATTTAATGGCTGTCTCATTTATGCCATTGCCAAACGTTCTGCAAATCAAGTCAAAAATAAACCCTCACAAGACTGTAAATCCTCATGAAACCACTTACCTGTGAAATGTGCGGAAGCACAAATATCCTTAAACAAGATGGTGTATTCGTATGTCAGTCATGCGGAACCAAATACTCCGTTGAAGAAGCCAAGAAAATGATGGTCGAAGGAGTTGTCAACATTGAAGGGAAAGTCAAGATTGATCAATCGGACAAAGTTCCAAACTTGTTGTCTCTTGCTCAGAATGCCATTGACAGTTTAAATGTTGATGAAGCGGAGTCATATGTTAAACGTATTCTTGAAATTGACTGCGACAATGCCCAGGCATGGTTTATTAAGATGAAAGCCATCGGATTATCCTCAAGTATTGACAACCTTAGAGTCACAGAGATAATATCTGCCGGAAAAAAGGCTATCGAAAAATCCAATGGAGAATTGGAAATAGACGTATACGGCTTCTATATAACAGTTCTCAACGTAAACCTTCAGTCGTTTACCGAGCAATTACAAAACACAGGGGCTTTAAAGCAGATATATGAACTGAATTGTATATCGAATCCATTTAAAGCATCAGAACTTACAGCCGATTCAGATGAAATATTTGCTTTTATAATGAGCCAATATGAATTGTTGCTGAGTTTACGCTATGTGATCCCGGATGATAAAGTCGCACATGAGGAACTTTCTTGCCTTGTAGGATTTGCGGCAAAAAACTGGATTAATTTCACGCAAGCTGTTAACGCTCGTTTTAACGTATTTAAATCGAATCTTAACGAAGAATCCGTTACGGAATTTCGCGCTATACTTAATAGAATCAAGCAGGGTCTTCCAAGCGGAAATCTTGACACGTTTAATGAGGAGCATATATCAAATCCATCTTCCGGACCGTGCTATGTTGCAACAGCGGTATATGGCTCTTACGATTGTCCCGAAGTTTGGACACTACGCAGATTCCGCGATTACACACTCGCCGAAACTTGGTATGGGCGCGCTTTCATACGCACCTACTATGCTGTTAGTCCGACCCTTGTAAAATGGGTTGGCAACACTGCAATCTTTAAGAGAATCTGTCTTGCTCTACTTGACGGACTTGTTCGTAAACTTCAAGTAAATGGCGTTGAATCTACGCCTTATAAAGACCGAATTTTTAAATAACCCCATAAAAATGATAATACCGTAAAACAAATATTTCAGCTATGGCAGACATAAACAGAATCATATATCTGATTGATGAATACCTCGAATCAAACAGATTAAATCATGTGGGGCCCAGTGAAGTCGCCGCCTATTTAGCTAAAAACGGGGCTTTGCCTTCCGACGGAGGAAAAACTTTACGCAGACACCTGCGAGATGGCAAAATTCCTAATGCAGAGCAACCCGGCGGTAAAAAACAATCATGGTATATCCGACATTCAAATTGTAAAAAAACATCGCTTTCCACCCCGGCACATACGTCAGAGACAGAAGTCATCATGACAAAAGTCCTGACATCCAGCGTTGTCACAGAGGGTCTTGCGCCCATCGCCGATTCAGAATCGGAATTTCTGATCTTAGGGACATTGCCGGGCAAAGTATCATTGGAGACACAATGTTACTATGCGAATCAGGGTAATCAATTCTGGAAAATCATGTCAAGTCTGTTTGACGAAAGTATACCACTCGCTTACGAAGACAGGCTACGATTTTTGGAGAAACACCATATCGCATTGTGGGATGTGCTCAAATCAGCAGAAAGAATCAGTAGTCTCGATTCAGACATCAAAAACTTAACTATCAATGATATATTAGGGTTTATTTCAAAGCATCCAAATATTCGTGTCATCGGTCTAAACGGAGACAAAGCTTCAACTTATTTTAGAACATATATAAATATAGATGAACTACCGAAACATATACGTGTCGTTTCTCTCCCAAGTTCCAGTTCAACAAACACCCATTTTACGCTAGACGCTAAAATAGACCGCTGGGAAACGATTCTAAAACAATGAAGCCAACGAAGAACCGTGTATACTGCATTGGATGCAGACATCCAAAGATGCTCTTTGAAACTCAAGCAAAGGCAGATAATTTCATCAAGTTCAATCGAGATGAAATAGCCTCTTTGTCTGGGAAAGTCCCGTCCAGAAGCTACTACTGCTCATTTTGTTGTGCCTGGCATGTAACCAGCGTAGACAATGAGGGGGAAGCCGTGGCTAATGATATCCGTGATAAAAAAACTTGGTATAAGATTAGGGATTTGCGTAGGGATAAACTCCCACAAACATCTGAAGGGCAAAAACTTTCAGAAATGCTTGTTTTCGTCCATAGCCTGATACAAAAATGTCAAAGACAACTGTCTCTGACAAATCTCCCTGAAGCACTTAAACTATTTAAAGAAATAGTGCTCGATTTTTCAGTAATTGAAGATATGGCTTCAAGGCAGGGGGTTATATCGTCACGAATAGATCGAGTCAATGTCAAGATTAAAATGCTCCAAAACACTTTCGATATAATTGATGAATATGATATCGACAGCGACACACGCAAATTATTTTTAAGTAAATCAGACTCATCATATCATGAGTTGGCTACTAGATACCTACGAAACAAAGAAAAAAGGGAGAGCAAAAATTCGTCTAAATTATAAATAATCAGACATCAAATATTGGACAGGCATTTGTCATTGATAATTTTAACTAATTTAATCAGAGGCACCAAATAGTATCAAAGCAATGGCTTTGAATATGAGTATGCAATGGCTTGTAGGCAAAGAAAAATAGATATTGGACAGACTTTATGAGCTAAGAACGAAATTATTTCGTCGAACTATTACACAAAAAAACAAAGTTAATCCACCGAAAGAAACGATCTTCTCTCGGTGGATTTTTGATTAGTGCAGTTTAGGACCTTTGCGTTGTTGCTTGGCTTTTTGCTCGTCCTTAAAGCGGCGTTTGGCTTCCTCAAAGCTCATGCCGGGGTGCAATTCAAGGAAGTGCTTGAAGTCGTCCGGCATTCCTCTGTCGTGAGCGAAACCTTGTTCTTCAGGAATGTTTCCACCGAGAGAAGGCGATGAGAATCGGATTCCGGTGCCCTGCGATGATGATGCGGGAGATTGCTTAGACGCCAACTGTCGCTGGAAGGCTTCGGGGATTTTGTGGTCGTAGGGATATGTACGGCTCATTACGGGTTCTCGTTTGTCGAAATCGTACCAAATCCAATGATTGATTGGCACAACGCCTCCGGGGTCACAGATTCCGATGCTGATGAACTTGCCTTCCTGATAGGCTTGCTGCTTTAGTCGGTCAATCCTTACGCCGCATACGATATCCGACAATGGCGGGATAACAATAGGCTCCGGCTGCTTTGATTTAGGCTGTGACTGCCGTTGCGGTTTAGGCTGTGGTGCGGTTCCGGGTTGAGTCTTTGCCGCTTGCTGTTTCTCTCGACGAGCCTTGAATTTCAATTCAAGATTCTCGCGGCTGAAAAAGGAATCGAGTTTCTTATACCAGAATTCATGTCTGCCTGTGCAGTAATACAGATTCGTTTTCCCTGATTGGCCGGTCTTTTCCTTGACCCTTATACCCTGTTGCTTAAGAGCAATGAGAAACGAGTTCCAGTCCTGAATCTCCGGACGGATGTACACTCCGGCTATATTGTGGACAAGTGGGTAACGGATTTTATCTTTTCCCCGCAGTTTTGAAACATCTGTATTAAGTTTGCTCTTTCCCTGCGTAAGACGGTGTTTCAGATTGAGAGCCTTGCAGACGCGCTCATTCTTCTTGAAGTTGGTGGTCTGAGTCAGAATCTTGCCGTCATAATCAACCCGGCTGAAAACTATATGACAGTGCGGATGCGCCTTGTCAAAATGTCGTACCACTATGTACGGGGTATTGGTCAGCCCCATCTGCCTCATATATTCCTGCGCCACCTCGGTCATAAGTTCGTCCGTCATCTTCGGAGCATCGTCTGGATGAAAGTCGAGTGATATATGACCGACCGGGTCTTTTATAGGCTTACGTTGTCGTGACGGTCGGGCGATGTCGTCAGCCATAGCCTTGCGGCCTTCATATATCCTTATGTCGCCGGAGGAAGACAGGAGTTTCCAGTCTTTGGAAAGATGGTCGATTATATCCTCTCCTTTGTTGCGCTGCGGTGGGTCTTGATGGCTTTGCCACCGCGCACCAGCTCCGCTGACATGCGCTTCAAGCCCACTCGCGAGCCGCTTCGCGGGTTCATATTTTCTTTCATCGGCTTTCAGACCTTTCGACTGCTCCTTATAGAGCTTCTCTTCGAGCTTGCGGCGGGTGACATAATCGACACATCCGCCAAAGCCTGAGCCGCTTATTATATATGCTATCATAGGAAATTAGGAACTTAATTTTGCGAAAAGTCCGCGGAATTGGCTGAGGCAGTATTGCACATCGCGGGCCATGGCATCGAGTCCGCGCTGATGGCAGAGGCGAAGGAGCTGGTTGAAATTGTTGCTCATGCCGGAGAGATTGCGGGCGATTCTCATTTCTGATTCATCGAGTCGTGGAACAATGTGAGGATTGAGCGTCACCGATCGTATATATTCGCTGACATTTTTCATTCCCGTGCGCTTGACATTGGCAAGCAGGAGGGTGTTTTCAGCCTCGTTGTATCGCGTGTGCCGGACGTAGGACTGACGCTCCTCTTCGGGCAGGGATGGACGACCGTTGCGGTGTCCTGCCCTGAGATTCGATTTGCGGGTCGGGGATTTCGGTTTCATTGGCGTGGGGGGATTAAGGGTTTGAAAATGGAGGGGCAAAGCGGATTCGTTACACCGGTGTACCGGTCCACCCGGTGTAATGGAGGGTGGCGAGGGGAGCAACATGGTTGCGACGATTTTTGTATCACAAAAATCTAACCTCGCTTAGCCCCTCCATTAGCCCTGCGGATGGATACCGCCGCGCCCTGAATCACGTAGATTTCAGATTCTTAATTTCTCACGTGAGAGTTTGCAGTTGATAAGTTCGCGGTTATCGTCAAAGAACGCTTTAAGAATGTTGATGACAATGTGAGACGGTGCCAGATTCGGTACACCACTCAACCGGGCGAGAGTATCCAAAGCGTTGCGGAGTTCGAGAGGGAGGAACACCGGTTTCTTCTCGCCGAGACTGACGACGTGGAGATACCTTCGGGACAATTCCTCGAAATCGGCATCGACCTTCCTGGCACTGACGCGGGACTTTTTCAATTGTTCCACGGTGGCGGAGTTTGGCCGCGACTCAGCTTGTGGCGGAACAGAAGCTGTGTCCGTGTCGGAGTTCTGAACGTCGGGAGCATCGGTGATCGGCGATGACGGAGGCAATACATCTTTCACCTCCGGCTCGGAAGCTGCGGACGGTGTAACCGGTGTACCGGTAGACTGAGGTTGCGGTTGCACCGCATCGTCCGGTATCTCGGTCTCCGTTGTCTTGGTTGACTGATGTTCCGGTTGACTGCTTGCCTGTGCATCCGGTTGATTGGCTGGCTCATCAGTATCGAGCTTATTCCCTGTCACCGAGTAGCCCGGTCGCCTTACGTCCGGAATCGTGTCGAGTCGTCTTTTCTTTTCGGCGTTGATTTCCGCAATTATCCTCTTGCAATCTTCGCCATATTTCGGTATGAACTCTTCCAGATTCTCGGGCTCCCATCTGAAACGCCATGCGTTCAACTTCATTTCCGGGAGCGGAGGCTCTCTATCTGTCATGTTCCATGGAATTGAATATTCCATAATGCGAGCTTCCTTTTTCTTTGCAGCTTCTTTTTCCTTTCGGGACTCCTCTTCCAGTTCCTCAAGGTATTTATCCGCATCAAAACCTGATGCTTTGGTGGATTTGGTTGATTTTGCCATATCATTGTGAATTGTGGACACCGAGATAAAAGTCTCGGCGACCGGGTGAGGTGTTGAATTTGATAAACTGATGAATCGGACAGGTATATTTAATCATATCAGTGCGTTATCTGTTCATCATTGTTTCATCGTTATTATATGGGCGGTGAGAAGAAAATTTCGGCGAGGGAAAAGAAAATTGAGGTTTTCTCTCAGTGCCACTATATTTTCTTTTCATTGCCTTTCATCCTTTGATGAAGCGTTGATGAATAACCGATGAGAAGAAAAGGCACTGAAAAACAATAGACTGTCTCTCCTTTCATCAGTTCATCAAATTTCAACGAGAAAAAATTATAAATTTTCCAACATCTGACGGGTGACGGTGTAGTATCGTCCGCAACGGCGGGTCTCAACGTATGTTTCTTCGTTGAGGAACATCCCGACGGTGTAGGTCGTGTAGCAGAACGAGTTGGAGGCAGGTCTGAGCTTCCAGCAGTCCTGCACCACCTTCCGGAGCTGGCTACGGTCAGCCTTGACTTGACGGTAGCCGAATAGACTCAGGATGTCGTTGAAGCAGAAATCCACCTCGTCGATTTTGCGCGAGTCCATTATCTCGGTCAGCAGCTCGGCAAGCTCCAGCTCCACACGGTTGCGGTTGGCGCGGATGATTTTCTGCAATGCCTCGGTGTCGAGCAGCGCGGGATTGAACCACATGCGGCTTTCCTCGGCGGTTATCAGCTGCCGATAGGTCAGGGCATGGAGAAATGCCGGTATCTCGTAGCGGATTTTCTCCAGAAACGTGGTATCGTCCGTGGTAAGCCTCGGAACCTTCCGCACCCAGTAGCGGGTCTCGCCGGGGTCGATGACCACGGGGAGATACTCGTTGTTGGAGCATAGTACGAACTTGGCGAAGAAACTCACCTCCTCGCGGTCGCGTCCTTTGGCCTCCATCTTGTAGTTGTAGGTGGTGCTGAGGTTTTTCAGACGCTCGGAATCCTCTCGCTTGTTGAGCAACACCTCGTCCACTACGATTACCAGCTTGCCGTTCCAATCATCGTTAAACTGGCTGCGGAAGTTCTCGTTGGTGTTGAACGTGACATTAGCCTCAAAGAGCAGTTTGAGGAAATTGAGGAAGGTGGATTTGCCGGTGTTCCGTTCCTCCGACACCAGCAGCAGTATCGGAAGTTTCTGCAACGGTATGGTGTAAAGTATTTGCAGGTAGTCGAGACCGAGGTCGTACTGTTCGCCGAAGATATGGCGCACAAGCGATTCGATGCATGGCCATTCTCCATCGGCGGGAATATGGCTCAACGGCGAATACTTGTTCTTGAAACTGCCGACAACCGGCTTATAGTCCAGATGCGAGGGAACACAGCAGAAGCCGTCGTACTTGGGCACGTTGGCAAGGAAGTCCTTGCCGTAGTCCTGACGGATTGCCTCGATAGTCCACGGTATGCTGCGCTCGATGAGCTGTCCGGCAGCGTTGGGCTGGCGGACAATCTTGTAGTAAGTGGTACCGATGCGCTCGAAGCGGTCGTCGGCGGGAGGTGTAACTATTACGTCTTCCATAAGCTCAGTCATCGTTAGAGGGGTTGATAATGGAGTTGACTTCCCGCAGGCTGTAGCGGGTACTGCCGTTCACCTTGAAAGGGTGGAGTCTGCCGTCCTTGGTCATGTTGTAGACCGTGGTCTCGCAGACGCCGAGCCGCTCGGCAACCTCTTTCTTGGTGATTGACCTGTCCGACTCGGCCTCCATGTAGAGGGGGAGCAGACGCTCGCGGGTGGCTTCGATTGTGTCCACCACAAGCTGATGGAGGTCAGAGAGGCGGACGTTGAGGATAATATCGGGGGAGTCAGGGTCGAGTGCCGACGCCTGAAGAAGGTCAAAAAGATTCAATTTCATCTGGGGGGATTATGAAATTAAAGTTATATCGCCAAGTAACTTGCATCACCCACAGCCCCGGCGACGAAAGAGGCTGCGGTGACGTGTCCCCGAAAGGACATAGGAAGGGCTGTCGGCTATGTTTCGCTAAAGCCGACGGTTGTTGCTGCCGTCCTGTCAGGGTCGGCAAAGGGCGTGGTTCACCCTTTTCCATATCGCGCCGAAAGGCAACGACATGAGGGCATCTGTTCCTTATACGGGGCAGATACAAAGGCGGTTGTGTCTTACTTTGCAATAAGGTAAGGCATACGCATTTCTTCTTCTTTTTAATTGATTGTTTTTGACGTACAGATTCTGTACGGGCACAGTTATGGCTGTCGCAAAATTCAGCTCGTATAGGCTCTATGACAGTTTATGGCTGTGCCGTTCTTTCTTCTTCTGCCGTTGTTCCACGCATTTAATCCGTTGAGCATCGCTTCCTTAGTGCGAGTTGATATCGGGTTAAACCGTTGCGGTTCGTTCCGCATTCAACAGCAGGCTTTTCATAGTGGTTCCGGATTCTGAGTCCGGTCTTCTGATCAGGTACCTCGTTATTATTGTTACAGTGTCAATATCGGGCATGGCATCCGTCGGGGAGCATCGTTCCTGTTCCTGTCTATAAAGCTGAACGTGTCGCTTCGGGCGTGCGCTGCCTTCAATCGTTACATAAAGATAACAAAATTTTCCGAGATTACCAAATCGGCACAATCTCCCGTCGGCGGTTGACATTGTCGGCTATCGGGTGTGTATGATGTAGGTGTGTGCCGATAGCGTCCACAAGTGTCACGCCTGAATATGGGCACCGGTGTCGGTGTAAGATTCGGGTAAGTACCCGCACACCGATTTGTTCGCAAGATATTGCGCATCCGGCTGCGAAATTCAGGCACACACCTCCGAGTGTTGTGCATCGGATCCGACCCTTCGGGGTCGGCTCATAGGGAGTCAGCCCACTCTTGGGCTGCGGGTTGTGTCTGCGGTGTATAAGGGCGCAACCGTCACGGCAGAGCAATCTGACGCTCCGCTATGGTCGCGAGATTTGCCACCGCAACTTTCCTAACAAAGCTTTGTCCAAAAAAGTTCACGATTCAGCGAAAAATATCATCCATAGCCAAAAGTAGTGCATGACCGGGCATTAGCCCCTACTCCTGGTTCCGGACTTTCTTTTCATCCTTACAGCGGCAAAGATAAAGTGTAATTTTCAATCCCGCCAAATATTTTCCGCCGGATATAGCACAAGGTTGTACATGTATCTCAGTATATATAACCGATATAGCAATGGTCGCCTCACAATTCTCTGGCAAAGATAATACCACCTTATCAGACTTTCCAAATTATTCCGGGCATGGTTCCCGTTATTGCGTTCTGGCTCCCTTCTTTTCCTTTCTGAGTACCCTTTGTCTCCTAAAATATGCTTATAATCCTTTTGCCCTTTAGTTCGCCCTTTGACGGTTAATGTTTAGTTCTAATTATCAACATGATAAGAGGATGATTTCAAGTTGAAATGGCTTATAAGGCGTAAAAGTTCGCCCTTTAGTTCGCCCTTTAAGCGTTCTCTCCAAGATAATACACTACATACCCTCTTCCTCCTTCTGCTCTCAATTTTCCCTGCTGTTTCAACTCCTCAATAAAATTACGAAGTTGCTTTTCCGACAAATGGGTTCCAATAAGGGTATTTATATCAGCCCGCTTTGCCTTGCCATATTTGACCATAAAAGGATGAAGTACAGCCCATACCTGATTGATGTCCCAATCGGTCTTTAACGAATAGGCTGCCAAATCACCACTCAGTTCATAATATTTGCGGGGTAGAATGTAGTATTGTGCGTTGGTCTTGCCATGCTTCTCTATGAATCCAAGTTTTTCAAGCTTTAAGGCTATCTCCTTGTCAGATGGTCGTTTTGCTCCATCCCGTATTTCACATAGAGCAAGCACCTCAAACACCGTAAGTTTCTTGTCATCCGGCAGTCCATCCTGAATATCCTGCACATAAAGGGCGAATCCGGTATCCTTCACAGTGGCTGATAATGTCGCTGTAACATTGAACTCGTCAGTCTTTGAGTAATCCGGAGCAGGCTTCCCTTCTGAAAGCGTGTATAGAAATATCTTGTCAACTCCTTGGCCGGAGCGTTCTACGATACCGGTCTTGGACAGAACATCAGCGATGAGCCTGTTTCGTGGCATACTCGGAGTAGTCAGAAGATTATCGACTGACACGCCATGAGGAAAACCGCCACCATTGATGATTGTGAATTTTAGAGGATATTGCTTGATTACAATCTCACTGCCAAATCTATAATCTCTATGAGAAAAAGCGTTATTAACAATCTCTCGTATAACGTCCTCGTTGAAGAAAGGAATGTCGAATATGTACGGACCTTTTCTTACCGGCACGGAACCGTTACGTCGATTTATTTCCTCCCAAAGCTCGTCAATCAGAAGGAAGAACGGCTGACCGAAAGATTTTCTGTTGTCAAAGTGTATCTGGCTTTCTGTATTGCGATATTCAAGCATTACTTTTGCCTGAGGATAGAAACGCTCAATCACTTCTTCCTTGCCGACCAGCAGTAGCGCGGCATTCGTAACCTTATCTCCAATTATCAGCCTAAGGTCGCTTAATGCCTGTGCATCGGACAATGATGTAAATGTTGGATTCTTCTGCTTTTCAGCGTATCTTTCCTTCATCACTTTGATTGCCTCTTTGTCCAGGTCATCAATGGTGATACCTTCGCAGATGTGCTCCGAGAAATCAGGCTCCTGCTCCTGAATGATGGAGATGAAAGTCTTGTCATCCATTGGCTTCAATTCCTCTCCCACACGCATAAGTGCTACGTCCTCGAATTTGAATACCTTGCCAATCGGATGCGGAGGAACCTCGATTACAAGCACTCGCCCGGATTTTGCTTCCTCGTCCTCATACAATTCGTAGATGTCGGGGCGTATGCCCATATCCCGATATATGTCACTCTCAAGTTGCCCGATACCGTTAAGACACTGTTTTGTGCCGATAACCTTATGAGGATAGGCATCGTGCATACCTATGACGATACGACCGCCACCCTCGTTACAGAGAGCAGCGACATATCCGAGGATACACCGGCGACGCTCCTGTGGTTTGTCTTTACCCGCACCGTTATAGGATACGTTTCCGTGTTCCCCTTTTTTGAACTCAACGTGGTCTTCCGACTCACGCATATGTTGAAGTTGTTCTATTGTATATCTGGGCATTTTCAGGATTTTGTAGAGAATTCTACCTTTAATTTGTTGAAATCAAATACATATACTGTCATTTCAGGTGCAACTGATGAATAAAAATCCATAATTTCGTGCTGACGGTTTTCGGTAAATTCATCTAATACAAATGCAACAATAAATTTAGTTGCAATACCTTGATCTTTGAACATCTGTTTATATCGTAACATTTGCTCTAACACACTCCTCAACCTTTCACGAGAGATGGCATTTCTTACATATTTGCATTCAAAAATATAAAAAATCTCATCCTTTTGTGCAAAAGCATCAAATATATATCGATGGCGGTTTAAAACATACTGAACTTCCCTTTGAAATTGAATGCCATAGATACTCTCTATTTTTTTTACGGCTAATTTCTCTACATTTTCTACTATTGGCATCAATGCATGGACTTTTTCTGTAACATTTTTTGTTTCTCTGAGGACATTGTTCCCATGGGAAATTATTTCTACTGCCTCCTTCCTAAGTTTTTCAGTGCTCTCTTTACCGGTTAATTTTACAAAATTTGCTTCATCTGAAAAATCTTGTGGGCTATAAAGCTTTTCGTGGTGACATATAACCAAAAATAAAAACGCGATCAAAATAACTAAGGGGAAACCTATAATGAAATATATGAATGGCAATCTTTCAGAATCTCCTTGCAGCTGACCTAATCCTATTGAAAAGACAATGCCCGCAATTAGATAACAGAGGGTAATAAACATCCCCAATATTCCAAGAGGATTATGGAGATAGTGCTTGAGCGTATCTTTAGTATATAGATTGTTCATTTATTGCGCAATTATTTTTTTGCAAAGATACAAAATTATGCTGAATTATCCGCTTTTAGTGAGAGGATTAAAGGCTCACCACCCCAGAAAGCGGCTATTTTGCCACTTGAGAGGAGTTGAGCCAAGGGTTTACCACATATCATTCTCTTTCTTGGACATGGCGGCAATTTCGTCGGCTATCTCCTCGGAGGATAGCTTGATGTAGTCCATGAAGGTCTTTTGGGTCTTATGACCGCTGACGTGCATCATCTGGAAGATGGTGTACCTGTGGCTGAGGTACATATTCGTGATGCCGGTGCGTCGGGCGGTGTGGCTTGTCACACACTCATAGCGCGGCACAATCACGTTGCCGTTGAGGTCGGTCTCCGGTTCCTTCTTCTCTTTTCTCAACGCCTCCTTCTGCTTCATGGTGAGCTTGGTCGGCACTTTCTCTTTCAGTGACGGCAACTGCTCCGACAGGTCTTTGAGAATATCCTTGATGTAGCGGTTCAGCACCTGCTCGTTGGCTTTCGGAATATTGTAGCCGTACTTCTCGCAGATGGTGATAAGGTTCTCGTTGAGAATGGGGATTGTTACCTCGGTCTTGGTCTTCTGCTGCACAAGACGGATGATGCGCGTCCCCTTGCGGGTGGTCTCAAAATTGTCAACATTGAGGTTGTTGTAATCGCTTACACGCTGACAGGTGTAGCAGCCAATGAGAAAAACATCGCGGATGTGTTCTTTCTTCCCGGTCAGAGGCATTTCATAGAGAGCCTGCAACTCCTCCTCGGTGAGATAAATCTCGACAGCCTTGTCGCGGTCTTCAATCTTCTTCTTGACAATGAGCGCGGCAGCTCTCTGATTATCATGTACGCCGTCAACGAATGCGGCATTGATAAGAGCCTTCAGGTTTGTCAGATGCTTGTTGACCACCTTCGCCATGTAGCCGTGCTTCTGTAAGTAGTTGATGTAGCGTGACACAAACGCACGGTCGATGTCTGCCCATCCGAACTTGTGCAATGTGTCGAAGCCTTCATAGACACCAATAAAACTTTTCCATGCCTTGCATGTGCCGGGTGCATAGTCGTCACTGCCAATCTTGCGCGCCCCGCTCTTGATGTCATCGACAAACTGAACGAGGAACGGCCAGATAAGGCGGTTCTTCTCATCCTCGATACGTTTCTTTTCCTCGGCTTTCTTGCGGGCTTTTTCTTTCGCCGCCTCACGTTTGGCGATAGCCTTACGCTCAGCCTCGGCGGCTTCCTCCATCGCCCGACGTTCAGCGTCCACTTTCTCCGGCTCTGAGATATAGCGCACATCCATGTCGAGAGCCTCGCGGTCAAAGTTCACCTTTGCGAGATGGGCCTTGACTATGCCCTCAATCTGCGTGAGCTTGGCATGAAGCTGATAATTCTTCTTCTGATGCGCCAGCCATGCGCGGGGTGATGTCGTAGCCTTCTGCCAGTCGGCAACCTCAACCTGAAGCATGGTCGAAATCAGCACATCAACCTTGCGGGTATGGATACGGATAAAGAGAGTCGCGGTATCCTTCTTCAAATCCTTGGTTCGGACATGAAACGGGGTCAATTTTTTCGGAGAGGGTGTTTTTGTCATATCTTCGATGTTATAAATTTCTGAGTGGTGGCGTTCACAGTTATTCACAATCAGCCACTTTGGTTCTGCAAATATAACAACCCAAACCGCATTTTGTCAAGTCGGGTCACCACGCAGGTCACCACGTTTTTTGAATAAATCTGAAAATTCCCAAAATTCATCAAAGTTCATATTGCACTATTATTCAGTATTTTGCCTAAACAAGCCATTCAAATTCATTCGTATTCATTCAGAAACTCAGGTGCTGGTGGCACCACCTCAATGATGAAACTCAGTTTACCCTGTATAGTATGGGTCAACTGAGTTTCTATTTTAATAGCTGATTATCTTGGGGTTAGCCTTCCCTAAGTTCTGTCAATACCCTGTATAGTTTGGGGTATTTTCGCAGTGTTGTGGCTTAGACCAGTCAGTGATGTGCATATTTTGTGACAGACGAAACGTCATCACTAACTGATTAAAGCAACGTAATGATTACAATCAACTATCAGATGTTCGGAACCAAAGGGTTCCAACTCAGATTGAGGCTCTATCAGGACGGCGAGACGAAGTTTATCAACGTCACCAAAATGCTGAAAGGAGCCATCCAGAAGAAACACTGGAACCAGAAGAAGCAGCTCTTTATCCCAAGCTGCCCCTTCAGCGATGAGAACAATGCCATACTCGTTCAGTTCCGACAGAAGTTCGATGAAATGGCTATAAACTGGACCGGCAGTGTTTTTGGTATGATCGCTGCTATGGAAACAGCCACAGAGCCCGTCAGGAAGGCTCTTACGGTCTCAGAGTTCATCCAGTATGTAGTTGACCAGCTCAACAAAAACAAGCACGCAGACGGCTCAGGAAAGGGCAGTTTTGAGAACTACCTGAAATGTGACAAGAGACTTCAGGAGTTCTGCAAGGCTAAGAAGATTAAATACTCCAAGCTCCTAATTACTGAGATTAATGCCGCTTTCGTGAACAACGTCTTTGAATGGGTCGAGCGCGCGCGTAAAGGCACGGGAATGTGTTATGTCTCAAAGATCCTGCACTCATTGATTATGAAAGCCGACAAAGAGGGGTATCTGAAAGCTGAGGACTTCAAAAAATGCAACTGGTTCAAGAAACCCAGTTCCAGCTCTCAGAAGTTTCATACACTGACTGAAGAACAATGCCAGAAGTTTACCACCCTGGACTTATCTTCAATATCAAAATCTCCACTCAATGAGTTGTACCGGGATTTCTGTCTCTTCATTCTTTATACCGGCCAGTCAGCTTGTGACGCGATAGCACTTCGGTATTCTGACATCAAAAAGATAGGTGGTATAAGCCACTTTGTCTTTAATCGCAGAAAGATTGCTGAGAAGCAAGCGGTACCCTGCTCTGTTCCAATCAATACAGAGCTTGACCGCATTATGTTACGGTGGAAAAGATTAGCCAAGGACGGCTATATATTTCCGATACGCAACAAGGAGAAGTTGAAAACTCAGACCACCAATAATGGTGACATAAAACACTTTATAGGGAATTTGAACAACTGGCTCAAAAAAGTCGGTAAGGCACTGGGTTGTTCTTTTCCGCTGCACACCTACACTTTCCGGCATACAGCGATAACACATTATATAAGTAAGGGTGTGCCGGTCATATATGTGTCGAATATGATGGGCACCAGTATAGAGAACTGTGAGAAGATCTACTACAACAATCAAGGTGACACTGCCAGCCGGAATAAGGTGTTGGCAGCGATGAAGTTCTAAAGAATGGGGGCGGTCAATTAATGACTACCCCCATTTCTCATTTGTTCGGTCGTTGGAAAGTGTATTGTATATTACAATCCTGACAGTGGTTGCGGAAGATTTTGAATGTCTTATCAAATTGACGCTGGACGGCTCTTCGCACTTTTCTTGTGTTGCCGGGTGCATGATACTCCTCAATGAGACCATTCAGTTTATCAGCAAGCCGACAAGCCGTTTTCCACGCTGGATTACCAAAGAATAAGTCTTTTGCTGCCTGATTCATCAAAGGCAATTTGACATCGCACTCAAAGTAATATGAATTGCAAATATTGACTGAAGAAGTATCGTTATCACAGCACTCCATTTTAGTAGTGCCATTGATAATTTCGGTTTCTTCTCCAGTCTCCATGTTGCGAAAATACATCTTTTTACTGGTCATCATTGTGAAGAACCTGTCAGACGGATTTTCATTCAGCTTCTGAAACGATTACCCAGTCCTCAGCAAGCACATCAGTCTGGGAAGCAAGCCAGCCGGTGAGTATCTGGTGCTGGGCAGTGAACATGCAGATAGTGCCAGCAGCCTCGATAGTGCCGCCATTGTCATCGGCCAGCTTTTTCAGCATAGGATCTTTACACCATTCGGATTTGACGGTGGCTGCTGGTTTGAGCCAGAGGAACATCCCCTTACCGTTCCAGCCCTTACGGGCCACTTTAGCACCGGCTTTGAGTGCTCTGATTGCATCGCCGAAGTCCATAGTGTCAAGCAGCTGCCAAGCATTTTCGTGACCATAGTCAACAGCAAATGCGATCTGCTTTTCGCACTTTTCTAAATCAAGACTGCCCTTACAGCCTTCAACTGCTCTTTTGGCGAAGTCTTTAGCCACGCCTTCGATTGATGGGAATTTTTCGATTTTGATTATCTCCATATTGTTTCTTGTGGGTTTTATTAAGCCGCCCAAGGCATTGAGATTTTGATTATATTGAATCCTTATGAAAGTCAATAATATATAGTTCTCCGATGTAATTCACATTTTCTGGAGTAGGCTCAATCGTTATCTTAATGAGGCCATTAGCATCTAATCCCTTGGCTATCCCAGAAGCAATATCTTCACGAACCAGCCTATTCATGCGGTTTGGATCTCGATCATATACATATCTGGGTATTGAGTGCTGCGACATCATTTTCTGGATATCGTGCCTCTCTTCTTTTAGATATGGGATATGCTTCACATCGTATGGAAAGATAGGCTCTAACTTTTCAGCCCATCTTCTCAGAATTTGAGCGATTTTAGTTTTCAGTTTCATCTTCTTGCTTTTTTAGAGTTGCTGTAAAAAGAACTTCTCCTTTGGAGTTGGTGACATTGAGTGTATCGGTACCATTCTCTTCACAATATCGTCTAAGATATGCTTCAAAACATCCGATTGCCTCATGATCCTCTACCAGCCTTCTATCCTGACTCATCACATCTTTAGACTTTATTTTCTTTGTCAGATAAATGTGACCAGTCAATGCCGCTTTACAGAACACATAATCTTTTGCTGCCATAGTTATTTGGTTTCAAATTTATCACACGCTCTAAGAGAGCATACTGTTGAATAGTATCTATCCGGCCCCTGAGATGGCTTAGGATTCATTCGACAAACGGTTGTTGGAATGTACTGATGTTTGAACGCGAGTCCTTCCACGCAATGCTTGCAATCATGGCACCGGATATTGGGAGGGAATTGTGAACGACGTTCTTTTTCTCGACGTTTTAATTCACTTCTCAACTCTTCGTCAGTGAACTGGGAAAGAGAAACTACTGGAGATATAGGCTTTGAATCTTCTGGTAGAAATTCTAATTCAGAAGGATAATATTCAGTCTTTGTTGATGTATCAAGCCATGTAGTATTGCCATGATAATCCATATCAGCATACACCTCCACTATTTCTCCGGTAGAAATGAGTTTAGCTTTCCGTGCCATTATTTTGAGTTGTTTGTTTACGTTTAGCTTCCTGTTGAGCGAGAATCTGGCCTTTTGCTTTAATGAGTGCATCTGCGAGCATATCAGCTAACTCTTGTAGCTGTATAAGCTTTTCGGGAGATTCTTCTTTCAAGTTTTCTTTGTCGACACCTTCAGTGTAATCGTCGGCCACATCTAAAGTGATAGTGACTGGCCATTTGGTTGCTTGGAATTTCATTGGCTTATTTGGAGTTAGAGAGATGATGAGTGTATTCAAAATAAAGTGAATCCTTTACCATTTCCACACGATATTTTTCAGATTGTTTTTCGGCAGAATGATATGCTAATCCAGCTCCACAAAGGGAACCAAGCCAAAAGAAAACTATAGCGGTAGAAAAGAAATACACCCAATATTGTATATGTTTCTTTTTCATTTGTTATTCAATTTAGCGAGTTTAATTTTACTGATGTGACCACATTGACAGCAATATTCAGCTTCTCCGGTGGAGTCAAAATGGCAAAGTGCATATTTTACTTCTTGGCAGCAAGGACATCGAAGAATAATGGTCTGAGGATATTTGCGAAATCTACGGTTACTCATTCCCCTCAGTTTTATTATGTGGTGGAATAGGCATCCAGCGTGTCGGATGTAACAGTCTTCCAGTCTCGGTAAGGTACCAATCCTTCCCATCATAGTATGCAACCGCATATCCGTGTTCATATGGGTAATCAACCAGCACATCTTCATCTATTGGAGGCGTGTCTGAAGTGTCTCTCCATTGATCGGAAAGACCGGCCAGATATGCTTCTGCAAGCATCTTTTTTATGTCTTTTATGCCAATAGGCACACCGTTGGTCCCAAAATTGTCAATTACGGATTGAGCATAGGTTTGAGCCTTGTCAGTAGTTTTTATTTTCTTTTCCATATTCTTGGATTTTTATGGTTCCTTTTGTATAGTTGATTATCACAAGACTTTTCTCATACTTCCAGTATTTCTTCCGAAGTTTATTGAAACAGCGTTTATTCAAGGGAATACCTATTGAATAGTAATGTTGGAGTTCTCTACTTCGAGGGTCAAGTACCTTATACTCCGGATTCACATTATCCAAAATCACATTGCCGTAATAAGGCACATAGAGATTCGCGGTATAATTCTGGAATGTGTATGGCAGTTGTTCACGTTTAACTTTAAGAATCCCACAAAGTTCTTTATAGGAGTAGATTTTTAACTGAAGATTGACTGGATTCTCGCAATCACATATTACGCAATTTGCCACATGCCACTCATCTCTAAACTTATTGATATGATAGTTTGTGAGATACTGTTTGGAATATGATGACTTAAAAAGGCTGGTATCGCAGATTTGAATGATGGCATTTCCATTTGAGGATCCAAAGGTTCTGGCGTTTTCATCTTCTATACACATAAAAACCATGTCTGCTGAGAATACCACTTCATAAAGGTTTTCAACATTGTCAAATAACACTTTATTTAACTTTTCCTCATCAGCTCTCATTCTTTCACGAGTATAGGCTTCATCCAGTAGTTTTTGTTTGTTTCTACGCTGTTCTTCCTTTTGAGACCATATAGCAATTTTGCGTATTTCGTCTATAGTACATAGTTCTCCAGCCTCTACATATTGCGTCACAGCCTTGGTAGGATCAATTTTGATAAGCTCAGTGGAGGTTGGATAGATAATGTTATTTAATCGTTCTTCATTGGCTTCTTTATTGATGTTTATGAAAACATCATCAACATTTTCTAAAGTATTACCGGCACCCAAGAGTTTAATATTTTCTCCAGCCAAACCAATCATCGTCAGATCAAATTGTTTCATGGGAATGACATTGTATATCAATTCCTCAATTATGAGTTTGATCAAAATCTTACTGGCCGGGGGTAGAAAATCCTGTATGGACTTTATGTAAACTTCAGAACTGTTTTCTTTGGCTACGGCTTTTGACTCTTTACGCCATTCCTCAATGTGATCCAATAGGCCATAAGGAAGCTGAATATTGTCAAAAGCCTCTTCACGCCATCTATAAGGGTTTCTGGTGTTTTCGCGGAACTGGGGATTGGGCATAGTCGGTTTGTCTGTAACCAACCATATCTTATCCTTGTATTGGATTGTTATAATGAAGTGAGAGAAAGCCAATTCTCGGTCAATTTTCAAAGCCAGACGAGCATAGCATATATCCTCTTCCTGGCCTTTATTTGTCCCAATACATAGGTTTATATCATCTGAGATACAAAGTGCGTCAGAAATAGAATATGGCGTTGTGTGGCCTATGCTGAGAGTGGTATTGGAAGCATTACCAAAATTATATAACTGGAGTAACTTGGATTGAACAGATTTCTTGGCTGCATCAACCCATTCATAACTAAACTTATTGAGAAAGTCATCAGTTTTTTCTTCTTCTTTCAGGAGTTCATTATTAAAAAGATATTCCCGAAAATACTTTTTCTCTTCGGCGGCCCATATCATGTAATCTTTGAAAATAGTATGAGCTTCTAAAAGAATAGAGCCTAATTCTTTACATTCCCCGATAAGCCTATCAAAATTATGAGAGAGTCTTATCTCAGATAAGAAGTTTTTTAAGAATGTTACTTCCTTTTCATAGGCAATGCCATACTCTCCACTCTGAATATTATTATTGATTGCGAAGAGATCTTTAGCATTTATATATGTGCCCAATGTCCCTTTGAAAGATGACTGTTCTGTCAATTCTTTCAAATTGCAGCCAGTCATTTCTTCAAGAAATTGAAGAATACTGGAAACAACTGGTTTTAGCTCATAATTTTGCATTGGTAGTAACTTTATATTGTTGGAGTATATTTTGGTTCTGGAGGCTCTGGAGTTTCCCACTGGGGATGTCGATGCCCATGTATCAGTTCACATATTTTTCGCGCAAAGAATCCTGCTCGATGACACTCACGATTGAAATCTTCATCAAGTGTCCCTTCCATTGCATAAAGAGTTTCAAGATGTTCTCTTACCTCATCAGCTTCTTTAAGAGTTAAGGATATTCTGTTATTGTCACGCTTCATTTTCTTCACTATCGTTTAATGGCACTTCATCAGTTGTATCTCTCCAGATTTCCTCATCGGTTGGCCGGTCAGGATTGCACAAAATCCTTTCCTGAAACTCTGTCTGTTCTTTGGGGACTTCGGAGGCTTTGATATTTGGTACTGGCGTGAGTTTGATTTCAACGCAAAGTGGCTCGGAACCATATTGAACCTCCGGGAATAAGTCTGGAGGCAATAAGTTGAAATTATCAGACATACTGGGATGGCTATGGGTCAGCTTTAGTTCTCCTGATAAACCCCGTGATACATATCCAAGCATAACAAAAGATGTAGGTTCATTTTTGGCTGGGAAAAGTGGACCACAGTATTTATAGAAATTCTGTTTCATAGCCTCAAACTCTTCTTTTGTATATGGATGATTTTGTCTGAAAAGAAGCATTCCATCATAGGGCTTGGGTTGAGTATCTTTAGCCATAATTGGATCTCTTTAGTTTTTTGTCCGTTTGAATATTCTTTTCACGATATTTCTAAAGAACTTGAATTTCTTTAGACGTTTTTCAGATGCTTGGAGTTTCGGATTTGAAACATTCCCTTGCGCATCCAATATCTCATCAGATAAAATATAGTGGTATCTAACACAATACGGGGTAATTTCCACCATATAATCTATATAGGCGAATTTGCCTCCATCACCTGCATTTCCGATGAAAATCTTATCACCACTTTTAAGATCTCGATTCCCCCAATAATAGCCATGAACTCTATCATCTGGATGAAAAGTAACAATATTATGTTCTCTATTTATCCAGCCGTCATTACACCGATATGCCTTTACGCCCAATTCCATCATTTTTGCATGGAACGCATCACATTCAGCATAAAATTTTTTGTCAGCTCTTATGATATCGTCGAGAACTGAGAGATCATGCACAATGGTTGTTTGTCCGTATCGACCTTGTATCGTTACACTCATATCTTTTTCAGATGTTTTAGACGGGTAATAGCATCCTTTTTTGAAAATGCCATTACCTTATGACCTTTGATTGAAAATTCGCGCAACTGACGACTATCAACTACCTTTATGTTGGTTGTGTCAAGACAATTCCTGCGGGTATCTCTCACTCTTGGTATTTGAGGTTCATATAAACCCCTATTATGAGACTCAGCTGCCATAGCCATCATTGTTGCCATTGCAAGTATAAGATTCTTCCTACTCATCTTTAATCCTCCAATATTTTAAGAGCTGCATCAATGCCGGCGGATAAGGCTTTCTCATAGGATAACCACATTCCGCTATTTTCATCCTCGCCCATCTCATCAAAGAGCATAATTGTAGTACCGCGCGTCAAGTTGTTACCTGCTTTGGATATTTCCCAGCCATAGCCACATGCACAGTTAAATACAAGTACATCTATTTCTTTTTCTTCGCGGAGCCATGTCTGAGCCTGGTCAAGACGAGGTGCCAGAACTTCATCATTTTCTAAGTTCCATGACTGATATAGCATACCGTTAAATAAAGTGGGGTCATTAGGGCAATCAACATATTTGCCCGTCACTTCACCACTAAGCTCCAATTCTTTAAGTTTAATGGCTTGCTGATACGATACATAATGATCTTTCATTGAAATTTACTTAAACAGTGGCATAATACTTTTTCACAAACTCATCCATCTGCCGGCGAGCCTCTGCTTTAGCTTCTTCAGCAGAAGTAAAATAGTCTACCGGCACTTCAACCTTATGGATGACTTTACGCACAAGGCGCTTCATAAAGCGCGTTCTACGCATATAAAATACTTCGCCCAGCGCGACGAGTTCCATATAGTCACCTGTGTTATGACAAACATGGGTTATATCTACGGAGGTTACGAGTTGTTTCTTCATTGTTCAGAGTAATCTTTACATGGCTTCTTACGAGCCGTTATACGTTTGTTTAGTTTGTGACAGTACATTGTCTTATCCTTCACCACATCATAATACTTACAATGAGAGCAATGTGGTGTGAGTACAAGAGGGAGGGTTTCATCGTCTTTTGGAGTAGCATCTCGAATTTCAGTCCAGCCAATGCCAACCCATTGAAAAACTTTACCACCCATAACGATACAGTAGTCTGCATCGACAATACATTGAGGCGGGTTTACTGACATCTTAATTTTGCCTCTCAGTCCAAAGATGTCATAATATTTCACTTTCATTTTGATGGCTCCTCAAATCCTAATAAGTGACGTGCAACTTGTATTTTAATGTTCTCGGAAGTCAGGAATTTCTTTCCCAGAGCGCACTGACAGCAGGGTTTGGCATTTCTGAGATTGTTGAAGATTTCAAGCATATAGTCATCATTAACATTGCCGAATGAAGGGCAAAGATTAGATTCTGAAAGATGCACGTCACCCTTATAATCCACACAAGGCTTACACATCACTCCAGGCTGGAGATCGAGACCAGTGAGCTTTCTGGTAGGGCTGGTTTGCTTAAATAGCAGATGACCATTCAAGCAAGACATGTGATAACGGCTATTGGCTATTTCAGTTTGAGCTTGCTCATTGGTTTTGGCTCGGCCCAAGTCCTGCATACTCTGAATATCGTGTGTGTCAACCATCACTTTAGGAATGGCGCCGATCTCATCCTTATGCTCAATTATGAAAGGGGCGTCCTTATACCATTTGGGATTGGTATAGACTTGCATAGCTACATAGTGATCGAGTTTTGCCAGCTTTTCCATTTCGGCTTTACGTTCCGGGAACCATGTGCCGTTTGATGTTATGGTAAAACCACCTACCGTTTTACCACCTTTGATGAAGCGATTAAGAGTCTCACAAAACTCATAGAACTGAGGATGTTCAGTTGGCTCTCCTCCGGTTATAATGTAGGAGCTTACGCCTAAAAATCGAGCAAATTTCAGGGCGTTTTTGAAAGTGGCCATATCCATGTGTTTACCCTGAGGATGAGAGCATTGCATACAGTGGGCGCAGCCCTCGTGACATTTATTTGTTATCTGTATCAGCATAGTCCGTTGCTATTAAAACTGGTTGAACTTCAGAGATTGATTTATCTGTGAGTTGATGATTATTTTCAACTTGATCTGAAAGATCTTCATACTCCACATCAATTATTTCTCGTTCAGGCTGTCTTGGAAAACCAAATAATTGTTGAGTTGACAAGGCTCCTAAACCGTATAAGTCAATTATTGTTCTGAGCATATTATTTATTACCAAAGTCAGCAGGAATCTCGCCCCATTGACGATTATCCCATTTTACTATCTCAATCTCATCTACCCAATAAGCCATAGCTCTCAGATATATCTCAGCTTTCATTAACTTGGCGTTTCGCTTGCCGGATGCAGTACGTTTATTCTTGAACCAGCTTATAGCAGTCGTACTGTCTGAGAAGATGACTTTAGGTTGAAAGTCATGGTCGATGATGTATTTGACAGCCTCAACTATTGCAAGGAACTCACCGATATTTATGGTCTGATTACCAAGATCGGTATAGAAGAGTGTTTTACCAGTTTTTAGGTCAACACCCTGAAATTCTGTCTTGCGATTCTTCATTGAATGGGCTGCATCGACCGCTATGCCCTCGTTGAGACTTATCATATCAAGATAGTTATTTTACACTGCGTTAATCATTTAAGATGAAATCCGGGAAACGGAATTTCTTTCTTTGTGCTTTGGAGAGGGAGAAATATATTTTGGCATACTCTACCATTTGAGTCTGTTTCGCATCAAGCATATCCATTGTGACAAATGTGTTTGCTTGAAGGAGTCTATGATGTTTGCTCCACTGGAGTAGTGCAACTCCATCATTGACCGGGCCAAAAATATGAACTTTATCACGAAAAACTGATTTGGTCTCAATCCAAGTCATAGTCAGGTTGCGTTTCATATATATGCCGATAACATCAATGATGTCTTTGGCTGTGGCAAGTTGGCTCCTGGTCTGCCAGTCACATACTTCGATAAAGCGTTCCTTGTAACGTTGAAAGAAATGAGGATTGAACTTAATAGCCTGCTTGCTCTCTGCATAAAAAGCAATAGCTGATACACCCTTGTTGATATTCATCAGTCCGATATGGAAAGATGACCAATCCCATTTTTTAGTCTTTCCGATACCAGTTTGAAAATAGACCAATATTCCCAAATAGGCATTGCCACGAGATGAGTCAAATATCTTGGTCATTATGACAGTGGGCTGCTTGTGATGTTTCCATAAATATCGGGTCACATAATCTGACTTATCATAGCGCAGAGTTTTGGCCTGAATTTCAGGAAGGTCTAAGCGATACTCATTCAGCAGCTCGTCACCTGACATGGTTTCTTCAAACATTGGATTGAGATTGTTCGTAGAGTCTTTTGACTATACAGGCGTTATCAATAAAATCTTCAGCCACACTTATCGCATTTTCGAGGTCGTGCCGGCTCCGAAGAATGTCTGCGATAGATTTGATGTCGTTTTTGCGCTTTTCCTTACTGGAAGGATCGTAGATGTATTCCTTGTTGCCGAATGTTATTCGCACCAGAAAGACATTTTTACGGCATACTGTAGCTACCGTGCCGGGGAATTTGATTATGGTTGCAGACTTGGCTATGAAGCCTCCTTCATTACGCATAGGAACCAGTGAGCAACTGTAAAGCGTATTGGGGATGATGTCTTTAGCAATAGCCGTATCTACAAACACGATTTTTTTCTTACTCTCAGTTTCGCGGCACCCCCTCCAACTTCCATTGGACTTGGCGACAAAACCGTAGAGCTTATCTGCAACGTTGTCAAGCCCTTTGTAGAACTTGATATTGGTTTTAATTCTCTGTGCCATGTTATATTGCTTTTATCAATTAGGGCATACAAAAAGGCCCTGCACCGAGTAATAGTGCAGAGCCTTCAGAAAGATTTGTTAACAAATCTTAAAAAGCCTATTGGTGTTGGTTAATAATCGCTAACCTTATCATTGATTAGCTGAGTTACTGATGGGATTATGAATTTCCCGGATGAATCACGCTGTTGAATTATCTGGAACGGTCTGTCGGCCCTAAGTTCAGGCATAGTTGGAGCCGTTGTGATTTTTAGACCATCTTGGGTTACTTCAGCGATCAAGAACTCATCTTTATCATCGGACTTATTATAGTGTCGAATGATTAGGATTTCATCATCCTGAACCCCTAAATATTGCCATATTTGCTGGATTTTGAATGTTGTGTTCATATCAAACTGCTTTTAATCAATTATAGTTCCAATGTATCTGCAAAGCAGTTGGAACAAAAACCTTTTGTTCTGTTATACTGAGACTTACCAATGCGTTTGCCGCACCGGTTACAGAACAAGAGTGATTCATTCCTCCCATGAAGAATGTCTTTGAGATTTTGCTGACTGATATTGTATTCTCGTGACAACGCTCTCAGCACTTCAGGGAAGTTATAATTCTTGTCCTGATGTTCCAACCAATGCAATCCGCTTGTCAGTCTTTCATAATCGGCTCTGATGAGGAGATTGCGAATGTATGTGGCATTAAGAAGCCTCTGGGCGTTGAGACGTTCCAGTAAGGCAATCTCTATACCAAACATATCACTCGCCTTCTCCAAATCTTTTGGCCGGAGGGTAAATTGAACTGTATCGGCCAGCCCCATATCACACCTTCTTAAAAGAAATTGTCAGAACTGCGTCATAATGCTCATCCGGTTCGATGGCGGAGAAAGCGTCAGCAAGCATATTGAGCATAACGCGAATACTGTCCTCGTGTGACATATTATCCCAGTCCAGCCCCATCTCATCTGAGATTGTCTTGGCACTCTCATAGTATGGATTTTCTGGTGGGATTTCATTCACATCTTCGGGAGCATCCTCTCCGAACAAATACTTTGATAATTGAAAGTAGGTTGCGATAGCTTTCTGGGATTGTTCAAGAACCTCTTTTTTTGTTGCCATAATCGTATATTAAATTATGACACTGCTTTCATCACTTAGGGTCAAACGTCAAATCGCAATAAATCACCTCACAGACAGCCAATAAGGTTTTAATCGAAAGCGGTATCACATATTTACGACCGTCGGCCTCTTCCTTCATACGTTCAATATCTTCAGGATCTAAAGACTTGGGCGGCGTATAATGAATACCAGTCTTTCGATAGACTAACTTATGATCAACTTTATATCGTTTCATAAGCAAATCCAACACCTTGTGAACGTCCAGCACAGACTCAGGATAGAAGCGATCTTCCGTCGCCATATCGGTCATCACAAACTTCAAATTCATATCTTGACAGAATGAAATTAAATTTTGGACTGGATAGTTACTTCTTGCTAACTCTATAGACTGTACGGCGTAAGATGTTAAGCTACCTGTATAGGCAGCTCCATTAGTGGCTTCTTTGATTCTATCTGCGAGTTGTTCCTGATTCATCTATGAATAGTCTGTTTGATCTTGTTCACTATCTTAATAACGTCACCTTTGACCGATTTGTATGAGAACTTATCGGCCGACTGGCATTTGTCGATAAGAACTTCCAGCTCTCCGCTTGCGTCAGTCAAGTCAGATATGTTATCTGACATTGCATCATTGCCCGCAGACCACTGGAGCGATTCTGGCCGGTTGTCAAGAGCTTCTTCCTCTTCATCGGCACATTTCTGAACATCAGATTGAGCTTTCTGAAGAATCATCAGGGCCTCATCCTTTTCAACCGGGTCTCTCAATCTTGCCAAGCCGTCAAGAACGGCGTGAAGAACACTTCTCCTTTGTCTATTCATATTGGTTGGTAGTTACTGAAAGACACTGCAAAATTACAAAAAATTACAGTGTCTTTTAATATGGTCTATATAAATGGTTGATATTTCACGAGCAAACGATTAGTTCTTGAGCATAGGGCAGGCTTTCTATCCACTGGCAGAATGACCGCCACTCAGGTAATTTATGGTTCTTCCGCTGGAGATATATTGTCCGAAGCTGCTCATAATTGGTGGAAATACGCATAAAGAGCATAACACCTTGTGGGCAATTTGAAAGAACCCGCATAAAGTTCTCCTCAGATTTATCATCGTTATACTCTTGGACGAGTTGTTTCATCTGATCTTTCGTGGCTTCGGTCACATATTTATTGCAACATTTATCGAAATCCATTTGCATGATACGGTGCATCTTTGAAGATGATGTCACAATATCAAACCAATGGTAACGCTGCATTTCCGGAGAAATGTAGTTCGGATATTCTATATCAAAGCTAACACGGATACCAGTGCGGAAGTTGGCGTGGCACCTTACCTCGCCTTTAGACGCCTGACAGAGCTTCTTTGCCCTTTCGAGACTTGCTTCAAACTCTTCTTGATTATATTCAGGCAAAGAAAGTCGCATTGCATTTCGGCAAGCGATTACTGACTCTTCCAAGTCATAAACTTTTACATTTGAAATATTCATCGTTAATGAATTAGTATAACTGCTTTCATCAGATATAACATAATAGAGGGATTAACCTCTCATTATTTGTAAAGAAAAGTTAATCCCTCCAATATTTTGATTGAGTTAGCGCCGATTGTCCGGATCCCAACCAAGACAAACCAAGACAAACCCAAAAAGGAATCCGAGAAAAATGAGAGACATCAGTCCGCATACGACCTTATCCCAGAACGGTTGATCCTCAAAAATGAGAAATCCTCCACAGAAAAAGTACCATATCCATCCGATAGCATATAGTGCCAAAATTACTACTCCAAGACCTACAATGCCCATTACGGAATACATTACTATCTTTGCAATCTTTTTTCCAAGACTCCCTTCAGGTGCCGATTGCTCTATCTGATTGAACAGATGGTACATTATACCACAAAAAAGGTATGCTGCAAATATTAGCCAGCCCATATTATTCTATTAAGTTCTCGTAGATACATCTCATACAACAGTCCCCAATGGCTTCGGACTCCAGACGAGCAATTACTTCAGGATCTTCGTGATTTCCCCATTCACGGAATAATCTTATAGATTTTCTCTTTTTAAGATAAGTTCCGAAACATTCCAGTTGATTGGGTTTGAGTTTGAAGGAGATTGTGACGCGGTTGCCGTCTTTATCTTGCCAAAAGACACGTTGATTCTGGAGAAAGACCACAACACTGAATGGCACTGCATCTGGTGGCAGCCCCATGATTTTCAGCATTTCTTTTCCTTCATAACGATCTCCGAAAAATCCTCTTATTAGTTCATTGATGTAAAAGCCTTTAACTCTGGTTGAGTCATGGGTTTGTTTCTTTTTCATTATTGGTTATTGACGATAATCACTGCTTGTCATCAATATCATCATAAACCCACTCTGTGATTTCACAAGTCTCAGGGTGTATGTTGCAAAGGTGGTCGGCGAGGTAGTTACCTGATGTTTCTGAAGAATAGAGTTCCACCTTGCTTATCGTGCCGGAATCAGCTTCATCATACCATTTGATATAGAAACAAACTCCGACATAATCACCTTCAGTTTCCATGTGACTTCTGTCAAGTTCGACCTCACAAGATATAATAGTGCAGTCATCTTCATATTCCACATCACATTCATGGTTCTGAAGTTTACTCCATAACTCATCAAAGGATTTAGAGCCTGAGATGGCTTCCTGAATAGGCTTTTTTGCCTCTTCATAAGCCTTTCGATTGAAGTTGGCATTGAACAGTTTTTGCTGTTCAGCTGTGAGCTTAATCTTTTTCATATTTGTTTTAGTAGATGACAAAAATTAAATTTATGCTGTTAAACACTTAATTTTCAGTCGATTAAATTTGCAAAAGTCCCTGAAAATTAGTAATTTAAAGGAAAAGTTTGGACGCTTTTTCTCATGAAAACT
>RIAY01000068.1 GCA_003833075.1 Muribaculaceae bacterium Isolate-036 (Harlan) | reverse complement strand
ATTTAAGTTTCGCAAGTACTGATTTCCAGAGGTAGAGTCATAAAAAAACGACATGGATTCTTGCCTAATTGCAGGAAAATGAGTAATTTTAAGTACCACCAAAAAACTAACTCAAAGCCATGTCGATACACAAAATTACTCCTTTTCTCTCGGATATCAAAGACTTTTTCAAAAATTCCGATATGACAGCAGCCATGCAGAACATAAGTTCTATACTTGGGCAGGTCAAGATGACCGAGCGCGACACGCTTGCAGTAACAAGCAAGCGAAACTGTGTTTACCGGTTGCTGACTGTATTCCAATGTCTTCTTCTTTTCCCATGTTTCGGCATTAGAAACGCATACCGCAATCAGAAGTATGGTACACTTGATTCGTTGATTAAGGCCAGAAAGGATGTTTTCTACCGCTTTATGGAAAATCCCGATATAGACTGGAGAAAGACTCTCTGGCATATATCGGTACAGCTGTGGAACCGAATACATCTCCGTTCTGACCATAAAGCCGATGAGGTGTGTCTGATTCTTGACGATACCGACCATGAGAAGACAGGCCGGACTATTGAAAAAATCGGGCGTGTCCATTCCCATCTGGCTCACAAAGCGGTGCTCGGATTTAAGTGTCTCTGTATGGCTGTCACCGACGGAGTGTCGCAAATGCTTCTCGACCTCGCCATCGTCGGAGAGGAAGGAAAGAAAGGGAACTACGGCATGAGCGCCAGGGAACTCAAACGGCGTCGTATCACGGAACATGACAGCGAGGCGCTTCGCAAGCGTGAGCAGGAATATGACATGTCCAAGATTGAGCTTGCAAAGCAGATGATAAAGCGGGCCATCCGTCGAGGCATAAGGTTCAGCTACGTGTTGGCAGACAGTTGGTTTACCAACAAGGAGATTGTCCAGTTCATCCATAGCCGCCATATCAAATGCCATTGGCTTGGCATGATAAAGGTCGGAGAGAACGGTAAGACAAAATACCATACCAAACACGGAGACCTTTCTGCTCCAGCACTTGTGAAACTCGGTAAAAAACTCAAATTGCAGAAGTACAGCCGCAAGCTCAAATGCTACTATATCATGTTTGA
>RIAY01000067.1 GCA_003833075.1 Muribaculaceae bacterium Isolate-036 (Harlan) | reverse complement strand
ACTCGATCTGACGTTGCAGAAACTCTATCAACTCGTTCTTTTTCATGGTGTAAAGTTACAAAAAATATCTGACATTTGCAACTTTCTACACCATTTATTTATTTGATTAACAAATTATTAAGCCTTATTTTACGGCCATTCTGAAGCGATTCTCGACCGTCACCTTCACAGGCGTGAGGCCCCTCATCAGCATATAGAAATCGTCCCATTGGAGCCTGCGCACGCCGTCATCGCCCTTTTTCAGCACTTCGCGGAATCGACCCTGCGACAGTCTTTTTGTGTACATCAAAAATCCATCGCCATCCCATTTGAGGGCCTTCATGGTCTTGCGGTCCTTTGAGAAAAACACATACACATCGCCCGATGCCGGAGAATGTCCCTTCCACGACCACACCATCTGGGTCAGACCCCGGATGCCGTAGCGCATCGACACCGGCTGCTGACATACCCATAGCCGTGATCCCTGCTCAAGACCCCACATGACCGACCTCCTTTCCCAGCTTTCTGACGAACCTTGCAATGACAGCCACATCAGTATCAGTCGGAAAACTGACAGCCACATGACCGTCAACCTTTACCGTTATCGTACTGCACGTGTCTGCCGGGAGAAACCCCGCCTCCTCGAAGATCACATCCTCAAAGGGTATCTCCTGACATCGCGAACGGGAGCCGCCGGTAAGCATTACATATCCCGGCAAACCTACCACCTTAAGTTTATTCCGCTTAAGATAGCCGTGCATCTGCTCCCATGTAATGCCATGACTTCTATAAAAATCAGCAAACGTGCCCGGTTGTCTGCCATCTGCACATTTCTGTTTAAAATCCTCATAGATAACCGAACAGATATGACTGATGCTTCGGTATCCGGGCAAAGTCTTTATATTCTGAAACTCATTCTTGAGAGTTTGCCGCATCTGACACTGATCTACACTATTGGCTTTGCAATAGGCACTAAACGAAGACGGCTGCCGCCCTGTGGAGCATAGCTCCTTAAACGATAGAAAAACCTGCCTGTAACGTTCTACTTTATCCATAATTCAAATTTTATGGCAAAGTTAGGAACTTTACAGACAAGCTTAAATACGCTATCGCGGACGGTTGTAC
>RIAY01000066.1 GCA_003833075.1 Muribaculaceae bacterium Isolate-036 (Harlan) | reverse complement strand
TTCCGGCGACAAACGAATTAAAATTCTGCTCACAAATAATCTTGGAGAAACTTCACAGACCGGCACCCTTGAATTTACAGTCTATAAAGGAAAGAGCTGGAATAAAGGTACTGTCACAGTTACCCAAAGGGCTCTTTCTTCCACTAAGCCGGATGAACCCGAAGAGTTGCCTGACAAATACCGCTTCAAACTCGTAAAGGCGGGATTAACACCATTTATGTATGATGATTTCCGGGTTCCCGCACCATTTGACAATCTTGCGTTTCAAATTCGGGACTATCTCGACAGATACAATCCCTTTGGGTTTCCGGAATTTGTACAGTCGTATGACTCAATCGTATGGAGTGCCGAGGGTATGCCGAATACAGTCCGTATCTATGAGCAAAAAACCGGTGACAGCAGTTCTGAGGAACATTTCACTGCCCAATGGTCATCGCATTTCTTCACACCCGGAAGTATGAAAAGCTATCTCAAGGGATACTACGATGGCAAGGTCATATATTCCGATTCGATTAGAATTGACAGATACGAGCGTGATTTCCTTTGCTTCGACTGGACTAAAGGCAGCATCTGTATAGCCAATCCCCGAAACATGGGTGTATATTGCCTCCTTGACAAGAGCCGCGAATACAGTGTCATGGATACACGTGAGATCAATGGCACACGGTATAGTGAGATTCATGCACGGAATAATAAATCTCTTCCAGACGGTGAATACCTGTCTATATCAAGAGAAGTCTTGGTAAAGCTCATGAGGGAGAATATAGGAGAAGGTGTATCTGCAAAGAATAAGATCCAGTCATTCAACTGTGTCCCGGAAGGCGTCGAGGGTGAGCTTTTCTGGGAAAACAAGACCACCAGAATATTGCTCCTTCACGAATTGCCGTCCGATACCTCTCTTGAAGAGTATTATCTTCTTATTGAGGCTAAATAATAGTTGAAAAATACGATTCAATCAATAGTAATAGGTATATCATAAGTATGAACAAGATATCAATCTCATTCTTATTTATTCTCAGTCTTTTTATGGCATCATGCAGTAACAATGATGAACCAGAAACATATCCGATTAAGTTTGGAAAAATGGACTATACAATCCGATTTGCGACAACAACCCGTATTGACTTTACAGATGGGGGAGGAAAATATGAGCTGAAAGCAAGCAACCCGGATGTGCTTGGAAGTTTCTATATAGACGGAGAAAACC
>RIAY01000065.1 GCA_003833075.1 Muribaculaceae bacterium Isolate-036 (Harlan) | reverse complement strand
TTAAGTAGATGACAAAAATTTGAAAACATCAAATTTTGGGGTATAAGTCGAACGCATAAGTATGGTAAAAATCTCTTCCAGACCATACTTGACAAACGACTTTGCCTTTCTTCCGTGTTTCAGAATCTTTATCGGTTTAATATTTATATCTTTATGTTCACCAACGAGATACGACCATACAAGAGCGATGCAGACCATCGCGACAAGCCTTGCGATGCGCTCCATATCACGCATATGGGTGTCCTCGATGTTAAAGCCGGAAGATTTCATGGCTCTGAAAGCCGTTTCTATCTCCCATCGCTTTTTGTATGTCAAAACCGCGTCCTCGGGCCGATTGAAGCATATGAGAATCTGCAATTCCGGAACTCCATCGGAGTTTTTGATGCGGCTTCCGGCAAGATAGACATACTCCCCTTTGTGAAGAAAGAGCGTATGGAAGAATTTCTCCTGACCGACCTTCAAATCATTGAACAGCCACCAGGCTCGGATTCTCTCACCGGTGGAAGGCTTGACAATCCAGAAGTTCTGACGTATTCGGATGTAATACCGTATGCGACGGCTGTTGAGCCATCCTGTCCATTCCTTTCCGATGAACTCGCGGTCTGCCACAAGGCAGTCGATGCAGTCTGCTCCGAAAAGACGGATAAAACGTTCCATAATCTTCTTGCGTTCTTCCCAATTGGAGTTGCCACGTTTCGGAAGAAGGCTGAATATCAAAGGGAAGGCAATCCCTTTATAGGTGATGCCTAACATAAGAATGTTGATATTGAACTCCCCGAACTTCCAGTTGGTCCGGTCCATGCTCAGCACAAGACCGGTCTTGACAGGAAGCAGCGAGAAAATCATACGGGCTATGATGTCAAGGTCAAGTACATACTTGGCAAAGAATCTTTGGAGCCGTCTGAGGTTGGAATCCTTGTCTACAGCCGTAGGCATCGCATCAGCCAGTTTGTGGAGGCTGACAGTCTGCACCACACAGAGTGCATGGAGCAGCAACGCCATGAGTTTTATGCGTGCCAAATTCATACTTTGACCAAAGTGCTCTTGCATAATCGGGAGGATTTGGTTAACTTTGACCGAGTCCTTGAAATTAGTAGTTTTCATGAGAAAAAGCGTCCAAACTTTTCCTTTAAATTACTAATTTTCAGGGACTTTTGCAAATTTAATCGACTGAAAATTAAGTGTTTAACAGCATAAATTTAATTTTTGTCATCTACTAAAA
>RIAY01000064.1 GCA_003833075.1 Muribaculaceae bacterium Isolate-036 (Harlan) | reverse complement strand
TGCCGTATCAGAAACTCCGGAACAGAGGCCACAGAAGAAACGCACCAACAATGGAGCCAGGAGAAAGACCCATCCCGAGTGCGAGGTAGAGACGGTTGTGGTGGAGCCGGACAGCCCCGACTTCAACCCCGAGGCGGCAACGTTCATAGGCGAATGCGATGTTGTGCGCTATGTCATGGAGCCGATGCGCTTCAAGAAAATAGTCTACAAGGTACGCAAATATGTGCAGGACGAGAAAATATACAAAGGCTCCGCTCCCGCCACGCCGCTGCTCAACTCGCAGTACACATCCTCCTTCATTGCCGGACTCGCCGAGCTACGCTATCTCCACTGCATGCCACTTGAAAATGCAGTCGAATACTTCCGAGCCCACGGCTTCGACCTTGACAAAGGCACGGCACAAAAACTGGTCAGCAAGGTAAGGGTTCATCTGGAGAATCTGTACAAGGCTCTCGGGCCGGCAGTTGTCGAAGACAATTATATCTGTGGTGACGAGACCTATCAGAAAGTGCGGCTGCAGGTGGCCACTCCCTCGGGCAGGAAGATCAAAAAGGGCTACATCTGGGTGTTCGTCGGCATGACAACCGGGCTTGTATACTTCTTCTATGATGACGGTTCCCGCTCTGCCGAAGTCTTCAAGCAGCATATCAAAGGCTTCAACGGAGCGTTCCAATGCGATTGTTACTCGGGATACCGGCATATCGGAATCGGTGAGATGAGCGGGATAAAACGCTTGCCATGCCTGCAGCATATAAAGCGGAAGTTCCTCGACCTGAAAGACAATCCGCAGGCGCAGGAAATAGCAAAGCTCTTCGGACTCCTTTACCACTTCGAGCATCAGCACCGCATAGGCAAAGACGGATGGAAGGCGGAAAAGCACCTTGAGTGGAGACAACGATACTCCAAAGTGATGCTCGAGAAAATCCGCATGAGACTGACAGCGGTCAAAAATCGCATCGGCGTGCCACCCGACGACCCGCTGCTTGCCGCCACCGAACATGCGCTTAAACAATGGGACGAGATACCACGCATCTTCGCCTCACCCACCTACAGACTCGACAACAACGAAGTCGAGCGCATTAACCGTTACATATCCCTGACCCGCCGTCGGCTGACAATCGGCTCCCACTCCGGAGCCGAAGTCGCCGCCCTGTACCACTCGCTGGCCATCACCTGCCATCAGTGCGGAGTCAACGTCTTCGACTACTTCTGCGACATCATCGACCGATGTGCCGCATGGCCGCCAAACACCCCGATCGAAAAATACCGCGACCTGCTTCCCGACCGCTGGA
>RIAY01000063.1 GCA_003833075.1 Muribaculaceae bacterium Isolate-036 (Harlan) | reverse complement strand
GACAGTATTCCAATGTCTCCTTCTTTTCCCATGTTTCGGCATCAAAAACGCAAACCGTAATCAGAAGTATGGCATTCTTGATTCGTTGATCAAGGCCAGAAAGGATGTCTTCTACCGCTTCATGGAAAATCCAGACATAAACTGGCGAAAGGCTCTCTGGCATATATCGGTACAGCTGTGGAACAGGATACATCACCGTACTGACCATAAGGCCGACGAGGTTTGTCTGATTCTTGACGATACCGACCACGAGAAGACAGGCCGGACTATCGAGAAAATAGGAAGAGTCCATTCTCATCTTGCCCACAAGGCGGTGCTGGGTTTCAAATGTCTCTGTATGGCGGTCACCGATGGGGTATCGCAGATTCTTCTCGACTTCACCATCGTCGGGGAGAAGGGAAAGAAAGGCAATTACGGCATGAGCGACAAAGAACTCAAACGTCGACATACCACCAAACACGTCAGCGAGGTGCTCCGTCAGAGGGAGAAGGAATACGACATGTCCAAGATAGAACTTGCCAAAGATATGATAAAGAGGGCTATCAAACGGGGCATAAGGTTCAGCTATGTATTGGCTGACAGCTGGTTCACCAATAAAGATATTATCCGGTTCATTCATGGCCGACATATAAAATGCCATTGGCTCGGCATGATAAAGGTCGGCGAGAACGGCAAGACAAAATACCATACCGAACATGGGGATCTCACGGCTCCCGCACTTGTGAAGCTTGGCAAAAAACTCAAATTGCAGAAATATAGCCGCAAGCTCAAATGCTACTATATCATGTTTGACGCCACGTTCGGAGGGATCCAGGTGAGAATCTTTCTTGTGAGGCGTACACAACACGGCAAATGGAACGGATTGCTTACAACCGATACCGCAATGGATTTCTTCAAGGCATGGCGGATATATTCCAGACGCTGGGCTCTTGAAGTGGTATTCAAGGATTGCAAGACCAACCTGGGATTCGGCAAGTGCCAGAGCACCTGCTTTGCATCTCAGATTGCCGCCGCCTCATTGTGCTGTCTGCAGTATAATATCCTTTCCGTTGCAAAACGCTTCAGCGACTACGAGACGATTGGAGGACTTTTCCGGGATATTTCCAAAGAGACAGTCCAGCTCTCCGTCGCCCAACAGATATGGGGAATCCTTCAGGAACTGGTCACGGCAATAGCAAGAGTCTTCGGCCTGCTGGACGAAGAAGTCTATGATGCGGTGATTAATCATTCTGATGAATTGGCTCATATCGCTAAATTTTACAATCTGAAATCAGCAAGTTGAACTTGCGAAACTTAAAT
>RIAY01000062.1 GCA_003833075.1 Muribaculaceae bacterium Isolate-036 (Harlan) | reverse complement strand
TCATTGATGTCCCATTAAAATCGGAAAGAGTACTTTGAAATTGTTGAAATTTAGTTTGTTGGAAAAGATTTTGGTGCGAACGGACTTGATTAGTATATTACGGTTCTTCAATCTGACGAACCATGTACAATGTCAAATACGTTTTCTCCCAACTAGTGACCTTTATGAACCGAAGCAAGTTCAACCGAATCGTTGAAAAGTATAATGGCAACCGATATGTGAAACATTTCACATGCTGGAACCAACTTTTGGCAATGATGTATGGTCAGTTATGCAACCGGTCAAGTCTGAGGGATCTCATCACCATTCTTGATGCACATAGTTCCAAGTGGTACCATCTGGGATTGGGTCGTAGTGTATCCAAGACCAATCTTGCGTATGCAAATCAGAATCGGGATTATCGAATCTTCGAGGAGTTTGCATATTATATGGTATCAGAAGCCTGGGATAAACGAAAAACGAAAATCTTTGAACTACAGGGAAACGTTTATGCGTTCGACTCAACTACGATAGATTTATGTTTGGCTGTATTCTGGTGGGCTAAGTTCCGCAAGAAGAAGGGAGGGGTAAAAATCCATACTCTGTATGATGTGGAAACTCAGATTCCGACATTCTTCCATATAACGACTGCTTCAGTGCATGACTCAAAGGCAATGGACGTAATCCCGTATGAGCAAGGTTCGTATTACATCTTCGATAGAGCATATAATGACTTTAGACGTCTGTTTAAGATACATACGATAGAAGCTTTTTTCGTTGTCAGAGCCAAAAAGAATCTCCAATACAAAATGGTAAAATGGAAGCGAAGACTTCCTCATAATGTGTTGTCGGATGCTACTGTTGAACTGACTGGATTTTACCCTAAGAAACATTATCCCGAACATCTCCGTCTAGTCAGATATTGGGATGACGAACAGAATCGGGAGTTTATGTTTCTTACCAATGACCTCAAATTGTCGGCACTACAGGTCGCAAATCTTTATAAGAACAGATGGCAAGTTGAACTGTTTTTCAAATGGCTCAAACAACATCTAAAGATAAAGAAGTTTTGGGGCGCATCTGAAAATGCGGTGCGTATCCAAATCTATTGTGCAATCTGTGCTTACTGCCTTGTCGCGATAGTACAGCATGATATGAAGCTTGAACGATCAACATACGAAGTCCTCCAAATCATAGGAGCCTCATTGACCGACACCTCTCATTTGGTCGATCTCTTCGACAAAACTAAATCTCAAAATTTCAATGTTCTCTACGACCCAAGTGGACCAAATTTATTTAATTTTTAACTAGCTCCCATTTTTATGGGACACTAGTG
>RIAY01000061.1 GCA_003833075.1 Muribaculaceae bacterium Isolate-036 (Harlan) | reverse complement strand
TACATGGTTCGTCAGATTGAAGAACCGTAATATACTAATCAAGTCCGTTCGCACCAAAATCTTTTCCAACAAACTAAATTTCAACAATTTCAAAGTACTCTTTCCGATTTTAATGGGACATCAATGAGAAACTGTTTAATTTTAATTCGAAATTATCTATATGATGTATCTTGTGGCTTTCCTGAGGTCTTTTATGGTTGTCTTTACCGGGTATCATCGGTCACATGGCCAGCTATGCTCCCTCTTCAACTCGTAAAAACGCCTCATAAAATCCTCTCATTGAACCTCTCAATTAAATTTAAACAGTAAACTCGTCGTGACTTATTTACGAAAGTTTAAATAATGATATTGCTGATTCTTTTCTCAGCCTCAGCGAATCTATCCGGTTGTTTTCACCCACATGTAGTGTATTTCCGGTGAATTCCACCAAGTTTAGTAAGTCGCAAGCCTGCTATACACCCTCTTCAACTCATGAAATTCGCGCGAAAAAACACCTCTTTATGTGAATGAAAGTTAAATCCAAACACTGAACTTATGTATTTTCTTATGAGTATATCATTTACCTCGAATCTACAAAAAATTTGATGTAAATGATAAATACATGGTAAAAATATCTAAATTTATTCAATAATGCAAATATTATTCATAAATAAATCCGCGACTCATTTGTGATTTCATAATTTCGAGCGAGTCTGTGTCAGGAATCAAGACATGCGAATGCACACTCGACCACCCATCTGAGTGGCTTTGGAATGAAGCCTTTTACGCCATCAGGGGTATTGCTTATATCATACTCGATATCAAAGTCATCATTTACCTCCTCAATAAATTCCCCTCATTGCCACTCTTATTGCTCCCCCGTTTGACGCTTTGTGCATCCAATGCTACGACCGTCGGAACGGGATTCTGACGGCATTTCCTTCTTATCTTCAAGACAGTCTTATCAATACAGAGTTCAATACGACGTCTTTATTTCATCCGGAGAAGTGCCGGTATACTGTCTTCCATTTTGGAAAGTCCTTGGGCAACATTCGCCACTGACAGCCGCTGACTAGAAGATACAGGATTGCCTCGAATATGGAGCGTAGGGAATATTTACGGTGTCTGCAATCATTTTCAAAGAACACTTTATTTATATAGGGATATTCAGTTAATGGCTTGATTTTTCAAGCTGAAAATGGAGCGTGGTCGCCCTATGGCGGTGCTGTTTGGATTATGAGGGTAAATTTTCAATTCTCGGCGCATAAAATATGACATTTCGGACAGATAGGGATACACTGATTCGCCTCCGATATGTTTCGGGGGTGAGGTGACAGTATGATTTTTCACGCTCGCTGTTTCTTCTTTTCT
>RIAY01000060.1 GCA_003833075.1 Muribaculaceae bacterium Isolate-036 (Harlan) | reverse complement strand
CAATAGTTCGTTAAAAAATATTCATAGGCTATGCGGCATCTACCGTCAAGCCAAAGAGTTCTTTGACAAGTTTAGCATTTAAAGTCTTGTTCGGGTCAATTCCGCTCAGGTCAAAAAATCTTTTTATGAAATGAGCGTTGACCATCAGAGACTTAATTTGACCAATAGAAAAAGGCATCTTCGTCTGCTTCCTCAGTACCTTAGTGATATTGACGGCGGCAAGCGAAGCGTTGTAGGCAAAATCCAGGGCCTTTTCATCGCGAGCCTGACAGTCGAGCAGTCCGGTGAACTGATGACCATCTCGAAAACAGAACTCAATCTGAAACCGTGTCCGGTAAATGTCATAGACATCTTTGCCGCAGACCGAGGTATCGGTTGAGAAATACAGTCGGTGGCCGCCTCCGGGCAGATAATGGATTACCAGCCGTATTTTCTGCTTCAGAGACTTGCACCATGCCACAAGTTCAAAGGCTTCGCCTTCCTCGGGAGCGATGTCAAGTCGGGTCATCCTGTTTTTGTCAGGATTGGAGAAGTCAATCTTGCCGTCCTTGGTCTTGGGGCGACCTCTTTTACCGGTACGCGGACCTTCGTAGATGTAATACAGCACAGCATTGGAACGCAGACGGCTTATCAGTGAGAAACCGATTTCTTTCAGTCCATCGACAAACGGCAGTACGGAGAAAGCGGCATCGGCAACGAGCAATGAAGTGATTTTCAGCAAATCTGTTCTGTACGTCTTCAATACCGACAGATACCACTGATTGAGAGTAATTTTCTTTCCTTCAAGTTCTGTCGAATTGAGAGTCTGCACGGCACGGAGCATCATCGCATCCTTGATGTCTGCATCGATTACGGCGATACCGAGTATCTCAAGACCATGCTTCACAGCCGAGGCACAGCCTGACCAGAACCGACCGATATGGGCTGTCTTCTTCCCAGCTTTGGAGACATAACTTGGATCTATGGCGATAGCCAGTCGTTTCATGCCATACTGGAAACGGTCGGCGGCCAGGTTCATGTTGAAGCACAGCCAGTCGAAATCCCTACGGAAAGTCTGACGATAGCGTTGTTCGCCACGTCTTCCGTAGCGCCCAAGCTGAAGAAAATTTATCTTTCGCGGTATGCACATGATTAAAATCAGTATCTCTATGATGTTTGTCTTGAAAGTTTTGTTTAACTTTGTAGCGCAACCGAAGAATGCTCTCCGGCTGATGCCCTCATATTGGTCAAGTAGTTCGAAAATCAGCATAACTTTAGAGTCGTCGAATAACTATAAAGTTACTGAAATTCAGCGACTTGACCAAATTTTTAGTGTTAAATTTTCATGCTAAGCATCAGATTTTTAACGGATTAAACACTTGGCTCCTCGGAGCCGTTAACAAACTCACAAAAAATAACCGA
>RIAY01000059.1 GCA_003833075.1 Muribaculaceae bacterium Isolate-036 (Harlan) | reverse complement strand
CGCGGATGCCGTCCACATCCCCGGTTTCCTTGTCGCATCCGAAGTTGAGATAGCGGTTGAGTGCGGAGCGGTCATACTGCGGCATGGTCTCCAACGTGCTTTTCCCTGCGGCAATCGAGAGCATGGAGCGGAGTGCGTCGGCCTCGTAGGGGGTACATCCGCCAAGAAACTCCATGATGACTTGGGTTTTCCTTTGATTCCCGGATTTTGACTCTTTGGATTTGGTATCCGATGATTTGCCGGTCTTTCCTCCCGGCGTGGTTGTTATGTCTGTCGGCATAGTCTTTAATGATTTGATTTGTGAGGGTTAAAGAAGCTTCTTGTTCGCGAGATAGCGGGCGGCTTCGGCGTCTATTTCGTCCTGCGAGGATATGCGGACGCTCTTGAGGTATGCGTCGAGGTCATCGGGGTCGAAGAAGCATATCTTTCCGCTCGGCTTGTACATGGGGATTACGCGCCGCATCATCATCTTGCGGAAGTACGACAGGGAGAAGCCGAGATAGTCTGCGGCTTCCTGAGAGTTGAGAAGTTTTCGTTTAGTCTGCATCGACAAAAGTTTTTTAGTTGATATTCTTTGTTTTTAGAATGTGCTGATTGATAGACTTGTCAGCCTTTTGATTCCGATGCAAAATTACAGCCGTCTCCGTGTGGCACAATGTGGGTCTCACGGGGAAAGGTTAAAAATGACAAACGCACCATACGCTGAATTTCAGTCGTATAGTGCGTCGTTAAAACGAATATGTCTGTTGTAAATGGGGATAAGCCGGATTATTACGGGATTCTGCGCCTTGAACGCCATTCCTCTATGGCTTCATCAATGGATTTGCGGTAATTCCGGTTGTCCTCGGTGGCATGGCCGGCGCAGATGTCGGAACGGTGCTTGTCGTAGTATGACCTGGCGATGCCGCAGCGTTGCAGGAACAACCGCGCCCATGTCTCAGCCTCTTTCCTCGGGCTGATGTTACTCGCCACGGCAAAGACCATGTAGCAGACCCGCAGTTTCTCCTTCGGCAGCACGGCAATGGATTTTGCCTCTTCCCTTACGTTGAGGAAATTGGCAAAATCGAGAGGGGTGCAGTTCTCAAACTGGCTGTCGTTGCAGACATCGTGTATCGCCATGCACAAGCCCAGTTCAACCACATCACGCCACTTGGCGGTTTCAAGCAACAAACCTCCGTTCATCGACCTTCCCCTTTCTCCATGCGGTCAAGGTCGTTTATAATACTTCCGGCTATGCCGTTCAGTTTCGTGGCAAGCGCATACAGGTGTGAGGCTTTGAGGGAAAAGACATCCCCGGCGCGCCGGTTCTCATGCTCGTATTCAGCATATATTCTCCTGACATCGGTCTGTCGCCTGTCATGTTCCGCCTTTGCAGCATCGCACTCCTTCTCAGCCTCGGCATACTCTTTTGAGCCGAGAGGTAGATAGTCAAGGCGGTGGTTCAGCTCGCAGTACCGTTTCCAGTAAGGGTTAAGTTCATCAGAAGCCTTTTGAAATATGGCATGGTAATGTCGGGAGTGAGCGTT
>RIAY01000006.1 GCA_003833075.1 Muribaculaceae bacterium Isolate-036 (Harlan) | reverse complement strand
GGCCAATGTTAAACTCAAGGATATAGATCTCTGGGCCAAGGAGAATCTATCTCCGAATCGGGTGGTTCTGCGTTCCAGGACACTCAATAATGCGAGTTAATTTTGGAACATAGAACTGAACACCCTAATTAATTATCAATGAAACTAAGAAAACAGCCCAAACTTCGTTATATTGAAGTTTGGGCTGTTTCACTTATTACATTGCAACTTGAATAATGTGCCTCAGGATAGTGTATGAAAATTTAATTTTGAAATCGGAGGCGATTGTTGTCAGTGTAGTCTCGGTTCTTTTTGTTGCTGTCGAACTCTCAGCTCGTCATGGAAACGGTGCCGGGCTTCCTTTATGCTCATGCATGGGTGCATTTCAAGTAAATTTTTTTCGAGACTCGATGTCGGGTAAGAGACCCGTGACAATGCCGAGGAGCGGCAGGAGTGTGCTCAGCTGAAAAATGAATCCAATGCTTGTCAGGTCTGCAAGCCATCCGAAAAATACGGAAGCTATGCCGCCAAGTCCGAAATTGAGACCGAAAAACAGTCCTGCTATCATCCCAACCTTGTCGGGCTTCAGTTCTGTCGCGTAGACGAGTATGGCGGAGAATGCCGATGATATGACAAGTCCTATGATTATTGCGAGGATTATCGTCATGACGAAGTTGACATAGGGGAGTGCGAGCGCGAATGGCGCCGCGCCTAATATCGACCACCATATCACAAGCTTGCGTCCGTAACGGTCTCCTATCGCTCCGCCTATAAGGGTGCCGGCGGCGACGGCGGCGAGAAACGCGAAAAGACACAGCTGCGACTGCTTGATGTCAATGCCGAACTTATCCATTAGAAAGAAAGTGAAGTAACTTGTCATGCTCGCCATATAAAAATATTTCGAGAATGTGAGCACGCAAAGAATGAACAACGCCTGTCGTATGCGTCTCGGCGACAGATTTTTTACAGCCGGAGAGATGACGGTTTTTCTGACCGAACGCAATGAGGTCTTGTACCATCTGCCCACATAAGACAGTGCCCCGATGGCGACAAGAGCCGCAATCGCAAACCATGATATGGATTTTTGCCCGAAGGGGAGTATTATGACAGCGGCAAGTAGCGGACCGAGGGCGGTTCCGCCGTTTCCTCCGACCTGAAAAATAGACTGTCCGAGTCCTTTTTTGACTCCTGCGGCGTTCTGGGCTATACGTGATGACTCCGGGTGAAAAACGGCAGAGCCGATGCCAACTGTGGCTACCGCAAGCAGTATGACTCCGAAGGAGGAGGCTACAGACAGAAGCAGTATGCCGGCAAGAGTGAACATCATGCCGGCAGTCAGGGAATAGGGGTGTGGATGTCTGTCGGTATACCTTCCGACAACGGGCTGCATTATGGAAGAGGTCATCTGCGCGACAAATGTGATGATGCCGATCTGCAGGAATGAAAGATTGTAATCATCTCTGAGTATCGGGTATACGGAGGGTATTACCGACTGAATCATGTCATTCAGAAAATGACCGAAGCTTATGATGAGGAGAATGGAATATACCGTAGCCTGTTTATTTCCGACTGAATCGTCTGCCATAATTAATTCGGTTGAAATTTGCCGACATGTCCTGACCTGCCGAAAGTCTGGAGGACACCGGCTTTTGATTGCGCCGCAAAATTAATAAAAATATCAGCTCCTTCTCTTGTGTGATAGATTAATTTTTACTTTTCGCTTATGTTCAGAAAGCAGGATATTGATTACAGGCATTTGATTTGCAAATATTCTTAAATTAAGAAATTTTATTTTATCTTTGCATATGGAAAACTCCGGTTGTCTTGTAAAGAAGGCTTTTGCCTTCTCCTGCCAGAAGCTGTTCCATTATCATAAATACCAGTAAAATCCATACCTCCAGTATGAAACCATTTATCCACGAGAATTTCCTCCTCCAGACACCGGTTGCGCAACGTCTGTATCATGAGTATGCTGAAAACCAGCCTATCATAGACTATCATTGTCACCTCAATCCGGAATATGTGGCAAACGACCATAAATTCGAGAACCTTTCCAGAATATGGCTCGAAGGCGACCACTACAAATGGCGTGCGATGCGCACCAACGGTATAGACGAGTCTTTCATTACCGGCGAAAATACTTCCGATTGGGAAAAGTTTGAGAAATGGGCGCAGACAGTCCCTTACTGCATGAGAAACCCTCTTTACCACTGGACGCATCTTGAACTAAAGACTGCTTTCGGTGTCGACAGCCTCCTGAATCCCGAATCTGCAAAAGAGATATACGACCATTGTTCGGCGATGCTTCAGACTCCGGAACGCACGGCGCGGGGACTTATGCTCCATTACAACGTGGAGGTTGTGTGCACCACCGACGATCCCGTGGATTCTCTTGAACACCATCTGAAGACCAGACAAGACGGATTCAAGGTCAAAATGCTTCCGACGTGGCGTCCTGACAAGGCAATGGCTGTCGAAGACCCCGTGGCTTACAAGGCATATCTTGAGAAACTTTCAGAGGTGTCCGGGGTGGAAATACGGAAGTTCGCGGATCTTATCGATGCCTTGAAAGTGCGGCATGCGTTCTTCGAACAGGCTGGATGCCGTCTGTCTGACCATGGCATTGAGGAATTCTATGCTGAGGATTATACTTCTGCGGAGATAGAGGGTATTTTCGACAAAGTGTGCGGAGGCTCAGCCCTTACTGAAGAGGAGACTGCCAAATTCAAGACGGCAATGCTTGTGGAGTTCGCCATAATGGATCATGACGCCGGATGGACACAGCAGTTTCACTACGGAGCGATCCGCAACAACAACACCCGTATGTTCATGCAGCTCGGTCCGGACACAGGTTTTGACTCTATCGGAGACCTCAATGTGGCTAAAAAGATGTCCCGTTTCCTTGACATGCTCGCATCCCGCGACAAGCTCGCCAAGACTATCATATACAACCTCAATCCGCGTGACAATGAACTTGTGGCTACGATGATCGGCAATTTCCAGGACGGTCGCTACGGCGCCGGTAAAATACAGTTCGGCTCGGGGTGGTGGTTCCTTGACCAGAAAGACGGCATGGAGAAACAGATGACGGCTCTTTCCAATCTTGGACTTCTGAGCAGGTTCGTGGGTATGCTCACTGATTCCCGCTCTTTTCTCAGCTATCCGCGTCATGAGTATTTCAGACGCACCCTGTGCAATCTACTTGGCAATGACATTGAGAACGGACTCCTGCCGGCTTCCGAGATTGATTTCATAGGAAAGGAATATGTGAGCAGAATCGCTTATGGCAATGCCAGGGATTATTTTAAATTTTAACCTTAAAAAATACTGAAACTGCTAAAATGTCAGCTCTAAACAACAAACCGGATGCAAAGATGTCTTCTTTCAGATGGGTGATATGCTCTCTGCTTTTTTTTGCCACAACGGTAAACTATATGGACCGTCAGGTGCTCTCGCTCACCTGGAAGGAATTCATAGCTCCAGAATTTCACTGGACCGACACCGACTATGGTGTCATCACATCAATATTCTCTATCATATATGCGGTGGCGAACCTCTTCGCAGGAAGGTTCATCGACTGGATGGGGTCGAAAAAAGGTTATCTGTGGACCATATTCATATGGTCGGCGGGCGCATGTCTCCACGCTCTCTGCGGCTGGGCGACGGAGCACACACTCGGCTTGCACGATGCCGCCGAACTTGTGGGTGCCACAGGAGCCCTCGCTTCGACGGTTGCCATTACATCTGTGTATTACTTCATCGCGGCGCGTGTGATTCTCGGAATCGGCGAGGCAGGAAACTTCCCCGCGGCCATCAAGGTGACGGCGGAATACTTTCCGAAAAAAGACCGAGCTTTCGCCACCTCTATCTTCAACGCCGGTGCTACGGTAGGTGCGCTTCTCGCCCCTGTGAGCATTCCAGCCCTTGCTTCTTATTTCCAGAAAGCGGGCGTGGGCAACGGCTGGGAGATGGCTTTTCTGATCATCGGCGGTCTGGGCTTCATCTGGATGGGGTTCTGGATGTGGCTTTATCGTAGACCGGAAAGCAATCCCTTCGTCAACAAGGCGGAACTGGAATATATAGAGCAGGATAACGTTACCAAAAACGAGACTCCCGCCGAAAAGGTTGCAGTTGAGGATGACCGCAAGAACGAGATTCCATTTCTCAAATGTTTTAAGTATCGCCAGACATGGGCAATTTTCTTCGGACGCTTTCTCACTGACGGCGTGTGGTGGTTCTTCCTCTTCTGGACTCCGGCTTATATCTCCGATATCCTGAACCTGCCTACAACCTCAGGCACAGCCCAGATGCTTATCGTGGCGCTTTATCTGCTTACCCTGCTTTCGATCTATGGCGGCAAACTTCCTACAATAATCATGGAAAAGACAGGTCTCAACCCTTATGCCGCGCGAATGAGGGCGATGTTCATATTCGCCTTGTTCCCTCTGCTTACAATTGCCGCGCAACCCCTCGGCAGTGTCTCGGTCTGGTGGCCGGTGATTCTTATCGGTATAGCGGGAGCCGCACACCAGTCATGGTCTGCCAATATATATTCGGTTGTCGGCGACATGTTCCCCAAAAACACAATCGCCACGATTGTCGGAATCGGCGGTCTTGCCAGCGGTCTCGGCTCTTTCCTCGTCAACCTGTTCGCCGGCATGTTGTTCGACTATGCCGCTGCCACAGGCATGAGCTTCATGGGATTCACAGGAAAGCCTGCCGGATATTTTATAGTCTTCTGCTATTGCGGAATAGCCTATATCGCCGGATGGTGTGTGATGAAATTGCTCGTGCCCCGATATAAGATTATCGATCCCTCTGGTCAGAAGATGAGATGATAAAGACTTTTTAGCTATAAAAAAATAAGGCGAGGGGAGGGGAGACGTCTGCAAAACCAAGACCGATAACTAAAACGAGAACCCGGATTGCCGGACGAAAACAAAAACCGCCTCCGAACAGTCAAGTCATCACAGGCAAAGGAAAAATATGGTAATCCGGTCAGTATGATCCGGAGAGATCTCCGGATCGGTTCAAAGTCAAGTGCCGCTCTTTGCGGCTGTCCATGATAATGTAATGACGTCCGCCTCCTCTCTTGAGCCCCCTGTTTCCTTAATCTGGAAACAGGGTTCAGACCTTATGCTTCTTTGTCACTTCTGTTGTCTCTCTTTTTGCCGAGATTCGATACGTGCTCATATATTTCTGTGAGCGATTGTGGTATACGTATCCTCAGCGCTTCGAGCTCTTTGGAACGGATCTGGATGTGCTCCGCGTGTCTCGCTTCGACGAGCTTACGCTCATTGTTCCATTCCGCCATGGCTTTTGCATACTCCGTTCTTGCGGCTATCGCGGATTCTTCGATTGCCTTCCGGCAATCGTGCTTCATGGAATTTACCTGAGACTGGGCATCCCTGTATTCAGCCTGTAGACGGAAGTATACGTCTTCTACAACCTTCTCGGACACTGTGGGAGTGTAGGTATATATCAGCGTGTCTCGCCCCGTGCCTTCTACGTCATGCGGTTTTTTACCCTTTGCCTGAAGCTCCTTTCTTGCTTCCGCGAAAGTGCCGCCGGGGTGTATCGCCTTGCCGAGAGTGGCGGCAAGGGTCTCGACGGAATAGTAGCGACAACGTTCGTCAACCGATCTTGATGCGAAATATTCATCTTCTGTCAGTATGTCTTTCAGCTTTGGCTGCTCGTTCAGTTTTATTCCTGCTTCCTTGGCATATTCCTCAAGAGTCTCGTCAGTCAGTTCCTGAAGGAGTCTCTCTTTTGCTTTTATCGCCTCGCGCAGCCATGCGATCAGCGACTTTGCCTCTGCGACGCGGCGCAGCAAAGTTATGGTTGATTCGACATCACTGTCGTTTGCCCCACGGTTGAGCACATTCGGTTTGTCCCCTCCGATCAGCGAGACCGTTGTGGAGTATAAGGTCATCTCTTCAAGAACAGTGTCTGTCTCGCTTATCATTTCCTTGGCGAGATTTGCTATATGGTTGGCAGATGTGGAGGTGAGTCCTTTCCCGTCTGTTGCGAAAAATATCATGTCTTTCTTCATAACTCTGTTGCTTTTTTTGATTTCCGGTGCAAAGTTACATATCGCGTGCGCAAAGTATCTGCGCACTTGTGAAAATAATCCGCGGATGTAAAAATATAACACTTTTGTATCTGTTTTCGTTTCCGGTCGTATGTACGAGATTATATATTCTGACACTATAGGGAAGAGGCAAAATGTAAACGCAAATCAAGTAAAAATGACTGATAAGGGTGAAATTGTCCGACAACATGGCGATTTAAAAATGTCGAATGGCTCTATCTCCGTCTGCTTCATATAAATCCCACTATCAGCAGTTCACCCCGCCCTTCGAGATTCCCAAATCATGGCAGTGGGTAAATATTACAGAAGTAACGTCAAAAATTACTGATGGAACTCATCATTCTCCAGAGAATAAACCCATTGGTGATTTCTTATACATCACTGCAAAGAATATTAAATATGATGGTATTAAGAAAGATTCTGCAACTTATGTAAACTCTAATGTTCATACTGAAATCTACTCACGGTGTAATCCCGAATATGGAGATATTCTATATATAAAAGACGGAGCCACTGCAGGAGTTGTAGCCATCAATGATTTAAAAGTGCCTTTTAGTCTGTTATCAAGCGTTGCACTAATCAAACCTCTTGGTATTCTTAATCGCTATTTATACTATTTTCTTAGAAGTGATTTTAGTAATTCTTCAATTAAAAAGTCTATGAAAGGAGTGGGAATTACACGTATAACCCTGAGACAAATTGAAGAATGGAATATTCCAGTGCCTCCTTATGCAGAGCAAGAGAGAATAGTAAAAATTCTTGACAATTATTTTTCCATACTCTCATATCTTGAATGGAATATAGATACTTTACAAGAATCAATTCACAATGCCAAATCCAAAATACTTGACCTTGCGATGCAGGGTAAACTCGTGCCGCAAGACCCGGCGGACGAGCCTGCCGCCGACATGCTCCGGCGCATCAATCCCGAGGCCAAGATAATAACCGATAACCCACATTATCCGCAATTGCCGGATAACTGGGTGCTTGTTCCCCTTGAAGACATAACTGAATATGAGCAACCTCAACCTTATATAGTTCAGGATACATTCTATTCAGATACGTACACAATCCCTGTCCTCACTGCCGGAAAATCCTTTATACTTGGTTATACAAACGAGGATTTCGGAGTTTACGAGAATGTCCCTGCTATTATATTCGATGATTTTACAACCGACTCTAAATTGGTAGAATTTCATTTCAAAGTAAAATCATCTGCTATGAAGATTATTCAAGTTAAGCGCGGCTTAAGTATTGAGTATGTGGCTATGTTCATGTCAACGACAAGGCTTATTGGTGAGACACATAAAAGATATTGGATATCTGAGTATTCCAAAATCCTTATTCCCATTCCTCCGTTAGAGGAACAAAATCGAATAGTCGAAAAGGTTAATTCTATCTATTGCGAGTTAGATAAGATTATTTCTGCCCTATCTGAGTGAAAATATTTCGGAATAGCTCATCATATTCCTTAATTTTCAATATGATGCGACGTTGTTCTCCCAATGGAGGGGTAGGCATCAATATACCTTCTATTGCCGTCTTGGTTAGACTTGGAAGAGTTGAACTTTTGTCCAAAGATGTAAAATCAAAGCTTTTGCAAAAATAATAGAAGTATAGGTCGTTCACCGCCTCATAAGGTTTCATTCCAAAGGCTGTATCAACATTCCAGAAATTTGTTTCAATGAATTGAGGATTGTTTATAGTTCCTTTTCGACCGATTATCGTAGAACCTGATAAACAGGAATAAGCATCTGCTTTGCCTATAACACCTCCACTTCCATAAATCGGGTATGCTCCGGATGGATTCTCAACTTCCTTTTGGCTCTTGCCATTTATAACTTTTACCACATCTCCGAGTTTGGTTAACACCCAGTTATCCGGCAATTGCGGATAATGTGGGTTGCGTTATCTTATTATCATGTTCAACTTTAATTGAATGTGATATGATAACCAAGTACAAATCATTCCTTTCGCGCCAAGATTTGGCGGCGAATACTGTCCGCTCGTATGTGTGGACTGTGACTCACTTCCTTGAAAAATACAAGGAGGTGACACGCGAGAATCTGCTCGCTTATAAAGGCTATCTTGTGGAGAACCACAAGCCTCAGACCGTCAACCTACGCCTTCAAGCCATCAACAAGTATCTGGAGTTTATCAAAAAAGAGAAACTCAAAATGCGCTTCGTAAAGGTGCAACAGAAAAACTTTCTCGAAAACGTAATCAGTGATGCTGATTATAAGTTCCTAAAAAACCGACTGAAACGAGACGGACACACCTCATGGTATTTCGTGGTGTGGTTCCTTACAGCTACCGGTGCTCGCGTCAGTGAACTCCTGCAAATCAAAGCCGAGCATGTGCAGCAAGGCTATCTCGACATCTATTCCAAAGGTGGAAAACTACGCCGTCTCTATATTCCCAAGAGTCTCCGCGCTGAGGCATTAGTGTGGCTCAAAGAGCGTAATCTCGAATCGGGGTATATCTTCCTCAATCGTTTCGGTGAACGAATAACAGCCCGGGGCATAGCCCAGCAACTCAAACTGTTCGCAAATAAATATGGCATCAATACAGCAGTAGTATATCCCCACTCATTTCGCCACCGCTTCGCCAAAAATTTTCTCGAACGCTTCAACGACCTTGCTCTCCTCGCCGACCTTATGGGACATGAAAGCATCGAGACCACGCGCATCTACCTCCGTCGCACCGCAACCGAACAGCAAGCCATAGTTGACAAGATAGTCAACTGGTAGCCAGCCCTTTTTCAAGCGTCTTTGCCCTCTTGATTATTCAAGACCGCAAAGACGCTTCTATCTCATCAAGCACAGAATATAGATCCTCAATCTTGGCAACGATACGCTTCTGCTCATTTAATGGAGGTAGTGGAATGACAAAACTCTCCACATTGTTCTTATTGATAGATGGAGAATTGTCTCCTTTCATAAACGAATTAAGACCATCAACGAAAAAAGATGATAGGGTCAATATGTAGGAATATTTTGAGAGAATTGCATCTAATGGATGAAAAACATAGAATCCCGTTGATGCAATGCAATCATCTTCAGGAACTAAAGCAATGTTTCTCAAATAAGGTCTTACCATTGAAAAAACGACATCTCCCTTTTGGGTAAAGCGAGATGCTCTGCTTGGAGCAGTGGTAGTGCAGATATTTTTTGGATATGCCACATTTCGTTTGTTATCTACGGAATCAATGTCAATATACCAAAAGTTATCACCTTCTGGTAATTTCCTTTGCATAGGTGCAAATACATCAGAAACCATGACCCAGCACCATCCATTGGGTATATTCCAAGAATGTGGGTTATCGGTTATTATCTTGGCCTCGGGATTGATGCGCCGGAGCATGTCGGCGGCAGGCTCGTCCGCCGGGTCTTGCGGCACGAGTTTACCCTGCATCGCAAGGTCAAGTATTTTGGATTTGGCATTGTGAATTGATTCTTGTAAAGTATCTATATTCCATTCAAGATATGAGAGTATGGAAAAATAATTGTCAAGAATTTTTACTATTCTCTCTTGCTCTGCATAAGGAGGCACTGGAATATTCCATTCTTCAATTTGTCTCAGGGTTATACGTGTAATTCCCACTCCTTTCATAGACTTTTTAATTGAAGAATTACTAAAATCACTTCTAAGAAAATAGTATAAATAGCGATTAAGAATACCAAGAGGTTTGATTAGTGCAACGCTTGATAACAGACTAAAAGGCACTTTTAAATCATTGATGGCTACAACTCCTGCAGTGGCTCCGTCTTTTATATATAGAATATCTCCATATTCGGGATTACACCGTGAGTAGATTTCAGTATGAACATTAGAGTTTACATAAGTTGCAGAATCTTTCTTAATACCATCATATTTAATATTCTTTGCAGTGATGTATAAGAAATCACCAATGGGTTTATTCTCTGGAGAATGATGAGTTCCATCAGTAATTTTTGACGTTACTTCTGTAATATTTACCCACTGCCATGATTTGGGAATCTCGAAGGGCGGGGTGAACTGCTGATAGTGGGATTTATCGGTAGATTTTTTTGCTTTGGGGCGTTTGATTTTACCCTCGGCTATGAGACGTTCCTTCTCGGCGCGGATGCGGTCGAGAAGGACGGATGCAGGTTCGTCGTTGGGGTCTTGCGGCACGAGTTTACCCCGTATGGCGAGGTCAAGTATGCGCTGACGCAGTTTCTGGGTATCCATGATAATCAGTCGTTAGTAAGGAATTGGTTGCAAAACTCGTTAAGCTGTGCCTGCATACGTTTCTGTGGGATGAGGATGCGTTTGTACTGGGCAATCATTGTCGGACTCATGCTCCTACTCATGGCGTATTCCACGACAACTCGGTCGGCTTCGGGACACAGGATTATACCCACCGACGGGTTCTCATTGGATCGCTTGACATCTCTGTCGAGTGCCTCCAGATAAAATTCAAGTTGCCCCAAATCTCGCGGATCAAATTTTGATTTCTTGAGTTCAACCGCTACAAGAGCCTGTATTCCCCTGTGAAAAAACAGCAAATCTGCCTTGAATGTAGAAGATCCGACTTCAAGACGGTATTCCTGGTCCATGAATATGAAGTCCTTGCCAAGTTCAAGAATAAACTGCTTCATGTGTTCAAGCAGTCCATCCTTTAGTTTCTTTTCACTGTGTTTTTTAGGAAGATTCAGGAAATCAATGAAAAGGGTATCTTTGAACATTATAGGGGCACTGGGATAAGTTTCGAGCATTCCCTTCGACATGCTTTTCTTTCCACCCAATAGGGTTGAAAACGTTTGGTTTGAGATGCAACGTTGAAGCTCCCGCTTTACCAATCGTTCTTTATTAGCATAGAGTATATAAAACATCCTCTCTTCCGAGGTCTTACACCGGCATAGGATTTCAATATGATTAGTCAGTGTTGTCAATTCCAATATCTTGGGCAATTGTCCAACCGTTGGCTGGACAAATTGTGCAGTTTTTGGCTGCACAATTACAGAAGACTCATCCGTTGAGATTTGGCTACTCTTCATTAATTGACCGGTTTTTGGCTGGACAAATTCAGAATTGAGAAAGCGCATGACAGTATCAGCAAATTCTGCGGATGAATATTCATCATAGAACATCATCATATTGTAAATGCTTCTGCGGCTATAACCTTTAAGTTCAGGTCTTTTGGCTCGGATATATTCGGAAAGTTGGGATACGACCTTGCTTCCCCATTCCTCGCTTTTAAGTTTGGCTGACACATAGCTGCCTACATGCCATGCGGTCAGGAGCAGTTCATTATTTACAGCCTGCGAAGCCCGGCTGCGGTGAGATAGAATTATTTCGACAATTTCATCAAATTGTCTTGCCATATCCAGACCGGTAAGGTCAAACGCTTGCTTTTTATCCAAATTTGAGTCCATAATCGTTTACTTATTACGATAAACCTCATCAAGGGTCTGCCCTTTGTCGTTCTTCCATTCTACCCAGCCATTTGAACTGCATCCTCCGCAGATGCCGGCTGCCGTACTTGGACTTGAAAATGAAATGTCGGATGTCAACACCGGGTTGCCGTTATCATTTATCTGAGAGTAATCCTTGATTATCATTTCTCGCCTTGCAATAGCGTGGCATGAGTTGACGGCATCTTTGGATAACACACTCTCCCGTAATACAGTAAATCCGTTACCATCATACACACCTCTTGCATTTGCGCCTCTACGCTTAAAATGGAACACGGGCAGTTGATTAACAGGAGCTGTCTCAAAAATGCTTATACCAATGAATGATGTGAGGAACTTTATGTCCTCGAAGAACTCGTCCATAGCATCTTTCTGATATTCCGGAAGATTCGGCTCTTTCGGGGTCTGCTTGTTTTCCTGAAGACCATAGCGGTTGATATGCTTTGCCTGTTGCACGGCAAGAAATTCGAGATATTGCACATCTGTTTTGGTCATATCCGCATCTTTTGAAACGAATATAAGAGCCTTTTGCCAAAAGGTTTTCTTTTGGTCATGGTCTTTTACCCTCTCCCTGAAGTTTTCGGTTTCACCTATGTAAGCCTGCGGCTTTGCCATTTCATCCTCACCAATAAGGACATAAAAAGCCGGTTTATGCAGTTTCTTCTGTTTGTCGAGATAGTCAAGATTTGAACGAGGCACGACAAACATCTGGCATATCTTATTGCTGATAAAAGCATAACGGGTTCCTTTGGGATCTCCGTCCACAAGGTACGTAGTCACTGTCTTGCCCATAGCTTATTCGTTTATTTCGTTAAGGTTAAGTTCGGAAAACAATTCTTTTAACTGTGCGACAGCTATGGCGATGTTGTTGCTTTTTGCTTCAATATCAGCCATTAGCTCGGCAAGAGTGCGGTCGTCGGTGTCCTCGATTTTCATCCAAGTGATGTCAAGCGAGGTCTTGTCGCGTTTGAGCAAATCCTCTGCCGGATATTTGCGCCAGCGTCCGTTTGGTTCGGTCTCGGCGTTATATGTTTCCGTTCGTGCCGAAATGTTGTCGGGATTATAGCAGGCTACAAAGTCGTCGAGGTGGCGGCGTTCAAGTTTATTGTTGGCGAGAGTGTGTTTCACTCCTGTGCGGTAGTCATAGAACCATACATCGCGTGTAGGCTCTCCTTTGGTAAAGAACAACACGTTGGCTTTCACCCCCTGAGCATAAAATATACCGGTGGGAAGACGCAGAATTGTGTGGAGATTGAAATCGGTAAGAAGTTTGCGGCGTATAGTCTCGCCGGAACCCTCGAAAAGAACATTGTCGGGTAGAACGACAGCGGCACGACCGCCATTGCGAAGCGACATCATGATATGTTGCAGGAAGTTGAGCTGATTATTCTTTGTCTCGGTGATGAAGTCATCGCGTTGAATATCAACCGAACCTGCCGGGCGTGTGCCGAACGGAGGATTTGCGAGTATGACATCAAAAAGTTTCTCAGGCTGTTTCTCCAGTGAGTCCGCACAAATAATCGGACTACGGTCTGTGCCGATGCCATGCAGATAGAGGTTCATTGAAGCGAGGGTGACAACAAGGGCTGTATTGTCGGTTCCGCTGAGTGCCTCGTTTCGCAGAAACTCCCGTTTCTCCTTGTCCTGACTCTGATCTTTCATATAATCGAATGCGGCAAGCAGGAAGCCGCCGGTGCCGCAAGCCGGGTCGCATACGGTCTCGGTAATTCTCGGGCGGGTACAGTCAACCATCGCCTTGATGAGCGGGCGAGGTGTGAAATATTGACCTGCTCCGCTCTTTTTGTCCTGACCGTTACGTTCCAGAATGCTTTCGTAAATCGCACCCTTCACGTCACCTTCGAGAAGCCAGTCCTCTTCATCAATCATTGTGATGACCTTTTTCAGATATACAGGCTTGTCAATCTTATTCTGGGCTTTTGTGAAGATTGTGCCGATAAGATTATCCTGACGGCTCAAAAAATCGAGCGTTTCTTCATATTGCTTTAAAAGATCCGTCCCGTCAAGAGTTGTCAGTTCTTCCCACTGATAACCCTCCGGGATAGCCGATTCCTCGCCGAGTTCACGGTTTTCCTTATCCATTTTAAGGAACAGGAGATATGTGAGCTGAGTTATGTAGTCAGTAAAGCCCACGCCCTGACCCGAAAGAGTCGTAGCAAGTGTCCAGACTTTTTTAATAATCGATTGTTCTGTATTGTTTGCCATTGCCGAGTTGATATTTTAGGCTACATTTCTGTGATAGATTATGAATCCGGCGAGAGACAAAAGAGCCTTGTTCGCTTCTGTGAGATTGCCGAATGCCTTTACAAGCTGAGCCGCCTGTGATTTGTCTTCTTCTCTTATATCCTTTATGGTTACAGCTCCATTTGATGCTATATACCTTACAACCTGCTTGATGACCTCAATCTGCTTGTCGGAGATATTACGCTGAAGCTGACCGTACCAGAGGTTGAAATATTGGTTTGCCGACGAACAGAGCGAGTCGAGGCGGTCAATCTGTCCGAGGGCATAACGCACAAGCTGGATGATATTTGTAAGAGCTTCCTTTTCTTCCTGAGTCGAGCGGGGCTTTACCTTCTCGCGGTTGAGCAGAGAATAACAGTTCCACAGTTGAGATACGTTGAACTGGGAGTTTGCCCTGCGAAGCTGTATAGACAGGTCGCGAAGCATTGAATAGGTCAGCGGTTCGCCGGAGTTATTGTAGATTATGCGCAATGCTTCAATCTCATCAGCATGTGTCTTGCAGTAATCCTCAAATGCGGATGTTGTTTCCTGTGCCTCCTCCATTGAGAATCCTTTGGATATAAGGGTATCCTCACCGGGCATCAAGGTTTTGATGAAACCGGCGTTGAGAGTTAGCAAAAGCTCACGCGCTTTCGGATTATTCGCCAATGGAGCAAACAGACCTTTACGCTCTAAATTAGGCTCATTGACATTGCGATAAGGTGGCAACGATGGAGACGTTTCAGGGTCGATTGCCTTGAACATCCTTTCCGACAGGTCGGCAATAGTTATGCCGTGGGTCAGTTCGGTAAATTCATTGCGCTGGCTCTCGGTGGATTTGGAAGAAATACGTGCCAATCGAGCTGCCAGAAGTTTGAAATAACCGTCAGGAAGCTCGCCATGCGTCATCCGTTCAAGGAGTTTCTTGAATGTTATAGTCTCGGTCGGGCCTTCATCTTCACCGGGAGCAGGTACAGTCTTTTCAGATTCAGTCACACCAACGGCATCTACCAAAAAGAAGCAGTCCTTGCTAAATGCGTTCGGCGTTACGTTTCGCAGTACATCATCACCGATGGTGCGTGTGCCTCGTCCTTTCATCTGGATATACAGTGGTTCGGAGCGGACATCACGCATGAAAATCAGGACTTCAAGAGGCTTGACATCCGTGCCGGTGGCGACAAGCGTACAAGTCACGGCAATGCGGAACTCCTTGTCGTTTCTGAAAGAACGGATAAGAGCATCGCTGTCGCCTGACGAATATGTTATTTTCTGTACGAACTTATCATCATCTTCCTTGCCAAAGACCTCTTTGGCTATCTTTACAATGTTGTTGGCATGAGCCTCGTTGAGGGCGAAAATCAGTGTCTTGGGAAGATAGTCAAAATTCGGTTCTCGCTGCGGCTCAATAAACATTTCAGAATAAACGGCATCCTTAAACGTCTGGAGAATAAGCTTAATCTGAGCCGGATTGATTATGGACCGGTTAAGCTCCTCTTTTGTGTAGTTCTGTGATTCACGGTTGGTGATGGTCTCCACCTTTCCCGTGTAGCGCGTCACCTGACGCAGTTTGTCGCCGACACGGATCGCTCCGCCGTTTTCGGTTTCCTGAGTCTTGATGCGATATACTCTTGCGCCTACATTAACACCATCGACTATTGATTTTTCAAGAGTGTAGTTGACAACGATATTGTTGTTGAAGAATGCCTTGGTTTCGGGCACGGGGGTTGCTGTCAAGCCAATCAACCGTGCGGTATTGAAATATTCAAGCACTTTCTTCCAGTTGCCGTAAATCGACCTGTGGCATTCGTCAATAACGATGAGGTCAAAATAATCCTGCGGCAATGCCGGATTCGGAGGGAGGGTTATCTCTTCAGTAGAGCCCGATTCTTCGTCATCGTCATTGTCAGTCGTAATCGGCTCCCCTTTCAGAAAAGCGAAAAGTCGCTGAATGGTAGAGATCACAACATTGGCGTCCTTGGGTATGACCGCGGATTTAAGGCGGGACACACCAAAGATCGTATTAAACGGGTCGCCTGTATCCGTCAGTCGGTAAGTGCCAAATTCGCCCTCAGCCTGTTTGCCAAGGTTATTACGGTCGACAAGGAAAAGCACTCGCCGCATTTTTGAATAATTCAAAAAGCGATAGGCGGCTGTTACAACGGTATATGTCTTGCCTGCGCCGGTTGCCAGTACCATTAAAGCGCGGTCCTGGCCGGTGCGGAATGATTTTTCAAGCTCAGTGATTGCTTCAAACTGGCAGTCACGAAGTCCGCGTTTTTTCAAGGTGGGAAGTCCCGCGCAGAAGTCTTCAATTCCGAGCATTTTCACAATCTCCTTAGGAGTGTGAATCCGACTGATCGCATCATAGCCGGCATCCGCTTTATTCTGATTTTTGAAAAGCACAGTTTCACCGTTGGACAGATATACTAATGGCAGGACTTCTGCAATTTTTTGATAACAATCGGGAACAGAACGAGTATAATTTTCAGCTTGATCCGCGACATTCGAATCATGAACATCTGTTTCTCGCCGCTTGGCCTCAAGCACACCAACCGCTTTACCATTGATAAACAGGAAATAATCGGCTTCAAGATTGTTGTGCAACAATCCCTCGCGGATGGCGACTGCCGTTGATGACGGTGTATATTGGTCACGGTCAACAACATTCCAGCCGGCATCCTCAAACCATCGGTCTATTTTTATTCTTGCTTTTTCTTCAGGGGTCATATCTGTCGGTTCTGATAATATACAATTATCAGTAGATGCAAATTTACTAATTATTTGGCAAACACGGTCTGAGATTATAAGAAAACTTCACGAGGTGCCGGTTTTTACTTTCTTTCCTTATGCTATAATTGCATCGGTAAATATCCAGATGCTTTTGTTGCAGGGCTTTCCCGACACACTTGGCGGCATCGGGTGACAGACAGTTACTGGTGACAGTGGTGACAGACAGCCGCTAAAGAATGCGGACGGCGCGTTTCTTGCATAGTTCGAGATTATTAGCTAATTTTGCAATGTGAAAAAGTCGTTTGCCACTGTTTTTGTGTCATTGGTGATGCTTGTGTTTGTGAACTTCATGTTCTCGAACACAATCTTTACGCATGTGCACAAGGGGGTTGACGGCAGGGCTGTGACACATTCGCACCCTTATTTACCATCCGGAACCCATTCCCACACCGCGCATTCGCTTGATCTTGTAGCCGGGTTCAATCTGGCGGCGACAACCGCACAATCAGTGGCGGGATTTGCGCTTGATATTCCGGATGTGTCATTTTCATTAGTCTCAGCCTGTGTCATTGTCGCCAAATGTCGGCACGAAGCCGCCTTATATCTTCTCAGGGGTCCCCCTGCTGTGAAATAATTTCTGCGCGGAGTCGCGCATATGTAGCGTTACGTACCTATTGTATACACATATTTAGAAATTATTTCGCAACAGACAATGTATAAAAGAATATATGTTGCGGCTGTGGCTGTTGCCATTGCCGCGTCGGCGCATGCCGACAAAAATGCTGTCCCCTCATCACCCGCTGAGAGTGAACTTGATTCTCTGATGGATGTTTTCATGCTTGACCAGGTGGTTGTCACCAGTTCAAAAAGCGAGGTCAAGCGCAGGGAAAGTCCATCGCTCGTGAACGTCATGACCGGGAAACTGCTTACCACGGTCGGTGCCTGCTCGCTTGCCGACGGACTTGATTTCCAGCCTGGCGTGCGTGTTGAAAACGACTGCCAGAACTGCGGGTTTACACAGGTCCGCATCAATGGTCTCGATGGACATTATTCCCAGATTCTCATGAACTCGCGACCTGTCTTCTCCGCCCTTACGGGAGTCTACGGTCTTGAACAGATTCCAGCGAACATGATTGACCGTATCGAAGTGATGCGTGGAGGCGGATCCGCGCTGTTCGGATCTTCAGCCATCGGCGGAACAATAAACATAATCACAAAAGATCCCCGCGAGAACTCCGCAAAAATCTCGCATACGCTTACTTCCATAGGTCCGTCAGGCTCTCTTGACAACAATACGACCCTTAATGCGTCTGTTGTCACCGACAATGACAAGGCGGGTATTTTTATTTATGGACAAAGCCGTTATCGTGACGGATATGACCACAATGGCGACGGCTTTACCGAAATTGCCCAATTGAAGACACAGACTCTCGGAGCACGGACGTTTCTTCGCACAACTGAGGATTCGCGTCTTTCGGTGGAATACCACAACACGCATGAATACAGACGCGGAGGAGACCAGCTTGACGAACCGCCGCATCTGGCAATGATCGCCGAGCAGGTGGAGCACAATATACATGCGGCTGAAGTGACATATGACATATGGCCCCGCGACAGGCGTGACCACGTGTCTGTCTTCTCAGCAATGCAGGCAACGAAACGCAAAAGTTATTACGGCTCCGATATGGATCCCGACGCGTACGGTCGCACGTCAGACCTTGTCGTTACGGCAGGAACACAGTGGACCCATCCGATCACACATTTTCTGTTCATGCCCTCGGAACTTGTAGCCGGACTCGAATATTCATATAACCGCCTGCATGACGTGACAATAGGATATGGGCACGACCTGCTGCAGAATGTGAACATATTCAGCGGTTATCTTCAGAATGAGTGGCGCAACGAGAAGTGGGGATTCCTTGTAGGCGCACGTCTCGACAAGCATTCTCTGATAAAGAACCCGATTGTCTCTCCGCGTGCCAACATCCGTTTCAATCCGTCTCGCAGTGCGAATTTCAGGTTGTCGTATTCAACCGGTTTCCGCTCTCCGCAGGCATATGATGAGGATCTGCACATCGCGATTGTCGGTGGCGAAAGGGTGGTGACCGTGCTTGCCCCGGATTTGAAGCAGGAGAGCTCTCAGAGTTTCAGCGCGTCAGCCGACTTTTACCATACTTTCGGAAATGTTCAGACAAATCTTCTTATCGAGGGATTCTTTACCGATCTGCGTGATGTGTTCGCGCTCCGTCAGCTTGACGGAACCGATGCTCAAGGGAATGCCGTTCTTGAGCGTTACAACGGTTCGGGAGCGCGTGTGTTCGGTTTGAATCTTGAGGCAAAGGCTTTCTTCTCGTCTCATTTTGATGTGCAGGCAGGTGTCACTCTCCAGCGCAGCCGTTACAAAAAGCCGGAAGTGTGGAGTGACAACCCCGATGTCCCGGCGGAGAAGAGGATGTTCCGCACACCGGATGTATATGGCTATTTTACCGCCAACTGGGAGATACTTCCCAAATTCAGGGCTATATTCACAGGAACGCTTACCGGTCCGATGACAGTGCAGCATCTTGTAGGTTCGGGAACAGATGTGGATCTTGCGGTGCGCACCCAATCCTTCTTCGACGCATCGGTAAAACTTGCATACTGCTTTAAAATTTTCAAGAAATTGGATATTGACGTGACAGCGGGGGTAAGCAACATATTCAACTCCTATCAGCGTGACTTTGACACGGGTTCTTTACGGGATTCCGGATATATGTATGGTCCGGCGTTGCCCCGTTGTCTGACGTGCGGAGTGTCACTTAGTATTTAAGGTATTAATCAGTAATCACATAGCAAAGAGGGCATTCTTTGGAATGCCCTCTTTGCTATGTGATTACTGATGCCGGATCCGTATGTCCTTGTTTACGTGGATGGTACCAGCGTGAGAAAAAGAGGCGTGCGAGAAATATGGAGCCGCGGAATATCAGCTCGATGCACATGGCGATCCAGACACCCTGCAAGCCCATGGACTTGGCGAACAGCCATGCGAGCGGAACCCTTACAGCCCATATGCTGCCGAAATTCATGACGGCAGGCAATGTGGTGTTGCCAACGCCTACGAAGACTCCATATGCCACAATGGATGCTGCGAACATAGGTTCCGCCCATGCCTCGATGCGCAGCACTTCCGCCCCGAGTTCGCGTATTGCCTCTACCGGTGTGATTGCCGCCATGATTTCATAAGAGAACAGATACATCAGCACTCCCATTGCCGACATGACGGTCATGCCGAGTCCTACCGCCATGTAACCGAATTGTCTCACAAGTCCCGGACGATCGGCGCCGTGACTCTGTCCGGTAAGTGCGGTGGCGGCGTCTCCGATTCCATATCCGGGCATGTAACAGAGACTTTCGGCTGTAACGGCAAATGCGTTTGCCGCGATAGCGATGACACCGAGGGGAGCCACGATCATTGTGATTGCTATCTGTGCGCCGCAGATGACTGCGTGTTCCAGAGTCATGGGTGCGGAGATTGAGGCAGCCTTCCGGGTGATGCCGGAAGTGGGACGGAAACTGCCCTTTGTTCGCCATATGCGTATCTCCGGCTGGCGCACACATGCATAATACATCATTATGACCGCGCATACGGCTTCTGCCGCCACGGTTCCCAAAGCCGCACCGAGCACTCCGAGTCCTGCTCCGGGTATTGTGACATGTATACCGGAGAGGTCATAATGGTGTGATGGGAAAATAAGCAGGAAGTTGAATATGCAGTCAAGCACGCACATCATTCCGCTGAGAAGACTCGGAATTTTCATGTTGCCAACGCACCGCAGCATTCCGCCTGCGAGATAATTCATTGTAAGCAAGGGCAGCGCCGCCACAAAAACAACGAAATAAAGAGAAGCTTTCGGGCATATCGTTTCTCCTCCTCCGAGCCAGTGAGGCAGAGGCAACGCTATCGCCACACCTATGAGCGCGGTCAAGATACTGAATGTCAGGCTGGCGGTGATGCCCTGGCGCAGTACGCGCCGCGCCCCCTCGTTGTCTTTGGCTCCGACGCGGTGTGCTACCTGAACGGAATATCCGGAAGTCATCGCCGAGCATATTCCCCAGAAAAGCCACAGACTTGTAGACACCAGTCCGATGGAAGCGGAGTCATCGGCGCCGAGCCTTCCTACCATAGATGCATCTATATACTGCATCGCGATGCTTGACAATTGTGCGAGCATCGCGGGCAGTGAAAGCGAGACTGTGAGCCTGAGACGTTGCTTCCACGAGAGTTCTTTCCCTTCGCGAATGAAACGGATGTCTGATTTCATCGGTTCTTTAACAGCTTCTACAGAGTTTTTAAAATTCCGGTCATCCTGCGCAGGGCTTCCGCGAGGCGCAGGCGCGGGCAGGCATAGTTGATGCGCATGTAGCCGTCGCCCGCATACATCGTGCCGGAATTTATATGTACTTTCCCATTCTTTCTGAGCAACTTATCGAGGTTGTCGGAGCTTATGCACAGAGGGCGTATGTCAATCCATGCAAGATATGTTGCCTGTGAATCGCATATCCTCAACTGCGGGAATGCGGAGCCGAGGGTCTCGCGGAGATAGCGGTAATTGTCTTCAAGATAATTGTTTAATGCATCCAGCCACTCCCCTCCGTCATTGTATGCGGCTTCCAGTGCCACGACTCCGAACGGATTTATGTCGCACACCTCATTATCGTTTATCGCACGGTCGATGAGGTCTCGGGTTTCCGTATCAGGACATACGATATTGGCTGTCTGGAGACCAGCCGTATTGAAAGCCTTGCTCGGAGAGCAGCATACAACGGCTTCCGGGTCGATGGTTGCATATGGAATGTATTCATAGCCCTTGTGTATCAGTTCGCAGTGGATTTCATCACTGAGAACGCGGACTCCGTTGCGACGGCATATGTCGTGCACCTGTTCAAGTTCGGCACGGGTCCAGACGCGACCTGTAGGATTCTGGGGGTTGCAGAGGAGAAGAAGCCTGGTCTCAGGTCTTGACGCTGCAGCCTCAAGGTCTTCGAAATCTATCTCATATGTGAATCCGGAAGCGGTCTCTATGCGTTTAAGAGGATTGTCAATCTCTATGGCATGGTTGTTTCTTACTGAAGAGAAGAAACAGTTGTATGCCGGTGTCTGTATGATTACACCTTCACCCGGTTTCACGAGCGCTTTGATTATTGCCGACAGTGCCGGGACTACACCGGAGGTGTAGATAACCCTGTCCCTGTCGATATGCCAGCCGTGACGTGTATCGAACCAGCGTGTCAGAGCCTCGTAATAAGAGTCAGGCACACGGACATAGCCGTATATCCCTGTGGCGGCACGGCTCATAACAGCTTCTTTTACTGACGGAGCGGTCTGAAAATCCATGTCCGCCACCCACAGGGGAAGCATGTCGGGGTCATTGTCGGAGTCCCATTTTACGCAGCCTGTGTTACGGCGTTCTGTAAGTTCATCAAAATTATATTGCATTTGTAGAAATGATTTTTACGGGTTCTACGGCTTTTGAAAAACCGTCAATTATGATTTCCTTTATTGTTTCTGCCGTTATGCTTCCGCGCATGGGATTCTTCACGCTTGTCACAGGCGAGAGCAGGATAGCGTTGACTTCGCTGTCTTCGAATGCGAGGTCGCAGTCTTCCTCAAACACACAGTCCTCAAGCACGAGGTCGCGGCAATAACAAAGCGGCTGCGTGCCGGAGATGCGGCAGCGCACAAGATGCAACCGGCGGGAATGCCATCCGAGATATTCACCGGAAATTACGGAATCGTAGATCGTTACATTCTCAGTGCCCCAGAATGCATCCTTTGAATGAATTTCAGCATTACGGATCTCTACGTTGCGGCAATACTGGAAGGAATAGTTGCCCTGCTGATGCCAGTTTTTGATGCGGATGTCGTGGGAATGCATGAAAAGATAGTCGGCGTTTGCCACCTTGACATCACGGATATCGACATTGGCGCAATGCCAGAGAGTCTCTTCAGCGTCAGGGATGTTTACATTGCGCAGAACAATGCCGTCCATTTCTCTGAACATCTTTGGCGCGTCAACCTGAGTGTCGGTCATCTCAAGATTGCGGGAATACCACAGTGCGGCGCGGGCGCCGGGGGTGAAGAGTGAGTTTCTCACTTTGAACCCGTCTGTGTGCCAGAAGGGATATTTGCCCTCGAAGCGGCATTTTTCTGCCTCTATGTCGGCACAGCATTTGAGGGCTGATTCTCCGGCATGAAATGTGACGTTTTCAAGATGCAGTCCGCGGGTCCCGAAAAGGGGGCGTTCTCCGCCGAATTCTTTGTCTCTGATTGTTTCCATAGGTTTATTGTATCTGCAGTTTTTGTCAATGCAAAATTACCGAAAGATTTTGGAATCAGTGATACCATTAAAGGATATAAACATACCCTTTTCACACAAAGAGTGAAGGCCGCAACCGTAATGATACGCGACCTTCAGGAATTAGTGAGTGTGAGTGTATATAGATAACGCTTCTTTTCCGTTGTTATTGTATATGGATACTATTGAATATGGATACTATTGAATATCACTCCCCGTGCGGTATTCTTCATCTTGCGGCTACGGACGGAAAAATGCTGATGTGCGACTGGGCGGACAGTCCCAGGCATAGGCGCAACCTCGGGCAGCTGAACCAGGGGGAAATGGATTACGATGTGATTTCTTGTGCTGAAACCCAGCTTGACGAATACTTTTCAGGCAGACGGCATAGGTTCGATATTGAGGTTTCTCCTGCGGGAACACCGTTTCGCCGCAGAGTCTGGGAATGTCTTGCGGAAATACCTTTCGGCGGAACCATGACATACAAAAAACTTGCGGAAATTGTCGGAATACCGGACGGTGCAAGGGCTGTTGCCGGTGCTGTTGCGGCAAATCCGGTTTCTATTTTCATACCGTGTCACAGAATCATAGGGACCGGCGGGGAACTCACCGGATATGCCGGCGGTATGGCGGCAAAAAGGTATCTTCTTGAGTTGGAGAAATAAAAACGAGGATGTGTCATAATAGCCCGTCTGGGTCGTTGGCTGAATGATTCGGACCATTCTGACAGCATCCTCGCCATCCGGCTAAAATAACGGCGGTGTGTCAAATTTTATCAATTTTGACACACCGCCGTTTTAAACTGTGAACTTGTTTTAACTTTCGTAAATAAGTCAAGACGAACTCAATGACATATCTCGCTGATGTCAGGAAAAATAAGTCAAGGCGAGTTCCGTTTGTCGTTTTGTCATTCTGTAGCAGCGTGGATTATTCGAATCCTCTCAGACGAAGAAGAGCCTTGGCATCGGGAGCGTGTCCGCGGAATTTTTTGAACAATACCATCGGATCTTCCGTATCGCCGGCTTCAAGGATGTTTTTCTTGAAAGAGGCAGCGGTCTTCTTGTCGAAGATACCTTTCTGTTTGAAAAGTTCCCACGCGTCTGCCTCAAGAACCTGAGCCCAGAGATAAGTGTAGTAGCCTGACGCATATCCGTCGCTTCCGAAGATGTGTTTGAAGTAGGGAGAACGGTAGCGGTAGGTGATTTCCTCAGGCATGCCGATTTCATTTCCTACTTTTTTCTCGAATGCCACAACGTCTGTAACTTCAGGTGTCTGACCGTATTTAAGGTCAAGCAATGCGGCTCCGGCAAGCTCTGTCGCCACGAATCCCTGATTGAACTTGGAAGCCTTGCCGACTTTCTCGATAAGCTCATCGGGAATAACCTCGCCGGTCTTGTAGTGGCGGGCATAGCTTTTGAGCACTTCCGGTTCGAATGCCCAGTGCTCGTTTATCTGAGAGCACATTTCAACATAGTCGCGGTCGACGTTGGTCCCTGCAAGAGACTTGTAGGGCGCACGTGAGAGTATTGCCTGCAGCGCATGTCCGAATTCATGGAATGTGGTCTCCACTTCATCTATTGTAAGGAGAGCGGGAACATCTCCTGCCGGAGGTGTGAAATTGCCTACGTTATATACGATAGGTCTGCGTTCTTTGCCATCTTCGAAGATTCCGCAGCTCTGAAGCTGTTCCATCCATGCTCCCTGACGCTTGGTTGCGCGGGGGAAGTAGTCGCACATCCACACGGCGATGTGTTCGCCGGTCTTTGCATCGACAACATCGTATACTGCCATATCCTCGATATATTTGGGAGCGTCAGGCATAGGTACCATCTTTATGCCCCAAAGCTTTTCAGCGCATTCGAACATACCTTTGAGAACATTGTCAAGTGAGAAATATGGGCGGAGCTCGTTCTCGTCAAGGTCAAATTTCTGGCTCTTCACCTTACCTGCATAGTAATAATAATCCCAGGGAGCGATTTTGAATCCGCCGCCGTTGGCATCAACATATGCCTGCATGTCTTTTACCTCTTCGGCAGAACGTTTTACAGCCGGCTCGAAAACGCTGAGAAGCAGGTCGGATGCAGCTTCCGGAGTCTTTGCCATGACACGGCTGGTCATCATCTGCGCGAAGTTGTCAAATCCCATGATTTTGGCTTTCTGAGCACGGAGGCTCACGATCTTCTCGATTATGGGAAGGTTGCTGTTGGAGCCGGTGAAAGCCAATGAGGTGTAGCCTTTGTACATTGCCTCGCGAAGACCGCGGGAGTCAGCGCTCTGAAGCACTGGCAGACGGCTTGGACCGTGCAGTGTGAATACCCACAGACCGTCCAGACCACGGTTCTTGGCTTCCTGCGCTGCCTGAGCTACGGAAGACTCCGGAAGTCCGGCGAGGTCTTCCTTGTCATATACCGTGATATAGAAAGCGTTTGTGGCGGCAAGAAGGTTACGGTTATACTGGATGAAGAGTTTGGACAGTTCGTCGTTTATCTTCACAAGCTCGGCTTTTTTGTCGGCGGGGAGTGCAGCGCCCTGTTCCGCAAAACTTCTGTAATATTTCTCCACAAGGCGTTTCTGCACCGGAGTGAGTCCCATCTTGTCGCGGCGGTCATAGATCTGCTGTATCCGCTGGAAAAGCATCTCGTCAAGATTGACTTTGTTGGAGGCATCGTTGAGCAGGGGAATTGCTTCGTCGGCTATTTCCGCGAACTCCGGAGTGGAGAGGGCTTCCTCATAGTGATAGAACACACCGGACACACGCTCCAGAATGGGCGAGAGGTTTTCCAAAGGGAGGATGGTGTTGTCGAAATCTGGCACCGCGCGGTTGCGGGTGATGTTGAAAAGGTTTGCCTCCTGCTCGGCGATTCCCGCCTTGATTGCAGGGAGGAAATCCGATGTCTGGATTTTGTCGAAAGGAGGAATGCCATACTTGGTGTCGTATGGCTTCATGAAAGGATTTTCTCTTTCTTGTGCCATAATCTGAGGTGAAGCGGCAAGGAGGAGAGCCCCTGCCATCATTGTCAGGATTTTTTTCATATTATTGTTGTTTTAAAATTGGTTCGTTCATGATTGTCCGGTCTGTTTCCGTAAAAACGGGAGGTGTCATTTCGCGATCCATTCGAATTCAGAGAGCAACGGATAATGGTCGCTGCTTTTCAGCGAGCCTTTTTCAACTTTAAGTGCTTTCATGAATTTGTCGCGATAGAGAATCTGGTCAAGATGAAACAGGAAACCATGGCGGTTGTATGTTATCAGCGGACCGAATGATGTTTCCGCGTAAGCATCGCCGAGGTCATTGCCGCGGATGGTGCGGTAGGCATAAGACTCCGGCACATCGTTGAAATCTCCGCTCACTACAAGCGGTCCCGATATCCGGTCTGCCAGTTCGCGTATGGCTGCGGCGCGTTCTGCACGTCGCGAAAAGCCGTCTTTAAGTTTTCCGCGTATGGATCCTTTCATTTCCTTGAGTCCCGCCTCTGTGTCTTTCACCGAAACCACCTCTTTCATGACCTTGCGCTCTTCATCGGTAAGATTGAATGAGCTGAGATGGGTATTGATCCAGTTCAGCTTTCCCCATGGCATTTTCACTTCATAATGTGAGAAAGTGGGGTATTCCTTTATCAGCTTTACCGGATATTTCGACAATACCTTGAGGTCGCAGGCTGTTGTCCCGGCTCTGTACGGGTATTTACGCAAGAGAGAGTCCCGCAAGGTGCCTTCCAGTCTTGGCACTTCTCCAGTATCGTTGATGTCGACCAGTTCCTGAAGACCAACAAGATCCGCATCTGCATCAAGCACATACTGGAACGAGCGGTTGCCTGCTTTCATCTCCGGATCTTCCTGATCCCATCCGTGAAGGATATTGTAGGTCAGAAGCTTGAATGTCCGTTCTTTGTGTGTCGGTTCAGACTGGAAATGCAGCGGTATTGCCGTGGATACAGGTTTCCAGGCGGCAACAAGCACGGCAACGCCTATCGCGGCTGTAATCCAGCGACCTGCGCAGAACCAAGCCAGAGACACAACAGCCGTAGCTATCGCTAAATATGGCAATGCGAGCGTCAGAGCCGACGGCAGCATGACATACGTCGGGTTTATCCTTCCTCCGAATGCCGAAAGAAGGGTGAGAATGAAAAGGATGAACGATATTATCCTAAGAATCATTCTGAACAGAGGTTTTATTACCGGTAAAAACAATTTTTTATAATTTTATCAGTTTTCGCCGCAGTCATTATTCTGTCTGATGCGGCATTACTTGTTTTCCTGTCGCAGTCTCGCCGAGAGGGCGTTAAGTTCCTTTCGTTCCCTTTCAGTCAGGGAGTCGAAGCCGGAGAGACGTATTTTGTCGAGAAGCTCGTCAAGACGGTCACTGTCGCTGAGTCTCCCTTGCGACGCTTTGACCATTGCCTTGACATTCATTTTTTTTCGAGGAGTAAAGAGAGAGAGAGGTCTTGTTATCTTGTCTCTTAATGAGTGGAAGACACCGAAAGCGATTCCTCCGAGATGGGCGACGGAACCTGCTGCCGAGGCTCCTCCTGTGCCTATAAGAGTGATAAGGATGCATATGATGGCAAACCATTTCACCTTTACTCTCCCGATCAGGAAAAGGGTTATCTCATAATCCGGCATTTTCAATGCCACCACACTCATGATTGCCAGCACGGATGCGGAGGCACCACATAGATATGCTCCGGCTGAGGCGCCGCACAAAGATGCCAGAATGTATGCCATTCCTCCGGCAAGACCGCCTCCGGCATATATCATGAGAAGATTCCTTTCTCTTGAGCGGTTGCTCATTTCTGCTGCCGAGATCAGCATGAACTGTCCGAACCAGTAGAGCCACAGTACATTGAACAGCAGGTGAAGCAGCGAGAACTGTGTCACCATGTATGTGGCGAGTGTCCAGGGGTGTCTGATGAATTCGGCGAATGAGGAGGGGAGCGCCATAAACATGGCAAACTGTGTCGGATCGTGATGCGTCATGCGCATGACTGCCGATGTTGTCCACAGAATCACACCAATGACGATGTTCACCCCGATCAGGGTGGAAAGAGTGCGCGAACCGCCGCAAAGCCGCCTGAATCTGTCAATAAAATCCATTGCCACGAAGAGTCCCTTTCTTTCTCCAGTAAATTAAGATTATGAGTCCGAATATCATGCCGCCGAGATGTGCGAAATGTGCCACGGAATCCATTCTGCCACCAACACCGAACCAGAATTCCAGCACCGCATATCCGATTACCATATATTTGGCTTTTATGGGCACCGGTATGAAGAAAAGATACATTGGTATATTGGGAAAAACGAATGCGAATCCGAGAAGCACGCCGAATATTGCGCCGGAAGCACCTATTGTGACCATCTGTCCCTTCATTTCCGCCATCGCGCGGAGGAATTTTCCATCGCCATCGGCAGTAGCCTGATCTACTATTGCTTTCATATGGTCGAATGTCAGACCGTTGAGGCGGGCTATGCCGGCTATGTAGTCGTGCTGCCACGTCAATGCCCATACCGCTTCCTGTACGACAGCAGCTCCGATGCCGCATACAAAATAGAATATAAGAAAACGTTTCGAACCCCATATGTTTTCGAGCATGCGACCGAACATCCAGAGGGAGAACATGTTGAAGAATACATGAATCGGCGATGAGGGGTCGTGCAGGAACATATATGTTATAGGCTGCACGGGATTGAAAAGATCCGAACCTATGAAGTGCAGTCCGCAACGATATATAAGTCCCGTTTCCGCAAAGTTGCGGAAAAGAAACTCAACCAGCCAGATAAGACCGTTTATTATTATAAGGTTTTTGGTTACCGGAGGCCAATTGCCTGATGAATATGAGTTCATGAATATTCTATAATTAAATCAGTCACAAAAATAATAAAAATCATCTTAAAAACGTAATTAAACAAGACGGGTTTCATATTCGTTAACAATTCAGCCGGCGTGATTGTCGGTGGAAAGATATGTTTTTTTGATTTCTGGCAAAAAAAATCAGCATAATGCGGCCGAAATGTCTTCTCATAATCAATCCGGTTTCGGGAACTGCCTCCAAGAAAGGAGTGGCGGCAAAATGCGTGCGCCGTCTCGGGCGCGAGGGGATTGATGTGGAGGTGCTTTATACAGAAGGTCCCGGAGATGCATCTCGGTTTGCTGCAGAGGCGGCACGCAAGGAGTATCTCGGTGTGATTGCGGCAGGGGGAGACGGAACGGTGAACGAGGTCGCTTCATCTCTCAGGGGAACGGCAACCGCACTCGGCATCATACCTCTCGGTTCCGGCAACGGTCTTGCGCGTCATCTCGGGTTGTCTACCGACGTCAGCGAGGCTCTTGATGTCATAGTGCGAAGATACATACTCGCCTGCGACTCCTGCGAAGTCAACGGCCGCCCCTTCTTCTGCACGTTCGGTCTCGGTTTTGATGCTGCCGTGAGCGAGAAGTTCGCCCGTTCGCGTCAGCGTGGGCTGATTAATTATATGCGGAGCGCCTTGGGAGAGTATCTGAAATTTCAGCCTGAGGAATATGAGATCGATGCCGACGGACATCTGTTCAGATTGAAGGCGTTCATAGTGGCGGCATGCAACGCATCGCAGTATGGAAATAATGTTTTTATCGCACCGATGGCTTCGATTCGTGACGGGTTGCTTGACATAACACTCATTCACGCGGGAACGCCCTTGACTCGTGCGCGTGCAGGTGTCGAACTCGTTACCGGAATGATAAAGAACAATATGATTATTCAGACATTAAGGGTTAAAAAGGCAACTATCCGTCGTCTTTCACCCGGCATTGCTCATGTCGACGGCGAACCGATAAGGCTCGGCGCCGAAATCAATGTGGAGTGTAATCACGGCGACCTCCTGATATTCACCACCGGTGAGAAGAAACCCTTCAGACCTCTGATTACGCCGTTTCAATATCTGCACCGGGAGATTCGCACGTGGTTCCGTTCCGTAATCGGCAGATGACTGCGGTCTTCAAAGGATATTTGCCGTTGCTTTCGTCTATCTTATCCGCACAGTGATGAAAATGCGCTCGCTGGAGAAGATGAAGGATGATTTGGCTACCGTCTCGTAATAACAACATGAATAAAGAAAAAACAGGCGGCTTTCACAAGCTGCATGTTTTATTGCGAATCAATTTTGTCAATACTCTATTTAATTTTACAAAACCTAACACAAATGAATTTATTAGCTATATTTTCCTTTCCATCCTTTCCGGTTTGAAACAACCTTGAGTGATAACCTTAACAATCCTTTTTTCACCTTGAAGACCTTTCGGTCGTATGCTGTTTATTTTGACCTTGCGATAGTTTCTTGAACTTGCGATGCAAAGTTATGACAAGATTGTGTTTATAGCAACAAATATAATATATAATATAAATAGAAAATAGATTGTACTATTATTAAATCGCATATATTCAATAAAATATGTTTATTAAATATTATCAATAATATAAGTATTTTATTTGTCAATACAATTAAATTAGTTAACTTTGCGGCATGAAAAAGTTGCTCTTCATATCAGTTTTTCTTATTCTGCTTTCATCATCGGAATCTTGTCTTGCCGTGAAGTGGCCTTTGCCGCGAGTGGAACTTCGCTCCCTTGACAACGCTATGAGAGAGTCAGGTAAATATTCAAAACGGAATGCCATTAAACTTGATTCTCTTAAAATGCGTCTTTCGGAAAAAAGACTGTCTGGATCTGCACGAATAGAGACCTTGATAATGATGTCGCGTTTTTGCCGTCAGAATATGTCGGATTCCTCACTCAGATATTCCGCAATGGCGGTGGATGCGTCGCGTATATACGGAAGTCTCAGAGAACGTTACCTGGCATCGCTTGTATATACGGATGCTCTTGCAGCAGCCGGATTCTTCAGTGAGGCAATACATGATTATGATTCCCTGGCAAATATACATGTAGATAAAGACAGCAGGATAGAGTTCTTTAAAGTGGGAAGACGTCTTTATTCCAACCTTAGCAATTATGTGGATGATGAAAGCAATATGGCGGCATATTATGAAGACCGTTATGTTGCGTGTGATGATAGTCTTGTGGCTCTGATGCCGGAGAATGACAATTTTCGTAAATTTATTATTGCGGAGAGGATGGTGGCTAACGGGAAATTTGCCGCAGCACGGAATGTTCTGAAAAAACTGATGGCAGAGCTTGGTCCGAACAGTAATATTTACGGCATGACAGCTTTTCAGCTTGCATCGGTTTACAAGAGTGATGGAGATCAGACTCAGTATGCCGCCTATCTTGCCAAAGCAGCTGAAAGCGACATTGTGTGTAATGTGAGAGAAGGTTTTGCACTGCCGGCATTGGCGGCGTGGCTGTACGAACAGAATGAGTTTGCCATGGCTTTCCGTTATATCAACTTCGCTCTCGAAGAGGCGTATAAGGGGAATGCCAGGGTGCGGATGGTAAGCATGGCAAGATGGGTGCCTGCCATAGACGAGGCTTACAGATGCCAGATCAGTGCTTCGCGAAATGAATGGCTATTGTTCGCTGCGGTGTCCACAACCCTGTTTGTCGCTCTCGCCGTGATGACATTCTTCCTTTTCAAGCAAATAAGCAAAAGCCGCGCAAGCCAGAAAGCCCTCGCGTCTACATCAAGGATGAAAGATGCATATATCGGTAATTTTATAGGACTTTGTTCCACATATTCCGAAAAATATTATTCCTTATTAAAACTTGTTGACAGGAAAATATCATCAGGTCAGGCTTCTGAGTTGCTCAAAACAATAAAGTCCGGGAAGATAGGTGAAGGCGAGAATGAGGATTTCTACAAAGAGATAGACTCAGTGGTGCTGACTCTGTATCCAGATTTCGTGGAAAAGGTGAACGAACTTCTTGAACCCGTGGAACGGGTTCGGTTAAAAGGAGGGCAGTTGACACCGGAGCTGCGCATCTACGCATTTGTGAGGTTGGGAGTGTCTGAAAGTACACGGATTGCGAGGATTCTCAATTATTCGGTAAATACGGTTTATGCTTATCGCAACAGAATGCGTAACCGAGCAATAGACAGAGAGCATTTCGAAGAAAATGTGCTTAAAATAGGTATTGATGACAATTGAGAGTGAGTTCGGGATAGCGAATTCTGACGATTTTTGGAATATGAAGGAAATTATGATTTTGATTATTGGGGAATTATTATTAAATTTGCGTGTTGAAAAAGAATAATAAGTAAAAATCCCCCAGAGGGAGTTATAGAATACAGAAATGGCAAATAACAAAAACGAACAGCAGGAAGATTCAACAATCGAGAAGCTGAACTCCAATCTTACTTCTGCAAGTGAGAAGATTGCAAACAACTCCAAGGTTATCTACATAGTGATAGCAGCGGTGGCTGTTGTTGCCGCGTTGATTCTCAGTTACATTTTCTTCTTCCGCAATCCTAAGGTGAACAGAGCTTTCGAAGCTTACAATCAGGTGGAGATATCCGCTGCCGGTAATGATTCCGTGGCAGCCGTGGAATATAAGAAAGTCGCCGACAAATATTCCGGAACGGATGCCGGCAAGCTTGCATACCTTAGTGCAGCTGAATCGCTCTACAATACCGGCAAATACAAAGAGGCTATTGCATGTCTTGACAATTTCTCCTCTTCTGAGTCCGTGCTTGAGTCAAACGCAATGGTCCTCAAAGGAGACTGCTTTGTAAACATCAAGAAATATGACGATGCTCTCGGTTGCTACGCCAAGGCAATCAAGAAGGCTGGAGTCAACGAACAGATTGTTCCGAGAGTCCTTCTTAAGGAAGCCAACGTATATGATGAGCAGAAAAAATATGACAAGGCGCTCGAATGCTATGAGTCAATCTCGAAAGACTATCCGACATTCGAGCCTGGCAACGGCACTACAATCAAGGCATATATAGAACGTGAGAAAGCGCGTCTCGGTAAATAAGCCGTAGTAATGAGTTGAGTGTATAAAAGGCAAATACATTTCCATAAAATAATAAAACATTTGCTTATTTTATGAAAAGGGGTTTCGGCTTTCGAGCCGGAACCCTTTTCTTTCCGGTTGGTATTGTCGATAAAAATCTGTATCTTTGTAATTAAGAAGTTGTACATTTCAAAGTGGGATCTATGATTTCTGTCGGTTGACTGACCATCGGAAGAATCTGTAATACATATATTTATTGAATAATGGCTGAATTTCTGGAACTACACAGAGCCTCTGCCGGCTCGGGGAAGACTTATACACTTGCCAAGAAATATCTGTGGTATTATCTGACAATACGTCAGGATAATGGAAGCCGAAGACTGCGCACCGTGCCTGAACTGAATGACTCGCTCAGCCATATACTCGCCATTACCTTTACCAACAAGGCTACAAACGAGATGCAGCAGCGTATCGTGGAGAAACTTGATGCCCTTGCTTTCCCTCGATCCGGAAAATCACCCGATTATATGGATGATTTCTGTAAAGAGCTGGGTGTGTCGCCTTCTGAACTCAGCAGGATATGTCGCAAGGCATTATATGTTATGCTCGAAAACTATTCGGAATTTCAGGTTTCTACAATCGATTCTTTCTTTCAGCTCGTGCTGCGTACTTTCGCTTATGAGACAGACCTCAACGATTCATACGCCATTGAACTTGATTCCGAATATCTCGCAAAGGTGGGCATTGACGCCACGCTGAACGATATTGAGGAGAAGAAGGCGTCGGAGAGTGTGATGCATTGGATAAACATACTGATGGACCGGGGAAGGGAATCGGGCGAGAAATGGAATATTTTCCAGAAAAACGATGACGGCAAGTCGATATATTTTCGCTTCATGAAGTCTGTAGGCAAACTCGAGAACGAGGACTTCAAGCAGATTCGTGATGAACTTGAGGACTATTTTGAGCGCACCCCTGATCTGCCGGAAATATACGACGAGCTTGACACCCTTTGCAACGCTCCCTTGCGTGCTCCATTCAAGGCAATGAAAGATGCCGCAGAGCGGCTGTTGTCGCTGATGGAGACTGCAGGTTCTGATGCCACCAAGGACAAATTCCGTGATCATGCCCGCAAGTCGCTGCGTTGCAGATGGAGCCGCATGCCGAAAACAACCGATGTCTCTTTCGCCCCTCTGAAAGATTCCTCTTTCGAAGGCGCGGCATATTTGAAAAGAAAAAAAGCGGATCCCGCGTTTTATGAACGCGCCGAACCTCTTTACCGTGAAATGACGGCGGCACGTGAAATGTGGCTTGCGGAGTTTTCATCACCTTCTTACAGACATTGGAATCTATACAAAAAGAATTTCCCTTATCTCGGTCTTTTGTCGGTGACGCTCAGAAAAAGGAAAGAATATCTTGAAGACAACAACAGTGTGGAGCTTGCCGAGACAAATTCCCTGTTGAGCCGTATAATTGGAGAGGATGACGCGCCGTTTATCTACGAGCGACTCGGTACGCGTCTCAATCATTTCCTCATAGACGAGTTTCAGGACACATCAAGGATGCAGTGGAACAATCTCCTGCCGTTGCTGTCGGAGAGTCTGAGCCGGGGAAATGGTAATCTGCTGATTGGTGATGCGAAGCAAAGTATATACCGGTTCAGGAATGCCGATCCGTCATTGATTGCCGATAAGGTGGAAAGACAGTTTTCCGGAGTGCGGACATTGGGAGACGCTCCGAGTGAGAACACCAACTGGAGAAGCGACCCGGAGGTGGTGGAGTTCAACAACGGTTTTTTCTCGTTCCTCACATCCCGGCTGTCGGATGAGTCGCAGGCGGAGAACGCGTCTGTAGACTATCGTTCGCTTTATGGCAACGTAAGGCAGCAGACGCGTCCCGTGAAAGAGGGGGATAAGACCGGCTCAGCCGGATATGTCGAGATAAATATAGAGAAAGCCGATAAGAAAGAGGATGCCAAGGCTGCAGTTGTCGCCAGGATGCCGGCGCTTGTGCTGGAACTTCTCGGAAGAGGGTACAGATTCGGAGACATCGCTTTTCTTGTGGATACTAATGCCGAAGGCGAGGCTTTGATAAATGAGTTTACGCGTTATAACTCAGAAGCAGGAGAAGTGGGTATAAAGATAGAATTTATATCCGAACAATCGCTGAAGGTGGCGTCATCCCCGTCAGTAAAGCTTATTCTCACCACGCTTGCCACCATAGGTCGCGGCACAGCACCGGAGGTGCGTGAAGGCGAGGATGCGGCACGCAAGGGCGTGGCGGACTGGAATGAGGTTAAATGCAATTTCCGGGTCTTCGCACTGAGGCATCCCGAACTGTCCGCCCCCGAACAGCTTGAGCTGTTTCTGGCTTCCGGTTCAGATACGGATGCCATAGCCGGGATGCTTTCGGAGATGCAGGCAGTCACGCTGCCCGCACTTGTCGAGGGTATCGCCGCAACGTTTATTCCTGCGGAGATGCGTCGTCGGGACGCTCCCTTTATAGCGGCATTTCAGGATATTGTGCTTGAATACTGCGAGTCTCGTCCCTCAGACATCGCTTCGTTTCTGCAGTGGTGGGAGAGAAGAGGCATCAAAGCCTCGATCTCGTCGCCGGAGGGTATGGATGCTGTCAATGTCATGACCATTCATAAATCTAAAGGACTGGAATTCCCATGTGTGGTGATACCGTTCGCCCAATGCTCGTTTCTGACTGCTCCGAAAGGCAAGACGGAATGGCGGTGGGTGAGACCGGAGGCTGTGGAACTGACGGGTCGTGAATTGCCTCCGTATCTGCCGGTTGACACATCTTCCGATATGGAGGGCACCTCGCATGAGAGGGAATACAGAACTTATATCGATATGGTGACAATGGACTCGCTCAACAAACTCTATGTAGGCTTTACACGGGCGGTTCATGAGCTGTATGTGTTCTGCACGGAAGGGAAGAAATCTGATGCGTTGTCAACATCGGTCATGTTGCGGGATTTTATGGAAGCCGATGCCAATGAGACGCGAATGACGGCAGGTGTCCCTTATCAGCATTCTCCGGTTAAGAGGAAGCAGGAGGAGTGTCCTGTGGGGACCGTCAGTGATTACACAGCCAGAGTCACGCCTGATTTTCTGAGATACAGGGAAGAGAATGTGCCTTCTGTGGTCGATGCAGAGGAATTCGAGGAAGAAAATTCCGATCCGAGGTCTGAAGGAAATATACTTCACTCTGTTATGGAACGTGTGTATACGGCAGAAGATATCCATGCCTCGGTGTCGCGGATAAGACGTCAGGGTCTTGTCTCGCCAGAAAAAGCGGAAGAGATAGAGGCATTTCTTAAGTCGAAACTATCATTACCGGAGGTTGCCGGATGGTTCGACGGTTCGGCGCGTGCCGTCAACGAACGCTCTATAATCGGTGGACACCGCAGTCCGCGTCGTCCTGACAGGGTCATGCTTATGCCCGATGGCGGGGCTGTGGTGATAGATTATAAATTTGGCAGTTCCGCATCGCATAGAAAATACAGGCGACAGGTGCGCGACTATGTGTTCCGTCTGAAGAGCACCCGCAGATTCAGCTATGTTAAAGGGTATATCTGGTATGTGGCTGAAGACAAGACAGTGGATTGTGATTCGGAAGAGAAACCATAAAATAAGGTAAGAGAAAGGGGGAACGGGAGAAAGGGGATTAATAATTTGCATATGACTGATTAAAGCAGTAAATTTGCAATGTATTAACCAACACTTTGATAAAATTGGATTCGGATCCTTTACCGGGCTCGCCTGCGGCGAGCCTAATGATATTGCTTACTCAAGCCGGAATGCCGGCAATAAGTTTTCATGCCCCTGAAAGTTGGCCTGCATGGATAATGCTGATAATCATAGCCTTTTGTTGTCTGATGGCATCGGCTTTCGTGTCCGGAAGCGAGATTGCGTATTTCGGACTTACGCCTCAGGAGATTGAAGAGCTTGAAGATTCCACGCAGCCCAGAGACCGCAAGGCGTTGTCTTTCATCAAAGACAGCGAGCGTCTGCTGGCAACCATCCTTATCTCCAACAATCTGGTGAATATCACCATGGTAGTGCTTCTGACATTTGCCATTTCGCAGACAGTTATCTTCAACAGTTCTCTGCTCAACTTCCTGCTCCAGACTGTATTCATGACGTTCCTGCTTTTGCTTTTCGGAGAGATTTTCCCGAAGCTTGTGGCTCGCGGACGCACATTGTGGTGGGTGAGGGCGGCAGTGCCGGGCATCGGTCTGCTTTATACCGTGCTCGGTCCGCTGGCGAAGGTCATGGCGCGGTCAACAAGCATTGTGGGTAAGATAGTCACCAAAAAGCAGCAGAACATATCTACCGATGAACTTGAGAAGGCTCTTGAGATTTCCGATGTTTCCGACGGCAAGGAGAAGGAGATGCTTGAAGGTATCCTTTCGTTCGGAGAGATAGAAGCTCATGAGATCATGATTTCCCGGGTGGACGTGACGGCAATTGAATATCATGATTCATGGGAAGAGGCGATGAAGGTCATTCTTGAATCCGGGTATTCCCGTATTCCGGTTTACGACACCTCCCAGGATTCAATAATCGGTATTCTTTACAGTAAAGACCTGTTGCCGTATATCGACAGCAAGGACCCGGGATTCCGGTGGCAGAGTCTTCTGAGAGAACCGTATTTTGTTCCTGAATCAAGGATGATTGATGATCTTCTTGAGGATTTTCGTAAAAGGAAGATACACATCGCCATAGTTGTGGATGAATATGGCGGCACACAGGGCATTGTCACCCTTGAGGATATAATCGAGCAGATTGTAGGTGAGATTGACGACGAGTATGACGATGTCACCTCCATGTATAAGAAGATAGGACCCGATTCATATATTTTCGATGCCAAGATTCCACTCACCGATTTCTGCCGCGTGACTGATATCGCGGAGGAATCGCTCGGAGATGTAGGCGATGCGGAGACTCTTGCGGGTCTCCTGCTGGAGATAAAGGGAGACTTCCCGACCACCAAGGAGACGCTTGTGTTGGGCGATATGCATTTCCATGTTATGAAAATGGAGAGACACCGCATTGTAAAGGTCAGTCTGCGCATTGTGAGATCCGGGGATGCAGAGTAGGTGAAAACAACTGAACATATTCATATGGAAACTGAATTTATATACTGGCGTCATCACACTCTTCCCGGCATTAAGGTCGAGGAGATCTGTGGCGGAGAAAACCGTCCGATGTCGCTATGGAGGGAGATGGCATATCAGGTCTATTCGGAAAACGGGCGCGAAGTATATCGGGAGATAGGACATTTTCGCAACGGCGCGCCTTTTCTGATCGGAGAGAACGGAAGAATCTCGATTACGCATACCGAACGTTTTCTTGCCGTCGCCACATTGCCGCCGACTCCTGAAGTGGATTTGTCTGAGTTTACGGAAAGGGCGGCTATGGGTATTGATGCGGAGCGTGCAGACCGGGAGCAGGTTTTGAAGGTGAGGGAGAAATTCCTTTCTGCGGCAGAGCTTGAAATGATTCCGGCATCGGATGTGCTTGCGAATGTGATGGCATGGACGGCAAAGGAGGCTCTCTATAAGGCGGCGATGAGTGAAGGCTTGGATTTTGCTAAAGATATCGCTATTCGCTCTCTTCCGAAACTTGGTCCCGCCGTACCTGTCTATGATAAATCGGAGTTCGATCCGATACGTACCGGAGAAGCGGTTGTATGTATCGATGGCAGGGAGTTTCATTTCGTGTTGTATTCCTACGAATCGGAAGGAAACATCGTCACACTTGCGTATTCACCACGTTGCGCGAAGTTCGGTTCTTGAGAGCGGGACTCTGAAATCTGAATGCGGGGATTCGAGACTGAGCTTACATAAGGCATGAAATCCCGCGAACGCCGTTCGCGGGATTCCGGATGTGAAGTTAGCGGTATTTCAGGCAAGGATGCTTCTCAGCTGAAGCATAAGAATGATGAATCCGGCAGCATAGATGGCGAGGATTCCGGCATTGTGATAACGTGATGTAGTCAGGTTTCTTTTCATGATGTCTTATGATTTCGAGTAATTTTGATATTGCAAAGTAAATGCGGATCAGTGCCTGGGAATGGCAGTTATGTGTTAATAAAGATTAATATGCGTATGCCGCTTTCCTTGCACTTTGTGAATGGTGAAATATATAACCTTGTTTGTGCAATATATGGTATAAATTATGGCAAACATATAAATTTAGCGGAAAACATTAGTGTTGATTATTTAAAAATGCTTATATTTGTGGTTGTTAATAGGCTTTCGGCTCCAATAGCCGTCAGAGCTTCCGGTTTTAGTATAATCCATAATTTAAAAGGAATCGCCGATAAGAATCAGTGAAGTCGACGGTGCGGTTTCTGTATTTTTTATAGATATTAATGCAGCTATGGAATTAGGAAATATTTTAAGAAACAGACGACAGACTCTAAGAACCACGCAGCAGACGCTTGCCGAGATGTCGGGGGTGAGTGTAAGAATGATAAAGGCTATCGAAGGCGGGTATGCCAATCCCTCGATAGCCACACTTGAAAAAATTCTTAACGTTCTGGGTCTTCAGCTTGTGATTTCAGACAAGCAGGATGCCGAATAGCCGCTTTGCTGCGGAATTGTTTTGTGATTCAGTTGTCCTGGTTATACAGGAATATCGGTTCTGATTCCCTGTTCATGCGGTCAAGGGCAGTCACGGCGTATGTCACGCCCTGTGCGTCCGGGTCTATAAGCATCTTTCTGTAAGGTGTCAGAGCCACGATTGCCTGAGGATCTTCAATATCCTGTTTTTCTCCGGAATAAAATTCGTAGACCACAAATCTCACAGCATCGGTCTCATGCTCGCCGTGCCGGTGTTCTGGAGCGGACCATACAAGGTATTTCCTGTCTCCCTCTTTCTCTATCCTGATGTCAGTGAGGTTGGCGGGGCGTATGGCGGGGTCTCCGTATGCCGGCGGCAATGCTATTGTCGACTGGTATTTCATGGCAAGAGAGTCTGCTGCACCTTTGTAGTTGCCAGTCACCCAATATCCGTGCCACCATATGTTTCCTCCGATGTTGGGGAGTTTGCGCGAGAGTTTCACCTTGGTGTCAAGCTCGTTTTTGTCTTTGTTTCCCGGATCCGCCACATCCATTGTGCGTTTCACGTCCTGACCGATGTATATGTCAACATCCGATGCGTTGTCGTTCCACCATTTTGCAAGCTTGCGGCTTGGAGCCGCCGGAGTGTCAAGATTCCAGTAAAGCTGCGGGGCAAGATAATCGATCCATCCGTTTTTAGCCCATAAAAGCACATCAGCATAAAGATCGTCATAGTTCTGCAGACCGGTGCTCTCGCTTCCTTTAGGGTCAGAGCGTTTGTTTCGCCAGATGCCGAACGGACTTACACCGAATCTTACCCACGGTTTGCGCTCCTTGATTGTTTTGTGCAATTGCTCTATAAGGAGGTCTACGTTATGGCGTCGCCAGTCGTTGCGGTTTCTGCCCAGTCCGTATTTCAGATAGCTGGCGTCATCAGGTATTTTTTTTCCGGGGGCTGGATAGGGATAGAAATAGTCATCGATGTGGATTGCATCCACATCGTACCGGTTCACAATATCATCGACTACCTTGCATATGAAATCTCGGTTCTCCTGATATGCCGGGTCAAAAAGAACCTGTCCGTTATACTTGAAAAAGCGCTGGGGTTCCATCCTGGAGATATGGCTTGACGGCAGAATCTCCTTCGCATTTGAAGTCACGCGGTAAGGATTAAGCCAGGCGTGAAATTCCATTCCTCTCTTATGCGCCTCCTCAAGACAGTATTCCAGCGGATCCCACATCGGAGAGGGTGCTTTCCCGCGTTTCCCTGTAAGCCATGCGCTCCAGGGTTCGAGTTCCGACTTGTAGAGAGCGTCGGCAGTGGGACGTACTTGAAAGATGACTGCGTTGCAGCCGGCATCGTGGAGTTTGTCGAGCTGTTCGCGTATATATGCTTTTGCCTGTTCGGTAGATTTGTTCTGCCATTGTGTCTGTCCGATCACATGAAGCCACGCGCCGCGGAACTCGCGTTTGGGATTCTCAAACCCAGTTGTTGCATATGTTGCAACGGAGGATGCGACGTAAGATAAAAGTAGTAAGATTATGGTCGTAATCCTGTTCATATTCGATACTATTGCCTTGAAGTTGCTAAATCAGGTTAAGCAGTTTTTAAGATGATTTCTTAACAGTTCGGAATCTGTTGTCATGATTATTCTCCGACTCCGATTCCGAAGAGGGCATAATCGTAGAAGACCGGATCCTCGGGGCGGAGAGTGCGCAGTGTTGCCGTGAGAGCCTCGACGCTTTTGCGGTCGTTGGCACGACGGCAGAGAAGACCGAGATTTCTTGCCGTGTTGCCGGCATGCACATCGAGTGGAATGAACAGCTTGCTTTTGGGTATGCTTTTCCATACTCCCATGTCTACGATTCCGTCATCGCGCACAAGCCATCGCAAAGCCATGTTGATGCGTTTGAGAGCTGTGGTGTCAAGATTTACGGGAAGACACTGGGAACAGTTCTCGCCGTTGTTTTCATCGCGCATGATCTTTTCCATCTCCTCCACGAGTTTCCATGACGGAGTCTCCGACTCGCCGGCACGCACTGCGGCTCCGAAAGCGTCAACCGAACCGTATTCGCGGAAAATGCGGCGCAGTCCCCTGAGAAAATACCGGAAATGACGGGCGAAAAATGTGCGGTGGAGGTTCATGTCGGCATCAAGGTCTTCATAGCCTTCGTCCATTACATACTTGTATGGCTCATGCTCCATCAGGTCGAGCATGCGCTCGGCATTGCGGCATATCATGGGTCTTCGTCCCCATGCTATGATTGCAGACAGGAACGATACGGTTTCGATGTCTTCAAGTCTGGAAAACCTGCGAGGGAACTGCACGGGATCATTCCCGATGAATTCCTCTCGGTTTATTCTTGTGGCTTCCGAGTCGAGCAGTTCCCTGATGTCGGAAGGCACGGTGAGCAGTGGCGTATTCATAGTTTTTCAACAAATTTTCCAAGTATCGGATTCATTGTGCGCACAGTCGATACGAATGCCGAGTCAAAGCTTGCCGCAGAGCGCCTGTGACCGATTGAATCGTAACGAAGGCGCAAGGCACGTTGCCGCTCCACCTCTTTGCGTAGAAGCGAAGTGTCATTCCAATGGCGGGTGATTATGCTGCGTGCCGCATTTCTTCCGGCAATCTTCGCCGCTTCTATCTCGGTGGCATTATCACCGGTCTTTTCGCTGTCAGAACATCCATATAACAAAGTGAGGGCGATAATAGCCCCCACTGTATAAATAATTTTTTTCATATTCATTTTCCGTAGAGCTCGTTCCACCATCGGGAGTCTCCCTTGAGATATTTGGCGAACCACGCCATTATGGTGTCTTGCCAGATAAGCTTCTTGTCGAAATCAGTGATGACGTGATTCTGACCGTCTACCGTTATAAACTCGACATCGCGTCCAAGAAGGCGGAGCGCATTGAAAATCTGTATGCTCTCGCCGATAGGCACATTGGTGTCTTCCGTGCCGTGAAGCAGAAGGAGAGGGGTGTGGATCTTGTCGGCATTGAAAAGCGAGCCTTGTCTGGTGAAGAGTTCGGGATTGCTCCAGGGATATGATTTTGCGGCAGCTATCGCATTGTAGGAATAACCCCAGAAACCTTCTCCCCAATAGCTTGTCACGTTCGAGATTCCAGCGTGCGACACTGCTGCCGCAAAGATGTCGGTGAGAGTCTGGAGGTACTGGGTCATGAAGCCTCCGTATGAAGCGCCGAGACATCCTACTTTCTTTTTGTCAACAAACGAATGGTCATCGCAGAATTTCTTTACACCCTCTATAATGTCTTCCGCAGTGCGTTTTCCCCATGCGTTCACATGACGGGCGGAGAATTCCTGTCCGTAGCCGGTTGTTCCGCTCGGATTGATAACGTATACCACATAATCGCGCGAAGCGAATACCTGCGGTGAGTAGGGGTGATGAATGGCTGCGGATGAAGGAGAGGTGCCTCCGTAGTAATATACTATAAGAGGATATTTCTTTGATGAGTCGAATCCTGGAGGGAGACACATGTAACCGTCGATTTCTGTGCCGTCCGAGGCTGTGAATTTCCACGGCTCCATTTTGCCGAATACCATGTCGCGCAGTTCAGTCTGCATCGGATCGTCGATAAGACGGTTTTTATTGTTCTTCAGATTGAGAAGATATGCAATTCCTGTGTCTGTGAATCCGCCGCCGTGATACGACAGCCATGTCCCCTCGTCATCACCCATGGAGAAACCGAATACGTATTCTATTCCAGTGTCGAGAGCGGATATTTTTCCTGATTTGGGATCCAGACGGTATAACTTGTTGAAGAACCCGGTCTCGCCACGGAAATATATGGCGCCGTCCACTGCGTTCCATACCGGTGTGCCAGACAAGGCGGGGTCAAAATCACGCGTAACGGGACTGACCTTCTTGTCGGCTAAGGTATATATGAAACCCTGCCCGTCGAAATCGTTAGGTATCTCATGTTTCCCGGCGTTCGCACCGATGCCGCCGAAAGCCTGCGGGCTACCTGTGATGAATAGCTGTTTTGCATCGGGAGAGTAAATGGCGTCATTGATGAATCCGTCATTACGGATGATTGTGTCCGTAGCGAGTGTGTTGAGATCCATCTCGATGAGATCCTTGAAATAGAGAGGATATTCCGCGGGACGCATTGTTGATGCGATATAGAGCATCTTCGAACCGTCGCGTGAGAAATCGCATATGTATGTTGTCGTTCCTCCGTAGGTGAGAGTGGTCGTAACATGGGTGTCAAGGTCATAGCGCATCACGTAAGAGCGGTCGCGGTCGCCCGGAATACGGTCATCAGGACTTTTAACGCGTTTCAGCGGTCCCTGGTCTTTTGTACCTTCTACTTCTTTGTAATATATCAGTGATTTGCCATCGGGTGTTATGTTGAACCTGTTTACCGGGACACCACGTGCAATCACGCGGCTTTTAAGCGTCGGCACTTCCATTGTCACTACATCATATCCTGCCGGTTTCTTTACAGTGTAATATAATGTGGAGCCTTTGGGCATCCAGTTTGCCGAAGAAGACAGATCTTCTGTTATCATCTTCCCTGTTGCGGTTTCCTGAAGAGTGGCGCGGTAAGATGTCTCTGTGGCGGAGAATGTCTCGTAATATCTTGTAATAAGATATTTGCCGTCGGGAGAAATACTTGTTCCGCTCACACGCTCCCCTGTCATGGTCAGGCGTGTGGAGAAACGTCTTCCGATGTCCGGACCGTCGGCAAGTTCCACATCCTCGAAATCTTTGTCGGGAACAAACTCCAGTCTGAAGTCCGGCGCACTTTTGTCATCCGGCATAGATACGATATTGAGCTGGATTTCATAGTCGGCTTCAGGGTTGAGGGTAACAGCTCCGCTTGCCTCGGCGGGGATGGAATCAGCAACACTCTTTTTCGCTACAGACACACCGTTTACGAAAACATCGCCCATTGATGTGGACTTAAGGACGAGCTTCCCTTTTGCAAATTCCGTCGCACGCAGGCGGGTTGTGTAGGTTCGCAGTTCGGGTTTGCCGACAGCCTTGGGAAGAATGACTCTTCCGGAGGTGTCCGGAACCACAGTTGTCCAGTCTGCCATTTCGTCGCGAAGCGTCAGCGGAGTGCGCGCGCCCAGCAGCTGTTCGGCAGAGAATGCGTTCTCTTTCTGAAGGCTGTCGGGAAGCACGGGTGTGTTCAGCCTGACAGCCGGAGAAGATTTGAATTTGGTCAGAGTGTAGGCGGATGCCATGCCTGAACAGAGGATAAGTCCTGCCGCCAGTGTAGGAAAAAGGTTTTTGTTCATGATCGAAGTCTGGTAGTTATTTCTCGTATTTGGGAACGCCTTTCATCTTCATGTGATAGATGAGTGTGGAGAAAGGCTCGATAGGACTGCGCGATGCCGAACCGTAGGCGGAACCGGCGGGGATGACGAGTGTCACGGAGTCCCCTACATGAAGCGATGTCATTGCCACCCACATACCTATGATATTCTCGTTGGGCATGCTTTGGTAGATGCTGTCGCCATATTGGGTCATGCTGTAGGAATCACCCAGATATTTGCCGTTGATGTCCTCCATCTCATATTTGATGTTTACGGTAGAGTTGCTCAGCGGCTTGAGGTTCTTCTCAGTGAGCGATCGGTCGTTGTGCCATTTTATGAGGACAAAGTCATTGGGTGCCCACTCGGGAACGACCTTGGTGTAGACTTTCTCTCCGTTTTCGGTGAGCTCCTCCATTTTGGTCACATATTCCTCGTTCTGTTTCTTCCATTCCACATAGTCCGGCTCTTCATCTTCACTGAGACATCCGGTGAAAACCATTGCCATCAGCGGAAGAAAATATAGAGATTTCTTCATATATCTGTTGTCGTTGTTTGTAATTAAGCGTGTTAAGATAAAAAATGCAATCCTTGTGTCAAGTGTCAGAATTTCACTTCAGGGGCTTTATGCGCCCCTGCTTCAGCCTTGAACTGAGGTTTCTCCTTGAAGCCGAACCACCCGGCATATATGTTAGTCGGAAATTTCTTGATGCTTGTGTTGTAATCCATCACCGCCTCCGTGTAACGCTTGCGTTCGGTAGAGATCCGGTTTTCCGTACCCTCCAGTTCAGTCTGCAAAGCCATGAAGTTGGTGTTTGCCTTCAGGTCGGGATATGCCTCGCGGACGGCGTTCACATATATGTCGAGCGCGCCTTTGAGGGCACTTTGTGCCTGCTGGTATTGCTCGATGTTCTCCTGCGGGTTCTCCACAGACTGGGCGGCATCATAGGCTTTTGTCAGACCTGCGCGGGCGTTGGTCACAGCCTCCAGAGTGCTGCTTTCATGCTCAGCATATCCCTTGACAGTATTCACTATGTTGGGAATCAGGTCGGCGCGTCTCTGATACTGGTTCTCGACCTGTGCCCAGCTCTGATCAACCTGCTGCTGCTTTTCAACAAGACTGTTGTAATTGCACGACGAGAGAGAGGTCATTGCAAGCACTGCAACGAATGCGATGATAGTTTCCTTCAGGAATTTCATAATTCAAAATTTTTGGGAGCAGCCTTCGCTGCCCGGGGTGTATGGTCAAAGCAGCTTGCGCAGAAGACTGTTCAGGCTTACTTCTTCCGATAATATTTTCTCCAGTTCATCGACACTGAGACGTCTCTGATCCATCGAATCGCGTTCGCGGAGTGTTACAGTTCCGTCTTCAAGTGTCTGATGGTCGACGGTGATGCAGTATGGGGTGCCTATGGCATCCTGACGGCGGTAGCGCTTGCCGATGGAATCTTTTTCGTCATACTGGCAAGTGAAGTCGAAACGCAGGCGATGCTGTATCTCGCGTGCCTTCTCCGGCAGTCCGTCTTTCTTCACCAACGGCAGGACAGCGCATTTCACCGGTGCTATGGGTGCAGGGAAGTGCAGCACTGCGCGACGGTCGCCGTTGCCGAGATCCTGGTCTTCGTAGCAACTGCAGAGCACGCTGAGGAACATACGGTCCACACCTATTGATGTCTCTATAACATAAGGAACGTAACTTTCGTTGAGTTCCGGATCGAAATATTGTATTTTTTTACCGGAGAATTTCTCATGCTGCGAAAGGTCGAAGTTCGTACGGGAATGAATTCCCTCCACCTCCTTGAAGCCGAAAGGCATTTCGAATTCGATGTCTGTTGCCGCGTTGGCGTAGTGGGCAAGCTTCTCATGGTCGTGGAAGCGGTATTTGCTATCTCCCAGACCGAGGTTCTTGTGCCATTTGAGGCGCGTCTGACGCCAGAAATCAAACCATTTCAGTTCTTCTCCCGGGCGCACGAAGAATTGCATCTCCATCTGCTCGAACTCACGCATGCGGAAGATGAACTGGCGGGCGACAATCTCGTTGCGGAATGCCTTGCCTATCTGGGCTATGCCGAAAGGAAGCCGCATGCGACCTGTTTTCTGCACGTTGAGGTAGTTGACGAAAATACCCTGGGCTGTCTCCGGACGAAGATAGACGTCCATCGCGCCGTCGGCAGTGGAACCCATCTCGGTCTTGAACATGAGATTGAACTGGCGCACATCGGTCCAGTTGCGTGTGCCGCTTATCGGATCTGCTATTTCGTAGTCAAGGATAATCTGTTTGAGCTCCGCGAGGTCATTGGCGTTCATTGCCTCTGAGAAACGGTTGTGAAGCTCATCGCGTTTGCGCTGGTGTTCAAGCACGCGAGGATTTGTCTGACGGAACATGGCTTCGTCGAAACTCTCTCCGAAACGTTTTGCAGCCTTGGCGACTTCCTTGTTTATCTTTTCTTCGAATTTGGCTATTTCATCTTCGATGAGCACATCGGCGCGATAGCGTTTCTTTGAATCCTTGTTGTCAATCAAAGGATCGTTGAATGCGTCCACGTGTCCTGATGCTTTCCAGATTGTGGGGTGCATGAATATGGCGGAATCAATGCCGACAATGTTGTCGTGAAGCATTGTCATCGCCTCCCACCAGTAACGTTTGATATTGTTTTTCAGCTCCACACCGTTCTGTCCGTAGTCATACACGGCAGAGAGCCCGTCGTAGATTTCGCTTGATTGAAATACGAACCCATATTCTTTTGCATGGGCTATGATTGTCTTGAAAACATCTTCCTGTTTTGCCATTGCTCTGTTATGATTGAGTCTGTTTATTTACAAATTTCTGTTATTGCCTTGCTGGTTTTTCAACGCCGCTTCTAACAAAGGATGCTGGATTCAGGCGCGGATGCACCGTAGCTTCCGTAAACAGCGGCATTTAACACGCAAATTTACCGAAAATTTTTAACATCGGCAAAAAAAGACCGTACAATGTGCATTTCATTGTGTTTTCGTCAATGACCGAAGCCGAATCATTCAGCCAACGACCCAGACGGGCTATTATGACACATCCTCGAAGGAAATCGGGGCGTTCGTTTGTTATAATATTAAATTAAAGGATATTGGCTATGAAAACGCATAAATTATTTTTTTGGAAGAGAGCAGGCATGGCGTTTGACGCTTGCCTGGCGACGGTGCTGCTTGCGGTGTGCTCTGTCGGAGCAGTGGCTCAGAACAGTCTGCCGGCGCCGGGAGCAGGCGGCAGCTTCCGCCCTGACATCGGGCATCCCATGGCTCCCCCAAACGGTATCGGATGGAACCCGGGTCCATCGTTTCAGGGCAACTGGGGCAGTCCGTGGAACAGCGGCTGGAACAGCGGGCCGACAATCGTTGTAAACCAGTCGCCTGTGATTCCGGAACAAGGGGTGACAAGGGTTGTCGCCTGCGGATATGACGCTCAGGGAATCTGGCGTGTGCTCCCGCTTACGGTCAGCTATCAATACAACGGCGTCCAATACGTGGTCAACGTATTGAACGCCTGGAATCCTTGGACCGATATGTGGGACAGGGGAGTTGACGCTCCGGCGTATAATACCGATTATTATCTGCGGGGTGTGGAATACTCCTTCTATACCGTATTGCCTACCGGCACTTTCTATTTCAATCTATAGGGGGTGTTTCTTAAAACATCGTGCCCCGGGTTAATCCATTCCTTCGTCATAGCCGGAGCCTCCCATGGGTTCGCCGGAGTTGTCGCGACTCCCTCTTTTGTTCGACTTCATGTTGCCGAAGGAGTATTTTATAGTAAGACCGAGCACACGTCCCATGCGCCAGCGTTTGGAGGTCTGTGTGTATCCGGGTCCGTAGATGGTGCTCTTCCATTTGCGGGAGTCGAATATATCGCGGCAATTGAGGGAGAACGACCAGTTGCCCGCGATTTTGCGTAATCCGGCGTCCACGCTCCATCCTCCTTGTCTCGCACCCTGTGCCTCTTTCTGCTCGGAAGCGTAACGCCCTGTCGCCTGAAATGAGATGCCCAACGGGAGTTTTACGTTTGCCATAAGGCGCGCGTCCCATGCGAAGCTGTTTTGCTTTTCGTTGGACAGATGCGCTATGTTGCCGCTTTCCGTCGGGAAGTCATAGCTCCATCCGCTGATATGGTTGTTGTAGAGATTCACTGTCGTGGTCAGGTCGAGCTTGCTGCGGAAGAGTGAGTTCTTGAATATTATCTCGCACCCTGAGTTCGCCATCTTCGACACATTCGCGAATGTCGAATACATCACGTTGTTGTCCATATATGCAATACGGTTGATCATGTTGTCGGCAGTCCTGACGTAAGCCGAGAAGGAAATCATGTGGTATGTCCAGCTCTTCAGATAGTTAAGCTCGAAGGAGTTGGAGTATTGCGGCTCAAGTTCCGGATTTCCATATGACACGCTTGTGGGGTCGGAAACATTGTGGAACGAATTCAGCTGTCCACCCCACGGACGGCGTATGCGTCGGGTGTAGTTGATCTGGATCTCATTGTCTTTGGGGAGAGAATATGATAAGAACAAGGAGGGGAAGAGGGCGAAGAAATTCTTTTTGAATTCCGGCACATCCTCGCGGTTCTGACCGTATTCGAGCGAGCGGCTTCTTACCTGCCACGATTCAGAACGGACTCCGGCAGAGAAACTGAAATCCTTTATCTTCCCTCCGAGAGTTACGTAAAGCGCCGACACGTTGTTGGAATAGATGAAGCGGTTGAAGAGGCTTTCGTCAGTCTTCAGCGTTCCGTCGGGGCTGAGTCTCATTGTGGTGTTCGGGGTATTCTCGTGGCTGTAGTTGCCGTTGTATCCGGCTTCGAGTTTCAGCCAGTCGTTCAGTTTGTTGGTATAGTCGACCTTAGCCTCCCAGGAGTTGACGTTGATGGGCATGGACTGTTCGCGGTATTGCTCCGTGGTCGAATTGTCTGCCCAGGTTTCGGTCTCGCCGTATGAGTTCCACGACGGACCGCCCCAGTGGTTGAAGCTGACCATTGTCTCCAGCGAATGATTGTCGTTCCATCGGTGCGTATATCCCCATTCCACATGCGCGCCTTTGGATTCTCCGTGGTTTCGTGAGATCTGAAGGTCGCTGAGCCAGTGGTCGGGGCGATTGGCGGTGTATTCGGTTGTTGTCTTTCCGTAGCGGCGTCCGAACATGCCGAATCCGTTGACATAAAACTCGTCTTTATCTGTGAGATGGTATGTTGCACCCAGACGGAAGAAGAGATTGTTGCCGTGTGAGCGGCTGTCGCCGTCGGAGTTGGTGAAAGTGCCGTCATCGAAGGTGCGGCGTGTCTCGGAACCACCTTTGCCATGGCGCATTCTGAAGCCTATGGAGGCGAAGGTGTCCCACTTCCCTGTGTTATAGTTGATATTTGCCGATACGTTTCCGCCACCCCGGGTGTTTCCCCCTATTTCCGCGCTTCCGAAATATCCCCCGCGTCTGTCTTTTTTTAGGATGATGTTGATGATGCCCGCTGTTCCTTCCGGACTGTATTTTGCCGAGGGGTTGGTTATGACCTCTATGCGGTCGATGCTTTCACCCGGGATCTGTTCCAGAATCTGTGCGCGGTTGTCGGCTGTGAGTCCCGAATCCTTGCCGTTGATCCAGATTGTTACAGAGCTGTTTCCGCGCAGTGACACCTCGCCGTCCTGATCTACCTCTACCGATGGAATGGATTCAAGTAACTCACTCGCGCTCTGTCCTGCAGCCGCGATATTCGCGTCTACGGTAAACACCTTGCGGTCAAGCTCGAACCGCATCTGGCTGCGTATACCCTCTACAATCACTTCTTTCAGCACCTTTGAGTCGTCTACAAGGTTGATGGTGCCGAGGTCGATGTTGCTCCCGGAGATATTCACGGGACGTTCCTGGTTGACGCTGCCGACATTCATTATCTTGATTACATATGAGCCGTCCGAGAGGTTCGGAAGAGTGAACTTGCCCTCGCTGTCGGAAGACGCTACGATCTGAAACGGTTTCTTGCCCGTGGAATCGAATACCTGCACTGTCACGAAGTCCATCGGCTCGCCGGTGGCTTTGTTTAAGATTTTACCTGTCACTGTGCCTTTTGCACACAAAATGGCAGGGAGCGCAACCATTCCCGCCATCAGAAATAACCTAATTTTCATTACTTTTTAACAACTTCTAAAATGCGTCACCTCTTTTTTGGGTGTATAAAGACAGTTTCCAAATGAAACAGCTTCCGAATTTCTTTGACTCCGAATGTATATAAAGGTTTAATTTGGTTAAGAAATATTTTATTCTTATATTCGCAGCAAATAAGCATGGAACTCGTCTTGACTTATTTTTTCTTGACATCAGCGAGATATTTCCGAGGTTGAGAAAAGAATTAACAATATCATTATTTTTTACTTTCGTAAATAAGTCAAGACGAGTTCATGTATTCGAATTTAAACCGCATCAGGGTGAAAGTAAATCCGAATACTTGCTTGCGGATTTGACATTTATCAACTACTTAACCTGACAGATATTTTATGAAAGAAAACGAAGAAGTCTACACCACCGACACCGGACTGCCGGAAAACGCCTTCCGCGAGCTTGCGAAAGACGAACAGTACGTCCCGGTGATGAAACCAGCTCACGACCAGAAGGAGGTGACTCCCTATTCCGTGGGCATGGGTCTGTTGATGGCTGTTGTGTTCAGTGCGGCGGCAGCTTATCTCGGACTGAAAGTAGGGCAGGTGTTTGAGGCCGCCATTCCTATCGCCATTATCGCGGTGGGTCTCAGCAACGCTCTGAAGAAGAAAAATTCCCTCGGGCAGAATGTGATCATCCAGTCGATAGGCTCTTGTTCGGGAGTGATAGTGGCAGGCGCCATATTCACCCTTCCGGCTCTGTTTATCCTTCAGGCTACCTATCCCGACATCATGGTGGAATTCTATCAGATATTCCTCAGTTCGCTGTTGGGCGGAATCCTGGGCATTCTCTTCTTCATACCCTTCCGTAAATATTTCGTGAAGGATATGCACGGCAAGTATCCCTTCCCGGAGGCGACGGCAACCACGCAGGTGCTCGTTTCGGGTCAGCAGTCGGCGGGCGCCGAAAGCGGAGGTCAGGCAAAGACTCTTGTCATCGCCTCTCTTATCGGCGGTATCTACGACTACATCGTCGCCACGTTCGGATGGTGGGCGGAAACCGTCACCTCAACAGCGTCGGCATGGGGACAGACAATAGCGGAGAAGACAAAACTCGTGCTCAGCTGCAACACCGGCGCCGCGCTTCTCGGTCTCGGATATATAGTAGGTCTCAAATACGCTTTTGTGATTTTCGCCGGCTCGATATTCGTGTGGTGGATCATCATACCGCTGCTTGGCACTTACGGCAGCCCTGAGTTTCAGGCAATGTCGCCCGATGCGCTCTTCAAAGACTACGCCCGTATGATCGGCATCGGCGGCATCGCAATGGCAGGAGTGATAGGAATCGTGAAATCATGGCCCATCATCCGTCAGGCGGTCGGTCTGGCGGGACGTGAGTTCAAGGGAGGAGCCAAGAGCGGCGAAAAGCCTGTGCGCTGGCAGCTCGACATCTCTATGAAACACGTCGTCTTCTTCATCGCGCTTGCTCTGATCGCAGTGTTTGTGTTCTTCTGGTTAGGAGTCATACATACTCTCTGGCAGGCGCTTGTGGCGTGGCTTGTGGTTACGGTCATCGCGTTCCTCTTCACCACAGTGGCGGCAAACGCTATTGCTATCGTAGGCTCCAATCCTGTGTCGGGCATGACGCTCATGACTCTTATCGTTGCTTCGGCGATATTTGTTTCAATCGGACTCAGCGGCACCTCGGGCATCGTGGCTTCCATGGTGATCGGAGGTGTGGTCTGTACCGCGCTTTCCATGGCTGGCGGATTTGTCACCGACCTCAAGATCGGTTACTGGCTCGGCACAACGCCCAAAAAGCAGGAGACATGGAAATTCCTCGGCACTCTCGTTTCGGCAGCGACCGTTGGCGGTGTGATCATCGTGCTCAACAAGGTTTACGGTTTCACCGGCGACAATGCTCTCGTAGCACCTCAGGCAAACGCCATGGCGAAAGTTATCGAACCGCTCATGATGGGTGGCGAGACTCCTTGGATTCTTTATATGGTAGGTGCTATTCTGGCGTTGATTCTCAACTGGCTTGGCGTGCCGGCACTGGCTTTCTGCCTCGGTATGTTCATTCCGTTGTCGCTCAATACACCGATGCTTGTCGGTGGTGCGGTTTCATATTTCGTATCCAATTCATCGAAAGACAAGAAGGTGAACGATGCCCGCCGCGACCGTGGCACACTCATCTCTTCCGGTCTTATCGCCGGCGGCGCCCTCTTCGGGGTCTTCGCGGCAATAACCCGTTTTGCCGGTTTCGAATACACCACCCCCGGTTCCGAGCAGCTGACTCAGATTCTGGGCTGCGTGGCATACGCGCTCCTCATCATCTATCTCATCCGCGACAGCAAACGCGCCTGATACAATCAAGCATAGATACAATGAAGGCGTGTCGCGGTGAGCGACACGCCTTCATTGTATCTGTGCGTCTGGAGGGGTCAGTTCTTGAAGCGGGGGTCGTTGGCGAGAAGCCACTGGGCTATCTGCACTGCGTTGAGAGCCGCACCTTTCTTGATCTGGTCGCCTACCACCCAGAAACTTAGTCCGCAGTCATCGCAGAGGTCTTTGCGAAGGCGTCCCACATACACGGGATCCTTGTCGGCGATGAAAAGTGGCATGGGATAGTATTTCTCTCCCTCTGCATTCTCTTCCATCACAACCAGACCGGGTGCCTGTCCGAATGCGCGACGAACCTCTTCGGTGGTCAGCGGAGTCTCTGTCTCGACCCAGATAGCCTCGCTGTGGGCACGTAGAACAGGCACGCGGACGCATGTCGCAGATACGCGTATGTCGGAATGCATGATCTTCCGGGTCTCGTTAAACATTTTCATCTCCTCCTTGGTGTAGTCGTTTTCAGTGAAAACATCCACATGGGGAATCACGTTGTACGCAAGCTGATACTTGAATTTCTCCACAGTGGGTTCCTCGCCGCGGCTCAGCTGCGCTGTCTGGTGTCTCAGCTCGTCCATGGCTGCCGCGCCTGCGCCGCTTGCCGCCTGATACGTGGCGACACGCACGCGGCGTATATGGCTGAGGTTCTCGATCGGCTTCAGTGCCACCACCATCTGGATGGTGGTGCAGTTGGGATTACCGATGATGTTGCGCGGACGGTTGAGGGCATCCTCGCCGTTGACTTCAGGCACGACCAGAGGCACATCGTCATCCATGCGGAACGCCGAACTGTTGTCGATCATCAGTGTGCCGTGGCGCGTGATGACATCGGCAAATTCTTTTGATGTGCCGGCACCGGCAGAGGTGAAGGCAATGTCGGTGCCTGTGAAGTCGGAATCACGGGTGAGTTCCTCGATCACGTATTCTTTCCCTCTGAAGGCGCGGGTCTGCCCGGCGCTTCTCTTCGAGCCGAAGAGCCGCAGGTTGTCGATGGGGAAATTCTGCTCGTCAAGCACGCGCAGGAACTCCTGTCCTACGGCGCCGCTCGCTCCTACTATCGCGATATTCATTATTGTCTCTGATTACTGTTTGCCGGAAGTCGCCACTCCGCGGTTGATTTTCTTTACAAGACCCTGAAGCACTGCGCCGGGACCCAGCTCGATGAATTCATCGGCGCCATCGGCGATCATTGCCTCTACGTCATATGTCCAGCGCACAGGAGCTGTGAGCTGCTTGATGAGGTTTGCCTTTATTTCTTCGGGGTCAGTATGCGGCTTGCCGTCAACGTTCTGGTAAACGGGACATACGGGAGTGCTGAACTCAGCCTCCGCGATAGCTTCGGCGAGTTCCTCCTGGGCGGGCTGCATGAGGGGGCTGTGGAAAGCGCCTCCGACTTTAAGTTTCATGGCGCGTTTCGCACCTGCCGCAAGCATTTTCTCGCAAGCCGCGTCGATACCCTCCATTGTTCCGGAGATTACCACCTGTCCGGGACAGTTGTAGTTGGCTGGAGCCACGATATCATCAATCTCGGCGCAGAGAGCCTCGACCTTGTCATCGGGAAGCGCGAGGACGGCTGCCATTGTCGAGGGACGCAGTTCGCATGCTTTCTGCATGGCGTGGGCGCGTTTCGAAACGAGCTTCAGCCCCTCTTCGAAACTGAGTGCGCCGGCAGCGACGAGTGCCGAGAACTCACCAAGACTATGGCCGGCGACCATGTCTGGCTTGAATTCGTCACCGAGGCTCTTGGCGAGCAATACGCTGTGGAGGAAGATTGCAGGCTGAGTCACCTTAGTCTGTTTCAGGTCATCTTCTGTGCCCTCGAACATCATGTCGGTGATGCGGAAGCCGAGAATTTCATTTGCTTTTTCAAAAAGTTCCTTTGCTTCGGGATTGTTGTCGTAGAGGTCCTTGCCCATGCCTACGAACTGGGCACCCTGGCCCGGAAATACATATGCTTTCATTATCTAAAGAAATAGTTTTTATTCAATTCAAATTTCAATTCAATTGTAAACCTGTTCCTGTTATCTAAACCTGTTCCTGTTATCATTGTCTAAATACGGTAAGGCGGTGCAAAATTAGTGAATAATTCCCAATTACGGAAATAATTCTTTAATACGATGGCGACATGGTGCGGAAAACCGCGTTTTTTTAGTTATCTTTGCAGATTGAATGCGTCCGCGGTGTTGTGGCGGACGGGTTATTTATGATTGTAATATCGTATGATTGTCAAGGATAGTGAAAAGTATCATATTCACACTCTTTCCAACGGACTGAGGGTAGTGGCTGTCAAGGCAGAGGGCAACGTGTCGTATATCGGCGCGATGGTCAATGCCGGCAGTCGTGACGAGTCTGCCGACAGGGAGGGACTTGCCCATTTTGTGGAACATACCATATTCAAGGGCACGCGCCATCGCCGGAGTTGTCACATCGCAAGCCGCATGGAGACCATCGGCGGAGAACTTAACGCCTACACCACGAAGGAGGAGACGATGATTTATACCAACGCTCCCGCAGGTTATGCCGCAAGGTCTTTCGAACTTATCTCAGATCTTGTGAAGAATGCCTCTTTCCCTGCCAATGAGATAGAAAAGGAGAAGGAGGTGATCGTGGAGGAGATCCATTCATATCGCGACAGTCCTTCGGACTCGGTATATGACGAGTTTGAGGAATTGATTTATGCCGGTTCGGGTCTTGCCCACAACATATTGGGCACACCTGAGAGTGTGAGAGGATTGTCATCGGCAGACGGACGCGGTTTTATCGATGCTAACTATACGCCGCGGAATATGGTGATATACTGCGCCGATCCGGTCGATCCGGAACGCAATATCCGTCTTGTGGAGAAATATTTCGGTGACATGACGTTTGATTCGGAACCGCTCCTGCGCGAGGCTGCGCCTGCGGTGGAGGTCTTCAACGAGACGCGTGTGCGGTCAAGCCATCAGGCGAACTGCATAACAGGATGCCGCCTTTTCGGACGCGGCGATTCACGCAGGCATGCTCTGTTCCTGCTCAACAACTATCTGGGAGGACCATGCATGAACTCGCGTCTGAACATGGAGATGCGCGACCGCCGCGGACTGGTGTATACCGTCGAGAGCAATGTCGCCCTGATGAGCGATACGGGTGTGCTGCTTGTGTATTACGGCTGTGACAAGGATGCTGTGGCGCGTTGCCGCGCCATAATATCCGGCGAACTGGACCGTCTTGCACAGTCTCCGTTGTCGCCGAGGGCTTTCGCTCGTGTCCGCGACCAATACTGCGGGCAGCTGATCATGAGCGGCGAGCACCGCGAGAGCCGCGCTATGTCATTGGCTAAAAGCCTTATGTATTACGGTGAGATCCACGATATAGATTATACGGCGGAGCGCATACGTTCCCTGACACCCGAGGCGATGCAGGAGGCAGCGCAGATGATACTTGCCGGAGGACTCTCAACTTTGTCGCTCGTATGACGCTGTTCTATGGACAGCTGACAGACAAGTGCCGAAAGCCGGCGGATATTATTATGACAACGACAATAAGTACTTAAAACGGAATAAGCATACAAATGAAAATAGCCAATGTTGATCTTGGAGACAAGCCGGTGTCGCTTGCCCCGATGGAGGATGTGACGGATCCTTCGTTTCGTCTGATATGTCGCGAAATGGGGGCGGCTTCGGTCTATACGGAGTTCGTGTCGGCGGAAGCGCTTATCCGCGATATAAAGTCAACGACGCGCAAGCTCGACATCAACGATGCCGAACGCCCGGTGGCAATACAGATTTACGGACGCGAGCCGGAGGCTATGGTCGAGGCGGCGAAGATCGTGGAACAGGCTCGCCCCGACATCCTCGACATCAATTTCGGGTGTCCGGTGAAGAAGGTGGCGGGGAAAGGCGCGGGAGCGGGGATGCTCCGTGACATACCCAAGATGCTTGAGATAACCCGGCGTGTGGTGGATGCCGTTGATATTCCTGTCACGGTGAAGACGCGCCTCGGCTGGGATTGCGAGAACAAAATCATCACTGATCTGGGACCGAGACTGCAGGACTGCGGCATAAAGGCGCTGACGGTGCACGGACGCACACGCTCGCAGATGTATACCGGACAGGCGGACTGGTCGCTGATCGGGGAGCTGAAGAATGACCCCCGCATGGAGATTCCTGTAATCGGCAATGGAGACATAACGTTGCCGGAAGGTGCGGCGGAGGCTTTCGACCGCTTCGGTGTAGACGGCATCATGATAGGCAGGGGGGCTATCGGCGCGCCATGGATATTCAGGGAAGTCCGCCAGTATCTTGAGAAGGGGAAATACGAGCCTCTTTCCGATACGGCGAAGTTCGACATATTGCGTCGGCAGATACGCGAGAGCATCGACCGCATCGACGAGTATCGCGGCATTCTGCACATCCGCCGTCATCTCGCCGCGACGCCTCTCTTCAAGGGTATTCCCAATTTCCGCGAAACGCGCATTAAGCTGCTGCGTGCGGAAACGGAGAAGGAGCTGTTCGATCTTCTCGACCATATATCCGAAACATTCTTCGGCAATCGGGAAGACTCCTGATGACATTTTTTTCAGATGCATGGTCAGGAAGTTTTCAATAATCAGATTTGTTATAGTCGAAAAATCATCTTATACTTGGAAATTATGAAAAAGACAGTAGCTTTTATGTTGATGCTGGCGGCGGTGCTGCCAGCTCTGGCTCAGGAACGGACATATCGTCTGGATGTGGGTCGTTTCGACAGGATTAAGATTACGGACAACGTCAATGTGGTTTACCGCTCTGTGCCGGACTCCACCGGCATGGCTGTCTTCACCGGCGAGGAGGAGTTTGCCAATGCCTTTATATTCACCAACAGCAAGGGGAAGCTCCGCATTCAGGTGAACACGGAGGATGTCAACAACCCCGCCTTGCCTGTGCTGTATGTATATTCGGATTATCTGACTGAAATCGAGAATTCATCTGAATTTACCGCGACGGTCTGCAACACTATAGCCGTGCCGGCGTTCACGGCAAAGCAGATCGGCAACGGACGCATCATAGCCGAAGACATACAGACGGGAAACGCCGAGGCGCATCTCGCTACGGGCAAGGGTACGATAATACTTACCGGAAAGGCGGACAAGGCGGCTTTCAAGATGGTGGGCACCGGACTGATCGAGGCTGAAGGGCTGGAGGCGATGGCGGTGAAGTGCTCGATTCTCGGCACAGGCGACATTACCTGCTGGCCGGTGAAGAAGCTTGACGTGCGCGGCATCGGCACCACTAAAATCCAGTACAAGGGTAATCCGGAAATAAAGAAAGTGGGAGGGGGCAAGGTTCTTCCTCTTGAGTGATTCCCCGGTCTCATCCGGACAACACGAAAAAATACTGAACAGTGGCGGAGGAAAGCATTCTCAAACAGAAAACGGCAAGTACGCTGAAATGGAACGCGGTAGACCGCGTTTCATCCCAGCTGCTCTATGCCGTGGTCGGTGTTGTGCTCGCCAATATCCTCACTCCGGAGGATTTCGGTCTTGTGGGCGCGTTGCTGGTGTTTCAGGCTTTTGCCATACTGTTTGTGGACAGCGGTTTCGGGGCGGCGCTGCTGCAGCGCAAGGATCCCGATGAGCGGGATTATTCCACGGTGTTCTGGTTCAACCTTGCGGTTAGTGTGGCGGTATATGCCGTCCTTTTCTTCTGCGCCCCCCTTATAGCCGACATTTTTCAGGGAGACCGTAGGCTCATACCTCTTTCGAAGGTGATGTTTCTCACCTTCATCCTCAACGGTCTTGCCATTGTGCAGACCAACCGTCTGATGAAACGGATGGATGTAAAGCAGATTGCGGTTTCCAACATCATCGGGCTCACGGTGTCGGGGGCGTTGGGTGTGTGGCTTGCCGTGGAGGGGTGGGGGCCGTGGGCGCTGGTGTGGCAGTCGGTGGCTCTCGCTGCTGTCAAGTCGGCATGGCTCTGGATCACCGGGGGATGGCTTCCGACAGCCGGGTTTCATCTCGACTCGCTGAAAAAAATATGGCGGATAGGGTTGAGCGTCTTCTCCTCTTCAACGCTTAATACTTTGTGTCAGAATATATATTCATTCATAATCGGCGCTTTCTATAACCTTTCTTCTCTCGGCTTCTATACGCAGGCTGACAAATGGAGCAAAATGGGGAGCGCCTCGATATCGCAGATTCTCACCTCTTCGTTCGTGCCGCTGCTGTCGAAGGTGCAGGATGACGGGGAGACTTTCCGTCGCTACGTGACGAAAATCAACCGTTTCACGGCGTTTGTCCTTTTCCCGGTCATGGGTGGTATCGCTGTGCTCGGCGCGCCGTTGTTCCATTCCCTTTTCGGACATAAATGGGATGCAGCGATAATTCTTTTCCAGATACTGACGGTAAGAGGGATATTTGTGGTGCTGACTTCGCTTTACAGCAATTATCTTCTCGCGCTCGGCTACGGACGGCGGTTGTTCGCGCTTGAGGTGGCAAAGGATCTGCTGATTCTTGCGGCGATCCTGTCGACTGTCTGGTTCGGCAGTGTTCCGCTGCTGGTGTGGGGGCAGCTTGCGGCTTCGGTTGTCACCTATGTCGTGTCGCTGCTGATTCTACGGCGTGCGGCGGGCTTCAGCGTGCGGGCTATGGTCAGAGACCTGCTCCCGTCAATGGCGATCGCGGGCGTGTCATGCCTCGTTGTCGCGGTGGCTCTCTATGCCGCAGGTCTCTCGGGGTGGTTGTCTTCCCTGTCGGCAAACATGGCTGGACTGATTCAATTGGGCGGAGGTCTTCTGCTCGGCATCGGGTCATACCTTCTTCTGTGCCGCCTTGCACGTCTCCCTGAACTCAGGGAGGCGGTCAGAATGTTATAATAATATGAATGGTCTTGCAATTGGTCTGATGTTGCCGTTCGCCGGAACGGCACTGGGAGCGGCGTGTGTGTTTCTGATGCGGCGCGAAATGCCGCAGTTGCTGCAGAAAACACTCACCGGGTTCGCCGCCGGTGTTATGGTCGCCGCCTCTGTGTGGTCTCTGCTTATACCCTCTATGGAAATGACCGGCAAGGAGGGGATAGCGAGTGTGATACCTTCGATTGTCGGTTTTGCCGTCGGCATACTGTTTCTGCTGTCGCTCGACATGGTCGTGCCGCATCAGCATATCGACGGCGGCATGAGCGAAGGTCCGAGAAGCGGATTGTCGCGTACAGCCAAACTCGTTTTCGCGGTGACGCTGCATAATATTCCGGAAGGTATGGCGGTAGGAGCGGCGCTTGCCGCCGCGCTGGAGCATAACGCCTTTTTGCCTATGGCTGCGGCTCTTGCTCTCTCGCTGGGTATCGCGATACAGAACTTTCCGGAAGGGGCGATAGTGTCGATGCCGCTGCGCATGGCGGGCAACAGCCGTCGCAAATCGTTTGTCATCGGGGCGCTGAGCGGCGTCGTCGAACCGATTGCCGCCGCAGTCACAATTCTGCTTGCGTCCGTGGTGTTGCCGATACTTCCCTATCTGCTGGCGTTTGCCGCCGGAGCGATGATGTATGTCGTGGTCGAGGAACTGATACCCGAGACGCAGGAAGGCAGCCACTCGAATATGGGCACCGTTGGCTTCGCCGTCGGTTTCCTGCTGATGATGCTGCTCGATGTGGTTCTGGGGTGATGGGGTGAGATAGGGTGAGATGGGGCTGGATGGGGCGTGATAGGGCGAGATGGGATGGGGATGAACGAGAAAAGGAGGGAACCGCATGGCGGCTCCCTCCTTTCCCAAGGATCTGATTGCTCAGTTATTTAATGAAGCGCTTTTCAACTTTGTTGCCCTGCTTCACAATGTAGAGACCCTTCTCCGGGCTGGCTACTCGTACACCCTGCAGATTGTAATACTCCACGGGTGCGTTCTCGTCTGCCTCGATGCCGGCGACTCCGCTGCCGCTTTCGTTTTCTTTGTAAATGACATATATCTGATCTATATATGTGCCTCCTGCAAATGTAATCGCAGAAAGTTCGTTGTCACCTGCTTTCCATATCGCGTTGGCTTTGTTTATAGGGGATAATGCGAATGTCCCTTTTTCTCCATCTGCCAGCTTCAATGGTGTCTCGGTGTCTGCGATGTTTGATCCTACGATAACAACGTTTGATAATGTGCATCCCTCCGGAACTGTAGCAGTAAACGTGTTGGCGGCATCATTCGGTCTGTATTCAACAACGTTGCCGAAAGTCCATGACTTGAAAATCTGAGTCTGTTTGTCTCCGACATCCTTGAATGAGAGAAGAGAACCGCTTGCTCCGGCAAGTTCCACACCGTTCATGTTTATCCACATGTTGCAGGGTTCTGTATCTGTATCCTTTTTAAGGAAATCCGCCGCCTTGAATTCAGAACCGTCTTTCTTGGTCAATGACTCCCAGTTGCTCATATCGAATTCGTCGACTTTAGTGCCGGCAGGAATCTGAAAATACTCTGCATAGAATGGGAAACTTTCCACTCCGTCTTTGACAGCTATTGCGCGAAGAACACAATCTTCGGTCAGTTTGAAAGGAGAAGAGTATTTTGTCGAAGAAGTTGTGGGAACTGAGCCGTCAAGCGTATAGTAAATATCCGCGCCTGTATCTGAATTGAGAACAAGCTCTTCATCAGCCGCTACAAAAGGCTTGCGTGCAGAGCAATCAGGCATTGAAGGCTGGGCGAGTGTTCCTTCGTATTCAACTTCAATGTAAAAGCAGCGGAGCTGTCCTGTTGGCTGTAGTACCATTGCCTCAGCCGAATTCAATTCAGCGGAAAGGATTATATTCTCCACATTCGAAACATCCATCTTTGTGTCTTCTGGATTCTTTGTGAAAGGGAATACATAATTGCCCGGAGTAGTTTTAGCTGTAAACCTCTGGCTTCTGATTTTAATGCCTTTCATGGTAATGCCTTTGGCGGGAGTGAATGTCATGCCCTGATTCGTATACCATCTCCAGCTGCCGGATGTAGAGTAACATTTGTTTTCTTTTGAAACAGTTTTGAATCCAAAATCTCCGGCACCTGATGCATCAATCTTAATGACACTGCTTGACAAAGACTTTTTAATAGCTTTCTCGGGAGCGCGGTCATTAGATGTGGTGAGGTAATATCCGTTGGGAATATTGACTATTGTCTGGGCATCACCATCGTAGAATTTGAATGCGTCTGACGCGATGAAAACGACTTTTTCAGCGCCGGCGCTGAAAGTTGCTGCGCCCGCAGTAACTAAAGAAAGTAGAATTTTTTTCATAAATACTGATTTTAAAGTTATTATTGTTTGTATTTAAATGGTATTATATATAATCTCCTATATATTGATCGCTTTGTCCGGTTACGACTGCCGATGGTGTGTCATCATCGGTCGCAGGTCGAAAGAAGAGGTAAGTGATAGTATATATCAGGGCTTCTTGTCAAAACGCAAACGGATTTGTTGACAATAAATAACCTTTTCGCTTGCTTTTATTCGCAAATTTAAATCAATTTAATTACAATTCAAAATATTTCACCTTTTTTATCGAAATTTTATTAGAGTATGTTTACTTTTAACTTAGGTTAGCATAAAGATGGATTTTTGCGGAATTTGCAGCGGAGTCCGGCGTAGAGGAGCTGATATCAGACTTTGACGAGAATCAGCCCGTAAGCGTTTATAACCTTTCAGGAATCTACGTAGGTGCGGCCGTTGATAATCTTGCTCCGGGCGTATATATTGTTCATCAGGGCAATAAGGTGCGTAAGATTTCTGTGAAATAGGAGCATTTCATACTCATATGCTCATTGAGAATCCTGTCTGTGTGATGCAGACAGGATTTTTTTTATTCGCCATACACTTTCAACCATATAACAATTATTTTTATAATGAAAAGGTGTTCTGATTACAAGAGCAAATATGGTTGTCTTGTGGTTGTAAGTGGTCGGAAGGCTGTTCTAAATCAAGTGTGTCACTATATGTCGATCTGGCTGGAGAGGGTGAGGCGGCGCGTGGCGCCTGCCTCGCCGACGCTGTTGAGCATCGGCAGGAGGTCGGCGTAGGCGTGGGCGAGCACCACGAAGTCGAGATGGGTGCGGTTGTGTTCGTAGTCGTATTCGATGTAGAACGTCGAGAGATGCACGTTGTGCTGCCTGAACACCTCGCGGTAATTCTCTATGTCGCCAACTATCCCCTCGACCGTGAGGTTGATTACTTTCGACTCCTGTCCTAACTTGCGCCGTTTCTCATATTGCTCGAAAGTGACAAGGGTGAGAAGAATCAGCAGTGTCGCGCCGATGGAGCAGAGATACATTCCGATGCCTACCGCCATGCCGATGATTGCCGTCATCCAGATGCCGGCGGCAGTGGTGAGACCGCGCACGGCTCCTTTCATGTGTATCATCGCGCCGCCGCCTAAGAATCCGATGCCGGTGATGACCTGTGCCGCGATGCGTCCAGGGTCGCCGTTCTTAAGTCCGAGATACGCCTGGGGCACGTAGATGGAGAGAAGCATCGCAAGGCATGCGCCCATAGAGATGAGGGCGAATGTGCGTATGCCGGCTATCTGTCCCTTGCGTTTGCGCTCGGCGCCCACGATCATGCCGAGAAACATGCTGAGCACAAGGCGGAACATGCAGTTGACCATGTTGACTTCGAGTGAGTTGATCTGATTGAATATGTCTATGATATGGTTCATGTCGGTATGGGTTACAGGTTACAGTTTACAGGTTATTAGCGTAAGGGGAGGGTGGGATTGATGAGGAATATCTTTTCCGTAGCGCGTGTTATCGCAGTGTAGAGCCAGCGGAAGAAGTCTGCGCCGAGTGCATCCGGAGGTATGGAGCCCATGTCTATGTAGACATGCTTCCACTGTCCGCCCTGAGCTTTGTGGCACGTGACGCAGTAGGCGTATTTCGCCTGCAGCGAATTGTAGTAAGGGTCTTCCATGACACCCTTTATCTTGTGGGAGAGTTCACCCTCGTAGCTGTCGAGCACGCGGTTGTAGAATTTCTCCATCTCAAGGCGCGGAATCGACGGTCCGTCGCAGACAAGGCTGCGCAGCATAAGCTTTGCGCCGGCAATGGCGCCATCGGCAAGACGCAGTTCAACCTCGGTGAAGTATCTCCCATAGGCTTTTTCGGTTTTACCCACCCAGATCACTTCCGCCGTGTCGCCGTTGGCGATGAAGCTTTTCAAGCCGTTGCGTTTCCCCCAGTAATAATCGTTTTTGGATATGATAATGCGGTCGCCGCGCTGCAGCGGTTCCTCGGCATACATCACCTGGTTGCGGATCGCCATGTTGAAATTGTTGGCACGCTTGTTGGAACGTGTCACAATCAGTGTCTCGTCCGCCCCCGCCTTGCTCCAGGATTCCGCAAGTCTGTCGGCAAGGTCTCTCGACGAGACAGCCTCGACTTCCGGATAGCCGCGCACGTACAGCTCCGGCGGCGCATCCTTTTCAGGATGGGTGAGAAGGTAGCGGATATACGTGGCGTTGCGGATGATTCCGCTTTCAATGTCCTGTCTGACCGGAATTTCGAGCGAGAAACAGATCGGGTCGAGACCGAGCGAGCGTAGCCGGTCGGGATTCATCGCCGTGGAGCTTGTCTGCCCCACAGGCGGAAGCTGCGCCTCGTCACCGACGAGCATCAGCCGGCATCCCGGCGCGGAATACACATGATGTATCAGATGGGAGAGCAGCGAGCGTCCGCCGCCGGGGGCGTCTGTTATCAGCGATGCCTCGTCGACGATGAAGAGAGTGTCGCGCTGCTCGTTGGGGGCAAGGAAGAAACTGGTGTTGGACGGGTCGGTGGAGTCGCCGCGATATATCCTTTTGTGGATGGTGGAGGCGGGATGCCCGGAGAAAGCCTGCGCCACTTTCGCCGCTCTGCCCGTAGGGGCGAGGAGCACGACAGGACGGCGCAGCTTGTCGAGAGCCTTGATGAATGCGCCTACGACCGAAGTCTTTCCCGTGCCCGCGTATCCGTTGAGCACGAACGCCAGCCGCGGGTCAGGGGAAAACACGAAAGACTCCAGAGCCTCCAGAAGGAGTCTCTGCCCGGCAAGCAGTTCGAACGGAAGTTCGGCTGTGGCGAGGTCTGTTATAATATTTTTCCAAGGTTCTGCCATTTGATTTATTCCCGTCTGACGGACGTTCGTAAAAAGTTTAAATCAGTTCAATATGTAAAGTTACTTAAATTTGATTAATATGGTATCAATGTTTTGCAAAATTATTGTTAACTTTGCAGTTGAGTTCAGGGCAACGCCTGGGGTGTTATCCTGCGTACAAAGAAATTATAAACCCAAACATATCTATAATTAATAGAAATATGAAAATTGAAAAAGTAATCGGTCGCGAGATCCTTGATTCTCGCGGTAACCCTACAGTTGAGGTAGACGTGATTCTCGAAAGCGGCGTTATGGGTCGCGCAGCAGTTCCCTCTGGAGCTTCTACAGGTGAGAACGAGGCTCTTGAGCTTCGTGACGGTGACAAGAGCCGCTACATGGGCAAGGGCGTTCAGAAAGCTGTTGCCAACGTTAACGGTCCGATCGCAGAAGCCCTGATCGGTCACAGCGCACTTGACCAGATCGGCGTAGACCAGATCATGCTTGACCTTGACGGCACTCCCACAAAATCAAACCTCGGCGCAAACGCCATCCTCGGTGTTTCTCTTGCTGTTGCAAAGGCTGCCGCCAACTATCTCGATATGCCTCTCTATCGCTACATCGGCGGTTGCGACACTTATGTCCTTCCAGTTCCGATGATGAACATCATCAATGGTGGCGCTCACTCTGACGCTCCCATCTGCTTCCAGGAGTTCATGATCCGTCCTGTAGGCGCATGCTGCTTCAAGGAGGGTATCCGCATGGGTACTGAAGTGTTCCATAACCTCAAGAGCGTGCTCAAGGCTCGCGGTCTCTCTACTGCAGTCGGTGACGAAGGTGGTTTCGCACCCAAGCTCGAAGGTACTGAGGATGCTCTCAACGTTATCGTTGAGGCTATCAAGAAAGCCGGCTACGAGCCCGGAAAAGACGTTACAATCGGTCTTGACTGTGCATCTTCCGAGTTCTATCAGAATGGTGTATATGATTACACTCATCTTAAGAACGGTGCTGAGAAAGAGGTTAACGGCAAGAAGCTAACAAGTGCTGAGCAGGCTAAATATCTCGAGGAGCTTATCACAAAATATCCTATCGACTCTATCGAGGACGGTATGGACGAGAACGACTGGGAAGGCTGGAAGATCCTCACAGATCTTATCGGCGACCGTTGCCAGCTTGTAGGTGACGATTTCTTCGTGACCAACGTTAAATATCTTGAGCAGGGTATCGAGAAGGGTTGTGCAAACTCAATCCTCGTGAAAGTTAACCAGATCGGTTCACTCACAGAGACTCTCCGTGCGGTACAGATGGCACAGCGCAACAACTACACAGCAGTCATCTCTCACCGTTCAGGCGAGACTGAGGACGCTACAATCGCAGACCTCGCCGTAGCGATGAACGCCGGTCAGATCAAGACTGGTTCTGCAAGCCGTTCAGACCGTATGGCAAAATACAACCAGCTTCTCCGCATAGAGGAAGAGCTTGGCAACCGTGCCGTTTACGGTTACAAGAAAATCGCCCGCAAGTAATCCACGGAAAAGTTATAAACAGATAAAGAACAGGGAGCGCCGGTTTGACGCTCCCTGTTTTTATTTGTTAAGGCACTCAGTTTGATAAGATAGTTAAATTCCCATTTATCTCTCATCCATCAAACTAAACTAAAGTATTAGCTCCAACCACTCATAACCATTTTACAACCACTCTTTATCTTCATCTTACAAAGATTAATAATTTTGTCAACACAAATTTTCAAACCATGAAAACCATTAAAAATTTATTAGCTTCTCTACTTATGGAAAAGTAGGGGGTATATGAAAGTCGGATGCTTTAAACAAGCTCTTAGTTCTATTGCTCAGTTTCAGTGTGTCGAAAGCGAGTGAAACGGGCAGTGGTTTTTAATGGTTTCAATGGTTTGTTTCATTAGTGGACACTAATGATATTATAATTTGAAACTTGTGTTATTTGATCATAACCTTCTTGGTTGTGCCATTGTTATAAATAACAATGTTGAAACCTTTAAATGGTTCGGAGTTGCTGTTGCCTTGTAAATTATAATAGACTACAGGTTTCACTTCGTCTTCATTAGGTATGATTGTCTCTATCCCGGAACCTTCTGGTGTAGAGAATCTAACTTCTTCTCCATATTTGATTCCAGAGACAGTTTCTACAAAAGCAGTGCAAATGTAGTCTGTAGACGGTATGAGGTCTGAGACTGTGGCAGTGATTAATTGACCATCTGCCAATACGATGCTTGAAGATTCGGTTTTTGAAACTAAACGGAATGATTTTTTTGATGATTCCGCTGGATAGTATACAAATCCTTGAGATATAATGTCATCAGTGCCACGTAGTACGTAGCCACGCATTGTAACAGAGTTGTAACTAACATTTTCAACGCCATATGTATGAACGGTTGGTTCGAAATAGCTGAAATCACTCGGGTCAAATGTTACCCAATCGCCGAAATAATATTTATCTTTCGAATCTTTGTAAAAAGCACGAACTTTATAATAAGATGTGGTCTGTAAATTTTTAATATAGCCTTCCATTGTACCGTTATGTATAGCAGCAAAGCCTTCATTAGAACGCAGTGATTCCGGGGCATCAAGTTTACGCCATTGAAATCCACTGCCTGTTTCATATCTTGACAAATTTGTGTTTGCACATACAATAGACGCTGTTGCAGAGACATTTTTAGGTTGTAATGTTGATAGCTCCAATTTTTTAGTATTAACATTAGCTGAAGCATTTCTGAAATATTTACCTTTTGAATCTTCAAGAGTTATTTGAGCCTTAAAAGAGTAATTTGTTTCTGGAGATAATCCGGATATAATGGCTTTACAACCTTCGAAAGTTTTGTTATCTCCTTTTATGTGAATAGTTTTAACAGGTGCATCCCCTTCTGGGTAATCTACTGCCAGTGCAATGGTGGATGGTCCGACATCGGTAATTTTTAAGGATGCATTGAAAACTTCTGCTTTTGGAGACCAGCTCCAAATATCTGATTCTGGGAAATTTTCACGATTGGCAATAAGAAATATGGATTCTCTCGCTTCGCCGGGACGAAGCCCCTTTATTGTATACGGAAGATTTGTCAGTTTATTTTCACCAGAATATAGAGACCATTTCACGTGATTATTGTCAGGATAGCTCTCATTAAATTTTAAGCCTTTTACAATAACAGTTGTATGTGTTGCCTCGTAATCGAGTTCTAAAAGTTTGTTCAGATCGTATGCGAAATGAAGTTCATTTGCATTATATGTATTGTCATCTATTTTAAGAATAACGGAGGCGTACATTGAGACTGGCAGAAGACCAGTGAATTCGACCTCGTATTTGCCAGGCGATACGATTATAGCTTTCGCCGTCTTATAAACATTTTCATAAGAATAATCTCCTAATTTTATTTCAATTTCAGAGTTGTTATCTGAGATTGCTTTGTCACAGGTGATGCCAATTTTAACAGAATATGGGGTGAGTGAGATAATTTCTGTCTCGAACTGTTGAGGTGCCGATGTTTTAAAAAAATCAGTTGCCACATGTTGGATGCCATTCTGTTCGTATGTAATGGTGACTTTATAACCCGTTTCAGAGCAGAGTGTACCTATGTTATAGAAGCCTTCGGCATTTGGGTGAATAACCCTGTCTTCTATGCTTACGGATGTAATCGCAGTTTGATTTATGTCTTCGGAAAAAGCAAGACTGAATTTGGGGTTACGATAATCTGAATTAAGGTTGTCAATCCAAACGGGGTGGAGAGGGCTGACTTCTTGGCTACATTTTGTTTGGAGAGTAGTTACGTATCGACCAAGGCATTCGATTTTGCTACCGGAGTCTATTTTTGATAAAGATGAGGCCAAATTATTGGATATCTCACCCAATACATGTATTGTTCCGTGAAAATTTATAAATGCATCTGACGACCAAAAAACATCGACTTCTGGGGAAAGAATAAGGTTGTCGATACTGCATCCGGCAAAAGCGTAATTGGGAATTTTGTTGGATGCCGGCAATGTGTAGCTTTCCCTATGCTTACCCGGGAATTGGACAATGTTGCCATCACGTTTGGAATACAATACACCGTCTATTTCAGTATAAGTGTTATGTTCTCCATCAAGCTTAAATCTTTCAAGGTTACGCATTGCGCCGAAATATGAATATCCATTGGTAGAAATGGTTTGATTAGGTTTAAGGGTGATTGCAGTAATATTGTCAGGATGTGTGAATGTGCCCGGTCTTATATGTATGCCGTCTTTGGTGAATGCGAATTCTTTTATTGTACCTGAGGGGATAACATAGGTATAGATAGAGGAAGAGCCCAATGGTTGTTCCATAAGAACGCCATTAATAGAATAGCACCAGCTTTCCCATGTCCCTCCGTCACTTGTGGATCCTTTCTTTTTTTCACAATTGATAGCTTCAAGTTTGTCACAGTCTTTAAATTCTTGGGTTGCACGAATGAATCCATCTTTATATTTATCAGGATCCAGTATATAAGTGGAAGTTGGGTAAAAATCTCTTTCTATTGTAATGGATTTGAGTTCATGTTGGCCTTTGAAAGCGTTTTGGGCTGTAGTCTCTACAACATATGTATTGCCATCTGAACCTTTTATTGTCTGAGGAATGACGATATCCCCGCAATATGACATCCCTTCAATAGGTGCTATTACTGTGGCTTGGTATTTATTTATGCCGGAACTCGGTGTGTAGTTCACTTTTAGTCTGTAATTGATGCCATCAATCACTTCTGCGTTAGTGGCAAATGATAATATACCAAACGATAGAAGCAAGATCTGTTGTAATTTAATACGGAATAACATGTGGAATGTATAAATATATTGCCAGTTCATCCCTTCTGGCGATATGAAAATGGAAAAGCGTGGGACGATGTTTTCACTGTTTGCTCTATTCTTGGTATCGCCAAACACCCGTGCAGAAGCAAACAGCCCACCCCACGCCATGCCGATATCTCACAGTCCCCCTTTCAGTTGTGTCAAGGGGTGGATATGACACGCATGAAGCGTCTTTGGCTGCTTTTACCTTCTGCAGTTGGAAAATTGGCGATTTTCGAATAGAGGTTAAAGCAAAAAACGCTTTTATGTTAAATTATCATTGATATTTAGGCTTTATGTCGCCTTCCTATTCAACAATGCAAATTTAATAAAAAATCATTAATGAAGTTTTACAATACTTCGTTTTTTTTTGAGAGTTTGTTAACGTCTTCGAGGAGCCAAGTGTTTAATCCGTTAAAAATCTGATGTTTAATAGTTTTTAGTTTGACATTAATTAAACTTAATAATCATAAAATTGTTTAAATAAAAAGTATAAACTTAAATTTATAAACATGAAAAACATTAATTATCTAATGGGGTTAGTTCTTATTACATTTATTTCATGTACAGACCATGCTCCCCAATATGACCTACAAGAGTCGTGTGATGCAAAACATGCAATTGCGGTTTGCTATAAACAAGCAAGTAGTGATATAAGTAAGAATATACAATATGCTTTCGGGAATATTGGATTTATATTTCACAGAACCAAAATGATAGAATATGATATTTCCACAATTATGAGTTCAATATCAAATTTGAGTGATCAAGAACTTGATTCATTGTTAAATAGTTCATACTATGTGAACGTAATGTCTGAGTATACAAATTTTTATAACGAAACGATTAATAATTTTATTGAGAAATATTCAGCTGAACAATATTGTAAATTACGTCATTCTGTAGAACAATATGTGATAAATGGGGGGCACAACACTGATTTATTGTATAAATATTGTACATTTAAAACGTCCGAAATAATAAATATCTATGTTACAGCATGTGCGTTTGCAGACCAATTAATTCCAGTAAATTTTTTTATTCCAAAAAATACAAGAACAAACGCGTTAGATTGCAGAAGAAGATTCCAAGAAGAGTTAGTGGCTGTGTCGGTTAGTTCTATTCCGACTTTAGGGATTGAGATAGCTGGAGCTGTGATCCCAGGTGAATTGGAGCTAATGATAATAGCTGATATTTTAGATGCTGCTGAAGCAGAAAGGAATTATAGGCAATGTATGCAAATGGTGCTTATTTAAATCTTAGAGCTTGTTTAAAAATAAAAGTGAATTTGGGGACGTAGGCTTGGAGCAGGTTTCTTCTTGAGGTGAAGGAGCATAGCGGGCTATGTGACTGAACCGAAAGGAGAAAGATGCCCAAGCCTACGGGACTTCAGGTAACTTTAAAGGAAAATATCGAGTTAAAATATTCAACATGTCATGTCGGTTATGTGAAAATTACTTTCTGCCCGGCTCTCTTCGGATAAAATCCATCCGCGGCGCAGTCACATAGCCCGCTATGCTCCTTTGCCTTAAATGGATTTTATCCGGAAGTGAGCCGCCCCAAATTTCACGTTTATTTTTAAACAAGCTCTTAATAATTTTCATAAGAGACAATAATTTTATAAATAAAAAAAGAGTTTGTAAATGGAAAATTTAGATGTGCCTGGCATAAAATACATAAAAATTATTGTATATTGTGCTGTGATGATTGGACTTATAGGTATCTTTATAGACTCAAATGTATCTCTTTTGTCTATATGGATAAGTGTCGGTGTCTTCGATATGTGCATGGCATATATTATAATATATATTTTTGCGAAAGGTAAGGCTCGAGAATTTAGCAAATATATATTTTATGAAATGCTATTAGCCATAATACTCACAGGTGTTGCCATATATGTATCTGTTAATCACTTATTTATTGCATAAATAAGAGATCTCGTTAAAACGAGAAATAATGGTTTATCTCACATATCATCAACTTCTTAATCTTTCTTATTAGCTTATTTACAAAATGGGGACAGTTCGAAAAAAAGTAAATAGCTTGATATTGAAAATACAAAAAAAGGGATCGGGATCATTATAGATCCCGATCCTTTTTTTGTATGTGGAGTCAGTGTCTAAAGCCTAACGCCTTGAATCAATCCTGGTTGAGGTTTACGCGCTTGAACTCGACTGCCACGAGACCTTTCATCTCTTTGTCGAGATACTGACCTACTGTGAGAGTTGCGTCACGGTGGTATTCCTGCTCAAGAAGAACGTTCTCCTTGTAGTATTTGTTGATACGGCCGTTTACGATGTTGTCGATCATCTGCTGGGGAAGGTTTGCAGCTTTCTTCTCTGCAGCCTCTGCCATGATCTCGCGAGCTTTTGCGGCATCTTCCTCTGTGATCCAGCCCTTGGTGATGTTAGATGCGATATGGTCGTCGCTGTCGAAGTGGTTGGGGTTGAAGCCAGCTTTTTTCAGAGCTGCCTCAACTGCCTTGCGAACCTGCTCGGTCTTGGTTTTTTCGATAGCCACGTTCTTCTCTTCCTCGATAACAGCGGCGGGAACAGCCTCACGGTTAACTGCAACAGGATTCATTGCTGCCACCTGCATTGCAACCTCTTTGCCTACTTCTGCAGAAACACCTTCAAGGTTGAAACCCACGATAGTCGCGAGTTTGTTGCCGAGGTGGTCGTAAGCGGCTACGCTGGGAGCGGCGATGCATTCGTATGCGCCGAGTTCCATCTTTTCGCCTGTCTTGCCGATCTCGTCAGTGATGTGCTCCTCTACTGTACGGTCATCAAGCTTGAGAGCCTTGACCTCATCGAGAGTCTTGGCGCCGGCTGCGACAGCGGCATCGAGAATCTGTTTTGTGAGAGCGCGGAACGACTCGTTCTTTGCAACGAAGTCTGTCTCGCATTTGAGAGCCACGATAGCTGCAAAGCCTTCTTTAACAGCAGAGAGGACACATCCTTCTGAAGCCTGACGGTCTTCGCGTTTAGCAGCAACTGCCTGACCTTTCTTGCGGATGATCTCAATAGCTGCCTGGATATCGCCTTCTGTCTCTGCGAGGGCGTTCTTGCAGTCCATCATACCTGCGCCGGTCATATTGCGCAATTTTTTGATATCTTCTATACTAACTGCCATAGTAGTTTTGTTTTTATCTGATTGTGTATTTAAAAATTAAGGACTTTAAGGACCTTAAGGTCTTTAAAGTCCTTAAAGACATTTAAGGATAAGGATTCGGATTAAGCCTCTTCTGCTGTTTCTTCCTTAACTTCCTCTTTTACCTCAGCCTCTGCGGGAGCAGCTGCGCGTTCCTCGTTGCGGCGTACGCGGCGACGTTTTCCGGGAGCTGCAGCTTCGCCTTCCTCTTTGTCTTCGGGAGTGTCGATTTTCTCGATCTTGCGCTCCTCAAGACCCTCGTTCATAGCGGCGCAGATAGCGTCAAGGATAACCTCGATGCTCTTTGAAGCGTCGTCGTTTGCGGGGATAACGAAGTCGATGTCCTCGGGATTTGAGTTGGTGTCAACGATAGCGAATACAGGTATGCCGAGACGTTTTGCCTCTGCCACCGCGATGTGCTCTTTCATTACGTCAACCACGAAGAGAGCGGAGGGGAGACGACCAAGGTCTGCGATTGAACCGAGGTTCTTCTCGAGTTTGGCACGCTGACGAGTGATCTGAAGTTTCTCGCGCTTTGAAAGGTTGTCGAAAGTGCCGTCTTTCTCCATCTTGTCGATGGTGGTCATTTTCTTCACAGCCTTGCGGATTGTGGGGAAGTTGGTGAGCATACCGCCGGGCCAGCGTTCGATAACATAAGGCATGTTAACGGATTTTGCTTTTTCAGCGATAGTCTCTTTGGCCTGTTTCTTTGTAGCCACGAAGAGAACTTTCTTGCCGCTCTTTGCAATCTGCTTGAGAGCTGCTGCAGCCTCTTCGATTTTAGCTGCCGTTTTATAGAGGTCTATGATGTGGATACCATTGCGCTCCATGAAGATGTAGGGAGCCATTGCGGGATTCCATTTGCGTTTGAGGTGACCGAAATGACATCCTGCCTCGAGGAGCTGGTCAAATGTTGGTGTTGCCATTTGTTTTTAAGTTTGTTTACGTTCTTTTTAATACAATCCGGCAGTAGGGAACGTGTCCATCTGGCGGATTTAGATGCTAAACACAATAATATATTAACGTTTCGAGAACTGGAAGCGTTTGCGTGCTTTGGGACGTCCCGGTTTCTTACGCTCTACGGCGCGCGGGTCGCGTGTCATGAAGCCTTCCGCACGGAGAGCGGGTTTGTCTTCGGGATTGATCTTCACCAGAGCGCGGGCGATGGCGAGACGAAGAGCCTCGGACTGTCCTTTGTAACCGCCGCCGTCGAGGTGGGCGTTGATGTCGTATTTCTCAACGCAGTCGAGAGTCGCGAGCGGCTGCTTTACGATATACTGAAGAATTGAAGAGGGGAAGTATACATCCAGAGGACGTTTGTCGATAGTGATTTTACCTGTACCCTCGGTAAGATAAACTCGAGCCACGGCTGCTTTACGGCGGCCAATTGCATTTACTTTTTCCATCTTCTTTCTTATTTCATTTTATTGATGTCGATTACTGTAGCGTTCACATCGGCGAAGGGGTGCTCTGAACCGTTGTAGACATAAAGGTTGTTGAGCTGAGCCGCGCCAAGCTTGGTCTTGGGAAGCATGCCTTTCACAACTTTGATGAAGAGGGGGTGCTTGCCAGCCTTCACTGAGGCTTTCTTTGATTTTTCCATCAGGTCGGCGGGTGTGAATGAACGCTGTCCGCCGGGATAGCCTGTGTAGCGAAGATATTCGCGTTTAGTCATCTTGTCGCCGTTGAGAACGATCTTGTCGGCGTTGATGATGATTACGTTGTCGCCGCAATCAAGGTTGGGCGTGTAGCTCGGTTTGTTCTTGCCGCGAAGAATCTTTGCGACTACTGAGCAAAGACGACCGAGCACCTGGTCGGTAGCGTCTATTACCACCCAGTTCTTGACGATTGTCTCGGAGGTGGCTGAAAGTGTCTTATAGCTTAAAGTATCCACTTTTAACTTTAATGTTTAAATTAATGTTTCTAAATGCCGCGAAATCAAGCGGTTGGTCGGCCAAAACCAACTGTGCCCTCTTTTATGGCTTACTAATTTGGATAAAATCGGCTCGCAAAATTACAAAAAAAAACGCTAACCACAAAATTGTCAGCGTTTTTTATCTATATTTATTTTGAGAGCGCGTTATAAATGCGCTCTCTCAAAAGATTTCCGTACGGTTCTATTGCCCGAAGAGGTTTTTTATAGAGCCGATTGATGAAAGCACGGAAGATGCCTCATAGGGGATGTAGACAGTCTTGTTGTCTTTGCCGGCTGTCATCTCTTTGAGTGTCTCGATATATTTCATCGCGAGCATGTACGTGGCGGGGTCTGTGTTGGTGGCTGCGACTGCCTCGGCAACCTGGCGTATCGCGTCTGCCTCTGCCTGCGCGTTGAGCACAATCGAGCGCGCCTCGCCTTCGGCGCGTAGTATCTCCGCTTGCTTGACAGCCTCCGCCTCGTTTATACGCGATGCTTTCTGACCTTCCGAGCGCAGAATGAGCGATTGCTTCTCACCTTCGGCGTTGAGAATCTCCGCACGTCTGTTGCGTTCCGCCTGCATCTGCTTCTCCATTGCCACACGCACGCTCTCGGGTGGAGTGATGTCCTGAAGTTCCACACGATTCACTTTTACTCCCCATTTGTTCGTGGCATCATCAAGGATAGACTGAAGCCTGGTGTTGATGGTGTCGCGTGAGGTCAGGGTCTCGTCAAGTTCCAGCTCACCGATCACGTTACGCAGAGAGGTCTGCGTAAGTTTTTCGATGGCGTTGGGGAGATTGTCGATCTCGTATACAGCTTTCTTCGGGTCTGTGATCTGAAAATACAGTAGCGCGTTGATTTCAGTTGTGACATTGTCGCGGGTGATGACCTGCTGTGACGGGAAGTCATATACCTGTTCGCGGAGATCGATCACCGGAGTGGTTGTCATTCTGACCATGTGACGTCCTCCCACACCGACAGTCACATAACGCGTATAGATTGTTTTGGGGCGATCTACGAACGGGATTATGAAATTCAGACCCGGGGGCAGGACTGCGTGAAAGCGGCCAAGCCGCTCGATTACACGTGTCTCCGACTGCGGCACGACCTTCACGCCTGCCGCGATGATGGCAACTGCGATGCCGATCACAACAATCGCCAGAATAATGGAAACGATGCTCATGATGATATTGAATTTAGAATTAAAGTTTAATTCAAACCTCTCTTAGAGTTTTTTTCTTTCCACGTCAAGGATTATGCTGTCGTAGCCTGTAACCACAACTTCTTCGCCGTCGCGGATGATGTCATTGCCGCCGGGGACGCGTACCTGCCAGCAGTCGCCGTCGATTCGCGCACGCCCCAGTTTGCCGGGACGGATCTCATTTGTGACGGTAGCCACTCTTCCCAGAAGAGCGTCCATGCCGGTGCGCGATTTGTTGCGGTTTCTGCGGCGTGCCTTCTCCTGCCATCTGTTTAGCACTGGTATCAGCAGAATATATGCTACGACCGAGACTGCCGACAGACTGACGATCTGAACCAGAAAAGACACATCGGCAAGTGCGGCAGCCATAGCCGCCAGACACCCTATCGCCAGACAGAGAGTCCATACCCACTGGAATACAATTTCCGAAATCAGTAGTAGACCGGCTATGACAAGCCATAAAACCCATAGTTCCATATAAAGTCTGTTTGTAAGGTTAGAAAAGAATCTCTTTCAATTAGAACGGCAAAAATGGCATGCTTATTGTCAGCAGATTCAGCTCTTTTCAAGCAGTATCGCCGGTGCTATGCGAAGCACATACGCCCAGGCGTCATCGTGGGTGTACGGTATTTCACCTTCGAGGATGGCTTCTTTCACGGCATCTTTTATTTCTTTGATTGCCGAGGAGGGGGGTATGTTGAAATACTGCATGATTTCATGACCGTCGACGGGCGACTTCCAGTTGCGGAGAGCGTCGGCATCGTTGATTTCGCTCATGCGTCGGCGCAAAGCCGCGAAACCTTCGAGCTGGCGGCGCACTTTCGCCGGATTCTTCGATGTGATGTCAGCCTCGGCAAGTGTCATCAGGTCTTCAAGGTCGGGACCGGCATCGGTTATGAGACGGCGCACTCCGGAATCTGACACACCTTCCTCGCCCACAGACTGCGGGCGCATATGCAGTCCTACAAGTTTTGCCACATATTTCATCTTCTCGTTCAGAGGAAGTTTCATCTGCTTGAAGACCCGGGGAATCATTTTCTCGCCGATGAAATTGTGGTTATGGAAAGTCCATCCTATTCTTGCGTCATACTTTTTGGTCACAGGTTTACCTATGTCGTGAAGCAGCGCCGCCCAACGCAGCCATTCGTTGTCGCTCTTTGCGGCAACATTGTCGACAACCTGCAGCGTATGATAGAAATTGTCTTTATGTCCGCGTCCTTCTTTTGTCTCTACTCCTTTCAGGGCATATAACGTGGGGAATATCAGCTCGAGAAGTCCTGAGTCATCAAGAAGTCTGAAGCCGGTTGATGGAGTGCTGGAGCGCATGATTTTCGACAGTTCGTCGTTTATGCGTTCTTTGGTTATTATCGAAATGCGGTTGCGGTTGCGGCGTATCGCCTCGAATGTCTCCGGCTCTATTGTAAAGTCAAGTTGAGAGGCGAAGCGTATCGCGCGCATCATGCGCAGAGGGTCGTCGGAGAATGTAATGTCCGGGTCGAGCGGTGTGCGGATTGTCCGGTTGTGTAGGTCTACAACGCCGTTGAACGGATCCACCAGTTCTCCGAATCTGTCAGCATTGAGACAGACAGCCATGGCGTTAATCGTGAAATCGCGCCTGTTCTGGTCATCCTCAAGGGTGCCGTCTTCCACAATCGGGTTACGGGAGTCCCGACTGTATGACTCCCGGCGCGCGCCAACAAATTCCAGTTCGAGGTCTACAGCCTTGACTTGTGCGGTGCCGTAGCTCGCGAAAACGCTGAGACCTTTTCCCCGGTTTATTTTGCCTGCCACTTCCGTGGCAAGTTCGATTCCGCTCCCCACAGTTACAAAATCAATGTCGGAGGAATGGCGTCTGAGGAAAATGTCGCGCACGTATCCGCCAACCACATAAACTTCTCTGTTCATGCTGTCGGCAATCTCTCCGATCTGTCGGAAAACGGGAAGCTTAAGATCTTCTTTGAGGTTCATTCTTGAAAGGTCAAATCTCTGTAAGTGGTTCAGGGAAAGGAGTGAGGTTTTCAAGTCCTGTCTCAGTGACAAGATATGTGTTTTCGATTCCTACCGCGCCGACATGAGGAATCACGAATTTAGGTTCGAGCGCGATTGTCATGCCAGCCTGCAGGGGTTCGTGGTTGCGTTCCATCACGACCGGCATCTCGTTAAGCTCGATACCCACGCCGTGACCGATGAATCCGGCTTTGTGCGCATGTCCCATGAAATATTCGTGCAGGTTCTCGGCGCGTGCCATCTCTACGGCTGCGACGTACATGTCGGAGACCGGCAATCCTGCGCGACCGATCTCTTCGAGCCGATGCAGGATACGGCATGAGCAGTCGTGTGCTCTGACGGCAAGTTCCGATACTTCCCCGATGCTCCAGCAGCGGGTCATGTCGGTCTGGTAGCCGTTGAATCCACCGTTCATGTCTACCATGACGGTTGTGCCCGGTTTCATTGTCATTCCGTCGGCACCTACCGGCAGCGACGGGTCTGCGCCTTCGCCTCCCATCGAGAAATCGTAGGGTGAGGGATTGTCGGCATTGTCACCGCATATCACCGAACCGAGATTCAGTTCCATTCGGCTGCCGGCAGTGCGGAGAATGCCAAGGCATCCTTCAAGGCGAAGCACTCTCTCTATCTCTATCTGAAACTCCAGATCGGTCATTCCCTCGCGGTAGCAGTGGTGCACCCGCGAATATGCGGCTGCCTGATGCGCTCCGTCCTCGCGCATCTTTTCGACTTCGTATGGAGTCTTGGTCATGCGGGCACGTCGCAGCGGCATCGAAGCATCCGCTATTTCCGAATTGGAGAAGCATTTTTTTAACCTTTCGACATCGGAATAGAGCATATCGCTGAATTCCACGCCGAGACGCCGAGGCAGTCCGTAACCGTCTTCTTCGAGTCTTCCGGCGATCTGCTCCGGTTTGCGGATGGGTATGCAGTAATCCGTGTTGTCTGCATAGCTCGGGGGAATGAGGAAAAAGAGAGGTGCCCGGTCGTGTGTTACATATACGTATCCGCGGAAAATGCATCCGCTCATGTAAAGCATGTTGGCTGATGAAGCTATAATGATAGCGTCAAGATTGTCGGAAAGCATCTCCTTGCGTACTTTTTCAAGCCGCAGGTCAAGTTCCCGGTGCAGGTCGGAGGTGAGGAATGGAATATGCATAATGTCTATTGTTTAGAGAAAAGAGGGGGAAAGAGCGAAGGGCGCCGGTTGCCGTGAAGCGAAAGTGAAAGCCCTATGTTGCGCAGACCCCGAGTGTTTTCGAGAGGGGAGAGTGAGGTGATGCCTACAATGTATCCGTCGGTAAGCGCGAAATTCCTTCTCAAGGTATCGGACACTTCATATAGATAAACGCTTTTATGCCCCAATGGTTTCCCATCCTTATCGCGTAGGCGCACCGAGACTTGGCGAGTTTCAATTTCCCCGTTTTCGTCTTCCTCGGTTATTTCAAGAGGAATTACGGAGGAAGCGTCTGCCGGAGAATATCTGAGTGTAAGTATAAGGTCGAAGCGGTCGGCAGGAGAGAGCACGGAATCCATTGGCCATGGGAAGAATGGAATGACACATACCGGATCCCACCCTTCGCGGTCGAAAGTGGCGAAATCGGCATACACCACGTCATCTACTCTGCGGCATGAGCCGCAGAGTAGAATCAGGCATGCCATAGAAAAGACACATATGTTTCTTGCGCGGTTGTATACCCTCATTCTTGCGCGGTGTTATCCTTTGTTTTCAGCCTGAGTCTGCGCTCCGGCTTGGTCTGGTCTCCCTTTTTTGTTGTTTCGGTTTCCCTTGTTGCGAGGCTGACGGTTTCTGTCGCCGGTTTTCTCAGCGTTTTTCGGGCGGTTATCGTTTTTGTCCGCCTGTTTCGGGGCATTCCCCCCTTTATGCGCGTTTCCTTTCTGTTGTCTGTCTGCATCCTGGGGAGCACGACGGCGTTTTCTGCGTTTCGAATTGTCGAAACGTGTAAGGCTTTCCTGCTCCACAAGATCCACGTAAACCGGTTTCTCCTTGCTCTTGTCGTCAGCCTCGTCAAGAGAGTCCACCTTGATTCCCTGTCGGTTGAGCGCGATTATCTCGAAAGCCCGTGAGGCATCGATTGTCACAAGGTTCGCCGGTATCGACTTGTCGGTAGAATATGTTATCTTGCGGGCGAGTATGTCCGGCTTGAAATAATAGTACGTACCGTCTTTGGTCTCAAGAGTGATATCTTTCGGCGGGAGTTTCTTCTGCGCCTCGCTGTAGGAATCTATTTCAAAATTCAGGCAGCATTTGAGTTTGGCGCATTGTCCGGCAAGTTTCTGTGGGTTCATTGAAAGATCCTGCACCCTTGCCGCACCGGTGCCTACCGACACGAAGTGAGTCATCCAGCTTGAGCAGCAAAGCGGACGGCCGCAGGGACCGATGCCTCCGATGCGTCCCGCCTCCTGTCGCGCACCGATCTGTTTCATCTCGATGCGCACTTTGAAAGTGTCGGCGAGTATCCTGATAAGTTTTCGGAAGTCAACGCGTTCGTCAGCGATGTAGTAGAATATTGCCTTTCCGCCGTCGCCCTGATACTCGACATCTCCGATTTTCATGTTGAGCCCAAGCTCTTCGGCAATCTTTCGCGAGCGGATCATCGTGTCTTCCTCGCGGTCGGCAGCCTCGGCAGCTTTCTCAAGGTCGTTCTGCGTGGCTATGCGAAAAACCTTCTTCAGTTCGGTTTCCGAATTGATATTGGCTTTCTTCATCTGAAGGCGCACAAGACGTCCGATCATGCTTACCCTGCCGACGTCATGTCCCGGGGCACCTTCCACCGCCACCATGTCTCCGATTTTCAGGTCGAGCCTGTTAGGATTTGTGTAGAATCCCGTGCGGGTATTCTTGAACACAACCTCCACTACATCGAAATCATTGCCCGAGGATATGCCGTCGAGCCAATTGGTGGCGAAGAGTTTCCCTCGCGGGCATCGGCTGCCGCAGCAACTTTTTTTATTCTCTGTCTCCACGGCTCAATGTCATTTTGCAAAACTGATGGCTCTTGTCTCGCGGATAACGGTGATTTTCACCTGTCCCGGATATGTGAGCTCGTCCTGAATCTTTTTGGCGATTTCCGCAGAGAGCTTTTCGGTCTCTTCGTCAGTAATCTTGTCAGCGCCTACAATCACTCGCAACTCGCGGCCTGCCTGGATAGCGTATGTCTTCACAACACCGGGATAAGAGAGCGCAAGTTGCTCAAGGTCGTTGAGACGTTTGATGTATGCCTCCACTATTTCACGGCGTGCACCGGGGCGTGCACCTGATATGGCGTCGCACACCTGCACTATCGGAGCAAGAAGGGAAGTCATCTCCACTTCCTCATGATGCGCGCCTATGGCATTGCATATCTCCGGCTTCTCCTTGAATTTTTCTGCAAGCTTCATGCCGAAAAGCGCGTGGGGGAGTTCCGGCTCGTCATCGGGCACCTTGCCTATGTCATGCAACAGACCTGCACGGCGAGCTTTCTTGGGATTGAGACCAAGCTCGGAAGCCATGACGGCGCAGAGGTTTGCTGTCTCACGGGAGTGCTGAAGAAGGTTCTGTCCGTAAGAAGAGCGGTATTTCATCTTACCGACCATGCGGATAAGTTCCGGGTGAAGACCATGTATGCCGAGGTCTATTGCCGTGCGTTTCCCGGTCTCGATAATCTCCTCTTCTACCTGTTTTTTTACTTTTGCCACGACTTCCTCGATGCGTGCCGGATGTATGCGTCCGTCAACCACGAGCTGGTGAAGCGCGAGGCGTGCAATCTCCCGGCGCACCGGATCGAAGCCGGAAAGCACGATAGCCTCGGGGGTGTCATCGACAATGATTTCTATGCCGGTAGCCGCTTCAAGGGCACGGATGTTTCGTCCTTCGCGACCGATTATGCGACCTTTTATCTCGTCGTTGTCAATGTGGAACACAGTCACCGAGTTCTCGACGGCAGCTTCTGTGGCTACACGCTGTATGGACTGTATCACGATTCTTTTAGCCTCTTTTGTAGCGGTCATGCGTGCGTCATCCATGATGTCGTTGATGTAGCCAGCTGCGGCAGTCTTTGCCTCATCCTTCAGCGACTCCACGAGTTTCTCTTTAGCCTCGTCGGCGGAAAGTCCGGATATGCGCTCAAGTTCGTCAGTAATCTGGCGGTGGAGGTGTTCGACCTCGTTCTGGCGCGACTCAATCACAGCCTCGCGGTTGTCGAGGTTGCTCTTGAGAGTGTCAAGTTCCTTCTTGCGGCGGTTGTTTTCGTTCTGCTGCTGGTTGAGTTGCATCTCGCGCTGCTTGTTGCGGGCTTCCGCCGCCTGCGCTTTCTGCATCCGCTGCCCAGCGTTGCGTTCCGCCTCACCGAGGATTTTCATCTCCTCTTCTTTAGCCTGAAGGATTCTTTTCTCCTTTATCACCTCTGCCTCGCGGTTTGCGTCTTCAAGAATAGAGTTGGCGCGGGAGGAGGCGTTCTTTTTGCTGATCACGGCTGCCGCCACATAACCTATTATGGCAGCTGCCGCCGCAATTATGATCCATATTGCTGTTTCCATGCGTATGTAGTTGTATTATATAGTTGTTTATAAATCGGTTGTCATTCAGAAACTGTTTTTGACAGTTTCCTGATCAAAGACATCCTTCCGGCATTTCAGCCGACAATACGCAATAGTATGAATCGGGAAAACAGAGACAGAGTAAAACGTTTTAATCCAATAAGTCTTCCATCTTGCCGAGACATTCCTCGGCTTTCAGGAAAGCTTCCTGATATCTGACGGTCAGCTCCTTATAATGGGATGCATACTGATAGACCATCATTGCGAGAAGACCCTTGTCGGAGCGTTTCGGGAAAGAGCGGCGCCATGTGGCATAAAGTGTGTTGATTTCCTCTTCAACGCTTCGGGTAAGTTCCTGGTTCTGGAACGGGACGGTAAGCCTGATCGGCTCGCCGCCTATTTTGATTTCCATATTTATCTTATCCTGATCCTTCATCATTCCTTGAGCATTTCGATGCATCGGTCGATGTTTCTGATCAATCCGGCAATGATCCGCCGAGTCTCAACGAGTGTGTCGGGGTTTTCTGCCAATCTGTAGGAAACGCTGAGATACTCTGCGTCAAGCAAGGCTTTGTCTCTAATTTCGAGAGCTTCCGCCTCTTTGCGACGCAAATCGGCGTTTTCCTCTTCCAGCTCCCTGTTTCTTTTCCGCAGGGATTCCATTTCAGCGCGGAGCTCTTCCTGACGAGCCTCCAGCCTCTCAAGGACGCTTAGAAGGGATTGTGCCATCAATGCCAAATTTCCACAAAGGTATTAAAAAAAACTCACATATGCAAGGGAATTTTCGCCAACTGTCAGCAGTCTCGATTCTTTTTCTTTCCGCTATCTGCTGCTGAAAAGGCGTGACGCTGTTTTCATCCATACGGACATGTATGAACGGCCGCGATGACTCCATGCGTAATATGGTATGAGTGTGAGCGTATTGTCGGATAGAGAGATGCGTCCGTCAGCGTCTGTATCCATCACCTGTACGGGGATTGCCAGCTCCACTATGCCGTTGAATCTGTCCGGACGGAGAGTGGCGGAGATTTCCGGATGTGCAGGCACTATCACCGAATGTATGTCGAAATCATTTTCAAAAGCATCCGCGCTTTCTGAGCGACCATCGCCGGCAGCGGTGAAGAAGCCGTTGCCCTCATTGGGGTTGCCGGCTGCAGGGTAGGGACTGCCGGAATGGTTTGTCACCGCTCCTTCAGCGCAATATACCAGCGGTCCGCGTTCTATTGCCACAAGTTTGTTGTCTGCCTCTACCTCGTCTCTTGCCTTGACTATGCGCGGTTCCATGTCGAGATGCAGTTCCACTCTATCGCCTTTCTTCCATTTGCGGCTGATTGTGTAATATCCGTCGGCGGTGAGTTCCCCGTCTGCGCTTTTGCCGTTAAGCATCACACTGAAGCCCGGTGTCTTGCCATCTATATATGAATAGAGGTCGCCGGGTACCGGGTTGTTGCGCACCCATCCCGGGATTCGCAGTTTGAGGGAGAATGCACCCTTGCTGTTTCTGCCAATTGAAAGGTATATGTGTCCGTCAAGAGGATAAGAAGCCGTTTGGGTAAGGGTCACATCCTTGCCTCCGACATTCAGATCGGCAGAGTTCGACATGAATAGGTTCACATATAGATTATCGCCTTCAGAGGCGTATACATATCCGGGAATCGAGGGGATGAATCTGGAGATGTTTGAAGGACAGCATGCGCATCCGAACCAGGGCTTGCGCTCGTGGTCGCCATATGAAGCGAGAGGGTTGGGGTAGAAGAAACTGCCGCCGTCAAGTGCGACTCCCGAGATGAGACCGTTGTAGAGAGTGCGTTCAAGTACATCGTAATACTTTGACTCACCGTGCAGAAGAAATAGCCGGTGGTTTACGTACACATTGCCTATTGCCGCGCAGGTCTCGCAATAGGCGGTGTGGTTGGGCAGCTCATAGTTGGCTCCGAAAGCCTCGCCGTGGCGAGTGGCTCCGATACCACCCGTTATATAATATTTCTTACGTGTGATGTTTTCCCAGATACGGTCAATTGCCTTTATATAGGCTGAATCGCCTGTGAGAGCGGCGACATCAGCCATGCCGGCATACATGTATGCGGCACGGACTGCGTGACCCACAGCCTCGTTCTGTTCCGTCACCGGTTTGTGTGCCTGACTGTAGCTGTCGGTGCGCGAGGTGTGTCCTCGTTTGTCGAGGAAATATCTTGCCTGGTCAAGATATTTTTTTTCACCGGTAACGAGATAAAGTCTGGCGAGAGCCATTTCTGCGATCTGATGACCCGGCACGCGGCAGACCTGTCCCGGACCGTCGCCGATCTCGCGGCAGACGCAGTCGGCATAGCGGATCGCTATATCAAGGAAATTCCTTTTTCCTGTTGCCTGATAGTGGGCTATGGCACTCTCGACCATGTGACCGAGGTTGTAGAACTCATGACTCAGTTCCTCAACCTTTTCCCAGCGTCTTGATCCAGCCCATGGGTGAGGATGGCGCGGGTTCATGGTGCGGCATGTGTTGAGATATCCGTCAGGCTCCTGCGCAGCCGCCACGATTGCAAGCACGCTGTCAATATAGTTTTCAAGGCGTTTGTCGGGATATGTCTGCAGCAGATAGCTTGCACCCTCGATGGTCTTGTAGACATCAGTGTCGTCAAAAGAAAATCCTTCGACCTTGTAATCGTCGGAAGGATTTGTCGCCTTTCTGAAATTTTCGTAGCGTCCTGATTCCTCGCATTTGTCAAAAGCGAGCGGGATGGTGGTCTCGCGGCTGGCTTTCAGCCGCTGTCCCCAGAAACTGTCAGTGACCTTCACCTTGGTGAAAGACACGGGATTGATGGGATAGCCGTGGCTGTCGGCTGAAGGGGACAGTTTTGCCGTGGCTGTGAATGCGACAGCCAGAATCGCGGATGCGGTTAGAAATTTTTTCATGGGTATATTGTTAACAGTGAATTGTCAATACCAACGAATGTTGTTTGAGCCTTGCGAGCGCTTGTCGTATTTGAGGTCTTTCAGCAACGATGACTTGACCGCTATGTGGAAGTTGTAGGATTTATACGGACCCATAGGAACGAAAGACGCTGTCATGGTGAAGCAGTGGAGGTCTCGTGAAACCGAACAGTTCATGTAGGCTATCTTCTTAAGATCGAAATTATAGGATGCCGAGAATGAGAAGTTCCAGTTTTTTGTGGGGCGTATGTTGCCGCTGAAAGAGAGGTTCTGCGTCCATCTCCCTTTGTAGTCCATTTTTACTTTGTCAAATTCGCCGTATCCGTAGCTTACGGAGTAGTTCACCGAAAGACTCCACGGGCAGTCCCATTTGGCGTATCCGTCGGCATCGCTGCTTTCATCGTTATCGCCTGTCTTGTTGCGCCTTCTTGATTCTGCGCGGTTTGAGAAGCTGTCTTCTTCTGTGGGTTCGTCATCTTCTCCGTCGGTTCCCGATGTGTCTTTCTCCTCTTTCTTTTTGCGCTTGAAAGTGTCGTTGTTGAAAGTATATGAGAAAGAAGTTCCTGTTGAAGAGAGTTTGTAGAAACCCTTCCCCTCTTGCCAGCGGAAACGGTTAACCTGTCTCGGACTTCCGTTTGCGTCAAGTTTGTATACATAAGGATCCCATGTCGCCGAGAGGTTGAGGTTGAAGTTTTTGACAAGTCTCAGCATTATGGATGTCTGCAACGGACTGAGTCTTAAAGAGTCTGCGGCGAAATTATAGCTTGAGCTTAACGACAGATTCTCGATAAGCGATATTTTCCTGGAGCCTGTGGAGTCGTTTTCGTCTTTGACCTTCATCTCAAGGTTGTTGGAAAGGTTGAAAGAGAGCGAACCGCTTTTACCTCTTCCCGGCACGCCGAATATGCCGTGGGAGAAATATGAATAGTCGACGCGACGGTTGTTTCCCGCCTGGTCTGTATATTCATAAAAATCGTAATATTTCCACATCGGATTTCCGAAGTCTGGAGCCCAGTTGAAGGAGAGCGTGGGGGTGATGACATGACGTATCATCTGGACCTTGTCGCCGAGGAACTTCATAGGCTTGTAGAAACCGTAGACTTTAGTGTCAAAAGCCAGCGAGGTGTTGAAGTCGAAGATATTGTAGAAGCCGTGTATCGTGTCCTGTATCTCGCGAGAAGCCTGTGTGTCCCACTGGCGGCGGATTTTTGACGTGTACATTCGGTCGTTCATGGATATGGAGGGGGAGATGTTGATGTAATTGAACATAGAGAAGGTTGCGCTCACAGGGACAGAGTGTCGCATGCCGTTGCGCCAGTCTTTGATGAGACTTTTCTTGAAGAAAACGTTCTGCTGGGCTGTGAGGGAGTTCTGGAACTGACCGGAATATGAGAGCTTGATTTTTTCATACCATCGCTCGCCACCCACGGATTTCTTGCGTTTGAAGGGTGCTATCTGCGACATTGTGACCGTCAGGTTCGGGAATGATACCGCCAGAGTGGAGTCTTGCGAACGCTGGGCTATGTTTGCCGTAGCCGAGAAACTCCATTTGGAGCCGGGACGGCGGTAGGTTGCGTTGACCGTAGAAGACTTTGTGTTTTCCGTGAAGTTCTGGTTGTAATATGAATTAAGGTCGTTGCGCGAATATCCGGAAGTGGCGAAGTTGACAGATGCCGAGAAATTGAGCGCTGGGTTTGCCTTGGCATCCTGCTGGTGGCTCCATATGACCTGGAAGTTCTGCATCTTCGAATAATCTGGCGACCCTTTGTCTCCGCTGATGGTGGTGAGGAAAGAGATATCGAACGAACCGCGGAACTTGTAGCGTTTCACGTAAGATGAGTGAGCGGAAATGCCCCATGAGCCTTTTGTGTAGATCTCGCCGCGCAGAGCAAGATCCACGTTGTCGTTGATGGCGAAGTAATATCCGCCGTCACGCAGGTAGAATCCACGGTTGTAGTCATCGCCGAACGACGGGAATATTATGCCGCTCGAATATTTTTCGGAGAAAGGGAAATAACCGAAGGGTAGGGCGAGGGGAAGGGGCACGTCTGCGAGCACCATGTATCCGGGTCCTGTCACCACATCTTTCTTGGGGCGCACCTTGGCTCTTGTGAGCTGGAAATAGAAGTGCGGATGCTCGTGGTCATCGCAGGTGGTGTATCTTCCGTCTTCCACGAAGAAACTGCCGTCAGGATTCTTTTTGGCGCGGCTTCCGAGCAGGAAGCCTTCGTCCTGTTCCGTGATCACATCCGTGATATAGCCTCTTTCTGTCTTGAAGTTATACTTCATGGATTTTGATTCATATTCATCGCTACCCTGTTGGAAAACAGGATTTCCCTGCAGTTCTCCGATAGAGTCTACAACGCCTGCTGCATAGACGGTGGAGCTGTCCATCTCCATGCGTATTTCAGCCGAATTTAGTTTAAATTCGCCGTAATCCACGTTGCCGTCGCCATAAAGGTAGGCATTCTGTTGTCCCATCAGCACGAGAGAATCCTTTGCCGAGAAATTCAGAGCGTTGTCAAGATCCACCTTTTCCCTGATTATGCGGGAGAATCCTTTTCGCTCTCCGAGCGAATCTCCCGGTACGGAGTCTGCGCCCTGTAGCGGGGATATGGAGTCCTGTAAGTTGATAGGCTTTAAGGTTGTGGAATCAGGATCTGAAAGTATTGAGTCACGGAGGACAATCCTTCCGTCTTTAAGTATCCCGTTACTGTCGGGCATGAGTATCCTATCCGGCAACTTTGTCAAAGTGTCGGATGCCGATGTTTTAAGTGGCGCTCTGCGCGGAGTTGTGTTCTTTTGCGCCCAGACGAAACTTAAAGCAAGGATAATTGCAATATATAGTGTAAGTTGTCTCAAAGTTGTTGTTGGCAGTCCTGACGATGCAACAATGGAAACGAAGGTCGCCACATTGCGGTTCGGACGAAATTAGCGCTGCAAAGATAGCCAAATTTGAAGAGACAGCCAAATATCACACCACAAACCGTGTGTTAAATCTTTCACAGATGCTTTGTAAGTCTGTATATCCGCTATTAATACAGATGGTTGTGTAGTTGCTATAAGTGGTTGAAGTTATTGACGTGACGTAAGTTATCCGAAGAGTGAATGGAGGGTGAGGAAACGGGCGAGGGTGTCGGCACCGTGGCGTTCCATGGAGCGGAGCACTCGGTCGAAGCTTTTCTCTGTGCGTATGTCTCCGGATTTGGAGTAGAATTTATCAGCGTAACATATCAATTTTTCCTCAAGCGTCTGAGGGGTCATGTCGCGGTGTGGAAGCGGGAGGTTCTGGCGGATGATGTCTTCGACGGTAAGTCCGGATCCTGTATGCCGTTCACACACGAGTGCATGTCGTGGCAGGTGTTCCGCCTCAAGTATCTTGCGTCCTTCTATCCCGTGGCAGATGTATGGCAGGTCTCCGGTGCAAAATATATCCGGTGCATCGCATCGGAAGATGCCGATGTCATGAAGCATTGCCGCAGAGGCAACGAAGTCTCTGTTAACTTCGATGCCCCTGCGGTCTATGCATTCCAAAGCCTTGTCTCTTACTTTGACGCTGTGGATCACGAGCGTTTTGTAAAGCGGTGTGCCGGGCTTGTAATATTTCTTGATAATGTCAAGAGGTTCTGTCATTGATGATCAGTCAAATTCGATGATTTCGCACCATCCGTGGGTATCTTCCTCTTCTCCGAGCTGGATTCCGCGTAGTTTGTTGTAGAGTGCGGTGGATTTTGGTCCCGGAGTGCCGTCGGGGCAGTAAGTGAACGTGCGGTCGTTGTCAAGGTCGTATATCTCGCCGATCGGGGAGATGACGGCAGCCGTGCCGCAGTTGCCGGTTTCTTCAAAAGTCTCCAGCTCTTCGTATGGAACATGACGGCGTTCCACAGTCATGCCGAGGTCTTCGGCAATCTGACGGATGCTCTTGTTTGTGATTGAAGGAAGAATTGACTCGCTGTCAGGTGTGATGTAGCTGTTGCCGCGTATTCCGAAGAAGTTGGCGGCTCCGCATTCATCAAGATATTTCTTCTCTTTCGGGTCGAGGTAAAGCATCACGGCATATCCGAGATCGTGTGCTTTCTCGCCGGCAACGAGCGATGCCGCATAATTGCCGCCGATCTTTATTGAACCGGTACCTTTGGGAGCAACTCGGTCATACTCGCGAGAGAGACACACCTTGCAGGGCTTGAAGCCGGTCTTGAAATAGGGACCGACCGGAGTCACGAGCATAGCTACCATATATTCATCGGCAGGTTTTACGCCTACGCGGGCAGACATGCCGATCTGGAAGGGGCGAATGTAAAGGGACGCGCCTGTTCCGTAAGGGGGTATGAACCGTTCGTTGAGTCTGACAACTTTACGGACCATCTCGCAGAACAGTTCTTCGGGCATCGGTTCCATCTTGATGCCTTCGGCACTGCGTATGAAACGGCGGGCGTTCTCCTCCATGCGGAATACTCGCACTTTGCCGTCTTTGCCGCGGAATGCCTTGAGACCTTCGAATGATTCCTGTCCGTAGTGGAGACAGGTTGCTGCGATGTGAACGGGTATGTATTCGGAGTCGCTGACTTCGATTTCTCCCCATTTGCCGTCTTTAAACGTGCATCTTACGTTGTAATCTGTGGGAACGTAGCCGAACGGCAGTTCTTCCCATTTGATGTCGGGTGTTTCCATGTGTATAACTGGTATAGGTTTTTCAAACAGTCGTTTGCGGTTTTTGTCAGACCGCCACTTTGCAGGTTAGGTCTCCGACCTTGACGATGTATACTCCATGCGTAGGCAACTGCAGTCGTGACGTGCCCGGAGGCAACGTTTCGCTGCTTACCATGCGCCCCAGTATCGTGAAGACCTTTATCTGTACCTGATGGGTGTTTCTGACAAGTATGACTCCGGGCGCGGCTTTTATCTCAAGCTCTGCGTCTTTCATCACCGATTTGGCGGAGGGTTGTTCGGTCTTGACGGGTTCCCATCCCGACTGAGCCGCATATGCGGTCAATGCCCCGACCATGCAGACCGCGGCTGTAAGGATGTATTTGGTCAAAACTTTCATATCTCCTATTTGTCTGTAAAGTTACAAAATCTTTTTAGAAAGTGTTTAAATTTAATTCGAAAAAAATGAGAATTGTTGCTGAAGGGTGCAATGGGTATCGGAGTCTTTAGAGGGTATGGGTATTAAAAAAAAGAGGTTTGCCGCATTGCGGCAAACCTCTTTATGGCTTGTGAAAGGAGATTAACCTTTCTTCTCCTGCTGCTGCATCTGCTCTTTGAGAGCCTGAAGCGCGCCGAGATCACCGAGTGTGGTTTTCTCGATTGCGGGAGCTGCAGCAGTCTCAGCTGCCTTCGGAGCCTTGCGTGCTGCGGGTTTCTCGCGGCGTTCCGGCTTGTTGGCATCTTCTGCGATGCGACTGTGGCTGAGGATGATACGTTTGCTGTCTTTGTTGAACTCGATTACCTTGAAGTCAAGTTTCTCGTTGAGTTTAGCTTGTGTGCCATCCTCTTTTACGAGATGCTTGGGAGTTGCGAATCCTTCAACACCGTGGGGGAGTGAGATAACCGCACCCTTGTCCATAACCTCGGTGATTGTTCCTTCGTGGATAGAGCCCACAGTGTATACTGTCTCGAATACATCCCAGGGATTCTCTTCGAGCTGCTTGTGACCGAGAGAAAGACGACGGTTGTCTTTGTCGATCTCAAGAACCTGCACCTCGATGTCATTGCCGACCTGAGTGAACTCTGAGGGGTGTTTGATTTTCTTGGTCCAGGAGAGGTCGGAGATGTGGATAAGACCGTCAACGCCCTCTTCGATTTCAACGAATACACCGAAGTTGGTGAAGTTGCGGACTTTTGCTGTGTGGCGGCTGCCGATTGCATATTTCTCTTCGATGTTCTCCCAGGGATCGTTCTTAAGCTGTTTGAGACCGAGGCTCATCTTGCGCTCGTCGCGGTCGAGAGTGAGGACAACAGCTTCGATCTCGTCACCAACCTTGAGGAAGTCCTGAGCGCTGCGGAGGTGCTGGCTCCAGCTCATCTCGCTTACGTGAACAAGACCTTCTACGCCCGGCTGCACCTCAACGAATGCGCCGTAGTCAGCCATAACGACAACCTTGCCGTGAACGTGGTCGCCAACTTTGAGATTGGCATCAAGATTATCCCAGGGATGGGGCATAAGCTGCTTGAGACCGAGAGCGATGCGTTTTTTCTCATCATCGAAATCGATGATAACGACTTTGATGTCCTGATCAAGCTCAACGACTTCGCGGGGATCGGATACGCGGCCCCAGCTGAGGTCTGTGATGTGAACGAGACCGTCAACACCACCGAGGTCAACGAATACTCCGTAGGGTGTGATGTTCTTGACTTTACCCTCGAGCACCTGACCTTTCTCCAGTTTGGAGATGATTTCTTTCTTCTGCTGTTCGAGCTCTGCCTCGATGAGTGCCTTGTGGCTCACAACAACATTCTTGTATTCCTGGTTGATCTTGACAACCTTGAATTCCATGGTCTTGTCAACGAATACATCGTAGTCGCGGATCGGGCGAACATCGATCTGAGAACCGGGAAGGAACGCCTCGATTCCGAATACGTCAACGATCATACCGCCCTTGGTGCGGCTCTTGACATAACCCTTGATGATTTCATCTTTCTCAAGAGCCTCGTTGACGCGATCCCAGCTGCGTGTCTGGCAAGCTTTCTTGTGGGAAAGACGGAGCTGACCGTTTTTGTCTTCAAGGGTCTCGATGTAAACTTCCACTTCGTCGCCTACCTTGAGGTCGGGATTGTAGCGGAATTCGCTAACGGGGATGATGGCGTCTGATTTCATGCCTATGTCAACGCGAACCTCGCGTTTTGAGATAGACTTCACTGTGCCGGTCACTACCTCGTTTTCTTTAGCTGTCTTAAGAGACTCGTCATAAGTATTGGTAAGTTCCTGACGGTTCTTCGAACCAGCTGTCTCGCCATTCTCGTATGCTTCCCAGTCGAAGTCTTCGATGGCGGTCTGTACTTTTGTTTCAGCCATTATAAATGAACTGTGGTGTTTTGTTTGTGCGTCTTTCCGGGAACGGGGAATCATGTGTATGAATTCTCCGGGGGTAGGACGCAAAAAATGGTTAATAAATAAAAATATATATCTCAGTTGCTTACGCGTGTGCGCATAAGCTCTGCAAAGTTAGTGTTTTTTTTGCTTACGACAAAATTTTTCCAAAGATTCCTTAATTATTCCTTGATTTTGAGGCATCTTAATTTTTGAGGTTGTCTTTGATGACCGGGATGCCGAAGAAGCCGGTTTCCACGTTCAGGGTGATCTGCGAGCCGCTGCGGGTGCGGTTATAGCGGCGGGAGGAGACGTTCACGGTTTTTTCTTTGCCGTTGTCAAACCGTAGATCGAAATAATAAACCTTGTAAGGACTTCCCTGTCTGTAGACACGGCGTGAAACCCTCTGTCTGTGATGTCGGGTCTTGGTGAATTTCTTCTCGACAACCGCAGTTTCTTCCCGGGCTGTGGATTCTCTCGACAACACATAGTTCAGGCTATAGAAAGCCAGAAGGAATATTCCGCCGGCGAAAATCACGTGGCAGATGTAATTGGGCAGAATCTTTCCAGAGGATGTCAGTCGTTTCCATAACCGCCACATTGTCAAACCTGAGGCTGCCGCCAATACAAATGAAACCAATGCCGGTATCCACCATGCGACAAGTGTGTCGTCGTGAACTACCGCTGCTCCCGCATAGCAGATTATGGCAACAAGAACAAGGAAGCCAATCAGAATCTGCGTGCCAACATTTCTTGCTGAAAATTTGCTCATGTTTTTAAGATAGTTTAATTTTGTATTCTGAATAAGTCAAACAACTTTTGAATCGGACACCAGAGATAAAAACCATTATTATCTATGTAAGGTGAATTAAATCGGATTAAAGCACAATAACTAATCAAACGTAAAATTAAAAAAAATTTTTAAAATGAAAAAATTAACGATTAGACTGCTTATGGCATCTTTCATGCTTTGCTGTGCGATGCCTGCAATGGCTCAGTTCAATCTTAAAAAGGCAGTCAGTGCCGGAACCAAAGCGGTTCAGGCTGCCACTCTTACCGATGCCCAGATGGCGGCATATGTAAAGGAGTCTGTTGACTGGATGGACAAGCACAATCCCGTTTTGCCGGAAGACAATCCCTACACTCAGCGTCTTCGCAAGCTTACCGAAGGCATAACCGACGCCGATGGAATACCGTTGAACTTCAAGGTATATCATGTCATCGACATCAATGCGTTTGCCTGCCCCGACGGCAGCGTCCGCGTATTCTCTTCTCTCATGGATATCATGAGCGATGACGAGCTTATGGGTATCATTGGTCATGAGATCGGTCATGTTATGAAGCGTCATTCAAAGAATGCGTTCCGTCAGTCTCTTCTCACCGGTGCGCTGAAAGATGCAGCGGGCGCAGCCAACAATACCGTGGCGGCTCTGACAGATTCTCAGCTCGGTGCGCTCGGCGAGTCGCTTATCGGTGCCAAGTTCTCTCAGAAACAGGAGCGTGAGGCAGACAACTGCGGTTATGACTTCCTTGTTTCCAAAGGCCGCAATCCGTGGGGTATGGTGATGGCATTCGAGAAGTTCCGGAAGATGGAGCAGGACGGCGGTGTCAAGATGAGCTATATGGACAAGATGTTTTCATCGCATCCCGAAACAGAGGCGCGTATCAAGGCTATGACAAAGCGTTGCGAGAAAGATGGAATCCAGCGTCCTGCGGAGTGAGACATTCCGGACATGACAGACAGAAAGAGCTGACCTTGGTCAGCCTGACTGATAAATATTGAAAGGCTGCAATCCCGCGGGATTGCAGCCTTTCTGTCTGTTTGACAGGAGAAGGTTATCTTCCTGACATCTGCATGGAGATAGTGATTGCCTTGGCGAAGAGTTCCTGCAACTTCTTTTTGTTGGCGTCATCAAGGTCTTTAGCCGAAGAGAGGTTCTTCATGAAAGTCTCGGAGTAGGGATAGTTCTTGTCCATCTGAGTTTCGAAATCTTTCAGTTTCTCCTTGTCATCGCCGATTTCCTTGAGTTTGTCTTCAGCCGATGTCATTGCATCTGTAAGGTAATCGAGCATGACGGAATAATCCTCCTGAGAGAGTTGTTCCCCTTTTTCGATTTTTTGGTTTACAGACTCGGCGTTGCCCTGAGAGGAACCGCATGAGGGGAGAATGAAAACGAGCGCGAGAAGCGCGAGAGATAAAACTTTCTTCATTTTAATTATAATTAGGTTTATAGTGGACATCTTTTCGCAAAACAGAAACGGTTTCCCGCCTGTAACGGGAGACCCGTATTTGCGTATGATTAAGCTGATACATGCGTATCTTTAAATGAAACGCAGTTTTGGCGAAAAACCATATACTTGTTCATGAATAAAAACGTTTATTGTAAGTAAGTATTCAATAATCCGGATATCGGCATGCGTGCGAGTCTGAAATTCATAACCGACAGTTATCGGCAATTCAACCGGGAGTGCTTTGCCGGCACTCTTCCGGAAGTGGAGTTGCATGTGAGTTCTTCCCGTCGGGCTTTGGGTTGTCTGAAGTTCCGCAGAATCCGCGACGGACGCGGCTGGCGGTATGCTGATTTCTCAATATGGATAAGCAACCGTCTTGACCTGCCGCAAGAGGTTATAGAAGATACGATTATCCATGAAATGATTCATCTTTATATCCATGTCAACGGGCTGCGTGATACTTCGGCTCACGGCAAGATATTCCGGACAATGATGGATGCGGTCAACAGCCGTCACGGACGGCGAGTCACTGTCTCCCACCGTTCATCGGCAGAGGAAAATGCTTCCGACCGGGCAGTGAGAGACCATTATATATGTCTGATACGTATGTCTGGCGGAGAGCGGTTCGTCACGTTATGTGCCCGTTCGCGGATTTTCGACATACACCGGCAACTTTGCGCCGCCGGCAATGTGGCAAGTTTCGAATGGCGATACAGCCGGAATCCGGCTTTCAATATCTACCCGCGAAGCCGTGTGCTGAAACTTTACCGTATTCCGCCCGAGCTGGAAGATGTGCTGAAAGAATCCCGGCTTTGTTCATGCGATGGGCACACACTCCGGTTTGTCAGTCAAGCATGATGAAAGGCGCCCAGTAGAATGGGGAGGGATATTGCTCTCTCACTTCGTCAACAGCCTGCCGGTACGCAGCATGGCGATCGCCGCCACGGAGCCAGTTGCGGTAGAAAGCCGACATGAATAAGGCAGTCGATTTGTCGTTGACGCTCCATAGATTTACGAGCAGAGACTTGGCGCCTGCCTGTTTGAAACCGCGTGTAAGGCCGTGTATTCCCTCAAAGTTGTATGCTCCGAGAGCGGTCTCACAGGCAGAGAGTGTCACAAGCCGTGTTTTTCTGAGGTCAAGGGTGGCAACTTCCGCGGCTGTGAGTATGCCGTCGCTGTCTTCCGGTGGTGTGGCGCTTCCTTTCCATGTTGCCTCGGCATTGGCAAGCGCGACTCCCGAGCGTTGCATGGGAGAACCTATCTGCGAGGAATAGCGTCTCATGAAAGGCACGCGCATCGCATCCGTTTCCGATGATATGAAAAAACCGTGTGTGGCAAGATGAAGGACATCCGGCGATTTCGCGCACATCTCGCGAAGTCTCTTCTCTGATGCATTCTCACGCACAGCGGAGTATGCCCCGCTGTTTCCGAATGTCTGCGATATTTCCTTGAGTTCAGTGGCGGTGAACGGCAGGTAACGGAAATACTGGCGGGCTATTCCGCGGCTGTCGAAATCGTTAAGGGAATAATCATCTTCAACGGCTCGTTCGCCGGTGGCTTCGGGCATGATGCCTGCCGATGCAGCCTGCGAGGGGTCGAAGATGACATCTCCCATAAGCGCCGCCGACTCAGGCGCGGTTTCCTCCCCCGTAAGCAGAGTTACCTGAGCGGTCGTCGTGAGCTGCCTGAGATTGTAACGATCCATAAGGTATCCTCCATCAGGCGTCTCGATTGCGTTGAAAGCGATGGAATGCAATATTCCCGGCGCATTGAAATATATCGTTTCAGCGTTTGCGATGGCTGTTTCGAGCGGCTGCCATAAAAGTCTGTACAGATCAACTGCCGATTCTTTGCGATACAGGCGTCTCGCCATTGTCGCCGAGTTTTTTGCATTGACTGATTCAAGAGCGGCGGAAAACTGTTTTAACGGGCATAATTTCACCGGAACCGGCTTTTCGGAACCGTTTCTGACCACGAGAGCCATGATGTAGGAGCCGGAGATAACGAACTCCACCGCAGCGTCAGATGGTTTCAGAGCGGCGCTTACCGATTGCCATGTAATATCCCGGTTAAGCGCTTTCCTCTCTCCTGAGGTAAGATCGAGCAACTCCATCTCGAGTCTTTCTATGTTGAAGGCGAGCCGTGAGGCTTCGTTGTAGCCTTTGCTTCCCTCCTGAGTCAGCCATTGGTCGGGAGTGATGTTGATTTGTTTGTGCAATGCTCTGAGTGTGGCGATGGAATCTGCTACAAGCCTTATGTCCGGATTCTTGCTTTCATTTATGATGCGTCGGGTTTCCTGCTGGGAGCGGAGCTGCATGCCGGTGCGGTATACAACCGCGTCGTAAGCCTCGGCAGAAAGATTCTGCGGGTCTTTGTCAAGAAGAGCAGTTATCGCCCATGCCGGGTCGCCTAATGTGTTGAACACTCTCTCCTGTTCGGCTGAAGACATGAGCTGGAAATTACTGTCGAGGATGCGCCGGTTCTCTGCGTATATCCTGCGTGCGTAGTCCGTGGCAGTCTTTATGTCATCGGCTTTGAGACTTCTGTTGAATCTGTATGCCAGTGCGCCGATACGGTCAGTGTCGCTCATCCTGTCGGGATCCTTTTCTACTGTCTCGTATGCCAGGTCAAGGTAACGGTCGTTCTTTACGGAGTCTTTTGCCAGTTCCATAAGTCCGGCAAGGTTAAACAGTATATTCTTGCGGTCAACCGGAGTCGCCACAAGGTCGAGACATTTCAGCAGATATTCTTCTGATTTCGCATAGTCATGTTCACAAGCCTGGTAAAATGCACCAAAAGAAGCGAGCAGTGTGTGGTAGCGGGGATTCGTCCTGTATTCGGGATCATATGTCGGGAAATCTCGTTCAAGCCGGGTCATGTTTTCCTTAATTGCGGGAATCCATTGCGAGAACTGCCCGAGAAGCAGGTCTATGTCTACATTATATGCTTTGAAGTCATCACTGTCAAGATATTCTGCAGCCTCTTTAAGTTGCCTGTCAATGGTGACGAACAGTGTTGTTATGGCTTGAAAACCGGAAATCCCCAAAGAGAACTGCATGTCGTCGGAACCGCCTGATGTGACACCGATCTGCTGAATGGCATTTATTGCCGCGCCGAGGTAGAAAAAGGCAGCACTGTGGTCCAGACGTGAGAGTGCCCTGTAGTAGCCGCCGAGGAGATAGTTTACAAGGGAATATGTCGGCATTAGATTGTGTGCGTTACCGATGCATTCCCTGTCGGATGCTATGAGGCGTGCGGCTGCCGTTCTGTTGTTGGTGGCTTCATACAATGCCGCCAATTCTCCGGATATGTCGAAATATTCATCGTCAAGAGAATAGTTAGTCTGATAGTTGTGCGCCTCGATGGCTTTCTCAAGAAAGCCGACTGCGGTTTCCGGTTCGCCCGTAAGGTCGTAATATCGGGCAAGCTCTGATAAGATTCCGGGTGACAGCCAGGTGTGGGTTGCCGAGTCAATCTCCTTTCGTGTGCCCGCCGCAAGTTCTTCAAGAGAGTTTTTCTCTTTCCCGGAGAGTATGCGGCATATGGCGTCGCGTACACGTTCGCGCAGACAGTCTGCCGCAGGTTGACCGGAGTGTATTTTTTTATAGACGGTCTGTGCTTTTTCATAATTACCTGCTGTCCATAGATAATCGGCGAGGGTGTTTCTCAGTGTGTTGAGAACAATCTCCTTTGCCGGAAAATTCTTGCTTTCCGCAGTGCGTATAATGGCAGACATGTGTTCAGTATCCAGCTTTTCGACTCCGGTCGTGGAGACGTTAAAAAGGTTTCTGAGTGCTATGAAATGCATGGCTGAGTGTTTTCCGAACAGTTTTTCCGTATCATCCGCCAATGTCTTGTGTACCTCTTTTGCCGCCTCGAAATTGTAAGCCATGTTACTGAAGAATCCTGCCAGCTCTTCACCGACCTTTATGGAAAGTGCGCTGCCGTCGTGATGACGGATATAGGTGTCTTTGAGACGGTTCATCTTTGTCATGCAATTCTCGGGATCCCTGTGTCCGATGACCGAGCAGTTGTAGATCTGCCACAATGTCTGCGGCAGCGCATCGGGAAATATACGTCTGCATTCGGATTCGAAGAAGTCGACAAACGGTTTGTAATCAGGTTCGGAAACAACCGCCAGGCTTGTCAGCCGGGTCAGGGTGTTGAGGTAATAGGCGCTTGATTCGCCGTAACTCAGCCGTGAGATTTCCAATATCTCGTCGCGTTCCGCGCCAAGTCCCGGATTTCCGGAAAACTGGAAATCTGCCGTGGCTTTCAGCAGACGACAGAGTTTGCCTTCGTTCGAACGACGCGGATAATACATCGACATGAAATCATTCAGGTTGCAGATGTTGTCTACTGTCTCGGAATCGATCGTGATGTTGTTGATATTGAAGTCTGCGCGGAAATATGCGCAGGCGGCTGTTGCCGGATGGTATGGACCGTGTATCTTTTTGCTGATCTCAAAAGCCTTGTCAAGATAGAATCCGCTGTTGCAGGCATAGTCTTTGAAAGCGCCTGTATATTCATAAAGAGTGCCGTTGTCATACGGATTCTTTCTGTCCGGCAGCATCAGTCTTACTTTAAGGTCATCCTGAGGGAGATTTTTCAGCATGGCGAGCTGAGTGTAAAGCTGCATGCGATATGCAGAAGAATCTGTGGAGTTTGCCGGATACATTGCCAGCACTTCGTCTTCGAGTCGCCACAATTCCGGATAATACAGAGGGTTGTCGGTTTGTTCGAGAGTGCTGCGTGCGTCAAAGCGTGCTATTTTCAGAGACAGTAGCAATGCTTTCTCTCTGCTGTCAATCGAATTGCCGCATATTTTTCCCTGTTCATGGATAAGAGAGTCATATTCTGCGAGCACATTGCGGAACATGCTTTCTATATTGAGCCATTCGGATTTGATTTTCCTCGAGGCATAACACCCCGGTTTCTGCGAATCAAGATATTTCGCCATGCCGAACAGAGCTTCCCGTTTTCTGTGAAAGAGTGTGTCACAGTCAAGGGTCGCAGTCCAGTTGACATAAGCCTTTACTTCCGGCACTTTACGCGCGGCAGCCATAAGAATCCTTTCGGTCTCCGGTTCCTGAAGGCGTATATCTATAATATCCATTGCCCTGAGCATCAGTTCTTCATCATCAAGACCGGATGGGTCGGGAGTGTTGATGGTTATCCATTGTCGGTGTGAACGTATGGCTTCGAAGGGGGAGGTTATTTCTGCCCAGGCGGCACAGTAAAAAATAATAGTGGAAAACAGGACCATTGCGGCTCTCTTGGCTGAAGTGGCTTTCATCGCGCTTATCGGTTAAATTTATGAGTCCGAAACCTGCTGATTAATTTTTTCCAACAGCTCTGAGGTTTCGGACTCATTTATATTAACGCGATATTTATCAGGTGATTGTATGGCGAGCAAATTAACTTTTATTTTAAACAAGTTCTTATTGCCGCCGCTCAATTCCCAGAGGATGTTCTAAGCTTGTTTCAGCAGGCTGATTGCAAATTCATAGTCGGGTTCTTCGGTGATCTCTTTGCAGAGTGAGGTGCCGATGACTTTGCCGTTCTCGTCAATCACTACGAGTGCTCTCGCATACAGTCCGCGTAAGGGACCTTCTTCAATGACTACACCATATTCTTTACCGAAATCGGAACGGAATCCAGAGGCGGTAGATACGTTTTCAATGCCGTTGACGGTGCAGAATCTTGCTGCGGCAAAGGGGAGGTCTTCGGAGACGCAGAGCACGACTGTGTTGTCAAGTTCCGAAGCCTCTTTGTTGAAACGTCGCACAGATGCGGCGCATACATCGGTGTCAAGACTGGGGAAGATATTCAGCACAACACGCTTTCCGCGTAGATCTTCGAGTGAAATGTCATTGAGACTTTGACCTGTAAGGGTGAATGCAGGTGCTTTGGTGCCTTTTGCGGGCAGTTCGCCAGAAAGTCTGACAGGATTTCCTTTGAATGTTGCTTCCATATGAATGATTTTAGAAATAAGTAATCTTCAACAAAGTCATGCACATGCAGAAAAATAATTTGCCAAGCGAACTGTTTCGCGGGTGCATGTTTAAAATAATCAACAATTAGGCTCGCAGGATTGTTTGATTCATTGGAAGTTAATGGCTAATCGGGAAATTGGTTGGAAAGTTATTTGGAAATTTCACGAAAAGAAACTAATTTTGCAGTTGAACTCCGGACGAGACCGGAAAGAGGATGCAGAAATGGTGGAATGGTAGACACGAAGGACTTAAAATCCTTTGGCCTTTACCGGCTGTGTGGGTTCGAGTCCCACTTTCTGTACAAAATCGGAACCGTGCCAATTGCGGTTCCGTTTTTTTTAGCACGTCTATGGCACAGAGTCTGAAAATGGAGCAGCGCATCGGGATGCGTCTTTCGCAACAGCAGCTTCGCTTTGTCAAGCTGTTGGAACTCAACGCGCCCGAACTCGACGAGGCGGTCGAGCGCGAACTTGAGGACAATCCGGCTCTGGGTGTCAAAGAGGAAACCCATGAGGAGGATACCGGACGTTATCCCCTTTTTTTTGCCGGAAACAATGATGATGACAGACCGGTGTTCACGCCTGCCGATGAGTCGGAATCGCTTTATGACCATCTTTATGCCCAGCTTTCCGAAAGGCGTCTTTCTCCGAAGGTTGAGCTCGCCGCAAGATATATAGTAGGCAATCTTGATTCAAACGGCTATCTCAACCGTTCGCTGTCGAATCTTGTAGATGACATGGCTTTCGGTCCGGGCATAGATGTCAATGACACAGAAGCCCGGGAGGCTCTTGATGCCGTGCGTTCTCTTGAACCGGCTGGCATCGGTGCCTTCGGACTCAGAGACTGCCTTGAACTTCAGCTGAAAACGCTTCCTTCCGGTGAAACGCGTGATGACGCGTTGCTCATAATCCGTGATGCATACGACGCGTTTATCATGAAACACAAGCATCGCATCATATCGCAGCTTCATCTTCCGGCGGAGCGGGTAGACGCGGCACTCGCTCTCATATTGTCGTTGAATCCGAAACCTGGGAACGCACTCGGTTCCGACCCTGCGGAGGAGGCGAATGTCATTATTCCGGATTTCATAGTGAACAATGAAGACGGAGAACTGACAATCACGCTCAACAACCGGATCCCAGAGTTGCAGATAGAACAGAGTTTCGACCAGGCTATGGCGAATCTTGAGCGTACCGCCAAAGGGAGACCAAAGAAAGGATCAGAGTTTATAGTGAGCCGCTATAATGATGCCCGCGATTTCATACGGGTGCTCACTCAGCGGCAACAGACCATGATGGCGGTGATGTCGGCTATCGTCAAGATTCAGAAGGAGTATTTCCTCACGGAAGATGTATATAGACTGCGCCCTATGATGATCAAGAATGTGTCGGAACTTACGGGTCTGGACCTGTCGGTAATCTCGCGTGCCACAACCAATAAATTCGTGGCTACCCCCTGGGGTATATTCCCCTTGCGTTTTTTCTTCAGCGACTCCATAGGCGAGACTGCGGAAGACGGCAATGCAGCTACAAACCGCAAAGTAGAGGCGGAGATCGCGGCGATGGTGGAGGCGGAAGACAAGCGTCATCCGCTGTCTGACCAGAAGATAATGGAAGAGATGACGGCGCGTGGCTATGATGTGTCCCGGCGAACGGTGGCAAAATACCGTGACCGTCAGGGCATTCCGGTGGCGCGACTGCGTAAGAAACTGTGACGGTCTGTTGAAACGGCAGACACAACGATTATAAAAACCTGCTTAAGTATAAAACAACAATTGAATATGATAAAGAGAATAATAGCTTCTGTAGTTCTGGCGGTATTCGCTATTCCCGTGTTTGCCGTAACAGACAAGGAGATGGAGGAGGCGAGAACAATAACAGCCCAGGCTTATCTGAGATATGCCAACGACGGTTCCGGATATCTTGACGATTTCAAGGCAACGACCATGTCGCAGCTTGAATCAAAGCTAAAAGCCAAAGAGAAAGAGAATATCAAGGCTTTCAAATCAGTGAAAGTCCCTTCCGACTATGCTTCATGGGACAAGGCTAAACTCGTGGAGTTCTGGGGTGTGACTTTCTTTACATCTCCCAATCTTGCCGAGAAAGGCAAGGTGGCGCGTTCGCGTGTGAAACAGCGCATAAATGCCATGACGGTCGCTGCTCCCGCTGCAAAAGAAGCGGTTAAGGAGGAGGTTAAGACGGCGTCTTCTGTGTCGCAGGAGGTCAAGCCGGATGCCGAACCTTCTCCCGCCGAGGCGGCGCCAAAAGCCGAGGAACCGGCGGCTCCCTCTGTGGCGGAGCAGATTCAGGAGAAACAGGAAGACATACTCGCCGACCAGGACGCAATTGCCCGTGACACGGAAGACCGTCAATATAAGAAAGAAGACAGCGGCACATGGATTTATGTTCTTGTGCTCGTGGTGCTGATCGGAGTGGTTGTGTGGCTTGTGGTGTTCGCTGCCAACATGATGAAAAAGCAGTCAGAACCATTGGAACGTAGCGGTGCCGGAGACTCTGGGAATGCTTCGCAGGCAAGGGAAAACGCAGATCTGCGCAAACAATATACCTCTGTAAAGGCAGCCATGGAGGAGTATAAGGCGGCATTTGAGGAATCGCAGGCGGAAAACAAAAGGTTGCGTTCCGATATAAAATCGCTCAAAGAGGAGATTGCCCAATTGAAAGGGGTGCAAGAGGAGAGACGAGTTGCTTCGGAATCCAAAAACGCGCCTGTGCGTCAGAATGTGACAAGAAATGCAGCGACGGAGCTTTATCTCGGGCGTGTAAACGGCAGAGGACTCTTTGTGAGGGCGGATCGCCGTCCCAATCCTGGTCATACCATCTATAAGCTTGAGACAAGAGACGGACTTGTAGGCACATTCCATGTGCTCGACATGCCAGAGGTTGCCGATATGGCGTTGAACAACCCTGTGGAATATCTTTCAGGAGGATGCACAGCGATCGATATCGAAGACACCGCAGGAGCGGGAAGTATCATCACTGAGAATGCCGGCACAGCGATGTTTGAGAACGGCGCATGGAAAGTTCTGCGCAAATCTCGCATCAGATTTGAATAAAAAATGTCAATGCTATTTGCGGGAAGCAAAAAAAATTATTAACTTTGCACCCGCAACGATGCCCAGATGGCGGAATCGGTAGACGCGCTGGTCTCAAACACCAGTGGAGCAATCCGTGCCGGTTCGACCCCGGCTCTGGGTACTGAAAAGAGGATTCTCGTTTTGAGAGTCCTCTTTTCTATTTTAGCAATGACGCATTTCCCATTGCTGATATGCGGGTGAAGGGGCGGTGACAGGGGATTTGAGGGGGATTTTATGATTTTTTTTGAAAAATATCCGTAACAAGTTTGATGTTTTGCTTTAATTGCTTATATTTGTGGGCGGAATAGAATCTATTACAACCCTATATACCCTATATCAAAAGAAATTTTCAATTAAATATCAAAATTCAGTATGAACAAGACAGATTTAGTAAACGAGATCGCGGCTAAGGCCCAGTTGAATAAAGTAGCAGCAAAGGCTGCCCTCGAAGCTACACTCGAATCAATCGAGCAGGCTCTTGCAAATGATGATAAGGTTCAGCTCATCGGCTTCGGCACATTCTCTGTTGTGGAGAAAGAGGCTCGTACGGGTATCAATCCGCAGACTAAGGAAAAAATCCAGATCCCCGCGCGCAAGGTCGTTAAATTCAAACCCGCCGCAGAACTCGCAAAATAAAACCGTATACGGTAAGATTTTCAGCCTGTTCCCTCGGAGGGAGCAGGCTTTATTTGTATATCATCACGATTTTTTGTATTTTTGCAGTTTAAGAAACAGTTTGGGAAACTGTTTAAATCTGATTGCCGGATTCTATATAAGATTTTATGAGAATCGGATTTGTGCGGCTTCCCGGAATCGGTTTTAAAGAGTGATTAATTTAACTGACTGATGACAATAGAGAATATCATAGCGGAAGGCGTTGTGAAAGCTGTCAAAGAGCTTTACGGCGCTGATGTTGAGCCGAAGCTTGTCGCTCCTTCGGCTACTAAGAAAGAGTTTGAAGGTGATCTGACGGTAGTGGTGTTTCCGTTGCTGAAGATTTCAAGAAAGGCTCCCGATGCTACTGCGACAGAGATAGGGGAGTGGATCGGGAAGAATATCGATGCGGTGGAGAGATTCAATGTTGTGAAAGGATTCCTCAACATAACTGTCAGTCCCGCTTTCTGGCTCGGATTGCTTCATGAAATTGCTGCAGATCCCGATTTCGGAATCCGCAAGGCGGACGATTCTTCAGATCTTGTGATGGTGGAGTATTCTTCGCCAAATACCAATAAACCGTTGCATCTGGGTCATGTCCGAAACAACCTTCTCGGTTATTCGTTGTCGCAGATTCTCAAGGCAAACGGTCATAAGGTTGTCAAAACCAACATTGTCAACGACCGTGGAATACATATCTGCAAATCCATGCTCGCCTGGAAGAAGTGGGGCGAGAATGCAACTCCGGAATCCGCCGGAAAGAAGGGAGATCATCTGATTGGTGATTTCTATGTGGCTTTCGACAAGCACTACAAGGCTGAACTCAAGGAGATCATGGAGCGCGAGAATATCTCCGAGGAGGAGGCTGAGAAGAAATCCGCCCTTATGGCAGAGGCTCGCGAGATGCTCCGCAAATGGGAGGCAGGCGATGAGGAGGTGCGTGGTCTGTGGAAGATGATGAACGGTTGGGTTTATGCCGGTTTCGATGAGACTTATCGCAGACTGGGTGTGGATTTCGACAAGATATATTATGAATCCGACACTTATCTTGAAGGGAAGGATCTGGTTCTCGGCGGCATTGAGAAGGGTATCATGTATCGCAAGGACGACGGTTCTGTATGGGCTGACCTTACGGGAGACGGTCTTGACCACAAGCTGTTGCTGCGTGCCGACGGCACTTCCGTGTATATGACTCAGGATATAGGCACCGCCAAACTGCGTTATCAGGACTTCCCGATTGACAAGATGATTTATGTCGTAGGAAACGAGCAGAACTATCATTTTCAGGTTTTGTCGCTTCTTCTCGACAAACTCGGCTTTAAATGGGGCAAGGACCTGACTCATTTCTCCTACGGTATGGTGGAGCTGCCTGAAGGCAAGATGAAAAGCCGCGAGGGTACGGTGGTGGATGCCGATGACCTTATAGACACGATGGTTGCCTCGGCTGCGGAGATGGGCGCCGAACGGTTCGCGGAGATGCCTGCGGAGGAGAGTGCGGAGATTTCACGCATGGTGGGTCTCGGTGCGTTGAAATATTTCCTTCTGAAAGTGGATCCGAGAAAGAACATGCTTTTCAATCCTAAGGAGTCAATTGATTTCAATGGAAATACCGGACCGTTTATCCAATATACGTATGCCCGTATACGTTCTGTAATAAGAAAGGCTGAAGGTTTTGACCCCGCTGTCACCCCGCAGAGCGAACCAAATGCGAAGGAATCCGTTTTGATTCAGAAAGTGGCTGACTTCCCGTCGGTTGTGGCTGAGGCAGGACGCAATTATTCCCCCGCACTGATAGCCAACTATGCTTACGACCTTGCGAAGGAATACAATCAGTTCTATCATGACTATTCCATTCTGCGCGAGGAAAACGAGCAGAAACGCAACCTCCGCCTTCTACTGTCGATGACAGTGGGCAGAACGCTGAAGAGCGCGATGTCTCTTCTCGGCATAGAGATGCCGGAGCGCATGTAGCCTCTTGCCTATTCATACAGGTCAAATCAAATAAAATTAATAATTACAAACAAATTAAGTTGTAAATTGATATGGAATATAATAGTTCAAGAATGACGCCTCCCCCTTTTTATAGCGGTCAGGAGGTTGTGGCTCAGACAAACGCGGTGATGAAACGCGTTTATGTGCGTATGTTCATAGGTCTGCTGGTTTCTGCCTTCTGCGCCCTTGGCGTGGCAAGCTCACCGGCAGCGCTTACTTTCTTCTTTGGCAACCGTCTTGTGTTCTGGGGTATGCTTATCGCCATGTTTGTCATGGCATGGGTGATTCCTTCGAGAATGGAGAGAATGTCATCGGGCGCGGTGCTTGGTCTCTTCGTGCTCTTTTCAGCACTGATGGGATGCTGGCTGGCTCCGATCTTCCTCGTTTATCGTCTCGGCACGATTGTCTACACTCTTTTCATCACCGCCGGCACGTTTGGCGCGATGTCAGTCTACGGCTATTTCACCAAGACCGATCTCTCCAAGATGGGCTCCTATCTGATGATGGCGCTTTTCGGTCTTATAATAGCCTGTGTGGTCAACATCTTCTGGGCGAACTCCACCTTGGAATGGATTATCTCTATTGCCGGAGTATTGATCTTCACCGGTCTTACAGCCTGGGACACGCAGCAGGTAAGACGCATGGCTGCCGCCAATCTTGAGCCGGCGCTTGCCGACAAGCTTGCCACAATGGGTGCCATGAACCTGTATCTCGATTTCATCAACCTCTTCCTGTTCCTGCTCCGTATTCTGGGCGGTAACAGAGACTGATTCTGCAGATCATGACACGCGAGGAATTGGAGAATCTCCTGCGCAATGCGGTGGAGGATTATACCGCCGATGAAGAGGCTTATGATGACAATGCGCGTCTGCGCATCGATCCGCAAAGCAAGGAGGTCAGCATAACTGATGGCGGTGACGAAGTCGAAGATGCCGACTATTATGATGTTATGGACCTTATAAAAATGAGTCCTTCAGACCCCGGGAAATGGGAGGTTGACGAGGATGCCGTGAAATCGGTCGCCGAAGAATATATCGGTTGAGAAAGATACATAAGGAAGAAACTGTAAAAAATAAAATGCCGCGCGAATCCGTGCGGCATTTTATTTTTATTGTTGTCGGTTTATGTTCAGGCGGGATACAGCATCATTGGGCGTTCCATGCTCCAGCCTCTGGAGGCGTTGCGCAGGTAGAGTTTTGCCAGACCGCGGATACCGCGGCAGTGTCGGCGCAATTCTCCCCATAATTCGGAAAGATCGTTGACAGAATTTACGGTGAGTTCAACAACCGTGCGCCCGTGCATTACGAGACGTGCGAAGAGACGGTCGCCGTAGCAGATCGGTCTGTCGCCCTTTGACGCGGGTGATGCAGGGCGGCGGTAAGGATCGAATGAACGGCGGATGCCACGCATCCCCGTTGCAGTTGAAGAACAAGTAGTGGCAGTCATAGTCATTTAGTTTTGAAGTTGAGTTTATTTGTTTATTATGATGCAAAATTATCTTGTCTTGATGCCATGGTTTTGCAGTGTAGTGCTAATGAATGTTAAATCAGCCGGATTGAAATTTTACCCGGCACGCGCTTCTTTTGCAGTAATTACACGAACTTTTTATTTTGATGGAAAATTCTTATATTTGCAACAGCTTAACAAATAAAACGATTACATGAAAAGATCTTCAAAAAATCTGATTTCCATGACAGTTGCCGCGAGCATGATTTTCCCGGCGGGCAACCTGACCTGCGGGTTTGTCTCGGCGCAGAGCCGTTATGACTCGCGTTTTGAGAACTATCCTGTCTATTCAGGCGATGACCTGGAGCTGACGGTCGATTCGTCGGGCACACGTTTCCGCCTCTGGAGTCCGAAGGCGCAGGATGTTGTAGTGAATCTTTATGACAACGGGCATACCGGCGTGCCTTACAAGACATTACCAATGACGCATGATGTGTCTACAGGAACCTGGACAGCTTCTGTGCCGGAGAAACTATACGGTAAATTCTATACATTCAAGGTGAAGCACGACGGCAAATGGCTTTCCGAGACTCCGGGAGTGTGGGCAAAGGCAGTAGGGGTCAACGGTAAGCGCGCAGCCATCATTGATTTTTCTACCACATCACCTGCGGGCTGGCATCAGGACAAAGGTCCCGAGGTGAGGAATTTTTCCGATGTGATTGTTTACGAGATGCATCATCGCGACATGTCGATGCATCCTTCGTCGGGGATCGCGAACAAGGGGAAATTTCTTGCTCTTACAGAAAAAGGCACGACTTCGCCTGAAGGGGAGAAGACCGGTATTGACCATCTTAAGGAACTTGGCGTGACGCACGTTCATATCCTGCCGTCGTACGACTACAATTCCGTTGACGAGACCAATCTTCAGAACAATACCTACAACTGGGGGTATGACCCGCAGAACTATAACGCACCCGAAGGTTCTTATTCGACAAATCCTTCGAATCCGGCTGCAAGAATCCGCGAGATGAAGGAGATGGTGAAGGCTCTGCACGATGCCGGCATCGGTGTCATTATGGATGTGGTCTATAACCACACGGCGGAGAACGATGGTTCCAACTTCGAACTGACGGCACCCGGATATTACCACCGCCATTGGGATGACGGCAGATATTCAGATGCGTCGGGCTGCGGCAACGAGACCGCTTCCGACCGCCGTCAGATGCGTGACTATATCATAAACTCGGTGAAATTCTGGGCAAAGGAATACCATATCGACGGTTTCCGTTTCGACCTCATGGCTATACATGACACCGAGACTATGAACGCCGTGGCTGCGGAACTTAAAAAAATCAATCCCTCGATATTCGTGTATGGCGAAGGGTGGACAGCCGGAGACTCGCCGCTTGCCGCAGAACGTCGTGCCTTGAAGGAGAATGTATCGGCAATGAAAGGTATCGCAGTCTTCTCGGATGACCTGCGGGATGCTGTGAAAGGGCATTATACCGATGCTTCCGACCGTGGCTTCGCCACAGGCAAGCCGGGTCTTGAGGAGACCGTGAAGATCGGCATCGTTGCCGCTACAGCCCATCCGCAGGTGGATTATTCAAAAGGTAACAATTCCAGGTTCCCATATGCGGAATCTCCGGAGATGATAGTGAATTATGTGTCCTGTCATGATGACCTTTGCCTTACCGACAAACTGAAAAAATCCATGGCGGGGGAGAGTGAGGAGAATATGCTGAATGCCGCCAAACTGGCTCAGACCATAGTCTTCACATCTCAGGGCACTCCGTTCATGTTCGCCGGCGAGGAGGTGTTCAGAGACAAGAAAGGTGTACATAATTCCTACAAAAGTCCCGATTCCATAAACGCGATTGACTGGAGCAACAAGGCGAGATACCGCGATCTTTTCGATTATTACCGTAATCTTGTAAAACTAAGAAATGAACACCCCGCTTTCCGGATGACTTCCGCCGAGGATATCGCGCGTCATCTTGTATTCGACGAGATTGACTCTTCCCGCGAACCCAATCTTATTTCCTATTCACTGAAGGGTAATGCCAACGGAGACGAATGGAAAGAGATAAAGGTGGTTTTCAACGGAGCGTCTTCATCGCGTGTCGTCAATGTGAAAAAAGGGAAATGGGTGATAGTGGCGAAAGACGGTAAATTCACCGGACAGGATGCGGAAGACCGTTTTAACGGCGGGCGTATCGAGCTTGCTCCCTATTCCGCCCTGATTCTGCGCTCGTTGTAATGTCATATCGGCAACTCTCTCAAATGTGAAGCATAATTATAGAGGATGTGTCATAATAGCCCGTCTGGGTCGTTGGCTGAATGATTCGGCTTCGGTCATTGACGAAAGTCAACTCCCTTCAGCCTCACATTCAGCCGCCTACCATCCGGACCATTCTGACAGCATCCTCGCCATCCGGCTAAAATAAAGGTGGTGTGTCAAATTGATAAAATTTGACACACCGCCTTATGGATTATCTCTAAATAACAAATGCGCCGGATTGCTACTTCTTAGTTGTCACCTTGTCCGGAGCCAGGCGGAATGAGACTGGCAGCGTGAACCAGCAAGCCACTTTCTTACCGCCGTTTTCAGCTGGTTTCCATTTAGGCATGGATGTCACGACGCGCAGAGCCTCCTTGTCGATAGATGGCGACACAGACTTTATGATTGTGGCGTTGGAGATACTGCCGTCTTTATTCACTGTGAACTTGACGACAGCTTTTCCCTGTTCGCCTGCCTTCTCGGCCTCTTTGGGATATTTGACATTATACTGCAGCCATTTCATCATTGCCTCGATTCCTCCGGGAAATTCGGCGGGTTTCTCCACAGTTGTGAACACCTTGTTGTAGGAGGCAGGAGCGCTTGTCCGCATTTCCGCGACTGATTCCGTATTTGCGGAAATTTTGCTAACTTTGCTGTCGGAATCCAGCAATGTGGTTTCGGATGCACCGGATATGACCGATGCCACTGCGGGGATTGACACTACGGCGATGCCGATGGCGAGAGCGGGAACAAGCACGAGGCTCCCGAGTTTACCCGCCGTTCTTGATTTTGATTGATACATCATAGTTATTCTTTTTTGAAGTTTACTGTGATTCAGGCTGTTGGCAAGTGACGGCAATCTCGCGCCAACAGCCTTTTTTATTAATAGCATTTGATAATCCCTAAGGTTGAGTCCGGAGGCAATTACGGCTTCATCAGCTTCGTATTCATGGACAGTCTTCAGCTCATCTATCATCAGCCATGAAACCGGGTTGTACCATACCAGAACCGCATACAGCTGGGCGAGCATCAGATCAATGTCATGGCAAGAGGAGAGGTGCCGCATCTCGTGTATCATTATCGCAGGATATTCAGTGGCATCCGAAGTTTTCTCAACCACTACATACCCCCGCCAGCTGAATGGGGAGAAATTTTTGTTGCCCGTAACCACAAGAGTGTAGCCCTCCATCTTTATTTTCTTACCATTCCATATTATGACTGTGAGTCTGGCGTATGCCCATACGAGCCTGGCGAGAGCTACGGCGGCACCGGCGATATATATCCACAGCAAGACCCTCATCCATGTCGTGCCGCTATGTTCCGTCAATCCTCCCGAGAGTCTTCCGATTGCGATTCCCGTTTCGGCGGTAGCTGCTCCTGCCTCGATGCCGGAGATGCCCGGCAATGCCACAGGTCTGACAAGGGGTATGACTATCGCCGCCATATATATCGCAAGCAATATGACCCTGTTGAGCCTGTGCTGTTTCTCCCCGGCAAGCAGAAGGCGGTAAGGGAGATACATTGAAAGGAGTATTATTCCCGAAGTCAGTGTAAAAGACATTAGTTCTCCCATATGCGTCATTTGTTTTTGTTTTCAATATAACGGATTATATCCTTCAGATCATCGACCGACAGTTTTTCGTCTTCAACAAGTGCAGAGACTGCGGTTTTGTATGAATTGTTGAAATAATTCCTGATGACATCGGCTATGCTGCGTTCACGAAGATCCTCTTTCCCGACCGTTGCATAGAAACGGTGTGAATTGCCTACCACTTCATGGCTTATATAACCTTTGCCCTCAAGTATGCGTACAAAAGTCGAGACAGTGTTGAAGTGAGGCCGAGGTTCGGGATACAGTTCAAGCATTTCCCTTATAAACATCGGACCGTTGTCCCAGAGCATGTTCATTATCACACTCTCTTTCTCTGTGAGAATCTGTTTCTTTCTTCCGGCTTTCATTATACAATCATTGGTTTTGAGACATAGAAGTCAGGATGGATTCAGTTTCTTAGATCCCGAATAAACTAAAAAATTAGTTTGCGCAAAGGTAAACTAAATATTTTAGTTAAACAACTAATAAATTAGCTTTATATGTTAATATATGTTAATCAAATTTTAAAAGAGCCGGATAACAGGTCGGAACAATGAAGACGTGATTTGTTTTGCGGTACTTTTTTCGTACTTTTGCGTCAATTTAATTATTAACCAAAACTAATGCACATGACTGGATTTTCAAGATCCCTCAGGGGATTGTCGGTTGTCGCTCCCGTGGCAGCGGCTTCCATGGCACTGAATGCTGCCGAACAGCGACCCAACATCATTTTCTTTCTTGTTGACGATTATGGCTGGCTCGACAGCGAGGTGGCTTACGGCGAAGAGGTTTATCCGAACAATCATCGCGTCCGGACTCCGAATATGAAACGTCTTTCGGAGAAAGGGGTGATCATGACCAATGCATATGCGTGTCCTATCTCAACGCCTACACGGACTTCCCTGATGTCGGGCATGCATGCCGCGCATGAAAAAATCAACATGTTTACCGCTCCGGAAATCAATACTCCCACTGATTTCACCGGAGGCACCCGCGGTTTCTTCACCGATGCCTCCAATCGTGAGAATGATGACATATTCGCCCGTCCGGAATGGAACTACAACGGAATCAGTCCGGAGCCGGGAGTTCCACACACCCAGTATATGACACCTATGGTGAAGCAGCTCCGTGACAGCGGTTATTATACCATCCACATAGGGAAGGGACACTGGGCTTCGATGGGCACACCGGGAGTGTCTCCCTATAATATGGGATTCATAGTCAATGTGGCAGGAAATATGGCAGGTATGCCCCGAAGCTATTATGCCGAGGATAATTTCGGCAATCAGCCCGACAAATGGACTTATTCTGCAATCAATGACCTTGAGGAATATTACGGTTCCGACATCAATCTCACCCAGGCTATAACCGACAAAGCTCTAAAGGCAATGGATTATCCTATAGAAAAAGGGGAGCCGTTCTATCTTTATATGGCGCATTTCGGCGTGCACACTCCGATACATCCCGAGCCGCAGTATTATCAGAAATATCTTGACGCCGGTCAGGAAGAGAAGACCGCGATGTATTCATCCATGGTCGAGAGTGTAGACGAGAGTCTTGGTCAGATAATGGATTATCTTGAGAGGAAAGGGGTTGCCGACAATACTGTCATCATCTTCTATTCCGACAATGGGGGTCACAGCCTGAACACGGCTAAAAACAGTGTGCCCCATACATTCAACGCCCCTCTGAGAGAGGGTAAGGGTTCCGTGTATGAAGGGGGTGTCAGGGTTCCGATGATGGTGTATTGGCCCGGAAAGACAGAGGCAGGGATGAGGATCAACACTCCTGTCACGCCTCCCGATTTCTATCCTTCAATCTGCGAAATGGCGGGCGTGGAAAACCCTGAGACCGTTCAGAAACTTGATGGAAAGAGCTTCGTGAAGCTCGTCACCGATGGTTCTCGGCTTGCGAAGGAGGCGGTTGAAAAAGGGAAGATACGAAACCAGAAAGAAGCGAATGCCTTTGTGATTCCCGAAAAGGTTTCAGGTCTTGATCCCGAACGTGTGGTTATCTCGCACATGCCTCATCAGTGGAGAATCGAAGATCAGGAGGATGTCGATTTCCTTTCAGCAATCCGCAAAGGAGACTGGAAACTTGTATATCGCATGCACGACGCCAGACTTGAGTTGTATAATCTTAAGAAAGATCTGAGTGAAAAGCATGATGTGTCAGCAATGCATCCGAAGATTGTCAGAGAACTCGCTGCTGAACTCTCCGACACTCTTCGTGAATGGGAGGCACCGATGCCCTTGGTCAAGGCTACAGGTAAACTTGTGCCGATGCCCGATGAGTTGTTTTGAAGCTCTTACTCTTTTCGCCAGTACATATGTCTTGCAGTCAACAGAAAATAGTTTAGTACGGTTTGGATATATAGACAAAAAACAGACTAAACTTTAAACCTGGAAATTCAGATATTTTTTATACATTTCTCTTATATACAAATGATAACCGAATTCAATTCATATATGAGTAACATAGACATAGACTTCTTCAAGGAGTTGTGTCTGAAACATGGAGAATTACGACATTATAAAAAGAATGAGTTTATTCTCCATGAAGGTGATGCATGTTCTTTCTTCGGGTTTATCTTGTCAGGCGTAGTCAAATACAGTTGCATCAACCGGACAGAAAACAAACCGTATAATGTCGGTTTTTCCTTTCCAAATGAATTTATAGGCGATTATCCCACTTGTTTATATGGTATGAAATCAGAATTGAATATACAGGCGATAATCCCGTGCGATATTTACATCTGTTCTTCTGCATTCTTACAGCAAAAATTCGAGGAGAACAAAGAAAGCCAACGGATAGCCCGTATCGCAGCCGAACAGATGTTTTTCCAATCATATTCACGTTATTTGGATTTATTCAGATTCACACCGGAAGAGCGTTACCTCCAACTTTTAAAAAAATGCCCTGCAATCCTTCAAATGGTATCACTAAAAGAAATAGCATCCTACCTCAAAATTACACCCGTACACATGAGCCGAATCAGACGCAAGCAAAGTCTTGACAATAAAAAATAAACATAGGTTTAGAAATTTACATTCATAACAATATTCCAGGAGTATCTTAATCTGCCAAAGGATTTTTCTTTTTATCTTTGTCTTATCTTTGGTTGGTTCAACGAAGAGACAAAATAAAGATTGAATGAGTTAAACAAGAGATTAAAAAAGAGAATATGAAAACAAAAGAAATTCTTGGAATACTTATGCTATTCCTCTGTACATTCAGTTTTATAAGCTGCGACGATGATAATGAACAGACAAATGAATTAACCCCCGAAGCACTTTATCAGACTTCATGGCGTGGAACAGGACATTGTGAGGCTTGGACAGTACAAAATATGGGGGTCGGTATGCAATTTGTAGATACTCGGAAAGGGAAGGTAAATTGGGAAGGTTACGATGAAATTGATATTACTTATACAATAGAAGGGAAATATATCACATTTAATAGCAATGCTTTATATTTGGGGGGAGCCCCATGGATTATCAAAAGCTATACCCAAAAACATATAACCATTATACAGAATGAAATTAGTCCAGATAAAGAGAAAGTAGCTACAATTGAATTAGAGAAAATAGATTAAACTGAATCATAGGAACATTAAGTTGCATAAATGTATGCTACAACAAAACAAAGAGAACCGTGAGATTCGCAAATTGAGCAAAGAAAGGATGAAAGAACATATAAATACCTTGTAAACAAAGGGAAAAATGCAGATTCATCTAATATTCCTTTATGTGCTATTATCGGGCTGGTCTATGTGCTGAAATACAAGGAAAAGAGATTCACCTTGTTCTCTTGTACTTGTTCTCTTGTATAGGATTGGTTATTGTGATAGGATGAGCAATTTATATGCTACTGATAATAAGGTCAATGTAAATCAAAGTAATATGAAACTGAAATATATATTGAATGCTATAATATTTGTTTTGGCATTATCTTTTTTGTCTATGTGTATATTTAAGACTACAGAGTTAAGTTTGAAATGTATGCAATTTGCTGTATCTATCTCCTGTATAGGAGCAATGTTTTCTACAAAAAGATATAGATACATATTTGCATCTATTGCTTTAATCATTATAGGAATATCTTTTTTACTTTAAATGTCCATAATAACGATAATGATTTGATTGTTGCTAATGTCTTCATAATAGCATCTGTCAAGTATATTTATTTCAACAAACGCCCCCGTAGGTGCAGTTCCTATTCACAATTGAATCTTGCCGCTATCGCGGATGGTTGTACTGATTTGCAAACCATTCTTCTTCTTGAATCCGCTTTTCTTTGCGTTTTCCGATTTTTCGGCTTGTCATCATTTGACATCGTAACGACTCTGATATTAAGTTGTTTAGCATCATTTCTCCCTTTTTTCGAGGTTATTCCAGAGATTTTTTGTAATTTTGCGATAAAGGGGTATTAGTGCCTCTGATACTTTATGAAAAAGTTTATTCTTCTTTTATTTACACTTCTGATACTTCCGACAGAGGGATACGCGACTCCCGATAAGCGAGCTATGATTGCCAGACTCAGAGAGGAGCTGGCTACGGTGAAGACAAACCAGGATTCAATAAAGATACTTTACGACATATTCGATCTTTCGAGTCGCAGAGACTATATGAATGTCTGTAAGGAACTTGATGCCGTTGCTGCCAGAGGAGGCGACAACACAGTTCGTTTCGATATGGCGCGCCAGATGGCGAATGTGGGTTCCAGCGACTCGGTATTGGCAGATATAGAGCGTCGTGTGAGAACCTTGCCCGACTGTAAAGAAAAAAAGGAGACTGCATTATTTGTGAAGATAAGGCGTCTGTCGGCAATCGCGCGGAATATTTCCGAGAAAGAGCGTCAGGAGCGTATCGCGCGTACTATTGTTCCGGAAGATAACAAACTTGACAAATATGGTAAAGTCGAGCGGCTGTTCACGATCTGCGAGTATCTGAGCGTTTTTGCCAAGGGAGATATGCTTGTAAACTATATGGATGATCTTGGAGAACTGATGAAGGCATCGGGTATCGACAATTATGCGCTCAAAAACATTTATTACACGGAGAGTGCCAATATCTACAGCATCACCGGTAATCATGATAAAGCACTTGCAGCTGACCGTATTCTTCTCAAGGAGATTGACAATCTCGAAAAGAGATATAAAGCGCAGGGGCGTAAATATCGGAATCTGGATGTAAACCGATTTATAATATACCGGCGGATGCTCAGCAACTACGATAGCCTGAGCATTGATGAGGCCAATGACCTTTATTCCAAAATTCTTGCCATTGCAGAACGGAACGAGGATGTGAAGTCGACAATGGAATATAACAGACGTGCGTCAGCCTATCATGCGATGAAGAACGGGCGATATGCGGAGGCGATACCATATATAAGATGTCAGCTGAGCATAGAGCGGTCGCATATATTGCGGAAAAGAATGCTTGAGATGCTTGTGGAGGCAGCTTCCGCTATCGGGGACCAGACCAATCTGGATATCGCGCAAAAAGAACTCGATGCTATAAACCGTGAGATAAACTCCGTTGATGCCCGGCAGAAATATAATGAGCTTCAGGTAAAATATGATGTGAGCGCATTGAGGGCAGAGAATGCCGAACTTGAACTTGAAAACAAGAACGGGCAGATTCTTGCTACGCGCAAGATAATGATTTTTGTGATTGTAGGGTGGGTTGCGTTAGCGGTCATGCTCGTCGGTCTTTTGTTTTTCTGGGCAAAATACAAGAAGACATCAGCGGATATATCCTCGTTTGTCGCAACGCTTGCCTCCGAACGCGATGCCATAAAGAAACGAAGGTATTATGATTACGCCAGAAAAACCGATTCCGATGACAAGTCCGCTGATTATCGCTCACCGCGTCCTAAGATCGGAAACATATCGGAAGCAGTGAATTATATAATTAATGATGTCATGTTCATTTCTTCTGTGGCAATGGAAGATACAAAGAAATATCGTCATGACATCTCTGTTGCTTCGTTCATGAGAGACCGCATTGCCGAGGTTGAGTCTACGCTTACAAAGAGCATCAATATAAACGTGATTTATCCTGATCCGGATTTCGAGATTCATGCAGACAAGGAATGTCTGCGAATGCTCGTGTCTCATATTCTGCAGGTAGCGGTAAAACTTGCTCCCCAGGGAGGTTCAATCGGTTTTGAATGCACAGAAGACAAAGCCGTCGGCAAAGCCAGATTCGTCTTCAGGCATTCCGGAAACTCTCTTCCTGAAGGCAGGGAGGAGAAGATTTTCGATAATTTTATGGATTACAAGAGTCTATCGGAAAATGGAGACGCCGCTCTGATACTGGTGCGCATGATCAACTTCCTTACAAACAGTTCTTTGAAATCGACTGGTCATCAAGAATCCGGAGAAGGGGCTAAGCTGGTGTTTATGTTGCCTTTGTCATAGCGGAGAGGGAACATACGGTTTTACAAGGCAGTTGCGGAATGTAATGAACAAATTCCGCAGCTGTTTTGTATAGTCATATATGGCGTAATCAAAAGCTATGAGGTCAGGGTTAAAGGAAAGGATTCAGGGATTATTGCCTGAAGGAGCTGTCGTTTTCGCCGGTGCGACAATTGTCGGCATGCTTACAGGTGCAGGTACATTTTTTCTTCGCAGAGGCATAGCGTGGATGGGTGATATGCTTAGTGTTCCGCTTCATCCAGGCGGGTTGAACTGGATTTTCATTGTCTACGCTGTAATTGCCATTTTGGGGGCTGTCTTTTATCAGAAAGCGGTAGGGGAGAATCTTGCGGATGGCACCTCCCAGCTCAGGAGCCGGCTTGCTGACGGTAACTTCAAGTTTCGTAGAAATCACCTTTTTTCTCCGTTGATGGGGTGTCTTGTCACTATCGGTTTCGGTGCTTCGGCAGGTGCCGAAGGTCCCTGCGCATTTTCCGGAGCTGCGATAGGAGACAGGGTTGCGAGACTTATGAAATTTTCACCATCGGCGACACGTATATTGTTCGGTTGCGGAGCTGCCGCAGGGATAGCCGGAATTTTCAAATCTCCGCTCGGCGGTGTTTTTTTTGCCATTGAGGTTCTTAGAATGGAAATGTCAGTGATCGGCATGGTATCTCTGACCTGCGCGTCTCTGTCGGCTTTCGGAGTTGCTTATGTGCTCGGTGGGTATACATGGAATGTCAGGATTCTGACAGACATGCACTTTATTCCCGACCATTTCGGATGGATAGCGCTTTTAGGAATTGTATGCGGTTTTTATTCGATCTATTATTCTTATACACTCTCCCTTGCCTCGCGGTTTTTAAGAATGCTTGGGAATGTATGGCTCAGGGGGGCGCTCTGCGGACTTGGACTCGGAATAGTCATCATGATGTTTCCGGCAATGTTCGGAGAGGGATACGATGTGGTCTCAAATATTGTTAACGGGGTGTATTACAGGCTTGTGGAATACGGACCGTTTTTCAGGGATCTTCCCAGGCTTCCGCTTTTGCTCGGAATCATAACAGCGATGCTGCTGCTGAAAGGAGCTGTGGTTGGTGCCGTGAACAGTGGCGGGGGTGTTGCCGGAGAATTTGTGCCTGCGATTTTTGCAGGATGTCTTTTAGGTTTTATGTTCGCATCAGTAAGCAACATTTACGGTATCGGTCTTCCGATAGAGAATTTCGCACTGATCGGAACAGCTGCGGTAATGGCAGGCACCATCAAGGCTCCGCTTATGGCTATTTTCATAGCTGCTGAGGTCTCTGACCGTTATGGGTTCATACTTGGCTTTATGCTTGCTGCCGGAATCTCGTATGGAATAGTGATGGTCCATTCGCTCCTGATTTCAACACGAAAAACGCGTGCTACGCGGCGCGAGTGATCAGTCAGCCCTCAGGTAATACGCTATTATGTCGAATTTCACGTCAAAGGGGTTGCCCTTTCTTTTCGAGGGATTGCTTTTATAGTAATAGAAACTCTTCTGGGTGTCCCAGCTCTGTATATCCGCTTTTCGGGTCTCCCCTGCAGGGATGCTGCATGTGAGTTTAAGGAAACGTTTGTGCAACTGGCGTCTGTCGGGAGTGATGTATTCGATATACAGCGAGACTCCGGTGAGTTCCCTGTCTGTCTTGTTTATTATGAAGAAGCTCTCTTTCGCGTTGTTCTGGTTTTTGTCGAAACCTGTGAATACAATCTGATCTAACGCGTATCCGCTGTTGCATGTCGGACATTGCGAGGCAACCATAAAGCTGCCGGCAACCATCTCCTGCGCGGCAGTGTCCGGTCTGGTCTCAATCGCGCTGACAGCCTCTGTCTGCCGGTTTTCGGATATGTTTTTTAACTTGTATCCTTTTTTTCGTGCAGATATTCCCGCGGGAACGGACAATATCATAACTGTCAGAATAGAGAGAACTGAACAGCTTGTAATCTTAATCTTCATAAGTATACGGGTTTTGAAGGCTCTTTGCGGGGATATATCCTCACGAGACCATGTGGAAGAGAGGCGGCAGGGTTGTCAACGGAGATTTTCAAAGAACGCCAGAATTTAGGGAGAAACCACATCGTGCGCACGGATATCTTGAGTTTCACGGGATGTGTGAGTATCGCATCGTCTTTTTCGATATACTCCGCCATGCATGTCCTTGAGTCTGAAAACGTACCCATTTTTCTTGATACGTAGAGCTTCATCCTGTATTTGCCTTTCTTTGCAGAAGGCTGGATATTGCCTATTGTTTCTCCAGGACTCAGGCGGCAGTCAGGGGTGGAGATCACAATTATGTCGTAGCCTTTTCCTCCTCTGGTCTCTTTTTTTATCAGCACCTGAGTCTCATCTCCGGCAAACTCCCATATACCTTCAGGACCCTCCATCGCGGTTTCTCTGCAATATACAAGGGCACTTTCCATGTCGAATATCATCTGGTCCCGAGCGTTAGCAGCCATGGCCCCGCAAGCGAGGGTCATGGCTGCTAACATTGTCTTAATAAATCCGAAGTGCCGCATCATTGTTTGGTAGAAAATGTGTACGACAGACCTATACTGAGGATTTCCTTAAGCATGAATCTTTTCCATTTAGGCGCGGCATATTTGTCGGCAGACGAGTCATATCGGAGGTTTGCATAAAGCTGTGTCGAGAAGAAGCGCGAGAACTGTATGTTGAGCGTATTTTCCCAGTCTCCGAGGAAGTAGTCGTAATCGGTGAAGAGGAAGAGACGTGTCTTGTATGTGACCATCTTACCGATTTTCCAGTTCAGTGTTATGTCTGCGTTTGAACCTATCTCGCTTTGTGATTTGACGGTCTGTGGAATGCCAAACAACTCATGGTCAATATGCGGGTCTATCGCGGTTTTAAGGTTGTATGACAGCGGTGCGATAGAGGCGTTGAACTGTATGCTCTTCGAAGCGTTTGTCTTGCTGTATGTCATACCGAGACCGAAGTTGAGATCGCCGGGAGTCAGAACAGATGCTATGCGTGTTTCCGTATCCTTTTTGTAATTGTTGAGGAGCTGGGTCTTGAACTGGGCTGTAATGGTATAATACCAGTTGCGGCGAGCCTTGTAACCGAACTTGAAATTATACTGGAATATGTCCTGTGAAATGGAGTATTTCCTGTATTGGTCATCTTCAACGGAGTTGAGGCCGAGTTTGTACGACAGCGTGCTCTGGAGCAGCAGATTCGGATGCCATACGGTGTTCAGCTGCACATCCCACAGGAAATTAATCAGAAGTGCGACATGGTTGTTACCGCCTTGATACCAGTTGTCAGACACATATGCCTGGGAGAACTGCAGAGAGCCGTTGAGCACATGCAGCCAGTGTTTCTTCAGTATTTCAGATTCGGAAATCACCGCATCGTTCACATTGACGCTACCTGTGGAACTTCTTTTGAGAAAACCCATGAAGCCATGGTCCTCCTCAGGTAAAGAGGGGGGGATAGGAAGGCGCCAGTATGCATACCGGATAAGAGAAGGGTCATCGACCATCATCTGATACATCAAGTCTTCCTGCATGTCCCAAGCCTCGTATGCGTTTTCGAGCCATCTGGGACGAGGATTCGAGGTAAAATCATGCAGAGGTTCAACCTTGGTTTCCTCGTCAAGAAAGATTTCGTTTTCCTCGGTCTCTTCCTTATTTTCGCTTTTGATTCCCCATAGTTCATCAAGGTATTTGCGGCGCTCAGCCACGGAATCAGTGGTTTCTTCCTGTAAACTTTCCTGATTTTCCTTGTAAAGTCTGTCGGCAAGTCTCCAGATCTCGATGTTTTGCGATTCGAGCGAAGGCACTGCGATTTTATGCTGTTTGTCGAGCGCGCGGTATTCACAAAACACCCAAGGGGCATTGAGCCTGTTGAAGGACGGAATATCCGGCAAGACTTCAGTATGAGCTATTATTTCATCGGGAGTGCGCACATACAGGGAGTCTTCTTCATATTCTCCGGTGATAATTGCATCCTTGGCTTTTTGAAAGCGGGCTCTTATGGAATCCTCTTTTGTCTGTTTCACAGTAGAGATGTGTCTGAAACGTGGTTGAGTGCCTGTCGCACTTGCTTCTGTCTGCACTGACATGAATGTCGCTGCCGTAAAAGTAGCGGCTAACAGCAAAGTTTTGTCGAAGAAATGTTTCATGAGTGGAAATCTATTGGCGTTATATGGGAAAAGAGATGGAGAGGAGAAAAACAAAAAGTCTGAGGTCAAGGGCGGACGCGTGAGGATCTTGAATTCAAGGTTTTCTCAGGATCGCGTCGTATTCCGGGGAGTTGATCAGTCTGTATGCTTCTCTGAATATCGGGTCGTATTCGTTATATACCTTGAAATATGTAGGCTGGTCGTATATGTCACGTCCGATAAGCCCTTTCAATATCATCTTGAACAGAGGTTCGCTCTGTCTTGCCTGTTCTTCATTGAGAGCAACGCCCTCTTTTGCCGCGCGGGCATACAGGTCGTGAAGCATTGATGAATCTACATCGAAGCCTTTCACAAAGTCATCATCAGTCTTGAATCGGCGTTTAAGCTCCTTTCGGTTGGCGTCAACATAGCTGATGGCGTATTGGTTTATGACACCCTTGGCTGTGACATCACGGTAATATTTTGTGAAATCAGCAGTGTCGAGAGGCACAAACCTGTCGGGTGATATTCCGCCTCCTCCATATATCGGACGGTTGAGACGTAAAGTCTCAACTTTCAGTGAATCTATATATTTTATGGAATCGGCGTGCATGAGTTCTCCGTGATTGAAACGGTCAACGATATCCATCGCATATGCACGCTGGTCTCCCTTGTTGTACGGTTTCTGAATGTCCCTTCCAGTAGGGGTGTAATAATGTGCCACTGTCAGACGCATCATCGAGCCGTCAGGGAAGGGGAACGGCCGCTGCACAAGCCCTTTGCCGTATGTTCGCCTTCCGACAACGACACCACGGTCCCAGTCCTGAATCGCACCAGTTGTTATTTCCGATGACGATGCCGTATACTGGTTTACCATCACAACGAGTCTGCCGTCATTGAAAAGCGGTTTGATGCCATGCGGCTGGGTCATATGATCGTAGCGCGGAGAATTGCGTCCTTCTGTATAGACTGCGAGACGTCCGGGTTCAAGGAACTCTCCGAGAATCTCGACTGCCGGCTGCATGTATCCTCCGCCATTGTCGACAAGATCGAGGATAAGCTGTTTCATCCCTTTTTTCTTGAGATCCTTAAGAGCTGTTTCAATTTCATTGCGTGTCTCTGCTGAAAATCTGCTGAGACGAATGTATCCGGTCTTGTTGTCTACCATATATGCGGCATCGACGCTGTTGATCGGTATGTCGGCGCGTGTGATCGTGAATTCGACAGTATCAGCTTTTCCTGCCGAACGTCTCAATACACTGACGTTCACTTTGCTCCCTTTAGGTCCGCGGAGACGCTTCATTATATCTGTATTGCGCATTTTTACTCCGGCGATTATTGAATCGTTTACCTTGATAATGCGGTCGCCAGCAAGAAGTCCGACTCTTTCCGAGGGACCTCCGGCAACGGTAGATATCACATAAAGAGTGTCCTGATTCATATTGAATGAAATGCCTATGCCGCTGAAATTTCCGGCAAGAGGCTCGTTGAGTTCTTTCGTTTCCTCCGGGTTCGAATATGCAGAATGAGGGTCGAGTTCCTCAAGCATGCTGCGGATGGCTGTTTCCACAAGTCTGTCTTCATTCACCGTGTCGACATAGAACTGGGCTACAGCGGCTTCCGCCATTCTCAGTTTCTGGTTGGCGGGTATTTTGTTCTGGTTGGCAGCCAATGCGGTCAGCATTACTCCAAATCCGATTATGCTAAGTAATTTCTTCATCTTTTTTTGTCTTAAGGAAGCAGGTGGCTGATATCGTGTCCGTTGTCTTCGAGTTCTCTGACCATCGAGCTTGATATGTAGGAGTGTTCTGGCAGAGAAAGCAGAAAGACTGTCTCTATGCCCAGCACTTTTTTGTTGACATCCGCGAGATTTCTCTCGTATTCAAAATCGGATATGTTTCTGACACCGCGCAATATGGCGCAGGCACCTGCGTTTTTTGCAAATTGTGCGGTAAGACCTGAATAAACGGTAACTTCTACCGCCGGGTTGTCTTCGAATACCTTTTTTATGTCTCTGAATCTTTTGACAAAATCTCTCCCGGCAGGTTTATTTGCGTTGTTGCCGATTGCAATTATTATTCGGTCAAATATGGCGAGACCGCGCTCCACAATGGATTGGTGTCCGATTGTGAAAGGGTTGAAGGTGCCCGGGAATACAGCTGTCTTTTCCATGTGCAAAAAATGTCAGATTTCAGAATCGTCTTCAATCACAAGATTGTCGATTATAAAATTCTGTCGTTCCATAGTGTTTTTGCCCATATAGAACTCGAGAAGTTTCTCGACAGCATCCTCTCTTTTGAGTTTCACTCTGTCAAGACGCATGTCTGGACCGATGAATTCAGCGAACTCCGCATCATTTATCTCTCCGAGACCTTTGAATCGGGTTATTTCCGCGTTGTTGCCGAATCTGGCAATCGCGGCTTCCCTCTCTTCATCGGTATAGCAATAGAACGTATCTTTCTCTCCTTCGGTTTCCTCTTTCTTGCGGTTTTTCTTTTTGGTGCGTCTCACGGCATTCTTGTCGCGGACGCGGAAAAGCGGAGTCTGAAGAATATATACATGCCCTTTCTTCACAAGATCGGGGAAGAACATCAGGAAGAAAGTGATGATCAGCAGGCGTATGTGCATTCCGTCGACATCGGCGTCGGTCGCGATTATGACTTTGTTGTATCTGAGTCCCTCGATTCCCTCTTCGATATTGAGGGCAGCCTGAAGAAGATTGAATTCATCGTTTTTATAAACCACTTCCTGCGTCATGCCGTATGAGTTCAGCGGCTTTCCGCGCAGAGAGAATACTGCCTGCGTCTCGGCATTGCGCACTTTGGTGATTGTTCCGGAAGCCGAGTCTCCCTCGGTGATGAAAATCGCGGAGTCTTCCCGGCGGTCTTCCTTTGCCTTGGCTTTCAGTGGGTCGTTATAGTGCACTCTGCAGTCGCGGAGCTTGCGGTTGTGGAGGCTGACTTTCTTCGCTTTCTCTCTTGCGAGTTTTGCCACGCCAGCCATTGCCTTCCGTTCTTTCTCGCTTGATGCTATCTTGCGGAGCATTATCTCCGCTATGTCGGGATTCCGGTGAAGGTAGTCGTCAAGTTCTTTCTTGATGAAGTCTCCGATAAACTTGTTTACCGTAAGGGAACTTCCGGGAGCGACCTCCTTGCTTCCGAGTTTGGTCTTAGTCTGACTTTCGAACACCGGCTCCTGGATGCGCACCGAAACCGCCGCCACAAGACCGTTGCGTATGTCGGAGAACTCATATCCCTTGCCCGAAAACTCCTTGATGGTTCTTGTGACGTGTTCACGGAAAGCGGTGAGGTGGGTTCCCCCCTGGGTTGTGTGCTGTCCGTTTACAAACGAATAATATTCCTCTCCGTACTGGTCGGTGTGGGTGAGAACAACCTCGATGTCCTCGCCGCTCAGATGTATTATGGGATAGAGAGGATCATTGGTCATGTTTTCTCTGAGCAGATCAAGCAGACCGTGGCGGGAATAGTATTTGCGTCCGTTATAGAAGAGCTGCAGCCCGGCGTTGAGATAGGTGTAATTGTTGACCATTGTCTCGACGAATTCCTGATTGAACCTGTAGTTCTGGAAAAGCGTCGGGTCAGGAGTGAATCTGACCAGGGTGCCGTTGGGTTCGTCTGTGGGGATTGGCTCGGACTGGCGGATGAGATCTCCGCGTTCGAATTCGACTTCCACCTTTTTTCCGTCTCTTACACTTGCCACATGGCAGTATGTGGAAAGGGCGTTGACTGCTTTGAGTCCGACACCGTTGAGGCCTACTGATTTCTTGAAGTTCTTGTCATCGAATTTGCCGCCGGTGTTTATATCGGATGCCACCTCTTTCACTTTACCCAGCGGAATGCCGCGTCCATAGTCGCGCACCATGACTTCCCCCTCTTCTGTGAGGGTGATGTCAATGCGTTTTCCGGCACCCATGTTGAATTCATCTATGGAGTTGTCAACAACCTCTTTGATAAGTACATATATGCCATCGTCGGAGTGGGTTCCGTCTCCGAGCTTGCCGATATACATGCCGGGACGCCTGCGGATATGCTCGTTCCATTTCAGAGTCTGGATGGCATTGTCATCGTAGGTGCCGGCATTTGATGATGCTGCGGTTGAGGGAGCAGTTTCCTCCCTCTCTTCTATTTCGAAAATATCGTTGTTCATAGGTAGGCTAATGTAATCACAAAATTACAAAAAAAAACGATAATATAAAAATAAGTGCAACCCTGTCAGTATTTTGTTATTTTATGCCGCCGAGCATTTGCCCTGACTCATTTTTGTGTGGCAGGGCAGGGAGGTTGAATTGTCTTTTACTCCGGATAGCTAAAATTCAGGTCTGATGCCGCCGAAAGCTGTCTGAAATAATTTAGAGCGGCTTTCTTTGCTTCGGCAAGATCCATGAAGGAATAGTTCCCGCAATCGCGTGGCGTGGCACCCGGAATGTCACCTTCGAATTCAGCGATGAAATGCATTGTCTCCTGAATCAGCGGCAAGATATCCCGGCTTTCAAGATTCCCTGACATCAGAAGGTAATTTCCGGTGCAGCATCCCATCGGCCCCCAATATATCACCTTGTCTTTCCAGAGGGGGTGATTACGCAGGAATGTCGCAGCGAGGTGCTCCATCGCATGGAGGGCTTGCGGGTCAAGAGCTTTTTCGCGGTTAGGACGTGTCATTCGGATGTCGAATGTGGTAACCACATCGCCGGAGGGGAGGGTGTCGCGTCTTGAAACATATATCCCGGGTTCGAGTGTGAGGTGGTTTATGGTGAAGCTTGGAATTTTTTTCATTGTCATGGTTTTTAGAATGCAAAAATAACGAAAAAAAACGAAACATCGCGTAAACCTGGACACTCTCTTTGTCCGGAATCTGTGCGCAAAATCCGATAAATGGAATATAACTGGAAGAGATGAGTGACAGAGGTGTTAATTAATTTTTAACATTCCTAAACAAATGACACTGCAAGTATGTTGTTTTGTTAAATACGATTCTACTATGAAACACATTTTTCTGTCTATTGCTTTGTCAGGAATTGTCTTGCCTGTATGCGCGCAGACCACAAAAGCCGGAACAGGTGCCGAAGGTGAAGACACGAGTTCCGGGATTGAGTTCATCAAGACTGCGGATCATAAGGATGTCAAGGATATCCTGAAGCAAGACCGTCCAGACGAAGTGTCGGCAATACCGGTTCCGCATTTTGCCATACGCACTGCCGACAATAAATTCGTCATGACCATCGGCGGTCAGATCAATCCTATCATCGGCACGGATTTCGGCAATGATCTCTATGAAGTCGATGGTGCGGGGATAGGATTCGTGACCGGAATGATACCTGTTCCGTCAGTGAACGGCAAACGCTCCGATTTCTATATAAACCCTCTTAATGCGAATATAGATTTTCAGGTCGTGGGTTTCGGAGGTACGAAGAATCAGGTGACAGGCTATCTGAAATTCGGGACTAACGGTGAGTCAACGGCAATAAAACTCAAGAAGGCATATGTGGCGTGGATGGGTATAACCGCCGGTCTTAAATCCACGCTGTTCGAGGATGGTGAGGCTGCGTCGCCTCCTACCATCGATCCCCAGGGACCGAGCGGCATGATTTCTACCTCTTCTTATGAAATCAGTTATATTTCTCCATCGTTTCATGGGTTCAGGTTTGCCATAGGTATGGATATTCCTACATATTATTCATCCAACGGCGTATATCGTGGTCATGACTTCAAGACGTGGAGGGAGGAAGAAATAGAGGGTAAGCCTGTTGCTGATCCTGAAGCATACAACCAGAATATACCAGATATTCCTATGTGGGTGGAATATACTGCTTCCGACTATAACCGTATACGTTTTTCTGGAATTATACGTAATTTCTCATACCGGGACATGCTTGAGGGGAAACGCCGTAATTCCGTAGGCTGGGGTCTGATGCTCAGCGGCAATCTGAATCCGGTGGAACCATTGATTCTTTATATGCAGGCGGCTTACGGTAAAGGTATCGGCAATTATCTGCAGGATATTGCCGGTCAGCCATTGTCGTTTATACCTGAGGATTCACAACCCGGTCATATGACACCATCTCCTATGATGGGAGTCTCCCTTGGCGCAACATACAATATCGGTAAAAAATGGCAGGTCAATGCTGTTGTGTCGGAGTCAAGGATCTGGAGTGTCGGACCATATGCAATTGCGGCAGCTGTCTCGCCCGATAATATCAATAATTACAGATATGGCTTTTATGCGGCTGGCAATGTATTCTACAATATATCGTCATATCTTCAAGTCGGAATGGAATATCTTTATGGTCGCCGCGGGACGTGGAACGCCGGTACCGCCCACGACAACCGTCTGCAGATGCAATTCATGTTCACATTATGAATGAAACGGCGGGATGAAATGAATTGGCAGGCACATCCGTCGGATGCGCCTGCCATTTTGCGTATGAGTGTTGTAGATCAGAGTTCGAGAGGCGTGTAAGGAAAATCGAATGCTTCGGCAACTGCTTTGTAGGTTATTTTCCCGTCAACCATGTTGACACCTTCTGCAAGTCCTGGGTCTCTGCGGCATGCCTCGATCCAGCCAAGGTCGGCGAGACGGAGGGTGTAAGGCATAGTGGCGTTTGTGAGAGCCAAGGTCGAGGTGTAGGGTACGGCTCCCGGGATATTCGCCACGGCATACTGTACGACACCGTCAACAACGTATGTGGGTTCGGAGTGAGTGGTGGGATGTGTTGTCTCGAAACATCCTCCTTGGTCAACGGCAACGTCTACCATCACTGAACCGGGACGCATGAGTTTTACCATGTCTGCTGTGACAAGGTGGGGGGCTTTGGCTCCGGGAACAAGCACAGAACCCACTACAAGATCTGTGTCGGGCAGTTCCTGCTCGATGTTGTGTCGGGAGGAGAAGAGCGTTTTTACATTGCGGGGCATGACTTCAGCGCAATGGCGTAATGTGGGAAGTGAAATGTCAGCAATGGTCACATCGGCTCCAAGTCCTGCCGCCATAAGGGCTGCGTTGCGACCTACCACTCCTGCTCCAAGAACCAGGACTTTGGCGGGTTTTACGCCTGGCACGCCTCCAAGCAATACACCGCGTCCACCTTGGGGCTTTTCAAGGAAACGGGCACCTTCCTGAATTGACATCCTGCCGGCAACTTCGCTCATGGGGACAAGGAGCGGAAGGCGGCGTTCACGGTCGGTTACTGTTTCATATGCGATGCACACTGCTCCTGATGCCATCATGGCTTCGGTGAGTTCGCGGTCACATGCGAAATGGAAATAAGTGAATACTACCTGATCTTTGCGGATCAATGGATATTCAGGTTTGATAGGTTCCTTAACCTTTATTATCATCCCTGCCGTGGCATAAACATCTTCTATGGCGGGGAGTATGGTAGCTCCTGCCGCGATATATTCTTCGTCGGCAAAACCGCTTCCTTCTCCGGCGGTGTGCTGAACGAATACTTCGTGTCCGTGTGCGATAAGTTCTTTCACTCCCGCCGGTGTGGCGCCTACTCTGTTCTCATTGTTTTTGATTTCTTTAGGGATTCCAATTTTCATGGTAATATGGATTTAGGTTAAAGGATTGAAAACAGTTTTATGTTTTCAGCGCGGTAAATTTAGAAAATTGGAATAAAACTGCAAATAATTTTAATATGTTTTTCGGCATGTTGTGGTCACCACCAGTGTTTCCAGCCCCGGCGCAACGGCTCTTCTTCGCGTTTGAAAAGTTCCGACATGTCTTCGCGTATCCGATTAAACCTAAGTTCATACCTGTCTTCGAGGTTGTGACTTTCAATATATGCCGCCGTATCGTTAATGAACCGCTCCACTCGAGTCTGATGGCTCATTATCCTTTTGCGTTCAGATAGCCATAATTGATACAGATCGAGTGTGTAGAGCATAAGGTCGGCAGTCTTTTCATAGTCTATGCAAAGGGTGGTGAAATATTTGATGCAAGTCTTGATTTCCTTGAATACGGGGGATTTCCGGGGTTTCGATCCTGAAATGAAAAACTGTTTGAATATTTTTTGCCTGTATTTGTCAAGTTCTTTGTCGGCATCGGGATTTATCCAAAATTCAAGATATTCCTTGGCTTCCGGGCGTGCATCATATAGTTCGCAGATTATCTCCGAAAGACTATCTCTATCCATCTCATTGAGAACTTTCTTTAATGTTGCTTTTGACATTTTATCAGAGAATAAATATGGTGGGGACTGAGAGGCATGTTAAAATTAAAAGAAGAGGTATGCGATGGCTATAGCCGCTATTGCACCCGTGATGTCGGCAAGAAGGGCATATCCGGCTGCATAGCGGGTTTTGGAAACCCCTACAGAACCGAAATATACTGCGAGGATATAGAAAGTGGTGTCGGTTGAGCCTCTGACGGCTGCCGCCAGTTTGCTGACGAAGGCGTCAGCCCCGTTGGTTTTCATCACGTCGAGCATCATGGCGCAACTGCCGCTGCCGCTCAGCGGTTTCATGAGCATGGTTGGCAGGGCTCCGACCCATTGGGTGTCGAATCCGAGCCATGCCACAAGGCTCTGCACACATCCTGTGAATGCATCAAGTGCACCGGACGCGCGGAACATCCCTATTGCCACAAGTATTGCCACAAGGTACGGGATTATCATAACTGCTGTCTTGAATCCCTCTTTTGCTCCTTCTATGAATACATCGTATACACGAAGCTTGCGTCTGATCCCTGCGAGGATAAAGGCAATTATGACACTGAAGAGGATGAGGTTAGCTCCGAAAGTGCTATATAGCTGAACCTTGTCTGCCGGTAGGTTTGCGAAGAAATATGTAATTGCCCCGACTGTTGCCGCTATTGCTCCGAGCCATCCCCAGATCACGCGATCCATCTTTATCTTCTGTCTGATGCATAGCGCGGTGAGCCCCACTATGGTTGCGATTGCCGTGGCTATTAGTATAGGGATGAATACGTCTGTGGGATTTGCGGCGCCACCTTGTGCCCGATACATCATTATGCTTATAGGTATCAGACAAAGTCCGGAGCTATTGAGCACCAGGAACATGATCATGGCATCGGTGGCGGTGTCTTTCTTGGGGTTGAGGCTTTGCATCTCCTGCATAGCCTTCAATCCCATGGGTGTCGCCGCATTGTCGAGACCGAGCATGTTGGCGGATATGTTCATGAATATGGCTCCCATTGCCGGATGTCCTTTGGGTATGCCGGGAAACAGCCGTGAGAAGAAGGGGCTGATGAGTCGTCCGAAAAATTCAACGACTCCCGCTTTCTCTCCGATTTTCATTATTCCCAGCCACAAGGTGAGCACACCGGTGAGTCCGAGCGAAATCTCGAATGCGAATGCCGCCTGGTCGAAGGATGCGTTCATGATGTCGCTCCACACCTGAAGGTCTCCTCCGAAAAGGCTGCGCCCGGCTGCCATCAGGAAGGCTATGAGAAAAAAGGATATCCAGATCCAGTTGAGAACCATGGTCAGAATTTGCGGATGCCCATTATTTCCCTTACGTCCTTAAGTGTCTGAGCTGCATATTCGCGTGTGCGTTCCGCGCCTTCTCGAACCACGCGTGAGAGGTAATCCTCGTTGTTGCGGATGTCAAGTATGCGTTCGCGGATGGGAAGGGTAACCTTGAGGATGTCTTCGGCAAGCTGTTTCTTGAGGTCTCCGTAACGGATGGAGCAATCTGCATATGCATCGCGGAAATGTGTCACTACATCAGGTGCGGAAACAAGCTCGAGAAGAGTGAAAAGATTCTTGATGGGTTCGCTCATCTCTGATCCCGGAGTCTGAGGTCCTTCGTCTGTTACGGCGCGCATTACTTTCTTGCGCAGTGTCTTTTCATCATCTATAAGGTATATGCAGTTTCCTTCGCTCTTGCCCATCTTCCCGGATCCGTCGAGTCCGGGCACTTTAACTGCTTCGCCGCCGAAGTTGAAATTGACCGGTTCGCCGAAATATTCAGTTTTGTAGAAAGAATTGAAGCGGCGTGCGAAGCGGCGTGTCAGCTCAAGATGCTGTTCCTGGTCTTTCCCTACAGGCACGAAATCGGCATGGTGAATCAATATGTCTACCGCCATGAGGGTTGGGTAAGTGAGGAGACCGGCATTGACACGCTGGTTGGTCTGGTTGCCGATAATCTCTTTTTCGATTTCATCGCTGTCGGAATTGATGCCGAGTGCTTTGCGTGCCTTGTCCTTGAATGATGCGGTGCGCATCAGTTCTCCGATGCCGACATGCATGTTCATAAGAAGATACATTTCGGAGATTTCGGGAATGTCGCTCTGGACGTATATGGTGTTCTTTTCAGGGTCGAGTCCTGCTGCAAGATATTCGGCAAGGATATTTTTTACGTTCTCATGTAGAATATCTGGATCCGGTGCTGTGGTGAGGGCATGCAGGTCGGCAACGAAGTAACGGCAGTCATAATCGTCTTGCATACGGACGAATTTGGACAAGGCTCCGTAATAGTTTCCGAGGTGAAGATTGCCTGTAGCGCGGATTCCGCTCAGAACAATTTTTTTATTATTATTCATTATCATTGTTTTCTTATTGATATTGTTTAAACTTGTTTGCGATATTAAAATGAAGTTCAGATGACTTCGTTTTGATTATTTATGCAAAATTACAAAAAAAATGAATTTATCGGTATATCTGTATGGCAATTTTGCGAAAATGGTTGTTATATAATATATGAGAAGAATAAAAATATTCACAATACTATATTACGTTGTGGTGTGTGCCGTCATCATTCAGGCGGCAGTATTTTTGGTCAGTTCGGCTCCTGATTCCCGCAAGCCTGTAAAGAAGGTGCTTTTTATAGGAGATTCCATGACCGGATGGCTTTCTGAACGTCTGAACGCTTACGGCGAGCAGAACGGTTTTGAGGTGTCGACAGTGGTGTGGGACGGGTCGACTATCTCGAAGTGGGGAAATTCTCCAAAACTCGCGTCTATGGTTGAGGAGGATGATCCTGATGCGGTATTTATCAGTCTGGGAATGAATGAACTTTTTGAAGCGCAGCCCGACAGGAAACTGAAGTCTGCGGTAGAAGGCATCCTTTCGGCTGTAGGCACGCGCCCTATTTTGTGGGTCGGTCCCCCTTCATGGCCCGGATATGACAAGGGTAAGGTGCTTAACGACTGGCTTGAGAATGAACTCGGAAAGGGGTCTTTTTTCAGAAGTTATGAGCTGGAGCTTCCTCGTCAGAGCGCGAAGAATCCGCATCCTACACGTGCCGGCATGGTGCAGTGGATGGATTCGGTGGTGAATTGGATGCCGGAACACGCGGAGGTGGTGTTGCCGGGTATAAACAAACCGGAGGGAGACAAGATGTCGCGTGGAAAGGATTTTATTTACAAACGCATGAAGGAAAATTTATAATACTATGGAATTCAGAAATTTGGAAGAGAAAGATTATCCGGCTTTCCTGAAATTATATAACGAGAGTTTCCCGGAAAATGAGCGTCGCTTATATAAGAGTGCCGAGCATGTGGCGAATTTTGTAAAGGAGAAGGGAGGCAAGTTTCATGCTTTCGCGATAGACGATGGCGGCGGACTTTTTCTTGGCTTTCTTTCTTACTGGACTTTCGAGGGATATGTCTATGTGGAGCATTTTGCTGTAGAACCGGCGCACCGTGGGAAAAATATTGGCCGTAAGCTTTTGTCTCATCTGTTAGAAACTGTAAGCGGGAATGTGCTTCTTGAAGTTGAGAAACCTGAGTCTCCCGAGGCGGTGCGACGGATAAAGTTTTATGAAAGATGCGGATTCAGATTGCGGGAGGATATAAATTATGTGCAGCCTCCATATGGTCCGGGACAATCGGGCGTGGAGATGATGCTTATGACTCACGGCGATGTGAAACTGCGAGACACGCGCGACTTGCGCGAGATGCTGACTGAGGTCTATAATGTGAAGGAAGGTATCTGACAATTGAGAATACAAGATAAAAGGCGAGGAGATTTCCTCGCCTTTAAAAATTATATCCAAGTGTGAATACCCATGCTTTTGTGCGTCCTCCGAAGGTGTATTTTATGCCGTCAGCCTTGATGTCTTTCCATGCGCCTGTAGCTCCTGCCATATAGTGCGCGCCAATGTAGTAATGGTCAAGGATCTGAAGTCCTGTGCCGAACTTGAAACCGAAATCCACAGGTGCGACTTTTTGCTTGAATTCATCTCCGGCTGCCGGCACACCGTCATTGTCAAATGAATTATGGTTGACTTTGTTCTTTAGTTTTGATCCGAACATCAATGATACGTATGGACCGAAGTCTATATTCCAGCGTATGTCATCGGTTATGTTGAACCTTACAGAGCCTAAGACGGGGATTGTGAGGGCATATGAATTAAATGTCCCGGCTTGTGTCATGAGTTCGTCGGTTGATGCTCCGTATACCGGAACCATATTTATAAACGTATATGTATTTGAGCGGGATTCAAAGAATGCACCGGGTTGAATCGAGAGATAGTCGCGTATGTTTATGTCCGCTACAACTCCAAGATCAAATCCCGTGCCCCATCCCTGCACGTTGTAACCTGGCATGTTTTCGCTGCCGACGGTGCGGTTGGATGTGTTGACTCCCAGACGAATGCCGAGATTGAAAAGTTGCTCCGGTGTCTCAGTCGAGAAAAAGTCTGCCGCGTTGGATGAAGCGGTTGTCAGAGCCGCCGCTGCGAATAGGGTTACGATGTGTTTCATATTGAATTATTTTTTTACTTCTAAATGCAAATTTATAAAAATCCCGCTGATAATTGAAAAAAATGAGTAATTTTGCGATTGATTTATGTTCTTTCTAATTCCATACGATGGGCGGAAACAAGTATAACAGTCTTATGAACAATGCCAAGGATTATGTAGTCATAGTCTTCGGTCTTCTCCTTTATGCGTTCGCGTTTTGTGCGTTAATCCTGCCTCATGAGATTGTGATCGGAGGTGTGGCGGGTATCGGAACCCTTGTCTATTTCGCTACCAACGGCATAATACCGGTGGCGGTGACATCTTATGCCGTAAACCTTCTGTTGCTGGCTGCTGCTTATAAGGTGGTGGGACGCACGTTTGTGCTGCGCACGGTTTTTGGTGTGACGGTAGTGGCTTTCGGAATAGGTGTGTTCGAGAGCATTTTCATGAGTATCGGGCATCCTCTCGTGCCGGATCGAGTGGTAAGTGTGGCTTTAGGCGCGATATTGTGTGGTCTCGGAATCGGAACAACTTTCATACATAACGGCTCTTCGGGAGGCACGGATATCGTGGCGGCAATGGTGGCAAAGAAAAGCAATGTCAGCATCGGACGGACAATGATATTCGTGGACATGTCGATTGTGGCGTCATCTATACTCCTTCCGTTTGACGGACCATGGGATGCGCGTATAGAGGCGCGAATACCTACTATCGTCTATGGCTTCATGGTGACGTTTATTGTTTCATATGTTACCGACATGATTATAAACACCAACAGGCAGGCTACCCAATTCTTTATTTTTTCGCAAAAATGGCAGGAAATTGCTGACCGTGTGAATCATGAGGCTCACCGGGGCGTGACTGTGCTTGACGGGCAGGGATGGTATTCCAAGCATGATGTGAAGATTCTGATGGTGTGGTGCCGCAAAATAGAATCGGTCACTATTTTCCGTATTATAAAGAGTATTGACGAGGATGCATTTGTGACCCAGGGCGCTGTGAACGGTGTTTATGGCAAGGGATTCGATAAAGTGAAAATAAAGATGAAGAAACAGAAGAACACTGATTCCCGCACTTTGAATTCATTGCCTGAGAATCCTACACCTGTGCAGATGGTCAGGCGTTCGAATCAGGAAGAATAAGCTTCCGGAGTGTATCGGGGTCGCCTTTTACGATTTCCGGATCGCGTGCCCACCAGGTCATTTGCTTTTTTGCATATACCCTGGTGTTTTTCTTTATTCGTGCGATTGCCGTATCTCGATCCATTGTGCCCTCGAACCATGCGAACATCTCTTTGAGTCCGACCGTGTTGAGTGAGTTGAGATGGCGCATGTGATACACTGCTCTCGCTTCCTCTTCAAGTCCGTTTTCAAGCATGATGTCTACGCGCCTGTTGATTCGGTCGAACAGGACTTCGCGGGGGAGGTCTGTCATGTATTTTTTTATGCGGAACGGACGCTTGCGTTTCTTTCCTGTACGCAATTCGGTATATGTTTTCCCTGAGGCAAGGATGATTTCTATAGCGTGAAATACCCGTTTGGTGTTGCACAAATCAACAATTCCATAATATTCCGGATCAAGCAGCCTTAGCTTTTCTCTCAGCCAGTCACCCCCTTTTTTTTCAAATTCCTTTTCGAGATCATGGCGGATGCTGTCGGGCACGGTGGGGAGCATGTCAATGCCGTTGCAAAGGGCATCGACATACATCATCGAGCCTCCGCAGACTATTGCCGATCCGTTGCGCTCGATAAGTTTTTCAGCTATTGCGAGGGCGTCTTCTTCGAAACGCGCCGCGCTGTAATACGCGTCAAGGGGAAGCATGTCGATTAGATGGTGTTTCACGACGGCGAGTTCTTCGGGCGAAGGCATTGCCGTGACAACAGGTATTCCCTTGTATATCTGTCGGCTGTCGGCTGATATGACCTCGGTGCCGACAGCACGTGCGATATCTATGGCAAGGGCCGACTTGCCAGACGCAGTCGGCCCTGTGATGACTATGAGTTCGGGTTGGTCCAAATTATAAACAGTTTCTTGGTTTGGGCATTATGCCTTTGCTGCGATGCGGCATATGTTCACGATTACATCACGTGCCTTTTCCATTGACTGTATGGGCACGAATTCAAATCTGCCATGGAAATTCTCCCCTCCAGCGAAAATGTTGGGGCAGGGGAGACCCTTGAATGAGAGCTGCGCTCCGTCTGTGCCCCCGCGGATCGGTTGCACGCGAGGCTCTATTCCGGCGTCGCGCATGGCTTTTTCCGCAATCTCGATGATATGCATCACTGGCTCGATTTTCTCGCGCATGTTATAGTACTGGTCTTTGATTTCCACGGTGCAGCAGCCGGGATATTCCATGTTTGTCTTGCGCACAAGATGTTCGATCTCGCGTTTGCGGCTTTCGAAGCGCGCGCGGTCGTGGTCGCGTATGATATATGTGAGGGTTGTCTCTTCTACGCTTCCTTCAATCCCTACAAGATGGTAGAATCCTTCGTAGCCTTCTGTGTGCTCGGGTGTTTCCCAGCGCGGGAGCATGGCGATGAAGTTGTTGGCAACGCGGATTGAGTTTATCATCTTGTGCTTGGCATAGCCCGGATGTACGTTGCGACCTTTGATTTTTACTTTTGCGGATGCGGCATTGAAGTTTTCGTATTCAAGTTCGCCGACTGCGCCGCCGTCCATGGTATAGGCGAATTCGCAGCCGAACTTCTCGACATCGAACTTGTGGGCGCCAAGACCGATTTCTTCATCAGGATTGAAGCCGATGCGAATCTTGCCATGTTCAACCTCGGGGTGAGCCTGCAGCCATGCGATAGCGTCTATGATTTCCGCTATGCCGGCTTTGTCGTCGGCTCCGAGCAGTGTGTTGCCATCGGTTACAATCAGATCCTGACCGATATAATTCAACAATTCCGGAAATTCTTCCGGTGCGAGGCAGATGCCTTTTTCTGCATTCAGTGTTATGTCTTTACCGTCATAGTCAGTGACAATGCGGGGTTTTACGTGTTTGCCCGACATGTCGGGAGATGTGTCCATATGTGCGATAAACCCTATCACGGGAGTCTGCTTCGAGGTGTTGGCAGGGAGGGTGGCGAAAAGATACCCGTTGTCGTCAAGAATGATCTCTTCAAGTCCCATGTCTTCGAGAAGACCTTTGAGGTATTTTGCAAATTCCATCTGACCCGGAGTTGAGGGGGTCATATTGGTGAGTTCATCGCTCTGTGTGTCGAATCTCACGAAATCAAGAAAGCGTTCGGTTACAGTCATGATATTTCAGATTTTTACAGTTCCTGTTTATGGTTGATATCACAGGACCGTGCGTTTATCTGCAAAATTAAGAAATATCCGAGAAAGAATAGGTATAATCAGACGTTTTTTTGTAATTTTGTGTTATGAAACAGAGAATATGGATTGTGATTATTCTGCTTATGTGCACATGTATGATTTGCTTCGGGGCTTACAGACTGTGCACACGCGAGGACAATGAATATAAGGAATCGAGGAATCCGCATTATACGGGTCTCGATATTGTTTTGGCTCCTCCGGCTGTGGAGTCGAAGGAATATGATTACACCGGTTTCCGGGTCTCGTTCAACCGGCATAACCGCACTCCGAACTGGGTGGCATGGGAGTTGCTTGGGTCTGAAACCCGGGGTGAGGCAAAACGTCATAACAGGTTCTGGCAGGATCGGGATGTAGATGGCTGCCCGACAACGAATGATTATCGCAATTCGGGCTATGACCGGGGACATATGTGTCCGGCTGCTGAACAGAAATGGAGTGCGGAGGCGATGGACGATTGTTTTGTAATGGCAAATATGTGCCCGCAGGACCATTCGTTGAATTCGGGTGCCTGGAACACGCTCGAAAACAAGGAACGCAACTGGGCGGTGAGGGATTCGGCAATTGTAATTGTGGCGGGTCCGATATATAATGCAGACGACATAAAGACAATAGGCAACGGAGTGCTTGTGCCGAGTGCCTTTTTCAAGGTGCTGCTGGCTCCTTATGTGGAGAAACCGCGTGCAATCGCTTTTGTGTTTCCGAATATGCCGTCTCCCGGTTCAATGCAGAATTACGTAATGACTGTAGATGATGTCGAAAAACTTACAGGTTATGATTTTTTTTCGTCATTGCCGGATGATATTGAGAATGAGGTTGAATCTAAAGCGTCTTTCAGAGAATGGAACCAACGATGATTTCTGCTGTGCAGACTGATCCGATTGTTGCTGTTTCCACACCTTCCGGTATGGGAGGCATAGCTGTTGTCCGCCTTTCTGGCAAGGGCGCGGACAGAGTGATCGGTAAATGCTGGAAAGGAGTTTCGCTTGACGGTATTGCATCTCACAGTGCGCATCTTGGCAAAGTGCTTCTGGAAGACGGCAGTGTGCTGGACGAGGTTGTGCTGACCTTTTTCAAGGGTCCGCGTTCGTTTACCGGTGAGGACGTCTTCGAAATTTCATGTCACGGTTCGCGGTGGATCCAGCGTGAACTTGTAAACCTGCTTGTGCGCCATGGAGCTCGAGCAGCTGCTCCCGGAGAGTTTACGCAGAGGGCGTTTATGAACGGTCGTATGGATCTGGCGCAGGCAGAGGGTGTGATAGACTTGATTTCCGCGTCATCGAAAGCGTCTCACAGGATGGCGATGCGACAGGCTAATGGCCGTTTTACAATATATCTTGATAATCTACGGGACCGTCTGATTGAGTTCGCTTCTTTGCTTGAACTTGAACTCGATTTTTCGGAAGAGGAGGTAGAGTTTGCTGACCGTAAGCGTCTCCGGGATTTGGCTGATGAATTGCTCGGAGTGCTGCGCAGGCTCGCAGCATCTTATTCTACCGGCAAGTCTCTTAAAGATGGAGTGCCGGTAGTGATTGCCGGTGCGCCGAATGCTGGAAAATCCACGCTTTTGAACCAGCTTCTTGAAGAAGAGAAGGCAATTGTAAGTGATGTGCCCGGCACAACCCGCGATATCATAGAAGATACATGCGAAGTGAACGGGATACTGTTCAGGTTCATAGATACGGCAGGTTTGCGCGATACCGCGGATATAGTGGAACGCATTGGTATAGAGAGGGCAGAAGACCGTCTCTCCAGAGCTTCCATCATACTTTGGCTACTTGATACGACAGGCGATACAGACAATCAGCTAAAAGAGATTCTAAACAGGGTAGGGGAGTTGCCCGATGCATCACACCTGCTTGTCTGCAACAAGGTTGATCTTGCAAACAATTGTGAGTCGGAGAAATACAGCCCGGCAGAGGCAGGACAGGGAGAATCCTTGTGCGGTGCAGCTGCAGAGTCTTTATTCGGTAAAGAGACGGCGCATCTGTTTGACGCATGTATGTCGATTTCAGCCTCCGAGGGGTATGGTATAGACGAACTGAAAGGAATCATGACTTCTCTGGCATGTAAAGAATACAATCCTGACACAGATATAATACTGACCAACGGGCGTCATTACGCAGCCATTTTACGGGGTGCCGAAGCATTATCTCGTGCCCGGGCGGCATTGGACACCGGTTTATCTGCCGACTTCATCGCCCAGGATGTCCGCGAAACCCTCCACCACCTCGCCACGCTCACCGGCACCATCTCTACTCCCGATCTACTCGCTTCCATATTCTCTCGGTTCTGCATCGGAAAGTAATGCTAAAAATCGCCCAAAATTCCCACGGCAAATGAGCGGCAACCGCACGGCATATAAGTAGCGAATATTCAAAGGTGTAAGAACTCACAATGTCGATAAATTTTTCAATCGACTTGCTGTGCGTTTGCCGTAGATTTATTAACTTTGCGTTACCATTCTGTTACTCGGCTCTTCGGGTAACATAGGAGTAACAAAAAGACCGATAACTACGACCATGACGAAAAAAGAAATCAAAGAGCCTGTACGAATCCGATTCAAGCAGCTCGCCAACGGTAATCAAAGCATCTACCTCGATATATACCGAAGCGGCAAACGAGTGTACGAATTTCTGAAACTCTATCTCGTTCCTGAAAAGACGAGAGCAGACAAAGAAAAGAATAAAGAGACCATGCGTCTTGCAAATGCGGTCAAGGCTCAACGCATCGTCGAAGTCCAGAACGGCGACTTTGGCTTCAAATCCTCATTCGCCGAAGAGACAAAATTCTTCGAGTATTATAATGCTATGGTAGAACACCGTCATGGGATGCAAAGCCGCGGAAACTGGGGGAACTGGCTCTCCGCTCTTCATCATCTCCACGACTACGAACCCCGCCAAAACATCACCTTTGCAGAAATCACCCCGAAGTGGGTACAGGGATTCAAAGATTATCTCGAAAAGGAGGCGACGGCATGGAAGCACGACGAGAGAGAGCGAAGCGCCCCGCCCCGCCCTCTGTCAAGAAATTCAAAGGTCAGCTATTTCAATAAGCTCCGCGCCTGTCTTAATCAAGCTTTCGAGGAGCGCATCATTCCTTTTAACCCGATGCGAGGTATCGAGGGCTTCAAAGCAGAAGAGGGAACTCGAATGTATCTCACAATCGACGAGGTAAAGAAGCTCGCGCAGACCGCCTGTGATTACCCAATTCTGAAACGTGCCTTTCTCTTCTCATGTCTCACAGGTCTGCGCCGTAGCGATATTCTCAAACTGACATGGGGCGAGGTGCAGACACAGAGCGGTCTGACGCGCCTAATCTTCCGTCAGAAAAAGACGGGAGGTCAGGAATACCTCGACATCTCAAAGCAAGCCGCAGAACTCATGGGAGAGCGCGGAGCCGACGAAGATACGGTGTTCGGGAAGTTCCTCTCTCCTGATTCAACGAATACGAATCTGCGTATATGGATTGCCCGCGCTGGAATTAAGAAGCATATTACATTCCACAGCGGGAGACATACCTTCGCCGTGATGATGCTCGACCTCGGCACAGATATTTATACCGTGAGTAAGCTTCTCGGACACCGCGATATTCAGACAACGCAAATATATGCGAGAATCCTCGACAAGAACAAGCAGGCGGCGGTCGCTCGAATCCCCGACATCTTCGATACTCCCGATTTAGGAGAAATCAAATGACGGGGCTATTGCGCGAACATAACTCCCTTGCCTGTCAATAGCCACGAAGAAGAGACTCCGTAATTATTGATGAGAGGCACCAGCCAACCGACCTCAAAGAAGCCTCGGTCGGGGTCTTTACGCTGTGCGTAGAGATGCCGACGGTCAACCTTATGCTCATCACAATAGGTCGTGATATTCTTCACGAGATTATTCTGCAACACCGCATCAAGAGCAGAGAAGTACCGCTCCATTATTGCTTTCGTATCTGGGCTATACACCCGCCGTCGGCTCATGCTTCGATTTCATTTTGAACCCCGACACATTTACCCTCTGAATCAAATATCAGAGTAATGCTGTAGTGGTCTTGCACCCATGTATAGAGTTTGCCAGCGGAGCCGTCGGTGAGCTTGCAGGCGGTTTGGCTCTGATACATTCCTACGGCGGCGCATATCTCTTCGATAGATTTGCCTGAAAGGTCGCCAAGCTTCTGGAAATCTTTTTGGAGGAGCTTACTCTTCGCGCCGATAAGCCCTGCGAAGAAATAGCCTGCAAAGCAGCCTCCGCACAGACCATATATAAGAGGAAGATATGTGAGGCCGTCAAGGAACAGACCTCCTATTCCCGCGCCGATGAGCGCGAATGATGCGGCGTAGCCGTGCTTATTGATTTTCATATTCAGATATAATTTCGGTTTTGAGATACATTACCTCCTCGTAGAGCCTATCTAAGAGGAGCGTTGATTCATGCCCTACCTTTGCGCGGTCGATTTCCTTTGCGAGATTGAGCAGCAGTTCATCGACCGTATCGGGAGAAAGCTTTTCGTCTGCGATTACGCTGTGAAGCGCATCGAGAGTTGAGAGCGTGAGAGATTCTTTCATGGGATTATTTCAGAGTGATGTTCGAGATGATTGCGAGGAGCTGTGTCGTATGCTCCTGATTTACTCTCATCGCATCTGTGAGAGCTTTACGCATTTCAGAGATTTCTCGGAGAGCTGCAAGAAAGACCTCCGATTCATTGAACTGGGAGAATGATTCAAGGTGAGTGATATGCTCGCCGCAGTGAGAGTTGCCGTTCTCGGTCTGCACGAGCATTTCGCCCTCGTCGGCAAGAAGCCAAATCTTGCTGATTTCGGGATATACAGATATAATCTTGTTTGCGAGTTCGGGAGAGATGACTTTGGTCTTGCCTTTCTGAATATCGTAGATGACCTGCGGTCGAGCATATCCCAACCGTTCCGAGAACACCTTTGTATTGATGTCCAGATATTTGAGCAACTTCCCTATTTTTTCAGATGCTGTCATGCGCTGTGAAATCTTAAAAAGTGGTACGTATTTAGCTCAATTCTTAAAAATCCTTAAAAATGCAGTTGGTTTCTTGAATTGAGTTGCAGAATACAGATATTGGCTGTATCTTTGCATCGCAATACCAAAGAAAGTGCGCCGCAAACTCGAAAGAGTCGCGGCAAAGATACAAAAAAATTGCGCTCAATAAGCAACTTAACCTCTAAAAATTAGATAAATGACAAGAAAAATCTCATTTAGCGCTCTTTGCGAGGAGGAAAAGCAGAAGCCTACCAAGCTCGAAGACCTCTATGCGAGAGCCGCGAGAGTGACCCGCAAGGCGGTCACGACGGTCAAGATGTGGGCTATCGGAAGGCAGATGCCAGATGACCTCACGATTGAAATTCTCGCAAAAGAATTTCAGTGCGATTTCGATTATCTCAAAGAGAGCTTCGCCGCCCTCGTTGAGCAGTACAAAGGACGCAAAGAAGCAAAGGAGGCTGTATGAAAATCTTACTGAATTGGCGATACTATGTATTGTTCGCCCTCTTCTCTCTCGGATTCCTCGCCCTCATGGTGGTATTCGGAGACCCTGCGGAAAATATGAGCCTCTTACGAGAGGAGATGATTCGCCTCGCAGCCGCCGCAGTCTCATTCGTGAGCTTCTATATTCTGCACTTATGTGTGAAATACTGGGAATCGAGAGACCTCATTCCTGAATTTACTCGCGCTGGCGAGGAACTGGAGGACGATTCATGGGAATAGAAGAGAGATTGGAGCGCATTGAACGGCTCATGGTAATCAACACCAAATCCGTATGGAGTGTGAAAGACCTCGCTCTCGTTCTCGACCGTTCCGAAAGCCACATCTACACTCTTTGCAGCCAAAAGAAAATCCCTCATTATAAGCAGGGAAGCTCTACATGGTTCAAGAGGGAAGAAATCGAAGCGTGGCAGTGTCAGACGCGAATCCCGACCGACGAAGAATTGCGTTGCGAAGCTGTCAATCATGTAGCAATCAACAGGATTAAATAACTAATTTCCAATGAAAACGGTAATCATCAAAAGAATGTCCTTTGTGAATTTCAAGGGACTGCGAGAACTCACAATCGAGTTCAACCGCGAAACGACCGCTATTCTCGGAAGCAACGGCTCAGGCAAGACCACCGTATTCGATGGCTTCACATGGGTATTGTTCGGCAAGGATAGCAAGGACCGCAAGAGCTTCGATATAAAGACGCTCGACGCATCAGGAGCCGCAATCCCGAAGCTCCCTCACGAAGTCTCCGTCATTCTCGAATGTGGAGGCGAGGAAATCAATCTCACCCGCCGTTACTGCGAGAAATGGCAGAAGAAGCGTGGCGAAGCCGAAGAAACCTTTACAGGGCACGAGGAAGAACGCCTCTACAACAATGTGCCTTGCTCGGTCAAAGAATGGAATGAGAAAATCGCATCAATCTGCCCCGAGCAGGTATTCAAGTTCATCACGAATCCCTCCTACTTCACCTCACAGAAAGCAGATGTGCAGCGAGCAATGCTCTTCGATATGGCGGGCAATATATCCGACGCCGACATCGCCGCTGGTAATCCTGATTTCGCCGCTCTCCTCGCCGCTCTGACAGGTAAGACGATGGAAGAATACAAGCGCGAGATACAGGCGAAGAAACGCCGTCTGAAAGCCGAAATCGAGGCTATTCCTGAACGAATCGATGAGCGTAAGAGAGATACCCCCGAAAGCACCGACTTCGCGGCAGTCGAGAAAGAGCTTGCCGAGAAGAAAAAAGCTCTCGCCGACATCGATACTCAGCTCACCGATATATCGGAAGCCCAGAAGAAGATTAACGAGCAGAAGAGAGCTATCGACAAGAAGATTGGCGACCTCAATATGTCTCTCTCTTCGCGTCAGTGGAAAATTAAAGAAGAAGCCACCGCCGAATATCGCAAAGCCTGTGCTGCACGAGACGAGGTTAAATACCGCATCGATACTCTACGCAGGGAGATTGAGACTCGCACAACCTACATCAGTGCAGCCGAGAAAACTTTGGAAATACGAGCCAAAGAACGTGAAGTCCTCATTGCTGAGTGGAAATCAATACAAGCCGAGGCTCTAACATTCGAGGCAGATGCTTTCAACTGCCCGACTTGTGGCCAACCTCTTGATGTAGCAGACATCGAAAAGAAGCAAACCGAAATGACGGAACGGTTCAATGCCCGCAAAGCTGAAAAACTCGCCGCTAATGTGAGAAAGGGCAAAGCACTCAAAGCAGAGGTTGAAAAGAAGAAACAGGACCTCTCGGAAGAGCGCGAAGCCCTTGCGAAAGCAGAAGCAGAGGTCGAAAGACTGACCGCCTCGACAATCACCGTCCCGACACCTGTATCAGATGAAGACCTCCTCGTCCTCTATCGAGATGATAAAGATTGCATCGCAATCCGCAAGCAGATTCAGGACTTGCACAAGCAGCTCTCTGACATCGAAGAAACCGCCACTCCCGATTCATCGGAACTCAAAGAGGCGAAGAGCATACTCCAAGGCTCAATCGAAGAGCTGACAAAAATTTTGGCTCAAAAGGTGCTTATTGAGCGCAACAGCGCACGAATCTCCGAACTCGAAACGCAGCTCCGCAATCAGTCTCAGGAACTCGCGGAACTGGAGAAAACCGAGTTTACGATTGCTCAATTCGCGAAAGCCAAAATCGAAGCCGTCGAGCAGCGAATCAACTCTCTCTTCCGCATCGTCCGCTTTAAGATGTTCGACCAGCAAATCAACGGCGGCGAGGTCGAGACTTGCGAGGCGATGGTTGACGGAGTGCCGTATTCATCGCTCAACAATGCGATGCAGATAAATGCAGGTCTCGACATCATCAATGCGATATGCAGCAGCAAAGGAATCTCGGTGCCTGTCTTTATCGACAATGCCGAGAGCGTGCAAGAGTTAGAGCCGACGCTATCCCAACAGATACGACTGGTAGTGAGCGATGAGCCTACCCTGACAACATCATTCGGACCAAAGAACCTATTCAGCATATAACTGCCATGGAAGAAATCAAAACTAAAGTCTGCGTCCATTGCGGGAAAGAAAAGCCCGCATCAGACTTCGCAAAGAGTGTAAGCAGTGAGGACGGACTGCAATCATGGTGCAACGAGTGCGCCGCCGAATATGGCAGAATGAGAACTCGCTACAAAGAAGAGGGAGTCAAGGTCTGCCGTAAATGTGGTCGAATCCTCCCCAAGAGTAAATTCGCCTATCGGGAGAATACGAAAGACCACCACGACACAATCTGCAAAGAGTGTCAAGGCATCGAGACCGAAGAGCAACCCGAAGTCATCGAAGCAGCAGCTCCCGAAATCACCCCCCCCGATTTCGACATCTCTAACATTCCGATTTCGGAGATATTTGAAGAACTCAAACGTCGTGGGTTCCATGGCGAGTTGATTCAGAAACATTCAATCTAATCATCATAAGTTCCACCTCTAAAATTCCAAATTATGACTGGAAATCAAATGACGGCTCAACCGCAGAACGCCGTAGCGACCCAGCAGAAGCCTGTGGATTTGCTCAAAGCGGTAATCAACGCCCCGTCCGTTCAGGACCAGTTCAAGAACGCTCTCGGCGACCACAAAGATGCTTTCGTAGCATCGCTCATCGACCTCTATACAGGCGATAAATCGCTCCAGACCTGCAAGCCGCAAGCGGTCATCATGGAGGTTCTTCGCGCCGCGACCCTCCGTCTGCCTATCAACAAGGCTCTCGGCTTCGCTTACATCGTGGTTTACAATAACTCGGTGAAACTCCCCGACGGCACATGGACTAAGGTCCCGACCCCGACATTCATACCAGGCTACAAGGGGTATATCCAGCTCGCGATGCGCACAGGTCAGTATCGCACAATCAATGCCGACCTCGTCTATGAGGGCGAGCTTCGCAAGGTCAATAAGCTCACAGGAGAAATCGCTTTTGACGGCGAAAAGACCTCCGATAAGGTAGTAGGCTACTTCTGTTATTTCGAGCTTCTCAACGGCTTCTCCAAGACCCTCTACATGAGTGTCGAGGATATGGCGAAATATGCCAAACGATACTCACCCTCCGTCGGCAAGAATACGACCGTCGAAATGCTCATTGCGAAAGCCAACGACGGCATCGTAGCAAAGAAGGTAGGTTGGGAGGGCAACTTCAATGACATGGCTCTCAAAACGACCCTCCGTCGCCTCCTCTCCAAGTATGGCTACCTCTCCGTCGAGATGCAGACCGCAATGGCGAATGATGCCGAAGAATCCGAAATGGCATCACGCAATACCATGCTCGCCGACAATGCCAATGCGCAGGTTCTCGACATCTCCAACACCGAGTATGAAGAGGTGGACGGCACAAACGTTGACCGTGAGACAGGCGAAGTGATTCAGGCAGCATCTACCCCGCAGGGAGAAAAATCTGCCGACGCTCCCGCCGCTGACGCAACTCCTGACTACTAATCAGTAAATTCCGAGAGTATGATTTTAAAAGTATTAGGTTCAAGCAGCGAGGGTAATTGCTACTTTCTGCAAGCCCAGAACGAGACCCTGATTATCGAGGCAGGCATCAAGTTCGCAGAAGTGAAAAAGGCTCTCAACTGGCAGCTCGGAAATGTGGTAGGTTGCTTAATCTCGCATGAGCATAAAGACCACTCAAAGTATCTCTCGGATTTTCTGAAAAGCGGAATCACGGTGCTTGCACTCGCCGAAGTATTCAACTCGCAAGTACTCAAAACTCGCGTATTCTGCAAAGAAATAAAACCGATGCACGGCTACAAGGTGGGCGGCTTCAAAGTGCTTGCTATACCAGTCGTTCACGATGTGCCGTGCGTCGGCTTTATAATCGAGCATGAGAAAATGGGTAAGCTCCTATTCATCACCGATACGATGATGCTTGAATTTCGATTGCCTCCCCTAAATCACATTATGCTCGAAGCGAATTACTCCGACCCGATTCTACAATACAATATCGACAACGGAATAATGCCTGTCAGCATGAGAGAGCGACTTCTGCGCTCGCACATGGAATTGAAGACTACCGCCGAGATATTGAGGGTGAACGACCTCTCAAAGGTCAACGAGGTAATTCTTTTGCATCTCTCTGCGAGAAACAGCGACCCTGAACAATTCCGTCAGACAATCCAGAAAAGCGCGGGAAAGCCTGTATATATCGCTCGGAACGGCTTATGCCTCGACCTCTCCCTAACGCCTTACTGATATGAGAGAGATTCCGAATGACATTCTCGCAAATCTTCTGCGCTACCTCCCGATGCTGATTGAAAACCTCGACCAGCAGAAAGTACGAAAGAGTCTGCGGCTGACAAATGCAGTCCGCGTCTTGAATTTCCATATCATTCCCAAATTAAAGAAAATCGACAATGAGCAAAAAAATCGAAATAGAGAGAAGTAAGCTCATGGAAGCCTACAAAGCTGCCAACGATGAGCAGAAGCAACTTCTCATCAATCTCTACGGCAAGGATATTTTTAAGCCTGCCGATGTGAGAGAACGCATCAAGACCTTTGAGGACGCTTGCCGCGAACTTGACAGCCGATGCGAAGATAATCACCCCCTCGTCTCTGAATTTGAGGCTCTGCAAGGGTATTTCTGCGAGAATGACAATCTCTCGAAAGATATTCTCGCATATCTCCAACTCCGTATCATCTGCGCTGCTCTGAACGAGGGCTGGGAGCCGACCTTTGCCAATGAAGAATACCGTTGGTATCCGTGGTTCGTCATCTATACCAAAGATGAACTCGCCCGAATGGACGAAGAGAAGCGGCGCCGTGTTGTCGGTCGCTCGAATTTCTATGCGAATGCGGGTGGCGGTCTCGTCTTTGCGTATGCGGGTAACGCATCGTCGTACTCGCTCTCGGTTAACGGCTCGCGGCTTGCCTTCAAATCGGAAGAGCTTGCCGACTATGCAGGGAAGCAGTTCATCGAAATTTATGCTGACTTTGTAGCTCTCTGAATCCGATGGCAGCAGGGTGGATAAAAATTAGCAGAGACTTGCCGAATCACTGGCTGTGGCAAGATGCCGAGAGACTGAAATGGTGGCTCGACCTATTGTTCATGGCTCAGTGGGAAGACAGGCAATGGCTGCACGACTCTCATATTTTCACCCTCAAACGCGGTCAAATGGTAGCTTCGATTCTATTCCTCGTTGAGCGGTGGGGTCGAAGCAAATCGACCGTGATTGCTTTCCTGAAACTACTCGAAAAAGAGCAGATGATTGAGCGCAAGGTACTTTACAGGCAAACGCCTATCCTAACTATCTGTAACTACGAGAGTTATCAGGCATTAGTTGACACCCAAACAGACAGGCAAGCAGACAGCCAAACAGACAGGCAAGCAGACAGCCAACTGGACAGAAAAAAAGAAATAAAAGAAATAAAAGAAGATAAGAATAATAATATGGCCGAATTATCGAAGCTCGAAGAAGATTTTGAGGTTTTCAGAAAAGCCTATAAGGGCAATAAACGAGGCTTCAAAGCAGAGTTCGAGAATTTCAAAAAGAAATATCCGAAAGAGTGGCAGCAGATAATCCCTCTCCTGATGCCCGCTTTGCATCGCATGGAAGAATGGAGAGCCGCCGCCAGTGCAAGAGGTGAGTTTGTGCCTCAATATGCAATGTTGCAGACTTGGATAAATCAGAGACGATGGGAAACCGAATATCCGACATTCGTCACCCCTCAACCTCAATCCAAACCGCAAGAGCCTCCCACAAGAAATTACGGCGGCGGCTTTGGCGGGGCAGATTACTAAAGATTCCGCGATATGGCCTCAATCTCCGAAGTGATGCAAGGGCAGGGATTCACACCAGAGCAGATTGCACAGGTAGAGGAAAAGCGCAAGCGTGATGCCGTAGACCCTTGGCAGACGGTTCAGAAAATCGCAGACAAAGCTTTCCGCGATATGAGAAACGCCCGCAAAGGATTTCCCGACCTCACCGACCCCAAAACCTATCAAGCGCACTCTCGGCTTGTGATATTCCTCGCAAACACCGTCTGTCTCGCTCCCCAACGCCGAAAATTCATCATCGACGAGAGGAATAAAGACATTCTACGGTTCTTGCTCTACTACTTCAACGATTGCCCTCTTGCCGAGGAAGTTTTCCCTGATAGGAAATTCAAGCTCGACAAGAATATCATGCTTATGGGAGGTGTAGGTGTCGGCAAGACGATGATGATGCAAATCTTCTCTGAATATCTCCGACGTACCGACAATCCGAATTTCTTTCACAACCTCTCTGTGACGCAGATGGTGAATTACTACACTCTCCACAATAATCTCGACCTCTATACCTACAACGAAGATAGCAGCGTGGGATTCCAAGTAAAGCCTGTGAACGTTTGCCTGAACGACATCGGACTGGAAAGCAGACCATTCTACGGCATGGATACCAAGGTTCTCACCAACGAATTTCTGCACGCCCGCAACGAGATATGGGTTCACTACGGCAAGAAAGCTCACATCACGACAAATCTCACCGTGGAAGAATTGCAGGAGGCTTTCAAAGATGAGTTCGGAGGTCGATTGATAGACCGCTTCAAGACCTATAACGTAATCGAAATGGGAGGAGAAAGCAGACGATGAATAAAATGCGATTTCCCGCGCTTTTCAAGCACGACCTAATAGAGAGGTCATTTCATAAGAGAAAATGCGTCAGAGCGCAGGAAAACCGCCAAATAAGCATATTTAACAACGAGACTTATGGAAAGAATTAAGCCAAAGCTCAAAGAGGGCGCCAAAGAGAGGCTAATCACCCAGCGTGAAGCCCTCCACATGAAGCCCCGCCGAAAGACGCTCTACCGCGTCCCTGTGAGATTCGTGATTGAGGGATATTTCCTCATCGAAGCCGAATCTGCGAAATCAGCATATCAGACCGTCAAGGACGGATGCGGAATGATAAGCCCCGCAATCCAAGCTCCTATGACGGAAGATGTCAAAGACTGGAATTTCCCGATGCACCCGAATAAGATAATCTCAAAAGTAACAAAGGCATGACTAATACCAAAATCAGCATGGAGCGGGCTAAACGTACCGCCGAAATCCGAGAGCTTAATAAGACTCTCGAATCAATCACAGATGCGAGATTGCGCTGGTCTATCGAGACCCGCATCAGGAATCATCAACGCCGCATCACGCAATTAGACGAGATTCAGGACTGGGAGGCTCGCCGCTGGGAACTGATAAAGCTCTTCTCTTCAGCTCTGTTGCAGGGCGATGGAGAGATAACGCCCGCCGAGATTGCAGAAGTCGCAGTCAAGACCGCCGAGAGCGTCATCATCAAGGCTAAGGATACATTCAAATTCTGAATCTATGAGTAGTCAATGTAATCCGACCTGTAAGGTCTGCCCGCAGGGGTTCAATTCTCTCAACGGACGCAGATGCGTACCTCTGAACATCAACGTAGAGTATGCTCCGGCACCTGTGTGCGAGAATCCTCCTACTCTGAAAAGTGAATCACCAACGGAAGTGAGAGAAGTAATCGGGGGGGGGGGGGGTAAATTATGAGAATCAGCAAAGACACCCGAAAAGCCTTCTCTCAATCGATGGCCGAGTTCCGACCCGATGAGCTTTTCTTTAATCTCCTTCCTGATGAAGAAATCGAAGAGGGAGAAGATGACGAGAAAGCCGAGAACGCCCGCAAAGCCTTGGCAAAATCGATTCTCCGATTCGTCAGGCACTCGTCGATACTCTGACCTCAATCCTCAATGAGACAAAAACAATAATCAAAATCTTCTTAAACTGAAAAGACAATGAGTAGATTCATTGAAGCAAAAGTGAGCTATGACAAATGGCTCGAAAACGGCCTAAAAAAAAGAGTCGTAGAACCCTATCTCGTAGAAGCCCTCTCGTTCACCGAGGCAGAGGCGCGAATCACAGAAGAAGTCGCGCCAAGCATATCGGGCGAGTTCTCGGTATCGGCGGTCAAGAAATCCAACATCGGAGAGCTGTTCTTCGATGACAGCGGCGACCGCTGGTATAAGGTCAAGGCGATGTTCATCAGCATCGACGTGAAGAGCGCAGTCGAGAAGAAGAAAGCCTCTTACTTCCTCGTGCAAGCCTCGGACTTCAAGCAGGCTCTCGACAACTTCAACGCGGGCATGAAAGGCACGATGGCTGACTATGAAATCGCCGCAATCTCCGAGACCGTAATTATGGACGTATATCTCGCCAAGTCCGAGACACAGAATGGATAAAAGACAATTCTTCGATAAGGTAGCGGCAATGAGGGAGGCGCAGAAAGAATATTTCAGGACGCGCTCACGCTCTTCTCTCGAAAAGAGTAAAAGACTGGAGCGGGAGATTGATGCTGAAATAAAGCGCGTCTATGCGATTGTCGGTGCTCCTCCCGCGCTCCCTCCCGAAAGAAGTCTATTCGATAACCCCGAAGAGAAAGATGCGAAATAACGCCGTTTCTGGGCGAAATTCACTAATCAAAACAATCAGCGAATGAAAAAGAAAATTATCCTCACGCTCTCGAAGAGATTTCCGACCACTCACTCCCGAAAAGGAGAGCCAACTGGCTTCAAGGAAAAACTCGCAAAGGGAGAGAAGTTGCATACTATCAGACGGAATTTCGACCTCTGGAATGTCAACGCCGAAAAGATGACGAGAGGCGGGTTCTACCTCTCCGTGCGTCAGTGGTCGGGTAGGCCCTACAACTCGAAGCAGACCGAGATTCAGCAGATAAGCCGACCAATCGCCGTGCAGCCAATCCAAATCAACTACCACCATGACGGAGGGTTATTGACGGCGAAAATCAAGGGCGGCAACCAGATAGAAGTCGAGCAGCTCGCCAAGAATGACGGTCTCTCTCTTCCTGATTTCGTAGAGTGGTTTTTCGGTAAAACTCCGAAAGGAGACGCAACTTTCGAGGGTGTAGTAATTCACTTTACAGACCTCCGATATTGAGGCAATCCCTAATACTATTGATATAGTATATAATATAATAATAGGGGTGTAATAAACAATACGAATAATGAAATAACGTAGTATATGGCATCACTGAATCAAGCAACCCTAATAGGGTATGTCGGAGACGCACCCAAAATCAATCAGACGAAGACAGGGCGCAAGGTTGCATCGCTCTCCGTCGCGACCACCGAGAAAGGCTTCACGAAGCAAGACGGCTCCGTGATTCCCGATAGAACCGAATGGCACAATGTCATTCTCTGGGGAAAGCTCGCCGAGATAGCAGAGAAGTATATCCGCAAAGGCTCAATGGTATTCGTGCAGGGCAAGATGCGGACGCGCTCTTACGATGATGCGCAGGGAGTGAAGAAATATATCACCGAGATAGAGTGCGATACTCTCCAACTCCTCGACCATCGAACCGACGCAACGGCAAGCAATCAGCAACCTCAATACTCACAGCCGCAGAACTTCGGAGATGACGGTTTACCGTTCTGACGCATGAGACATCAAGAGAGCGTAATTCAGATAAACTGCGTGAAGTGGTTTCGTCTGCAATATCCGAGGCTCGCCCGAAATCTCATCTCGATACCCAACGGCGGGGCAAGACTTCGGAGAGAGGCGGCTATTATGAAAGCAGAGGGAACTGTGGCTGGTGCCGCTGACCTCTTCCTGTTCTATCCCTCGAAAGGCTTTCACGGTCTCGCAATCGAGATGAAGACTCCGCAAGGCAGACAGCAGCCCTCTCAAAAGCTATGGCAGCAAGCCGTGGAAGAGTTCGGCTACAAGTATGTAATCTGCCGTTCTTTCGAGCAGTTCATGGCCGAGATACAAGCCTATTTCGGCTGATTCTACACTAAAATATATTTTTTTGGATAAAACCGTGCCTAATAAGCGCGGTTTTTATTATCTTTGCGCTTGTATTCCTCATATTATCACAATCCTACAATGGAAAATGAACTAATCAAATCAAACCCGCAGCTCTCGCAGTTTCAGGTAATCAGCACAGAGATGCTTGAACTGAACGAGGGGCAGCTTGACGGTCTCCCCGCCAACCCGCGAGATATTCATGTTCAGAAGTACGAGCTTTTGAAGAAGAGCATCGTTGAACATCCCGAATATCTGAAATACAACATGCTCAAAGTATTTCCGCTTCCTGATTCAGATAAATTCATCGTCATAGGCGGGAATATGCGTTTTCGGGCGATGCTCGAACTGGGCTTTACCGCTGTTCCCTGTGCAATCATCGACCCGAATACCGACATCGAATCTCTCAAATCGTATGTCATTCTCGATAATGCCTCATTCGGTAAATGGGAATGGTCGATGCTTGCTAACGAATGGGAGGAAGCACAGCTCACCTCGTGGGGTCTCGACCTCCCGACAATGGCAAGCGAGATAAATCCCGACGATTTCTTCAATGCGATAGAGAACGAGAAAGAAAAAGAGAAAGGCGAAAAAATCACGGTCTCTCTTCCTGACGAACTTTCGGACGCAAAAGATGAAATCAAGTCTATTATCGAATCGGCTCTTGCCGACTACTCGGGAGTGAAAATCAAGTAATGAGAATCCACTTGGCAGGGAATGACGGCTACCACCGCGACCCGCTGTTTCTGACACAAGTTTTGTTGCATGAAAATTCATTTAGCAGGTCATTACTCGAATAATCTCCTCATGGAAGTTGGGGGGGGTATATAGTTAATAGACTTATGAAAATCTGTCTCGTAAACATTTCTCTCACTTCGGGGGGGGGGGTAATTTGGGACTGTCTTAAATCAATCTCAGACGGAACACTACCCCGCGAAATCAACAAAGAAGCAATGAATATATATCTCGCAGGCGGAATCTCTGGAAACCTCCGCGAATTTTGGCAACGAGTTATGAAAATCTATTGTGCGTCTCCAAAATCGAGAGCCGAAGTAGTAGAAGCTATGAAAGTCTATATCGCTGGCGACAATAACAAAAAGAAGATTCTCCGTGAAACTCTATACGGAGATGATTTCTTTGTCAAGGAGGGAGCGCAAGCCCTCTCTCACATCAACGTACTGGAGAGTTATTACTACCTCCGCAAAAACGAGGAGTTTATGGCTCTTGTGCATCATTTCGGCTCATTTCTCCTTGATAGCGGTGCTTTCACATTCATGTCGGGGAGCCACAAAGGAGAAATCGATTGGGATAAGTATGTCGAGGACTACGCCGCTTTCATCAACCGCCACGATGTAAAACTCTTCTTCGAGCTTGATATTGATTCTGTAGTCGGTCTTGCCGAGGTTGAGAGACTTCGGGCAAAGCTCGAAATGCTCACAGGCAAAAAGCCGATTCCTGTATGGCACAAAAATCGCGGCAAAGACTATTTCATCAAAATGTGCAGGGAATATCCCTATGTCGCAATCGGCGGCATCGTCACCAAGGAGATACCCCGCCAATTCTACGAGAAAGCCTTTCCGTGGTTCATTCAGACAGCTCACCAGAACGGAGCCAAGATTCACGGTCTCGGCTATACCACCGTCGCCAATCTGCACAAATATCATTTCGATTCAGTGGATAGTACCGCATGGCTGTATGGCAATCGAGGCGGCTATCTCTACCGATTCAATCCCGATACTGGACTTATGGAGCAGATGCAGTCGCCCGCCAACTCACGCCTCAAATCGAGAGAGGGAGCTGTTCACAATTTCAACGAGTGGGTCAAGTTCGGAGAGTATGCAGAAAAATTCCTATAAGTCCGAGTGCTAATTAAAAAGACCGAAATCATGGAAAAGAAATCACTCATCATTCTGTCGGGAGGCATGGATTCCGTTACCCTCCTCCACGACCGCAAAGAAGAAATCGCCCTCGCCGTCACTTTCGACTACGGAAGCAATCACAACGCCCGCGAAATCCTCTGCGCAATCAAGAACTGTGAGAAACTGGGAATCGAGCATATTATCATTCCTCTCTCATTCATTCACGACCACTTCAAATCTTCCCTACTGGAGGGAGCTACGGCGATTCCCGAAGGTCATTACGCCTCGGAGAATATGAAATCGACGGTCGTGCCATTCCGTAACGGCATCATGCTTGCAATCGCCTGTGGCCTCGCCGAGAGCCGAGGCTTAAACCGCGTTCTCATCGCGAATCACTACGGTGACCATGCAATCTATCCCGATTGTCGGGAAAGCTTTGTAGAAGCAATGGGAGAGGCTATGAAGCGCGGCACCTATGCAGGCGTTGAAATTGTCGCTCCCTACACCTCAATCACCAAATCAGACATCGCCCGAATCGGCTCTGAAAAAGGCGTAGATTTCGCTCTGACCTACTCTTGCTATAAGGGTGGAGCAAAACATTGCGGCAAGTGCGGAACTTGCGTAGAGCGCAAGGAAGCTATGCGAGACGCGGGCATAACAGACCCTACCGACTATGAAGAAGAATAACTCAAACCTCATATCGCTCAACGCCGTTTTCATCGTCTGCCTCATCATTGCGAATGTGGTAACGGCAAAGGTCATCGACACTGGGCTATTCATCGGCTCTACGCCGATACTCATTCCTGGTGCCGCTCTGACCTATGCGCTGACTTTTCTCTGCACTGATGTCATCGGCGAGATATGGGGCAAGAAAGAGGCGAATAAAGCCGTTTGGAGAGGGTTTGCAGCACAGTTCCTCGCGTTGTTCCTCATCTGTCTTACCTCAATGCTTCCCGCGCATGACGAGGCTATGCAGACGGCGTATGAACGGCTACTGGGGCAGACCCCGATATTTGTCATCGGTTCTCTCGTCGCTTATCTATGCTCTCAAAAATGGGATGTGTGGATATTTCATAAAATCCGAAATCGATTCTTCGCAGACCCGCGCCGTCGCTGGATATGGAATAACGCCTCGACCCTCACCTCCCAAATCATCGATACGGCGATTTACATTACAATCGCTTTCGGCATCGGTCTGGGCTGGCTATGGCAAGAGGGCGGCGTGGCTCTGACCCTCGGAATGATTGCAGGGCAGTATCTTCTCAAAGCAGCCCTCGCTCTTCTCGATACCCCGATATTCTATTTACTCACAAATAAAAGGAAACGCGAATGTATTACGTCTCAAAACGGATAGAGGTCGCGGGGTCTCATCGTCTCAACCTCTCATACGAAAGCAAGTGTGCCAATACTCATGGGCATAACTGGATTATCACCGTCTTTTGCAAAGCTCGCAAGCTCAATGCCGACGGTATGGTATGCGATTTCAAGCATATCAAAGAGAAAATCCACTCGGTTCTCGACCATAAGCATCTGAACGATGTGCTGCCGTTCAATCCCACCGCCGAGAATATCGCCAAGTGGATTACCGAGCAGATTCCTGAGTGCTACAAGGCAAAGGTTCAGGAATCAGAGGGCAATATCGCCGTCTATGTCGAAGATAAAGACGAGGAGGGCGAGCTATGAGAGTAAATGAAATCTTCTATTCCCTGCAAGGAGAGGGGCGATTCACAGGCACTCCCGTCGTATTTCTGCGCCTCTCTGGGTGCAATCTCAAATGCTCGTTCTGCGATACCAAGCATGAGGAAGCCGTCGAGATGCACCCCACGGAGATAATCGAGGAGATTCAGAAATATCCCTCGAAGCATATCGTCATCACAGGCGGCGAGCCGTCTCTTCAAATCGACTGGGATTTCGTGAACTACTTGCAGCAGTACGGCTATTTCGTGCAGGTAGAGACCAATGGCGTGAAGAGGCTCCCGACGAATGTAGATTGGATTACTTGCTCTCCGAAGTATAAGCCGATATGCTACGGCGAGGTGGACGAGATTAAATGCGTCTATGAGGGCAAGGAATCAGAGGAGAAGATTCACAAGCTCTATCGTTCAGTCCGAGCCGAGAGTTTCTATCTCCAGCCCTGCGATGTGAAGAATCCCAAGCGCAATGCTGAAATCCTCGCCGAGTGTATCAATTTCATCAAAGAGAATCCCGAATGGAAACTATCACTCCAAACACAGAAAATTCTCGAAGTGAGATAATCACCGAGAATCAGGCACAGGAAGCTCTGCGGCTCTTGCTTCGCTATATCGGCGAAGACCCCGACCGTGAGGGCCTGAAAGGAACGCCCGACCGCATCATCCGAATGTGGCGAGAGATATTCCGTGGCTACAATCCCGCCGAGAAGCCGAAGATTACCACTTTCGAGAATGAGGATAAGCTTACCGACCTCGTTTTTGATTGTGGCGATTTCTATTCTATGTGCGAGCATCATGTTCTGCCTTTCTTCGGGAGATACTACTTCGCTTACATTCCCTCTCCTGAGGGTCGAATCCTCGGCATCTCGAAAGTCGCCCGCGTCGTTGGCTACTGCGCCGCAAGGCTGCAATTACAGGAACGGCTCGCCCGCGATATTGTGAAGATGCTCTCTGACGCGCTCGAAAACCGCGCTCTCGGCTTCGCTATCGCAATGCAAGGCTCTCACCTATGCAAGTCTATGCGAGGCGTGAGAAACGCAGGGAGGATGAGCGTATCGCATTTTACTGGCGTGTTCAATCACAACCCCGAACTTCGCAAGGAGTTCTACAAACTTATCGACCTCAATAAGAATGGCTAAATTCAATCAGCAGCTCGTCGAGGAGTGCGAGAAATGGGTTGCAGAAAAAGGTCTTATGGACTATGGCGGCGCGTTGCTCAAAGACTTCTTGACGCACTTTCATATCGACTACAAGACCTACAAGCTGTGGCTCAAAAATAAGCCCTCTTTTGCCGATGCTATCAGCAGAGCCAAAGAGACTTTCAAGAAGAAGCTCTCTCGTGACCTCGCCACGACCCTTGCTGATGCTGCACGAGGAGGATTCAGAGAGGAAGAGGACGAGACTACCGAGTATCGCCCGAATCCGCAGAATCCGAATCAACCTATCATCGGGAAGATGACCCGCTCCAAGAGGAAGCGGTTCATCAAACCCGATGTCGGAGCGGCTATTTTCCTCCTTACCAATCTCGACCCCGACCACTATCAGAATCGCCAACGTAGCGATATAAGTGTGAAGAAAGAAGATGATGAGAAGTCGATGACGATTGAGGAAATCAACGCTGAAATTGCGAGACTTGAAAAGTTAGACGATAGCGGGAAATGAAATGCGATACAATCGAGCTACGACAAAAGATAATGAGGTTGAAGCAAGAGAAACTCAAACTCGAAGCTCCGACCTCCTTTTCGCGTTTTCTCGGTTATATCAACCCCAAATATCAGTGCGAGTGGTTTCACCGTCTCATCGCAGAGCATTGTCAGATGCTACTGGAGGGCAAAATTAAAAATCTCATGGTGTTCATGCCTCCTCAGCACGGCAAGTCCGAAATTATAAGCCGAAACTTCCCCGCGTGGGCGTTAGGCCGCGACCCCGATTTGAAGATTGCGGGTTGCTCCTATTCTTCTGACCTCGCAGAGCAGTTTTCCCGAAGCATACAGCGAACTATCGACGATAAGAACTACTCTGCAATCTTCCCCGATACCTACCTCAACGGCTCGAATGTGAGAACCGATTCGAGAGGTTATCTTCGCAATGTAGATTTATTCGAGACCGTCGGACACCGAGGCTTCTATAAAGCCGTCGGAGTTGGCGGCTCTCTGACTGGTACGCCTGTCGATATTGCGATAATAGATGACCCTGTCAAAGATGCGAATGAGGCAAATTCCACGACCTACAGGCAGAGAGTTTGGGACTGGTATAATACCGTTCTCTCGACGCGACTTCATAACGAGAGCCGACAACTCTTCATTATGACGCGCTGGCATGAAGATGACCTCGCGGGGCGCATATTGAGGGCAGAACCGCAAGAGTGGACTGTTCTCTCTATCCCTGCAATCTGTGAGGTTGAGCATGACGGTGGATTGAGTGAGAGGCATATCGGAGACGCATTGTGGCCGCAACGCCACTCACTCGCAAAGTTGATGAAGCAGAAAGCTCGCGCCCCTCGTGATTTCTCGGCTCTGTATCAGCAGCATCCCGTAATCGAGGGCGGTAACATCGTGAAACGAGACTGGTTTCAGACTATCTCTCTCGCCGATTTCAAAGCTCTGCGATTCCGTGAGCCGATGCACTTCTATCTCGATACCGCATATACCAAGAAGAAGAGTGATGACCCCTCTGGCATCATTGCGGCGTGCAGAATCGGGAATTATATCTATATCTACCACGCTATGCAGGTATGGAAAGAAATGCCCGACCTCCTGAGATTTCTTCCTGAATACATTTCCGCGCATGAGGGTAACGAAGAGAGTAAACTGAATATCGAGCCGAAAGCAAACGGTCTTTCGGTGGTGCAGATGTTGAGAGAAATTTCGACCCTCAATGTGAAAGAGACCCCGACCCCGACCGACGATAAGGAATGTCGATTGCGAGTTGTCTCACCTCGCGTGGAATGTGGCCGCGTGTTCCTCGTCGAGGGTGCATGGAATGAGGAATTTCTGGACGAGGTCTGCGGCTTCCCTTCGATGCCGCATGATGAGATGGTCGATATTCTCGGCTATGCTATAAATGACCTCTACGAAGAAGATGATGATATTGACTACGACAATTTGGATAAAGCCTCTTTTGGCTTGTAACCTATAACCCCCTCATAAAAGAATGATTATCGTTGATTTTTTCCGAAACTATCTCAACGCTCTTGTAGGTAGAAATCAAGAGTTCGAGCAGCTCCTTGCAGCCAAAGACATCTCGGCTGTGAGAGAGAAAATGATTGAGCGGACGCAGCAGATAACCGATGCTCTCAAAGAGTATGAAGTCGCGCATCACCGCGTCATGCACCGTGAAGATAAAATCGTCACGGATAAGAAAGGCAAGATTCTGCGCCGTGAACCTGTATGGAAGCTGCCGATTCCATACCCTGTGTATATCAACGAGATTGCGTTGGTATTCCTCTACGGTCAGCCTGTGAAGTGGCTGCAACAGTCAGACGGCACCGACAGAGCGTTTGATAAGTACCAGGAAGTTATCAAACGCACCCGCTTCGATTCCAAAATCCGTCAGTGCAAACGCCTCGCGGGAGCCGAGACGGAGAGTGCAATGCTCTTCCGCGTCTTCAAAGATGAAGAGGGCAATCCCGATGTGCAGATTCGTGTTCTCGCCCGAAGTAAGGGAGATACGATATACACTCGATTCGACCAGTTCGAGAATCTTCTATCCGTCGGCTGGGGCTACTATGTGAAAGAGAAAGAGCAGGTCGTTGAGCATTTCGACATCTTCACTCCGACCATGATTTACCACTGCGCCAAACGCGCCCTCGGCTGGGAAGTCATCGAAGAGGTGAACTTCATCGGCAAAATCCCGATTATCTACTTCCGTCAGGAAAAGGAATGGAAAGGCGTTGAGCCTCTTATCGAGCGAGAGGAGTTCATCGCGTCCAGAACCGCCGATACCAACGACTATTTCGCCGACCCTATCGCTATCATGGCGGCAGAACTTATCAAGAATATGCCTGAAAAGAAAGAGGCGGCGAAGCTCCTAATCACCAACGACAAGGAGGGTGTCGATAAAGCGGCGAGGTATCTCACATGGGATAGTGCCCCGCAATCGAAGAAAGATGAATTGGAGTGGTTGCAGACCCAAATCCTACGCAATACATTCACTCCGAACATCACTCTCGATACCCTGAAATCAATCTCTCAACTCTCTGCGAAAGCTCTGCGCACGGTGATGATGCTCGCCGACATCAAGGCTTCAAAGCACAAAGAGGTGCATGATGAATTGCTCGACCGCACCGCCTCTCTCATTACAGCTATCATCGGCAATGTTCTCGATGTATCTCTCCATGATGAGTGTGAGAAGCTTGTGATTGCTCACGAGTTCACAGAGCCTTTCGGAGAAGATGTGAAAGAGGACATCGACAATATTCTGCGTTGTGTGGACGGCGAAATTCTCTCTTCGGAATCAGCCGTCGAGATGAACCCGCTCGTGCGTGATATAACAATCGAGAAGCAGAGGCTCGCCGCCGAAAAGGAGGAGCGTATGCAGACCCAACAGAATATCTTCGGCGATGTAGAGGGCGCAGGTCCTCAATCGGCAACCGATGGCGACGATGAAGAAGCCGAGGAAGAGGAGACCGAGACCGAAGAGACCGACCCCAAGCAGAAGAAAGCAGGGAAACAAAGATAAGTAAGAGACATGATGAAATCCTTAATCTTCAAAAAGACCTCAATCGTAGGCGATACCGAGCGTAGTTCTCTCTACATTCTCGGAATAAGAATCTATGTAGTTGAGAGACCTTTCGAGATAGAGAAGAAGAGCCGTCCTGTGGGATTCGTGCAATTCTATTCCGATGCACATATCGAGGTCGAAGATGAGGATTATTTCCCCAAAGAATGATGAGCTATGGCTAAAAAGAAGCACCCCGACCCCAAAGCATCGACCTTCGCCCGAATCAAGCGCACGGAGTCTTATGCCGAGAAGATAAGGAAGATGTTTGCCGAAACGGTGAACGAAATCCTCGCTCTCAATAAGACTATCCCGACGCTTGATACAGGCGTTATGTTCTCTTTCGATGACCAGAGCCGAAAAGTCAGGCAGAAGGTAGAAGTCCTTTTACGACGGCTTCATTCCGTTGCAACACTGGCGATTCAGAAAGGCGTAACTCTCGAATGGGAGCAGGCGAATGAGGAGTGCGATAAACTGGTATCATCATGCTTCGGGAAGAGCTTACTATCCACCCCGCAGATGAAAGCGTGGGCGGCTCGTAATAACGCAGCGAAAAAGGCTTTTCTCGGTCGTTCAGAAAAAGGTCTGAATCTCTCTCAAAGAGTATGGAAAACCGTTCAGCAGCTCCGTGATGAAATGGAGGTCGCTATTACTGTAGCTATCGGAGACGGAACTTCGGCAGCGTCAATGTCTCGAAGCGTCAGGCAGTATCTCAACGACCCCGACCTCATGTTTCGCCGATTCAGATACAAAGACCCTGAGACTGGCGAGTGGAAGCGTAAGTGGAAGAAGAGAATCATCGACCCCGAGACAGGGAAGCATAAGTGGATTGATTACGACCGTGATTCTTACAGAACAGGAGCGGGCGTTTATAAATCATCTGCAAAGAACGCTATGCGCGTTACCAGAACCGAGACGAATATTGCCTATCGACGCGCCGACCATGAGCGGTGGCAAGATATGGATTTCGTTCTCGGTCAAAGAGTGCAGCTATCAGGAGACCACCCGAAAAAGGATATTTGCGATAAGCTCGCGGGAGACTACCCGAAAGATTTTGTTTTCGATGGTTGGCACCCGCAGTGCTTTTGCATCGTTACGCCGATTACCTTGCCTCCCGAAGAGACCGCCGACCTCACGAAAATCATGTTGGAGGGCGGCGACTGGCGTAAGGCTCTTCGAGATAAGGTCAGAGGTCGAGAGATAACGACCTATCCCGAAAATTTCAGGAGCTGGGTTCAGGATAATGCCGAGAATATCGCAGCAGCCCGCGATAGAGGCACAGAACCGTATTTTATTCGCAATAACGCACAGGCGATTGATAAAATCCTCGACCCCGATAAATTCGCGCAGGAGACGCGAAAGAAAACGCCACAGGAGATTGCTGCCGAGCGTCATGCTGCCCGCACTCCCGATGAGATTGCCGACATCAAAGCTCGCGCCGCCGCAAGACAGGAACGTATCGCTGCCGAGAAGAAGCGGGAGGCTCAAATCACTACCACCGCCAACAATGTACTGGCTACGGCTGACCGTCGCGGCTTCACCTCTCTCGGCATCTCGATTGAGGGCCTGACCGAAGCTGTGAAGAAAGGGAACTCGGCTGAAATCAGAGAGCAGACGCGCCTCCTCGCTCTCGCTATGTCTGCCAAGCAGAAAGTCCTGAAAGCGACGGCTCAAAATGTCTCAAAGGTCGCCGCCGATTATGGCGAGGTAGTTACCGATGAGTTAAAGGCGGCTCTCGCATCAGGAAACGCGGCTAAAATCAACGAAGCTACGAGAGCATTAGGAAAGTCTATCCTCGAAATGAAACGCAGAGAGAGCGCAATTTCCGATATTATTCCCGATGCGCATCAGTGGCACCAGTCATTCACTATGGCAGAGCTTGAATCATGCCACGGTGCTGTTGAATCGACCCTCGCCCGAATATCATCTCTCCCGCTCAAAGACCAGGAAGCAGCCCTCAATAAGGAAATTAAGTATGTTGCCGATTCTACTTTCCTGAAACCTCACAAGATTTATCCTACATGGAAAGTCGCGCAGGCGGCATACAAGAGAAAACTCGAAGAGGTCAGATACGAGATTGCAGTTCAGAAAATCAAGGCAGACCTCGGCATCATCGAAACGTGGTCGGCAGCTCATCCGAAATCTCTCAATGTCGCCACCCTCCTCGCGTCTGTCAAATCTGCAATATCAGCAAAGGAAAGCATCGCATCCATTTCGGGCAAATATACCCTCGTATTCAATGAGTATCAGAAGAGGCTCAAAGAACAGGCGCGTCGAGATAAGAAGAAAGCCGAAAAGAAAGGAACTACTACCCTTGATAATTCGGCTGACGCTTATTCCAAGAAGCGAAAAGATGCGGCTCTCTGGGCGCAAGACCCTGACGATGGCGATGACTATTTCAGACCATTTGCGGAAGCCGACTGGGCGCGGTGGTCTAAAAATGAGAAAGAGGTTGCCTATAACTATACGAGCGGTTCATCGTATATCAATGAGCCGTGCTACACAACATATTACTCAACGAAACACGGCATACATGGAGAGGTGAGAGATAGTAAAGCAGATATAAATACGCTGACTGATATGATTGAGGGGTCAACGCCGTTTACTCGCGACCTATGGTTGAATCGCGGAGCTTCGGCTGGAGAGTTCAAAGGTCAGTTCGGAATTAGTCTTGATTCATGTATCGACTCAACATATCGAAGTCAATGTGAGGACTTGAATATTGAAATCAGAGACCTCAAAAACTGGCTTTCTTATCACTCATCTACCAAGCCGAAAGGATATGCACAGAAGAAAAAGAGATTAACAGAAGCAGAGAAAGAGCTGAAAGAAGCGGAAGCTAAATTATATGATGCCTCAAAGTTAATTGGCATTACTGGTATTCAGAAGCCGTTCATGTCAACCGCTCATGGTAAAGGATATGGCTTTGTCGGTGATGGACCAAATGATGTAACTACCTCTGTATGCTATAATATCTACTGCCCTCGCGGAACGAAAGGTATATATACAGAGCCGTATTCAGCTTTCGGAAGGAATGATTATGACTGGGACGGCAGCAGCGGTCGGCATAAATATGGAAGCGCAATGGAACTCGAAGTAATACTCCAGAGAGGAACAAAACTTCGAGTTACAAAAGCCTATTATGAGTATAATAACGGTCGCTATCGCTGGTTCATCGATATGGAAGTTATTGAGCAGCCAACGCCTACGCCGTTCTAACTTTCTTTATAATACTCATGCTTATACCAATCTTTGAACGCATCGGCATCGCCTCCAAAATGCTTGAAACGACTATATAAGAGAGCTTTCAGAAAAACAGGCGTATCATCTTGCTCTCTGAATCTCCCAAGTCCGTCTCGGAGATAATCGTCGAGGTATTCATCTAACATCGAGTTAGCATTTCGTCCTTGCTGATTATCTTTCGAGGCAAGCTTTGTCAGTTCGACCCACTTTTGCTCATATCCCCAAAAGGATTTATCTTTCGTAGGTGGTATGTTTTCGCCATGGTAATAACGGCAGAATTGGAGAATACTTTGGTCTTTCATCTGATATATGTATCGTAAAAGTTGAAGATTACAGGCTTCATCTCTTCGGGAAGATATTCGAGAGCTTTGACTTGCATACTCTCAGGAATACCCCAACGAGCTTCGGCAAGTGAGCCGACTATTGCAGCAAGGGTATCAGAATCTCCTCCGTGCCATACCGCATTACGGATTGCATCTTCAAAAGAGTTAGACTGATGACAAATGAAGAAAGCGAGAGGAACGCATCCCCGACAGGTCTCATCGAAAACCCCACGAGCAGGCACATCCTTAGACCAGTTCTCTCCATAAGTCGATTCAACAAAATCGTATATTTCTCCGTCGCAGAATGAGGGATACGACATTGTGCGTAATTTGAAGATAGCTCGCGCCACGGTAGAGGCTCCGATAAGGCCCTCAATATGATTGTGAGTAGGAGCTGCCGATGCGAGAGCAGCGCGGAGGGTTTGGGCTTCATCTTTAAACGCCCACCCACAAGGAGAGACGCGCATTGCAGCTCCGTTGCCCCACGAATTATAAGGTTGTGGATTCGAGGAATGAAGCCACGCATTAAATGAGCCTCCGTAAGCACCCATAGGGTTTGGGTAGCGCAGACACCATTCTCTGATTGTCTCTCCAAAATCAGAACCTCGCAGAATCGCATCGGCTACGGCCACCGTGCAGATTGTATCATCTGTAAAGCTGCAATCCTTGTGAAAGAGCTGAAATTTACGGTTTTGGGTATTATTAAACTCAAATCGAGAGCCTACAATATCCCCAATTATGGCACCTAACATGGTTTATCTTTTGCTTTGGTTTTAGGTTTCCGAATATATTCAGAAACGCGAATTTTCACTTTCTTATTCTCATAACAATCTCGACCATGAATAGCGTTCACGAGAGCTTTATATGTTATCCCGATTGTCTCGCTCGGATAGAGGTCGTAGATTGCTTTGAAAGAGCCGAAATATAGGTCAGCCGACCCCTCCACAGGCTCTTTGAAATGGAGATGAACTACTTTCTCTTTCATACGGCAAAATTACGAATTTTCGAGCGATTTCCCGCGATATTCTCGCAGAAATATGGATTATACTCATTATGCGAAACAACGCAGGGAAATCGCCGTATCTGAATCTATACCGTAGGCTCTGATTGAGGACGAAAGATATAGGGGTGGTCTCTCTCGATAAGTTTATTGAGGTCGCAGGCATCGATACGGGTAATCGACATTGCGGCTTCCATGCCGAAGTATTCGAGAATTATCTTGATAGCCTCATAGTCGCCGTCCCACGAATACATGGTCTCGTGATTATTCCACTCGTAGAAATAGACCTCTTGCGGGTCGCACTCTTTGGGAATCTGTTTAGCTCTCTCATCGTAGGTGGCGAGATACTTGCCGATACTCTCGTCCGTGCCATACAGACCGCTGATGTGAGGGTGATACTTGATTTGAGCATCAGGAGCGAGAGTGCCGAGGTCGATTAACTTTTGGCGGTTCTCATCGAATTGCTTTTGAGAGAACGCGAAGAATACACCGATTGAATCAGCGTCGGGGTGAATCTCTTTGATAGCCTTGTATCTCTCTATCGTCTGAGGGTTGAGCATGACGATGCTCCCCTCTGTCTCTTCCCAGTCGCGGTAATAGCGAAGCTCCCCGCGACTGGTCTTGATTGTCTTGATTGTCTTGATGTCTGCCATTGTGATTGAGAATTAGTACAGGTCATTCTCTCCGTATTCGGTGAAGTTGAGAACATCTTCGCCCTCAAACTGCCTCCAGAAAATCGTGTAGAAGCCGATGCCGAATGAATGATGTTTGAGTTTCTCTTCGGCTTCCTCTTTCGTGATTCTCTCTTGCCCCGCGCCGCGATATGCGAGACCGTATGTGAATGTGCAGGGCTTGCCCTCGGCTACCCACTGGCGGGCAGCTTCCATTGTTTCGGGATATTTCTTACTCATGGTTCTTGTTACTTGATGGTTCTACTTTTTTGATTGAATAGCTCTCGACATCGGGTTCATTCAGCCCGAAGAAGTCGATAAGGAAAGAGCGGGAGACCTCGTTGGGAGAAGAGTATGAGGGGTGCAGAATATGACCGTTGCGCTCCTTGACTGTGATTTCGTAGGTGAACATGATTACTTCTCTGAACTAAGTTTAGTAATAGCCTCTTCGAGAGAGGTAGATGTTTGGAGAGCCGAGATGAGTTCGTAGGCATTGACCTCCCGAATCGGCTTCTCCATTTGGTCGGCGGTCGAGAAGAGGAGAAGCAGGGAATCGACCACCTTTTTGAGGCTACGGAGAGCCTTTGTTTCGCCGCTCACATTCTTTGCTGTGGCGGTGGACTTACCTTTGCTCTTCGCATCTGCAATCGCCGTCTCTACGGCTTCTATCTGCGCCGCTTCATCTTCCTTGTTGGTGCCGACTATCTGACGGACTGCACCAGTGCTGATTTCGCCGTTCTCGATTTTCTCCTGAATCTCAGGAGCGAGTTCGAGAAGAGAGAGACAGCGACCGATGAATGTTGCAGACTTGCCGAATTTCGCGGCTATCTCACTCTGCGAATAGCCGAACTTATCTCTGAATCGCTGGAACATCAGGGCTTGCTCATATTCCGTGAAATTCTTTCCCTCGTTGCGCATCATCTGTTCGATGAGCAGGTCTTCCTCTTTGGTATTGCGAGGGAGGAAGATTGCTTTGATTCGGGCTATCTCTGCGCCCTCTTCGATTGCGGCGAGGGTTGCCCTCACTCGTCTCTCTCCGTCCACGAGACGGTATTTCTCGTTGCCGTCCTCATCTTTGAACGGCACGACAGTGATAGGATTGAGAACGCCCTGAAGCTTGATTTGCTCTTTGAGTTCATCGAGAGCAAATTCCTTGCGGACATTGAAGTTCTCGACGATTACGACATTGCGGGGGTCTATGGTGTAGATGTCGGTTCTTTTGGTACTATTAAGTTCGCTCATATTCTTGCATATTTTCGCGATTGAGACGCGAGGTTGATAATTTCTATTGATTTGAAATCGGAGCGCGGGAGAGCTGCGTTTCCCGCGCTCCTATGAGGTATTTAGAGGTTGAATTGCTCGTCGAGGAAAGATACCATTGCTCGGTTCTGGGGAAGCAGAGCGGGAATATCCATGCTCGTAGCCTTGTAGAGGTCGGTCGCTCCGTTGTAGAGGTCCCACGCGGTGATGCGCTGATTGTTGTGGTAACGCACCATCATGTCTTCCGTGAAGCGGGAGATTTGTGCCTGATTCAGAGGATAGGTTCTCGCCTCTTTGATTTCGGTGATGTGCGTATCGCACTTGACGCGGATTGCGGTCAGCAGACCGATGAGACGGAACATCGTGTCGGCATCGACATCGATTTCTTTCATGCGGGCGATTTTCTCACGCTCCGTGATGATGATGTGGCGAGCATCGAAGAGCCACGATTTCACCGCGTCGAGGACCTGCGGAATCGAGATTTGTTCCTCCTGAGAGCGACGGCCACCGCCCTTCTCGCCGTAGGTGGCGATGTACTGCGTCGGAGAGAGGAGGCACTGGTTATGGCATATCTTTACCATGTTGCCGAATCCGACCTGTATTCCTTTCTGATGAAAGGCGACTGCGAGGTTGGTTGTATTCTCCTCATCGTCGAAGTCGGTCAGACGAATGTTGGCGAATACTCGACGGAGGAGATGAGCTTCCACAGCTCGCTCGCCGTAGCGGGCTTCGATTTCGGGAATGATTACCACGCCTGGGGTCTGACGCTCTTTGTTCTGAGCGGCGAAGAGGTCGTAAACCTCAACGTTGTACTGAGCCTCGTTGCAGAGCTTGATTATCTCGTTGATGAGAGCGAAGTGGTAGATTCCACGGAGCGGGTTGCCGTAGACATCTTTTTCGAGCTGGGTGCGCTCCAGTTGTTCGAGGGTGAGGGTCTGCACCTTTGCGGTGTCAAACGAGAGGAATTTGTTCTTTAATGTAGTTTCCATGTTTCTTATTTTTTGATGATTACTGATTCTAATTTAGAAGAGGCCGAAGAATACTCTCTTGATAGCCTTTTTGATTGTAGCGGGAGCGGAGATATACCCTCCGAGAGATAGAGCTTTAATCTCGCCGTCGAGAGTTTCTGCGAAAGTTCCTCTCTTGATGAAGTCGGAGAATACTTGAAACTCCTGACCGTTGACCGTGATTGTTTTGATTGCTGATTTCATTTCTGATTGTCATTTGAATTTCTTATGCTGCAAAATTACGGACTATACCGAGTATAGGGACTAATTATTTGGGTAAAAAGTCTTACCGAAATGGTAATAAATCTTACTGATACTCAGACCATTGTGATTCTCACAGCGTTAGAGAATTTGGTCGGTCGTGCGAACATCTGTGAATCCTCGCAGATAAGCCCAAGCCTCTTTGTCGGAGAGCAAGGGCGAGTTTAATCTTATCGGAAGAGAGGCGGTCGCGCTCGGCTTCAAGTTCAGAGACGCGCTTCATAGCGTCCTCCAGCTCGTGAACGCGAAACTCTTTTATATCTCTCTCATGGTCGAGTTCGTATTCAAGAGCTTCAATCTTTTTATCGAGGCGGGAGATGTGGATGCGCTTGCCGTCAACATTATCGCTGAGGGCTTGCATGACCTCGCGGCTTGCGTCTTTTGCTTGCTTCCACCCCTTGCAGAAAGATTCTTTATCAAGCTCTCCTGCGTTGAGATAGATTTGTTCGATGGCGGCGTATTCCTTATCGGAAACTTCCATTTTCGTGAGCGATTCAAATTCGTGGATGTTCATATCTCTTATTTTTTGATTATTCAACTTAGTTTATCAATCGTGCTTATTAAGCCCTGTTTGATGATGCAAAATTATAGACTATATTCGATATAGGCAACCTTTCAAGCGGTAAAAATGCTTACCAAGTCTTACTAAATATTACTGAATCGCTGAAACGCTATGGTATTCACCGCGTTAGAGATGAAAAATTTTATGCTCAATAAGCACGGATTTCAGAATCTTTTATTATCTTTGCGCTCAATAAGCGCAATCACATAACCAATATCATATACCCGCAATGAAAAAGCAATTTAGGAAGCTCCTCAAAGAAGCCACAGTAGACTTCGGTCTGACTCCTAAGGCAATCGACAACTTAGTTGATATAGGTTGCGAGGGTCTGGAAGAAGATGCCTCCGACGAGGAGATTCAGGAAAGGGTCAATACGCAAGTCCGATATGCTCGCATGATGCAGGGCGAAATCACGCGCAAGACCCGCAAGCCACAATCGACCGAGCAATCCGAAGAAGAGGGCGACGGCGAGGGTGAGAACAAGGGCGGTGCAGCCGTTCCCGACTGGTTCAAGCCTTTCCAAGAGCGTATGACTTCTCTCGAAGCAGAGAATAAGACGCTCAAAGAGGAGAAGGCAAAAGCCACTCGTGAGAGCGAAATCGCCGCAAAAGCCAAAAAACTGGGAATCCCCGATTATTTGCTCAAACGCATCACGCTTGCCGATGATGCCGATGTTGACAAAGAACTCGCAGACCTCCGTCAGGATTTGGTTAATCACAACCTCATGCCAAAGGAGCAGTCGTATGAGACAGGCACGACCACAGAACAGATGAAAGCCGACGCTCAGTCATGGGCTAAGGGTCTGCCTGACGCTTAATAGCTCCAATGTTCAACCTCTAACATCAACCCGAAATGGCTATTGATTTCAAGAAAGAGAAAATCAGCGGTCGCTCTCCCGAGTTTTGGCGCGGCGAGGCAAAGGTTCTGCCTGGTGGTTTCAAGCCGACAGAGGATTTCCCTCTCGGCACCGTAGTTCGCCGTGCAACACCTCTCTTCGTCGATTTCGAGGCTCGCACCGCTGCGGTCTGCAAATCTGCCCTCGTTCTCGACGGAGGCACAACGACCAAACCTCGTGTGGCGAAAGGTCATTATTTCGCCGTCGGCGACTGTCTCACCAAGAGCGGCGACTGCGCTCTGTCTCCGACAATCTCTGCAATCGACCGCACTAATCCCGCCTACGACGAGATTACCCTCTCGGCAGCTTACACAGGTCTCGCCAAAGACAACATCCTCATGGAAAGCACCGAGGCGACCACTGGCGACAATGCCAAGAAAGCAGAACCGCTCCATGTCCCTAACATGGTCGAATCTGCCGACTATGAATTTACTGGGAAAGGTCTCCCGACCCTCGACGCAGCTTACGATGTGGTGATTCTTTACAAGAATGTGCCATACCCGCTGCCCGCAGAATGGCTCGCAGGCAACTTCCTCAAAGCTAACCCGAACATCATGTTCATAACACAGTAAAGTCATGCCTCCCGAATTATTTTATTCTTCAATCTTCGGCGAACTGACCCGCAATATTCAGATTCGCTTCGATGCGGTCTCCGAGCTTCACAAAAAGCTCTTCGACAATGTCATCTTCGAGCGTTTCCTTGACTGGGACCTCCCGACCGTAGGTCTTGACTTCGAGGAAATTCTGGGCAAGTATAATATCACCGTGGCCGCTCCGACAATCGGCGATAACTCGAAAGAGTCAATCATCGGCTCGGAAGGTCTCGAAACGATGAAAGAGCGTATTCTGCGCCACGCCCTCACGCTCCCTATGTCGATTCAGGACTACCGCAAGGTTCTCCAGATTCTCGATTCCAAGCATCTGCCCGACAAAGCCAAGACGGAGCAGCTCACCAAGCTCATGTGGGGCAATGTCGAGACGGTCGTAAAGGCGGTTCTCGCCAAAATCGACATTCTATTCCTCCGTCCTCTTTCCAACGAGGGCAAGGTGGAACTCGATACTACAATCAACCCCGAGGGCGGTGTTCGCGGTCTCATCGACTTCAATCAGCCGTCCGAAAATATCGCTACCTCGCAGACCGCGTGGACTGCCGCCAATCTCGATACAGTGGACTGTATGGAGGATGTGCAGGCTATCCTCGACGCCGCCGCCGACAAAACGGTATTCGACCGTATTCTGTGCGCCCCCTCGCGCATCTCCTATATGTGCCGCTCCAAGAAGATGAAGCTTATGGTTCACGGTAGCGACAAATCCTCTCGCATCGTGCAGCTCAAAGACATCAACGAGTACATGCAGGAGAATAACTTCCCGATTTTCGAGCCTATCCGCAGACAGGTTCAGATTCTCAATGGCACTCAGAAAATGACCTATACGCCGTGGAATGAGAAAAACATGGTATTCATTCCTGGTGGTAAACTTGGTCTCGTGAAGAACGCATGGGCGAACAACGAGCTAAAACCCGAAGCTGGTGTCTCCTACTCCAATTACGGACGCATCCGCGTCTCGCAATGGGGCGTGGGCGAGACTATGGGTTCGGACGGTGTCGAGTTCACCAAGGCTGAATGCTTCGCGCTCCCTGTCATCACCGAAATGAACGGTATCTATACCCTCAAAACCCAAGAGTAAGTGAATAATCTCGCCGCCGTCAGCAGATTGTGTAACGCTATCGCGAACACATTCTATCCTGATAAATCCACTATCGAGTTCGCTCTTTTTAACGAGGGAGTGGACGCGACCGCCGAGGCAACTCCGAAAGACCCTGTTATCTTTCGGGTTGCCGCTCGGCTGGTGAAAGGCTATGTCGAAAGCAGCCGCTCCGAGGGAGGAATCTCACTCTCGGTCAGGAGTGAGGAAGCAATCAAGCAGAGCCTTTCCGTGTGGTGCAATGTCTATGGACTTGACGCGGAGGAGGAATTATCCGCTTTCTTTCGGATTCTTGAAGGAGGCTCTAATCTCTGGTAAGAATGAGAAGCAACGGCAAAATATGGTATGCGAAAATCAGCGGCGGCGGTCTTGATGCTAACGGCGAGCCTATCCCCTCGAAAGAGGAATGGAGCGAAGCCGTAGAGTGCGCAATCACCACCAACAATGATACTCGCAAAGGGAAGTATGAGGACGGCGAATTTCGCCAAGCCTCGTTTACCGTCTTGATTGAGGGCGACCCCGAAGAATCACCCAAAAGGGTCAAGCTCGAAAGATACGGCGAATCTCTCGGAGAATACCGTGTTTTGACCGTTACTCCTCTTCCTATGGTCGGCAGAACACAGTTCATGGTTTGAGCAATGGCAAAGAAGATAGTCACTCATCACAGTAAGTATAAGAGCGTCATCGTCTCGAAGTTCGACATGAGAAAAATCCATGACGGACTAAAAATGGAGATGAAGCAGCTCGTTGATTTCCTCGTATTCCGATTCGAGCAAATCGGTGAGGAAGCTATCAAGATAGCCCGCTCAAAGACATGGGAAGATGGCTCTTTTCACGATATTACAGGCAACCTCCGCTCTTCGATTGGGTATGCTATCCTCGTTGACGGAAAGGTTCACAAGCAAAGCGATTTCAAAGCAGTAGCGGGTCGTATAGATGACGGCACGAAAGGGTCTGCCACAGGTCAGGCACTTATCACCAAACTGCAATCGAAATTTCCGTGGGGTGTGGTTCTGATTCTCTGCGCGGGAATGAATTACGCTGCCTATGTAGAATCCGTGAAGCACAAAGATGTCTTGACCTCCGCAGAACTGGTCGCCGATAAACTATTCAAGCAACTTCTCAAAGGTATCGTCGCATGATAAAGACAGAAATTCAGATTGAGAGAGACTTCTATTCTTTCGTAGAGAATAGCGACCTCGGCAAGGCTATCGAAGGAAAGGTTTACCGCTCCGAGATGCGCCCCGCCGATGCAAAGACCGAGGATTTGGTTATCAAGTTCCTTGCAGGGCTTGACGGTCAGATTCAGACAGGCGTAGTCATTCTCAATCTCTATGTTCCCGACATTCCTTTTGGCTCTGACGGCAAATACTCGCCGAATAAGAGCCGTATCGGAGAGTTAGAGGAACTTATATTGTCTTTCATCGAAAGCGCGGGAGACGGCGAGTATTTGCTTGAAAGCGACGGCTCCCCATCGACCGTGTATAATGACGAGATAGAGCAGCATTTCATCTATTCGAGAATTAAATTTCAACGTTCAACATTTTAATCCCCACCGAGTATGAAAAAAATCATCATGTCGTGGAGTAAGTGCAAGATTGAACTGGGAGAGACAGGGGCTAACGATGCCTTTGCCACTACTCTCTTCAACCTCGGCATCATCAACGACAAATCAACGACCCTCGCCACAGAAGACGGTGAATCGCTCGAAGCAAAAGCTACTGGCGGTATAGTCGTGGCGACCGAAGAGGGCGAGCCTATTGTCACCCTCACAACCCGCATCAAAGAGATGGATTTCGAGACCGAAGCCAAGCTCACAGGTGCCGTCGTATCAACCGACGGCGACGAGCTGACGGTCAAGACCAATATCGTAAGCGGCGACTACTCCGTGAAGCTGACCCCGAAGAATATCGGCTCAATCGGCCTCAAAGCCCGCCGCTGCCATGTTTCGTTCCGTCCTGGCTCTTCCGAGGAAGAGGGTTCTTATGTAGATGTAACTTTCAAAATCCTTGCTTGCGAGGATGGCGAACTCTACAAGAAGTTCCGCGTGAAAGCCGCCGACTGGACCGATGCAGCGTAACGCTCTGCCATAAGCTGACGAGTGGAAAGACACCCCTTGTGGTCGGTAGGAGAGACCACCATTTTAGCGAGATAGAGCAATGGTAGCTCGTTGGTTTCATTTGCCAAAGGTTGCGGGTTCGACCCCCGCTCTCGCCTCTATCAATATTCAAAAGACATGAATCAGACAATCGAACAGAAGGTAGCGTCCGCGATTTTGGAAAAGAATCTCGGAGAGATAGAGATTGACGGCACGGTATTCAAAATCGGTGCGCCCTCAATCGCAACGCTCATTCTCGCCTCCGAGATTATCAGCACTCTCCCGATTATCGACAAAGGAAGCATACCCTCGAAAGATATAACTTACTCGGTGCTTCAACATGCCCGCTATTTCAAGCCTCTCGGAGAGCTTGCTGCCGTGCTTATTCTCGGCGCAAAAGGTCTGAATGAAGAAGTAGTCGAAGAGGTAGAGAAACGCAGTCTATTCGGCTTAATTCGTCGTAAAAAGAGCATTATCCGAATCGTTGACCGAAAGACTGAACTTGCCGAGAAGATTCTTCTCTATGTAAGCCCCTCTCTCTTGCTCAAAACGATAATCGGGAGGCTGAATCAACTCGAAGTGGGAGATTTTTTTCTCATTACCACTTCCCTGTCAGAGGCAAATCTTCTAAAACCGACAAAGGAAGTGGTGGACTAAATGATAGTATCTGGGCTACCGTCCTCGGAATCGCAAAACTATTCGGAATCTCGGCTCATGCCGCGCTCTATGATATAAGCTATTTGAACGCGATGATGTTCAGCAGAGCAATGCCGATGCCTTACGATAAGAGCGATTCAGACGCGCCTCTGTACGATGACAGTAAAGATGCTTGCAACCCTGATAATTTCAAAGATTTCACCGAAGACGAGGAGGTAGTGAGAATATGAGTACCGAAGTAAGCGGCGCATTAATGATAGGCACTGGGGTTGATACCTCAGGCATCGAAGAGGGCGCACAGCAGATAGAATTAAGCCTCACTCAATTAGGAGAGAGAGCTTCGACGGCGGGAGCGTCCATACAGGAGGCTTTCGCCAATATACCTACGGTTACAAATATCGATTTCACCGCAAATTTCTCTTCCGTCGAGGAAGCGGGAAACTATATCGGCGAAATGTATGCCGAGGTCGCCCGCGTCATTCGTCTCAATCAGGAGGGGTTGAATGAACTCTCCGTAAAGTATAAAGAAGCCGCGAAAGCTGCCGACATGTACCGAAATGTGCCGTCGATGCAAGAGAAGTACAAGGAGGCAGTTCAGCAGAAAGATGCGCTCAAACAGCTTATCGAAGCCCGCAAGGAAGCAATCGCCCAAGCGCAGAGTCAAGAGACCGAGTTAGGCAAGGTCGAGAAGAAGATTCTCGCCAATGCGCAAGCTAACGAAAAAGCCGCTAACTCTACGATGAACCTCCGCACTCGAATCCGCGAGCTTACTATGGAAGCCGCCGCTCTTCGAGATGCAGCACAGGAACAGGGTCAGGAGTTAGATAAATCGACTGGCCGCTATCGTGAAATTATTGAAGAGATAGGTCGCCTCAAAGATATTCAAGGCGATATTCAGTCAGCAGGTAGCGTATTCGCCAACGACGAGAATCAGTTTGCGGGTGTGCTTTCGGGTCTGAATGGTCTCGTCGGAGGATTCACCGCCGCACAGGGCGCGGTCGCTCTCTTCGGCGCGGAGAATGAGGACTTGCAGAAAATTATGCTCAAAGTTCAATCCCTTATGTCTATCACTATGGGATTGCAGCAAGTTCAGCAGACCCTCAATAAGGATAGTGCCTTTTCTCTCGTAACCCTCAATAGTCTCAAAACATGGTGGAATAAACTCCTCGTGGTCGGAGCTGGCGCACAGGCGACCGAGACCGCCGCGACGGAGGCTCATATTGCCGCCGCAACTGGTGATGCAGTTGCCGAGACTGCCGATGCGACCGCTACCGAAGCCGCCGCCGTAGCCAAACAGACTAAAGCAGCAGCATCAGGAGAAGCCGCCGTCGCAGAGGGAGTCGATACCGTAGCGACTGGTGCTAACGCCGTGGCAGCGGGAGCGGGAGCAACCGCCAATATCGGCCTCGCAGGTGCTTTCCGAATGGTCGGTGCCGCGATTGCCTCGATTCCTGTATTCGGTTGGATAGCCGCCGCAATCGGTGTCTTAATCGGCGTAATCTCTCACTTTGTCAGCGAATCCAATAAAATGGAGGAGCAGGTCAAGGAGAAGAATGAATTGCTCAAAGATAGCCGTGAGGCGTATATCAAGGCAAAGGTCGGCATCGATGACTATACCCGCCGTATTGATAATTTCAACGGCACCGCCGCCGAGGAAAAGGCTCTCGTCGAAAAGCTCAATTCCGAATACGGCGCACAGATGGGTATGCACAAGACCCTCGCCGAGTGGAAAGATACTCTCGCATCAAAGGGCGAGGCTTATTGTCGCGCCCTCGAACAGGAAGCGGTCGCTCAGGCATATCTCAACAAATATGTCGAGGCGAATATTCATCTCCTCGAGGTTCGGGAATCAATCAAGTCAGGCAAGTATCATCACTGGTATAATACCAAATACGGCGACCAAAAAGCTGATGATGAAGCTCGCAGGGCAGCAGAAGCGGAGGTCGAGAGATACCGCCAAGAATATGAGAACGCAATCGCCCAAGCCAATAGTATCCGTCAAGAGGGAGGACTAAATCTCAACTTTGACCTCACTCCAACGACTACCCCTAAAGGCAAAGGAGGCGGCGGCGGTGGTAGCTCCGCTCCAACTTTCGATGCCAATGCAGCCGCCCGCGAGCAGCGCAAGGCTCTGGAAGATTATGTCGCACAGGTCAAGTCTTTCATTCGTGAGGCTAACGCCACGGTTACTGATTATGAAATTCAGATGCAAGCCGAGGGGCTGGGTCGTGAGCTGATGCAGATTCGTATCAGCAGTGAGCAGCGCATCGACGAATGGAAGAGAACTCTCCGAGAACAGGCTGAATTAAAGAAGCAGATGCTTCACGATATTTACATGACAAAACAAGGAGCTACCGAAGATAAGTGGGAAGCCTCCGATGCGGGTAAGATGTCGATTGAGGATTACATGAAAGAGTTCCTCCACGGCACCGACCTCTCGCAGATTGTCGATAATATCGATTTAGCAAAGCAGCTCCGCGATAGGTTGCAAGACGATGACCCCGCCAAAGCATGGCTCAGTCGATATGTCGCCGAAGTCGAGTTTGCAGAGCGTCAGGCAACCGAGATGCGCCAAAAGTATTACGACCAATGGGTTCAGGAATACGGCACGGTCGAGCAGAGGATCGAGAAACTCAATCGGGAGTGGGCGAAGAAACTATCCACTATGCCGACCGAATACCTGCACAACGCGATTAAGCAGATGAACGCCGAGTTTGCCGCATTGGAATCTGCGGATTTCAAAAAGTCGATCAACTGGGAGAGCGTATTCGGCGACCTCGGAAAACAGTCGTTATCGACCTTGCAATACAACCTCGACAAGATCAAGGCTTATTTCGCCTCGAACAAGGATTCGATGGGCGCAACCGAGATCAAGGACTATCAAGAAGCGATTACCAAGATGGAGGAGGGAATCGCCTCTCGAAACCCCTTTGTCGCCCTGCACAAGTCGATCAAGGACATAGGCAACGCCAAAACGGAGTTCGTCGCCGCATTGCAGGCATGGCACGACGCGCAGGATGGGATCACGACCGCGCAGCGGGAATACAACGAAGCTCTCGCCGTCGAGCAGGCCCTCCGCGAGCAGATTGATTTGGGTACTCTCACGGAGGACAGCGATAAGTACCGCGAAGCCGAAGAAAACCTGAAATTGGCGAAATTCCGCGTTGCCGAAGCGACGGAGCGCAACTCGCGGGCTGAACAGCGGGCATTATCCGCACGTAATAATATCACCGTTTCCTACAAGAATTTCACAACGCAACTGCGGGCTGTCGGAGGCGTGATTTCCGGGATCGGCGGCCAAGCGCAGAACCTCGCGGCGATATTCTCCGATGATGTCGCAAATGGTATCGGCAAGGCCCTCGATACTATTGACGCGGTATTGGATGCCGCATCGACTGTCATGGATGCCATCGGAGATGTCGGCAAAGGCGTCGCCGAGGGCGTAGAAGCTGCCGTTGCATCAACGGCACAGGGTGCAACGGCCGCAGCAGCAGCCGGAGCCGCCTCTATATCAACCATCGAGAAAGCATCGGTTATCCTCGCCGTTATTTCGGCGGTTTTGCAGGTCGCTACGGTCATCGCCAACCTCATCAACGATGACGATTCCAAGCAGAAAGAAATCGAGAACCTGCAAAGCCGCATCGACCAACTGCAATGGGAACTCGACAATGCCGATACCGTCCGCTTGCAGAATAATGTCGGGGATGCCGTGCAGAAATTGAGGGACATCTACGCCGAAACCACGCAGGAGGTATTGCGTCTGCATCTCACATCACAGCAGTACGGCAACTCATGGACACGGATGATCTCCCGGATGCGCTACGATAGCGAGGTATATGAGAAATCCATCGAGAAGATTGCCGATACGTATGCAAAGGTAGCCTATACCGCCGATAAAGCCCTCGGAGGGAAGAGATACGACGAAAGCCGCAAGCAGCTCGAAAACCTTGCAGAGCAGCAGATACTCATTCAGAAACAGATCAATGAGGAGCAAAGCAAGAAAAAGACCGATAACGGCAAGATCGAGGAGTGGCAGCGACAGATTCAGGAGATCGCCCAAGAGATGGCATCCATCATCAACGAGATGCTGGAAGACATCATCGGCTATACCGCCGCCGACCTTGCCTCGGAACTCGGAGATGCTTTCTTCGAAGCGGCCAAGCAGGGAGAGGATGCGATGGAGGCATGGCGCAAAAAGGCCAATGATATTGTCGCCGATGTTCTGCAAAGGATGCTCGTACAGAAGTATTTGGAAGAGCGTATCGGAGGCATTTTAGACAAATACAAAAAAGAATGGTTCGGCAATGACGGCTCGTTCAAAGGCATCGACGCCGTGATCGGTTCGATGAATGAATTTGCTGGAGAACTCAATCAGGTCGGAGAAGAGTTCAACGCGATCTATCAAGCTCTGTCCGATAGCCTTAAAAATTATTTCACGGGAGATGCCGAGCGAGAGGGAACACAGAAAGGCATCGCAACCGCCTCTCAGGATAGCGTCGATGAGAATAACGCCCGCCTTACCACGATTCAGGGTCATACCTATACCCTCACGCAAGGTATGGCAGAACTCAACCGCACCTCTTCTCTGATTCTCGATAAGGTCGCAGGGATTGAGGAGAATACCGCCAAATCAGCCGAAACTCTCGATGAAGTCTCGGACGGAGTGAAGAAGATAAAAAACTCGGTTGATGAGATACAACAACAAGGAATCAAGATACGCCCGTAATGGAAAGATTGATTAAAAACATACGAAAGAATTATTTGGAGGCTAAAAAGGAAGCCGCCCGCAAATGTGCTGCAAAGGGAGACCTACGGCTCGCACAGCGAATCCTCGACTGCGATATTTTCACAGGAGAGGAATCTTTCGAGGGTATGGTTGAGCTTATTTTTTCTCCGCAGGGGATTGAATTTCTCACGACATTCAACTTCCCCGACCTCGCCACGTTCCGCAAGTTCAAAAAGTATCATCCCGAAAGATACGGCGTGTATATCGACTTCGGAGAAATCACGCTCACCGATACCCAAAATGTCTTTTTGGTGGGTGATACCACAGCCGTAGTGAAATGCCGGAAAACCGCAGCCTATACGGTATGCCTTATGTGTGGCGCGAAAGCTACTGTGATAGCTTCCGGGTATAGTGTGGTGAAAATCGAGAATGACAAAAAATCACAAGTCGCGATAATGACACAAGACAACGCAAAAGTATTATGATGTTCAACAAACTTTTGATAGACGGCAAAGACGCTTACGCCGAATATGGCGTATTCGTTGAACAGTACGGGTACAAGGCACTCGTACAGATGCCCTCTTTCAAAAAGTTGGAATCTACCGAATGGGATGAGTATGACGGCGAGGAAACCGACCTCACAAGTCCGATTCTCGACACAAAGACATTCGCGATTCAGTTCTGCATCACTGAAATTGATATGGGCGACAATCTTTTTGAATTGCTGTCGGACAAATCATATCACACATTCCATTTTGCAGAACTCTCCAAGTCTTACAAGTTGCGACTTGTCGGAAACCCCTCGCGGTCGGCTCTGATTCATCTCGGCAAAATATCGGTCAACTTCGCAGATGACTTCCCCCCGGTCGTGCTTAACGACTTCATTAATGAAGATGATTTGGACGATTCCAACATCATATTGAATCATAAGCCGTATGCGACAGCTCCAGCCGGATTCAAGCAGAAAGGCTATGAACTTGACGATATAGATTTTTCTCGCTTTGGAATCTATGTGCTTGACGGCACCGATGACAATATAGAGAAAGCTCCGAATGTAAGGGCGAATCTTACCGTCAATGTCAAAAACTCGCCGGGTGTCGTGTATGACAATGACTGGGTAATGTATAAGTCGAAAGATGTAGGACTGAAGTTGTTGATACACGCTCCGAGCATTTCGGACTTTTGGCAACGGTGGTACTCCTTTTGGGCGGTCGTATTGAAGCCGGAATCGCGAAAGTTATATATCGACAACCCGATAGATGAGTTCGAATGTCACTATAAGAGCAACAGCGTGACGAAGTTTGACATTCGGCGCAATGGCTCGGTTTGGTGCGAATTTACCACTACGCTCACATTCACGAACTGCCGACCTCTCGGCAATTATTTCGTGCTTGCAACCGAAGACGGAGAGATAGTCATTACCGAGCCGGGAAGCGAGGATGTAGAAATTAACTTGAAACTACACGAATAGATATGGGTGCAATAAGAAAGAAAATATCGGAGCTTACTCCGTCAACCGCATTCAACGGCTTGTGGACTATCGGCGTTGACGCTCTTAACCGAAGCGTCCGAGTGTCGCTGCAATATATCGCTGACACTATCGCATCGCTCAAATCGGGCGTTGAAACCGCTATCAACAACGCCGACAAAGCAGCTACGACCGCGAACAATTCAGCTAAAGAAGCTGACAAACAAGCCGGTCGAGCAAAAGAGCAAGCCGACAATCCCCCGAAAATGGGCGAAAATGGTAATTGGTGGAAGTGGGATGAAACAGCCAAAAAGTATGTTGATACCGGCATTCTCGCAAAAGGCGGTGTGCTTTATCCGTCATTTATCGTTGATGACAGCAATATGCACCTCGTAATGTATTATCAAGACCAAATCGCCGAAAATCAATTCATTCTCGACAAGGAAACAGGTCACTTAAAATTCATATATCAGTAATCTATGCCAGGCAATTTATCAATCGACTTAGGAAAAGTCGCAATATCGCCCAAAGGCGCATATTCAACAGCGACAACATACGAGCGTTTAGACCTCGTTTCACACAACAACGGCGCGTATTTGTCTATCAAAGACGGCAACACGAATCATGCCGTTACCGATAAGGCATGGTGGTTTTGTGTCGTTTCCGCAGAAGAAGCACTCACGGCGGCGGCAAACGCCAACGCAGCAAAGGAACAAGCGTTGCAAATGGCGAATGCAGCCAACACAGCCGCCGGAAACGCTAACACGCAAGCCGCAGCAGCTTCAGCGGCGACAATAGCAGCCAACACAGCCGCAGAAGAAGCACTCACGGCGAAAGAAGAAACAATCTCGGCTACGGAACTGTGTCAAGCGTTGATTGACGCAGCTTCACAAGTAACATCGCTTGGGTTGCTTCCTACCGGCATGACGGTTGAATACCCGGAAGAGCTGACACTCGGAAATCTCGCCGAGATATTCATACGCGCCAAGCTCCAGCCGGGATATTCGCTGCCGAACATTATGTATCTCGGCGACAATAACGCCGTGTCAGTCGCGCCGGACGGTCGAATAACGATAAATCACGAGGGTGTAAGCGTGATTCACGTTATACCGACCGGCAACACACAGCTATACAAGACAATCTCGATAAGAGTTAAGTGCGCCGGACTTGCATTTGTCAAGAATCGCAATACCGCAATGTTACTCTCTTCGGGTAATTTCCTATTCAACTAACCTCTAAATATTTATATATGGCATTAACATCAGCACAAGAAGCAGTCGTTATTCAGATGCTTGCAGCGTTTGAGGGCGGCAAACGCATTCAAGACTTGCCGGAAGTTGACGGCACCAATCCGTTCAATCTCGTAACTCACGTTATCGACAAAGACGGCGAAAGCAAGAAAGCCGCGCTCGCGTCTATGCTCCCTTATTTGGAGAGCCAATGCGCCTATGGCATTGAGCGTGATAAAACCGTATCATCTCCGGCTTGCACCCGAATCGGCAACGCGGACTTGCACCGCTCGCTCCCGATTCACAACCGCATGAAAGGATGCTTGCTCAACGATGACGGCGAAGTTGTCGAGTATCTGCCGCCGGAATCGTGGCTCGGCTCTACTCGTGACGGCTCACGCGGTCAAGTAATGGTCGAAATCCCCGACCACTACCGCAAGTTTGAAACAAGCGGCAACAAACAGCGCGTGAAAATCTCAGAACACCCTCTGCCCGGCTATCATCACGTTCCGAAAATGTATATATCGGCATACGAAGCGGCATTGCAGCGTACCGGCAACAAACTTTCATCAGTCGTGAACGATTCTGCCGACTTCCGAGGCTGCGGAAATCAAAGTGCTTGGGATGGCACATGCCGTTCGGCACTCGGTCGCCCGGTTACTGGCATCAGTCGCACAAACTTCCGTGCTTACGCTCGCAATCGTAAAGCCGGAAGCACGGAATGGAACTGCATGACCTATGAAGCTCAAAAGACGCTTTATTGGTTATTCGTTATCGAATATGCCACGCTCAACAGCCAAGCTGCATACAACCCCCAATTAACTTCGGAGGGCTATCGTCAAGGCGGTTTGGGCGATGGCGTGACTGCATGGGATTGGAACAGTTGGAGCATTTTCAATGGAAACTATCCTTTCATTCCATGTGGGTATACAGACCACCACGGCAACAAGTCTGGCATCGTAGATTACTACCTATACACCGAAAACGGTGACTACATTGACACCTTTACAGTGCCTCGTTACCGTGGCATAGAAAATCCTTTCGGACACATTTGGAAATGGACTGACGGCATCAATATCCGTATCAGTCCCAACGCTCCGACCGGTGACGGATTAAGCAAAGTGTTCGTATGTGATGACCCGGAGAAATTCACCGACAGCAACTACAACGGCTATTCGCACGTTGGCAACGAAGCTCGAAACGAGGGATATGTCAAAGAGATAATCTTCGGAGAGTACGGCGAAATCATGCCGTCTGTAAGCTCCGGCGCAGGCTCGACAACGTATTTCTGCGACTACCACTATACTAACATTCCAAGTGCTGAAAATCTGCGCGGTGTCCTTTTCGGCGGTGATGCGAATTGCAGCGCGTTTGCCGGTTTTGCGTTTGCGTATACGCTTAACGCGCCCTCGAGTACGTCTGCGAGTGTCGGGTCCCGTCTTTGCTTTTTCCCAAAAGCGTAACACGGCACGCCGCGCCCCCGAAAAACGACAAGTAACATAATAATCAACAACGCAATATGGGAAATAAACAAGGAACAATCGAAAACAAAGAGAGATTCGATGATGGCTCGCTCGACTTCCTCCAAATCCCGGCTGACGAAACAAACAAGCAGTTCAACTGCAAAGAAACGAATCAGCAGAATCTAATCAACACAACCTTTTGGGTGTGTGACTTCTTCGAGGGAATGAAAACGAAGTTTGGCGAGAATCGCGTCCTCGTGAAAATCAAGATGAATCTTGATGACCCGGATAAAGACGCACGAAAGTTCTTCACCAACTCGCGTGATATTCGGTACGTTCTTAACGAGATTAAGAAGCGCAATGCGTTTCCTCGCAGAGTGACGCTGAAAGTCACCGGCAACCGATATTACTTCGAGTGACGATATAAGGTTGATTGCTCTTGCGGTGTCCTTTTCAGCGGTAATGCGAATAACAGCGCGAATGCCGGTTTTGCGTATGCGAATACGAATAACACGCCCTCGAATACGAATGCGAATGTCAGGTCCCGTCAATGATTTTCAATCTGGTAAAAAAAACTACTCAAAACTCGGAGCAATGACCGTGCCACTTGGCAAAAAACTTCACCTCAAAACGGAGTTAGTAGGCAGCGTGGAGCAATTCACGCCGCCGAAAGCCCCAATAATGAAAAGCAAAGCTAATGAAGCGAATCGGAAATCTATATGAGAAAATAATCTCGTTGGAGAATCTGCAACTTGCCGATGAAAAGGCAAGGCGCGGCAAGATTAATTCCTATGGTGTAAGACTTCACGACAAAAACCGTGAAGCCAACATCATCGCGCTTCACGAGCAACTGAAGAATCGGGCGTTTGTCAATTCGCCTTATTCGACATTCACAATCTACGAGCCGAAAGAGCGTTTGATATTCCGACTTCCGTATTATCCCGACCGCATTTTGCACCATGCGATTATGAATGTGTTAGAGCCTATATGGGTATCGGTATTCACGACCGACACATACAGTTGCATCAAAGGGCGAGGAATACATGGCGCGATGCGGAAAGTCAAGAAATCTCTACGCGACAAAGAGAATACACGCTATTGCCTGAAGATTGATGTACGCAAGTTCTATCCGTCTATCGACCATGACGTGCTTAAACAAGTAATCCGGCGTAGAATCAAGTGCGCCGACACGCTTAAACTTTTAGACACGATAATCGACAGTACGGATGGTGTGCCTATCGGCAACTACCTAAGTCAGTACTTCGCTAATCTTATGCTCGCTTACTTCGACCATTGGATTAAGGAGGTCAAGCGCGTTAGGTATTACTTCCGATATGCCGATGATATGGTATTTCTATCATCAAGCAAGGAAGAATTGCAAGCGTTGCTCAAAGAGATTAAAGCATATCTCGCTACGCTCAAACTATCGCTTAAAGGCAACGAACAAGTATTTCCGATAGCGGAGAATCGAAACGACAAACACGGTCGAGGTTTGGATTTTGTCGGATTTGTCTTTTATCACAATCAGACGCTAATCCGTAAAGGCATAAAGAAGAATTTTTGCCGTGCCGCCGCTCGGTTGAACAAGCGTAACGACATATCGGCCGCCGAATATAAACAGCGTCTTTGCAGTTGGTTCGGCTGGGCGAAAGTGTACAACTCGAAACATTTACTCAAAACTATAATTAAACCTCAGTTTTATGAAACGTGCATTTTACGATGAAATGCCTTCAACCTTGGAGGCTGTCGGCAACGGAAGTTATCTCTACCGTTGGGACATTCAAGAAGAAGAAAAGACCGTCACCGAACATTCGACCTCTGACGGCGAAACAGTCACAGCACAAGAGAGCAGCAAACAATACTCGTGCTTTGAAGTCACGATATGGTCGCCGGTGTCAAGCAACAAGATTCTTGAAGCCGTCATCGCCGCTATGTGGCCTAATAACCGTGAGCAGAAACTAATCAACGACTACAACGCCGCCACGCTCGGATGCTTCGGCACAAAATCCGGCGAGAAAGCACAGTCAGCTATCAACGCCTATAAAGCATTCCTCACCGAGCGAGATGCTATCAAGGCACAAGTTGACGCGGACTGTGAATCATTAAACATCGACTAAAAACTCAATCGTATGGTAACGCTGCATTTCAATGACAAGACGCTCAAAATCCATGAGGACGATAGTTCTTACCGCTATCGCGCCCTCATGGAGAAGCCGCAGCTCATTCTGAAATTCTTACTGCCCGAATACATCGACATTCCCGTAGGCGCATGGTGCGAGTTTCAGGGTCAAACCTATACTCTCCACCAGCCAATGAACTTCAAGAAAAACGGTCAGAGGAAATACGAATATAATCTAACAATGGGAGACCGAGAGGACGGCATGGGAGATTATAAACTCCGAAACATCGTTTACAATGAGGCAAATAAAGCTCTCGCAGACCGCCGTCTGAAATTCAGTCTGTGCGCCAAGCCCGAAGAGTTTTTACAGCTCATCGTAGCCAACCTCAATGAGCGAGACGGAGCGGGTGTTTGGAAAGTAGGCAGCTATATCTCGGCGAGTGAGAAAACAATCGAGTTTAATCACACCTATATCGACGCGGCTCTCTCTTCCGTAGCCTCGACTTTCGAGACCGAGTATCAGATTTCCGATGACTACACAATCAGCCTCGGCAGGGTCGAGTATATGAAAGACAATCCTCTCCCGCTCTCATACGGAAAGGGCAACGGCTTCGTGCCTGGTCTCGGCAGAACTACCACCTCGGAGGAGAAGCCGATTAAACGCCTCTATGTGCAGGGAGGAGAGCGGAATATCGACCGCTCCACCTACGGCGCGGCTGAATTGCTTTTGCCGAAAGGTCAGACGCTCCGCTTCGACGGCTCTCACTTTGAAGATGAAGAGGGATTTGATTCTACGAAAGCGAGAACCTATAAATCTGATGCTCTCGGCTATTATATCGAGCGCACGGATAAAATCTCTCAGGCAGTCAAGGAAGATAGTTTGGATTGCTCTGAAACCTATCCCTCGCGCATCGGCAAAGTCTCTCAGTGGATTGCAGTCGATACCGATAAGAATTTCTACGACTTCATCGACCTCACTCTTCCGACTGACAAGACCGCCGCAAATTATCTCAACTTCAACGACGCTCAAATAGCGGGCGAGACAATGACTGTAATCTTCCAAGACGGTATGCTCGCGGGCAAAGAGTTCGAGTTTAAGTATAAACCCGATGAACGCCGTTTTGAAATCAAGCCTCAGGAAATCGACGGCATCATCATGCCTAACGAGACTTTCAAAGCCGAGGAGGGCAATACTTATGCGGTATTCGGGATAGCTCTTCCCGCCGCGTATATCAATGCCTACGACGCTTCAAAGCCGACCACGACCGCCAAAGAGGGCGCAGAGTGGGATATGTTCAGAGAAGCCGTAAAATACCTCTATGAGCATGAGGAGCAGAAATTCACATTTACAGGCGAGATTCAATCTTTGTGGGCGAAACGGCACTGGCTTCAACTCGGTTCATACCTTAAAGTTGGGGCTTATATCCTCTTTACCGATGAAGAGTTTTGCCCCGACGGAGAAGCAATCCGCATCGTCGGAATCAAAGAGTATCTCACGAATCCTCATGCCCCGACGCTCGAACTCTCAAACGGCGTGGCTTCGGCATCATCATTCAGCTCTACGCTTCGGGAAATCGAGAATAACGAGGTCGTGATTGATGATACAAAGAAGAGTATCATTCAGTTTACCAAACGCCGCTTCCGCGATGCTCTGGAAACACTGGGAATGATTCAGGATTCAAAGGTCGGAGACTTTAGCGGTGCGATTGCCCCTATCACTGTTCAGACGATGGCGATGTTGATTGGAGATGAAAGTCTCCAATTCATTCTGTGTAAAAATGTTCTCAATCCCAATCAAGAGAGATATTTAATTACATATGACTCTTCCTCGAAGAAACTTCATTGCCCGAGCGGATGGCTTAAACATCTTACTTTAGGGATTGATTCAATAAAGCCCTCGCACTCTCTTGCCGAGTATAAATTTTGGCAGATGACCGAGTTTGAGACTCAATATCTCGAAAATCCCTCTACGAAATACTATCTTTACGCAAAGGTCAATAAAGAGAATCGTTCTGAAAAAGGCGTGTTTGTCATATCGGAGGACGCTATCGCAATGGAAGAGGTTAGTGGATATTACCACTTTCTTGTTGGTATCCTCAATTCTGAAATCCTCGGAGAGAGGTCATTCGTAGAACTGCACGGCTTTACCGAGATATTACCAGGCCGTATCACAACTGACAGAATTGTTTGCGCAGACGGAAAATCATTTATTCATCTCGCGGATAATGCTTTTCATATAGGAGACACCAATACATACATCGATTGGAATAATCTAATCGAAAAAGCCCTATCTCTACGGAACGCATCGTTTCAAATAGACAACGCCCAAGGTCAGACGATGATTAAATTCAGCGGAGAAGATGGTTCGGGATGCCTCGCAAAAGGTAATATCTCATGGAATGAATTAGGAGATATTATCGCAAATAATGGCACATTCTCAAATGTGCTTCTAAAAGGGTCTATACGCACACCTTTTGTCGATGGAATGACCGATTTGGGTGGTAGTGGTTTAGTAAGCGTTTCAACTCTCGGCTTACACAAAAACAACTGCGTGATAATTCCGGGGTACGAACCGCCGGGATATACATACTTTGCCGTTCCATTTACTGCGGAATATAACGGATTCCGTGCAACTATCATCAATGCAGATTGGGGCAACAGAACGGCAGACGGAACAATCAGTAATAATGCTCCCAGCGGTTTCTCATATTACGAGAATGGAGAAGAGCTATCTCAGCTCCTTATCAAGCCTTATGAAGGTGTTGAAATGATAGGAATCGGCGAAGGTAATACATTCAAAGGATGGCTCATTCTTAATAGATTTAGATATGGTATTAAGAATGTGGGAGAGGGTTTCCCTCTTCATGTCATGTATGCGGGTAAGGTAGAGTTTAATGACGGCACTCCGAAGATGACCAAAGTCCGAAGATTTGACCAAGACTATGCGACGAGTAGTGGTCTCGCAATGAACTATCCTATTAACGGAGATAAATACGTTACTATCCAACTTCCTAAGGGCGTTTTCTCCTCGGCTGATAATTATACCGTAATATTATCAGGAGAACGTTTACGTACTGATAATGGATGTGGAGTGTATGCTTCTGTTATCAAACGTACTGTTGATTCATTTACTGTATATACAGGAGATGATGAATCATGGAATGAGGGTAATTTCACTTTTTTGGTGATAGCGACGCATTTATGGAGATAGATATTGTGCTTATTACGCACATTTTGATTAACTTTGCGATGAATTAAACCGACATCACAAATTTTGCTGAATGACATGGGAAATCGCAGCCTCTATCCTCGGAACTCTCGGGGGATTTGAAACAATCAAGTGGGTCGTGAACTATTTCGCGAACCGCAAAACCTCGTCTCGGATAGCCGAAGCCGAAGCCGATACTTCGGAATTTCATGTCTTACAAGAGACGAACCTATTTCTCCAGCAGCAGCTCAAAGAAAAAGAGTTGCGTTTTATCGAGCAGACCGACCGTCTCCGAAAGACGCAAGACGAGCTATTTCAGGAGAGAGAGAAAAGACACAAGGCAGAACTCGAACTCGTGACGAAAAGATGCGAGGTCAAACGCTGCCCTAATCGTGAACCTCAAAACGGATATTAAAATGACACTCAAATTCGGAAGCAGAGGAGCGGAAGTAATCGCGCTCCAGAAGAAGCTAAACCTCATGGCAGACGGAATCTTCGGCAAGCTCACCGAGGAAGCCGTCAAAGAGTTTCAGAAAAGCCGAGGCCTGACACCCGACGGCATCGTAGGCCCGAAGACCAAGTCAGCTCTCGGAATGGTGGCCTCGAACTCTCGAAAGGTCGATGAGATTATCATTCACTACACCGCCTCTCCTGAGGGCGAAGATTTCACCAACGCCCAAATCAAAGCAAGCCACCTCGCACGAGGGTTCTCTGATATAGGCTACCACTGGGTCATCGGCCCGAATGGCGAGATTCGCAAAGGTCGTGATGAACGCCTCGCGGGAGCGCATTGTAAGGGGCATAATACCCGCTCAATCGGAATAAGCTATGTCGGCGGCTGCCCTCCGCGCTCGGTTAAGGGCTGGCGGGACATCGGCAAAGATACCAGAACTCCCGCCCAAAAGGCAGCTCTCATCAAGCTCATCAAAGAGGTAAAGGGGCGCTACCCTAATTCGACCGTCCACGGCCACAATGAATTTGCTAACAAGCCCTGTCCTGGGTTCAATGCAAAAAAAGAATACGAGAACTTATGAAGAGACTGATTCCTTTCGCTCTATGCGCATTTATCTGCGCTCTCCCTGCGTGTAAGCCGTGCAAGCAGCTAACTACCGACGCGACCTCTGAAACTCGCGTAGAAACGAGATATGAGACCGTTTTCGTTCCCGATACGGTTCTTATTGAGATTCCCGCTCAATCAGCCGAAAGACTGACCTGCGACACAACCTCATTCCTCGAAACAGATTTTGCGAGAAGCACCGCCCGCATCATGCCCGACGGCTTCCTCTTCCATCGTCTCGAAAATAAGCCGCAGCTCAAACCCGCACCTTTTCAGAAGCCTGTCGAGAAACGGGATAGTATAGTGTATATCGACCGAGAGAAGAAAGTGCAGGTGCCTGTCATCGTCGAGAAGAAAATCCCAAAGTGGCAGCAATTCCAAATTGATTCATGGTGGTGGCTCCTCGGTGCCGCTCTCCTCTCTCTGATTTGGAATTTCCGCAAACCGCTCTTCTCTATGATTCGACGATTTATCTAATGTTTTTTTCATGGTATTAGTTATAAAGGTTCGAGGCGACCGCCCGCGAGGGTAGCCGCCTTATTTCATTCGTGGCTTTCAGAGGTCAGGATTTTTTCGTATCTTTGCAGCCGATGATTACCGATACAGACCCCTCTTCCCTCGGCTGACATTTCGTTGGAAGAGGGGTTTTTATTGCAATTTTGGTACTATTTTGTTACTCGGCGAGTAACAAAGCCGCGTATCTCCCTGTAAATCATCGGTATTACGCACAGTTGCCGATATTCTGCATCGGCAAGTAAATGGTTGATTATCAATGCTTTACATTGATAGCAATTGACTGTTACTGAACGATAAAACTTAATTCTTACAAGAACGTCTAATGCTGATAACTGTCAGTGTTAGGCGTTTTTATGCACTATTTTGTACGGATTTTGTACGACAGCGACTCATTTCACCCCAAGCGTCAGCAAGGTGGTGGAGGTTTGCGGACGTAGACGGACGTCAACGGACGCGCACGAACAAACTAAGGCGAAATTAACACCAACGAAATGAGTAGCAACATTAAAATTGAAAGAATCTGCGAGTGGTGTGGCAACCGTTTTATGGCTCAGACAACGGTTACACGTTTCTGCTCGAAGCGATGCGCGGAACATTCCTATAAGGAGCGCATGAGGCAAAAGAAGATGGCTCTTTCCAATCAGGAAACCAGCCAGTGTAATCCCGACCGAAAAAGCCGTGATAAGGATTTCTTGACTCCGACAGAAACGGCGCAATTTCTCGGTGTGTGCCGGACATATATTTATGACAGCATCAACCGGGGTAAAATCAAGGTGACAAGAATCGGGAGGAAGACTCTTATCAGCAAAGCCGATATTCAGGCGATGTTTGATTTTCTGACACCAAAAGAAACGGAGCCGTCGGAATCAACCGAGAGAAAATCAAAGTCAATCTCTGATTTCTATACTCGCGCAGAAATTCGTGAGAAGTTCGGAGTCAAGGATTCGTGGATATACAAAGTGGTTGCCGAAAACAATGTGCCTAAGACCATTCTTCGTGGCAAGGCATATTTCAGCAAGAGCCATATCGACCGGCTTTTCTCGGCGAGAAAGGAGAATCCGGAAATTACAGAGTGGTATTCGGTGGAGGATATTCAGTCCAAGTATGGCATGACCCTCTCGGCGATTTACTCGCTGGTGTCGAAAATCGGTATTCCGAAGCGCAAGGAGGGTCCGAAGGTCTATTACTCCAAATACCACTTTGATGTGGCCAAGGGTGCCAAGTCAGCCGAGGATGTAGAGTTTATTTCGGTGGCTGATGCCATGGAAAAATACTCGCTTACCCGTGACCAACTGTATCACTATGTCAAAACATACAAGATAACCAAGCTCCGCTGTGGCAAGTATGTCAAACTGAACGCCAAAGAGTTAGCCGAGTTATTCAACCCCAAGATTGAGTTATAATCCGGTGATTTCTTTCACCGGTCAACCACCTCTTTCCCTTACACATTATAAATCTAAAACAAAGAAATATGGAATCTGCAACAATCACCAAAGTGACCCTACGAAAAGAAAAGCTCCGCAGCGGCAAACTGTCGCTCTATCTCGACTACTACCCACCCATCTGGAATCCGCACATCAAGAAGATGTCGCGCAGGGAGTTTCTCGGTCTGTATCTCATCGGCAATCCCAAAGACAAGTTCGAGCTTGACTACAACGAGGAGATTATGCTCAAAGCCCGTGGCATCCGTGCCACCCGCGAGTTGGCTATCATCAATGAGGAGTTCGGCTTCCTTGACCGCACCAAGAAACAAGCGGACTTCCTTGAATACTTCGAGAGCAAGACCAAAGAGAAATATCAGAAATGGGAAATCGTCTATAAACACTTCAAGAACTTCTGCAACGGCAGATGTCTGATGAAAGATGTGACCATCGGCCTGTGCAATGACTTCCGTACAACCGTCCGCGATAGCAGGTATAGCTTAAAAAAATAGCCGTCCGGATTTTGGGCGGCTATTTTTGTGAGGGTCTCCAGCGGTCGGGAAGCAGGTCGCGGTATTTTTCGATCGGGGTGTTTGGCGGCCATGCGGCACATCGGTCGATGATGTCGCAGAAGTAGTCGAAGACGTTGACTCCGCACTGATGGCAGGTGATGGC
>RIAY01000058.1 GCA_003833075.1 Muribaculaceae bacterium Isolate-036 (Harlan) | reverse complement strand
TGCGTTTCAGACGCTAAAGGTCTCCAGAAAGGAGGTGTTCCAGCCGCACCTTCCGGTACGGCTACCTTGTTACGACTTAGCCCCAGTCACCGGTTTTGCTCTAGGGCGCGCCTCACGGCGACGCACTTCAAGCACCCCCGGCTCCCATGGCTTGACGGGCGGTGTGTACAAGGCCCGGGAACGTATTCACCGCGCCATGGCTGATGCGCGATTACTAGCGAATCCAGCTTCACGGAGTCGGGTTGCAGACTCCGATCCGAACTGAGAACGGCTTTCGGGTTCCGCTCGGCGTCGCCGCCTGGCTTCCCGCTGTACCGCCCATTGTAACACGTGTGTCGCCCCGGACGTAAGGGCCGTGCTGATTTGACGTCATCCCCGCCTTCCTCACGCCTTGCGGCGGCAGTCCCGGCAGAGTCCTCGGCATTGCCCGTTAGCAACTGCCGGCGGGGGTTGCGCTCGTTATGGCACTTAAGCCGACACCTCACGGCACGAGCTGACGACAACCATGCAGCACCTCGGAAGCGGCCCGTAGGCTGAACCGTCTCTGGTCCATTCCACTCCCGTTTGAGCCCGGGTAAGGTTCCTCGCGTATCATCGAATTAAACCACATGTTCCTCCGCTTGTGCGGGCCCCCGTCAATTCCTTTGAGTTTCACCGTTGCCGGCGTACTCCCCAGGTGGAATGCTTATCGCTTTCGCTTCGCCGCCCAGGTCTCATTCGACCCGGACAACCAGCATTCATCGTTTACTGCGTGGACTACCAGGGTATCTAATCCTGTTCGATCCCCACGCTTTCGTGCCTCAGCGTCAGTCTGGCGCCGGTACGCTGCCTTCGCAATCGGAGTTCTGCGCGATATCTATGCATTTCACCGCTACACCGCGCATTCCGCGTACTTCTCGCCAACTCAAGTCTGCCAGTTTCAACGGCTCGACGGGGTTGAGCCCCGCAATTTTACCGCTGACTTAACGGACCGCCTACGCACCCTTTAAACCCAATAAATCCGGATAACGCTCGCATCCTCCGTATTACCGCGGCTGCTGGCACGGAGTTAGCCGATGCTTTTTCTTCGGATACACGCAGTCCGGGACACGTCCCGGGTTTTGTTCTCCGACAAAAGAGGTTTACAACCCATAGGGCCGTCTTCCCTCACGCGGCTTGGCTGGTTCAGGATCTCTCCCATTGACCAATATTCCTCACTGCTGCCTCCCGTAGGAGTCTGGTCCGTGTCTCAGTACCAGTGTGGGGGACCTTCCTCTCAGAACCCCTACGCATCGTCGCCACGGTGGGCCGTTACCCCGCCGTCTAGCTAATGCGCCGCATGCCCATCCTCTTCCGATGAATCTTTCCTCGATAACGGATGCCCGAAACCGATATACGCGGGATTAGCCTCCCTTTCGGAAGGTTGTCCCCCTGAAGAGGGCAGGTTGCATACGTGTTACTCACCCGTGCGCCGGTCGCCGGCAAGGAAAGCAAGCTTCCCTCCCGATGCCCCTCGACTTGCATGTGTTAAGCCTGCCGCTAGCGTTCATCCTGAGCCAGGATCAAACTCTCCGCTGTTATATCTTGTTTATTTT
>RIAY01000057.1 GCA_003833075.1 Muribaculaceae bacterium Isolate-036 (Harlan) | reverse complement strand
TAGGGTGTTCAGTTTGATGTTCCGAAAAACGTCATTCAAAACACCTGAAATATTAATAAAAACACGTGCTTAAAAATATTGATTTTTAGCGCAAAAGAGTACATTGAAAATTTGGATAATTCATTGTTTTTTTTAGTATCTTTATAGCCTAATAATCAACTAAAAAGCAATGAGAAAATCAGGTTCAGACACCCCAAAAGAAACCCCGGAAGAGGAACTGAAACGTCTTCGTAAAGAGAATGCCAGACTTAAATCTCAGAAGGAGGCTGACAAAGCCAAAATCTCAGATTTGAAGAAAGAACTCAAAAAAAAAGACGTGCCGACGATAACCGTGAGCGAAGAACAACGCAAGTTGCTTTCGAGCCTGTTCCCGGACATAGATTCTCTATTCAGCTAATAATGCTTTGCGTGCTGATCTATGTGAGGACCGGATGCGGACTGCGAACCGTCATATCCATAATAAGGATCTTTGAGGAGGTTATTGGTGACCCATTGGGAAAGCTTCCATGCTACAACTCTGTAGCCAACTGGGTTCGCAAGCTTGGACTATCCGTCTATGAGGAGGATGCACCCCAAGGACGTAAGTATGCCCACATAATTGATGAAAGCATCATGATTAACAATGAGAAACTTCTTGTAGTGCTGGGTGTTCCTGCCGAACATACAGGCAAACCACTGAATCATGATGATGTCTCTGTATTGGGTATGCACATCGGAAAATGCTTCAAACGGGATTATGTCAAGGAGACCATTGAAAAGGCCTCTGATAAAACCGGAGGTTCTCCTGAATACGGAATATCCGACGGTGCGCATAATCTCGTAGGCGGCTTTAAGGATGCCGGCATTGACCATCATCTTGACATAAGCCACACATTGGGCAACTGCATGAAGCATGTCTATGGAAAGGATCCTGAGTTTGTGTCTCTTACCGAAAAACTCGGAAAGATCAGACTGCAATATCATCTCACCGACAAGGCATGGCTTCTGCCTCCCAATATGAGAGCGATGGCACGGTTCATGAATCTTCGTGAATGGGTTACGTGGGGTAAGAAAATGCTTGATTGTCTTGGTTCCCTGGATGACGACATGAAGAAAGCTTATTCTTTTCTCCTTCAGTATAGAGACCTCATTGACGAACTTGGTGTCTGCGTCGAGTCCGTAACCTATCTTGAAACTCTTTGCAAGCGTGAAGGGTTTGGACTCAGAACCAACGCCCTTTGTCAGCATCATATCATCCGGAATCTAATCGGCAACGCCACCAACAGGCGGGCTTGTGTCGGTCTCAGAATGCTGGATTATTTCAAACGACAGGCTGCTGTGCTTAATGACAGCAGGCAGATACGAAACATTTCCTCGGACATAATTGAATCTGAATTCGGTATATTGAAATCAAAGGTATCTTCCAATAAACTTAACGGGTTTACACCAATGATTTTAATGTTGCCGTTATATCCAAAAATCGCTGTCTATTCTGACGCTAAAAAACAAAATTTCAAAGTACGCTTGGCCAATGTTAAACTCAAGGATATAGATCTCTGGGCCAAGGAGAATCTATCTCCGAATCGGGTGGTTCTGCGTTCCAGGACACTCAATAATGCGAGTTAATTTTGGAACATAGAACTGAACACCCTA
>RIAY01000056.1 GCA_003833075.1 Muribaculaceae bacterium Isolate-036 (Harlan) | reverse complement strand
TGTAGCGTCCTGAAAAATATTGACGGGTCAGAGGGTTTGAGATTATGAATGAATGTTAAACAGTCCGAAGACTGTGGAGACATGCAGGTATGAGCCTGAGATCCCCGAGGTTGGGGTAAAATCCTCCGGGGCTCGATGCCCCGGGGATTTTTGAGACTTGCAGTGCAATCACCGTCAGTCCCGTCGGTTGGGGTATGCAAAAGTACTGAAAAATCTTGACTCATGCAGATTTCAGGTAATATTTTTTCCAGAGCTTACGTCCGGGTACCGCTCCGCGATGCACTTCATCGGGAGTCAGCATGCCGAGACTGAGGTGCGGTCGGCGGGTATGGTAAGTGTTGATTACATCCTCCAGCACCTGCCGTATGTTGTCCTTCCTTACGTCCATATGCTTCAGAAACTCCTCTTTAAGTATGCCGTTTACCCTTTCGGCAATTCCGTTGTTACGTGGGTCGTACCCTTCCGTCATGCTGATTCGGGCGTGGCGTCTACGAAGCATTTCCACGTAGGGTTTGGCACAATACTGAAGTCCCTTGTCCGAGTGGTGTATGGGATGCTGACCTCTCCTGCATTGCCTGAAAGCCATCTTCAATGCCGTCATGGCGTTCTCATGCCGCATGTTATCGGCAATCTCCCATCCCACTATTTTCTTCGAATAGGCATCCGTAATCAGAAACAGATAGTAAAATGTATTCTGATCAGGAAGCCATATATATGTTATGTCGCTTACCCACAACTGGTTTATGTCATCAGGCGCGAAGTCTTTCCGTAGATCCGGATAGACCTTCATTCCGTGATCGGAGAAGGTTGTCCTTGTCCTGCGGACTCGGGGACGTATCAGAAGATTATGCCTGTTCATGATATCGAACAGGCGGTCACGGCCTATGTCGAGACAGAACTCCTTACGTAACCTGTCCTTCATCTTTCTGACTCCGAGTGCCGGAAGATCCTCTCGTATCGAGCGAACGCATTCCAGGATGCGGTCTTCATCAATGGCATCCTTGAACGACCTTTTGAAAAAGGCATACCACGCTTGTTTAGTCACCCCAAGCAACCCGCATGCCTCGCTGACACTCAGGTCACGGGACATGCGCAAGCGCATGGCTACTTGGTAGTTGATTTTTTTGACTGCGCAGGCTTTACAAGCTTCTTGTATTCGGCGATGACACCACTCTGGAACTCTTCACGCAGCTCTGCCTTTTTTCTGTCAGCCTCCAGTTTCTCTATCTTTCTGGTGGCGGCGTTTAACTTGCGTGTTAGATCCAGTATGGTCTGCTCGGTATCCGTGAGCCTGGTAGAGGGAGAGGTTTTCTTTGTCATTCCTTTCTTTTTTGTCGTTTGTGCCGGAGTTGCCAGGGACGATATGGCCTTTGTTGTCCGGCATCCGGAGCCGGGAATTAATGCTCCCGTCATGCGGCGCAGCCATTTGCTGATGCTTGACCGTGTGCCGCGATAGTCCGGGATTGCATTTACTATTGTAAACAATGTTCCGACCGCAAAATTGTATTCCTCGTCAATCTGACTGAAACTTTTTCCGCTGCTGTGCCAGGCATTGATTGCCGAAATCTGAGATTCGTCCCAGAATTTTTTGTTTTCTTCACACATTTTACTAAAAAATGTTGAATCTGACGGTCAATACTTTTCCGGACTAGACA
>RIAY01000055.1 GCA_003833075.1 Muribaculaceae bacterium Isolate-036 (Harlan) | reverse complement strand
CTCGTAGCAGGTGGCATCGGTCAGACACAGATCCTTGTTTCTCAGCGAGCCGCCCCATTTGCCATACAGGATTTTCTGCAGTTCTCTGATGTCCAGAACTCCGGCTATGCGCTGACGGATAGCACTGGCTATCTTGCCGTTCTTTATGGGCTTGGCGGGATCTATGAGCACCCCGCAGAACATCTGCATGTGTATGTTGCCGTTGAGCATCTCGATCAGGCCGTCATCCGATTGTCCGGTATATGGTTTGAGGAACATCAGCGCCACCTCTCCCTCCGGCGGGAACATCGGCGTGTTACCTTGAGGATGCGTTTTGGGAAAATGCGAGCGGATTTTCTCTGCCAGCTCCTTCAATGGCAGTTGCGCATGGATGCGCCCGAGCTCGCTGACGGCAAAACTCTAGCGATATTTTTGCATAAAATCGAACTCGGTAAACGGCAACGTGGCCGTAATCTCAGATATTTTTCGTAACTTCACGAACATTTATTTTTAAGAATTACCCCCGAATAAGCCCGTGATGGGTACAACCGTCCGCGATAGCAGGTAGGTGCTAAAAAGATAGCCGTCCAGATTTTGGGCGGCTATTTTTGTGAGGGTCTCCAGCGGTCGGGAAGCAGGTCGCGGTATTTTTCAATGGGGGTGTTTGGTGGCCATGTGGTGCAGCGGTCGATGATGTCGCAGAAGTAGTCGAAGACGTTTACGCTGCAGCGATGGCAGGTGATTGCCAGCGAGTGGTACAGGGCAGCAGCTTCGGCTCCTGAGTGGGATCCGATTGTCAGCCTGCGTCGGGTCAGGGATATGTAGCGGTTGATGCGCTCGACCTCGTTGTTGTCGAGTTTATAGGTTGGCGAGGCGAAGATGCGCGGTATCTCGTTCCATTGCCGGAGCGCATGTTCGGTGGCGGCAAGCAGCGGGTCGTCCGGAGGAACGCCGATGCGGTCTTTGACTGCGGTCAGTCTCATGCGGATTTTTTCGAGCATCACCTTTGAGTATCGCTGTCGCCACTGAAGGTGATCGTCTTCCGTCCATCCGTCTTTGCGTATGCGGTGCTGATGCTCGAAGTGGTAAAGGAGTCCGAAGAGCTTTGCTATTTCCTGCGCCTGCGGATTGTCTTTCAGGTCGAGGAACTTTCGCTTGATGTGCTGCAGGCATGGCAAGCGTTTTATCCCGCTCATCTCACCGATTCCTATATGCCGGTATCCCGAGTAATAGTCGCACTGGAACGCTCCGTTGAAGCCTTTGATATGCTGCTTGAAGACTTCGGTCGAGCGTGAGCCGTCGTCATAGAAGAAGTACACAAGCCCGGTTGTCATTCCGACGAACACCCATATGTAGCCTTTCTTGATCTTTCTTCCCGAAGGAGTTGCCACCTGCGGCCGCACTTTCTGATAGGTCTCGTCGCCGCAGATATAATTGTCCGCGACTATTGCCTGACCCAGCGCCTTGTATAGATTTTCCAGATGTACCTTTACCTTACTTACGAGCTTCTGTGCGGTGCCTTTGTCAAGGTCGAAGCCGTGGGCGCGGAAGTATTCGACTGCGTTTTCAAGAGGCATGCAATGCAAGTAGCGTAACTCGGTGAGTCCGGCTATAAAGGAAGAAGTGTACTGCGAGTTGAGCAGCGGCGCGGCGGGGGCGGAGCCTTTGTATATCTTCTCGTCCTGAACATATTTTCTGACCTTGTAGATAATTT
>RIAY01000054.1 GCA_003833075.1 Muribaculaceae bacterium Isolate-036 (Harlan) | reverse complement strand
GTATCCGTCCGAAATAGGCCGACTTTATCAAAGCGTTTTTGGTTGCGAACTTTGCAATCAAAAACGCTATGTTTAATTTGAACGAAAACAATCGTATAGTAATGGCGCAGCATCCGACGGACATGCGCATGGGTGTTAACTGTCTGAGCGGTCAGGTCAGGATGGTTGGACTTGATCCGTCAAATGGTGATGTCTATATATTTGTTGGCAAGTCGCGACAGGTGATGAAGATTCTGCATTGGGAGCATGGCGGCTATGTGGTCTACTACAAACGTCTTGAAGAGGGACGTTTTCATCCTCGCATTTTTCTGCGTCAGGGCGTTGGGTTCCGCAGCATGAGGTGGTCAGAGCTTGTGCTTCTGATGGAAGGCATCTCTCCCAAAGTCGCCCGCCGGCACAGGTATGAAAAAGGATAAAAAAGTAGCCCAAAAGCTTGCTCATATCACTGAAAAATAGTAATTTAGCGATATGAAAAAGACGCTTGAACTACCCGATACAATCGAGGCCTGCCATGAGATTATCATCAGTCAGGCCCGGCTCATCGAGCAGTTGCAGCGTCGAGCTTTCGGCGGTTCGCTCAAAGACAGGGCTGTAAAATATGAAGGTCCCTCGCTCTTCGATGATGTTGATGAGCAGGCGGTACTTGCAGCGAAAAAGGAACTAGAGAAGGCATCCAGAGATGTTGACGAGGCTGCGGATAGACGCCGTGCTGAGGCTAAGGCCCAGTCGCAAGGCAGAGGCAAGCGTCCTGAGAAATACAACACATACGGTCTGCCGGTAGAGACAAAGACCGTTTATCCCGACGGCATCGACCTTAACGACTATGATGTCATCGGGCAGGACGAGACCAACGTTCTGCATCTGCAGCCGCAGCGCTTGTGGGTAGTAAAGACCATAACCCCGATACTGCGACGCAAAAGTGACAAAGACGCTCCATCGCCGGAAATCCTTCAGGCCAAAGGTCCCCGCAGCATCATCGGCGGCGGACATGTCGGTGCCGATCTGCTGGCCACGCTTATCGACAACAAGTTCAACCACCATCTGCCCGAGTATCGTCAAGTCAAGATGTTCGCCGGGTTTGGTCTGAAGCTGCCGACCTCGACCGTAAACGACTGGATACATGCCACGGCCAACGTGCTTTATCCGTTGTACGAAAGCCAGCGCGAGGCGGTGATGACCGGCGGGTATGTGCAGGTAGATGAGGTGCCGTGGAACATAGCCGACCGCAAAGGACAGGCCTGCCGCAAAGGATACGCCTGGCAGTTCCGCGACGTAAGCCCTGATCCCCGAGGCTCCTACTTCTACTATCACAAGGGCAGCCGCGGCGGTGAAATACCACGCACACAGCTGCGTGGCTATCAGGGAGTGATACAGAACGATGGCTATAAAGTATACAACGAATTTGAGAATGTACCCGGGATAACTGTCCTGGCGTGCATGGCTCACATACGCCGAAAATTTGTCGACGCACAGAAATCCAACCCTCTGGCCGCAGAAGCCGTCAAATACATCGCCACACTATATACGCTAGAAGAGAATCTCAAGGCAGCGGGAGCTACGTCGGATGAAATCCGCGCCGAACGCCAACGTCTCGCCGTGCCCATACTCAACGGTATCGAGGCATGGATGCGAACCGCATACATGACTTGCACCCCCAAGGAGCCCCTTGCCGTCGCAATCAAATATGCCCTGTCTCTGTGGCCGCGCGTGATGCGTTACACCGAAGAAGGCCATTATCTTATTGACAGCAACCCCGTCGAACAGGGGCAGCGGCCCTCAGTGCTCGGCCGCAAGAACTACCTCTTCAGTCAGAATGATCGTGGAGCCGAAGACAACGCAATCTTCTACACATTCATAGTCTCATGCGAGAATCTCGGCATCAATCCACGTCAATGGCTAAATGATACGCTCGAAATAATCAGGCCCGACATGGACGAGACAGAGCTCTCCAAACTCTTACCCTGCAACTATAAAAGCTAATGCCGACTTGAAAATCTAAAATCAAGTCGGCTTTTTTCGGACGGATAC
>RIAY01000053.1 GCA_003833075.1 Muribaculaceae bacterium Isolate-036 (Harlan) | reverse complement strand
ATCAGTAAGATTTCTGTAAAATACAGATTGACATATTTGTATATGTCAAATTTTATTTGTAACTTTGTAGCACCATGTAGCGACAATAAATATCGTTGCCATGGCTGACATGAAACTAAAAATTTCCAAATCGAAGAATTCGTGCAACTTGTATGTCCAAAAGGCATACAGAGACAAGACCGGCAAGAGTACTTCAAAGATAGTCGAACGGCTCGGCTCTCTTGATGAGGTAAGACAGCGAGCCGGAGATCTGGATCCCATTGAGTGGGCAAAGGCATATGTTGAGAAGCTTACCCGGGAAGAGAAGGAGCAGCGCAGGGTAATTATGCCGCGATTGCATCCTGACAAGCTGATAGCAAAGGATTCCATCCAGAGTTGTCAGTGTGGGTATTTGTTTATAAAACAGATATATTATAAACTTGGAATCGACAGGATTTGCAGTGCGCTGTCAAATGGTCGCAGGTTTGATTTTGATCTGAATGCCGTGACAGAACTTCTGACATATGGCAGAATCATATCGCCGGGGTCTAAGCTGGCGACTCACAAGGACTCCACTGCTTATCCCGAGTCCTTCGATGTGGATCTGAACCATATTTACCGAAGTCTGGATGTCATCGCGGATAACATGGATTATATCCAGAAGAGATTATATCACAATTCCAACACTGTTGTCAACCGTGATACGACTGTGCTATATTACGACTGCACGAACTATTTTTTTGAAACCGAGAAGGCAGATCCCATAGTAGTTACGGAAGATGGTAAAAATAAACCGACCTTGCGTCAGTATGGTGTATCCAAGGAGCACAGACCTAATCCGATAGTGCAGATGGGGATGTTCATCGACAATACGGGATTTCCCATTGCAATGTGTATAAATCCCGGTAATACAAATGAGCAGACCACATTGATACCTACGGAAAAAATCATTGTCGAGGGTATGGGTGTGGAGAAAATCGTTGTGTGCACGGATGGAGGTCTCTCTTCGGAAGACAACCGTTCGTATAACTCCACCTCTGATCGTTCCTTCATAACCGTACAGTCATTGAAAAAGCTGAACGAAGTTTATTCAAACTGGGCTTTGGAGACAAAAGGATGGAAACTTATGCCCCTTACAGAATCTCAAAAGGAAAAGCGCAGACTGATGAATCTAAAGACGGATGAAAATCCGGAAATGGAATTTGACCTGACATCGGAGGACACCGCAAGATATTATGGAGACCGGACATTCTATCGGGAACGCTGGATAATCAATGAAAAGACTAAATTCTCCCAACGCATCATAGTTACATTCTCATTTAAATATCGCGACTATCTCAGAGCTCTTCGGGAGAGAGAAATAGAGGTGGCCGAGAGTGATATAAAACGGGGTAGGTCAGGGAAAAGACGTTCTAAATCGCCTCAGAGATTCATCTCTGAGGCTTATGCCACTCAGGAAGGTGAAGAAGCTGTATACAAGACGATGGCTCTTAATCTTGACGCCATTGCAGAGGAAGAGAAATATGACGGATTTTATGCAATATGCACTGACCTTAATGATGATGCAGACCAGATTCTGAAAATGAACCATAACCGCTGGGAATCCGAAGATGCATTCAGAGTGTTGAAAACAGACTTCAAGGCCAGGCCCGTGTTTGTCTGGACAGATCAGCATATCAAGGCACATTTCATGATATGCTTCATGGCTCTTCTCATATTCCGCATACTTGAAAGACGACTGGGATATAAATACACATCATCTCAAATTATCCGGACGCTGAGAGCTATGTCATTCAATATTCTGCCAGGAGATGGATACAGACCAAACTATACTCGTACCGACATTACCGACGCACTTCATGAGACAGCTGGTTTTAGAACTGATACCGAGATAATAACATCCCTGAAAATGAAGAGGATAATTAAAGATATTAAAAAATGTTAAATACCAAACCAGACAATCTGGTGCTACTTAATCCAGATTAGAATAGTCGCCGTTACATGCTGATATAAAGCATGTAACGGCGATAATGCTCTTTAAAACTGATAAAGATGAGA
>RIAY01000052.1 GCA_003833075.1 Muribaculaceae bacterium Isolate-036 (Harlan) | reverse complement strand
TGCAAATTTCGCCATAATCTACCACTTGGAATTGAACAAATGTTCAATTCAGTCGCTTTTATCTCCTTTTCCCTGCGATTTTTTGATGCGCAGAAGGTGCTGATGAGAGAATTGGAGATATGAAGCCAGTTCCTTGGCCTTGATTGTCGAGGCGATATCGGGGTAAGCATCAATGAATTTGCAATATCGTTCTGCCGGAGAGAGTATATACAAATCAAGCAAGCGGGTGTAACACATCCGGAAAATAGCGTCTGATGCTATGTAAAGAAAATTTGGCTCGGATTGACACAATTTTTGCAACGCATATACGAATGGAAGTTGAAGCACCTCAGTCCGCACGGAAGCCACTTGTGATGCTAACGCAGGGATTCTCCTTACGCCATTATTGAAGTCGGTAACAAATTCACCTGTCATGGCGAGACCAACCACCGCTTCACTGCCATCAGATTTCAGACAGGTGTATCGACAATAGCCCGATTTCACAAGGGATATATGCCTCTCAATATCACCTTGATGAAGCAGGTACTCACCCTTCTCGTAAATTACAGGCTTACCCTCACCCTCGCATAGTTCTATGAGACCGGCGAGATTGACCTGCGACCTATATGAATTGAATAATTCTGCCAATTTCTTCCAAAATCGCCGCAGTCAGCTCCAAAACGGCTACTATATGATATGAAAAGCGCGAGCCAACTATGCACGTCCAAACTGATGGTCCTGAGAAAACCAATGATGCAGATGTAACAATAGTAGCCCACGCTATATGCGTGAGAACCACTATGCTATCTCTTGCATCAAAACTAAAAGTTTCTCAGGTTTTCAGTTTGCAAGACGCATAACGCTTCTTTATTTCCCAAATGTCGCGGACCGGACTTCTCCAATCCGACTGCAAAGTTAATCATAATCTTTGGGATTCAGCGGATTATTGCCGATAATTTTGTAAATTTGCATTCTAAAACAGCGCAAAAATGACAAAAGAAGAACTGCTCGCAAGGCTCAATGATATAGAATGGGACGACTTCGAGGTAAAGGAAGCGTCCGGTGGTATTCCCAAATCCATGTGGGAAACCGTAGGGGCATTCTCCAACACCGCAGGAGGATGGATTGTCCTTGGTATCAGGGAGACAAAGGTCAAGAGCGTGTCAACATACGAGATAACGGGCATTGAAAAGGCCGAGAAGATGGAACAGGACATCATAAGCACCCTGCGTTCCGTCTCTAAGTTCAACGTGCCTATTCTCGCCACCGCACAGCTCCTTGATTTTGACGGAAAGGCCGTTCTCGCCTTCTATATACCAGCGTCGGCCAACAAGCCTGTCTATTTCGGCAACAACCTGAACAATACGTTTGTCCGAGTCGGCAGCGGCGACCAGCGGGCAACCGACATTGAGATAGACATACTGATGCGTGAAAAGACATTCGGCATGAAATCGGAAATGGAGGTTGACGGTACAGGGTTCGGAGACCTCAACACGCAGTCGATCCAGACATACCGCCGCCGAATAAAGGACTACAACCCCGATTTCCGTTATAATGATCTCGATGACGAGCAGTTCTGCATAAAGACCGGGATAATCAGTCGTGGGAAGCTGACTTACGGTGGCTTGCTTATGCTTGGAAAAGGAGAAATCGTGCAAGAATATGTACCTCACTTTTGGATTGATTACATTGAGATTCCGGGCACAACATATTCTGATGCTGACTGCCGTTATACATACCGTATGCCTGAGCAGGAAAATATCTGGGAATATTTCAAGGTGCTCTTGCAACGGCTACGCCTGTATGTTGACAATCCGTTTATGGCGGGGCCGGACGGATTTTCGCCGGAAGATAATTCCCAGTTGTATTGTCTCAGGGAGGGGCTTGTAAATCTTCTCGCTCATGCAGACTATTTCAGCCCGATGCACTCTGCCATAAGGGTATTCAATGACAGAATCGAATTCCAAAATCCCGGACGCTTCGCCGTGCGTATCTCCGACAAGCCCGGTAAGGTGAAATCGGTGCCGCGTAATCCCAATATCATAGCCTTCTTCCGCTACGCACGACAAGGCGAAAATGCCGGATATGGTATTGACAAAATAATGCGTTGGACTAAACTCACCGGGCTTGAAGTTGATTTTGAAAGCGATATAACATCATCGACTGTTACCTACCCGTTGCCATCACAAAAAGGTGGTCAGAAAGGTGGTCAGATAAATATAGATACTGAAAATATTTACGCTGATAATCAATGTAATACGCATGACAAAGGTGGTCAGAAAGAGGTGGTCAGAAACAGTGGTCAGAATCAAGGGGAGGAAACGAGAGCCAGGATTGTTGAGGCGATGCGGAAAAAGCCTGAAATTTCACGTCGAGAGCTTGCCGATATAATAGGTATATCCCCGTCAGCCATTCAAAAGCATATCGAACACCTCAAAGAAACGGAAATCATTATACGTCTCGGCAGCGACCGAAAAGGGCTATGGAAAGTGTTGAAATAATTTGGCGATGATAAACATTATGAAGGAAATAACAACACGGCTCGCAGAGGTCAACGGAATTGTCAGCGGTTATGACGGTGGTGCTATACCTTTTGAACAGGCGTATGCGCTTGCACGGTTCTATTATGACTTTCAGGACACCAACGCGCTTATAGCCGATGCTGAGG
>RIAY01000051.1 GCA_003833075.1 Muribaculaceae bacterium Isolate-036 (Harlan) | reverse complement strand
TAAGGCTTAATAATTTGTTAATCAAATAAATAAATGGTGTAGAAAGTTGCAAATGTCAGATATTTTTTGTAACTTTACACCATGAAAAAGAACGAGTTGATAGAGTTTCTGCAACGTCAGATCGAGTATCTTCAAGGACAACTTGACGAGGCGTTGTCCTCTGTCAACTCTCTTACTTTATCCAATGAAAAACTCCAGTCAACCAACGACAGACTGGTGGCAACAGTAGATGAGCTGCGCAAACAGATAGCCTCGTTGGAGGATGCTGTAAAAGGGAAAGGCGCGGAACTAAGCAAAGAAAAAGCTGCTCGTCAGGCCGTGCAGCGTCTGCAAGGCTCGCCGTCGGAGCGTCAGGCGAAGCCGGTGTCGACTCCTGCCACATCCGGAACTCGGCAGCAGAAACTAGAGAAGAAACGCACCAACAACGGTGCCAAAAGAAAGACTCATCCGGAGTGTGAGGTGGAGACCATTATAGTGGAGCCTGACAGTCCGGGCTTCAATCCCGAGGCGGCGATGTTTATCGGCGAGTGCGATGTCGTGCGCTACGTCATGGAACCGATGCGCTTCAAGAAAATTATCTACAAGGTCAGAAAATACGTGCAGGACGAGAAAATATACAAAGGCTCCGCACCCGCCACACCGCTGCTTAACTCGCAGTATACATCTTCCTTCATAGCCGGGCTCACCGAGTTACGCTATCTCCATTGCATGCCGCTTGAAAATGCTGTCGAATACTTCCGTGCCCACGGCTTCGACCTTGACAAAGGCACCGCACAGAAGCTCGTAAGTAAGGTAAAGGTACATCTGGAAAATCTATACAAGGCGCTGGGTCAGGCAATAGTCGCGGACAATTATATCTGCGGCGACGAGACCTATCAGAAAGTGCGGCTGCAGGTGGCAACTCCTTCGGGAAGAAAGATCAAGAAAGGCTACATATGGGTGTTCGTCGGCATGACAACCGGGCTTGTGTACTTCTTCTATGACGACGGCTCCCGCTCGGCCGAAGTCTTCGAGCAACACATAAAAGGCTTCAACGGAGCCTTCCAGTGCGACTATTACTCGGGATACCGGCATATAGGAATCGGCGGGATGAGCGGGATAAAACGCTTGCCATGCCTGCAGCACATCAAGCGAAAGTTTCTCGATCTGAAAGACAATCCAAAGGCGCAGGAAATAGCAAAACTCTTCGGACTCCTTTACCACTTCGAACATCAGCACCGCATAGGCAAAGACGGATGGACGGCAGAAAAGCACCATGAGTGGCGACAGCGATACTCCAAGGTGATGCTCGAGAAAATCCGCATGAGACTGACAGCAGTCAAAGACCGCATCGGCGTTCCACCGGATGACCCGTTGCTTGTAGCCACCGAACATGCGCTCAAACAATGGAACGAGATACCGCGCATCTTCGCCTCGCCAACCTACAGACTCGACAACAACGAGGTCGAGCGCATCAACCGCTACATATCCCTGACCCGTCGCCGACTTACAATCGGCTCCCACTCCGGAGCCGAAGACGCCGCCCTGTACCACTCTCTTGCGATCACCTGCCACCGCTGCGGAGTCAACGTCTTCGACTACTTCTGCGACATCATCGACCGCTGCACCACATGGCCACCAAACACCCCCATTGAAAAATACCGAGACCTGCTTCCCGACCGCTGGAGACCCTCACAAAAATAGCCGCCCAAAATCTGGACGGCTATCTTTTTAGCACCTACCTGCTATCGCGGACGGTTGTACCTATCGCGGACGGTTGTACCATCACGGGCTTATTCGGGGGTAATTCTTAAAAAATGTACGTGAAGTTACGAAAAATATCTGAGATTACGGCCACGTTGCCGTTCACCGAGTTCGATTTCATGCAAAAATATCGTGAGAGTTTTGCCGTCAGCGAGCTCGGACGCATCCATGCGCAATTGCCATTGAAAGAACTGGCAGAGAAAATCCGCTCGCATTTTCCCAAAACGCATCCTCAAGGTAACACGCCGATGTTCCCGCCGGAGGGAGAGGTGGCGCTGATGTTCCTCAAACCATATACCGGGCAATCGGATGACGGCCTGATCGAGACGCTCTACGGCAACATACACATGCAGATGTTCTGCGGGGTGCTCATAGATCCCGCCAAGCCCATAAAGAACGGCAAGATAGTCAGTGCTATCCGTCAGCGCATAGCCGGAGTTCTGGACATCAGAGAACTGCAGAAAATCCTGTATGGCAAATGGGGCGGCTCGCTGAGAAACAAGGATTTGTGTCTGACCGATGCCACCTGCTACGAGAGCCATCTGCGGTTCCCGACAGATGTAAAACTGTTGTGGGAATGCTGCGAGTGGCTTCAATCTCTAATTGCAAAGACCTGTAAGGCGCTGAAGGAACGGCAGCCGCGCAACAAGTATCGTGACATTGACCACGCCAGACTCACTTATGCCAAGCATCGCAAACACAGCAGGGCGGCCACTGTCAAACTCCGCCGTCGATTGCTCGGCCTGCTTTCCAAACAGATAGGGCAATGGAACAGAATCTGCAAGATACACACTGTTGACATCGCGCTCACCGCCGAGCAAAGCAAGCGTCTCTTCGCTCTTAAAGAGGTGTATCGCCAGCAGAGAGCACTTGCTCAGAAAAAGGAGGTGAAGAAACGCATCGTCAGCATAGACCATCCGT
>RIAY01000050.1 GCA_003833075.1 Muribaculaceae bacterium Isolate-036 (Harlan) | reverse complement strand
CTTTTTCCGCTGCTGTGCCAGGCATTGATTGCCGAAATCTGAGATTCGTCCCAGAATTTTTTGTTTTCTTCACACATTTTACTAAAAAATGTTGAATCTGACGGTCAATACTTTTCCGGACTAGACATTTTGTTAAAAATCTTGTTCAATGAATGTATTGTTCTTTACAGTCTCGCGTATCAAGGCATTCTTGTCATCGCTTTCATCCCAGACACGTAGTTGGAGAAGTCCTCCTGTGACAGGCTTATTGAGCGACAGGCTGATTTCATAAACCCTGTTGTTGAGATTTACTCCATCTGTACTGTCAAGTTTGATAGTCTTGACCTCGGTCACTACTTCGTCGCAATTAAACACCGCACAGCATACGGTACGTTCTGTCATTGACATTGATACAGGTTCAGACTGTATCAACTGGAATTTCAGCATACTTGACACCATGTTCAGGTTTGTGCTGAGAAGACTGACATTTATTTTCTGTTTGGTCAATACCTTCTTGATTTTGCTGACAATGACAGGAATGATCACCTCCTGAAGAGAGGCACCTCCATGAGTAAACTCATAGCCACCGGAGGCGGCAAACCTGTTCGTGCCATTCGGCACGGCGACGTACACCGGCGTCTGGCTTGAAAGACCCGAAACAGAATCAAGGGGATATTTTGAAACACCCTCTATTGTTACACTGGATTGTGTCAGATAATATCGAGTCTTTTTCTCGATATTATCCTCTGTCACGGGGTGTTTGTCCTTGTCCTCAAACACAATATCGTTGAAAAGGAAACCGTGATCCGATGTTACAATCACATTGGTCACGTTCAATGTTGCGTGGAGAGTGTTCACAAGCGAAGCCAGTTCTTTGACTGCCGCTTCGCAGGCTCTTGGCAGGTCACTGTCATGTCCGTCACGGTCTATCGAGTCGTGCAGGATATATACCAGAGATTTTTTGAAGAAATCTCGCTTTGAGGCCATATTATTGACCATCATCAAATCCTTGTATGACACACATTCCGCATCCGGGCAGAACTTCTGCAACTGTGCAGTTCTAAGAGCTTTGGTTGATAGGACTGTGTCATCGACTGCGGTCTCTGTTCCGGCAAGTGCAAGTGCATTGTGTGGGAACAGTTCCGGCTTGCAGTATTTTGTTTCTGTCGGGAGTGAGGCAATCATTGGCTTTAATGTAGCCATGTGCTTTTTCTTTCCGAGTTCGGCAAAGAGTTGGACTCCGACCTCATATCTGAGAGCATCGCTTATGATTACCACCTGCTTCTGTGTCGGGTCGAATTGCTCTTTATAGAAATCATACTGATGTGGAAGATTCAGAGCGTTCAGATAACCGGAAGTGGCGTTTACGCACTCTATCCACTCAATATTGATGGCATTGGCAAACTTGGCGTAGTCAATATCCAGACGGGCTTTCGCCTGAGATATGGAATCGCTGATTACACCGGCCACGAAGCAGGCGCGGAAATATCGGATAGCCTGACGGTAACAGGTATCAATACGACACCAGTCACCGGCATAGGCGGCAACGTATTCTTCTGCCGACCCTAACTTTGTATTGCCGACATTGCGAAGCTCCTCATAGAATGTCGCCACCTGTTCCATGAACGATATGGCGTTCTGTATCTCTGCCTCAGGCGTGAATTTCAATCGCAATTCTCTCGCTTTATCAATAACCGACAAAGGTTCTGCCACCATCTCCTCGCGGCAAAGGCTATTGATTATCGGCCATGCCAGCGGTTCTGTAAGTATGAAGTATGTGGCGTTGGTTCCGTAGGCATTGATAATCTCATCCTCACGTATGCTTGCCCCGAGAAGCTGCATCGCCGAGGCGAACTTACCTCCGACTATTTCCGTCATACCATACTCATATATGCGCTGCATCTGCTCTATGCGCACTGAACTTGATATGCGGAGTGCCTTGTAAGGGTCACTCTTCTCAACAGCAAGCAACTGAGTTATTACATTGTATTTCAGTATCTCGGCAATGCCTTTCATAACCGGGATAGAGTTGGTGCTGTATGACTGACCGAAAATTGAAGTGAGTTTCTCCTCCAGTCCTTTCCGGGCATCATGCGTCTTATTCAGACGATAGTAAAAGTCAATACGCTTCTTCTCCTCTGAATCCAGATCGAGAGCGATAAGTTTTGCTATAATCGCCTTCCATTCAAGTATTTTTTTCTCACCGAGATATGACGTAATGAAAGCCCTTATCGCCAAATCCTCGCTAAAGAGTCCCGGAGAAAGGCTACTCTCAATCAGAGGCATTACCTTTGCACTGCGCAACTCTGTGAGATTGCGGTTTACAAAACTTCCGAGTGCCAGCGGCAGGTTATATTGTTGTAGGAAAGATGCGTAGTCATCTTCCTTATACTCCATGTTGGCAACCAGCATGTCAAGAAGCGGAAATTTAAGATATTCCTCTTCCGACTGCGGGGCGTAAGGCTGACGGAAAAGCAAGACCACTTTCTTGTCAGCCCGTACAACCGTCCGCGATAGCAGGTATAGCTTAAAAAAATAGCCGTCCGGATTTTGGGCGGCTATTTTTGTGAGGGTCTCCAGCGGTCGGGAAGCAGGTCGCGGTATTTTTCGATCGGGGTGTTTGGCGGCCATGCGGCACATCGGTCGATGATGTCGCAGAAGTAGTCGAAGACGTTGACTCCGCACTGATGGCAGGTGATGGC
>RIAY01000049.1 GCA_003833075.1 Muribaculaceae bacterium Isolate-036 (Harlan) | reverse complement strand
ATTCTGAAACACGGAAGAAAGGCAAAGTCGTTTGTCAAGTATGGTCTGGAAGAGATTTTTACCATACTTATGCGTTCGACTTATACCCCAAAATTTGATGTTTTCAAATTTTTGTCATCTACTTAAACATTATATATTAAACTGCATGTTGCAAATATAGCACAATAAACAACAGGTTCAATAATTCCCATCCAGCAATTGGACATTAAAGAATTGTTTATCTTAAGTAGATACAAGATAAGACATACAATTGCATTTATGGGTGCCCATATTAAGAGGGTTGTCAATATTAATACAGGTGCCCAAGTGTCACTATAAAATATAATAGTTTCTATGATAGTAACTGTAAATATGGATATTCCTAAGAATCTAAATGTCTGGAATCCAACTAATGCTGTTCTACTTTCTTCCATATACTAATTGATATTAATCTCTGTCTTTGAATATATTCATAATTTCTTGTCTTTTAACTGCCTTTTCTTGTTCTAAAGCTGTCCATGGTCGTAAAATCGATTCAAATCCAATTCTTATTCCAGGGATCATTTCTTTTATGTCTTCTATAATCTGTTTAGATACACCTGATTTTAATAATATTGTTGAGGTGCTTGTGTTGCAATTACCTTCCGTTAGTTTACTTGGTATCATATAATAAGATATATTGGGATTATTTCCAAAAGAATTTCCAACATCAATTACCTTATTGTCAGATTCATCTATGGTCATTCCAGCAGGTGGCTGTACAATAATTCGGGCTTTAAGTTTGTCTAAATCCTTTCCATTCATTATTGCATGATCTTGCATATAATCCCGTTTAATCAACTTCCCGCTAAATACTCCTTTCACACCATCCCATTCTGAACCATAAGCAAATTTGACTTTACCAACTTTTTTATTTTCAACTACAATAAAAGTATGAGTTGCTATAGATAAAAGATCATAACGTTCATCTAAGCCTGGTAATTTAGTTGCGTATAGTATTACTTCTTCTCCGGTCGGGTCTATGAAATTGACGGGATCAGCTGCGCAGTACGTGTAAGGGGAGATGTGGGTGTATGTTGAGGCCTTTGGATCCGGGGGGTCGAACCCGCAGAGCAGCGGGGAGTATAGGCGTGCGCCGAAATCGCAGGAGCTGAACCCGAACTCGGAGGTGTATTCCTTTCCACAGAACTTGCGGCGGTTCGCCTCCGGGCTGTAAGCCGTGGTGTGCGGGATGCCGTAGGGGTAGTAGTCAGTTAACTCATAGCTCCCGCAGATGTCGCGTCTGCGTAGTATCCTCCCGTCCGTGTCAACGAACACCTCCGACAGCTTTTCTCCTGTCGTGGCATAGCGGTAGCATATCTCCTCACCCGAAACAAAAGACACCTGTATCGGCTTACCTGTCTCACTCCATTCGATGTCCCGTATCCCGCGTGACGGATCGGAGGTCAGGTTGCCGTTGTTATCGTACGTACATCCGGTTCCCGATGCGATTATCTGCGGCTGGTTCTCGATAGGCACGTCAACCGTACTGTTCACATAGACCCTGTTCATGCGGTTGACTTTGCGTGTTGCCGAGACAACTGTGATAGTCCCGGGTATCAATGTGGTTAATAGTTCCAGAGCTTGTAGTGGGAACTGATAGATTTATCACCGGATCATTCAAAATTGGTAATCAATCACTTCTATTTTTGTCATCTACTGAAATTTAGAATATAAAATTAAACATCCTTCTTAAATGATTTTGTTAACATAAAATAGATTTTAAATATTGAATACATACTTACATAGCCAATAATAAGACCATTATAAAAATATAATGCATTACTTGACCAAATTACTATGATTGATATGGATATACAATCAAAACATAGCAAAAATAAGATAAAAATTTTTAATAATAATATTGAACCTTTTTTTCTAGATATTGAATTATTTCGATAGTTTGTTTTAATATCCATACTATGCTTTTTATGCGTAATTGCAGTATTGCATTTTGTACAATTCAAGAGTTTGGATATATTAATCAAACAAAGAATAGAAATAAAGCCAATATTGAATAAAAAAAGTAAATATACTATGCAGTTAAATATTATAGATGAATAATCTATGTTATAGAGACTTTTACAATATGAGATTAAATAGATGATATCAGATATTATAAAAATCAAGATAAATACGATCGAATATATGCATAATAAAATTGAAAACATTTTTATGCATATATTGATATAATATTTAATTTTGTAATAATCCATATTAATAGTATAAAAGTCAATAGTTATTTTTACAAGGTTTTAGCAAACAATTATTCTGTTTAGATCTCAATTTATTCCAAAAGTTAAATCCTTTTGAAATTGGATCAAAATGAATATTAAGAAAACTCTCTATTTGACATCCTGATGGTTCCCTAATTATGTAATTTGCTCCATCGATGAATCCTGGACTAGAAAATATTGGGATATGATTAATAACCCAATCATCAGTATATTGGTAATCAGTAGTTTCTACATTATTATATTTACTTAAGGACTTAATGTCATTAGCTTGGAATGCATTAATATGAACAATATTTGTAACAGGACAACCATTTTTTAATAAGAATGTTGCCATTCCTTCCGCATAGGCGGCTCCCATACTGTGTGTTACAAATTTAATGGTTTCATCTTGCTTCAAATCGCCAAGCCAAATTATGTTGTTTTCTGCATAGTCATATCCCTTTTGCAATCTTTCAAGTGCACTTGATGACAAAGAATGTTTAACTGGAATGAAAAGAACATTATTGTCATTAAAGAATTGTTTTGCACCATTGACAAAATTATATCTTTTGTATGATTGTGTCCAGTATTCTTCTCCTGCAGGTTTAGCTCCAAACTTATCTAATCCGTTCACAAAAATAATTACTTCTCCGGTCGGGTCTATGAAATTGACGGGATCAGCTGCGCAGTACGCGTAAGGGGAGATGTGGGTGTACCCAGAGGCTTTATTGTCCGGGGAGTCGAATCCGCAGAGCAGCGGGGAGTACAGGCGTGCGCCGAAATCGCAGGAGCTGA
>RIAY01000005.1 GCA_003833075.1 Muribaculaceae bacterium Isolate-036 (Harlan) | reverse complement strand
TGATACGCTCGAAATAATCAGGCCCGACATGGACGAGACAGAGCTCTCCAAACTCTTACCCTGCAACTATAAAAGCTAATGCCGACTTGAAAATCTAAAATCAAGTCGGCTTTTTTCGGACGGATACGGAGAAATCATGTCCACAAGATAGCATGGGGTCGTTTATCCAACTGAAATCAAGCGGAGAATATGTTCGGTCATCGGTGACGGAGATGGAGCAGCGCATCAATCCCGGCCGTAGACTTCACACTCAGTGTATCCATCCGAAAACGCTTTGATAAAGTCGGCCTATTTCGGACGGATACTTTCGGACGGATACCTTATTATGCGTAATGAAACGTAAAAGCCGACTTGATTGGACAAGCCGGCTATTACTTAATTATTCATTTACTCTTATTCGAATACTCTTATTCGAATTCCACGAGAGGCTGGTCAGTTGCAATGACATCGCCTTCTTTGACGAGGAATCTCTTGATGGTTCCCTCTATGTCTGTTGCGAGGTCGTTTTCCATTTTCATAGCCTCATATACGAGGAGAAGATCTCCTGTCTTTACTGTCTGACCCGGTTTGGCGAGAAGCTCGATGACAGTTCCACCCATAGGAGCGCGAAATACTTTCCCTGTGATTTCTTCAACCGGAGCCTGAGTCTCTTCAGGTTTTGCCTCTGGTTCGGCAGCTTTCATTTCTGCCTGCTTTGCTTCAAACTCAGCTTTGCGTTTGTTTTTGAGGAATGTGTTGGCAACGGAGGGGAGAAGTTCAAGCAAGAGGAATTCTTCTTCGTTCTGAGCCAACTTTACGCCACCGAATTCGGGAAGTTCCGGATTTGCAGGTTCGCGGAATGAACCTGTGTCATACGGTCTTTCTTCAGGTGAGCCTGTGATCTTTTCACGGAATGCAGGATCAATGGCAACAGGAGTCTTGCCGTATTCTCCTTTGACGAGAGAGATGAACTGGTTATTCTTGTTTGAATAATCGGGTGCTCCTTTGCGACGGTCAAGTGCGAGAGCCACTGCCTGGGAGCCTACGATCTGGCTTGTTGGTGTGACAAGCGGAACAAGACCTGCATCACGACGAACCTTGGGAATAAGAGCCATCGCTTCGTCAAGTACATCCTCTGCCTTGAGGGCGCGAAGGTTGGCAACCATGTTCGAATACATACCGCCGGGCACCTCTGCGTTCTTGACAAGCTCGTTCGGTTTCGGGAAACCGAAATATGCTTCGATTTTGTGGCACGCGTCGAGAAGGTCTTCCTCGCGGTTGTCGTTGGCAGCTGCGATCGCGCGGTCAAATTCGGCATCGATCTCTTTAGGCATCTTTGCGTAGTATTCGTCAAAGTCGTTAGGCCATTTGTCTTTGTTGAGATCGAAGTCTGCGAGAGCCTTGCGCGCAACCACAAGTTCCTTACGTATTTTTGCGACAGCGTCCATGTTCACTGCCATCTCGATTCCGAGTTTCTGGCAGAATATCCAAACAAGTTCAATCGCAGGAGCCGCAGAGCCGCCGCCAAACCACCATATGTTGGTGTCAACGATGTCCACACCTTTGATTATGGCAGTCAACACAGCTGCAAGACCGTAACCCGGAGTGCAGTGTGTATGGAAATCAACGGGCACTTTAAGAGCCTGTTTCAGTTTGGGCATCAGGGTGAAGATGCGAGCAGGATTAACGAGACCTGCCATGTCTTTAAGTGTCACCATCTTGGCACCGAGCGCCTCCATCTCTTTTGCCTTTTCTACGAAATATTCATCGGTGAATATTTTTTCAGGAGCAGCAGGAGTGTCGTTCCCGCCGAACAGTCTGGCGAAGAATCCTTTTTTTCTGGGAGCCTCTGCCGGTGTGTCTTTCGGGTCTACTGTGTAACATACGGCTGTGTCTGATATCCCTCCAAGAGAGTTGATCATTTTTACTGATTCGCGAATGTTGTCAATATCATTGAGCGCGTCAAAGATACGCATTACATTCAGACCGTTGTCAATAGCCTTTTTGTAAAAGCCCTCGAGAACATAGTCGGGATAGGGAACATAGCCAAAGAGGTTCCTGCCACGCGACAATGCAGAAAGCAGAGAGATGCCTTTCATCTCATTTGAGCATGCGCGGAGACGGTCCCAGGGGGATTCGCCCAGATAACGCATCACGGAATCAGGAACGGCACCGCCCCAAACCTCCATGATGTAAAATTTTGCTTCTCGATAAAGAGGAAGAAGTTTGTCAACATTCTCCTGCTTCATACGTGTGGCGAACAGCGACTGCTGGCCGTCGCGCAGTGTGAGATCACGGATCTGTAATACCTTTGCCATTGGTCTTAGTGTTAAGGTTTCGAATTGAAATTTCCTATTAAATGAAATCGTGCGGTAAATATATACATAAATTTAATATCGCACAAAAAATTAATGAAAAATTTCTGTAATCAGTCTGAATCTTTTATTTATACCGGTATCCAGACTCGCGAAACCAATTAATTATTTAGTTTTTATTCAAATATTCCTTCTACTGTTTCCTCTTCCACAGCTTCATTTCCGGTGTATGTGGCAATCTCTCCCTCGCATGGGTTGTAGTTGTCGGGAAACTTGAATTTTGTATCCTGACTGTATGGGAGTCTGGAGTCTGAATATACCTTCTGCATATACAGACCGTAAATGGGAAGAGCGGCTCGAGCGCCTTGTCCGAATGCCATTGTGTTGAAGTGGATGTAACGCTCTTCACCACCTACCCAGACACCGGTAACAAGGTCGGGGGTGAAACCCATGAACCATGTGTCGGAGTTCGAGTTTGTCGTACCTGTCTTGCCTCCCATCTGTGCGTGTATGTTGTAACGCGAGCGAAGGCTCGCTCCGGTTCCGCTGTCAACCACATTCAGAAGGATAGAGAGAATCTTATAGTGTGCTTCCTCGGAAGTGACTTCGGTGCGGTGTGGCACAGCTGTGTATATAAGATTACCCTGGTTGTCTTCTATTCTTGTTACGAAAACCGGGTCTACCCTGATACCGCCGTTTGCAAATGCTGTGTATGCAGCTACCATGTGTCCGACAGGCACATCCACAGTGCCGAGACACAAAGGAAGTGTCGGGTCTATGTATCCTGTTATTCCGAACATGCGCATCTTGTTGGCGAGGCTCACGGGGGTAAGCTCATTCACAAGACGCGCAGAAATCCAGTTGTTCGAATTGGTAAGCGCCCAGCGGAGATCCACCATTTCCCCTATGCGTGCATGACTTGAATTTCGTGGTGCCCAGTTACCGAAGACAGGTTGCGTGTTTGAGAACATGGAACATGGTGTGAAATCCTGTTCCATTGCCAAAGTATATAGGAATGGTTTTGCTGTTGAGCCGATCTGACGTTTTCCTCGGCTTACCATGTCATATTGGAAGTGTGAGAAATCAGGACCTCCCACATATGCCTTGACGTGTCCATTCACAGGATCCATGCTCATGAGTCCTGTTCGCAAAACGGTTTTCATGTAAAGGAGTGAATCATAAGGAGACATGTTCACAGTCTTTGTTCCGGGCACAATCTTGCTGACCGTTCTGCCGTTTTCTGTCTTGTTTTCTTTAACATATGCGAAAACGTCCATCTCGTAAGGAGTGTGAAAAATCTTCTCTATCTCCTCTTCCGAATGTCCGGCTTTTTTCATGATTCTGTAACGCTCGGTCTGTTTTATGGCATTTTTGATGAGTTTCATCACGCCGTCATAGCTGAGTTCCGAAGAGTTGGTGGTGTAGGGACCAGTGCGCTGACCTCTCTTCTCACTTTGAAATGCCGGCTGAAGATAACCTCCGAGGTGCTGGTATATGGCGTCTTCCGCATAAGCCTGCATACGCGTGTCGATGGTGGTGTATATTCTCAGTCCATCGGTATATAAGTTATAATAGCTTCCGTCAGGTTTCGGATTTTTGAGAATCCATCCGTATAGAGGGTTCTCTTCCCATTGTGTGGAGTCGGTATTGTAGTTGCCCCAGGCGATGCGGTATGCCATCAGAGACTTGTAATCAGAGCGTTTTGGTCTTTCCGGTTTCTTAGCCGTCATCAGTCGGCGGATTTCCTCACGGAGATATGGCGCACCACCTTCTTTGTGGTCAACCTTATGATAGTCAAGTCTCAACGGCAAAGCTTTAAGGGAGTCTCCCTCCTGGACAGTTATGAACTCTGCCTTGACCATCTGGTCAAGGACTGTGTTTCTGCGGTTACGTGCTCTCTCTTCATGGCGGAGAGGGTTGTAGTAGCTCGGATTTTTGAGCATGCCGACAAGTAGTGCCGCCTCTTCGGCTTTCAGTTCTCCGGGCTCCTTGCCGAAATATACATTTGCAGCCGTTTTGATTCCTACTGCGTTGTTGAGAAAGTCAAAACGGTTGAGATACATGTTGATTATTTCGTCTTTTGTATAAAATCGTTCCAGTTTCACGGCAATCATCCATTCGATAGGTTTTTGGATTGCGCGTTTGAGAATGTTGCCCGTAGGCTGTGAATACAACTGTTTTGCAAGCTGCTGAGTGATAGTGGATGCGCCGCCGGCAGATTTGTCGCCCATCATCACTGTCTTGACCATTGTTCTTCCAAGTGCTTTGAAATCGATGCCCGAGTGATCCTTGAACCTGACATCTTCGGTGGCTATCAAAGCGTTGATCACGTGTGGCGACACAGAATCGTAGTCGGTATATACTCGATTGCCGGCACCGAAATAATAACGCCCCATCTCTGTAGTTCCATCTGACGCGAACACGAGCGATGCAAGTTTGTCGTGAGGATCCTCAAGCTCTTCGATGGGAGGCATATATCCGATTACTCCATTGTATACCAGTAGCAAAAAGAGAAAAATAAACGCTCCAAGACCCAGAAAAGCCGCCCAAAGCCATTTGACTATAGACCGATTGCGTCTGATACGTTTAGCGGCTTTGACATCAATGCCAGCACTTTCTATATTGTTGTTTGATTCGTTGGTATTCATATTTTTCTATATGGTTTGCAATCTGCAAATATACAAAAATATTTTGTCAATGCAGTCTCTCTATTTCCTTTTCTGCACTGAGAAGCCGAATTTACCGATCAAATCGCCAAGTTCGAAGTATTGTCCGTGACTGTATGCCATTATTCCGGATTTCTCCAGCGAGAATCTGCCAGTTTCCGGGTCGATGAATCTGTCGTCGGCGCGGACATTGAGAACTTCAGCGATAAACATGTCGTGGCTGCCAAGTGACATTATGGTCTTTACGCGACACTCGATAGAAAGGGGAGATTCTCCGATGGTTGGCGATGAGACTTTTTCGCCAGGAAGGGGAGTCAGCCCGGTCTCTTGCCATTTGTCATAGTCTTTCCCCGAGCGTACGCCCGCCCAGTCTGTGGCTTTTGCCATTGCGGCAGTGGTAAGGTTTATCGTGAACTCCATCCTTTCCCTTATGATCGGATATGAGTGGCGTTCCGGACGGACTGATATGTAGCACATCGCAGGATCCGAACATATCGTGCCGGTCCAGGCAACGGTGAGCATATTCCATTCGTCAGGATTTGACCCGCATGTCACAAGCGCGGCGGGCAAAGGATATATCATAGTGCCCGGTCTCCAGGATATTTTAGCCATAACTGATTTTTTTGGCAAAATTACTACATTTAGATTAAAAGCTGTTAAAGATGGGGAATTTTTTTATATCTTTGCGTTTTGTATAATGAAGAAGACAATGACGTGACATAAACTTTTTGCCAAATATGAAAAAGTTTAAATCACTTCAATTATTAATTATATAACCGATAATAATTATTATGAGTAACGACGAACTGTTGAGAACCGTTACAGAACGGGCTCAGAACTGGCTTACACCGCAATATGATGAGGAGACTCGTGAAGAGGTAAAGAAAATGCTTGATGCGGAAGATAAGACAGAACTTATAGAATCATTTTATAAAGATCTTGAATTCGGAACCGGCGGTCTGCGCGGCATCATGGGTGCCGGCACTAACCGAATGAACCGTTATACGGTAGGAGCTGCCACCCAGGGCCTTGCCAACTATCTTAAAGATTGCTTCAAGGATCTCCCTCAGATTGCCGTGGCTGTAGGTCATGACGTGCGTCACAACTCGCGTAAGTTCGCAGAGCTTACCGCTGACATCTTCTCAGCCAACGGTATCAAGGTATATCTTTTTGACGGACCGTGCCCCACTCCTGAGGTGTCTTATGCAATCCGAAAACTCGGTTGTCAGAGCGGTGTCATGGTTACTGCAAGCCACAACCCGAAGGAATACAACGGATATAAGGCTTATTGGAGCGATGGCGCGCAGATGATCGCACCCCATGATGTGAAAACCATAGAATATGTCAATGCAATAACATCGGTAGACCAGATCAAATTCACACCTGCCAAGGAGTTGATTCAGATCGTAGGAAAAGATATAGATGAAATGTATCTTGACGATATCCATTCGCTTTCATTGGATCCGGAGGCTGACAAGCGTCACAGCGACATGAAGATTGTCTACACTCCGATTCACGGCACAGGAACACGTCTGATGTTTGATTCGCTAAAACGCTGGGGCTTCGAGAATGTTATTCATGTTCCCGAACAGGATGTTCAGAGTGGAGATTTCCCGACAGTGGTTTCTCCGAATCCTGAAAATCCGGAGGCTATGGCAATGGGTGTGGCGAAAGCAAAAGAAGTCGGTGCAAGCATCGTGCTTGCTTCCGATCCGGATGCAGACCGCATAGGTCTTGTTGTGCGAGACAAGCAGGGCGAATACCAACTTGTAAACGGCAACCAGCTTGTAATGCTTCTTCTCTATTATATCATTACACAGAATGTTGAGAAGAAACTCCTCAACGGCAATGAATATTGTGTGAAGACAATCGTGACCACTGAGACTGTGAAGAGAATTGCAGATGCCAACGGCATCAAATGCTTTGACTGTTACACAGGCTTCAAATGGATTGCCGATGTGATGCGCAACATGGAGACAACTGGCCGTTATATCGGCGGCGGTGAAGAAAGCTACGGTTTCCTTGCTGAAACATTTGTAAGAGACAAGGATTCAATATCTGCCAATTCTCTTATAGCAGAGGCTGCGGCATGGGCTGCAGACAAGGGGATGAACCTTTATGAGCTTTTGGTAGACATATACGCCACCTACGGTTTCTCACGCGAGCGTGGCGTAAGCGTGGTCCGTCCCGGAAAGAGCGGGGCAGAAGAAATTGTGGCAATGATGAAGAACTTCCGTGAGAATCCTCCGAAAGAACTCGCCGGAAGTCCAGTCACCGCTATCAAGGATTATTCAGACCTCAACTGCCGCAATCTTAAAACAGGAGAGGTTACAAAACTTGATTTCCCGACAACATCAAACGTTCTCCAGTTCTTCACCGAAGCCGGTGACAAGGTTTCCATCCGTCCTTCCGGAACAGAACCGAAGATCAAGTTCTATGTGGAAGTCCGCGAGGATATGAAATCCAAAGATGAATATGAAGCCATTGTGAAAAAAGCAGAAGAGCATATCGATCAGGTGCTTCGTGATCTGAATGTAATGTAATCAGTAGTCCGGATTTCGTAAGGATTTGTAACGGCATTTTCCGTCAGTGACGGGAAATGCCGTTACTGCTTTTCAACATATGATGCTCTACTGGTGTTATATTGCTAAGGTTACGAATTGCAGTGAAAAGAATTGTATACATATTATTCTGTGTATGTGTGGCTGTTATGGCGACAGTTACGCTTGTGCCGCAGAGGTGTGCGGCTCAGATGCCGATAAAGTATAATATGGTGAGACAAGTCATGCCGGATTCAACAGATCTTGCATATTACGGCAAAAAGCACTTCTGGCGCGCGGCGGGAGAAGTAGTGGGATTTAACATAGGACTGTGGGCATTTGACAGATATGTGCAACATGGAGACTGGGCATATATCAATCTTAACACTATCAAGGAGAATTTCAAACATGGATTTATCTGGGATAATGACCAGTTGGGTACCAATACGTTTCTACATCCCTATAACGGTAGTCTTTATTATGCTGCCGGACGTTCCAACGGTTTCAATTACTGGCAGTCCGAGCTGTTTGCCATAGCGGGAAGTGCGATGTGGGAGCTGTTTATGGAATGTGAGTATCCTTCGACCAATGATGTCATTGCCACACCTATAGGCGGCGCGGTTCTTGGAGAGACGCTTTTCAGAGCCTCTGATGCCTTGCTTGATGACAGGACGGGGGGAATGGAACGTTTCGAACGGGAATTTGCATCATTCCTTCTTTCTCCGATGCGCGGTATAAACCGGATTGTCACCGGACAGGCATGGCGGCGCAGGGCAACGTCCGGACGAATGTTCGGCACTCCCAATATATTCATGCAGATATCGCTTGGCGTAAAAACTATGGCATTTCAAGGCAGAATGAGGAGCCCGTATGTTGGAGCCTCGATGTTGCTTGATTTTGAGTATGGAGACAGGTTTGAGGCAAAATCCACCAAGCCATATGATTATTTCACAGTCAGAGCCGAATTGCAAGGAATGAAATATCAGCCTGTGCTGTCGCAACTTAATATAAAGGGGCGGCTTTTGTCACGCGAAGTGCTTGATCATAAAAATTCGTCAGGCAGTATAGGTCTTTACCAGCATTTCGATTTTTATGACAGCGACACAATCACAAACATAGACAAAGTGCCCTATAAACTGGGAGTACCAGCGAGTGTCGGTGTCGGTTTCCTATTCAGGGATGTGGAGCGCAAGTGTTATATATTCGATTGTTATGCACATGCCAATGCAATTATTTTAGGATCAATTCTAAGCGATCATTACTGGACAGATGAACGTAACTACAATTTCGCGTCTGGATTTTCTCTCAAAGGTGGTGCCAACATCACATGGAACAGAAAGAAAGCCTCATTATCCGTGAGTCATGAGTATTACAGGTTATTCACATGGAAAGGCTACAAGCCCGGAACAAATCTTGATGAAGTGGATTTCAGGACATTGAATGTCATGGGAGACAAGTCGGTGGCATCGTTTAACGTCACTGAAGTCAGATTCGACTATCAATTACTGAAGAAACTTTATGGCACGGTCTTATTCAGCAACAAAGTTCGTTCCACACACTATCGCGACTGGCCAGATCATGTCTCTTCCACAATGTCTTTGTATGCAATGCTTACATATAAGTTTTGAGATTTGAGAATAAAAATGTAAATTTGTAGGTGTTAAGTAAGTGTTCGAATTTAATTTATGCAATATGCGAGCTCGTTTTTTCAGGCGATTACGGTGCGGAGCGAAGGAGAATATAAATATATTCGACTGAGCGACAAACCGGAAGCGGCAAAAAAGAAGCCGCAGATTGTATAAAAGATTTCCTTTACTTAATATCGTTTAAATTTGAACACTTACATAATGCTTCTAATACCACAAAAGAGATTCCTAAATCAGAAAATTCGGATATGATACAGTCAATGACCGGCTTTGGCCGTGGTTGCGCCTCCTCCTCTTCAAAAAAAATTACTGTAGAGCTGAAATCACTAAACAGCAAGCAGTTTGATATCTCTACGCGTATTCCCGGTTTTTTAAGGGAATATGAGATCGATACCCGTAATTACATCGCCAAGGGACTTGAACGGGGAAAAGTGGAGCTGACGGTGTCAATAGATAATCTTGCCACAGAAGCTGCCGCCACATTGAATATTCCATTGATGGCTGTATACAAGAAACAGTTTGAATCGCTTGGCGAGGAATTGTCGCTTCCCGAGCCGGCTGACTGGTATTCGCTTTTGCTCCGTATGCCGGATGCGATGAAAACAGAAACAGTCGCAGCTGATGAAGATGACCGCAAGGCTCTTGAAGAGGCTACGCGTCAGGCTGTGGAGCACCTTCGCGAGTTCAGGATTCAGGAGGGTAAAAAACTTTATATGTTTTTTAGGGAAAAACTTGAGGCAATCGATATGCTACTGCGCAGCATAGAGCCTTACGAGAAGGAAAGAGTGCCGAAAATCAAGGCACGACTTGAGGATCAGCTCGCAAGGCTGACATCTATAGAATATGATGCGGGACGTCTTGAACAGGAGCTTATATTCTATATCGAGAAGCTTGATGTCAATGAAGAAAAACAACGTCTGGGAGCACATCTCAATTACTTCCGCGAGACTCTTGGCGGTGAAGATATTCTCTCGGAGGGACAGGGAAAAAAGCTTGGCTTTATCGCTCAGGAAATGGGTAGAGAAATCAATACCCTCGGCTCCAAATCCAATCATGCGGAGATGCAGAAGATTGTTGTGAAAATGAAAGATAATCTTGAACAGATCAAGGAGCAGGTTCTTAACGTGCTTTGAAGCGACTATATATGAAAAAAGGAAAGATAATTATCATGTCGGCGCCTTCGGGAACCGGTAAGTCTACCATAATTTCAAGGCTGCTTGAGAATCCGGCATTGAAACTCGGTTTTTCGGTTTCTGCGACAAGCCGTCTTCCACGAGGGGAAGAAAGAGATGGCTGCGAATACTATTTTCTGACTCATGAGGAATTTATGAAACGTGTCGGAAACGGTGATTTTGTAGAGTGGGAAGAGGTGTATCAGGGCACATGTTACGGCACTCTGGCATCTGAGGTTGAAAGAGTGACCGATTCGGGCAGGAATCTTATTATGGATATTGACGTAAAAGGTGCGTTGAACGTAAAGAAACGTTACGAATCGGAAGCTATGTCAATATTCATATTGCCTCCGTCGATAGAAGAACTTGAACGTCGTTTGCGAGCGCGTTCGACCGACACCGAGGAATCAATATTGAAGCGATTGTCCAAAGCCGAATACGAAATGGGCTTTTCAGAATATTTCGACTACCGGGTTGTCAATGATAATCTTGACAAGGCTGCTGAAGAGGTCGAATCTATGATAAAGGGGTTCATAGAAAAGAATCTGCATTAAGAATTGTTTGGAAATATGCGTATCGGTATATTCAGCGGGAGTTTTGATCCTATTCATACAGGACATGCGATGATTGCAAACTTTGCCGCTCAGTGGCTCGGTCTTGATGAGGTGTGGATAATGGTTAGTCCGCTGAATCCTTTAAAAAAAGGGAGTCTGCCGGCTCCGGACACCGCCCGTATGGAAATGGCTTCAATAGTAGCTTCCGGCTGCAACAAAGTCAGAGCATCCGGTTTCGAGTGTTCCCTTCCTGTTCCCTCCTATACATATCGTACGCTTACAAGTCTTAAGGATGCCTATCCGGAACATGAGTTCTCGCTGATTATCGGGTCAGACAATTGGCTGAGGTTCTCGCAATGGCGTGATTCAGACAGAATAAAGTCGGAGTTCGAGATTTTCATATATCCCAGACCCGGATATGAAGTCGATATCGACACACTTCCGGCGGGAGTGTCGTTGATGACAGAAGCTCCTCAGGCGTTGATATCGTCATCGTTTGTGAGGGAGTCTGTTAAAGAAGGAAAAAATCTCAACTATTTCCTTCCGCCCGAAGTTTTTGATTATATAATAAAAAACAATCTTTATAGATGAAAGAAGAGGAATTGCGGTCGAGGCTTATGGCTCTCACGTCTATCGCCGCCGGTTATTGCTCCGCTCTGGAGAACTGCAGAGATTGCGAGCGGGAGGATTTCATCAGAGATATTCTCGGATTTCTTCCACGAATATATTGGGAGTTTTCAGATCTCAGTGTCGAGGAAAATCCGGATGTTTCGGAATTTGATTATTTCCCTGAATATGTCGATGAGGATTACTATGAAAGTGTGCGACGTTCAGTGGAAGCTGTAATGGGTGAAGACGATGTCTTTCTCGAGACTTTCGAGGAGGATATGAAATATAGTGACACCCCGGTAGCAGCCTCTGTTTCCGAGTCACTTGCTGATATTTTTCAGCCATTATACAATTTTATATCTGTTGTAAAGGATTCAGAAGGGGAGAACGCAGCCTCGGCATTCAGAGAGTGCAAAGAAAATTTCGAGTCATATTGGTCTCAAACGCTTTGCAATGTGATGCGTGCGCTTAACAATATAAGGTATCAGCTTTAAAACGGAGACAATGATTAAAAGACTTTTGAACTGGCTCGACGAGAGCACATGTAATTTTATGGCGGTAGCTGCAATGGAAAGAGAGCTGCTTGCCGCCGGTTTTTCAGAAATACGTCAAGAGAACCGCTGGGACATCAAGCGGGGAGGAAAATATTTCTTCAAGAAAAACGACAGCGCGATATTTGCGTTCATAGTCGGAGAAGGAGATATTAGCAAAGAGGGTTTCCGTATAGTATCGGCTCATAGCGACAGTCCATGTTTCAAAATAAAGCCGAATGCTGAAATCTATGGTGACGGGGGAGTGGTATCCCTGAATGTCGAGAAGTATGGCGGCGGCATACTCTACACCTGGTTTGACCGTCCGTTGTCGATATCCGGCAGAGTCATGGTGAAGGGGAAAGATGCTCTTCATCCACACACATTGCTTGTCGATCTGAAGCGCCCCGTGGCTACAATCCCTCATCTTGCCATACATTTCAACAGAAGTGTGAACGAAGGTAACGCACTTTCGGTGCAGAAAGATATGAAGCCGGTATTGGGTTATTATTCCCAAGAGGAGATCGAGACTTTCAAACGCGAAGGTGGTGTGGTAAAAAGCATGGTAGCTGCGCATCTCGGAATATCCGCCCGTGATATCATCGAATATGAACTTTGTCTTTATCCTGCGGAAAAAGCGGCATTGACCGGTATTTCCGGCGAATACTTCCAGTCTGCCCGTATAGATGACCTTTCGATGGCGTTTGCCGGACTGGAGGCGTTGCTTAGGGCACCGGAGAAATCGGATGCGACGAGAGTTCTGGCTGTTTTCGACAATGAGGAGACAGGATCCGGAACCAAACAGGGAGCGGCTTCACCCGTTCTGCGTGACGCGATGGACCGCATCGTGCGTATTATAGAAGGTGACGACCCTCAGAATACATATATGGCTGTGGCAAATTCATTTATGATATCCGCCGATGATGCTCACGCGTGGCATCCCAATTATAATGAAAAGTATGATCCGACAAATCATCCGGTCATAGGCGGCGGTCCTGTGATAAAGATAAATGCCAATTGCAAGTATATGACAGATGCCCAAGGAGCCGCAGTGTTCTCAGAGTTGTGTGACAGAGCAGGTGTAAGGTGTCAGTATTTTGTAAATCATGCGGATGTCGCAGGTGGCTCTACTCTCGGAAACATCTCTTCATCGCAGTTCGACATCAGGGGTGTGGACATGGGCAATGCCATATGGGCGATGCATTCTGCGAGAGAAACAGCTGGCGTTACAGACCACATCGACACAGTGAAGGTTTTCAACCTTTTCTATCAATAACGAATGTCAGTAAACTCAAATTTGCATAGCAACATTTATTTTTATAATTTTGCATCTCGAAACAAATAATAGAATAGAATTTAATAACATATTTAGGAAATGAAAATAGATTATGCCAAGATCGACGAGGTGAACGGCGAGATTACCGTCACTCTCGAAGAAAAGGATTATGCCGACAAAGTCAAGAAACAGCTCAAAGAGATCGGCAAGAAACATGCGGAACCGGGTTTTCGTCCCGGTCACGTTCCCTCAGGACTTATACAGAAAAAATATGGCGCAGCCGTAAAATATGATATCATCAATCAGGAAGTCGGCAATGCGGTGTTCGATTATATAAAGGAAAACAAGCTCCATGTACTGGGCAATCCCGTTCCTCAGCAGAACGATGATTTCAACATCAATGCCGCTGATTTCACTTTGAAATTCAAAGTAGGTATCGCTCCTGAGTTTGACACTCATGTAAACAAGGATCTTCATGTGCCTTACTACACTATCAAAGTGTCGGATGAAATGATTGATAACCAGGATCAGATGTTCTCCCGCCGTTTCGGCAAACAGGAACCCGGCGACACAGTAGACGCCACTGCTCTTGTGAAAGGCGTGATTAGCGAGCTTGATGAAAACGGAGAACCCAAAGAGGGTGGTGTGGTTGTAGAGAATGGTATCGTCTCTCCCCAGTATTTCAAGAGCGAGGATCAGCGCGAGCTCTTCATGGGCAAGAAAGTCGGAGATATTGTAAGATTCAATCCTGCGGCTACATGCGATTCCAACGCTACAGAGATGTCTTCCATGCTCAATATCGAGAAGAGCGAGGTTGAGAACCATAAGGGCGATTTCAACCTTGATATCAAGGAGATTATCGTTCTCAAGCCGGCTGAGCACAATCAGGAGTTCTTTGACATGGTGTTCGGAGCTGACAAGGTTCATAATGAAGAGGAATATCGCGCAGCACTCAAGGAAATGCTTGTAGCAGGTCTTGCAAATGATTCCAATTATCGTTTCACAATCGATGCGCGCAACACAATATCCGCGGCTATCGGTGAGCTTCAGCTTCCGGATGAGGTTCTCAAAGAATTCCTGAAAAGCCAGAACGAGGCGCTCAACAATGAGAATATAGACGAGGAGTATACACGTCTGCGTCCTGAACTTGAGTGGGAACTTGAGAAAGAGGCTATCGCTTCTCAGCTTGACATCAAGGTTGACGAAGAGGATCTCAAGAATACAGCGCGCATGATGGCTCAGAGCCAATTCGCACAGTATGGCATGCCTAACGTTCCGGCAGAGACTCTTGACCGTTATGCTTCAGATATTCTCAAGGATGAGAAAGCACGCAATCAGGTTTACAACCAGACTGTAGACATGAAGCTATACAACGGTATCCGTGCGTCTGTCACAGTGGATGAAAAAGAAGTTGATGTGGAAGCATTCAACGATCTTTTCCGCAACGCATAATATTATTGGCATAGAATTTGTTTATATATCTGCATGGGAGTCTCCCATGCAGATATATATTGTTTATTTGAGTTCAGCAGGTTAAGGGAGAATGCATGCATGTCTCTATGCTTGCGAGAACCGGAAATTTAGTGAAAGATATGAAAAACGATTTTAGAAACTATGCGGTTAATCATCTCGGCATGAGTTCAAACACGCTTGATTCATATGCCCGCCATATGGAGAAGACAGCCGGGGGTGTTATGGTTCCGACATCAGATTATATGAATCCTTACATTCTTGAAGAGCGTCAGCTTAATGTGACCCAGATGGACGTTTTTTCCCGTCTGATGATGGATCGTATAATTTTTCTCGGAACTCAGGTTTCAGATCAGAGCGCAAATATAATACAGGCACAGCTTCTATATCTTGATTCTGTAGATCCGGAAAAAGATATTGCACTTTACATCAACTCCCCCGGAGGATCCGTATATGCCGGTCTTGGCATTTATGACACCATGCAGTATATCAGTTCTGATGTCTCGACTATCTGCACCGGTATGGCGGCTTCAATGGCTGCTGTTCTGCTTGTTGCTGGAGAACATGGGAAACGCTATGCACTTCCTCATTCACGAGTGATGATTCATCAGCCTATGGGTGGTATACAGGGACAGGCATCAGACATCGAGATTACAGCCAGAGAAATTCTGAAACTGAAAGAAGAACTTTATAAAATCATTTCAGAGCATTCCGGACAGCCGTTTGATAAAGTTGAGGCAGATTCAGACCGTGATTACTGGATGATAGCCGGAGAGGCTAAGGAATATGGCATGATTGACAAAATCCTTGTAAATCCGAAGAAGGAGGCTTGATAAAATGGCAGTAAAGAGAAACGGTCTTGTCTGCACCATGTGCGGCAATGTGGATTGCACGGCGACCCCGGTTGTGAAAGTTCTGGAGGGTCTGAACCTCTGCACCGACTGCATCAGCTTTATCGATGAATCACGTGATGTTCAGCTTCAACAGCGTAAAAATGCCGGCAAGAGCAAAGCCAATACTGGGAAAAGCATACCGAAGCCCAAAGAGATTCACGATTTTCTCAATCAGTATATCATAGGGCAGGAAGATGCAAAAAAATATCTCTCGGTAGCTGTCTATAACCATTACAAGCGCATCAACTCCACTGCGGACGATGATGTGGATGTGGAGAAATCCAACATCATACTTGTTGGTCCTACAGGCACCGGGAAGACACTTCTTGCAAAAACGATAGCAAGGCTTCTTGATGTGCCATTCACCATTGTCGATGCCACTGTTCTTACTGAAGCCGGCTACGTGGGTGAAGACATCGAGTCTTTGCTTACCCGTCTGCTCCAGACATGTGACTACGATGTGGAGAAGGCTCAGCGAGGAATCGTGTTCATAGATGAGATCGACAAAATAGCCCGTAAGAGCGACAATCCCTCCATAACGCGTGATGTCAGCGGCGAGGGTGTTCAGCAGGGTCTGTTGAAACTTCTTGAAGGCAGCACGGTGCTTGTGCCGCCAAACGGAGGCCGCAAGCATCCCGAGCAGAAGCTGATACCGGTCGACACAAAGAATATACTTTTTATATGTGGAGGTGCATTCGACGGTATAGAAAGAAAGATCGCATCGCGTCTTAACACACATGTTGTCGGATATGGACATGATGAGCGGTCCAAAAAGCATCAGCGCGACAATCTTATGAAGTATGTCATGCCGCAGGATCTCAAGAGCTTCGGTCTGATACCCGAGATTATCGGCAGACTGCCTGTGCTTACGAGTCTCGAGCCGCTTGACAAGGATGCGTTGCTGCGGATTCTTACCGAACCCAAGAATGCTATTACGCGTCAGTATAAGAAGTTGTTCGAGATGGATGGAGTGGAGCTTGAGTTTACTGAAGATGCATTGAATCTCATTGCCGACAAGGCGATTGAATACAAACTCGGTGCCAGAGGTCTGCGCTCGATAGTAGAGACAATCATGGTTGACGCGATGTATGAGGTGCCCTCAAAGTCCGAAAAGAAATTCATAGTTGATGCGGCTTATGCTGCGTCACAGCTTGAAAAGGCACACTTCGAGCGTACGCGTCTTTCAGATTGATTCTCTACGTTGCATCTACACCGGAAAACGGAAGACTATTATATTCGGGACTTGTGAATATTTCTTCGCAAGTCTCTTTTTTTTGAGAAGATATTGCGATAATTCAAAAATTATTTTAATTTTGTAATGGCGTATGTCATATGATGTGTCTTTAGATAACAAAGCAGCATGCAGACATTCGCCTGAACCAATAACAATTAATACCCGCATGTCTACTCCTCCTGATATTCATGAAGCGCTGAAATACCATTTCGGTTTCGGCAAATTTAAAGGTGACCAGCAAGCGATCATAGAAAGTCTGCTTGATGGCAACGATGTTTTTGTGCTTATGCCGACAGGTGGAGGCAAGTCTCTCTGCTATCAGTTGCCCGCGTTGATGTCGGAAGGTACAGCGGTAGTGATCTCGCCATTGATCGCTCTGATGAAGAATCAGGTTGATGCCATGCGCAACTATGAAGAGGATGACGGTATCGCTCATTTTCTGAATTCTTCGTTGACAAAAACGGGTGCAGAAGCTGTGAAGGCAGATGTACGCGCAGGGAAGACCAAACTCCTTTATGTGGCTCCCGAGTCTCTGTCAAAGGAATCCAGTGTGGAGTTCCTCAAATCCATAAAGATTTCATTTTTTGCTATAGATGAGGCACATTGCATATCCGAATGGGGTCATGACTTCAGACCGGAATATCGTAAAATACGCCCTTTGATTGCTGAAATCGGAGATTACCATGTGATCGCACTGACAGCGACAGCCACACCCAAGGTGCAACATGACATTCAGAAGAATCTCGGCATACTTGATGCAAAGGTATTCAAATCAAGCTTTAACAGGAAGAATCTCTATTATGAGGTTCGACCTAAGACAAAAGATGTTGATCGAGAGATTATCAAATATATAAAGACACATCCCGGGGAATCGGGCATCATCTATTGCCTCAGCCGGAAGAAAGTTGAGGAACTTGCCGAGACCTTGCGTATCAATGGCATATCATCGTTGCCTTATCATGCGGGGATGGATCCTCAGACCCGTTCGGAGAATCAGGATGCTTTTCTGGAAGAGAAAGTCAATGTGATTGTGGCAACGATTGCGTTCGGCATGGGTATTGACAAACCGGATGTGCGTTTTGTGATTCATTATGACATACCCAAAAGTCTCGAGGGGTATTATCAGGAAACCGGAAGAGCCGGAAGAGACGGTGGTGAAGGGCGTTGCATTACGTTTTACAACAACAAGGATCTTCAGAAACTTGACAAACTGATGCAGAGCAAAACAGCCACAGAGCAGGAAATCGGACGCCAGTTGCTTCAAGAGACCGCAAATTATGCGGAATCGTCGGTATGCCGACGCAAGATACTTCTTCATTATTTCGGAGAAGGTTATCATGAAGATAATTGTGGGAATTGCGACAATTGTCTCAATCCGAAAAAGCAGATAGAGGCATCGGAGGCTCTTGCCGCTGTGCTTGAAGCGGTTCGGGATGTAAAAGAAAATCATAAACAAGAATATATAGTAAATATCCTCATCGGTAGAAAGACCGATGAGATCAAGTCAAATCATCATTCAGAGGTGGAGTCTTTCGGCTTTCTTGAAAGCGAGGGAGAGAAATTTGTTGCCACTCTTATACGTCAGGGAGTCATCGGCGACTATCTTTCGCGCGACCTTGAGAATTATGGCAATCTCAAACTCACCGACAAGGGGCGGGACTTCATCGAAAACCCAACTTCATTTAAAATCGTGGAAGATATTGATTATTCTGATGCAGACGTGGAGTTGTCATTAAAAGAGGGGGCCTCTTGCGCGGCCGATCCTGAACTCTACGCTATTTTAAAAGATCTAAGAAAAAAAATTGCGCGAAAACAAAATCTCCCTCCTTATGTGATATTTCAGGAGCCGTCTCTTGAAGCCATGGCTACAACATATCCCATTACGGAAGAGGAGCTTGCAAATATTCCCGGTGTTGGATTAGGAAAGGCAAAACGCTATGGAAAAGAGTTTATAGAGGTCATCAAACGGCATGTAGCTGAAAATGAGATTATACGTCCGGAAGATATACGGGTGCGCTCGGTTCCTAAAGAGAATAATCTCAAGGTGTCGGTGATTCAAGCCATTGACCGAAAAATAGATCTTGACGAACTTGCAGAGAGCAAAGGTCTTGAATTTGAGGAGATGCTTGACGTGCTTGAATCCATTGTGGAGGCAGGAACCAAAATCGATATCAATTATTTCATATATGAGATACTTGATGACGAGCAGGTGGAAGATATAATGGATTATTTCCGTGAAAGCGAGGAAGATGATCTGGAAAACGCAATTCAGGAACTTGGTGACGAATATGAAGAAAACAATATTCGTCTGGTAAGGGTGAAGTTCATATCGGAAATGGGGAATTGACAGTATTCAGGCAATAAATACGGTTATAATTTTAACGATGACAATTTTTATAAATTGTCATCGTTAAAATTATATGGATATTGGAAAGATGAGTTCTGAATTTCCAATGACGGAATTTCCAAGTTCCAGAAAAGTTAAGTAAGTAACAAAAGTTGAAACTTCAATGAATAAAAAGTTTGTCGCCGGGGCAGGAGTAACTCTTTTCGCTTTGGCTCTTATGGCTAAGGATCCCGTAATAATGACAGTCAATGGTGTTGACGTTCCTAAATCGGAGTTTGAATATCTGTATGGAAAGAACAGTCAGCAGCAACTTAGCCAGCAGCCTCTTGATGAGTATGTAGAGATGTTTAAGCTTTATAAGATGAAAGTCGAGGACGCCAAGGCGGAAGGGATAGACACCACTGCGGCTTTCAGAAAAGAGATGGAGCAATACCGGCATGATCTTGCCGCTCCTTATCTTGCCGACTCTGTATTCCTTGAAAAACTTCTTAAAGAGACATATGACCGGGCGACACAAGAGGTGGAGGTAAGCCACATCATGCTCTTCAAAAGTCAGAATCCTGCCGAGAATGCTGCTAAACGCCAGCGTATCGACAGTGTGAGGGATGCGTTGCTCTCCGGTGCTGATTTCACGGAACTTGCCGCCGGAATCTCGGAAGACCGCGGATCTAACCAGAGAGGTGGATGGATGGGTTATATATCTGCCCAGCAATATCCGTATTCATTCGAGGTTGCCGCCTATGCTACTCCTGAAGGCGAGATTTCTGGAGTCGTGGAAAGTCCGGTCGGATACCACGTGCTGAAAGGAGGCAAGCGTCGCCCGGCGAGAGGCAAAATCCAGGCAGCCCATATTCTTAAGATGGCACAGGGTAATGATTCCGCGACAGATTCCAAAGCGCGTCATGAAATTGACAGTATCTATAATATTGTCAAGGCAAATCCATCGGCATTTTCAGAGCTTGCCACCCGTCTTTCCGATGACAGAGGCTCTGCACGTCAGGGCGGGATGTTGCCATGGTTCGGTACCGGCGAGATGGTTGCGGAATTTGACTCCGTTGCGTTCTCTCTGACAGACAACAGTATAAGCGAACCTTTCCGCACGGCTTTCGGCTGGCATATCATTAACCGAATCGCATCGCGCCCGATTCCTTCTATGGAACAGATGAAGCCTGAGTTCCTTGCGCGTGTAACCAATCCGCAGGATGAACGATATTCACTTGTGCGTGATAATCAGACCTCACGTCTCGCGGCTAAGCACAAGGCAAAACTCAATGATAAAGTGGTGGAATCCATTGAGCGATATATCAGTACAAATGCACTTGATTCCGCATTCTATGCCGCTTACGGCAACACTTCCGATGGCAATCTTACCTTGATAACCATAGGTGGAAATAAAATTCCGGTGTCGGCTTTAGTGTATGAAATGAAAAATATAAGACAGGCAAATCCGGAAGCTGCGTTGAAAATATTTGACAATAGTCTTGCTTCGTTCTACAACACTTCTCTTGTAGAGGTGGAAATAGACAGGCTCGAGCGAGAGGAACCGGATTACAGGAATCTTCTTCATGAATATATCGACGGCAGTCTACTTTATGAAGTAAGCGTGAAGAAAATCTGGGATAAGGCAGCCAAAGATACAGAAGGTCTTAAAGACTATTTTGAATCTCATCGAGATAATTACAAATGGAGCGTTCCTCATGCAAAGGGGTATCTTGTTCAGACACTCAATGATTCCATTGCGGATGAAGTGAGAAAAATGGCGGCTGTCACAGGGCGTGACTCAATAGTAAATACGATACGCAAGTCATTCAAAGGCACAGTCTCGATAGAGAAGGTGCTCGTGGAGAAAGGGGGCAACGCGATGGTAGATAATCTTGTGTTTGACGGAGCGCCAACAAAGCCGGTGAAGAAGAATTTCGAATCATTCTTCATGATAGATCCGAAAATATTGACTGAACCTGAAGAATACACAGATGTGCGCGGACTCGTAACGAATGACTATCAGAATGAGTTTCAGAGTCAATGGGAGGATGAACTAAGGAAAAAATATCCGGTCAAGGTTAATCAGAAAGTGTTAAAAAGCGTGAAGAAATAGAATAAAAGGCATTCACATGAGGAGGCCGGGTCAATATTAAGACCCGGCTTCTTTTTTATTAGTGGAAATTTGTTTAAATTTGTAACGTATTATGAAAATGCGGAAACCTATACTGTTCATAAGTGTGTTTATGGCATCGGCATCATTGCAGATGCCTTTGGCTTGCTCATCTCCGGCAGGGGAGGAGGTCTCAGCCGAGAAAATACTTGTGGAGGTGGGAGATTCCGCACTTACAGTGCGCGAAGTGGTTTCGAGAATTCCTTCCGGTCTGTCGGAACAGGACAGTCTCGACCTTTTTAATTCGATAGTGGAGCGCTGGGTAAGAACAATGATGCTCAGTGATCTTGCATCCGATAATATAGCAGACCTTGAGAAGATAGACCGCATGGCTGAAGATTACCGTAACAACCTGATAATCGAACGCTATCTGCGATCGAAACAAGGCGAGATTCCGGCTGTTTCGGAGCAGAGCGTAAAGATGTACTATGCCGAGCATGGATCGGAAATGAAGCTTTCCGCTCCTATCATCAAGGGTATATATATCAAGGTCGCGGATTCAGAAGAGCGTTTGGGAGACATAAGGAAATGGATGTCTTCTCCGACATCTTCCGCTATCGACAATATTGAAAAGTATGGTCTGCGCCAGGCATCGCAATATGAATATTTCAAGGATGAATGGCTTGACTGGGCGGATGTGGCGGAGCAGATACCTTACAGGTTTTACGATGCAGATGCATTTCTGGGGTCTGCAAGAGACTTCGAGACGTCATACGGAGGCTCTACGTACATACTGCATGTGTTCGATTATCTTCCTACCGGAAGTGTCATGCCATATGAATATGCCTCCCGGTGCATTGCGGATATGATGGAGAGGGAGAAAAAGGCTGACTATAGAATAAGACTTTTGACCTCGTTGTACTCCAAAAGTATAGAGGAGGGGAGACTTAAGCCTGGTCTGTATGATCCTGTAAAAAGAAAGATGAGGCAGGAGGTTGCATCAGATAATGAAAACAAGAATAAAAAAAGAACCTGATATATGAAAATAAGAAACGTAATGATACCTGCGGCGGCTTGTATGGCACTTTGTGCCATTGCTGCTCCTGTTAAGCGCAATGTCGTTGACGAGGTTGCCTGGATAGTCGGTGACGAGCCGATTTTTCGTTCTGAGATAGAAGACCAGTATGCTCAGATGCGCTCTGAGGGCACATCTGTGGCAGGTGATCCGTATTGCGTTATTCCCGAGAGGATAGCTGTGGAAAAGTTGTATCTGCATCAGGCAAAGATTGATACTGTCGAGGCTCCGGAAGGACAGGTACAGGGATCGGTTGACAAGCGTCTTGCATTTTTTATAAACAATTTCGGTTCACGCGAGAAGGTTGAGGAATATTTCCGCAAACCTTATGCACAGTTGCGTGAGCAACTTCTTGAGGTCATGCGCAATAATTATATAATAGAGCAGGTGCAGCATAATCTCACAAAAGATGTCAAGGCGACTCCCAACGATGTCAGAAAATATTTCTCCACATTGCCGGAGGATTCCATACCTTATGTGCCGATGCAGGTGGAAGCCCAGATCATATCTATCAATCCGGTGATTCCCGCCCAGGAGATAGAAGATGTAAAAGCGCGGCTCCGCGATTACGCGGACAGGGTTAATCGCGGTGAGTCCGAATTCTCTACCCTTGCCATCATGAATAGCGAGGACGGGTCAGCCATGCAGGGTGGCGAACTCGGTTACCAGTCGAGGTCATCATGGGTGCCGGAGTTCGCCAATGTGGCGTTCAACCTCAATGACCCCAAGAAAGTATCCCGTATTGTGGAAACCGAATATGGCTATCATATCATTCAGCTTATCGACAAAAGGGGGGATCAGGTGAATGTGCGCCATATTCTGCTTACCCCCAAGGTAAACGAGAAAGATCTGAGGGAAGCGACCGTGCGTCTTGATTCGTTGCGCAAAGAGATAGTGGCAGGCAAGTTTCCCTTTGAGGATGCCGCAAGATACGTGTCGCAGGATAAGGATACAAAGAACAACAGAGGAGTCATGGTGAATCCTCAGACAGGCAGTCCTCGCTTCGAGATGCAGGAATTACCGCCGGAGGTGGCAAGAAGAGTAGAGATGATGAAACCAGGAGATGTGTCTGAAGCGTTTATAATGAAAGATACAAAACGTAACAAGGATATCGTGGCAATAGTGAAACTTACGAGCCGCGTACCCGGACATAAGGCGAATCTTTCCGATGACTATAACATGCTTAAGGAGATGTATGAGGCAAAGCGGAAAGAGGAGATTCTGAAAGAGTGGGTTGAACGAAAAATCAAGGATACCTACGTAAAGATAGCCGATGGCTGGCAAAATTGTGAATTTGAATATGAAGGCTGGATAAAGTGATGATTTCAAAGACTCCCAAAATTATAGTGTTTCTCCTGGCGGTCATAGTGCTGTCGGGAGGAATCTCTGTTATGGATTCCCTATACGCCCAGCAGCGTAAGAAAAAGGAAAAGACGGAGTCTTTCACACGTCCGGCTCCGACACAGCCGATTAAGCCTACAATACCCTCTGCCAACAGGTATCAGGAAGACAAGGTCTTTCTTGAAAATGCGGATTCCTTGTTCCGTCCGCCTATGGATTTCGAGGAGAAACAGATTGTGAAGGGTAATGTAGTGTTCCGTCAGGGAGGAATGTGGATGTATTGTGATTCGGCATATTATTTCCCGGAGCGCAATTCTCTTGACGCATTCGGACATGTAGAGATGAAACAGGGCGATACCCTTTTCGTATATGCCGACAAACTGTTTTATGACGGAGGACAGCGGAAGGCTGTGCTGACTGCCGGTCCGTCGCGTCAGGAGGTGACGCTTAAAGATCCTAAGGTAACGCTCACCACAGACAGTCTTGACTATGACATGAACATAGAGATGGGGTGGTATACCCGTGGCGGAAAGCTTCAGGACGACATCAATGTTCTGACATCTACTTACGGAGAATATTCGCCTGCCACAAAACTTGCACGGTTTGAGGATAATGTGGTTCTCGTGAATACCAAAGACGGTTACAGGATGTTTACCGAAGAACTTGATTACAATACGGGCACACATATCGCCACAATCAATACGGAAACACGCATAGAAGGTGCGAACGACACAATCCTTACGACAGCCGGACGTTACAATACGCAGACAGACAATGCCATTCTGACGGCGAGATCCACCATACTGCATAGAGACAGTTCGATGAATGTTGTTACGCTCGAAGGTGATTCAATAATCTATGATAAGGCTACACGTCTGAGCCGGGCTTTCATGTTTCGTGATGCGGCGAAGAATCCGCAGCCGATGGTGCTGACAGACACCGCGCGCAAAATGACACTTATTGGAGGATATGGCGAGTATGACGATTCGTTGCGCCGGGCATATTCCACAGATTATCCGTTGTTGATGGAGTATTCCCAGAAAGACACTCTTTTTCTTAGAGCCGATACCATTCTTACATCCGTAAGAGTGGAATATGTGTGGCCAGACAGTCTTGCAAGAGCTTTGAGCGCGGAGACGAGAGCACGTCTGCAAGGTTATACATCCGCTTCTGAAATTGCAGACGAGATGAATATTGAGGTGTTGCGGATTCCTTATGGTTTCCCGAAACCCGGTCAGACAGGGCAGTTGCGCGGATTTGCCGGCGGTTTTTTCAAAATGCTTGAAGATTTGAAAAAAGAACGGATGAAAGCCGATAAATCAGGGATCGGTGAATCCAAGGCAGAGAAGCCGGAATCTTCGCATCTTGCCGACAGTATCGCATCGCGTCCTGTGGTAACTGATTCTGTGGTCGTTGAGACAATTGTGTCAGATTCGACTGCTGTTGTTCCGTCAGGACCGAGACTTGACAAACTCGGAAGAGACTCGACATATATGGTGCCTAAAGACTATCATGTGGCAAGAGCCATTGGCAGGGCACGTTTCTTCCGTCAGGACATGCAGGGAATAGCGGATACGATGATATATCAGGAGTATGACTCCATGCTGTATCTTATACGCAAGCCGGTTGTCTGGAATGAGCAGAAACAGGTTTACGGTGACAAGATCAACGTCCATTTCAACGACTCGACGGTAGATCGCGCCGATCTTCCCGAAAAAGGATTCCTTGCAGAATATATAGACGAGGATTTCTACAATCAGCTCGCCGGGAAAAAGATGACAGCATATTTCGATGGGGGAGAATTATCGCGTCTTGATGTGGAAGGCAATGTGGAGACAATCTTCCTTCCGATGGAGAAAGATTCGACTTACAACAAGCTTGTGAGTGTTGAGAGCTCTTTCCTTACAATTGACATGAAGGAACGCACTCTTGACAAACTCAAATTCTGGCCGGAGACCACAGGTTCCATATATCCGATATTCCTTATCAAGCCTGCTCAGAAATATCTCCAGGGATTCAGATGGTTTGAGCCTTTGAGACCCCGTCGCGAATGGTACGGCGGACGCTGGAAGTGGATGGATGAGCTGGGAGAGGTGCCGGAGGAACTTGAGAATTATTTCAAAGACGATACACCCGCATCTAAAATGAAAACCGGAATTTCTCAAACCGGATTATCTCAATAAAGGATTTATGACAGATGTGATCAGATTGCTGCCTGATGCGGTGGCAAACCAGATAGCGGCAGGAGAGGTCATACAAAGACCCTCGTCGGCGATTAAGGAGTTGGTCGAAAACGCGGTTGATTCCGGTGCCACAGATGTCCGTATTGTTGTAAAGGATGCCGGAAAGACAATGATTCAGGTCATTGACAATGGATCCGGAATGTCTGAGACCGATGCGCGTATGGCTTTTGAGAGACATGCCACTTCCAAAATCCGCAATGCGGAAGACCTGTTCTCGTTACATACAATGGGCTTCCGAGGCGAGGCGTTGCCTTCGATATGCGCCATATCGGAAGTGGATGTCAGAACCAGAAGAGAGGGTGACAAGCTCGGCACACATCTTATAATTGCAGGCAGTCGTGTGGAATGTCAGGAACCGTGTGTGTGTGACAAAGGTACTGTGATAACCGTAAAGAAACTGTTTTTCAACACTCCCGCCCGCCGCAAGTTCCTTAAAAGTGATAGTGTAGAGCTTTCCAACATAGTCCGTGAATTTGAACGGATGGCTCTTGTCAACAATCATATACGGATGGGGCTTGATACCGGCACACGTACTGTGGATTTGCGTGCCGGCTCGTTCAAGCAGCGCATCATCGGACTGTGGAAATCCGGACTTGACAATCAGCTTCTGCCGATAAACGTGGAGACATCGTTGGTAAAGATAGAGGGTTTTGTTTCCCGTCCGGAATTTGCAAGACGCAGGAATCCGCTCCAGTTTCTTATAGCAAATGGCAGAAACATGCGTCATCCATATTTTCACAAGGCTATTGTCGGCTGTTATGAGTCTCTAATTGCGCCGGACACACAGCCATGCTATTTTCTTAAATTTACGGTAGACCCGCAGAGCGTGGATGTTAACCGCAGTCCGACAAAAGATGACATCAAGTTTGAATACGAGCAGCAGATATGGCCTATCCTTCAGGCGGCTGTGAAGGCTGCACTCGGCAGATTCTCCGCAGTGCCTTCAATAGACTTCACATCGGACGCGATTCCGGTCAGACCTCTTAAAGAGGGGGAATTGCCTAAAGAACCGGTGATAGAGATGCCTGAAGACTATAATCCGTTTAAAACGGAATATGAAAGAAAGCCATCTGCTTCCAACTGGGAATCGCTGTATGAGAATTTCAGCAGAGGGCGGGAAGAAACCGGGCAGGTTATGACAGAGGCGCCGATGATGTCGGATATGATGATGTCGGATATGCAGAAGAAAGAAGTCGCCGAAGTGCAGGATGAGACACTTTTTGAAAAGGAACTGAAGGATGAGCTTGCACCGATGTGCATGCAGTATGCTTCAAAATATATAATAACTTCTTCTCGTCACGGACTGATGATAATTGACCAGCATCGCGCTCATGTGAAAATACTTTATGAAGAGTTTATGCGGAGAGTGAAGAATATGGAGGTCGTATCGCAGAGCGTGATGTTCCCCGAAGCTCTTGTTCTTGATGAATCACAGAGAGCCGCGTTGCTTGAGATCGAGGATGACTTGCGCAGACTTGGATTTTCGCTTGAATATGAATCCGGTGAGACATGGATGATAACCTCTCTTCCGGCAATGCTCAAGAACGGGAATCCCAAGGATATTGTTCTGAGGATACTTGATTCTGTAACTGAAGATTCCGCCAACTATGGGCTTGACGCGAGGGGAGAGGTGTCGATAGCGAGCCGTGCGGCATTGATGATGGCACGTTCTTCAGCCATAAGGCGTGGAGAAAAGCTGAGTGCTGTGGAGATGGAACATCTGTGTGCGGAGTTATTCGCTCTTCCGGATCCGGCGCTTACTCCAAACGGCAACCGCGTTTTCTGCCTCCTTGACCAGTCGCGTCTTGATTCTTTGTTCCAGTAGTTTCTATTTCCGGAGGCTTAATCATCAAGAGTAAATAATTTGTATTTTTTTCTTCTTATTTTGAATGTTTTTTAAGTTTTATAGTTTCATTTTGCTGTATTTTTAAATAATTTAATTATATTTGTGGCTGTAATTGCGGTCGATTACGATTAAATTAGGGGGGACAGCGCATGAAACAGGTATTGTTGACAGTTGCATTGTTTGTGTCATCCGGCATTGGAGCATATTCGGTTACGCCTGAAGATAACATCGTGATTATCGACGGTGCGGAATCGTATGAATTTGTGGTATCTGACAAAGGAATTGTTGTCAAAACCGTTCAAACACATGAGTTTGAAGCTACCCGCCGTGCCGAAACAGTATCATCGCAGATATTCTACTCCGGAAATATTACGCTTGACAAGGCTTCCGGCAAAGGTAAGGCGCAATACAAAAGAGCTTCGGCGGAAGGAATATTCCATGATGATTCCCGCATATGCTGTTTCAATACTTATCTTGATGCCAAAGGGAAAAGAACCCGTACAGAATTCCGCCGCACATTTACCGATCCCGCTTTCTTTACAAAGATAATGCTTTCTGATATATACCCTATAAGCAGAAAGGAAGTCACTGTCGCCATACCGGAGTCACTCAGCCGTATAAGACTTATAGAATTGAATTTGCCGGAGAATATCACGCGAACGGATTCCGAGAGTCAAGACGGCAGCCGCATTGTCAGATATTCCATTGCCGATCTGGACGGAATAAGTGATAATGACAACAGACCTGGACCTCTTTTGTCGGAACCTTGTGTGATAATTTGCGGTTGGTTTGCTGATACAGACAAGCTCTATGAGTGGGAGCGCGAAATCAGCAGGGTTGATGTCTCGATACCGGACATAGAGAATTTAATGTCAAAAGTCACAATGGCAGAGACAGAAAGTCAGCGTATTGCCGACACGTTTGCGTGGGTGCAGAGCAATATACGATATATAGCCTACGAGGAAGGGGATGCCGGACATCGTCCCGATGCTCCAGCCGAGGTTCTGCGCAAGCGTTATGGAGACTGCAAAGGCATGGCTTTGCTGTTGACAACCCTTTTGCGGCATCAGGGATTTGATGCGCATATCGCATCTGTCGGCACCAGGAATATCCCATTCAACATAGCGGAGATTCCTTCGCTTGCGGCAGAAGACCATATGATATGCGTGCTCAATCCGGACAGCCATTCGCCAATGTTCCTTGATCCTACCGCAAAACACATCCCGCATACTCACATTCCCTATTCCATTCAAGGTAAAGATGCACTGATATATAAAGGCGATACGTACGGTATGCTCAATGTGCCAATGCTTGAACCGCAGAAATCAGTTGACAGACTTGAGTATAATTATATCATATCCGATGGCTCCCTTGTCGGCGATGTCAGACGCACGTTTACAGGAGATGCGAAAGAATGGTTCATGAGGAGTCTTGGCTCGTTGAAACAGGATCGTCACACTGAAGCTGTCGCGCTGATGCTTGTGCCTAATACGCGGGCAGGGGTCGCTCCGGAGAGCACCGCTCTCCGGTCTGAGAATCCTGAATCAGTCTCAATAACAGGAAAGGTACGGAACAGTCAGGGATATACTGAAACCGACACTCATATATACATTGATCTCAATACATCCGGAGATCCCATGTCGGGACAGGTCGAGACTTACAAGCGGCGGCATGATTATCTACTGCCATATCCCGCCGTAGTATCTCGAGTATCCACACTGCTGATTCCCGAGGGTTATGACGTTACATATCTTCCTGAAAGTTTCCGGACCACAACGCCACAGGGGACGTTGTCTTGTTCTTTCACCCGGGCGGGTGACACGGTGGTTATGTCAAAGGAGATGATTGTCAGCGAACCCCGTGTCAGACTTATAGACATAGACACTTGGAATAATGCTCTTATACGATGGAACGAGGCATGTAACCAGCAGGTCGAGTTAATTGCAAACAACCGATAATCTCCTAATAACTAACATCATGAAAAGATTCACTGTAATCCTCCTTATGTCGGCGGTTTACCTTATGGCGGTTGCCGACAGCTCGCAAAAATACCGTGAATATGCAGACACCATACGCAAAGAGGTATGGGGTATGGATCTTCCTTCGTTCAAATCTCCCGCTTCAGCCGAGAAGTATGGCGATGAATCAGCTGTAATTCTTGCCGCATACCGTGGGATAAATGCCAAAAAGAAGACAGGCATAGCATTTAATGTCGCCATGCTTACCAATATTCTTACATCTCCCATAAAGACAACACCCCAGATTCATGCAACAGACCTCTACCGTCGGCTGATACAGATAAATGACAGGGCGGCATTGGAAAAATTTTCGGAATTTGAGCTTGTGACAAAAGAAAAAACAAGCAATGCACTTAACTTCTGGGCAAACTACAAAGAGGATGTCAATTATGTTCTGGGAGTTCGCATAATAAAGCCTGACGGCAGAACAATTGATGTCGATACCAATGATTTCATTGATGTCAAAGAGGGTAAAAACGAAAAGGAACTGAAGCAGAAGCTCGCTGTGCCCGGACTGGAAATCGGAGACAAGATCGATGTGTTCTATTACACCGAATCCAAGCTGAAGAATGCCCACCTTGATTTTATCTCCATATATTTTCGCGATGAGTATCCGATATTGAATTACAAGGTTCATTGCGAATTTGACGACAATCTGACATCGCAGATACGTACAACCGAAGGCGCGCCTGAATTCAGATGCACTCAGGCGGAAAACAAGGATTACATCATCGATGCGGAATTGACCGGAGCCGTGGAAAAGACACCCCGCTTGTGGTATAACGGACTACGGCAGTCTCCTGCTGCATTCATAGCGGTTTATAATCGCCGCAACAAGCAGGATTATACGCCTAAAAGTGCCAGAAAAGACGGCATACAGATAAACCCGGATCCTCTTGACATACAAAACGATTCGTGGGAACAGATGAGCAGTGTGCCGTATAATCAGACTTTTTTCGGTATTCTCACGGGTCATCTTGACGGGGGAAAGAAAGTGTCGGGTAATTTGAAAAAGATGCTTAAAAATGGAGAAATCACCAAACAGCAGGCTGCTGACTATCTGTATAACCTGTTGACCTTCAGTTATAGCACAAACAACTATAAGTATTATTTCAATGATTTCGTTTACTATTACCGATGGTTTCTGGACCTGATAGGCATAAAAGACGCGGAAATGGCAATCAGCTCTGTCGACGGCTCACAGCCTGTTGACCAATGTATTTATTTTGACAATATATCATGGCTGACACATGTCAAGGATATTGACAGATGGTATTTCCCGGTTGCCGGTTTCACAGCACCCGGAGAGATTCCAGCCGCGTTTCAGGGTAATCCGGCGGCTTTGCGTCCTCCGAAAAAGAAAAAAGACGCAGACGGGCGTCCTCTGCAGTTTCTAATGCCTGTCAGTTCTCCGGAAGACAATCGCAACATTTCGTCTCTCGATGTCACTGTCGAAGGCTCGTCTCTCAATATAGAGCGCAGGGAAGAGAATTACGGTTCCTGTAAAGGTGCAGGCGCCGACATACTTATCGAACCCGATCTGGTTGATGGCTATCTGCGCTATCTCAACCGTTACGGGCAGACCATAGCTCTGAAGGAGAACAAAAAGAAGGCTGCGGAACGCGCGGAACGTTACAATGACGCCCGCGAAAAGCAGCTGACGGCAATGAAAGAAGAGGCGAAGTCATATCACGGCATTGATGCCCTGCAACTTAAGGATTACAGAATAGAGAGCATAGGCATAGATCCGGACAGCGCGATGCTTTCATATAATCTGAACTACACTGTAGATGGACTTGTAAAGCGTGCCGGACGAAATGTATTGGTGTCTGTAGGATTGTTGATGAGTCCGCAGACCGAGGTGCTGCCCTCCGACCGGCAACGTGCCGATGACGCACACATGATATCGCCACGCCAATTTGAGACCAGGATAACCCTCGCGATACCAGCCGGCTACAAAGTTTCTGCAAAATCACTTGAAGCGTTTGACTGCAGAATCGAGAACGAGGCAGGAGCCTTCACATCGCAGGCGCGTATTGATGGCGACAATGTGCTGATCTCAACCTTGAAGCGTTACAATCATAAAATTGAAAAGTCGGAAAACTGGACTGCTCTCACACAGGTGCTTGATGCCGCCGCCGATTGGCGAACACACACGTTGCTTCTTGAGAAACAATAACAATCTCTAAGACGGAGGGTACATCTGAATCCGGACATACCCTCCCGCTGTTGTTTGATGACAGTTCCGCACCATAAAAAATCCGAATATATCAAGAATCGGACGAGAAACATAGACACAAAAAATATGGTGTGACTTATTAAGTCACACCATATTTTTTGTTATTGATTATTATGTGTCTTACTTCACTTCCTCGAATATAAAATATGTTGAATCACAATATTTTATATGGCTATGTTCCAAATATGGAGAGTTTACGGCTTGATTATACAGAAAATTACGCATATTTTTTGTCGTTTAAAAATAAATCATTAAATTTGCATAATTCGCAAATTGTAAAGCAATGGCAAAATACATAAATCGATTGAAGGTAGTTCTTGCGGAGCAACACAAGACCAACCTTTGGTTAGCCAAGAAGCTTGGCAAAGACCCTGCAACTGTTTCTAAATGGTGTACTAATACAGCTCAACCATCATTAGAGACATTGACAGCTATTGCCGAGAGCCTTAATGTAGATATACGTTCTCTATTAAATTCTACCAGCGATGCAATTGTAGCTGAGACCTCAATATCTTATGGAAGCTATGAAGGGAAATAACTTTAACGAGAATACTCGTGTGCAGGTTCCGGCTGCATTACACCTGTGTCGCCTTGGTTATACTTATCTGGATGATATCCCGGAATATGATAAACGAACCAATATCATCACACCCATATTCAAGCAGTCTATCAAGAAACTAAATCCCACAATGACTGATCTTGATGTTTCACAACTACTTGAAAAGATAGTTAGTGAAGCCAAGAATGACAACCTTGGTCGTGAGTTTTATGAAATGCTTTCCTCTAACAGTGGCATTAAGTTGATTGATTTTGATGACCCGTATCAAAATAGTTGGCATATCACTACAGAGTTCACTTGCGAAGATGAAGAGTCGGGAGATAATTTCCGTCCTGATATTACATGCTTTATAAATGGCTTGCCACTCGCATTTATAGAGGTAAAGAAACCCAATAACCGGGAGGGAATCCTTGCAGAACGTGAACGCATCAATAAACGGATGCGCAACAAGGCATTTCGCCCATTCCTGAATATCACGCAACTGATGATATTCTCTAATAACCAAAACTACGATAACGAAAATCGAGTGCCTATTCAAGGTGCATTTTATAGCTGCACTTCTAAGACAAAGGCATTCTTCAATGTTTTCCGCGAACAAGATAAGTCGTTTGTCAACAATGTGCATCTGCATCCACTCGAAGAAGGAGTTGAACAGCGTATTTTGCGCCACAGAAATTGTATTGCCGTAAAAAAACTTCCTGAATACGAGACAAATCAGGCAAGAACAACCCCGACAAACTGCATTCTCACATCTATGCTGAGTTTTGACAGATTTCTCTTTTTGCTTCGCTATGGTTTTGCGTATGTTGACCGAACTATCGAACTTGAAGACGGAACGAAAGCAAAACGGCTCGAAAAACACGTTATGCGTTATCAACAGTTGTTCGCATCCCTCGCCATTCGCAAAAAACTTGATCTTGGTGTTAAAAGCGGTATTATCTGGCATACGCAAGGCAGTGGAAAAACGGCACTGGCATATTACTCCGTTAAGAGTCTTCGAGATTTCTACGCCGGACGCAACACTGTTGCAAAGTTTTATTTCATCGTTGACCGCATTGCTCTGATGGAGCAAGCTACTGACGAGTTTGCTGCTCGTGGCTTGATTGTTCGCACTGCCCAGTCGCGCAAAGAGCTTATGGAAGATTTCCAGAGCAATGCGCCGATTGAAAATCCATCCGGCAAACCGGAGATAATGGTTGTCAATATACAGAAGTTCAAAGAGGATTCTTCCAAAATAACACTTGACAATAGTTATTCAACTAAACTACAGCGCATTTTTTTCATTGACGAAGCTCACCGTGGATATAGTCCTCAAGGCAGCTTCCTCGCAAACCTTTTTGATGCTGACAAAGATTCCATAAAGATTGCGCTTACCGGAACCCCGTTGCTGAGAGAGGAACGAGAGTCATGGCGAGTATTTGGTGATTATATTGACACTTATTATTACGACAAGTCTATTGCAGACGGTTATACGCTCAAATTGATGCGAGAACCGGTCGAGACGGTATACAAGGAGAAACTGGAAAATATCCTTGATCAACTGACCGGAGAGGTTGAAGTCAAACGTAGCGACATTGACCGTAATAAGATAGTTGAGCATCCAAGTTATCTAAATGCTCTTATTGATTATATAATAGCGGATTTCAGACGTTTCAGAACTGAACAGAATGAGCCTTCTGTAGCTGCAATGATTGTTTGCAAGACCAATCCACAGGCTCGTAAACTTTATGAGCTATGGATGGAACGTTATAATCATGCCATTGAGTTAGAGGAAAAGAAAGAAGAAAAAATACTGTCAGCAGGAGAGCCGATGGTGCCGTACTCAAAGACACCGCCATTGACAGCAGCTCTTATCCTCCATAACGAGGGAGACAAACTCGAACGTAAGGCATATATTGAAGATTTCAAGAAGACCGAGAATATTGATGTATTGATTGTCAATCAGATGCTTCTCACAGGCTTTGATGCTCCGAGATTGAAGAAACTGTACCTTGGACGTGTCCTTGACGGTCATGACCTTCTTCAGGCTCTTACCCGGGTAAATAGACCCTATAAGGACTTCAAATATGGTTATGTCGTTGATTTTGTTGACATCAAAGAGAACTTTGACTCCACCAACGACCGTTATCTGCGTGAGTTGAGCCGTACAACCGACATCCTGCCGGATTCTGATGAACCTAAAACTCCGGGAGAGGTAATTATTGAGGATAAGGACAAAATAATCTCCGATATGAAGGAGATCAAGAATGTTCTTTTCAACTTCACATGCGATAATCCAGAAATATTCCGGCAAGAGATTGACGGAATAGAAGACAAAGACCAACTATATGAGTTGAAAAATATTCTTGCCAGTGCCAAGGCTATCTTAAATCAGGTACGTGCTTTCGGTGATAATGAACTAAAGGAAAAGATAGAGAAACTTACGCCCGGTTCAATTCCAACGCTTATGACCGAGGTGTCTCATCGGATTGATAGAATCAATCTCTTGAATAACACTGACCATACGGCAGATGTGTCCGGCATCATTAATGTTGCACTTGACGCTCTTGAATTTGAGTTTAAGAAAGGCATGTCCGAAGAATTGCGCATTGTTGTAAATGATTTGCGTGAGAGAGCCGAGAAAGTACAGCGTGAATTTGAATCCAACTTTGATCATAAGGAAGACAAGTATGTTCTTCTCGCAGAAGAGTTCCGCAAATATTTCCGTGAGCACGGCTTCTCTCCCAAAAGTACTCAAGAGGCAAAAGAAGCCATTGAATATATGGATACCGTTATGAAAAAAATCCGTGAGATCAATCGTCGCAATAATGCCTTGCGCAATAAATACAAAGGCGATGAACGATTTGTAAGAATCCATAAACGGATTGAGGAGGAGAATGAGCACCGTGAGCGTCCGATCATATCCAAGCATGAGTTTGAGATTGCAGAACGATTGATGCAGATGAAGAAAGCACTTGATGACAGGCTATTCCTTAACATAAATTCACTGAATAATACAGATAAATTCCGTCAGGATGTGCTTGCACTCGTAGGCAAAACATTGATTGACCTATCCGTTCATGCAACGCTTGAAGAACGTAAATTTATACGCTCTTTGATTTCCGACGAATACATTAACCAATATCAGCTCATGTCTGAGCCGACCATCTCATATGCACGAGTATAATGAAACAAGATACACAAGCAATTGAAGCCAAAACAATCGGACTTATCGACTCTCTGCGTACAACCTGTGGTGAGTACGGTCTTGCCGGGGGTGGTAGTGAATACAAGATTATCACCGAAATGTTCTTGTATAAGTTTTTTAACGATAAGTTCGGATATGAAGCCAAACGAATGCCTATCTACGGCGAACGACTTTCAAAAGCTGATAAGTGGGACGCCGAATATGATAAATTCGATGAAGAAGAGGTTGAAGACCTTTTTAGTTATCTTCCCGGCTCGGTACCTAAGATGGCTCCGCATCACACCCTATCTCATCTCTATAATGCTTCGACTCAAGGAGACTTTTCAACTCTGCTTGATGCAACCCTTGTTGAGATTGCGAGTTTGAACGAGGACACTTTTTCGGTACTGACTTCCGGTAATAGTAAGGTTAAGATTTTCAATGGAGTGACTAATTTTATCACGGATATTCACAAGCGTGATCAATTCGCCATTGCCATGATGAAGAATCTTGCCTCTTTCAACTTCGAGGATGTTTTCGCTGAGAAATACGATTTCTTCTCTCGGATCTTCCAATATCTCATCAAGGACTACAACAATGCCGGTGGCGGCAAATATGCCGAGTATTATACACCTCGTGAGATAGCTACGGTCATGGCTCGTCTCCTTGTTGGAGATGATGCACAACTGCGAGGCGTTTCATGTTATGACCCCTCTGCTGGCACAGGTACCCTGCTTCTTGCCTTAGCTCACCAAATAGGTGAAGATCGTTGCTCAATATATAGTCAGGACATATCTGAGAAGTCATCCGAAATGCTAAGATTGAATCTTATACTCAACGGATTGTCAGAAAGCCTTCCAAATATCCGTCAGGGCAATACACTTCTTGAACCGGCTCACAAGGAGGCAAACGGAACGGTCAAGAAGTTTGATTATGTTGTCTCCAACCCTCCGTTCAAGCTCGACTTTCCGGAATATCGGGATACTCTCGCTGCCGATGGAAAACGATTTTGGGCGGGTGTCCCCAATGCCGTTAAGCAAATCAAGCCGAAACCCACAATGGCAATCTATACATGCTTTATCCAGCATGTGCTTAATTCTCTTTCTTCCAGAGGCAAAGGTGCCATTGTGGTGCCAACTGGTTTCATAACCGCCAAATCTGGTATAGAAAACAAGATTCTTCATAGTATCGTTGATGAGAAATGGGTGTATGGAGTAATCTCCATGCCTTCAAATGTATTTGCTGACACAGGCACAAATGTTTCGGTGGTATTCTTCGATAAATCCGCCATGTCTGATAAGGTAATTCTTGTTGATGCAAGCAAATTGGGCGAAGACTATCAGGATGCCAACAATAATAAGAAGCATCGTCTTCTTGACAAAGAGGTTGAGCTGATTGTCAATACTTTCCGCAATAAGGAAGCTGTTGATGGTCTCTCTGTAGCCGTAACATACGATGAAATCAGGGAGAAGGGCTATTCGCTTTCAGCCGGTCAATATTTCGACATCAAGATTGAATATGTCGATATAACGGAAGAGGAATTCAACCGGCGCATGGCTGACTATGAGTCCAGGTTAACTGAAATGTTTGCAGAAAGCCACCGTCTGGAGTCTGAGATTCTGGCGCAACTGAAATCTCTTAAATTCAACAGCTGAAATCATGGCAAAGGAAATACAATTTATTCTATATAATCTGCCCGACAATTCGGGGACTGTTCAGGCTTATGTGGAGAATGAAACGCTTTGGCTCACTCAAAAGGCAATGGCTCAATTGTTTGATGTCGGCGTTCCTGCGATAAATAAACATCTAACCAATATTTATCAAGAGGGAGAGCTTCAACAAGAGTCAACTGTTTCCAAAATGGAAATAGTTCAACAAGAAGGAAATCGTCAAGTCAAACGGGAACAGACCTTTTATTCTCTTGACGCGATTATTAGCGTTGGATACCGCGTTAATAGCCAGAGGGCTACGCTATTTCGCCAATGGGCTACCCGTGTACTCAACGAATTTATCCGCAAAGGCTTTGTACTGGATGACGACCGACTGAAGCAAGGAAATGCGGTGTTCGGGCGCGATTACTTCCGCGAACTCTTGGAACGTGTTCGTTCTATCCGCGCCAGCGAGCGACGGATTTGGCAACAAATAACTGATATTTATGCTGAATGTAGTATTGACTATGACCGCATGGCTCCGACTACCAAAGAGTTCTACGCAATGGTGCAGAACCGGTTCCATTATGCCATAACCGGACATACTGCCGCTGAAATTATCCATGCCGGAGCAGATCATACAAAGCCGCACATGGGTCTGACAACATGGAAATATGCCCCCGAAGGACGTATTCTGAAATCCGATGTTTCTATCGCCAAGAATTATCTGACGGATAAGGAAATACGCTCACTTGAACGCACTGTTACCTCTTACTTCGACTATATCGAAGGACAGATTGAGCGTGGCAATGTATTCAACATGGAACAGTTCGCTGCAAGCGTCAACAAATTCCTTACGTTCAACGACTATAAGATTCTTCCCAACAAGGGTAGTATCTCGGCTGCGCAAGCCAAAGCAAAGGCAGAAGCCGAATACGACCTCTTCAACCCCACCCAGCAAATAGACTCCGATTTCGACAAGGAAATCCGGGGTATGCTCGACAAAGACTAATGTTCAAGTTTATTATAATTATGAAGTTTATGGAGATTTTCGCTTGTCTTAACGATTATGCTGGTTTGTTATCGTTGTTGGCTGTTCTTGCTGCTATTATTGTACTATATAGAATTTATCGGAAACAGCGTAAAGATGAAATCCAATCCATCAAAGATGAACTGGATGCCATGGAAGATGTTAGCCTATTCCCAATGTCAAGTAGTGAACGGGATTTATACACACGAAAGTTTTTACTTGAAAAACGCCTGAAACGTAATTAAAATGCAATTGAAGAAATACAAACTTGGTGAACTGATTGATGTCCGTCGTGGTGCCTCACTTGCAGGAGAATATTATGCGACTGAGGGAAAACTTATGCGCCTTACTCTCGGCCATTTTGATTATCAGGGTGGTGGCTTTAAAGATAATACCTCCAAGAATGATTTGTACTTTACAGGGCCGGTAAAGCCGGAATTCATTCTTAGCGAAGGAGACATCATTACACCTCTGACAGAACAGACTCCCGGTCTGCTTGGAAGTACAGCTATGATTCCTGAATCGGGAAAATACATTCAAAGTCAGGATGTGGCATTGGTTACACCTTATGAATCAAAACTTGACCGAAACTTTTGCTATTATCTTCTCCCTTCCAAGATAGTAAAGCAACAATTAGCCGCAGGTGCTCAACAAACGAAAATCAGACACACCACCCCTGATCGGATAAAAGATTTAACTGTTTTTATTCCTGATTTAGCAAATCAAAAAGCAATTGGACTGCTTCTCCATGATATAGATCGAAAGATTGCTCTTAACCGTGAGATAAATCGCAATTTATCTCTCGCGGCATGACTGACACCTGACCGTTCATCAGAAGTGGAAGAAGCTTATCGCGCTGTCTCATTAATTGCTTAGACTGTTGGCTCAATTTGACGAAAAGATTAACAATGGGAGAGATTGTATTCTCAAAAGCCTGCAAAATTGACTTCGAGGCAGGAATGACAATTTGACTTTGGTTCAAGTGATCCTGAGTTATATGACCCATAGTAGTCTTTCGAGCCTCGGCGATCCCTTTAAATACAGAAATGTAATCAAGAATTTGGATGTAAACAAATGCTTTAGGATAATAGGATTTTGGCTCAACTTTAAAAATATGTTGATTAAGACCACCCTCTCCGCCAGTCCATATCATTACTTCTAACGATGCCGACCACGAAAAAAGAATATCTCCATCATAAACTTTTACGGCATCTGGAATATCTGCTGCGACCCATTCACTTTCAGAGGTAATTCCATCTCTCATCTCCCGAATTTTAATCACCGGAAGCTTCTCATCTTCCGATTTTGGTCTAAACTTTTGACACGCTAATCCATTTGTGAATGTAGCAATCGTAGGTAGAGACACAATTTTCCATCCCTCCGGAATCTCTCGTTTGATTTTCTCATTCCAAACCATCTTGCCGCCGCTCGACTTATATGGCTTCCCATTCTCGTCGGGGAAGTCGAACTGCACGAACCAGTAGTCGTAGAGCTGACGTGCCATAGCCTCTAAATTGCGATTTATCTCACGGTTAATTCTAATTTTGGAGTCTATGTTTGCAATAACTGAAGCAATTCGTTTCTGTTCAGCCAATGTTGGTATAGGAAATCTATAATCTCCTAATAGGTCAAATGTAATTTGAGGAAACGAGCCGATTCTATTTTCAGCTCTACGTTGGAGTGTTTCAAGAAATGATTGATTCGTAAGGCAATAATAGAAATAGTCAAGGTCCACATCTTCATTAAACTTGCGAAGCACCATAAGTTTAGTAGAGACTACATAATCGGCTGTATCTTTGATGTTCACTCTGCCAAATCTACGGTTTGCAGGTCTTATCTCGCTAAATAGAATATCATTGAATTGAATCGTTTTCTTGAATTGCCCTTTAAGCGAAGTAGTTTCAGAATATGGGACATCAAGCAACTCACCTCCGAATACATCTGAGGTGTTAACAGCTTTTAAATAATCTTTCTCAAACTTGTGCGTTTGAGAGACACTTCGTACTATGTCTTTAATGGCAATGTAATTCATACTTTGCAGGCGTTTTGACTGCAAAGTTAATGAAAATCGCTGATATTCGGGCTATCCGAGGAACTTGCGGTGAGCGATTTTTACGTTGTTCTGATTGACCATAGCATAATGTAACGTGGTGTCAATCTTGCAGTGACCGAGAAGTCGTTGCACCTGTTCGATTGGCATACCTTTATCGATTGCCATTGTCGCCAATGTCCGGCGGAACTTATGAGGATGTATTCTTCCGACCTTTGCCACTTTTCCCAATTCTCTGAGCCGATTCTCTACACCACTTATCGTCAGACGATTGTTAGGTTTCGATAAGGCAACGAAAAGAGCTGACTCGCAATCGTTACGCGAGGCGAGATAGTTCTGTAGATGCACCTTGGCGCGGGCATTGAAATATACCGTCCGCTCTTTATTCCCTTTGCCAAGTACAACGCATTGACGTTCATTAAAATTGATGTCGGAAATATTGATATTAACCAATTCTCCTACACGCACTCCGGTTGAGACGAGAAAATCAATCATAGCCAAGTCTCGCAGTTCTTTGCATGAATCCCGGAGAGTTTCCAACTGTTCGTCGCTTATAGTTTCCTTAACAGTGATTTCCGACCGCACTTTATGTATGCGCCTTACGGGACTTTTTACGATATAGTCCTCGTCTTCAAGCCATGAGAAGAAACTGGAGAAGATGCGACGAATATTGTCAATTGTTGTCTTGCTCGAATTGTTTTTGGCTTGAAACTCCGAGAGATAGCGACGTATGTCGTTAGTAGTGACTTCACGCAGCTCCATGCTGATAGTCGTAAGCCAAACACTTATAGTGTTTTGATAGTAATTCAGCGTTTTCTCCGAGCACCCCTCGATTCTTTTGGCGGAGATGAAGCTGCTGAGCAGTTCCTCATTGGCTTGTTTTGTGCGCTCCTTCTGACAAGGAGTTACCACTATTTCATAGCCGCTCAGCTCTTGTTCGAGCGTCTTGCGCAACTCGTACAGCTGCGCAGGTGTCAAACCACCGCTCATCTTAGCAATGGTCCCATCAATTATAGCCTCTTTCATTGACGTTTTTTACCCCAATATAACAAAATATGCCGCTAAATCGCAATTTACCTCTGACGGCATAACCGACACCTGACCGTTCATAAGAAGAGGCAGCAATGTATCTCGTTTTTCAATAAGTAGTTCTATCTCTAATATATTTTTAATCAGCAACCTTAATAAAGGCATACACGTTTTATTATACTTATCTAAAAGTATATCAGTCGGTTTTAAAATTAAAATTGAATCTATTTGGTCATTACTAATATTGGGTTGTGCACATCCGCCTGCTATTTGAAAGACCTGTTTTCTAAAATACTGTTGTTTTAGGGAATTAAACAGATACCCAAGTCTTTCCAATGGTCTATCCCCAAGATCAAACCGTCCTACTCGTTGATTTACCCAATATTTAGAAGGTGATATTGCAAACTTCCCTATTGTAGCTCCAGTCATGGCAATTACAAGATCATATTTATTCGTAGTAAACTGATGATTGTAAAGACCAGTAACTTTTAGGCAATCAGCCATCGATAGTGTATAGTCCTCATGAATGTTTCCTATTTTAATGACAGGCAAACCCTCATTGCCGAAATCCTTGGACTTAAAAGCATATCCGCCTTTGCACTGTGCATAATTTCCAATATTCATACAATCCCATCCTTCCGGAATCTCTCGTTTGATTTTCTCATTCCAAACCATCTTGCCGCCGCTCGACTTATATGGTTTCCCATTTTCGTCGGGGAAGTCGAACTGCACGAACCAGTAGTCGTAGAGCTGACGCGCCATCGCCTCTAAATTGCGATTTAGTTTTCATAAGTCTAATGAAAAGTATTGTCTATAACCATTGTTTGGGTTTCTTGTTACATATGTCATCGTGTATAAGAAACTGTTTAAATTTATTACGAAAAAAAAACATTATAAAGAATCTTTCGGGAATTTTGAGGTTCTTTTTGGCTGCTTCCGCCAAGTTTCGGCAGTCGAAACCGAAAGGTTTCTCCTTTCTCAACTCGCGGAATCACCTCAAAAATAACTCTCAAACTTCCTCGAAAATAAATTTAAACAGTTTCTAAGAAATAAGCCAATAAATCCGATAAAACTACCATCTGACGAGAATCATATACATAAAAATATGGTGCAACTCAACAAGTTGCACCATATTTTTATGTTGTTGGTTTTTATGTATCTTACTTTACTTCCTCGAATTCTACATCGGTTACGTCTTTCTCATTGTTGTGAGACTGAGCACCGGGCTGAGGTCCCGCCTGGGCACCTGCTCCGGCAGCCTGCTGGGCGTTGTAGATGTCTTGTGAGGCAGCCTGAAATGCATCGGTTACAGCCTTTACAGCAGAGTCGATGTCTTCTACAAGCTGGTTCTTGTGAACCTCTTTCAGACGCTCAAGGGCGGATTCTATGGCTGATTTCTTGTCAGCAGGAATCTTGTCGCCAAGCTCGTTGAGCTGTTTCTCTGTCTGGAAGATAACAGAGTCGGCATGGTTGAGTTTGTCAGCACGCTCTTTGGCTTTCTTGTCGGCATCTTCATTTGCCTTTGCCTCATCGCGCATGCGCTGTATCTCGGCATCGCTGAGACCGCTGGAGGCTTCGATGCGGATTGATTGTTCCTTACCTGTTGATTTGTCCTTAGCCGTTACGTTCAAGATACCGTTGGCGTCAACCTCGAATGTAACCTCAATCTGAGGAACACCACGGGGAGCAGGTGCTATTCCGCCAAGGTTGAACTCGCCGAGAAGTTTGTCGTCGGCAGCCATAGGACGCTCACCCTGAAGAACGCGGATTGTCACTTCCGGCTGATTGTCGGCAGCTGTCGAGAACACCTCGCTCTTGCGTGTCGGGATTGTGGTGTTGGCGTCAATGAGTTTCGTCATCACGCCACCCATTGTCTCGATACCGATTGAGAGTGGAACAACGTCAAGCAGAAGCACGTCTTTCACATCTCCGCTGAGCACACCGCCTTGAATAGCCGCACCGATGGCAACGACTTCATCGGGGTTAACACCCTTGTTGGGTTCTTTGCCGAAGATTTCCTTAACTTTTGTCTGGATAGCCGGAATACGTGTCGAGCCACCTACAAGAATAACCTCATCGATCTCGGAAGCAGAAAGGCCTGCATCCTGAAGAGCCTTGACACACGGAGCTTTCACAGCATCGATAAGCCTGGAGGCAAGCTGCTCGAACTTGGCGCGTGTAAGGGTTTTGACAAGGTGCTTGGGACCTGTTGCAGTCGCGGTGATGTAGGGGAGGTTTATCTCCGTTGATGTAGAGCTTGACAACTCGATCTTGGCTTTCTCGGCAGCCTCTTTGAGTCGCTGCATTGCCATAGGATCCTGACGGAGATCCACGCCTTCGTCATTTTTGAATTCATCTGCGAGCCAGTCGATGATCACGTGGTCGAAATCATCACCGCCGAGGTGAGTGTCACCGTTTGTTGATTTTACCTCGAACACACCGTCGCCAAGTTCCAGAATAGAAATATCGAATGTGCCGCCGCCAAGGTCGAACACTGCGATTTTCTGTTCCTTGTTTGATTTGTCAAGACCATAGGCAAGAGCTGCGGCAGTAGGTTCGTTGATGATACGCATTACTTTCAGACCTGCGATTTCACCCGCGTCTTTTGTAGCCTGACGCTGGGAATCGTCAAAATAAGCCGGCACAGTGATGATAGCCTCCGTGACCTGCTGACCGAGATAATCCTCTGCGGTCTTCTTCATTTTCTGAAGAATCATTGCGGAGATCTCCTGCGGAGTGTAGTCTCTGCCGTCTATGTCGACTTTGGGCATGTCGTTCTGGCAAACCACTTTATAAGGAACGCGTTTGATCTCGTCAGTGACCTGATCGCATTTCTCGCCCATGAATCTTTTGATTGAATATATAGTGCGTGTAGGATTGGTGATAGCCTGACGTTTTGCCGGATCACCGACTTTCCTTTCGCCTCCGTCAACAAACGCCACTACCGAGGGAGTGGTGTTGCGTCCTTCGTTATTGGGGATTACAACAGGGTCTTTACCTTCAAGCACTGCAACACAGCTGTTGGTAGTTCCTAAGTCAATACCGATAATTTTTCCCATGATTCTATAAGATTTTTAATGTTATTATTCCAATTTCTATCGTATAAACAATTGTCACATCAAGCCGGTCTTGTGGTTTACCGTATCTGTGGACTCATTGTTTCACTCAATATATTAACAAATCATGTGCTAAAAATTTCGATGTCGTGATAAATTTTTCTATAATTTATGTAAATAGTTGAAAATATGTGTTTTCAATAAACGGCTAATGTCTCGCCTCTTTTTGCCAAATTTGACAAAAAGAGGCGAGACATCAGCATGGAGCGTTCTTGATTTATTTGGAGGCGGCTGAAGGGAAGCGCTTTTCGAGGCGTTTTGCCTCGTCAGCGGTTATCTGAATGACAGCACCGTGTTTGGGACTTGAGAAATTGGTCGATTTCATCGGACCGTCGTTGAAATGTCCGATAGGAATGAATGTCCTGAAGTCTGTAGTCTCGATGAAACCGAAATTGTGAGGGTTGATGCTGAACACATCATACATCACTACCCAGCGGTTCTCGCCGATGCGTTTCCAGACATTGGGAGCCTCGCAGCTTTTCGGCTCGTTGTCTATCTGTCTTCCTATATAGTTGTAACCTGTATTTATCTTGTCAGAAAAAGCAATCTTGATTCCCCCGGGGTTTTCCTGCGCTACATATGTCATTGCGTATCCGCCTTCCGGAAGAGGGCATATGTCGGCATCAAGCACCTGTATCTCTTCGTCAGGATATTCATAGAGTTTCTGCGGCATTGTCACGAGTCGTGTGAAATCTTTGTCGGTATATGCGTAATAGAGTCTGGTTTTTCTTTCGTCTTTTGTCGCGCCTTCGAGATGCTCGCCTTTTCTTCTTATTGTGAAATACACCATCATCGCGTCTTTCTCCGGATCATAAATTGTCTGGGGAGCCCAGGCGCAACCGATTTCTCCGAATTCTTCAGGAAAAAGTTTATCAAGACGCGTTTCATGGTGAGTCCAGTTTATGAGGTCGGACGATTTCATCAGTACAAGTCCACGGTTGTTGCCCCATCCGTATTTATCCGGTCTTTCCCATTCCGTCTCGCGGAGACCGTGCTTTTTCGCATAAATGTGTAGGTCGGTCATCGCCATATAGAAATCTCCGTCAGGACCTCTGTAAATATGCGGATCCCGGATTCCCCTCTGGTCAGCCAATGTGTCGCCGGAGATAACCGGTTTGTTGTCGTTTAGAGCGGTAAACGAATAGCCGTCATGACTGATGGCAAAATGAACGCTATGGTCGGAATCTGAAAAATAAACCATTAGGTATGCCGCCATGTCTTTTTCAGAAGGCGCGGGGTTTGCGGCAGAGAGGGTAGAGGCGCACGTTGCCGCGGCAATTGTCAACGCGGAAAATAATGAAGATGATTTTTTCATGGATAATATCAAAGTTTAGTTTTTTGCAAAATTAATAAAAATCCATGAGCTTTTTTCTTGAAAAATTGTTAACTTTGCATTCTGATTTGATTTCACCTATAACGAGAGATGTTGCATCATCGGGCGATTGTGTCGCGTACTGCGGAACAAGCTTCATGTACCATCTCCATATAGAAAATTGTATATGAAACTTTTGCAAGAGAAACTATCGGTTTACGACGCACCACAGAAAGCCAAGGCTGCGGGTATCTATCCCTATTTTCGCGCCATTTCAAGCGAACAGAACACAGAAGTGCTCATGAACGGCAAGAAAGTGCTCATGTTCGGCTCCAACAGCTACATGGGTCTTACCAATCATCCGAAAGTGATAGAAGCCGCTGTCGAGGCAACGAGAAAATATGGCACCGGCCTTGCCGGCTCCCCGTTTCTGAACGGAACCCTTGACATTCATAAGGAACTGGAGGCTAAGATTGCCAATTATGTCGGCAAGGAAGACGCAATGATTTATTCTACTGGTTTCGGAGTGAACCTCGGAGTCGTTTCCACCCTTACCGGACGTGAGGATTATATCATACTTGACGAGCAGGATCACGCCTCTATCATAGAAGGACGCAGACTGTCGTTTTCAAATTATCTCAAATACCGTCACAACGACATGACGTCGCTTGAGACTCAGCTAAAGAAATGCGACCCTGACAAGGTGAAACTCATAGTTACCGACGGAGTCTTCTCTATGGAGGGAGATGTCGCGAATCTTCCTGAGATTGTCCGCCTTGCCAAGCAGTATAATGCAACAGTGATGGTAGACGAGGCGCACGGTATCGGTGTTTTCGGCAAAGGCGGCCGCGGCACATGCAACCATTTCGGAGTGACCGATGATGTGGATCTGATCATGGGAACATTCAGTAAGTCGTTTGCATCGCTTGGCGGATTCATAGCCACAGACAAAGTGATTACGAACTTCCTTCGTCATCATTCCCGCTCATATATTTTTACAGCCTCCATTACGCCCGCGTCAACGGCTGCCGCAAGCGCGGCACTTGACATTATGCTTGCCGAGCCGGAGCGTCAGGAGCATTTGTGGAAACTAACCAATTATGCGCTTGAGAATTTCAGAGAAATGGGTTGTGAGATAGGGCATACATCTACTCCGATTATACCATTGTTCATCCGTGATGATTACAAGACATTCCGTGTTACCAGAGATCTTCTTGACGAGGGCGTGTTTGTCAATCCGGTCGTGTCGCCTGCCGTGGCGCCTCATGACACGTTGATACGTTACTCACTTATGGCAACACACACCAAAGAACAGGTCACACGTTCTCTTGAGGCAATAGAGAAAGTATTCAGGAAATACGATCTCCTTAAGAAATAAATAGAATAAAATATTTGTGGACCCCACATTTCTGAGGAAACTTTCCCGAAATGTGGGGTCTATAAATCATTCGGCTGTATGAACAAATACAGTTTTATATTTGTTTAATTCTTAGAAACCGTTAATATAAAACAGTTTCAATCCCTCTTCATTATAAACTTGTCAGAATTACCTAACGTTTATAGCCATGATTACTGATCAAGTCATCAAAGAGATATATAAGAAATATACCAAGCCCTGTAAAAATATGGCAGAACTTGGAATTGACGGTTATCTGAGTATTTTGACGGAGCATCACCACATCGTTTCTGATGATATGGAAGTCGTAGTGGAAGATCTTGAGGAGTTCAATCCTTTCAGGATGTTCCTTAAAAGAAGTATATACGGTATTCTTGAGTTTGACAGGGTGATAGCATTCGTCTTCCGTTCTCATATTCTGTTTTTCGGGAAAGACAGCAATCAGCTGAGAGTGCATATCAAACCGGAGAAGAAACAGTCGTTCTTAGGCAAACTCTTCGGGCATTGAAGAATGCGAAGTGACTTAGAGCACATTTCTTTAGAATTAAGTCCAAAAGTTTCCGGCGCCTGTTGAATCATTCAACAGGCGCCGGAAACTTTTGGACTTCCTCTGCTTCTATATCGAGGTTCAGTTGATGTTCATTATGTCGAACCCATCACCAAGATCTTCCTCATTGAAGTCATCGGTGCTGAATACATCTATGTCAAGATCTTCTATTTTGTCCTGAGCCTTGAGATCAATCTTTTTGTCGAATTCGTCAAGGTCGACGGATTGTTTCGGGGCTTTGCCTTTTTTGAAAGTGCATACAGGATCTGCCAGTGTGCGGCTGGGATAGATCTCTTTCAATTCCATAAAGAATGAACGTTCCGTCAGATAGTCATATACGAAAATCATCCTCTGTCCCTCTTCTTCGATAAGCTCACTCAGGGGGGTCTCTTCCATCAGCCAAGTGTCGGTGTCACTTGCCGTGTGTCCCATGTCTTCAAGAGTGATTTCTTCCTGTTTCTGCCAGTCGTCGTCACAAAGAAAAAATGAGTCGAGTTCATCTTTTGCAAAATCTACGCTGTCGAGCACGGCGTTGCGCAACTGCAGAAATGTATTTTCCGAATCGATTTCAATTTCGCGGGCGAAATTGCTCACTTCGTCACTAACAAGTTTGAATCTATATACCATAGTGTTTCTCTTTTACTTTGAATTTTGCCTTTATTATACGTGCCTTGGATTTAACCGCATTTTATCGGCAAGGGATGTCTGTTTCCCTCACTTTGTGTATTTCATGGAATGCAGAATCGGCATGTTTTTATATTTAGTGCGAATTTAATTCATTTATTGTTATTATTCAACAATAGTAACAAAAAAAAATAAAAAAAATACTCGTCAAGCTTATTTTAAAGCTTGACGAGTATTTTTTCAGGTTGCCGAGGCAATTCCTGTTATTATCCGAGGAAGCTCAACAGCACGCCGGCTGCCACAGCTGAACCGATGACTCCGGCAACATTCGGCCCCATGGCGTGCATGAGAAGATAGTTTGTCGGATCGTATTCAAGACCGAGGTTGTTGGAGATACGTGCTGCCATCGGCACTGCGGAAACACCGGCATTGCCGATAAGCGGGTTGATCTTTTTGTCCGGACGCAGGAAAAGATTGAAAATCTTAACTGAGAGTACGCCTGCGGAGGATGCTATTATGAATGCTGCAAATCCAAGTCCGAATATAAGAAGCGTGTCAACGGTAAGGAACTTGTCAGCCTGGGTTGACGCGCCTACGGTAAGACCGAGAAGAATTGTCACTATATCTGTCATGGCATTGCTCGCGGTCTTGGCAAGACGAGTTGTCACGCCGCTTTCACGAAGCAGGTTGCCGAAGAAGAGCATGCCGAGCAATGGAATTGCCGACGGAACAACGAAGCATGTCAGCATAACGCCCACGATAGGGAAGATAATCTTCTCCGACTGGCTTACAACACGCACAGGGCGCATCTTGATCTGCCTTTCTTTCTGGGTTGTGAAAAGTCTCATCAGAGGGGGCTGGATCAGAGGTATGAGAGCCATGTAGGAATAGGCGGAAACAGCTACCGCACCAAGCAGGTTGGGATTGAGCTTGGATGTGGTGAAGATTGCTGTAGGACCGTCAGCGCCACCGATTATAGCCACACATCCTGCCGACAGGGGGTCGAAACCGCAGAGAAGGGCAAGCATATAGGCGCCGAAGATGCCGAACTGTGCACACGCTCCGATAATCATCAGTTTCGGGTTGGCGAGAAGTGCCGAGAAATCGGTCATCGCACCGATGCCAAGAAATATAAGAGGCGGATACCATCCTTTTTCAACACCGTTATAAAGAATGTTAAGAACAGATCCTTCCTCATATATGCCGATCTCCATGCCCGGCTGGAAAGGTATATTGCCGATGAGCATTCCGAATCCGATCGGCACAAGAAGAAGAGGCTCGAAGTTTTTCTTTATGGCGAGCCATACAAAGAAGCAACCTACGGCAAGCATCACGAGGTTCGTAAATTCGCAATTGTGGAACCCGGTGAATTGCCAGAAATTCTCTACGGTGCTACTCATGAACTGGCCGAACGAATAATCACTTGCTAATATCATAGTGGAATCGATTGACTGGATTATTCGATTATCATTATATCCGTGCCTTCAAGTATGGCATCACCGGCATTCACAAGAATCTTCTTTACCGTGCCACCTTTGCTTGTGTGCACATCGTTTTCCATCTTCATGGCCTCGAGAACGCATACAGTGTCGCCACTCTTGACAGTGTCACCTTCCTTGACAGTAAAACTCAGTATGGTTCCGGGAAGCGGACTTTTGACAGCTGAAGCCGCGCCTGCTGCGACGGGAGCCGGTTTAACCGACTGGGTGGGGGCTGCCGTGGGCTGAGCCGATGCGGTCTTGCCGGATTGTGAGAGGGCAGGTTTGGACGGTTTTGCATGAGCTGCTTTGTCAAGCTCTACCATATAAGGAGTGCCATTGACCTCAACGGTTACCTCGTTGTCAACGACATCGCCAACGGATACTGTAAATTTCAATCCGTTGATTTTGTATTTGTATTCTTTCATTTTTATCAGTTTTTTAAGTTTTGCGTGTCTGACCTTGTCTCTGTTGTCAGTTGAATCAGACTGGTGCAATTATTTCAATGGTCTGCGCAGGGAGGCATGTGCCGGAGAAATCTCCGGAATATGGCGCATGTTATAGATTTTTGAATTCCACGGAGAGTAGGATTTCTTCATTCTCTTGATTGTTAGGATCGTGTCCTCTATGTCGTGACCTTGTCCGAAGTGTTCGGCAAGAGCCATGCCGATAGCCGCGATAACCTCACCTGAATCCAGTTCCTCATGATGATCCTCTGATGTTTCAGGTGTCACGCCATGCGCCTTGCGTTTCTTGCTGCTCATCACAGCAGTAGAAATCTTTCCGAAGCAAAGGAAAAGAATGCTGAGAATGACAAGCGCGGAAAGCACGATGCACATTGCGATAATTGTTATCGCTCCGCCGCTGCTGTCGTTTTCCGCCGCGTTGCGTGCTTTTTCAGCCTGTATTGCCTTGCGCGTAGCCTCGCTCATCTGCACGGTGTTCACCTCTTTGGAGTCGACCCAGTCGCCCTCTGCCTCAGTTTGTTCACCTTGAGTGGAGACTTCTGTATATTCTTGCTGCGGATTAGCGGAAACTGCCGCGGCGACAGGAGTCGCCGCGAGCATAAGACCGCAAAATGCCGCACTCAAAATATATTTCTTTAACATTTTGGTGCTGTTTTATTATAAAGGAATATTGCCGTGTTTCTTGGCAGGATTAGTCTGTTTCTTTGTGGCGAGCATGTTGAGAGCCTTGATCACGCGGAAACGGGTGTTGCGCGGTTCGATGACATCATCGATATAACCGTATTTCGCCGCATTGTAGGGATTAGCGAAGAGCTCACGATATTCTTCCTCTTTCTCTTTGATGAATTCTGCAGGATTTTCGTGAGTCTTTGCCTCTTTGGCATAAAGCACGCCTACCGCACCTTCGGCACCCATTACTGCGATTTCAGCAGAGGGCCAAGCGTAGTTCACATCACCTCTGAGCTGTTTGCAACTCATGACGATATGGCTTCCGCCGTAGCTCTTGCGTAATGTGACAGTTACTTTAGGCACGGTAGCTTCTCCGTATGCATAAAGGAGTTTTGCACCATGGAGAATCACACCGTTGTATTCCTGACCGGTACCGGGGAGGAATCCGGGCACGTCAACGAGTGTCACCAACGGAATATTGAATGCATCGCAGAATCTTACGAAGCGTGCAGCCTTGCGTGAAGCGTTGGAATCAAGCACACCGGCAAGAACTTTCGGCTGGTTTGCCACGATACCGACAGACTGACCGTTGAAACGAGCGAAACCGATGATGATGTTCTTGGCATAATCCCTCTGGATCTCGAGAAATTCACCGTTGTCAACAATGGCACCGATCACGTCATACATGTCGTAGCTGCGTTTCGCGCTGTCAGGTATGATGTCGTTGAGTTTGTCTTCAAGACGATCGATGGGGTCTGTGCATGCAACAAGGGGAGTCTCCTCAAGGTTGTTTTGCGGGATATAGCTCAGAAGCTTACGTACAATGGCAATCGCCTCTTCCTCGGATTCCGCTGCGAAGTGAGTCACGCCGCTCTTTGTTGAATGAACTGACGCACCACCGAGGTCTTCCTGTGAAACGTCTTCTCCGGTAACAGTCTTGACAACCGTAGGACCGGTGAGGAACATGTATGACAGACCCTTTGTCATGATAGTGAAATCTGTGAGGGCAGGGCTGTATACCGCACCGCCGGCGCAAGGACCGAGGATGGCGGATATCTGGGGAATGACACCGGAAGCAAGGATATTGCGCTGGAATATCTCAGAGTAGCCGGCAAGGGCGTTGATACCTTCCTGAATACGGGCGCCGCCTGAGTCGTTAAGACCGATAACGGGAGCACCCATCTTCATTGCCATATCCATCACCTTGCAGATTTTCTGTGCCATCGTTTCTGAAAGAGAACCGCCAAGCACGGTGAAGTCCTGTGCGAAAACATATATCAGGCGACCTTCCACTGTTCCGAAACCTGTAACGACACCGTCACCGAGCGGGTGTTTCTTGTCCATTCCGAAGTTTGTAGAACGATGCGTCACAAACATATCGAGTTCTTCAAAACTTCCCTCGTCAAGAAGCATGGCGATGCGCTCGCGGGCAGTGTATTTGCCGCGCTGATGCTGTTTTTCGATAGCTTTTTCGCCGCCGCCAAGACGAGCTTCAGCTCTTTTTGCTATAAGCTGGCTGATTTTTTCTTCCTGTTTGCTCATTATATATAGCGTTTGAAATTATTGTATTAAAGGCAAGACCCATTCCGTTGCGTCTTAAGTTGTAAGAAAAACGGAATGAGTCTTTTGTTAAGTCATTATTTATTGGGGTCTTCGCAAAGCTCAGTAAGCACAGCCTCAGTCGATTTCGGATGAAGGAATGCTATCTGAAGACCATCGGCGCCTTTGCGGGGAGCTTTGTCGATAAGCTTGATGCCCTTCTCCTCAGCCTCTGCGAGAGCCTCTGCAACGCCATCTTCAACTGCGAATGCCATATGGTGCATACCACCGCGACCGCCGTTCTTTTCGATGAATTTTGCAATCGTGCTTTCAGGGGTAGTAGCCTCAAGAAGCTCGATCTTTGTGTCTCCAACTTTAAAGAATGCTGTTGTCACTTTCTGATCTTCAACAACTTCCTGCTTGTAGCATTTGAGACCCAACACGCTTTCATAATACTTGATAGCCTCCTCCAGATTTGGAACGGCTATTCCGATGTGTTCAATGTGTGAAATTTTCATTGAAGTTTAGTATTTAGGTTAGTTTGATTGCTTTTTAATATTTGGTGCAAATATAGCAATTTTTTTCGTGTAAATGATAAATTTTTTGTAATTTTGCAAAAACATAATTCGATTACATGGAACTAACACCGCAACTGATCGCCTCTTTGATAGACGGCAAGGTTGAAGGCGACGGGAATGTAAGGCTAACAGGCTTTGCCAAAATAGAGGAAGCTGCACCCGGTTACGTCACATTTATAGCAAATCCTAAATATTCACATTATATTTATGAGACTGAAGCCTCTGCGGTTCTGGTCTCTGATGATTTTGTAGTAGAGCGTCCGGTTTCGCCGGTTTTGATCCGCGTGAAAGATCCATATGTGGCATTGGCGGATCTGATGAATGCGATGGAGAGTACGCGTCCCAGACCACAAGGGATCGAACAACCTTGTTTCATCGCAGAAGGAGTCGTTGTGCCCGATGACGCTTATATAGGAGCTTTTGCATATATAGGCAAGGGTGTGCATCTTGGCAAAGGGGTCAAGGTCTATCCTCAGTCATATATAGGCGAGAATGTGACAATAGGTGACGGAAGTGTGATTCGTGCCGGGGTGCGTATCTATCAGGATTGTGTGATAGGCAAAGAGTGTATCATACATTCGGGAGCAGTCATAGGAGCCGATGGTTTCGGATTCGCACCGCGCCCCGACGGCACATATGAAAAGATACCCCAGATCGGCAATGTTGTCATTGACGATGATGTGGAGATTGGCGCAAATACCACTGTGGACCGTGCAACATTCGGATCCACCAGAATTGGCAAGGGGACAAAACTTGACAATCTTATTCAGGTCGCCCACAATGTGGAGATCGGTACCGGTAATGTATTTGCCGCGCAAGTCGGTGTGGCAGGGTCAACCAAAATAGGCGACTTCAATCAGGTTGGCGGGCAGGTCGGTTTCGCCGGTCATATACATGTCGGGAATATGAATCAGTTCGGTGCCCAGTCCGGTATCCCGAACAATGTAGGTGACGGAAACAGACTGATAGGCTATCCTGCAGTCGGTTTGCGCCAGTTCGCGAAGACCCAGGTATATCTTAAGCGTCTCGGTGAATTATTTGAAAATACGAAATAACAAAAAATAAAAATGATAATACTGCGGAATAAATCCACTGACAGGATTCCCGCGGTCTGAACATATTGATTATGCAACAGCTAACACTTAACGAATCGTTTTCCGTAAAAGGGAAAGGTTTGCACTCGGGTCTGAATATCACAGCCACTTTCAATCCGGCTCCTGAAAACACAGGTTACCGTATTTGTCGTGTGGATCTTGAGGATCGGCCTGTAATTCCAGCCGTGGCTGAGAATGTAGTGGATACCCAGCGCGGCACAGTACTGGGCAAAGGAGATGTCCGGGTTTCTACAGTAGAGCATTCTCTTGCGGCACTTTATGCGGCAGGTGTAGACAACTGTCTGATTGAGGTCGATGGTCCTGAGCTGCCTATTCTTGACGGCAGCGCCATCATTTACGTCAACGAGATAGAGCGTGTAGGACTTAAAGAGCAGGCGGCTGACAAAGACTTCTACATAATAAAGGAAAAGACTCAGTTCAAAGACGAGTCCGGTTCCATGCTTACGATATATCCTGACGATGGTTTCAGTGTGGAGTGCATGGTCGAGTACAATTCTCCGGTGCTTCCCAATCAGTTCGCAGTTCTTGACGATCTTGCAGAATTCAAACAGGAAGTTGCCAGCGCAAGGACATTCGTATTTGTGCGCGAGATAGAAGGTCTTCTGAATTATAACCTTATAAAGGGAGGTGATCTTGATAACGCGATTGTAATCTATGATCAGGAGATACCGCAGGAGAAGATCGATGAAATATGCGATATTGTGAAAGTGCCTCATATGCATCTCAGCAAACTCGGCTATATCAATCCAAAGCCACTTACATGGGATAATGAGCCGGCACGACATAAACTTATGGATATCATAGGGGATCTCGCTCTTATCGGCCGTCCTCTGAAGGGAAGGGTGGTTGCCATTCGTCCCGGTCATACTGTAAACAACAAGTTTACGCGCATGGTGCGCAAGGAGGTGAAGCATACGGAAGCGCAAAGTCCGCTCTACAATCCTAATGCCGCGCCGCTTATAGATGTTAACGGTATCAAGAAACTGCTTCCACACCGTTATCCCTTCCTCCTTATAGACAAAATCATAGAGATGGATCAGAAGCACTGTGTGGCTGTAAAGAATGTGACAGTCAACGAGCCGTTCTTTACGGGGCATTTCCCTCAGGAACCCGTAATGCCCGGTGTGCTGCAGGTCGAGGCTATGGCTCAGGCCGCAGGTGTGCTTGTGTTGAATTATCTTGAGGATCCGGATAAGTATTCAACATATTTTCTTAAGATTGACAATGTCAAGTTCCGTCAGAAAGTTGTTCCGGGAAATACTCTAATTCTAAGTGTCGCTTTGACAACGGAGATACGTCGCGGATGCGCGATGGTTAAGGGTTATGCCTTCGTCGGAGAGAAGATAGTTTGTGAGGCGGAATTTATGGCGCAGATCATAAAAAACAAATAAGAAAAAATGGCAAATCTATATAGTGTCCATCCTGATGCAAAGATAGGGCAGAACGTATCGATAGGAAATTTCACCAACATCCATGAGGATGTCGAGATCGGAGACAATTGCGAGATTCACGGAAATGTCACAATATTCCCGGGAGCAAGAATCGGTAATAATGTAAGGATCTTCCCCGGTGCCGTAGTGTCCGGAATTCCTCAGGATCTGAAATTCAAGGGAGAGAAGACTTACGCCTATGTAGGCGATGGAACCACCCTGCGAGAGTGTGTAACCGTGAACCGAGGCACAGCGTCAAAAGGGGAGACCCGTATCGGGCAGAACTGTCTTATCATGGCATACTGCCATGTGGCACATGATTGCCGTCTCGGCAATCGTGTGATAATGTCCAATGCCTCTCAGCTTGCCGGCGAGGTGGTTGTAGACGATGCAGCTGTGATTGGCGGCGGAAGTCTTATCCATCAGTTCTGTCATCTCGGAAGGAATATCATGCTACAGGGAGGGGCGTTGGTAAATAAAGACATTCCCCCGTTCGTAAAGGCTGCGCGTGATCCAATCTCTTATGTGGGACTCAATACTGTCGGATTGCACAGGAACGGTTTCTCTGAAGATGAAGTGCGTCATATAGCAGATATATATCGCATCTTGTATATGAGTGATCTCAATGTAACAAATGCTGTCAAACTCATAGAAGAAAAGATTCCGGCATCTGAAATACGGAATGAAATTGTTCAGTTTGTGTTACATTCTGACAGAGGAATCATACGTTCTGTAATCTGATGTCATAGCAGAATATCCTTAAAATAACAGCCTCGGAATGTTATCGTCTAACGTGCATTCCGAGGCTGTAGCATATTTATACCGTCATTTGGAACGTCTATATCTTATCCGAATTTGGAAATTTTCCTGAGCTGAGGTTCGTTTATAATTTTTATTCTCCTGCCGTCAACAAGAATCAATTTTTCATTGACAAAAGACATCAACGTTCTGATTGCATTGGAAGTTGTCATGTTCGACAGATTCGCAAGGTCTTCACGACTCATGTATATCTTCAATGTCGAATCATCATCTTCGTAACCGTAGTTGTCTGCAAGAAGGAGCAGGGATTCCGCAAGACGGCCGCGGATATGTTTCTGAGTAAGATTGATTATCTTGGTATCGGCACCACCCAGATTGCGGGAGAGCTCATGAATAAAGAACATGGCGAGGTCATTGTTCTGGCGGACGAGATCTTCAACAATTTTCATGGGAATTATGCCTATTACAGAAGGTTCGAAAGCAGCAGCCGTCGAGACATATGGTTCGAGTGCGAAGTATGCACGATACCCGAAATACTGAACCGGACGATACAGTCTGAGAATCTGCACCCTGTCACCGATGCCGCTTTTGTATAGCTTTACCTTTCCATCGAGAAGACAATATAGGTTTTCAGGAGTCTCTTTCTCAGCATAGATTATCTGATTCTTCTTGTATTGCTCGTATTTGAAATTGTCAGTGACAATTCGCTTCTCTTCCGGACGAAGTGCATTCCACATATCCGAAAGATCATCACCAATGATTCGCTCTAATGTACTTTTTTTAATCATATTCACCTGCTGTGATACTGGAAATAACAGGGTTTTCTGTTTTAAAACACAAATTTATAACAAAATTCGTTAAAAATGAAATTTTTAGTTCTTAAAATTTCTGACCGGTTTCCCGTTTGGTGTTCTCGGAAGATGCTTGGTAAAAATAATTTCCTTGGGTCTCATGTAATTTACAAGCATATTCCTGCATTCATTTTCGATAAACGGTCTTTCAGACTCTTCCGCTTCCGCAATCATAATTATGCGCTCACCCCATTTTTCATCGGGTCTTGATGTGATTATGAAAGGGAATGTAATTGTGCGGGAAAGTATATCCTCCACACGTTCCGGATTGATTTTACGTCCTCCTGAAATCATAATGTTGTCAAGTCTGCCGTCAATAAAAAATTCGCGGGGAGATACACTACGCGCTGAGTCGTTGGTTCTGACAGACTGCCAGCCGGGGATATCTATCACAAGTGCCTCATCTGAAATCGTCACGGTTATGTCTCCGAGTGTCCTGAATGGTTCAGGCTCTGATTTGATGCGGCGCAATGCTATGTGAGAGGCTGTCTCTGTCATGCCATAGCTTTCATATGCATTCAATCCGCTTTTCTCAATCCTGTGTCGCAAAGATTCCGGAATACTTGAGCCTCCCACAAGCATGGCGTCAATTACCGGCATGTCTTTAATGTTGTCAAGTATGTGTATGACCTGAGAAGGGACAACAGACAAAAGCGAAATTGGCTCGCCCGAATAGCCGTCAAGCGGTCTGTTGCTTGGTGTCTCCCAACGAAATCTGCATCCCGCGGCTCTTTGGCGGACCAGCATCATTTTTCCACCGATGAAATCAGGGGCGATGCACGAATAGAGAAGGGAATCTCCAGTGAGACCGAAAAAGTCTATGGTTCGGAGGGCACTGTTGACCATTTCGTGTTTAGGGAGCAGTATTTCCTTGGGTGCTCCGGTTGAACCGGAGGTGCGGCATGTTATCATGTCTCGGCTGTCCCATTCTTGCGCAAAATCCTCGTATGTCATAAAACAGTTTATGTTATACCTATCATGTAATTTACCGCCAATCAAGTTTGTCAATTACATCGCGGTCAAGAGTGACATCAGGGTTATATTTCAGTTTCTCGCCGTCCGTATATATAGGTGACGGGATATTGTTTGTGAATAATGCTCCCGTACCGAGTCCCTGCGGACGCTTCTGATTCAAAGTGGCGACCCATTGAGAGAGCGCGTTCAGTCCGATATTTGATTCCAGAGAAGATGTTATCCACCAACCTATGTTTCTTTCGTCTGCCAGTCTGATCCATTCACCGGCGCCGGAAAATCCACCTTCAAGCGAGGGCTTTATCACGATATATGCCGGTTTTATCGAGTCAAGAGTCTCTGCCTTGGATTCGGGAGTGAATTTTCCGATCAGCTCTTCGTCCAATGCAATGGGAATGGGGGAGACATCGCACAGGAATCTCATGAGTTGAGGATTCCCGGCTTTTATGGGTTGTTCGATTGAATGCACATCGAGATCTGCAAGATGTCTGAGTCGTGCCAAAGCGTTATCCATGGTGAAGCCTCCGTTGGCATCCACCCGGATTTCGATTTTGTCACTGTCATATCTTTGCCGGATAAACTCTATCATCCCGATTTCCTTGCTCCAGTCTATAGAAGCTATTTTCAGCTTGATACATTTGAATCCTGCGGCAAGTTTATCCTCAATCCGAGAAATCATTTCCTCATAATCTCCCATCCATATAAGTCCGTTGATTGTAATATCCTTATCGCCGATAATGAATGGTGAATTAAAGTAGATCCCTTCACATCCGGCGGTGAAATCCCTTATAGCCTGTTCAAGACCCATTTGAAGAGAGGGGAAGCAGGACAAGTCAGTCTGCAAGCCAAGACGTATGTTTGCCTGCAGTTCCATCAGCTTATAGAAATATCTTTCATCGGCTTCAGGTGACAGTCCGGGAAAGACTGCTGCCTCTCCAATACCGTAATGCGAAGGATCCGCTTCATCGAATATGCGAAGGAAACATGTTATCTTCTCGGTCAATACTCCGCGAGAGGTCCCTGCCGGCTTGCGGAATATCAGATTATATGGGCAAAACTCTAATCTCACGTTATTTTATAGGTATTTTGAATTACGGGAACATCGGATATTGGTCAAAATTCGGGTCGCGCTTTTCAAGGAATGCGTTTTTGCCTTCCTGCGCTTCGTCCATCATGTAATACATGAGGGTGGCGTCTCCCGCGAACTCCATGAGTCCGTGCTGACCATCGAGCTCGGCATTAAGCGCACGTTTAATCATGCGTATGGCAAATGGAGAACGTTTCATAATAGTCTTTGCCCAGTCAACTGTTGTCTCCTCAAGTTTGTCAAAAGGAACCACAGCGTTGACCATTCCCATTTTCAAAGCTTCCTGAGCCGTATACTGGCGGCAAAGATACCAGATTTCGCGAGCCTTCTTCTGGCCAACACAACGTGCGAGATAAGAAGAACCGAAACCGGCATCGAAACTGCCGACTTTTGGACCGGTCTGTCCGAAACGTGCATTCTCCGATGCAATCGACAAGTCACAGACCACCTGTAACACGTTGCCTCCTCCAATTGAATATCCGTTTACCATAGCTATGACCGGTTTGGGAATCGAGCGTATTGCATGGTGCAGCTCAAGCACATTCAGCCTTGGGACACCGGTTTCATCTACATAGCCACCGTGTCCTTTGGCATTTTGGTCGCCACCGCTGCAGAATGCCTTGTCGCCGATGCCAGTAAGTATGATGACGCGTATGTCCGAGCGTTCACGGCATATGGCGAAAGCATCAAGCATCTCTTTGTTTGTAAGAGGGCGGAACGCGTTGTATACTTTCGGTCTGTTGATAGTTATCTTTGCGATTCCATCCATTTCCTCAAATAGGATATCGGTATATTCCTTAATTGTTTTCCAGTTCATATGTATAATTATATAATTTATTTTCGATTCATATATTCAATGAGAATTTCGGCGGAGATGTTTTCGTCTGCTATGATCTCAAGCAGGGCATTGTGTTTATGTTCAAGAAATCTGGTAAAACATTCTTCCAGTTCCATCATGGATTCAGCCTTGAAATATGCCCATCCGTAAGACTCAGCCAATCCTTTCACAGGGAGATCAGGCGAAGCACAGAACAGTTCATCCCTTCCAGTGCAATTTCGTGTAGACGGAATGAATCTGAATATTCCCCCACCTTTGTTGTTTATGACTGCGATCTTGAAATCCACGGGCAAATGCCGCATTCCAAGAACTCCTGTATCATATACCATAGACATGTCTCCGCTTATGAGCAAAGTCGGTCCGTTATATGCCATGGCGCATCCTGCGGCTGTTGCCGTTGTCCCGTCAATTCCCGAGACCCCCCGGCAACCGAAAGACGCGTGAGGAATCCTGTCAGTGAAGAGCTGTCCGTATCTTACGGCTGTTCCGTTGGAAAGAAAGAGGTTATATGAAGGCGGTAGCTTTTCAAGCATATGGCGGAATGCCGCCATTTCCGACCAACCGGACTTTTGCATGACATAGTTTTCATGACTCTCAAGTGCCTTGGCTCTTTCTGTCTCCCATTTCATTGAATAATCAGCCGCCGTCTTGTTTTTCGGTGTCCTTGCCATATGGCGTGTCAGACCTTTGAAGAATTTCACCGGTGAAACTTCAAAATGTCTTGTCAGAGTCATAAAACAATCAGCGGAAGGGGAGGTGTCTCCCAAAGTCCAATGATGTGCTGGGGGGTATTTGCGTATATACTCTTTCAGTTTCCGCGATATGAGTGCACCGCCTATCGATATCACGACATCCGGTCTCAGGGATTCGCATACATCAGCGTTATTCTCTATTATGCTCAGGACGCTGTCAATGGCATACGGATTTCCAGGGAGGTGAAGATTCGACAAAGTCTCGCACATGACAGCTACATTTCCCATACGGGCAAACGCAGACATATATCTGTTAAGTTCATTGTCAGCTTGCATGAAGCCTGCTGTTACAAGAACCTTTTTGCCTTGAAGGAATGTCGCAGTTTCTTTATATAGATGAGGCGGCAGGTTGAGATTGTCAGTGTATTCGATAATTCGAGGCATTCCGGACACAAACGGTATTACATCCGTGAGAGGATTGTCAAGTCTCACATTAATATGCACAGGACCTTTTCTTCCGGAAAGAGCGAGATTGCAGGCTTCATTGACGATGCGGTTCACATACCACGCCTCGTGAGGTGAATCCGGATGTTCAACCGGAATGTCGTATGTGCCCTTTACTATTTTGTCAAGAGCCCCAGGCTGAACAAGAGTCTGTGAGTCATCCTGATCAATCCACTCAAGAGGTCTGTCGGCAGTTATTACAATCAAAGGAACATGCTGGTAGAAAGCTTCAGCTACGGCAGGCGCATAATTATAAAGTGCAGTGCCCGATGTGCACACAAGTGCAACCGGCTTCTTCCCTGCCAGAGATATGCCGAGAGCCATGAAAGCAGCAGTACGTTCGTCTGTGACCGTATGTCTGTTGAATGGGCGGCATGCAGTTCCGATCAGCAAAGGAGCGTTGCGGCTTCCGGGCGACAGGACTATATCCTTTACACCCTTGCACAGCAGTATGTCAAACAAAATCCGGCAATATTCCTTGTCGGTATCCATGTCATACTGTATTATATTTTCGGTAAGGTTATCCATTTTGCGCGGTTGTGAACTTTACCGGATGATAGCCAAGAAGAAACGCAGAAGCAGCCATGCGTTTTTTCCCGGCAGGCTGGAGTGACAGAATCTCAAGAGTGCCTTCGGATGTAGCGGCAAAGAGTCTTTTACCTGATATCATTATTGTTCCAGGTGTCGTGTTTTTCTCAATTATTACATTGTCAACAGGCAGAGATTCGAAAATCTTTACATCTATGTTTTTCCCTTCTTCATCCTCAAGAGCGGAGAACGCCGCCGGATATGGAGACAGTCCCCGGATATGATTGTGGATCTCTCTTGCGGAACGATTCCAGTCTATACGGCAATCTTCCTTGAAGATTTTAGGAGCAGGTGTAAATTCACCTTCCGGCTGCGGTCTGGTCTCAAGCGTCCCGTCAAGAATGCTTTCGACGGTTTCTATAACCATGTCGGCGCCTATATGCATCAGTCTGTCGTAGACAGTGCCTACGTTATCGTTGTCTGAAATCTGAATCTTCCGGGAACCTATTATATCACCTGTGTCAATCTCATGTCTGAGGAAAAATGTAGTGACACCGGTTTCTGTCTCACCGTTCATTATGGCTCGGTTGATGGGAGCGGCTCCCCTGTATTTCGGAAGCAGGGATCCATGAAGGTTGAAAGTTCCAAGTCTCGGCATTGTCCATACAACTTCGGGAAGCATGCGGAACGCTATTACAATAAAGAGGTCTGCGTTGATTTCACGCAATTTGTCAATAAACTCAGGAGCTTTCAGCTTTTCCGGCTGCAAGACCTCAAGACCCTTCTCTACCGCATATTTTTTTACATCGCTCTGTATGATTTTTCTGCCCCGTCCAGCCTCTTTATCGGGCATTGTAACGACTGCGGAAACATTATATCCCTCGTCAACAAGTTTTGCAAGGCTTGTGACTGCGAATTCCGGCGTTCCGAAAAAAACTATTTTTAAATCTTCTTTTTTCATTTCTAATCTTCTGTGAAATGACGGAGAACCCGTCTGTATGAATTGAAAATTTTGGATTTTGACACAAAACCGACATATCTTCCATTATCAACAACCGGAAGGTTCCATGCGTTCGTCCGATCAAAGATCTCCATCACCTTATCCATCGGATACGTTATTTCTATTACTTCAGGCACTGCCGACATGAAGCGAGATACATGCATTTTTTTGTAAAGATCAGCACGGAACATTATGTTGCGTATCTCATCAAGCAAAACCACTCCTTTCAGATTTCCTTCAGAATCCGTAACCGGGAACAGGTTTCGATTAGAGACCGAAATCGTATCTACCATCTCTTTCAGATTCATTTCGGGGTGCACTATCTTGAAATCTGTTTCGATAAGATTATCCACTTTAAGAAGAGTCAGCACCGCCTTGTCTTTCTGATGTGTGACAAGATCTCCGGCTTTGGCAAGACGCATGGTGTATATGCTGTACGGAGTGAAGATACGTATGGTGATATATGCAAGTGCCGAGACGATAAGCAGTGGAAGGAAGAGATCATAGCCTCCAGTCATCTCGGCTGTAAGAAAGATTGCCATCAGAGGCGCATGCATGACACCGCTCATGACCCCCGCCATTCCCATCAGCGCAAAATTCTTTTGAGACAACTGGAATCCGAGATCGAGATTATTCACTATATACGCAAACAGAAACCCGGTGAGAGCTCCGACGAACAAAGAAGGAGCGAATGTTCCGCCGACACCTCCGGCTCCGTTGGTTGCGGATGTGGCGAATGCCTTTGTCAAAGCTATGGCTCCGATGAAGAGGATAAGAAACCATACGTTGTCTCGGTCTACATAGAAAAATGTTCCGTCAACTATATTCGAGACATCTCCCAGAAGAAGATTGTTGATAGCCTCATAACCCTCGCCGTAAAGAGGAGGAAAAAGGAAAATAAGCCCCGCCATTATAACGCCGCCGACAAGAATCTTCAAACCGGTATGTCTTAGTTTTGAAAACATTGATTCCATCATGAACATAACCTTGGTGAAATAATAGGACATGAGTCCGCAGACAACACCAAGAAGTATAGTGAACGGAATACGGTTTGTCACAAAAGATTCAGATTGTACAAAGAAAAACTCCGCATTGTATCCCTCAAGGACGTATGCTACAACCGCACCTGCCACAGACGAGAGCAACAGGGGCATGACGGTCATTCCCGAGAGGTCAATCATAAGCACTTCAAGGGTAAATAGCATTCCGGCTATAGGAGCACGGAAAATACCGGCTATTCCGGCAGCCGCCCCGCAACCTACAAGAATCATCAGTATTCTGGGTGACATGCGAAATGCCTGACCGACGTTTGAACCTATAGCCGCCCCTGTAAATACAATCGGACCCTCAGCCCCGACAGATCCACCGAACCCAATGGTGATGGAAGATGCAAGCAATGAGGCATACATGTTCCTTTTCTTAAGTCTGGATTTACGGCGCGATATCGCATAAAGAACTTTTGTGACTCCGTGTGAGATATTCTCTTTGACAACATATCGTAACAGAATCGTGACTATGAGTATACCCACCACCGGATAAACAAGATACAACCAGTTTGCCGTAGTGGTGTTCATATGTGCAGTGAGTAATCCTGCAATCATATGAATCATATATTTAAGCAACTGGGCGGCGAATCCGCAGCATACCCCCACAAAAAGAGCGAGTATGAGAAGAAAACTCTTTTCACGGATATGGTGTTCCCGCCAAATCACCAGCTTCATCCATAAGTCAGTAAACCTGTTATGTCTTTCTTTATATGCCATATCAATTATATATTTTAAATCACATTTTAGACTCCGGCACCTCTGACAATTGTCCTGATTGTATAGATCATTATCTTTATGTCAAGAGGCAGCGACATGTTGGTGATATAGAGTAGGTCGAATTTTGTGCGTTCCACCATCTGTCTGATATCCGATGCATAACCGAATTTAACCATTCCCCATGAGGTGATACCCGGTTTTACCTGAAACACCAGACAGTAATAAGGAGCCTTCTTTATAATCTGCCGAATATAGAAATCCCGTTCAGGACGAGGTCCTACAATAGACATGTCACCCTTCAGCACATTCCAGAACTGCGGGAGCTCGTCGAGTCTATATTTTCTCATCAAACGCCCGAATGGTGTGACTCTTGCGTCAGCGGATGATGACAGCATGGGACCGCATTTTTCAGCATCGTTGCGCATAGACCGGAACTTGTAGATATAGAATGGTTTTCTCTTTTTCCCGATTCTTTCCTGACGATAAAAAACCGGTCCGGTAGAAGACAGTCGCACACCAATCGCCAATATCGCCATTAGTGGTGACAGAGCGACCAATGCCAATGAGGACAATATGACATCAAACGTCAGTTTGATATTGCTGGCACAATCATTGAGCGGAGGAGTGGTCAGATCAATGAATGGTTCTCCAAGAATATCTGTCAGCCTTATTGATGATGTTACATATGACAATGTGTCTGGCATTATCTTTATCGGGATGTCAAGAGGAAAGAGACGGTCGAGCATTCCGAGTACAAGGGAATCTTTATCTCTGTCAGGGGCAAGTATGATCTGATGTATTTCGTGATTCCGGCATATATTCTCGATTTCCTGCACGTTCCAGCATGGCAGACCGCAAAATTTACTCTTTGGGACTCCTTCGATGTGTATAAACCCAACGATGTTATATTTTATCAGCACCTTGCTTCTGATGAGTCTGTCGTAGATTTTATGTCCTTGGATAGATGTCCCGATTATGAGAACATTATTCCTGATATTCTTTTTTCTCGCACGGCGAAATGCAGAGGATGTAATCAGCAGTCGACCGCTGTACGTGAATAATAGAAGAAGGAGAAAAGAGACACAGATCAATAGATAATCAGCAGACACCACCGGTCCGCGGTCATTGATAAGAAGTATGAAAAAGATAAGAGTTGCGTTGAAAAGGGCTGAATAAAAAGTATTGATAAACTCATTAAGTCGAGATCTTTCAAACGGGCGGTTGTAGTAACCGGACAGCCAATAGACTGCAAGCATGGCGACAGGGATAAGAGCCTGCTCCCATAAGAGTTTCGGTAATGACAGGAACTCAGACAGTGACCATGAAGCCGGGAGTTCGTTGTGAAGGATATGATACCTGCAGATATTGAACAGAAAGAACGAGACCGAAGTTGTGACAAAGTCGCTCGCCACATATTTCAGTCTTTGCCGTGTCAATGACATACCCTTTCTTTTCATGATGTAGTGTCTGTTTTTTAAGAACAGTCAGTCTGGGTTATCTTATTATTGATATCACGTTTGAATCAGTCACCTTTATTATGTTGCTTGGCTTTGTCTGAGTCTGATTACGACCATATTCCGCAACATAATCTACCGCATCTGCAATTTCCTGAGGAATGTCTTCAAAGCATAAAGGAGATGGCCTTCCCGAGATATTGGCAGAGGTGGAGACTACCGGATGTCTTAGTCTGAGGCATAGTCCTCTGGAGTATGCCTCAGAAGTAATGCGAAAACCTGCGGATCCATCTTCAGCAAGTAGGTTTGACGCTATGCCCCGAGGATTGTCATATATGATGGTCAGCGGATTGACAGCCGCATCTATCAACTGCCATGCGGCATCCGGAACTTCACTGACAAATTGCTGCAGCATCCCGTCTGAAGCTACTAACGACAGCATGGATTTGGAATCAGCACGTTTCTTGATCTTAAAGATACGATCCACGGCTTCTGGATTAGTGGCATCACAACCCAGTCCCCAGATAGTATCTGTGGGATAGAGAATGACTCCGCCGTTTCGGAGTATTTCTACTGCTTTTTTTAAATCTTCGTTCACTTGATAACTGCATTTAGTGAAGTATGTTTCAACTTCATGATTGTTGTTTAAAGATTTTCAATTTCATTCAGCCACATAGAGGACGACGCATCGGAAGGCATTCTCCAGTCTCCACGGGGAGATAGACATACACTCCCGACTTTCATTCCGTCAGGCATGCACGAACGTTTGAATTGCTGGGAAAAGAAACGTCTGTAGAATATCTTGAGCCAGTGTCTGATAACATCAGCATCATAAACACCGCTGAATGCCACACAGGCAAGGCGGAAGATTTTGGACGGAGAAAAAGAATTGCGCAACATCCCGTGCAGAAAAAAATCGTGAAGCTCGTATGGTCCCACAAGGTCTTCAGTTTTTTGCTCTATGGAATCATCTTTTGCCGCAGGAAGCAGTTCCGGGCTGATGGGGGTGTCGATAATGTCAAGTAATACTTTTCTGATTTCAAGATTATCTGTCGTGTCAGCATATCCTTCTACAAGATACTTCACAAGAGTTTTGGGTACCGAGGCGTTTACGCCATACATCGACATTTGGTCACCGTTGTATGTGCACCATCCAAGAGCAAGTTCGGAGAGGTCTCCCGTTCCAATGACTATTCCACCTGTCTTATTTGCCATATCCATAAGAATCTGGGTGCGTTCTCGCGCCTGTGAGTTCTCATAGGTGGCATCGTGTAGCTCAGGGTCATGTTCGATTGCATTGAAATGTTGTATAACAGCCTCCCCAATAGGAATCTCAAGCATCGTCACGCCTAAAAGCTCCATAAGGCACGTAGCGTTGGAACGGGTTCGCTTTGTCGTTCCGAACCCTGGCATTGTAATGGCGGTAATGCCGCTTCTGTCAATGCCAAGCATGTCATATGCCTTGACTGTGACAAGAAGTGCCAGGGTAGAGTCCAGACCACCGGATATTCCGATCACTGTCTTTTTACAGTTTATGGCGCGAAGACGCTGTGCGAGACCCCATGCCTGTATGGATGATATCTCGCTGCATCGTTCGCGAAACCGATGCGGATCGCCGTCAGTAAAAGGATGGGAGGATATATGGCGCAATATACCGTTTTGTTCATGTTGGTTCATACTTGCTGTTCTGCATCCGGCAAAATCAGTCATGATTATATCATATGAGCCGTTTGCCGAATCCGAGAATGTGGAATGTTTTACCCTGTCGTTTCTGAGCATTTCAATATCGACATCCCGGATAATCATTTTATCCTTCATAATGAAACGTTCTGATTCACCGAGGATTGTGCCGTTTTCGGCGATAATGCAGTTCCCGGAGAAAACAAGATCTGTCGAGGACTCTCCGAGACCGGCAGAGGAATACACGTATGAGCAACGGCATCGAGCTGACTGCTGAGCTATAAGGTCAATAAGATAATTGTGTTTACCGGCGAGTTCGTTTGTGGCAGAGAGGTTTAATATAATCTCAGCTCCGTTCATAGCCATTTCGCAGCTGGGAGGCACCGGCACCCACAGATCCTCGCATATCTCGATGCCGATTCTTGCTCCTGCCACCTCAAAGAGAGTGTTTCGGGAAATGAATGTTAGATCAGAATCAAGCCTGCATCCGGATTCACACCTGCTTCCTTCTGTAAACCATCTCTTTTCATAGAATTCATTGTAATTTGGAAGATGAATTTTAGGAACGGCACCGATGATTTTGCCGCCGGTGATGACTACTGCGCAATTGTAAAGGCGGTTGGCGGCTCGTAACGGAGCACCGACTACAATCGCTATTTTCTTGTCAGATGAAAACACCGCAAGCTCCTTAAGCGCGCTCTCTGTTTTTTCAATCAGATTCTGCTGAAAGAAGAGATCGGCGCAAGTGTAGCCGGTAACTGAAAGTTCCGGGAAAAGGACTATATCCGAACCTTTGTCTGCGGCATCGGAGATGAGTCTCTTTATTTCCGATATATTGAAATCCACATCGGCAGGTCTGACCTCAGGAGAAGCAGCTGCAACGCGGATATATCCTAATTCATTCATTACGTATTGTTTATGAGTATATGTTAAAAAACAGATACAAATTTTTAATCCAAATGCAAATTTAACGAAACATTTTCATAAATTTAAACGTTTTCTTATTGAATTTAGCACTTGCAGGCGGGTTTGAGGATTATTGGTCAACAACTGTCTGAAATTATTAAACCGTACATTTAAAAATATGAAAAAATTATCCGTATTGGCTGTTGCAGCAGCAACGTCACTTGGAGCATTGATGCCGTTGCCGGCACATGCGGAGAGGGGAGAGAAGACTCTCGGACTGATGGGGGGATTTGCAACGTATAACAACGGTGGATTCACCGATGTTTATTTTCAGTATACGTTTGCCGATCATTTCCGTATCGCTCCTGATTTAGGGTATGTGTTCAGAAATGACAACAAGTCGGCTTTCGTTCTTGACATCGACATGCATTTTCCGTTTCGTGTGGCGCGAGGTTTTGCCGTGTATCCTCTTGCCGGATTCACGTTCAATAACTGGTCATACAGATATGGTGACAGCGCGAGCAGAGCCGGAGCTAATTTCGGAGCAGGATTCGAAATTTATCTCACTTCTTATCTGAAGTTATCTTTGCAGGGTAAGTATTCTCTGATGAATGATACAAGCGGCGGTTTTTTCGGAATGGGTATCGGATATGTTTTCTGAAATATTTCCCAACCGGGACTACGCATGAAAAAATCCGGTGGTTGAATTTTTCAACCACCGGATTTTTTATCGGATATCTTAATTATTTAAGAGCGTCTTTAACTGCATCGTTAGGCACCATTTCCTCTTTGAAAACATAAGCGCCCGTTTTGGGAGATCTCTCCATGATGATGACTTTGCTGTAGGTGCGTCCTTCACCTTTCTGAAGTGACGCGACGGTTTTCTTTGCCATAGTTCAGAGTGCTTATTTAATTTCTTTGTGAACGGTTACTTTCTTAAGGATGGGGTTGTATTTTTTCAACTCCATACGACCTGTTGTGTTCTTGCGGTTTTTTGTTGTGATGTAACGAGACATACCGGGCATACCGCTTGCCTTATGTTCTGTGCATTCGAGAATAACTTGAACTCGATTACCTTTAGCTTTCTTTGCCATAATATTAACTGAATTTTAGAGAGAAAGGATTTTGATATCTTTGAAATCGAGATTTCCGGCAGCCTCAGCTTTCTTGAGAGCCGCGTTCAGACCGATCTTGTTGATAGTGCGCATAGCGTGTGCAGACACTCGCAATACGATCCACATATCCTGCTCAACCCAGTAGTATTTTTTTGTGTGCAAGTTAACCTCGAACTTACGTTTGGTGCGACGTTTTGAGTGGGAAACGTTGTTGCCCACCTGCGCCTTTTTGCCGGTAATTTGACAAACTTTAGCCATGGCTGTTGCTATATTCTTGTTGTTAATTTTTTAATTAATTGCTTTGGTCATCATCGCAGTTCTCATATCATCGCTAATTGCATCATATTCAGCGACTTTTAAGGATGGGTCACAAAACGATTGCAAAATTACAATTTTTTTATGAATAACACAAGTTTTTTATGTGATTTTTTGAATTTTAATCGAATTTTAATCGTCATTTATATCTTCCTGCGCAGTATAGGTGTTGCGAAGGAGGTTTATGAGCATAACGAGCGCATGGTTTGTCGCTGATTCTATGACTTTGTCGCGATCTCCTTCAAAGCGGATGCATTCGCTGACGATTCTTTCTCCATATTTAACTGCGAACCAGACGGTTCCAACAGGTTTGAATTTTGAACCGCCTTCCGGTCCGGCAATACCTGTGGTTGCTATGGCGCAATCGGTACGCATCAGATTTGCCGCTCCGAGTGCCATCTGCTCTGCCACTTCTCGCGAGACGGCTCCGTGGCGTCCTATATCGCTTCTTGAAACTCCCAGCACTTCCGCCTTGACATCATTGCTATAGCTGACCACGCTTCCCATAAAATATGCGGAAGACCCGGCGCGTTGCACAATCTTATGGGCTATATTGCCACCGGTGCAGCTTTCAGCCGACGAGACAGTAAGCTCTTTTTCCGAAAGAAGTTCGCCGAGGACTTGCGACAGTCCTTTGTCTTCAATAGTTACAAGTTCTTCAGAGAATAGATCCTGGAGATTCTGGTGTAGCCTGTTCATCTGAAAACGCAATAATTCAACACCGGAGTTTATTCCGGTAAGTGTGATCTTGGTGAGAAGATTTCCGGAATCGATTGTGATCTTTACGAAATCCGGCAATCTCGACTCGAAATGCTGGATTATTTTGGAGAGTTCCTGTCGCGTATAGCCGTAAATGACTATATGTCGGCTCTCTTTGTGATCGGATGCGCTTTTCTTTGTCATTGCATTATATTGATACGCGGGCAAACGGCGGGAGCCCGAGTTGGCTGAATTCATTATTAAGATATTTGTGGTATCCTGCAATCGCTACCATTGCGGCATTGTCTGTGGTGAATGCCCTGGGAGGAATCCATGCCCGGACTTTCATTCTGTGGCAAAGCTTTTCAACAGCGTCACGAACTCCGGAATTGGCGGATACACCTCCTCCGATAGCAACGTCTTTGACGCCTGTCTGGTTTATTGCTTTTTGCAGTTTGTCAAGCAGGATGTCAATAATGGTTGTCTGGAGTGATGCGCACAAATCTGCGATGTTGTCTTCAATGAACCGTGGGTTTTCTTTGATTTTGTCTCTTACAGTATATAGGAATGATGTCTTGAGTCCGCTAAAGGAATAGTCAAGTCCCGGGATATGCGGCTTGCTGAAAGAGAAAGCTTTGGGATCTCCCTGTGCGGCAAGTCGGTCTACATGCGGGCCGCCAGGATAGGGTAGTCCTACAACTTTGGCACATTTGTCAAAAGCTTCACCGGCGGCATCATCGATAGTCTTTCCAAGGATTTCCATTTCAGACATGCTTCTGACAAGAATTATCTGAGAGTTTCCACCTGAAATCAGGAGACAAAGGAATGGAAATTCCGGTGTTTTGTCTTCCGGATTTACCTTAATGAAGTGGGAAAGAACATGGGCATGCAGGTGATTGACATCTATTAAAGGGATGTCGAGTCCTATAGCCATTCCTTTTGCAAAAGACGTACCTACAAGCAACGATCCGAGTAATCCCGGACCACGGGTGTATGCTATTGCCGACAGGTCTTCTTTCTTTATATCCGCTTGTCTGAGAGCTTCCGAAACTACCGGCACAATATTTTGCTGATGCGCTCGAGATGCAAGCTCAGGCACTACTCCGCCATATGCCTCGTGCACTTTCTGCCCTGCAATGACATTGCTGCGAAGAATGCCGTCAACAATTACCGCTGCTGACGTATCATCACATGATGATTCTATTCCCAGAATGGCTGTACTCATTTCTCATTACCTTATATTCTTCCACAAAGTTAAGAAATGCTTTTCAAATTTTAGCAAAATATAACCGGAAAATGCGGTCTTAATCGTGGATTTTTAGTAATTTTGTAATCTATGTCGGCATTAAGAACTACTTATAAGGTTCTTCGAAGTTTTCTTTTCACCGTTATAACCATAGCGGTGGCTATTTATGTTGTCCTATATGTGGTGCTTTCTGTTCCTGCCGTGCAGAAAGGTGTAAGAGATGTTGCAGAAAGGGAGGTATCCGCTTTTCTGGGTTCGAAAGTTGAGATCGGAAATCTAAAACTATTCCCTTTCAATGAGGTCAGACTGTCGGATGTCAGCGTTTACTCTCCTGATGGAAAAAAATGCGTGTATGTGAGTACGCTTGGTGCCGGTATTCATCTATGGAGGCTCGTATATGACAGGAAGATCGAGATAACTTACGCCGAAATAATAGGGCTGGATGCAGAAATCCGGCAAAAAGATGCGCACTCTCCGTTAAATATAGATTTTATAATCAAAGCTTTCTCTCCAAAGGAAAAAAATAAACCGCCAAAAAAATTCGATGTCAAGCTGCACAATATAGTCATAAGAAAGTCAAAGGTCTCATATGATGTAATTGACAGTCCGCAGATTGAAAACGGCAGAAAATTTGACCGCAACCATATTGCGTTAAATGATTTGAGAGCAGATGTGACGTTGCCTCGGATCAAGAACGATGATTTTATAATTGATTTAAGAAGAGTGTCTTTTATAGAGCGCAGCGGGTTGAATATTGAGAAACTCGGAATGTATGCGCATATCACACCTCATTCAATAGATTTGAAGGATATAAATCTAAGAATGCCGGGAAGTGATATAAAAATATCAGATATAGCACTCTCATTCACTTCTTTTAAAGATATTCCCGCAGCTTTGGATTCCGGAGAGCATAAGTTAAGTATAAAAGCGTCGAGACTGTCTCCGAAAGATTTTGAAGCGTTTTATTCTCCGTTGGGAAGTTATTATGAAGAATACACTCTTCAAGTGGATGTTTCCGGCAATACGGGTGATATGAATCTTGAACGGCTTGTGTTAAGAAGCGATAATGGAGATCTGCTGCTGAATACTTATGCCAATATCACAGGTATGCCTGAAATCGGTGATATGACGTGTGACTTGAAACATTTTGAGTTTTTTTCTTCAGCAGAAAAACTAAGTAGGCTGATTACACTTGTCCCTGGAGCCAAAGAGTCCGTAACAGACATTCTCAGACGTTCAAAAGAACTTGATGTCAATCTTTCCGGGTATATTTCCATACCGGATAAGACCGGAAGAATGCAAGGTGAGATCACATCCGGATTCGGAGACATATCCGCTGATTGCGGAGTCATCTGGAATCAAGGAGAATCGTTGGGGATATATGGAGACATAAGTTCCGAAATGTTTGATATCGGGACTTTGTTGAATGATGAAAAGTTTGGTTCGGTATCATTTACGTCGACATTCGATATCGACAGGAATCGCGGAGGAATAGATGCATTCGGAAATGTCGAGATAGGCGGTTTTGAGTTTAACGGAGAAACAATTAACAATGTAATTTTCAGCGGTGAAAAGAAAGGTGATTCATTATCATGTAACGTATCTATAGACGATGAATCATTGAATCTGACTTCAGATGCTGATATTATCCTGAACGGAGACAAATCGCAATGGAATGTGAACGCGGATATACGTCGGTTCATACCATCACGTTTTGGATTATTGCCGAAATACCAAGGTTATGCGTTCTCAGGTGCTGCGAAAACCAATCTTACAGGCAATAATGCAGACAATATAACAGGTGAGGTTTCTTTGAAATCATTATCGTTTGAAAAGCATGGTGACAGGGGAGTGCATATCGATGGTCTGTCTTTGACATCGCATAATAATGATTCATTAAAATGCTACACGCTCGAATCCGATTTTGTCAAAAGTAAAATTGAAGGAAATTTTACATTCAGCGATATAATAAAGACTTCGAAAAATATAGCTTCTGTCGCATTGCCGTCTATGGTAAAAGGAGGGACCGTTTCAGAGTCTTCTGAATGGGCTGAATTTTCACTTACGGTGAGTCCTAATGATGAATTTGTCGATTTTTTCGCTCTTCCCGTAAGACCATATTCCGATATTATCGCCTCGGCAAGTTTCAAGGGTGCGGAAGATGTGATATCAATTAATATTGAAGCTCCTTATCTGGTCAAGGGCAGTTCTAAAATGATAAGGGGCACCAAAATCTCCTTGTCAGGAAAGCAGTCACAGGGGTTTGTGGCCGATATAAAAAGCACTGTTCCAGCCAAGAATGACGATGCCAATCTGCATATCTCAGTAAGTGCTTTGGACGATGACATCCAAGCTGGCATTGACTGGACTTTTGAGAAAAACAAGACGGCTGAAGGCAATGTGGATTTAAGCGCGAACATCTCGAAAAACGTACTTACCGGTAAACCGGACGTTTCTGTGAAGGTATCGCCTTCCTCTTTCAGGCTTAATGGTTCTGAATGGCGTATAGATCGTGCTAACGTGGATTATGCCAATGATGTTGTGGATGTGGACAATGTCAGAATATGGCATGCAGGGCAGTTTGTGACAGTAAACGGGCGAGCTTCCGCATCTCCTGTGGATGCGTTGTGTGTCAAACTTGCGGGGATTGATCTAAGTTATATTTTCGAGGCTTTGAACATAAACTACGTGACATTCGGAGGCATGGCGACCGGAGAAATTCTTGCATCCGATCTTTTTACCAAAATGCCGGTGTTGCGTACACAGCGTTTGTTTGTCAAGGATCTGAGCTATAACGGTGCTGTCCTCGGAGATGGCAATCTTGAGAGTCATTGGGTAAACGACAGCAAAAAGGTAGCTATCAATGCAGATATAAGAAAAAACAACCGTAGGGTAGCTCTTATCGGAGGTGGTGTGTATGTCACGCGTGATTCATTATCTTTCGATATGCTCGCGGATCACGTCAACATTGAGTTTCTGAAACCGTTTATGTCCGCATTCACTTCAGATGTGGGCGGTGAGGCATCCGGACGGGTGAAGCTTTTCGGAACATTCAAAGATATAGACCTTAAGGGATCGGTGCTTGCAGATTCAATCTGCATGAAGGTGGATTATACCAATGTATATTACCATGGAAGCGATTCCGTATATATCCGTCCCGGATATATTGATATTCCGGCATTCAAACTTTATGATAAATATGGAAACTCGGCGATGTTGAAAGGGTTTGTCAAGCATCGTTATTTCCATGAGCCGGAATTTGAATTCCGGCTTAGTGGAGCGCGTGATCTCTTGTGTTTCGACACCAATAATAAAATCAATCCTGATTGGTATGGTAAGATTTATGCATCAGGAGGCGGAACACTGCGAGGAAGGCCCGGGGTCGTGTCTATGATGCTTGATGTGTCGACTACAGCCAACAGCGACTTTACATTTGTATTAAGCGAGACACAGACTGCATCGGATTATGAGTTTCTTACATTTTCAGACAGACGCAAAACGGAGTTGGAAGAAATCAGCGGGACTGTTGATCCAGAGGAACAATTCAAGAAGTCATTGCCAAAACCCGAGTCAGACCGCCCTTCATTGTTTTCAATGGATATAAGGTGTAGCGTGACTCCTGCTGCAAGAATGACACTTGTGATGGATCCCAAAGCTGGAGACAGAATTGTTGCCCGCGGTGGCGGTCCGATGCAGATATCGTATAATACAGATTCCGACGAGATGCAGATTTATGGGAAATACACTCTTGAGGAGGGTAACTATAATTTCAGTCTACAGGATCTTATATTGCGTGATTTCAAGATTTATTCGGGAAGTAACATCTCATTCAACGGAGATCCGATGCAGGGTGTGCTCGATATAACAGCCGCCTACCGGGTAAACACGAATCTTTCGGATCTTGACAAGAGTTTCTCTACAGACCGCGACCTTAACAGGACAAATGTCCCGGTTGACGCCTTGCTTAAGGTTAACGGTGACATGCGTAGTCCTGAGATTACATTTGATATCGCGTTGCCGACATTGACACAGGATGTGGAGCGAAAGGTCAAGAGCATCATTTCTACTGACGACATGATGAACAGGCAGATTATATACCTGCTTGCTTTAAACAGATTCTACACTCCAGAGTATATGGGTTCCACAAGTAACGGAGGCGGGGAACTGGCATCTGTGGCATCTTCGACTCTGTCATCGCAATTGTCGAGTTTTATGGGGCAACTCACGGATAAAATAACGCTTGCTCCTTCGTTCCGTTCCGACAAGGGAGATTTTTCAGATATGGAGGTTGATGTGGCATTGTCTTCACGGCTTTTGGATAACCGTTTGCTTATCAACGGCAATTTTGGCTATAGAGACAGAGCCACATCTCAGTCAACATTCGTTGGCGACTTTGATATCGAGTATCTTCTAAACAAGAATGGCAACCTGCGGCTTAAGGCATATAATCATTTTAATGACCAGAACTATTATCTCCGTTCCGCATTGACAACCCAGGGGATAGGTGTGATATACCGTCGGGATTTCGACAATCCGTTCACATTCCTCAAGCGCAAGAAAAAACGGGTTGTAAAGAAAGAGGATGAGAAATAGTCGATAAACAAATAGATGCAAAAATGGCACTGTTAAGTAATGTTTCAATAGAAGGGATTCTTGAATATGCAGGACTCCGGAAGATACCTAAATACGGAGTCGCTTTCGGTGGGGGCGGCGCCAAAGGATTCGCACACATCGGAGTTATCACGGCATTCGACAGGTTCGGAATCAAGCCGGAAATACTGTCCGGAGTCTCGGCAGGTTCTATAGCTGCAGTTCTTTATGGAGCCGGTTTGTCTCCACACGACATGATCGATTGTTTCGCTGAATCACAGAAGTTCGCAGATTTTACAGAATTTTCTGTACCTACATCAGGATTCTTTCGTCTTGATAAATTCGGAAAGATGCTTGAAAGCTGGCTGCCTGTCAGGAATCTTGAAGAGCTTAAGATTCCGACGGTTGTATGTGCGACCAATTTTGACAAAGGCACTTCTGTAGGATGGTGTAAAGGGGAGATTGTGCCCCGTGTACTGGCATCATGCAGTATACCTATAATTTTCCGTCCGGTTCTGATCAACGGCACTCATTATGTTGATGGCGGTGTGTTGAGAAATCTACCGGCATGGGCGATACGCGATTACTGCAAGGTTCTGATCGGCAGCAATTGCAGTCCGTTGAACAGAAATTACAAATACAAGCAGTCATTGCTTGATATAGCGGAGAGATCGTTTCATTTGATGACCAAAGCGAATGTACTGCAGGATATAAAGCTTTGTGACCATCTCATTATGCCTCAGGCAATATCTCACTCGAAGACATTTGACCTGACAAGTCTGCGACGCAATGTGGAAATAGGTTATGACGCTGCGTGCCAGGTATTGGAAAAAGTATTGTAAAAAACAAATATCATTGATGCAATGAAAGAAAAACTAATCATATATCAGGTTTTTCCCCGTATATTCACTAATATGACCGCCTCGTGTGTGCCCGGCGGCACGTTGGAGGAGAATGGTTCCGGGAAATTCAATGACATCACAGCGAAAGTCATAGGGACGATTGCAGATCTTGGTGTAAACTGCATATGGCTTACGGGGGTGATAGAGATGGCAACGAAAACATCATATCCCGGCATACCTGCAGACAATCCGAATGTTGTGAAAGGTGAGGCTGGCTCGCCATATGCGATCAAGGATTATTATGATGTGGCTCCGTCTCTTGCAGAGAATGTCGGGGAGAGAATGTCGGAATTCGAGAACCTTGTCGGCAGGATTCACAATCAGGGACTCAAGGTGATAATAGATTTCGTTCCCAATCACACGGCACGTGAATACCATTCGGATGTGGCTCCGGCAGGAGTGCGCGATTTCGGATGCGATGACGACTTCGGAAAGTTTTTCAGTCCCTCCAATAATTATTACTATATCGTAAACCAGCAGTTCTGCCCGGATTTTCCGCTTGATTTGGAAGGAAACAAGCCTTATGTGGAGTTTCCCGCCAAGGCGACAGGTAATGACTGTTTCACGGCTTTCTGTCACCGTAATGACTGGTATGAGACCGTGAAGCTCAATTATGGATATGATCCCGGTGACAATTCAAGACATTTTGAACCTGTTCCCGACACATGGCTCCGAATGCTTCACATTCTTCGCTACTGGGCATCGAAAGGTGTTGACGGATTCCGGTGTGATATGGTTTTCATGGTGCCGGAGGAGTTCTGGCATTGGGTTATCCCTCAGGTAAAGCAGGATTATCCGGATGTAATATTTATAGGAGAGATTTATGATGTGAATCTGTATCGCACATTTCTGGATTATTGCCATTTCGATTACCTGTATGACAAGGTCAATCTGTATGACACTCTTGTCGGAATTGAAAAACACAATGTTTCCGCCGCGCAACTCACCGGGTGCTGGCAATGCGTGGACGGCATCGGAGACAAAATGCTCAACTTTCTTGAAAATCATGATGAAGTAAGGTTTGCCTCTCGGGAATATGCGGAAGATCCGTCGAAAGTTATACCATCGCTTGTGGTCAGCGCCATGATATCGAAAGGACCTTTTATGATTTATTATGGACAAGAATTGGGAGAGATGGCACATGACAACGAAGGTTTCGCAGGAGACAACAACAGGTCTACGATTTTTGACTATTGGAGTTATGACACTCTTCGCCGTTGGTATGACAACGGACGTTGCAGTGCTCTGAAGCTTACTCGTCATGAAAGATGGTTGAGAAAGTTGTATAAGAATGTTTTGACCATGTGTAATGCAAGGCGTGCGTTCAGAGAAGGATGCTTTTTCGATTTGATGTATGTGAATCTTCGTAATTCCGGTTTCAATCCGCACAGACAGTACGCTTTTTTGCGTTATACGGAGTCCGAGGCACTACTTGTAGTAGCCAATTTTGATGACAATAACATTGATCTGTCTCTAAGTATTCCGCAACTTGCCATCGACATGGCAGATCTTGCTTCCGGAAAACAGTGCGCTAAAGATCTTTTGTGGGGCAGGGAACTTTCTTTTGAGGTCGGAGCGGATGTGCAGACAGCATTAAGCGTAAAAGGGCATGATGCTGTAATCGTGCCTTTAAAGAAGCGCGGCAACAATGCGATTGAATAAAAATGACACGTGACTGTAGAAAAATTTCCCTAAAATCATTTAGAAATTACAGAAAATAGTTATAATTTTGTCGAACCAAATAACAACCTTTCTATATAATGAATAGTAACCTTCCGCCAATTAAGGTTTTTGCAGGTGAGTCATCAAGGTATCTTGGTGAGTCTATTTGTAAAGAATTAGGCATTGAATTGGGCAAAATGAATAAGGAGCGTTTTGCCGACGGAGAGTTTGAAGTAGGTTTTGAGGAATCGATTCGTGGCAGTCAGGTCTATCTTGTGCAGTCTACATTCCCCAACAGTGACAATCTTATGGAGCTCTTGCTCATGATCGATGCAGCCAAAAGAGCGTCAGCAGCCCAGATTATAGCTGTTGTGCCTTATTTCGGATGGGCTCGTCAGGATCGCAAAGATAAACCACGCGTGTCAATTGCAGCCAAGCTTGTGGCAGATCTTTTAAGCGTAGCCGGTATTGACCGTCTGATTACTATGGATCTACATGCTGACCAGATTCAGGGTTTCTTTGATGTTCCGGTAGACCACCTTTATGCATCATCCATTTTTATTCCTTACATAGAGAGCCTGCGTCTTGAGAATATGGTTATAGCATCTCCCGATGTGGGCGGTGCCAAGAGAGCCAATTCCTACGCCAAATACTTTGATGTCCCCTTGGTGCTTTGTCACAAACAACGAGCCAAAGCAAATGTAGTGGCGTCGATGACGGTAATCGGAGATGTGGAAGGTAAGAACGTTGTTCTTATTGATGATATTGTCGATACTGCGGGAACAATCACAAAAGCAAGCGACCTGCTTCTTTCATATGGCGCAAAATCAGTAAGAGCGTTATGCAGCCATCCGGTGATGAGTGATCCTGCCACTGAGAATGTGAAGAACTGCGGTCTTACAGAAATCATTTTTACAGACTCTATCCCATATGTCAGAGAGAATCATAAGGCAACTGTGCTGCCTGTTGCAAAACTCTTTGCAGATACAATCCGCAGGATACACAACAACCAGTCTATTTCATCGCAATATCTCTTCAAATAAATTACGAAAGATTTCGACAGTTAAAATCAAGGCACGGTCTATTGACCGTGCCTTGATTTTATAATTACGACATCAGAATTACCTCATGTCAGAATATCAGAAACTGACTCCAAATCGGAGTTGTGCAATATAGATGTAGTGCTGGTCGAGACGGTCAATCATATCAATGTGTCTTTTGTTAAAATATCTCGATCCGGCAGAAAGAATAATATAGCTGTTGGCTAATCTGGAAAGTGAGAGATTTACGCCAACACCTATGGATGAGACAAAATCACCGAACGTAGGAGAATCGCTGATTGTATTGAAAGAATATCCTATTTTGGCACTCATAAAAACGAGTGAGGGTTTCTTCCGGAATGATGTCTGGATAGTGGCATAAATAGGGATGAAGTTGTCTCCTCTCTGCACAGTGCGGTGTATCCCGGCTCCCAGACCGACCATACGTATGTAAGAGTTTTTATATCCGAAGAGCACATCTACATCAAATGTTGACATATCATGTCCTGTCAGGTCAATGGAAGCTCCGGCTTCCGCTCCCCAGGTGAAGTGCGATTTTGCGAGACTTCTCGATTTCTCCGGGAAAAGACTCTCTCTTGTAGCATTGCGTATGCTGTCATTCATGGTGGCATTGTCTGCCGACAATTGCGGTGCAGCAAGCAATAAACCCGCCGTCAAGACAATTGCCTTTATTGCGGGTAAGATATGGGTATTGAAGGAGTTCATCATATTTTATTGATATGTGCCTTCGATTTATTGCGGCTTATTCTCCAAGATAACTCTTGAGGAGCTTGCTTTTCTGACCTTTGAGACGACGGATTGCTTTTTCTTTGATCTGGCGTACGCGTTCACGCGTCAAATCAAACTTCGCTCCGATTTCCTCAAGAGTCATTTCCTGACAGCCGATGCCGAAGAACATTTTAAGAATCTCCCGTTCGCGATCGTAAAGCTGTTTGAGCGCACGGTCAACTTCTTTAGACAAGGATTCCTGATTAAGACTTGCATCAGCCATGGGGCTGTCATCATTTGGAAGGACATCAAGCAGTGAATTGTCTTCACCTTCAACAAAAGGAGCATCCACAGATATATGTCGCCCAGATACTTTCATTGTATCTGAAATCTTGTCAACAGGCATGTCAAGTCTTTCCGCCAATTCTTCCGGTGACGGACGACGCTCATTTTCTTGTTCGAATTTAGAAAGTTCCTTTGTTATCTTATTAAGAGATCCTACCTGATTGAGAGGAAGACGCACAATGCGGCTTTGTTCAGCCAACGCCTGAAGAATAGACTGGCGTATCCACCACACTGCATATGATATGAATTTGAAACCACGAGTCTCATCAAATTTCTGGGCAGCGCGAATCAGACCAAGGTTCCCTTCATTTATAAGATCCGGAAGACTAAGACCCTGATTCTGGTATTGTTTTGCCACAGACACTACAAACCTGAGATTTGCCTTTGTCAGTTTTTCAAGAGCTGCATGATCTCCTTTTTTGATTCGCTGCGCAAGTTCGACCTCCTCGCTTACGGAAATCAGCTCTTCGCGACCGATTTCCTGAAGATATTTGTCAAGAGAGGCACTTTCGCGGTTGGTAATGGATTTTGTTATCTTTAATTGTCTCATATGTACTTCCAAAAATTGTTGCAAATTTAATAAAAATACGCGAATTTTCCAATGATATTGTCAAATTTGTGAAATTATTTTTTTTGATAATCTTTCATGATAATAAGTAAATTCAAATTTAAGCTACAGTAGGAGGGGGGTGTTTGGATTTAGCATGAATTATATATAAAATATTCCGAATTAATTCTTTTCGTGCATATGAAGTGTCTTTTCGGTGAGTTCTAAGTTTCATAAGTCGAATAGCCCGCCATGCTCCTTCTTCAGCTCGTGAAATTCCCTCGAAAATCCATCTTCACGTGAATGAAAGTTAAATCCTAACACTATCATACTGTAGTTTGAATTTGAATACTTGCATATGACAATTATATAACAACATCGGCATTGGTTTGTATTCAACGTATTTTATTATTTGAATCAGAATAAATGGAGCGAGACATGTTCAGACTCGCTCCATTCCATAGTGTCGTTTTCTCTTTCACTATAGGGGTGAAAGATGCGGATTGTAATATAGTTTATTCACCCGCAAGATTAACTGCGTAGTAATATTTCTTGCCTGTTGGATATATACCGGTAATAAACATTACTTTGTCATCGTCGTCACCCTTCATTATCTGATTGTAAATTCTTTCCACATCATCTGATGAGTTGACGGCATTGCCGTTGATATCTGTGATAATGAATCCTTCTTTAATTCCGGCATCTTTCACACATCCGCTCTTCACACCAGTAACCTTCACTCCGTTACTTATTCCAAGATGCTGTTTGGTGTTGCTGCCGATTTTCATGAATGCGCATCCAAGTTCCGAGAAGTCGCCTTTCTTGGTGATGTTGGTGCTTCCTTGAACATTTCTCAATGTCGCGCTCTTTGTAACTGTTGAATTGTCACGAACGTATGTTACGTTAATCTGGTCTCCGGGACGGAATTTGTTGAGTTGCTCCACAAGTTCCGCGTGGTTGTGCACAGGGACTTTGTTGATTGCAGTGATGACATCATCTTCTTTCAATCCGAGTTCCTTGGCTGTGCTACGATCCATTACAGACGCTATGAGAAGACCGGATTTAGTGGCAGTGATGTTTTTCTCTTTTGCAATTTTTGCGTCAAGTTCGATTACCTGGCATCCAAGAACGGCGCGCTGCACAGTTCCATACTGACGAAGGTCTGTCATGACTTTTTTCACGATAGTTGTCGGTATCGCGAATGAGAATCCCGAGTAGCTGCCTGTGTTGCTGTAGATAGCCGAGTTAATACCGATCAGTTCGCCTTTGAGGTTTACAAGGGCACCTCCTGAGTTCCCAGGATTGAGTGCGGCATCGGTCTGAATGAAAGATTCGATGTTAAGACCTCCCTGTTTTCCGTTTTGCCCCAGACTGCGTGCCTTGGCACTAATGATACCGGCTGTGACTGTTGAATTGAAACCAAATGGATTTCCGACTGCAAGCACCCATTCTCCGACTTTTACAGACTCACTGTTACCGAATGTTATAGGAGACAGATCTTTGGCATCAATCTTAATCAGGGCGAGATCTGATGCTTCGTCTGTGCCGATAATTTTTGCCTCATAAGTAGAATTGTCATTCATCAGGACTTCGAGTTTGTCAGCATCTGCAATCACATGGTTGTTTGTGACAATGTATCCGTCTTCAGAAATAATCACACCAGAACCGAGCCCATTCTGCACAGGTTCACTTTTCTTTTGTTGTCTGGGTTGTCTCTGCTGGGGTTGCTGAGGCTGTCCGAAGAAGAAATCAAACATGCCGAACGGATCGTATCCCCCTCCGCCTTGATTTCCGTATGAATTCCTTGTACGGGTAGTATAGCTTTTAATGCACACCACTGCATTGACTGTTTTTTCTGCCGCTACAGTGAAGTCAGTCTCGAAGGATGGCGCCGAAGATGTAAGAATGAAATTCGACTCCTTTCCATTAGCTCCGATGTATTCCTTGGCATGAGCGCCAAAGAGGAGACCGGTCAGTAATGCGACCGATGCGATAATGGTCATTTTCTTCATATACTTAAATTTAATCATTAGTTCGAATGTGGAACCTGTTATTCGTAATTTCGTCTACAAATTAAATGCAAAAGTCTGTCCAATATTACATTTGTCACACCTAAATAATGCAAAATATTCTAAAATTCCTTAAACGCCTCGCTATTTATAATGTAATAAGATGCAGATATTCAATAATAAAGGAGGATGTGTCATAATAGCCCGTCTGGGTCGTTGGCTGAATGATTCGGCTTCGGTCATTGACGAAAGTCAACTCCCTTCAGCCTCACATTCAGCCGCCTACCATCCGGACCATTCTGACAGCATCCTCGCCATCCGGCTAAAATAAAGGCGGTGTGTCAAATTTTATCAATTTTGACACACCGCCCTCATTAAATGTTTATATCAAGCAATGACAACGGTTCAGTCTTCGTCAGGGAAAGAATATCCCTTTGTTTTCAGATTTCTGTTTTTTGGTTTGCCATAACATGTTATGTCTGCAATCCCGGAACGCCTTCCTGTGAATGAATCCGAAGCATAGCATGTTATGTCTCCGGTTCCCGAAGCGGTAGCCTCGACATTTCTTGCAATCATCTTGCGGGCGTAAATTTCTCCTGTGCCGGAAACGGAATACGTGGCAGATGATGTTTTGCCTTTCAGTTCGATGTCTCCTGTGCCGGAAACGGAAGCGCTCAGATGGGTGAGCTCAGAAAGTTTGGCATTGATGTCTCCTGTACCACTCACTGAAAGCGTGGCATTATTTACATTTCCCCCAATCAACACATCTCCGGTTCCGGAAATGCTGACTTTGAGTCTGTCACCATTGAAAACCGGAACTGAGATATCTCCTGTACCGGATACCGATAGTCTGAGAATCTGAGATTTGACTGACCCTTGGAATTTTACATCGCCAGTGCCTGATGAAGACACATTATTGATATCTTTTACAGTGACATATACAATAAGATCGCATTTTGGAAAGGATTTGGATCTCGCTTCTTTAGTCATGCCGACTGTCAGTTTGCCGTCATTGTTCTTGATTTCACAATAAGGGATGAGGTTGTCAGATCCCTTCACGACAATTTTCTGAGTGTTTCCTTGTGTAACCACAACATCGACAATGCTGGTTACGGAAATAGAATTGACAGGTGCGACTTTGAAAGTTTTTGAAACAATCTTGCCTGACGGCTTAATGCTTTCTCTTCCGGAAAAGAAGTCTCTGCCATTGGCGTCAACTGAGACGCATCCGAACAATGCTGTCATAGCGATGGTCAGCATCGTCATGACAAATGTTGATTTGATTATTCTCATGATTTATTGTATTGAATTAAAAACTTTCATATCTGTATCATTCTTTATCCGGGAAACACCATTATCAGATTCTTACCAGATAATGACGCGCTCGCTTTCCGGACGGAACATCGGATCTCCCTCTACGATGCCGAATGCCTCTAAGAATGGCGCGATGTTGCGGAGCGATACATTAACGCGGTTGATTCCCAACGAGTGGGGGTCACCGGTGGTCAGAGACCTGATTTCTTCCGGACGGATATTGTTAGCCCAAAGGTTTGCATAATTCATATAGAAAACCTGCATAGGATCAAAACCATCTATTTTGGCATTGGCAGAAGTGACATCGACGCCTTTCTTTTTCTGAGAATCAAGGAAGGCTGTTCTTGCAACGCGCAGTCCACCCTGGTCTGCAATGTTCTCGCCAAGTGTGTATGAACCGTTTGCATTGAGACCTGGGAGAACCTCCACTGCGTCAAACTGCTTTACGAGTCCTTGGGTAAGACCGGCGAATGCCTGCGCGTCTTCCGGAGTCCACCAGTTTACCATATTGCCGTTCGCATCGAAATTACATCCTTGGTCATCAAAGCCGTGTGTCAGTTCATGACCTATGACAACTCCAATGCCACCGTAGTTTTCGGCATCGCTTGAAGCCGGATCATAGAAAGGTGCCTGCAGGATTCCTGCGGGAAATACAATCTCGTTATTCAAAGGATTGTAATAAGCATTTATCGTCTGAGGTGTCATGCCCCATTCCGTGCGGTCAACCGGTTTACCCCATTTTTCAAGATAACGGTCTTGTGCCCACTGGTTGGCATTATGAACATTTTCCCAATACGAGAGTGATGGATCAACGTTCAGTTTTGAATAGTCTTTCCATTTGTCGGGATACCCGATTTTCACAGTTATAGCGTTGAGTTTCTTCAGTGCCTGAACTTTTGTGTCATCGCTCATCCAGGGGAGATGGATGATGTGTTTGCCAAGTGCGTTACGGAGATTCTCCACAAGTCCTTCCATATAGATTTTTGAACTTTCAGGAAAATATTGCTCCACATATAGTTTACCTATTCCTTCACCCATAATGCCTTCGGTGGTTCCGAGTGCCTTTTTCCAGCGGGGATGCTGTTTCTGAACACCACTGAATACTTTCTGGAACTCGAAAGACGCATTGGCGAAATCATCACTCAGGTATGGGGATGCGGCACTTACGTATTCCCACAGATAAAGGTCTTTCTTTTCACGGTCTGAAAGAGACTGCATGAGTTTATTACCCTGAAGGACTGTGTTGGGGTTAGCGACAATGAGAGTCTCAGGTGCTTTTATGCCCATTGTCTCGATAAAGAAGCGATCCCATGGGAATGCGGGATACTGCTCTTTAAGCTGAGAGAAAGAACGGGGATTATACATAGCCGGGATATTGCGGCTTTGTTCGCGTGTCCAGGTTGAATCAGCGAGAAGAGTCTCTATCTTAAGAACGTTCGCTGCTATTCTTTTGGAGTCTTTTTTTGAATAGCCTGCAAGCTGCATATCTTTCTCTATCAGTTTTGTGTAGGCTGCACGAACATCTTTGTTTCTTTTGTCATTGAGAAGATAATAATCGCGGTCTCCAAGTCCGAGACTCGGGGCAGTCACATACATCGCATAGACCTGGCTGTTAGCAAGATCTTCCATCGGACCGGCACCGACCAAAGGCGAGCCATAGTTCTTATGCATCCATAGGAAGAGATCTTCCATTCCGTCTGCGGTAGTATTTTCAATTTTTGCAAGATCAGCCTTGATGGGTTCGGCTCCAAGTTTGTTTCGACGGATGGAATCCATGCCTGCTTCATAAAGTGTCGCGATCTTAAATGCATCAGTGCCAGGTGCCGGTTTTGTGGCGGCGAGTCCGGTTACGATTCTGCGAACGCGGTTGTTGCTTGAATCGTTGAGTATGTTAAATTGTCCGTAACGTGAATATTCAGCAGAAAGAGGGTGTGCCTCTGTCCATTTCTTGTTCACGTGATTGTAAAAGTCTTTTTTGGGAGATATCGAGGTGTCGATACCTTTGGCATCAAGACTCTTCAGATGCTCTTGAGCAGCCGCTCCTGTTAGAGCGGCTCCCAAGAATGCGCATGTTAAAATTGTTTTTAGTCTCATACTTATCTCTGATATTAATAATACTGTTTAATGTTATAACTGTGACACGAATTGCAGATTTTTTATAATTCCCGCCGCTTTACGTTCCGTCTCGATCCATTCGGCGTCGGGGTCTGATGCAGGTGTGATTCCTCCGCCTGCGAACATACACCAGCGTGTTTTATCAAACCTGACAGAACGCAGGTTGACATAAAATGAGAATCGTGACGGACTTTTGAACGGTCCGCAGAACCCTCCATAATAACCACGGTTGAAATTTTCCAGACGGTTGATACGCTCTTTAGACTCCTCTTTGGGTAGTCCGCACAGAGCTGGGGTGGGAGAGAGATCTTTGAGGAATAAAAGCAGATCTGTGATACGTTCGGATGTATCGGCACATATTCTGGTCAGAAGATGCTCCACTTTTCCGGCTTTGCATGTGGCTGTAGGTGAACATTCCGGTTTTAATCCCCATTTTTCGAAGCAACGTGAGATGTAGCGTTCCACTATCCTCTGTTCGTTGATATTTTTCTTATCCCAGTCTCCTTCTGAATCGGCAGGTCTTGTGCCCGCCAGTGCATATGTGTGCAATATGCCTTGGTCGCAGTCAAGCAGCAATTCAGGAGAGGCGCCAATCCATCCTCCGGTGACGGGTGTGTGAAAAGCAAAAATAAATGATGATGGAAACTCTTTGCAAAGTCTGACAAATGTCTCCGGCAGATCTATTGACTGATTTCTTAAAATTACTTTTGCCGCAATTGTTTTTTTCTCGGGATTACCGTCAAGCTCCTCTATAATCGACTCTATTTCCTTTTTGTGCTGTTTTCTTGTTGTGGATTCATGAGGAAACTCAAATAAAGAAGCCGAATCATCACAGAATTGTATGATACCTGACAATTCAGACCAATCGCATTCCTGAAGAGAAACGATGGAAACAGGATTGTGCTCAGACAAATCAAAAGGCGCTATGACAAATCCTTCACAAATGCCCTCGGTCAGGTTCCCCTTGAACAATTGAATCTTATTTTCATCGGGAAAGCGATATGCGCAAAAGCTGTTGAACATAACACTGTCAGATTGCGTCTGCCTCAAAGTCGTATAACTGGTCTCCTGTGATACGGGCGCGAATGAAGTCTCCCGGTTTTGCATCCGAGCCTTTTACATAATAGTTCATGTCAACTTCCGGGCTGTCCCACTGCGAACGACATATCCTTGTATCACCCTCTGTCTCGTCTACAAGTAAAGTGACTTCTTTGCCATACATCTCAGCATTTTTTTCTTCATAAATAGTCATCTGTGCCTCCATCAGAAGGTCGAGTCTTTTTTGCTTTGTTTCTTCCGGAATCAGGTCCTTTAGATTCTTTGCCGCCCAAGTGTCATCTTCTTCCGAATAAGCGAACGCTCCCATACGGTCGAATTTCTGTGTACGAACAAAATCGAGCAGTTCCTGAAATTCCTCTTCACCTTCACCGGGAAACCCGACCATTAGAGTTGTCCTTATTTTTATATCGGGCACGCGTTTGCGCATTTCTGCAATAAGCGATATTGTCTCTTCTTTTGTAATATGTCGGCGCATATTGTCCAGCACCTTGTCTGAAACATGCTGGAGGGCTATGTCGATATATTTGCATACATTTTCATGTCGTGCCATTACATCAAGAATATCAAACGGAAAGTCCGCAGGATATGCGTAATGCAGACGGATCCATTCCACTCCCTTGATACCAGCCATCCTATCGATGAGTTCTGCAAGCTTGTGGCTTCCGTAAATGTCAATGCCATAAGACGAAAGGTCTTGCGCTATAACATTAAATTCCTTGACACCCTTAGCAACAAGCGACTCTGTTTCTTCCAATATTTCCTCAATGGTCCTTGAAGTGTGGCGTCCGGTTATCAGCGGGATCGCGCAAAATGCGCAAAACCTGTTGCAACCTTCCGAAATCTTAAGATATGCGGAATGCGGAGGTGTCGTCAGTTCTCTTTCCCATTGCTTCGGTTTTGCCGTATCTTTAAGATCGGGTAGTGAGTCAATAAAGTTTCCCCAATCAAACTTACCCAGCATGATATCTATTTCGGGCAACTCAGTCGTAAGCTCTTCCCGATATCTTTGGGTAAGACAACCCATTGCGACAATTTTCCCGATTTTTCCCTCTTGTTTAAGTTTTGCAAGGTCAAGAAGCATCTCAATGGATTCCTCTTTTGCATCTGCAATAAATCCGCAGGTGTTTACAACAACATATTCCCCCTCAGGATTGCCGGAGTCATGCACGGCGTCATATCCTTTCGCGTGCAGTCTGCGGATTATGCGCTCCGAATCTATGAGATTTTTGGAGCATCCCATTGTTATTATGTCGATTCTATTTTTTTTCATGACACGATGCAGTAAAATAATATGAGGCGGATATGTATAATATTATATCGCTTCTCCGAAAAGAGTCTTGACAAATTCCTTGGCGTGGAAAATCTGTATGTCTTCCTTACCCTCGCCAAGACCGATATATTTCACAGGAATTTTGAACTGGTCGCTGATGCCAATTACGACACCACCTTTTGATGTGCCGTCAAGTTTGGTTATGGCAAGATTGTTGACTTCGGTAGCAGCTACAAACTGGCGTGCCTGTTCAAAGGCGTTCTGACCAGTAGAGCCATCAAGAACAAGAAGAATTTCCTGAGGTGCATCGGGAACAACGCGCTGCATTACGTTCTTGATTTTAGTGAGTTCGTTCATCAGCCCGATTTTATTATGGAGTCGACCGGCGGTGTCTATTATCACCACGTCAGCACCTTGAGCTTTTGCAGAAGAAAGAGTGTCGAAAGCTACGGCAGCAGGGTCGCTTCCCATTTTCTGTTTAATTACAGGCACGCCGATACGCTCCCCCCAGATGTCGAGCTGTTCTATTGCGGCAGCGCGGAAAGTGTCGGCAGCTCCGAGAACGACTTTATTGCCGGCTGCTTTATATTGATAAGCGAGTTTGCCAATGGTGGTTGTTTTGCCGACACCATTGACACCGACAACCATAATTACATATGGGTTGTCTGATTTCGGAACATGAAAATCTTCTATATCACGACCGTTTTCAGGCTTTTCAAGCATATCGGAAATTTCATCACAAAGCAGAGCGCGAAGTTCATCGCTGCCGACATATTTGTCGCGTGCAACGCGGTTCTGAATCCTTTCTATTATCCTGAGAGTCGTGTCTACACCAACATCGCTTGTGATGAAAGCTTCTTCAAGAGCGTCGAGAACATCATCGTCAACTTTGTTTTTACCTGCGACAGCGCGTGTGATCTTGTTCCACACGCCTTCTTTGGTTTTCTGAAGACCCAGATCAAGGGTCTCTTTCTCTTTTTTAGAGAATAGTTTATTGAAAAATCCCATATGCTAATAATCAAATATACCCTTTGCTTACAAAATGTCTGTACCTGGGCTCTCTATTATCTTGCGAATTTACAAAAAAATGCCGATTCCCGCAAGAATGCAGGAATCGGCAACATAAAATAATTTGATTCAGTATCGTGTGTAAAAAACAGATTGTGGTAAAAGTACTAATCCTGCGGAGCCGGAGCGTAACCGTCTTCTATCGCGATATAATGCTGGTAGGGGTGGTCACAGCCGGGACATTTGGCAGGAGGTTCTTTGCCGACTACTGTATATCCACAGACAAGACATTTCCAAGTTACGGGAGTGTCGCGTTTCCATAAAGTATTGTTCTCTACCATTTCAAGCATCTTCTGAAAACGGTCGTGATGGACTTTCTCGGCACTTGCAATTGCTTTGAAGTGTTTGGCAATATCATCAAATCCTTCCTCTTTTGCAGTTTTTGCACATGCGTAATAAAACTCATATCCGTCAACGCTTTCTTCCTTTATTGAAGTGCGTAGATTAGCAGCTGTATCCCCAAGGAATCCGGCATCTACGCCCGGATCTGCCTTGACTTCAGTGTCTTCGAGCATCTTCAGGAAAACTTTTGCATGATGAAGTTCATTGTCAGCGGTTTCTCTGAATATGACACCTATGGGGAAGTATTGCTCTTTGTCTGCGATACTGGCATAGAAAGTATAACGCGCGAAAGCCTGAGTTTCCGCAAGAAAAGAGTTGACCACATTCTGTTCGGTCTTTGTGCCCTTGATGCTTTTCTTTGTGCCCATAATATTAAATAGCTTATAAAGGTTTTATAATCAATAATGCCGTACAGATGCACGACTTTTAATTATGTAACGCACACAGCCGGCAATGGTTCATTCCCTGCGCCAAAGATTTATGCCGCCTTTTTTTATTGATTGGGCGACATCTATTATCCTCTGATTTGACGATCCTCTGAATGCCAGGTCGGGATCTCTTTGCGAGAGAACAAAAGGGGAGTCTACAATAACATCTATGTGAGATACGGCATCATAAAGGGCATGGCTATTTAAAATCTCTTCCCATGTGAAACCTGTATAAAGCCATATGTTATGTCCCAGAGAATGGATGCGGTCAGCAAGACAGATCACAAAATCAGGATTGTACAGCGGGTCTCCACCCGTCAGTGTCACATCATAATCTTCTTCTTCTATAACCTCCAGTATTTCATCGATACCCATTGTTTTGCCCGCATTGAAATCCCAAGACTGAGGATTGTGACAGCCCGGACAACGGTGACGGCATCCTGCGAAATATATAGAAGTGCGGAATCCGGGACCGTCCACAGTGGTGCCCCGGATTATCCTGAGAATATTTACATTATCATTCATGCACTATGCGGTCATGTAGTTCGGCGAGTTTTCCCGAATTCCATCGGTCGGTGGTGCCGACCAGGTATCCGGTGATTCGCTGTATTGTCTCGAATTTAGTTCCGCATTTAGGGCATGTGTCTGTATTCTGGTCAGCATTCTCATAGCCGCATCGAGGGCAGTGGTTGCGGTTGTGGTTTACTGAGCCGTATCCCATATTGTATTGATCAAGAAGATCAACAATCTGCATTATGGACTCCTCATTATGCGTGGCATCACCGTCTATTTCCACATAAAAAATATGTCCGCCCCCAGTAAGTTCATGGTAGGGAGCCTCGATTTTGGCTTTATGGCGCGGCGAACAGTGATAGTATACCGGCACATGGTTGGAATTGGTGTAATACTCTTTGTCGGTTACCCCTGGTATTATGCCGAATGTCTTGCGGTCTTTCTTGGTGAATTTACCCGAGAGTCCCTCTGCCGGAGTGGCGAGTACAGAAAAATTGTGACCATATTTCTCACAATACTCATTGACTCTGCTCCTCATGTGTTTTATTATTTTTAAGCCGAGAGCCTGTGCCTCATCTGATTCTCCATGGTGTTTTCCTATGAGGGCGATAAGGCATTCAGCAAGACCGATAAAACCTATGCCGAGCGTGCCCTGATTGATTACCGGTTCGATAGTGTCGTTGGGACCGAGTTTGTCAGCCCCATTCCAAAGCGCACTCATGACAAGCGGGAATTGCTTGGCAAGAGCTGTTTTTTGGAAATTGAAACGTTCGTCAAGCTGCTGAGCGGTGATGTCAAGGACTTCATCAAGCTTTTCGAAGAAACGTTCGATTCTTTCCTCTTTTTCACGGATGCCCATAAGCTCAATTGCTATGCGCACGATATTGATTGTAGAAAACGAAATGTTGCCTCTGCCTATTGATGTTTTTTCTCCATATCGGTTTTCAAATACTCTCGTGCGGCATCCCATGGTTGCTACCTCATATTTATATCTTTCCGGGTCGTCTGCACGCCATTTTTCGTGTTGGTTGAATGAGGCATCAAGGTTTACGAAGTTGGGAAAAAATCTTCTTGCCGTAACCTTGCATGCAAGTTTGTAAAGATCATAATTGGGATCTTCTGGCAGGTAACTGACACCGCGTTTCTTTTTCCAAATCTGTATGGGGAAGATTGCAGTAGCACCGTTCCCGACTCCTTCATATGTGGAATTCAATATCTCGCGTATGACGCATCTTCCCTCAGCAGAAGTGTCGGTTCCATAATTGATGGATGAAAATACAACCTGATTACCACCACGCGAATGGATTGTATTCATATTGTGTATAAAAGCCTCCATAGCCTGATGTACTCTTTCCACAGTCTTGTTGACCGCATGCTGGAGAAGTCTGTCTTCGCCTGTCAGATTTTCAAGATCTTTTCTTAGGAAATCCTTTATCTCCTTATTATATAGATGATGAAGATCTTGTCCGCTGAAATGTTCGAGATTCTTTATTTCCTCAATGAATGAACTCCTTACGAATGGAGCCAGATAGAAATCAAAGGCAGGTATCGCCTGACCGCCGTGCATTTCGTTCTGTGCGGTTTCCAAAGAAATACAACCTATTATGCTTGCAGTTTCAATTCTTTTGGCCGGACGTGATTCTCCATGTCCTGCAACAAATCCTTTCTTGAGAATCCTGTCGAGTGGATGCTGCACGCAAGTCAGACTTTTTGTAGGGTAGTAGTCTTTGTCGTGTATGTGCAGATAGTTGTTTTTGACAGCAGCCTTTACATCCGGACTCAGCAGGTAGTCATCGACAAACGGTTTTGTGGTCTCGCTTGCGAATTTCATCATCATTCCTGCCGGAGAGTCTGTGTTCATATTGGCGTTCTCGCGAGTAATGTCATTGTTCTTAGCCTCGATGATCTCAAGAAACATGTCGCGGGTTTTTGCCCTGCGGGCGATAGACCGCTGGTCGCGATATGCTATATACCGTTTTGCCACGTCCTTTCTTGCCGACTTCATCAGTTCTATCTCCACGCGATCTTGAATTTCTTCGACAGTCATGCGGTCCTTGCCGCTCATGCCGACACGGTCGGTGATTTTCTGAACCAAAGCCTCATCTTCGCCCATTTCTGTTGTCAACATGGCTTTGCGTATAGCAGCTTTTATTTTTTCTTCGTTATAGCCCACAACGCGGCCATCACGTTTCTCAACAATCTGTATCATGATTATAATGGAATTGTTAATCGGCATGTATATTAAGGTAGACGCGTATTGAGCATGCCTCCTCAAATGCATTGCAAAGGTAGGATTATTATGTGTGATGCGCAAATTTTACAGGATAAATTTATTGACAAAATTATTGTTTTGGACAACAATTCGAGTTTGTAAAAAAATGTAAAATATTACAGATAAAGATAATAGGATTTTTTTTTAGACAACTTTGAAAAAATTGAGACAGTAATTATTGCTAAAAATGTAAATTGGAAGAGGTATGTTGTATAACATGTTCAACATATGGCTGATATTTAGTAATTTTGCATGACAAGTTAAGGAGGGGTTAAAAGTAGAATTAAGCGAAAGACGACAGTCCCAAATTTAAGTTTTATTTTAAGCCGCTTCTAATTTTCAGAGGTTGAATTTGAACAGATTTGAAATAGATTGTTATATATTAAAACTAATGATATTCCCGATATGTCAAAAACAGACAAAATGAACTTAAAGGAGGAAGCTCTCGCGTATCATGAGGCGTGGACTCCCGGTAAAATTGAGGTTGTTCCAACCAAGCCCTATGCCAACCAACATGACCTTTCTCTGGCGTATTCACCAGGTGTCGCATATCCTTGCAAGGAGATAGAGCGCGAATCCGGTCTGGCATATAAATATACAGGCAAGGGGAATCAGGTCGCAGTCATTTCCAATGGCACGGCGGTTCTTGGTCTTGGTGATATAGGCGCTTTGGCAGGAAAGCCGGTGATGGAAGGAAAGTCACTTCTTTTCAAGATTTTTGCAGGGATTGATTCTTTTGACATCGAAATAGATGAAAAAGATCCGGATAAACTCGTGGAAATAGTAAAGGCGATAAGTCCTACATTCGGTGGTATCAACCTTGAGGACATCAAGGCACCGGAATGTTTCAGGATTGAAGAGCGTCTTAAAAAAGAGTGTGATATTCCGGTCATGCATGATGACCAGCACGGCACAGCAATTATCTCCGGTGCGGCTTTGATCAACGCTGTGGAAGTGCAGAAGAAACGTCTTGAGGATATAAAACTTGTGATAAACGGTGCCGGGTCTGCGGCTATAAGCTGTGCAAGATTATATATAAGACTTGGAGTGAAACGTGAGAATCTTGTCATGTGTGATTCGAAAGGAGTGATTCGTGATGACCGGCAGGATATAAATGTACAGAAGAGGGAGTTCGCCACTGCCCGTGATCTGCATACGCTTTCGGAGGCTATCATCGATGCAGATGTGTTTGTCGGTCTCAGCGTGGCGAATGTGCTGACTCCGGTCATGCTGAACTCTATGGCACCGAATCCTGTTGTTTTCGCGCTTGCTAATCCGGAACCCGAAATATCCTACGAACTTGCCAAGTCAACACGGTCAGATCTTGTAATGGCAACAGGACGCAGCGATTATCCGAATCAGGTAAACAATGTGCTCGGTTTCCCTTATATATTCCGAGGTGCGTTAGACAGCAGAGCTTCCGAGATAAACGAAGAGATGAAGATTGAGGCATGCAAGGCTATCGCCGCGCTTGCCAGAGAGAATGTTACCGAAGAGGTTAAAGCCGCTTACGGAGGAGAAGATTTTTCATTTGGAAAGGATTATATCCTTCCGAAACCGTTTGATACAAGGCTTCTCTATTGTGTAGCCCCTGCAGTTGCCAAGGCTGCAATGGATTCAGGAGTGGCACGTATGCCGATTGCCGATTGGGATGCGTATGGAAAGGAGCTGAAAAAAAGAATGCAGACAGTTGCGAAAGCGTGACACTTATTCAGTATGTAGATTAGAGCGCGATCCTTAAAATTCCTGCGATACCGGAATTTTAAGGATCGCGCTTTAACGGGATGGCGGTCTGTCATTCCGTTTTTTTGAAAAAGCATTGCCCATCCACCTATCGACACACATTCTCCATTATCCTCTTTGCCTCCGATCTGACCGGGTGCCACACATATTAGCGAGCCATCCTTATAGTCATATTTACCACATCCATATACAAGGTCAAGATTATTGTTGTCCTGAAGAAAGATTCCATAAACACCATAACTGTTCAGGCTATGTCGTATCGGAGAAATCCGTGAATATTCTATTACAGATACAAGAGGATGCCTGTCTGTATGACCGAGGTACCGGCTGTAGTCTGACGGGGTGTTTACTTTGAGAATCTTTGGCATGATATGGTATTGTAATAAAAAACCGTTAAAAAATTAGTCAAGAAAGTGTTGTGCTGCAAAAATAAGGATATATTTCGAAAAAGATGGCATTATGCACTAAAATATTGGTATGACATCATAAAATTAGAGCACATACATAATTGCGGTAATGACTAATTTTGCACCTGAACTATTTTTAAGATTTATGGAAAGTAAGATTGTATTGTCAGAAAATACGACATACGCCAAGTATTTCATAGGCAACAGCTATCTTGCACAGATTTCAGAAGCTCAGGTTTCGTTTGCCAATGTGACATTCGAGCCGGGATGCCGCAACAACTGGCATATCCATAAAGCTGATAACGGAGGTGGTCAGATGCTTGTCGGCGTAGCCGGACGCGGATGGTATCAGGAAGAAGGCAAACCTGCTGTCGAGATACTCCCCGGCACTGTAATCCATATCCCCGCCAATGTCAAACACTGGCATGGTGCGGCAAAATACCGTGTTGAGAACATCTGGCTGGAACCTGTATCAGACGCATATTATCAGAGTATAGGAAAGGGGGAGTACCGATATTGGACTCCTTGATTGAAACAGTTCCTAAGATTGCAAATTTCCCTTTTTATCCGAGAAAATTGGATGAAAAGGGAATATTTATGACTTGCCAGAGTGAATATGTCATGATTATTTATTAACTTTGCGTGTAAAAGTGTCCGTAAAGAAGCGGCAATAAAAACACAGATAATAAATTTTCCATAAGTCATGGCAAAAGAACTAAAGAATTTCACAAAACGATCAGATAATTACTCACAGTGGTATAACGAACTGGTGGTAAAAGCCGATCTTGCCGAGCAGTCGGCAGTAAGGGGATGTATGGTAATCAAACCATACGGATACGCCATTTGGGAGAAAATGCAGCAGCAGCTTGACAGGATGTTCAAGGAGACTGGTGTGCAGAACGCTTATTTCCCATTGCTTATCCCTAAATCGTTTTTGTGCAGAGAGGCAGAGCATGTAGAGGGCTTTGCCAAGGAATGTGCTGTTGTGACACATTATAGACTCAAGAACGATCCTAACGGTAATGGTGTCATTGTCGATCCTTCCGCACGCCTTGAAGAGGAACTTATAGTTCGCCCGACATCGGAAACAATAATCTGGGGAACATACAAGAACTGGATTCACAGCTATCGTGATCTCCCTTTGTTGTGTAACCAATGGGCGAATGTGATGCGTTGGGAGATGCGCACACGTATGTTCCTGCGTACTGCTGAATTCCTTTGGCAAGAAGGGCACTGCGCTCACGCAACGTCTGAAGAGTCTGAAAACCGCACTGTGCAGATGATTAATCTTTATGCTCAGTTTGCAAGAGATTACATGGCTATGCCTGTAATTATCGGAGTGAAGACAGCCAACGAAAGATTTGCTGGCGCATTGAATACCTATACAATCGAGGCAATGATGCAGGACGGCAAGGCATTGCAGGCAGGCACAAGTCATAACCTCGGTCAGAATTTTGCAAAAGCGTTCGATGTGACATTTGTAAACAAGGAAAATAAGCCCGAATATGTATGGGCGAATTCATGGGGAGTGTCCACTCGTCTGATGGGTGCATTGATTATGACTCATTCTGATGACAACGGTCTCGTTCTTCCGCCGCATCTTGCTCCTATACAAGTGGTTATTGTGCCTATTTACAAGAATGAAGAGCAACTTGCCGAAATATCCGCTATGATAACTCCTGTAATAGAGGAACTCAAAGGCATGGGTATCAGCGTTAAGTATGACGATGCTGAAAACAAGCGTCCCGGCTTCAAATTTGCAGATTACGAAGTCAAGGGTGTGCCGGTTCGTCTTGCTATCGGAGCCCGCGATATTGAGAACGGAACTGTAGAGGTGATGCGTCGTGACACACTTGAAAAACATATGGCACCGCTTGAGGGTATAGCTGCATATGTAAAGGATATGCTTGAAGATATACAGACAAACATCTTCCGTAAGGCTCTTGAATATCGCGATTCGATGATTCGCAAGGTAGATACTTACGAAGAATTCAAGACCGAAATAGAAAAAGGCGGCTTCATTCTCGCGCATTGGGACGGCACTACAGAGACAGAAGAGAGAATCAAGGAGGAGACGAAAGCTACAATCAGATGCATTCCGTTGGATGGTGACAAGACTCCGGGAGAATGTATGGTAACAGGCAAACCCTCCGCGCAGCGTGTAATTTTCGCAAGGTCTTATTGATTGCGATAAATTTTAAAGATATGGATTTAAAAGGTATCGCAGGTTGCTCCATTGTAACCTTGGCTTTGGCTGGGAGTCTAAATGCTTCGGCTTTGACAATAGAAGATTATATAGCCCCTGGCAAAAACTCTCCTGTTGCCATAAGGGAGATGAGACCGCTTTCCGATGGTCTCACCTATGCGGCAATAAGTGAGGACGGACGCTCCATTGATATTTTCGAATACAAGACAGGGAAGAAAATAGGCACACTTTTCAGCATTGACGGAATAAAGGGTGATCTGAAAATCGACTCATTCGACGGTTATCAGGTAAGCGACAACGGGAAAAAGATTCTTCTATGGAACAATGTTGACAAAATATACAGGCACTCATTCACTGCCCAGTATTTTGTTTACGATGTAATGCGATCCACACTCAAACGCGTTTCGGAATCGGGAGCGCAGAGAGGAGCGGTTTTGTCGCACGATGGAAGAATGGTAGCTTACGTACGTGACAACAATATCTTTATATCCAATCTTGATTACGGCACAGACAAACCGATAACCAGCGATGGTGAAATAAACCGCATTATCAACGGGGTGTCAGACTGGAGTTACGAGGAAGAGTTCGGAGTAGTGAATACAATCCGCTGGAGCGGAGATGACACATCGCTCGCCTATATGCGTTTCGATGAGTCGGAGGTTCCCACATACACTTTCGACAACTATAAAAGTTTCTGCGACAGCAATCCTTTGTCTGATGTATATCCCTCTCAATACACATATAAATATCCACTTGCTGGATATCCCAACGTAAAGGTGGATGTAAAAGTCTATAGTATAGACAACCGCACCACAAAAACTATGGATATTCCAGTCGAATCATATATTCCTTCGATTGAATATGACGGAACCGGAAGCCAGCTTATGGTCATGACTTTGAACAGAGATCAGAATCATCTGTGTCTTTACAAGGTAAATCCCGGTTCTACAGTCGCCACCATGCTGTTTGAGGAGAGAAGCAACGCATGGCTTAGTCCATCCATATACCAGATGGTGAGCTATGGGAAGTCATCTTTTGTAATTGGGAGCGAACGTTCCGGATATTGTCATCTGTATGAATATGATTATAACGGTAACTTGTTGCGCCAGCTGTCTAAAGGAGATTGGAATGTAACACAATATTACGGAAAATCGGTCAAGACAGGTTGTCATTATGCTCAAGCTACCGTAAGAGGAGCGATTAACAGAAATGTAATCCGAATCGATGCCAAAGGTGTCGTGTCAGCGATGAACAATGTAGATGGCTTTGAGTCTGCATCTTTCAGCTCAAACATGGATTATTATGTGAGAACTTACAGTAATGCACTGACTCCAACGACATACAGTGTGTGCGATTCAAGGGGTGCGGTTATAAAAGAACTTGAGAACAATGCTGCTTATGCTGCAAAATATGCATCCGCTCCGAAAAAAGAATTTCTTACCGTAAAGAATGCGAATGGCGAAGAGATGAATGCATATATCATCAAGCCCGCTGATTTTGACGGTTCAAAAAGATATCCGCTCCTTATGACGCAGTATAACGGTCCTGACTCTCAGGAGGTGGCAAACCGCTGGAAAATGGAGGGTGTCTATTATCTTGCATCGACAGGTTACGTGGTAGCGGCAGTAGACGGGCGAGGCACAGGTTATCGTTCACGGGAATGGGCAAATTCCGTATATCGCCATCTTGGTGAATATGAAGCGCAGGATCAGATTGCCGCTGCGAGATATTTCGCATCTCTGCCATATGTTGATGCTGCCCGTGTAGGATGTTTCGGCTGGAGCTACGGCGGTTATATGACACTTATGGAACTTTCGTCGGCAAACTCTCCGTTCAAAGCAGGAGTGGCTATGGCTCCGGTTACAGACTGGAGGTATTACGATTCGATATACACAGAACGGTATATGAGCGCACCTCAGCAGAATGAAGGAGGATATGCTTCGTCATCGGCACTGAACCATACCTCCGGAATGAACGCCAGACTATTGATCATGTCAGGCACAAGCGATGACAACGTTCACTTCTACAACACTCTTAAGTATACATCCAAGTTGAATTATGAGGGAAAGGTTTTCGACATGATGGCACTTGCCGGATTTGAGCACAGCCTTGGAATGTGTAACGCCAGAGTAATGTTGTTCAGAAAAATCGAGGACTTCCTTAAAACGTATCTTAAATAAGCGTTTTGAACAGTGGGTCTGTACGACTCCATATAATTATTATAGAGAATGCAGGATTTAGGTAAAGTCAGCAGTTTGCAATTGTATACCTTCTGGAAGAATCTTTCAGTTGGTCTGCTTACTGTTGTCGGAGTCCTCGCATTCTCCATCTTACTTCCGTTTTACTTCTCTCCAATAGTCGCATTGATTGCTGCGGCGTTCCTGTATACAGTATTATACAACAATAAAATCAGCAAGCACCCGTCATGCATGGTGGTTTCTTATTCGATTTTTTTCTGTCTGATAGCTTATTCGTTTGTAAGTATTGTTGTAAATATATTGTATATATGGGGATTTATATGGCTTCCTCCTGAATTTACATTTTTCTCATATCCTTACATACCATCTTTGATGCTGTGTCCGATATGTTTCCTTACAATGGTTGTCATTTATGCGAGAGGAAGGAGATTGAGCATATGCGTAGACTGTAAGCTTCATTACGGCGATTCACATGAAAGAGGAAAAATCGGAGGCATACTTGAATATGAGTCACGTCTTCAACTCAGGAATCTTCTGATATTGTTCGGAGTTCTGACTATTATAGTCTGGGGATATTATAAGTTTTTCTACATTGACACTGATGTCAACGGAAGAGACTGGTATGTGTTCATGTGGCTGACGATAATAGTATTTGTGCTCGATGAGTTCTATTTCATTTTCAGGTATTACAATCTTTATCTCGACATGCGCGAGATTAATGAGATTGTAACGCAGGAAGAACTTCGCGACATGACTGCCAAGACTTACATACGATATTATGTGATATGTAAGGAATATGTCTATATGAACATCAAGACTGCGGATCCCAAGATAACGTTCAGACCGGTAATTGACACTCCCTTTTTTACGAAACGTTCTGTAAACGGTATAACTATTCCCGAAGTGACAAATATCATCAGAAGGATGACCGGTATCAATAATGGAGATCTACGTTTCTTTTTCGGACGTAAGATGATGGATATGGAGCGTAATTCCATGTTGAGATACTTTTATTTTCTTGAAGGGAAACCGGAGGATTATCCGGAACTGAATGTTGACGGCGAGTGGATGGCTTTTAAAGATCTGAAAAGGATTTATTCATACAATCCCGACAAGCTTGCGACGATATGCGTGTCGGATATAACAAGGCTTGCGACAATAATGCTTACATACAAATTGTTTGACGAGCGAGGATTCCGTAAAAATAAACTGAAATCTTATCGTCCTACATTTACGTTGAAGGAAGTTAAGGAATCGCATCTTGATTTTCAAGATGATAAATGGATAAGGATTTCGATGTTTAATTCAGACACACCGATGTATCGGGTAAAGAGATGGTTCCGGAACATGACATCGGGCAGTGACAACAAGAAAGCCAATCAATGGAATTAGATGCAGTTGCAGTTGTAGGACCTACGGCAAGCGGCAAGACAAGACGCGCTGTGGCAATCGCACGTATGTCGGGCGGCGAGATAATATCGGCAGACTCCCGGCAGCTATACAAAGGGATGACTATTGGCACAGGTAAAGACCTCTGTGAATATGGAGATATCCCGTATCATCTTATTGATATTGCCGAAGCGGGGGAGAAGTTTAACCTGCACCGCTATCTTGCCGCATTCCGCACGGCATTGGACCAAATAAAACATCGGGGAAAATTAGCCGTAGTCTGCGGCGGTACGGGCATGTATGTGGAAAATGCCCTTAACGGAATCAGAATGCCGGAAGTTCCTGAGAACAGGCTTTTACGAGATTCTTTGGCAACCAAAAATATTATTGAACTCGAATCAATTCTAAGGACATACAAACAATTGCATAACAAGACTGATGTTGACAATTGCAAGCGTGCGATACGAGCGATTGAAATTGAGGAGTATTACCGCAACCATCCTGAAGAGGCGGCATTGACAAGGAAAGCAGAAGCAAAACCTCTTAATTCATTGGTTATAGGAATCGACATACCCCGAGAAGAGCGCAGACAGAAAATCACACAGCGACTTGAAGCCCGCATTAATGAGGGAATGATAGAGGAAGTCAAAGGATTGCTTGACCGCGGAATATCAGCAGACGATCTTATATATTACGGTCTGGAATATAAGTTTGTGACATTATATGTGACCGGGAAGTCAACATATAAAGAAATGTTCACTAATCTTGAAACAGCAATCCACCAATTTGCCAAACGTCAGATGACGTGGTTTCGCGGCATGGAAAAAAGAGGAATCAAAATCAACTGGATTCCATGGGATATGGCAGATGACGAATTTGAATCTGAAGTAAGAAAATTAATGGAGCAGTCAAGAGAGCAGTGACTCTGGATAATGTCTTGCTACGTAAAAAATTTCCTTAACGGATAGTTTTAGAACGAGGTGACAATATTCTGTCGCCTATATCTTTAGCGACCTGTGACCGTAAACGCATAATGGCGTTCATTTCCATCATCAGTTTACTTTCTTCTTCTGTATCTCCCTTTCCGGAGATTTCGTGAAAGCGGGAGAACAGCTCTTTAAGCCGAAGATTCAGCAATTCGTTTTTCCATTCTGTCATTGCTCTGGGCACCAGCTGGCTCAGGCGATCCTCGTCACGTTCAACATAATTGTTGTCGCGCATATATATATGACTTAGCTGATGCCGTTCACGGATAAGTTCGGTGACCACATATCTTACTTCTCCGTCCTCATGGCTTGCAAGCTGTCTGCCTGGATAATCTTTTGAGAACTCAATCAGATCTTCTGCCCGTTTTGATTCCAGCTCGTTTTCAAGTTTTTTTTCAGCTCTTTCAATTTCAATTACAGACAAATCCGAGGCTGCTATCTTCTCTATGCCTTCCTTACGTTGTCGGTCTAAGGATTCATCAAGTTTCTGAGAGAAATGTTCGTATGCAACCGCATATTCTTCCTTCATATCTTTAAGAAGACGGAATATCCTGTCAAATATATTGACCGAGAAAGACTGGTTATCTGCTTCAAGCTCTTCTGATACAAAATCAAGGACAGAAACAGATGTCTCGGAGTTGTCATCATTGACAATTGTGCAGAGCTCCAGAAAGCCATATTTCAGGCAGTATTCTATTACAACTTTCTCCAAAGGCAACATAGGTGATGAGTATGCTATCTTTGAGAGTGGTTTTAAAGGTTGTGTGTTTTCTGAAATACCAGCAGGCATATTCCCTCCATTACCGGAAGGGTGTGCCGGATTTGCAGTCTGTGCGGATTCAGACGTTATGGGAAATTCACGCTTGATACGGTCTTGTTTCCATTTCTCAACCAATGTCCCTCTTACTCTTGCCACCGATTTTGCGATTGTGTCTTCCTGAATGCCAAGAATTGATGCGCATTCCTGAATATAGACATCTCTTGAAACAGGATCTGCGATATGAGCGATAGACTGCACAACGCTGTTCACAGCCTCTATTCTTTTCTGAGGATCCTTCTTTATGTCTGCAAGAAGAACCTGAGCCTTGAATCGGATTATGTCAGTCTCATGTTCTGCCACATATTTTCTAAACTCCTCGGAAGTATGTTTGCGCGCAAAAGAATCAGGGTCATCTCCATCAGGCAGCAGAAGAACCTTGACTTTCATCTTATGGTTCAAGAGCATGTCGATTCCTCTGAGAGATGCCTTTATGCCTGCCGCATCACCATCGTAAATTAGAGTGATATTTTCAGTGAAACGGTGAATCAGGGCAATTTGTCCGTCAGTCAGGGCTGTGCCGGATGACGCGACTGTGTTGCGCATCCCCGACTGCCACATTCCAATTACGTCAAGATAACCCTCAACCAGATAACATTTGTCTTCTCTGACAATATCTGCCCGCGCCTGATAGATGCCATATAGTTCATTGCTTTTTTTGTATACGTTGGATTCGGGGGAATTAATGTATTTCGCCATACCTCCTTTGAGGTCGCGACCGCCGAACGCGATTACTTTACCTGCCGAATTGATTATAGGAAAGATTACGCGCCCCCGGAACCTGTCATACTCGCGACCTTCTTTGGAAGTGCCTACAAGTCCGAGGCTTTTCAATATATTAATATCGTATCCAGCTGATTTTGCGGCAGAAGTCAGAGCTGAGCCCTTGTCAAGAGCGTATCCGAGATTAAACTTTCTTACGGCTTCTTCCGTAACGCCTCTTCCGTACAGATAACTTAGACCTATGTCGCGTCCTTCCTGAGTATCGAAAATATCCTTGCACATCTTGAGCATAGCCCATTCATTGGCTACAAGCATTGCCTCGCGTTCAGATTGTTCGGCACGTTCTTCATCCGTCAGTTCGCGTTCCTGAACTTCTATGCCATATTTGCGTGCAAGATGCAAGAGGGCATCATGATAAGACAATCCCTCCTTTTCCATTACGAAGTTGACGGGAGAGCCGCCTTTCTTGCAAGAAAAGCAGTAACAGAAATTTTTTCGTCTGTTTACAGAAAAGGATGGAGTCCGCTCGTTATGGAACGGGCATAATCCCATATAGTTGGCACCGCGGCGCGAGAGGTTGACATAGTCGCTGACAACCTCCACTATGTCAGCGGCATCCTTAATCTTCTGTGCGGTGATTGGATCTATCAATTATCTTGGCTGTTATTTTGTGGATTTCTTCGTTTGTAGATAGTCTTGTCGGAACAAGCGGCAATCGCAATTCGTTTTCTATCATGCCCATGGCATTTAGCGTGCATTTTACTCCAGCAGGATTTCCGTCTACAAAAAGCAGGTTGAAAAGTTCTGTGAATTCAAAATGGATAGGGAGTGCGTCCTTATAATTGCCTTCAAGACACAGTCTGACCATTTTGCCGAATTCAGCAGGAAATGCATTGCCGATAACAGAAATCACCCCTACGGCACCAAGTGTCATGAGCGGATATGTAATGGAATCATCACCTGAAACAACCTGAAAACTTTCCGGCTTGTTCTTGATTATTTCCTCAATCTGGCAGAAATTTCCGGATGCCTCTTTAATTCCTATGACATTCTTGACATTCCTTGCGATTCTCAGAGTCGTTGCTGCTGTCATATTCACTCCTGTGCGTCCCGGTACATTATAAAGAATGACAGGTAGGGGAGAGGCTTCGGCGATTGCTTTGTAATGCTGGAATATACCTTCTTGCGAAGGCTTGTTGTAATAGGGCACGACAGAAAGAATCGCAGAGAAACCTTTAAGATCTTCCTCCTTTAGTTCTCTGACCAAAGACATTGTATTGTTGCCTCCGAGTCCGAGAACAAGAGGTACTCTCGAACGAACCTTTTCGATAACAAAACGACGTATCTCCTGTTTCTCTTCAGGAAACAGAGAGGGGGTCTCACCGGTTGTGCCAAGAACTACTATGTAATCGACTTTACTTTTTACAAGATGTTCAATAATATTCTCTAAAGCATTAAAATCTACAGACTTGTCTTGTCTGAAAGGAGTGATCATCGCCACTCCGAGTCCTTTTAGGTCAAATGCTGCCATATAAATCAAAATTGACTTTTGAAATGCAAATTTAATCAAATAGTTTCTCTTCTCCGAATTTTTATTGTGATTATCCAACTAAAGTTTATATTTTTGTGTTAAAATTTGTAGAACACATATGTGTGATGCAATCAAGTTTACCCATATAAACAGTGTCATGGAATTAAAATCGACCGTAAAGACAGGCTGGAAAAAATTCTGGATTGATGTCAAATCATATTTCAATGTCGCAGAAGATCTTGAACCGCAATTAGATGCGGAGCAAAGCATAAGGAGCGGAGTCTCGTTCAAAGGTTCGCAACTTATGGTATTGATATTCGCTATATTCATAGCGTCGCTTGGGCTTAATACCAACAGTATACCTGTGATAATCGGCGCGATGCTTATTTCTCCACTTATGGGACCCATAATTGGTATGGGACTTGCGATAGGCATACAGGATTTCGTATTGTTGAAGCGAGGTCTTAAGAATGTAATGGCAGCCATGATAGGTTCGATACTAACGTCTGCCATATATTTCCTTATTTCTCCCCAGTATGAAGGGTCGAGTCAGCTTTTGGCAAGAACTTCGCCATCCATCTACGATGTGTTCGTAGCATTATTCGGCGGTGCCGCAGGCATACTCAGCATCGCCTGCAGAAACAAAGGGCAGGTGATGCCGGGGGTTGCTATCGCTACTTCGCTCATGCCACCGCTGTGTACCGCAGGATACGGATTGGCTACTTTACAGATGAAATTTTTTCTTGGAGCATTATATTTATTCTTTACAAATACCATCTTTATTCTTTTCGCAACATGGATTGGTGTGAAACTGATGAGATACAGAAAGATTGTCTATAATGACGACAGGCGCGCAAAAAGAATTCAGACTATAGTGTACTGGATCGTAGGAGCAACTGTAGCGATTTCAGTCTATCTTACTGTAAATATGATACGCACAAATATTTTCGTTAACAATGCCGCAAGTTTTGTCGAAAAGGAGATGGTATTTCCCAATACTCAGGTTTTGAATCACAAGGAATATGTGGAAAACGGGAAGCGTTACATCGATGTGACCTTAATAGGAGCAGCATTGCCTAAAGATTCTCTTCAACTCGCCATGACGAATAAGCTTGATTCAGTGGGACTTGGAGGAACAGTGTTGAATATAAAGCAAGGATTCTCAATGACTAAAAATGAAATAAATGAAGAAGAGAATTTCAATCAGTTTTATAAACTTATGCAGGCAGAGATAGCAAGCCGTCAGAACGAGATTGATTCGCTAAAGTCTCTTGTCAGTCTGCATAAGCAATTTTCGGACGAGAGCGTAAGAGTCTCTCCTGAAGTCAAAGTATTGTTTCCATCGATAAAAGACATAGCTCTGTCTCACATGGTAGCGACACAAGTCGGGGGCACGGCAACCGACACAGTCAGTATGCTTTTTGTTAACGCTCCCGGAGGTCTGACACAGCAGGAAAGAAAGAAACTTACCGAATACATAGAGGTGAGACTTAGCAGAAAGAATATTCATCTGACACTTAATCCGTCAAATTTCCCGTGGCCCTCCGCCAAATAATGAAGTGATGAATGCTGTCGCAAGGGATTCGCAACGAAAATAAACAGTTTCTTAATGATGAAAAAAGTTTAAATCACTTCAATAAGATATCATATAAATGCGTTTAGTTAGTAGCGAGATTCTATGTAAGTAAGCGATGGCTATGGGATACACCTCAACAAGCCATGTAATAATTTAAATTGATCCGAATGCTTGCTTATATAGCTTGCCTGATAATTATGAAGAATAAAGAATTTATCCTTTTAATGATCCTGGCGGCATTTTTGTCTGCGACGGAATCCTATGCTCTGGATATTGAATTCTCGGGAAGCAGACACACTGTCATAAAAGACAAGCCGGAGGCATCGACCGGTTTGAATGATGTCTTTACGATATATGATATCAAAGAAGTGTCCTTTATAAGCATAGGTAATATCATTGCTCCGTCAGATTTTCGGGTGTTGATATACAGCAATCTCGGTGGCGGTTATGCGATTGAACAGCCGGTTTCGATTACCGGTACAACAGCTTTTATCCATAATCCGAAAGGGGATATGGGGTATATTGTGGAAGATGGCGGCAACCGGTATTGTTTCTGGGTAGTTGATTATGCAGGCAAGCATTTCGACATAAGTTCAATAGAAGCATATCCGGAGCAGGATTGCGATATGACAAAAATCACAGTCATTGGCTCAGGTGATCAGATAAGATATTATTCGGTCAGCGGTCGGCAATGCACTCTGAGCCGTAATATAGAGTTATCATATAATACGCTTGAATGGGATAATGAGAATAATTCTTATTCTCTTGTTGAAAAAACTGCCGGATTTGAATATCTGCAGACTCCGCTTACACTTCGTCCTCCTTTCTATTGCAATACAACGGTAACTGTCTCAGGTGACAGGTTCCTCAAGACATGGGGATTGGGCAAAACATTGGAATCGTCAATAATAGAGGCTAATGGGATTGATGTGAACACCGAGGCAGTGCAGACAAATCTTGCACCTGACGATGCTTCGAACATGATTAAAAGTGACGGAACCATGCTTGGGGGGTCAGCACCGGCTGATTTTACTTTTTATGCTTATGTCACAGATGCGGTATTACATAACGAATGGCAGATTGCAGATGATCCTGAATTTGAATATGTCAGATATCGGTTTAACGAAAGGGACCTTACATACACATTTGATCAGGAAGGCAAGTTTTATGTCAGGTTTATAGGGAGCAACGCTGACGGTAGTTGTGAGGCAACGGGAGAAACATATGAAATAGGAATCGGCGCGTCAGATCTCCGTATTCCTAATGTATTTTCTCCAGACGGCGATGGTGTGAATGATACATGGAAAGTCGGCTATAGGTCGCTTGTCGAGTTCAAATGCTGGATATTTGACAGAAACGGGCATCAGCTGTTTTATTTTGATCGTCCAGAACTCGGATGGGACGGCAAGCATCACGGTAAGACAGTAAGTCCGGGTGTATATTATTATGTTATTGAAGCCAAGGGTGCTGATGGCAAGAAATATAAAAAGGGTGGAGATATAAATATCTTAAGATATCGTAAAATCGGCAATTCTTCGGGGGCGTCCGGAGAATAATGGCACGTTATTTGTTGCTTAGTAGTAAGCAGAAAAAATATGAACCAGGATATCAATAATATAGAAAGTGCAGGGTCAGTCGATGTTTATGGCGCGCGGGTCCATAACCTTAAGAATATAGATGTGACTATCCCCCACAACTCATTGAGTGTGATTACCGGATTAAGTGGCAGCGGTAAATCTTCGCTTGCCTTTGATACTATATTTGCTGAAGGGCAACGCAGATATATCGAGACATTTTCATCTTATGCACGTAATATGCTCGGATCGCTTGAAAGGCCTGACGTTGACAAGATAACCGGTCTTAGTCCTGTTATCAGCATAGAGCAGAAGACAGTCAACAAAAATCCGCGAAGCACAATCGGGACCACAACAGAGATTTATGATTTCTTCCGTCTCCTTTTTGCACGTATGGGAGAAGCGAAGAGCTATCTGTCGGGTTCCCCGATGGTGAAATATACAAAAGACAAGATAGTCGATCTGATTGTAGAGCAATACGAAGGCAAAAAGATTTATGTTCTTGCACCTCTTGTGAAAAACAGGAAAGGTCATTATAAGGAACTCTTTGAGAATCTAAGAAAAAAGGGTTATCTGTATGTCAGGGTAGACGGTGAACTTACTGAACTTGAATATGGCATGAAGCTTAACCGTTATCAGAATCATACTGTTGAACTTGTAATAGACAGGATGAAAGCCTCAACGTCTGATATGCAACGCTTACGTTCTACAGTAGAGTCTGCCTTGAAACAAGGTGACAAACAGATGATGGTAATGGATATGGATTCAGGAGAAGTGAGACACTACAGTCAGCACCTAATGGATCCTGAAACAGGTCTTTCGTATCCTGAGCCTGCACCTCATAATTTCTCCTTCAATTCGCCGCAAGGTGCGTGCAGACGTTGCAAAGGACTTGGATTTGTGTCGGCGGTCGATGAAGAGAAGGTCATTCCAGACAAGACCAAATCAATATATGATGGTGCGATTGTACCGTTGGGTCGCTATAAAAACTCGCTTATTTTCTGGCAGATTGAAGCAATATGCAAACAATACGGACATGATCTCAAGACTCCGGTGGAAAAATTACCTCATGAAGCTTTGGGAGATATCTTAGACGGAACCGACATGCGGCTTGATATTCGGAACGAGACAATGTCAACATCTCATTATTCGGGTTCCTATGATGGACTTGTGAAGTATATAGAGATGCAACAGGACGAGGATGCCGGAGCTGATGCCAATAAATGGAGTGGTAAATTTTTTTCGCGTGCCGTGTGTCCGAAGTGCGGAGGGAATCGTCTTAACAAAACATCACTTTATTTCTTTATAGATGGCAAAAACATAGCGGATGTGGCAAATATGGATATCGCGGATCTCTATGAATGGACCCAAGGTCTTGAGGATCGTCTTGACCAGACAAAGAGGGTAGTTGCCGAAGAGATATTGAAAGAAATCCGAAGCCGATTGAAATTCTTGCTTGATGTGGGTCTTGACTATCTGTCACTCAATCGGGACAGTGCCAGCCTTAGCGGAGGGGAGAGCCAGCGCATAAGGCTCGCGACTCAGATCGGTTCTCAGCTTGTCAACGTTCTTTATATATTGGATGAACCTTCCATCGGATTGCATCAGCGTGACAATGTAAGACTTATCAACAGTCTGAAGCAACTTCGCGACAATGGCAATTCCATAATTGTTGTGGAACATGACAAGGATATAATGAAGGAAGCGGATTATATTGTGGATATTGGTCCCGGAGCCGGCAGACATGGGGGAGAGGTGGTCTTTCAAGGCACGCCGTCACAGCTTCTCGCTGCAAACACCCTTACGTCGTCGTATTTAAATGGCGACAAGGAGATTAAGGTGCCGGAAAGAAGACGTGAAGGTAATGGAAAATATCTTCGTATCAATGGTGCTTCCGGACACAACCTTAAACATGTTGATCTGAATCTTCCATTAGGTAAGTTTATATGTGTCACAGGGGTGAGTGGCAGTGGCAAATCTTCACTGATAAACGGCACGCTGCATCCTCTGTTGAGCAAGAAGTTTTATCGTTCTATCGAGGAACCACTTTCATATGAATCAGTTGAAGGCATAGAGAACATAGACAAAGTCGTAACTGTGGATCAATCACCCTTAGGAAGGTCACCACGTTCTAATCCTGCTACTTACACAGGAGTGTTTTCCGACATAAGAAAACTATTTGTGGAATTGCCAGATTCCAAATTGCGCGGCTATAAACCTGGAAGGTTTTCATTTAATGTGTCAGGAGGCAGATGTGAGACATGCAAGGGTAATGGATACAGAACTATAGAGATGAATTTTTTGCCGGATGTTCTTGTGCCTTGTGAGGAATGTCATGGTAAAAGATATAACCGTGAGACACTTGAAGTGAGATATAAAGGGAAATCAATATCTGATGTTCTTGAAATGACTGTTAATCAAGCAGTTGATTTCTTTGAGAATGTTCCTGTAATTCTGAAAAAGATTAAGGTTCTTCAAGACATCGGATTGGGATATATAAAACTCGGGCAGCCTTCAAGCACCCTTAGCGGCGGCGAGAACCAGCGTGTCAAGCTTGCAACGGAACTTGCCAAAAAAGATACAGGTAAGACTCTCTTCATTCTCGATGAGCCAACAACAGGACTTCATTTTGAGGACATACGGGTTTTGATGAAAGTAATCAATAAGCTTGTTGACAAAGGCAACACAATGGTTGTAATAGAGCATAATCTTGATGTTGTCAAATGTGCAGACTGGATAATTGATTTAGGTCCGGGAGGCGGTCGTGAAGGAGGCTGCATAATGGCAGAAGGAACTCCTGAGGATTTTATAAAGTCAGATACACCAACATCAGCTTTCTTAAAGCAGGAACTACAATAATAACGAATAAGATAAATTATTCAGATATTTTGCTCATAATCGCTATTATGTTAAATAGGCAATGGATAATGGTCAAATTGTATACGTCAGGTCGACCAAGCAGACATGATTTCAAAAGATTTTGTCATATCGAAAAAAAGTATTAACTTTGCAAGCCATTTGACGGGATCGCGACCTGTCAAGAATTTTTTTAACAAATTAACTGCAGTATTTAAAGAAATGAAAAAAGACATTCATCCCAAAGAATACCGCGAGGTGGTATTTAAAGATATGTCAAACGACGAGACATTCATCACCCGTTCTACGGTTGCGTCTCGTGAGACTATCGAAATCGACGGCAAAGAGTATCCTCTTGTAAAACTTGAGATCACAAGCTCTTCTCACCCTTTCTTCACAGGAAAGCAGAAGCTCGTCGACACAGCCGGACGTGTGGACAAATTCCGCAGCCGCTACGGCAACCGCTCAAAGAAATAATCACTTCGCGAACGGTAAAAATAAAAGGAGTTCCAAAGGAACTCCTTTTATTTTTACATTATTTGACATCATGCGCAAAGTCTCTAACGGATATCCTTGCGAAAAACAAGAAGCGGCGCAGGAGGAGCCGATTCGGAATATTTGGATATCTTACTCCGCGTATTATCTGTCATGCACACATTACCATTGCTGTCTCTATGAAACAGGTATGAGTTGCCTCCGGTAATATAGATTGCATCTACCACTCCGTATTCCCTCATGGCATCTGAAAAGTCATACATAGTTTCCTTATGTCTTGTCACAATATAATAAAGAGTTCCATCTGCCATGCGCCCTATCGCCGCACGCTCGACTTTCCCATGCAGATGGAAGTCAGAAGGGAGTGTGCCGTCACTTAGCAGTACAAACTGGCGGAAAAACGAACCTCCGGAACCGGAGACATAATCTGCCACACGGTCAGACTCCGATACTCCAGTAACAGGCTTCCCGTCTTTCGACAAAGCCACATACCCTAATCTTTCAGTTCCGTTTTTACTTTTAATTCTTTCTCCATCCAGAACCATAGATCCGATAACGCTCCCGTCTGGATGATAATCGGCAGACCTCATGAAAAGCACCAGCGAATTGTCAGTGGTATCAGGCATCTGTGTTTCCAACGAGGCTCGCAATCCGTCAAGAGTGAAGAAATCCATAGCTACACCAAGAATACTGTCAGACGAATGTGTCGTTCCCGTAGCGGATGCCTTGTACCCACTCTTCAGTTGTTCGATATTCTCCTTGTCTGATACGCTTACAGGGAGCCTTCCGGAATCAGTCCTGTTAAAAACATACAGCAGGACTGCACCGGCTAAAGCGATGAGGAGAATAATCACCACACTCCATAACACGGGCATAGACTTTCCATGTGGTGTGCCGGACATGCCGTGTCGCGGATTTGCGGAAGATCCGTTGTCACGCTCGATCACGATTACCGGAATATCTGTCGGTCTTGAATCGAATCGCTCTTCTTCATTCACATTGACTGTGTTGTCCTCATTCCTCATAACTCGTCATTTCATTTTTCAACTTCAGAAGACTATCTCTACCCAGTCTCGCCATTTTGAGCGAAGGCACCTTGTCTGAGACTGTATGCCCCCCGAACCGGATGGTTCTTTCTGTAATATTAATCACCCGAATATGTTTCTTGTTTACAATAAGGCTACGTCCCACCCGTGAGAAACATCTGTTTTCCAATCGAGTGAGATAATCCTCAAAATAATGCAATTGAAATGTCATTTTATGTGTAGAGCCGCTTGCAAGCATGATGTCACAATAATTGCCATCGGCTAATATATAGACGATCTCGTCGGCAGCTATCCGCACAAGTTCTGAAGATGTGGCGATCTTTAACCATTCCATAAGCAAAAGGCTGTAAAAAAAACGAGAAGCTGTTTATGATGAAGAGTGGACATGACAAACAGCTTCTCTATATTAACGTAAATTGCCACCGACTTATTGAAGTGGTTTAGAGGCTTATTTGAATAATTCTATAGAGACGTGCGGTAGTGGAACCGTTTCTTACATATAATTCAAACACTCTCCTATTGTTTTATTCTAAGTGAGGCATACATCGTTGCTGCCAAAGCTGCGAACAGAAGAATCGCACCTAAAAGCAGTGCATACGTATCGAGACAGAGCATTATGTAACATCCGAGATACATGCCTGTCAATATGACGCATATCGCCATCCCTGTTTTTTTTGACGAAAGAATCCTCCACATATATCCGGATATCAGGACAACTGTCATGACGGAGGCAGCCAGATAAGCATAACCGAATGCAATATGCTCTGAAAATGCAAGAAGAAGGCAATAAAACAATACAAGTGCGGCACCTATGAGGAAATAGTTGAAGAGTGGTATCGGATGTTTCATCATTATCTCGATGAACAAGACTGAGACAAATGTAAGAAGTATGATGATAAAAGAATACTTCAACGACCGGGACACTTTCTGATATGAACTTACACCGACAAGAAAGTCTACTCGCGCAACCCATGTGTTGTTTCTGTCACCATATCTGCTGCTGGAATTCTGCCAGCAAGCAGAGAAGTTTTTCCCCTCTATGAGCCTTGTATTCGGTATGTCTGACCCTCCGAATGATGGATTGTCAGCATATCCTGAGATGCATATCTCGGATTCCTTACTCCTCTGTCCAACACAAATGCCACCGCTGCCACGGCTATGGAATGATGTTTCAAACTTGACAGCATCGGTAAGATCAGCAGTGTCTATCATAGCGAACAGATGATCAGAAGATTTTGACCATTTGTATGGTTTGCCGTTTATAACCACGTCTTTAAGCCCTGTAATAGTCTTCGGGTTCACATATACTATCAGTTTCACGCTGTCGCCTGCCGACCTGACATCATTTGTTATGAATCTGCCTGACATATTTACCTCGGCATCGAACACGCCGACCTCATAGATGTTCCTGTGAAGCAATTTGCTTTCCACATTAATGTCGCATTTGTAAGATTCCGGACACAACGGTAATGAGGCTTTTCTGCCATCAAGTATTTCCGGTCCTGAAACAGACAGTACACTTCCCCACTCTTCACGGATTGACTGAGACACATCGGCAAGCCGTGAATCCCGTTCTTCTGAGATTATACATACGATAAGCGCACCAATCATTAGCACAAAACATTGCAACCCCATCAGGAAAACCTTCTTGCCATATGAAACTCTCTTACGGAAGGGTTGTGGAGCCGGTATGCTGATTATATTATTTTCCATTGTTCTGATATTTTTTGAATGAATAGTCTGTCCAAAATGAATAGTCTGTCCAATAGGATTCACAGCTTCTTAAAAAGAAACTCGTCGTTTTCCATTTTAAGTCTCAATGAAAGAAACATGGATACACACAGGAGTACAAATATCAACAGACTCCCTATGAGCAATGCCAGTGAACCGATATATACCAATGTCAATACCAACCCATATTCCAGCGCGAGCACAACAGACACAAGCCCTGAGAATCCTCGATTCTCCGTTATACACTTGCAATACCAGGTGATGAGCGTTACTGTCATCGTCACAACCGTAGCATATGCCAGCCAGAACGGCATCTTTTCCGCCATTGCAAGCAACAGCAGATAAAACATGCACAAAGCACATGCCGTCAGTCCATACTGAAGATAATTCAGACACCGGCGATATGCAATTTCCATAAGCACAAGCGACATCATTGTCACAAATATCAGGACAAAGCAGAAATCGATGGAATCCGACAAAAGATCAAAAACCTCATTTTTCAGAAGAAATTCCTCCTTTCTGCCAAACGCAAGAGCGTCAAAACCACTTGCCACGAGTGTCATAAACAACGACACCACTGTCACAAACAAGACTCTTACGCAAAGCCACTGTCTTGTAAACACAGGTTTACAAGAATTCACCATTTTCTCTTCATTCTCTTCCATATTTATAATTTTTAGCATTTGACATACAGCAAAATTATGCAACCTGATGTCACTCCGCAAATTATTGGAAGTCCATTGTACGGAACTCCTTGTTTTATGTATAGACCGATATAAACGACAATCGCCCCGGCTGAATGCCGAGGCGATTGCTGTTTATATCTGGAAGTTTCTTAATTCACAACTGTCAAGCTGTTATTTTACTTCATTTATAAGTTTTGCAAGCGTATCAAAGAATGCGGGATTCTCTCCTACCGTTATATTGGCAATCTTTCCTTCCGGATTGACAATAATTTTTGTCGGGAAACCCTGGACTGCATAGTCTGAAAGAATTGTCGTGCCTTCCGGATTGTATACGTTGACCCACGGAAGCTTATATTTCTCCACACCTTTACGCCAGTTTGCCTCGGGCTCGTTGCAATCAACACCAAGAATCTCAAGCTCCGGCTTGTATTGTTCATAAGCGTCCTTGAGTTTCGGGAATCCCTTGATGCACCAGCCGCACCAGCTGCCCCAGAAATCTATGATCACCCATTTCCCACGGAAATCAGACAGCTTGACATCTTTCCCTTCCAGATTCTTCAGTGTGAAATCAGGTGCCTCGTAATTGCCATTCTGCATCTCTTTCATCTTTTTGTCAGCCTCAATGGACTTCTCCACATATGTTTTCTGGCTTTCAACCAAAGGATAAAGCGCGGAATTCTTCAAGGATGGGTCAACCGATTCAAAGATTGTCATGAAATCTTCCCCATCAAGATTCAAAAGAGCGAACAAAGATGCCGGATCAGCAGGCTTTGATGCCGCGTAGTCTTTAAACAATGAATTGTATGCATTCATGGCATTCTGCATTGCAGCCTCATCACGCGGTTCAGTCTGCGCTGCTGTCTGATATTGCTTGAGTATTTCGCCGGATTTCTGACGCAGCTCTGTTATGCCGTCCATCAGAGCAGAACCTGTGACAATATAATCGAGCGGAGATTCGGAAGATATTATCACCGCGAGGTTCTCTCCCGGAGAAGTATAAATGTTGACCGCATCTCGTCCGCCGAATCTTATTCTGTAATTGGCAGGTCCTGACGCATCAACATCAAACTTCATGATGCCCGCCACAGATTTGAGCGTGTCGATTGCCGGCATCGGTCTTTCCGCACGCGGACGCACCATGTCTGAAATCAACATATGCTCCACCGTATATACGGAATCCGCTTTACCCTCTGGAAACTTTACACTCACATCTGCCGATGCTGACATCGGAGCAACAATAGCGGCGGCTGCCGCAATAATCAATTTCTTCATATCCTAAAAATTTTCAAATTTTCTTTTTTCTATTATAAGTCCGATTCAGTCTTTGCCGGATCGGAGTCTCTTGTTCAACATATTAGTAAACTCATAATTCTTTAGTCCCCACTTGGGCATAACCACTTTTTCAGGGGGAGAACTTGCCAGAAATCTCTCGATAGCGATATTCTGCGGCACTAAATTAATGATTTTTATGCATAAATCAATATAATTTTCAACTTCAAAAGGGCTGACCTCCACTTTCCCGTCATTTATAAGCTCTTCAAGACTTGTATTTCGCAAGACCTGAAGGTGATGTAACTTTATTGACTCGATCGGCAATGCCACTGCCCTCTTCACTGTCTGAAGAATCATTTCTTGGTTTTCTCCTGGCAAACCGGCGATGAGGTGCAGCCCCACGGAGATCCCCTTCCGGCTGAGTCGCAATACAGCATCCTCCACATCATGCCAGCTATGCCCTCTGTTGATAAGCGCGAGTGTTGAATCATGGCTTGACTCCGCACCCAGTTCAACAATAACCGGCATTTCTTCGTTAAGCCTCGCAAGCATATCGACAACCTTGTCCGGCAATGTGTCGGGGCGCGTGCCGATAATCAGTCCTACAATTCCTTCAACGCCCATCGCTTCTCTATACATTGCTTCAAGTTCATCGACAGACCTTCCGAAGGTATTGCTGAATGATTGAAAATAGGCAAGATATTTCATCTTAGGGTATTTCCCGGCAAAAAAATCTTTTCCTGCATTAAGTTGCGAGGCAATATCCTTATGTCTGAAGCAATACCCGGGGGTGAATGAAGAGTTATCGCAATATATGCATCCACCTGTGCCGATTGTGCCATCGCGGTTGGGACAGGAGAAGCCGGCGTTGACAGAAATTTTCTGCACTTTTTCTCCGGGAAATTTCCGTTGCATATATGTCGAGAAGTCTGTATAATACATTTACTAAAAGCGTGTTTACTTTCAACTTTTATAGAAGGGTGTTTTATAAACCGGGGGCGGTTTCAGTCTATGCGGCTTTTCATCAGGTCTGCCACCGTAAGCAATGCCATGGCCTCGACCACAGGTACTGCCCGTACCGCCACACAGGGATCATGTCTCCCTTTCGGCTCAATCACCACATCGTTGCCACTCGCATCAATCGAGACAACCTGTTTCATCAGCGTAGGAGTCGGTTTGAAATATACCTTGAAATTTACAGGCATTCCGTTGGATATGCCTCCCTGTATGCCTCCGGAGTGATTATTGCGGAAACACACCTTGTTCAGTTCCTTATTTAGATATGGAGTGTCGAGACATTCGCTACCTTTCATTGCGGAAGCCCTGAAGCCATCTCCATACTCGAAAGCCTTGGCGGCATTGATTGTCATCATTGCCGAGGCAAGACGTGCCGACAGTTTGTCGAATACCGGCTCCCCGATTCCTGCCGGCAGACCCTCTATCAGACCTTCGACGATACCTCCTGTGCTGTCGCCGCTCCCGGCTGTTTCCCCTATGTCATTTGTTTCCACAAGACGTGCGGAAACAGTTATGCCGAATGTCTCGAGCCACTGACGGCATATGGCGCCGGCGGCAACCCATGAAACTGTTTCTCGCGCACTCGCCCGTCCTCCGCCACGGAAGTCATGAATCCCATATTTCGCATGATACGTATAATCAGCATGATTGGGACGGAACTTACTCTCGTATGAAAGATAGTCTTCCGATCGCTGGTCTCGGTTACGTATTATAAAACCTATGGGAGAACCCCAGGTAAGCCCGTCCGGCGACAATCCTGAAAGCAATTCCACCTTATCCGGCTCATGACGCTGTGAGGTATTCGGCATACGTCCGGGAGCACGTCTGTCGAGATCATCCTGTATTCTTGCAATATCTATATGTACGCGCGAGGGCATTCCGTCGAGAATGCCCCCCATCGCCGGCCCGTGACTTTCTCCGAAAGTCGTAAGCCTGATATTTCTACCGAAAGTATTCATGTTTCCGGCATTTGTTTTACTTGTCTATTGTAAGCAGCAATTCCTCATTGTTGCGTGTCATCTCCATACGCTTCTTTATGAATTCCATAGCTTCAAGAGATGTCATGTCGGCAAGATAATTGCGCACAATCCACATCCTGTTGAGTGTTTCCGCACTCAACAGCAGATCATCACGGCGGGTAGAAGATGCGATGATGTCGACTGCAGGGAAGATCCGTTTGTTGGAAAGTTTGCGGTCAAGCTGAAGTTCCATGTTGCCGGTGCCCTTGAACTCCTCGAAAATCACTTCATCCATTTTTGATGAAGTTTCCGTGAGAGCTGTGGCTATGATTGTAAGTGAACCACCGTTTTCGATGTTGCGGGCAGCACCGAAGAACCTCTTCGGTTTCTGAAGCGCATTGGCATCAACACCACCGGAAAGTATTTTGCCCGATGCCGGACTCACTGTGTTGTAGGCGCGTGCAAGACGCGTGATGGAGTCCAACATGATGACCACATCATGACCGCTCTCTACAAGACGTTTTGCCTTTTCCAGAACGATACCGGCAATCTTTACGTGGCGTTCCGCCGGCTCGTCGAATGTTGAGGCTATCACTTCCGCATTCACACTGCGCGCCATATCCGTCACTTCCTCAGGACGCTCATCGATCAGAAGCATGATTATATATGTGTCGGGATGGTTTGCAGCGATTGCATTGGCAATATCCTTTAGAAGAATCGTCTTACCCGTCTTCGGAGGAGCAACGATCAGCGCTCGTTGTCCTTTGCCTATTGGTGCGAACATATCGACAACACGGGTTGAGATATTACCTGACCTTCCGGCTGTTAGGTTGAACTTTTCTTCAGGAAAGAGAGGCACAAGATGCTCGAACGGTACTCTGTCGCGTATCACCTCGGGTGACAGACCGTTGATAGACTCGACTCTGCACAAAGGGAAGTATTTTTCACCCTGTCTCGGAGGTCTGATTCCACCCTCCACTACATCTCCTGTCTTGAGACCGAAATCTTTGATCTGCTGCTGAGACACATACACATCATCCGGACTTCCCAGATAATTGTAATCGCTGGAGCGAAGGAAACCATAGCCGTCGGGCATTACTTCAAGCACTCCTACTGTTGTCAGAATGCCGTCAAAGTCGAAGCTCGTCTCCGGCTGACGTGCATTGTTCTGCTTCTCAAGCTGACGCTGCTGCATACGCTGTTTCTTTGTCAGATGCTTCTGCATCTTCGGAGAAAGAGGCTTGACAGGAGCCGGATCAGCAATGATGATGGGTGCTACAGCCGCTGCCTTCTCCGCTTCCTGTATCTCACGCTGAGAGCGAGGTACGAACGTGCGGCGCTTTGCATTGGAAAAAAAAGCGTCAAGTGAGGGTTTTTCCTTTGCCTTAGGCGATATGAATACTTTGTGATCGGAATTTGGCGCAGATTCGATACCTTCGGTTTCATTGACTTCCGATAACGGAGATACTATGGATTCCTCCTGATCGTTCTTTGACGATGCAGGTTCATTTATATCCGCAGATAAAGGTGATTCTGTTTCAGGCATTACCATGGGCAATGTATCATGCACCAGTTCAGCCGGTGCTTTTTTGCGATTGCCTTCCTTATCGCTTTCAGTCACAGTGACTTCTGCCTGAACTTCAACAGTCTCAGACGGCTCCTCTACCTTCACTTTGGGTTTGCGGCCCCTCTTTTTAGGCGCGGGAGCATCTGTAGCCGCAGCAGTGTCATTCGCAATTTCGGCATTCTCCGTCACACTCTCTGCCGAAGGCGCGGCGTCAGGCTGAGGTTCTTTCTTGGAAACACGTTTCGCACGCGTTTTTTTCTCTTTAGGTGTCTTCTCTTTGGCAATTTTTGATTTTGCCGCGTTTTTGGCTACAGCTTCCTTGGCAGTATTCTCCGACTCACTGTCAATGACATAATAAGCCAATTCCTGCTGATCTGCGGAAGTTGTTTTTTTCATTCCCATGGAAGACGCAAGCTCTCTGAGTCTTGTCTCATCCATGTTCATAAGTTCTTCGTAACTATACATAAGATTCTATATCCTGTTTTCACGTTTACCCCTTTGAGTGATCCATATGAGCCACTATTCAAACTATAATCAACACTGCGCAATCTGGAATATCAGTGAAATACTCGGGGATGAAACGATGAAAGTAAAAAATTTAATAGGATTTATCGGGAAATACCCGGACTGAAGCATTGAAAAACGGATTTAACCGACAGCCGGGGTCTTTTGACATCGCAAATTTAACAATTAATTTTTTTATATGCAAATCAATATGTCGATTCAAGCCATGTAATTCAACCCTTTCATGCTGAAAACCAGTCTACCTTGTCCGGATTTCCAACTTTTGCCTACAATTGTCTGCTGTCCGCCCTTTTTCTCGAACACATCAAAAATTTCAAGCGCGATATCTCGCGTGGCTCCGTGTGCCGAGGCAAAGCGGTAAATCAGCCAGAATCGGTCGGGCGCATCGAATATGGATTGCATTGACAGAAAATCCGCCTCTGCTATCAATTCGTCCTGAACCCATTTTAAAACACGTTCCTCCCCCTGAAGGTTCTTGATGGTTGTGGAAATTGTTTTTCTCACACCGGGCCAGCGCGTTTCAATCAGTGGAATAATCTCATTCCTAAGAAAGTTACGCCGATAGTCCGACACAAGATTTGTGGAATCAACTACATACTCCTCCCCCTTTTCGCTAAGATAGGCCTCAATCTCTTTACGGGGGAAACAAAGAAGCGGACGGATAAGTTCCCCTGTGTCAGGCAGCATGCCCCGCAGGCCCGTCACTCCGGATCCCCTGAAAAGATTAAGGAAAAGAGTCTCTACGTTGTCATCGGCATTATGCGCCACGGCAATTCTGTCAGCTCCGGAATCATGTAACTCTTTCCTGAAAACGTCATACCGCAAATCCCGACATGCCATCTCTATTGAAATATTTTTATTCTCCCGGAATGCCTCTACATCGAAATCCACTTTTTTCAAAAGGACTCCATTTCTATGGCATAAAGATTCCACGGCATGCTGGTCTCGCATGCTTTCATCTCCTCTGAGATGGAAATTGCAATGAATCGCGATAACCTCCACTCCTGAGGATTGAAGAGCCAGAAGCAATGCAGTACTATCAGCACCCCCGCTTACCCCGGCGATGACTTTTTTTATTCCAGCACGTCTAAGACTCCGCGCCACGTAATCCTCAAGCACTGATGTTATCTCGATTTTTCTTTTCACGAATACAAAATTAGTAAAAACGGATAAAATTTTCAAACATTTTTCATTGTCCGAATAATAAAAAACACCTTATCGTTGTTATAACATAGGAACAGTCTGAATGAATATATTGATATAATATAAGAAACTGTTCTGAAACTTTCTAACTTTAAAATAATTGACAATTATGGCAAAACAATGGATTTGCACCATCTGTGGTTATATAGCAGAGGGTGAGACTGCACCCGAAAAATGCCCCCAGTGTGGCGCACCACAGTCTAAATTCAAAGAGATGAACGCCGATGAGCTTCTTCAGTTTGTAACTGAACATGAAATCGGTGTTGCAAAGGGTACTGACCCTGAAATGATAAAAGACCTCAATACACACTTCATGGGTGAATGCACAGAGGTAGGCATGTATCTTGCAATGTCTCGTCAGGCAGACCGTGAAGGTTATCCCGAAATCGCAGAGGCTTTCAAACGCTATGCATGGGAAGAGGCAGAACACGCATCTAAATTTGCAGAGCTTCTCGGCGACATGGTCTGGGACACCAAGACCAACCTTGAGAAGAGAATGCACGCTGAGGCAGGAGCCAATGCCGACAAGATGCGCATTGCCAAGAATGCAAAAGCCCAGAACCTCGATGCCATCCATGACACCGTTCATGAAATGGCAAAAGACGAAGCCCGCCACGGTCGCGGCTTCAAAGGTCTTTACGACCGCTATTTCGGCAAATAATCATCTATTCAAGACAATTCAAGAGAGGACGGAGTCATATTTCTTCGCCCTCTCTTCTTTTTTAAACCTATAGTCCATCCCGGTGCAGAGTAAAAAAGTGCATTGACAAAATACTGCGCTCTTTATGACTAATCATTAATTCTAAAATATCGGATCTGACAGCTTACGGTGCGTTTTTTGATTTGTTAACTTTTAATTCCGAACCTGAACTATATATGCCTTGTTGAAATAAAAGAATCCTTTGCCGATAAAGACAAAAAACAGAATTCAAGCAAATCGGCAAACTGTCTTAGAAACTAAAGTCATATTGACTACAGTTTCTTACATTTATAACTCAAGTATAACTAAAAAACAGTTACCTGCTATGAAAAGCATCACATCATTCACATTACAGTACGCCCACCGTTTTTATGGTTTCAAAGGCGAGGCGCAGTATCTCCACGGACACACCGGAACTCTTACCATTGAAGTAGAAGACTCAATTAATGAGGGTGTCAATATGGTTTTTCCGTGTAACGAGATAAAAAAGACTGCATGGGATGTGTTGAAAAATTTCGACCACGCTCTTGTTTTAAGAGAAGATGACCCGATACTTCCCGCAATACTCGGAGTATACGAACAGCAAGGAATTCTCAACGGACACCCCCAGAATCTGCTGAAAGGACCGGCTTTCGAAACCGAACTCGCCACTGCATATCCTGACGCGAGAATTGTGGTTACCAAAGAGACTATGACTGTAGAGGGTATGATAAAAATAGTTTACAACCTGCTGAAAGACAAATTGCGCATCTGCAAGATAACTTTCACCAGCGGTGACAATGCCGCCTCTCAGGAATACAATCCTTCAACGAATATTGAGCGGTGTCCTCTGTGCGGAATCGCACTGACCGAAGAAGGGGTATGCCCCAAATGCGGATACCACAAGCCATAGGGAAATCCTGAAGTCGATATAAAAGAGAAGAATCTCCGATAACCGGGACAGCAAAGTCTCTGTTATTGGAGATTTTTTTGTAACTTTACTTTTAAAACAATCAGGAAGCTTAAAACAATCAAGAAGCTGTTTATGTCAAGAATCATTGCTATAGACTATGGCAGAAAACGTTGCGGTGTGGCTGTAACAGATCCGCTCCAGATTATTGCCAACGGTCTTCCTACTGTCCCTACCCACAATCTGATGGATTTCATCAAAGATTATTGTTCCCAGGAAAACGTAGAGATGATAATAGTCGGCGAACCGCGTCAGATGGACGGCTCGCCTTCGGAATCCGCACGATATATCGAGCCATTCCTGAAGCGTCTGTCACGCGAGATGCCGGAAATGAGAGTGATACGCCGCGACGAGAGGTTTACTTCGGTAATCGCTCACAGGGAGATGCTTGCCGCCGGTTTCAGCAAAAGCCAGCGGAGAGAGAAAGGGAGAGCAGACGAGATGTCGGCGGTGCTCATACTCACCGAATACTTGCAAAACCGCTGATTTTTCACTATTTTTGCAATAAAATATTAAAGATGGTATTACCTGTATATTTATATGGACATCCGGTGCTCCGCAAGGAGACGGAAGATATAGGAAAGGATTATCCCGGTCTTGACAAACTGATCAGGGATATGTGGGAAACTATGTATTTCACTGAAGGTGTAGGACTCGCCGCTCCTCAGATTGGCAAATCAATCAGTCTGATTGTAATTGACGGTAGCGTGCTTGGCGATGAATTTCCTGAATGCAAAGATTCCAAGATGTGTCTGATCAACCCCGAACTTGAGGTGATCGAGGACATGGAGCCTGTGGGACGCAACGAAGGTTGCCTCTCGTTGCCGGGAATGTCCGAGAACGTGAAGAGAACAGAACATGTGCGTCTCAATTGGCTTGACGAGAATTTCGTCGAGCATGAAAAGGAATTCACCGGATTCCTCTCCCGTATAATCCAGCATGAGTTCGACCATCTACTCGGCACTGTATATACCGACCGTATCTCCCCTATACGCAAACAGATGGTACGCAATAAACTCAATAACCTCTCCAGGGGAAAGGTGAAATGCGACTATCGCACGGTTTCGGCAAAAACTCGCTGAGACTGTCTGATTCACTATTTCTACTCTCTCTTATGATTCAAACTTCCAAATAACGAAAAAGAACATGGCTGACGACAAAAAAATTATTTTCTCAATGGTGGGAGTCAGTAAGATTATCCCTCCGCAACGACAGATTCTAAAAAACATATATCTCTCTTTCTTCTACGGAGCAAAAATAGGCATTATCGGTCTTAACGGTTCCGGAAAGTCTACCCTGCTCAAAATAATCGCCGGGTTAGACAAGAGCTACCAGGGAAACGTTGTTTTCTCTCCCGGCTACAGTGTGGGATATCTTGAGCAGGAACCGAAACTTGATCCGGAGAAAACAGTTAAAGAGGTTGTGCAGGAAGGTGTTCAGTCCATAATGGATCTTCTTAAGGAATACGATGAGGTTAACAACGCTTTCGCAGACCCAGCTGTGCTTGAAGACCCGGACGCTATGGATAAGCTCATTGCACGTCAGGCAGAGATTCAGGACAAGTTGGATGCTACCGATGCCTGGAACATCGACAATAAGCTCGAACGCGCCATGGATGCTCTCCGTTGTCCGCCGGATGACAAAAAAATCGCTGTGCTTTCCGGTGGTGAGAAACGCCGTGTGGCTCTCTGCCGTCTGCTGCTCCAGCAACCCGATATCCTGCTTCTCGACGAGCCTACCAACCACCTTGATGCAGAATCGATTGACTGGCTTGAGCAACATCTTCAGCAATATCCGGGCACAGTCATAGCCGTGACACACGACCGTTATTTCCTTGACCATGTGGCAGGATGGATTCTTGAACTTGACAGAGGCGAAGGTATACCATGGAAAGGAAACTATTCTTCATGGCTCGACCAAAAGACACAACGCATGGCTCAGGAAGAGAAACAGGCAAGCAAACGCCGCAAGACTCTGGAACGCGAGCTTGAATGGGTACGTATGGCTCCCAAGGCGCGCCAGGCAAAAGGAAAGGCTCGTCTGTCAAGCTATGACCGGCTGATGAACGAAGACCAGAAAGAACGCGAGGAGAAACTTGAAATCTATATTCCCAACGGTCCGCGTCTCGGCAACAAGGTGATCGAAGCCAAACATCTTGCCAAGGCGTATGATGACAAGGCATTGTTTACCGACCTCAACTTTATGTTGCCTCCTAACGGTATTGTCGGAGTGATAGGACCTAACGGAGCAGGAAAGACTACACTCTTCCGTCTGATAATGGGGCAGGAACGTCAGGATGCAGGTGAGTTTGAAGTTGGTGAGACCGTAAAGATCGCGTATGTTGATCAGAACCACAAGGATCTATCTCCCGAAAAGAGCGTATACGAGGTTATTTCTCAGGGAGTGGAGTCGTTCCGTATGGGTGGCAGAGACATGAACGCCCGCGCTTACCTGAGCAAATTCAATTTCACCGGTGCTGATCAAGAAAAGAAAATCGGTGTTCTTTCCGGCGGTGAGCGCAACCGTCTCCACCTTGCAATGGCACTTAAAGAGGAAGGAAATGTTCTGCTTCTCGACGAGCCGACCAATGATATTGACGTCAACACACTCCGCGCGCTTGAGGAAGGTCTTGAGAACTTTGCAGGCTGTGCTGTCGTAGTGAGCCACGACCGTTGGTTCCTGGACCGTATCGCCACACATATCCTTGCATTTGAAGGAGACAGTCAGGTCACTTATTTCGAAGGATCATACTCAGAATATGAGGAGTTCAAGAAGAAGCGTGACGGCGGCATCGACACCCCGCACCGCATAAGATACCGCAAACTCACAAAATGACAGTGGTGTGAAACCCCAGAGAAAAAAAGGCGTCACTTGTTATGTAACAAGTGACGCCTTTTTATGTCTTAGTCTGTTTTCTGTATCAGACAAGCTTGATCCATTGGTCACGCTCACCAGGCAGAAGGTCGATAACCGGAATCTCTATCATTGTGTAGCAACCTGGCGACAGACGGAACGAGGCACGTGCACAAGCCACAAGTATCTGGGCTGTGAGTGCCGGGTTGTTTATCGCCATGTCGAATTCGAAACGCTGGCTGTGTGTCTTTCCCGACACTCCCTTGCGCACCATATTCACACCATGACCGACATCCTTGAGCGCATCAACGCTCTCCACGGCAATGACATGTGTCTCGTCTGATGCGAAATAGGGATCTTCCTTGATACTCTTTGCCACAACAGCAAGCTCATAGCCGGGAAGAAGCTCTACATATACCATGCGGCGGTGTATGCCTGTTCCCAACGGTATTGTCATGGAAAGTGCGTCTTTCACTCCCTCTTTTGATTTTACAGCCACAGTATGTCCCATACTCATTCCGGGACCGAAATTCGTATATGTGATCCCCTTGGGAGCAATAGCCTCAAGCAATGCACGCACCACGGAATCGCTTCCCGGATCCCATCCTGCCGACAGCACGCTGACTGCGTTTCCAGCCTTCGAGGCTTCATCAAGACGCTTGCGCAGTTCGGGAATCTGACCGTGGATGTCGAATGAATCCACCGTATTGATACCCATGGCAAGAATCTCCTTTGCATGCTCTTCAACACTGCGTGTCGGAGTTGCAAGAATCGCCACGTCCACGTTCTGCAGTTCTTTGATTGATCCTACAACCGGAATCTCTGCCGGTATATCTTCTCTGTCAGCCGGATTACGGCGAACTATGCCCGCAATCTCGAAATCGGGAGCTGTCTCTATTGCCTCAAGCGAGTAACGGCCAATGTTGCCATATCCTACTATCGCTATTCTTTTCTTATTCATTCTGGGTAATTATTTTTAGAAGCTGTTTAAAAATAAAAGTTAAATTTGGGGCGGCTATCTCCGGTTAAAATACGATTCTTCCTTTTTTTGCCTGCTCAAGCATTTTTGTGCCTGGCACGAGATAAACCTCAAGGCGGCGGTTCCTCTCACGGTTGGTCAGAGAATTGTTCTCTACAAGCGGCATATCATCACCATACGCGTAGGAGAAAAGATAACGGGTGTCACATCCTTCTTTCACGAACCAGTCGAACAACGCCGTGGAACGCTCCTCCGTTATATGCTCGCGATATTTCTCGGATCCTGTATTGTCAGTGTGCATGACGAGAAGAACCCTATACATATCCGGCTCGCGCAGATAGCGTTTTAACGGTGCAAGCAACGATGCCGCCTCTTTCCTAACCTCCACCTCATTGGGTGCGAAAAGCTTCGATGCCGGAATGGTTATCAGCAGCACTTCCTTGTTGCGGTATGTCTCCACCATCGATGAATTTTTCGCGTTATATTCTTTATTATAGAGACGGTTTCTACCCTCTTTCTCCTGGAACTTACGTATCAGATCTGCACTTTTTCCATCAAGCCCGACACTGTTTATCATCTCGCGGAACGACATCTCGTCAAGAGCATCGATACGCTGAAGGGCAGTCTCTCCCCTCGCTGCTAACGCAGAAATGGATATAGCAGCAGAGAGCAGCGCTTTAGAAAATATCTTCAATTGATTCCTCATATTCAAGTTCTCCTTTCACTATAAGGTTGATGTCTTCAGGATCCATCACGACTTCGCCGTCTTTTCTGATTTCTTTTGCCACAAATGCTGAAAGCTTGGCTATATCGAGTTCCTCCTCTTCTGTCACTCCGGCATCTATTTTCAGATAACCGTTTTTCTCATACCAATCCCATATTATGTCGATAACGTAAAGTATATCGTCATCATCATAAAGCTCGCTTACCTGCGCCGGCAATGTCTCTCGGATGAATCTGATAGCGTCATCCTCGTCATATTTCATCAATTCGCTCATATTATATGTCTGTTGTATTCAAAGAAACTGAACTCGTCTTGACTTATTTACTAAAGTTTGAATAATTATGTCGTTGATTCTTTTCTCAGCCTCATCGGATCTTTCCGGTTGTTTTGACCCCTCTAATCACCGCCAGTCTTAAGTTTCCGGCTCTTCGAGTGGAGAAACCACCTCGGAAATATCTTGCTGATATCAAGAAAAATAAGTCAAGACGATTTCACTGTTTAGTGCATCGCACTGAATCATTAATCCTCTGATTTATTCAGGGAAACAAGCCCTTCCGGCAAAGAGGTGTGAATCTCCCTTCTTTCCTCATTTATGTCTATGATAAATTCGTCTGCGAGGGGAATATAAATCTCTTCATCATCCGGAGTGCGCACGACCATGAGTTCATTTTCAGTTGTGTCATCAATAAATTCAAGTGTCCCGATCTCTCCCTCAAGCCTGTCGATAACCTTGAAGCCTTCAAGATCATCCTCAAGCATCACATCGCCTACATAATCCTGAAGCTCATCGCGTGGAACAAGAATCGCACTGTTTACAAATTCCGCGGCATCCTCCACGCTGTCAACCCCCTCGAGTTTTATCAGAAAGGACGTAGTTCCTTTTCCGCGTATTGATTCCGCATAATAAGGCACCGGGATTCCGTCAGTCTCTATAATGAGCGGATTGCCATCCTTCACATATTCTTCAGGAATATCAAGAATAGCGTTAAGCTCCCCCTTCAGTGCGTGGGTTTTCTGGAACTTCCCTATTTCAACCAGTTTTTCTTTGTCAATCATCTATTCTAATGATTTTCGCGCCAAGTCGGTTCAGTCGACTGTCGATATTTTCATAACCACGGTCAATCTGACCGATATTCTGTATCCTGCTTGTGCCCTTTGCTCCCATTGCCGCTATCAGCATAGCGATTCCGGCACGTATGTCGGGCGAGACCATGTCGGTTGCCCGTAGACTGTTGAAGTGTCCGGAGCCGATCACCACTGCCCTATGCGGGTCGCAAAGGATTATTCTGGCACCCATGTCCAGCAGTTTGTCCACAAAGAAGAGACGGCTCTCAAACATCTTCTGATGTATCAGCACACTCCCCTTTGCCTGAGTGCAGACCACCAGAAAAATGCTTATCAGGTCCGGAGACAACCCCGGCCACGGCGCATCTGCGATAGTCAGCGTGGAGCCATCGATGAAATTCTCAATCTCGTATATCTCTTTTTGGTCGATTCTGATATCATCACCCTCCACCTCGAGATGAACCCCAATTCTCTCGAATATCTCAGGCATAAGACCAAGATCTCCGTAACCTACATTCTTTAGAAGAAGATCGGACCCGGTCATTGCCGCCATACCTATAAAGCTGCCGACTTCTATCATGTCAGGCAATAAGCGGTGATTCGCACCTCCAATACGCTCTGCGCCATGCACTGTAAGCAGATTTGAGCCGATTCCATCTATCTTCGCACCCATGCGGCACAACATCTTGCACAACTGCTGAATGTATGGCTCGCAGGCGGCATTGTAAACGGTTGTAGTTCCCTTGGCAAGCACCGCCGCCATCACAATGTTTGCTGTTCCGGTTATTGATGCCTCGTCAAGAAGCATATAGTCTCCTTTAAGTCCGTCCGGAGCGGAAATCCTGTAAAGACCCTCTTCTGTGACATATTCGAATGCCGCACCGAGTTTCTGAAGTCCGTAAAAATGAGTGTCAAGACGGCGGCGACCGATTTTGTCACCACCCGGCTTCGGAAGAACGGCATGACCGAATCTTGCCACAAGCGGTCCCAGAATCATGACCGACCCTCTCAATGAAGCTGCCTTCTTTCTATATTCCGGAGTTCGGATATATTCAATATCTATATCGTCTGCCTGAAACTCACAGGTTGACTCATCAAGATAATTGACCTTTACCCCCATCTCCGCCAAGAGATTTATCAGGTTTGTGACATCAAGAATACGAGGCAGATTGGAAATTGTCACCTTCTCTTCAGTGAGAAGTGTGGCACAAATCACCTCCAATGCCTCGTTCTTGGCACCTTTGGGACTGATCTCTCCACAAAGGCGATGCCCCCCCTCCACTATAAAACTGCTCATTTTTTCTTCTTTTTACTTTTTGTCTGGCCCACAGGAACCGCTTCCTTAAATTCATGCAATAGATAAGTCTGAGGGTCAAGATCAATCTTTCCGCAGGAATATTCTCTCAGATCTTTTAGAATCTTCGCGTCATCAACCCCCTCCTTGTTATGAATAAGCATGAGCTTCTTCATATGATGCGCAATCAGCGAAATCAACACATCCTTTTCTTCACCATCCTCCATATCGGCAACTTTCTCTATCATCTTTTCGATGCTCTTGCCATAATGGCGATAACGCATTGGGGATGAGGTATATGGTATTTTTTCGGGTTTTGGATTCAGACGGTCTGCCGTTACGACATCACACGGAAAATCTATATCAAGTTGAAAACGGGACATGATGTTGATCTGATCCCATATCTGGGAGTAGTCACGCCCCTCTCCCACAAGTCCCGGGAAAAGGTTTGCCATTATATCCGCTATGGCGAACGCACACTTCGTGCGCTCTTCTCTGTCAGGTATGGAAACACAATAATCAACCATTCCCTGCACGTTTCTTCCGAACTCAGGAAGGGTAATGGGTTTGAGATCCGTATTATAAGGTATCATATTTATTATTGGCATGAAACTGTTAAAAAACGTCACACATGCAGTTGATTCTCTACATGTCCGCAACCGGTTTATTCTACAAAGATAACAATTTTTACCGAAAATATATCATTATCGTCTTTAAACCTTTATGTTATTTGGCGCGGCTATCTGCCACCCGCGTCACATCCGCTATATTCTGGGTCTGGCTACCGTCGTCTGGTATTCTTTAAGATATTCGGGAACCGAATATGCGATGTCAAGGAAGTCTTTCTCCCTCAATGCTTTCTCCGAGAGCGCAAGCATGTCTTTCGCCATAGGGTATAGATCTTCCATCCAATGTGCATTGGGAGAGTCAATAACATCTTTCGCCTTTCCCGCCCCGTCTCCCATAAACCATACTTCCTTTTCGGCAAGCAATCCAGCGTATGACTCGGAATCCAGAATCATCGGACCCGGACCTGCCACAGCATTCAGTGCAAAATCATAGGCGCCAGTAAAAACTTCCATCCTCCGGGCGTCAATCATAGGCACAAGTATCTCTTCTCCGGTAAAATTGAAATTACGGAACATTGCTTTGACGGCCAGTATCTTCAGAGTGCTCACTCCAATCAGCGGCACTCCAAGACTGAATGCAAGCCCCTTTGCCAGCGAAAGCCCTATTCTCAGACCGGTATATGACCCGGGACCTATACTGACCGCAACTGCATCAAGTTTCCATTCTTTCCTTTTTACCTCTTCCATTGCACGCTCCACAAAAGGAGCAAGTACCTCGGCATGTTTCATGCCTTCCCTGTTCTCAAGATCGAACTCCAGAACACCTTCTCGTGTCAGGGCAACAGAACAGATTTTACCTGAGGTTTCTATATTTAAAATTGTCGACATATTCTATTGTTTGTTTTTCTTTACGAACTGCTCCACACACCTTATTCCATCAATTGCAGCCGAGACTATTCCGCCGGCATAACCTGCGCCTTCGCCTGCCGGATATAATCCCGGAATCGCCACATGCTCGAGCGTCTCTTTGTCACGAGGCAGTCTCACCGGAGATGAGGTGCGCGATTCAAGTCCCAGAAGTATTGCCTCATTGGTCAGAAACCCCGGACATTTACGGCCGAAGTCCTTGAACCCTTCGCGGAGTCGCCATGATATGAAGGGTGGAAAAAGCCTGTTGAAGTCAACAGGATGGATGCCGGGGGCATATGAGGTCTTCGGCAGTGAAGTCGAGACTTTCCCATCGGTAAAGTCTTTCATTCTCTGGGCGGGGGCGTTTATTGAATTTCCCGATTCCTCATAAAATTTCCTCTCCATATCTTCCTGAAGCTGCAGAATCTCTAAAGCTCCCAGTTCTTCGTATTCGGGAAAATCTCCGGGACGTATCTCCACAACCATTCCTGAATTGGCACGTTCTCCGGAGCGGGCGGACGCCGACATGCCATTGACCACGAGCTCTCCCTCCGCACTTCCCGCAGGCACGACCACTCCTCCGGGACACATACAGAAGGAATATACGCCTCTTCCCTCCACCTGCGTCACATAATTATATTCCGCGGGAGGAAGATACTTTCCGCGACCAGATTCAGAATGATACTGAAGGCGGTCGATAAGAACCTGCGGATGCTCAAGACGCACTCCCACGGCTATGCCTTTAGCCTCCATCAGCACTCCTGAGGAATGAAGACGACGGAATGTATCATGTGCGGAATGACCGGTGGCGAGGATCACAGCATCCCCGCGAATCTCCTCGCCCGCGTCAGTGACAACACCCTTGCAGCAGCCATCTTCTATTATGAGAGAATCGGCTCGCGTCTCGAAACGGACATCACCTCCATAGCCGATAATAGTTGTGCGCATGCTTTTGATAACATGCGGCAGACAATCACTCCCTATATGAGGATGAGCGTCTACAAGAATGTCAGGATGTGCACCATGTTGCACAAGAAGCTGTAAAACTTCCTCCACATTCCCTCTCTTCTTACTGCGTGTAAAGAGTTTGCCATCGCTGTAGGCTCCGGCTCCACCCTCTCCGAAGCAATAGTTCGAGACAGGATTGATTTTCTTTTCTCTGCTTATCGCCGCTATGTCAAGGCGACGAGAATCCACATCGCGTCCCCGTTCTATCAGAACTGGACATATTCCGTATGTCACAGCCTTAAGAGCTGCGAAAAGACCGGCAGGTCCGGCACCTACAATCACTATTCTTGGAGATTCAGGCTTGATGACCTTGAACGATGCAGGCTTCAGGTCTGGAGAAATCTCCAAGTCATCACCTGTTGCCACACGTACACTAAGGTTTACAAGCACGTTGCGTTTTCGCGCATCGATAGAACGCCTCGTTATTCTCCACGAATTGATATCCGAAGGCGATAGTCTGAGCTGGCGTGCGATTGTCTCGGAAAGCAGTTTCTGCTCTCCCGCCACACGAGGTGACACACGCATGTTTATATCTTGAATCATCTGATAAGTCCGATATTTGGAACAACTCCATACTTTCAAATAACAAAATTACTCATTATTTGACAAATTTGACTAATTTTGTATTATAAAGTGCATTTAAAACCAGGATAAATGAAATCTATCGGAGTTCTGTTCGACCTTGACGGTGTCCTGATCGACAGCGAAAGCGAATATACCAAAGTATGGAGCGAGGTAAACCGTCGCTTCCCTTCTCAATATCCCGACCTCGCGCACAGGATAAAAGGTATGACTCTCGACAACATTATTGCCACGCATTATGCCGCTGCCGGACTCGGGGATAGTGTCAGGGCTACGCTTCACGAACTTGAGGCGCAAATGAGCTATAAATGGCTTCCGGGTGCAAAAGAGTTCGTAGAATGGCTTATAGCCATGGATATTCCAAGGGCACTGGTGACAAGCAGCGACAACAAAAAAATGGAACACCTCCGTGAGGAAATACCTGAACTGGAGGGTATGATGACGGAACTGGTCACCGCAGACCGGATCACAAGATCCAAACCGGATCCTGAAGGCTACATTCTGGCGGCAAACCTGCTTGGAGCCGATCCGAAGAACTGTGTGGTATTTGAAGATTCCCTTCAGGGCGTGAAAGCCGGCAGAGCCTCCGGGGCATATGTGACAGGCATTGCCGGCACTTTGCCGGCATCCGTTATCGAACCTTATTGCGATATGGTTGTAAATAATTTTGAGGAGCTCGACCGCGATGCTCTGATTGCCAAACTGACACGCTGATATATGACGAATATACCCCTTGCCGAAAGACTGAGGCCAAAGTCTCTTGACGATTATATAGGACAGACACATCTTGTAGGTCCGGACGGAATCATACGACGTATGATCGAGACCGGGAGGGTTAATTCTTTTATCCTGTGGGGACCTCCCGGGGTGGGAAAGACAACGCTGGCAAGGATAATAGCGTCGCAGACCGATGTGCCTTTCTACACTCTGAGTGCCGTCACATCCGGCGTAAAGGAGGTCCGAGAGATTCTGGCACGTTGCGAGGCGGATGCCCGCAGCATGTTTGTCAAGGGAAGACCAATTCTTTTCATCGATGAAATCCATCGGTTCAACAAATCTCAGCAGGATTCATTATTGGGGGCTGTGGAAAAAGGCACAGTCACTCTCATCGGCGCCACAACGGAGAATCCATCATTCGAAGTGATTCGCCCTCTTCTTTCCAGAGCTCAGGTATACACTCTCATGCCGCTGGAACTGGTGGATCTGGAAAATCTACTTGAACGCGCTTTGTCTAACGATGAGGTTCTTAAATCACGCAAATTCGACATCAGATCCAAAGACGCTCTGTTCAGGTTTGCCGGAGGAGATGCCCGGAAACTGCTTAACATAATAGATCTCATCGAGCAGTCTACAGGTGAAGACGAGACCGTGGTAATAGACGACAATGTGGTGACATCACGCCTGCAGCAGAATCCTGCCGCTTACGACCGCAATGGAGAGATGCATTACGACATAATATCAGCGTTCATCAAATCGATCCGCGGAAGCGACCCTCATGCTGCCGTTTATTGGCTGGCAAGAATGGTGGCTGGCGGCGAAGACCCGGCTTTCATTGCCAGACGCCTTGTGATTGTTGCTGCAGAAGATATCGGACTTGCCAATCCCAATGCTCTTTTGCTTGCAAACGCCACATTCGATGCCCTCAACAAGATAGGATGGCCGGAAGGACGCATCATATTGTCGGAATGCGCCATATATCTTGCAAACTCTCCCAAAAGCAACACTGCATATGCCGCTATCGGTGCCGCGCTGGAGACTGTTGAAAGGACAGGAAACCTTCCTGTGCCGCTGCATCTTCGCAACGCTCCGACAAAACTGATGGCAGACCTCGGTTATCACAAGGGGTATAAATATGCTCATGATTACGAAGGAAACTTCGTGGAACAGCAATATCTTCCCGATGGTCTTGAGAATTATAAATTCTGGAATCCCGGAAACAATCCGTCGGAAATCAAGATGCGACAGAGACTCGATTCCCTTGACAAAAATCGTTTAAACGAATAAGGATGTCGCAATGACGTTTCAAGATGATTCAGACTATGTGGATACGTATTATCAGAGAGCAGTCAGTTCTCCGGTTACTGAGTCCATTATGTATCCTCTCACAGTAATGTCATCAGGCATAAGAGGGTGGTTCTTTATGAGGTCTACAGTCTCCTCTACGGCGGCATCCGTTTCCTCAAATCCGTGTAACCATTCCTTTAGGTTTATCCCGCAATGCTCCATAAGGCGTATGTGCTCCTCCGAAATGCCTCGTTCACGCATCAGAGAAAGCATTTCATTGGCATCCATACCCTGAACTCCGCAGTTGGTATGCCCTATGATCATGATTTCATTGACACCAAGCTCATAAACAGCTACGAGAAGCGAACGAACTGTAGAATCAAACGGATTGGTAATGGTTCCGCCGGCATTCTTTATCATCTTCACATCTCCGTTCTTTATACCTAAAGCTGCTGGTAACAATTCCACCAGCCTTGTGTCCATGCAGGTTACAATTGCAATCCGTTTATCCGGATATTTAGATGTGGCGAATTTTTCAAATTCACGATTTGCAACAAATTCACGATTGTATTCTAATATTGTATCAATCATAGTTGTCTGTCAAAATAAAGTACTATATATATCCCTATACGATTCTCGTCCTGCTTTGCACCCTCCGTATGATTCTCAGTAAGCGATTACTTGCCGGGGTAGAAGGTTTCAAATGTCGAATCATCATAATAAACGGTTATCTGAACCACTTTTCGAGGATTTTTACGCATTTTTTCTATTTCCATTTGTAATTCGATACTTTTTGAATCCACCTGATTCCCGTTATTTATACGGGATTGAGCTATGTTTCTACCCTCATTTAAGGCGTTGAGATTCGAAAATTTTTCAATCTCCGACACATTGGGCGGATTATTCGGCTGTTCGCTGAATAAATTTGGAAAGTTCTCCTCGTCGCGACTCTCGCGGGGTGGTGCGACAAGCATGTCGCCTTCACCGAAGAGAAGCCAAAGCACCGACAAGCGAGGATACGCTGTATGAATCTGCCCAACGATAACATCTGAAATTTTCTTGTTTCGTCCGGTTAGTATCTGAGAAAGGCTCGGACGCGGGATTCCGCATTGGTCAGCAAACTGAGAGTTAGTCAAACCCATCTCATCAATGAACCCTTTTAGACGAATTGCCACATTATCCTCATTCATAAGGCGATTTTGATTTTTTTAAATTCAGTATGCAAATTTAATTATTTATTTGCAAATTGCAAATTCTAAATAGTTAAATTTTGAATTTTACTTTTGAAACCGATATTTTACTTTTGCAATTTACAATTCAAAATACTACACTAAAATGCTATAAATAATGTAGAGGTTATATATTAATAAGCTTAGTATTAACCCATTAATGCCTTAAATGGACATTAGTGTACAACAAACACTCTAATATGAGCTTAAAAGTAACATATTACTTTCATTTTTAATTGTATCTTATTGATATATTGCATTTTATTTTAATTCTAAATAGATGTTAATATGAAATATTTGCATCTATACACTATTAACCAATTCAAATTTTCATCTATTTACATTTATTACATATGTTGGCGATTACAAACTTGATTTGAGTTTGTAATTTGCAATATTAATATACCTCTTGGTTTACAGACTTAAATTAACAATCGCACATTCTAAATGGTAAATACCAGATATCTACCGTTGGACTTATTTGTTAAATGTTCCATTTTGACCAATTTGCAAATGCATTAAATCAACGCACTGCCCTGCTTTCATGAGCCCCTTATTTTTTTCTGACAACTTTTCTTTCGAGAGTACTAAAAACTCGTATTCTCATCCGCAAATTATGGAATATTCAATTCTCAAAGCCTTATTTACACAATAAAATAAGGATAAAATGTTAACATATAACACTTTATCCTTATTTACAAAAAAGCAATTCCAGATTGTAATCCGGATTGTTTTATATCTTTTTATTCTGTTTTTGTCTATTTCCTATCAAGAACTGTTTAAATTTAAATGTAAGGTTAACTGAGAGGATTTTATTAGATGTTTTTAAGAGTTGAAGAGATCGCATTGTAAATTTAATCATCATTTCATTATTCTACAATAGATCGTCAATCAAGCATAAGGTTTATACTTCCGCCTAACGGAGGAATTTCCAATACCTCTTCGACTATATGATCTGAATCCGGATGGCGAAACAATATCGATGCCACTTCCCTATCATCCATCGCTTCCAGAATTTGATTTTGGGAAACTGTATCCGTTTTCAGTTGACTTGACACCAGAGACCCGTTTTCTGCTACAAATCTTGTCAAAATGTTGTTTTCTTCATTTTTCACGAGAATCGAATATTTTAAATCGTGCCTCTCCTCTGCCTGAAATTTTAAAATCTCGTAAAGATTTAAAATCCGAGCCATGCCGTATACTTCATAATTTCTGGCAGGTGAATATTTGTTGTCTATTCCAATTATATTTCTTATAGGGTAGCTATAGAGTTTCAGACCAAGATCCCGGTAGTCGTTTTTTATTTCTCCAAGAAGCCGGTAATAGGAGCACCTGTCACTCACATGAAGACAATACACTGTCACTTCATCATTCCCGGCATAGACAAATCCTACCCCGGTAACCTTATCATCAGAATTGATACAATAATATATACGCCCTCCGGAAACAAAACACTCTTTAATGGCTGTCATAAGCTCACATGTGGTATGAAGGATTCCAAGATGCCGGCAGGAATCTGGTCTGTAGTTTTCTCGCTTCTGGATATAGTCCGTGAGCAACCTCGCCTCGGAAAGGGGAAGCTCTTCGTCAGAGGATATTCTGCGGCATATAAGTCGTTCGCAATACCGCTGTTTGATATTCTTTATCCTGCTGTCTTCCTTATTTAGCACATGGAGGTTCTCAAGCGCGAAATCATGTGAAGATGTAAAACGCTCCACACTTCTATAAAAAGCGTTGACAAATCTGCGGTCACGGTAATAACGCTGCAATTCTTCATCAGCCGGAATTAGAAACATGAATGAATGACCGGAGTTTTTCATCCTTGATGCCAGCCGTTCAATCAGACCTCCCATTATACCGTGTTTCCTATAGGCGGGGTCAGTTGAAAGCCCGCATAAATAAAGACCTTTCAATTGATGGCTACTGTTGCCGAAATAATAAGGCACAGCAAGCAAAGCCGCCACGATATTCCCGTCTATCTCTTCATACTCCACCATCTCAATATTGAAAAAGGCATCAAAAACGAGTCTCACATATTCTTCGGAATCATGGAATGTCTCTTTCCATAGTCTCATCATCCCCTCTTTTATTTCAATTTCATTCATTCTAATAAATCCGTTTGGTTTATTTTTAAACAAGCTCTTATATGATTAACGAAACAAAGACTCAGCCTGTTCACACCTATACCCACTGTCGGATTTAATCCTCTTGAAAAAATCTCGCCATATGTAACAGCAAAGCGGGTCGGAATCAGTGGATTCCAACCCGCTTTATCATGATTGCTTCGATTAGAGGTCAGAGGAGTTTGCGGTGTTCGTGCTTTTCTATGGCGCGATGCACCTTATGTATTTCCTGAACCATGAATACTCCTACAGCCACAGTAGCCGCTGAAAGTACAAGTTTTGCAATCTTAAATCCCAGTTTCACGCCATAATGGCAATGAGCATGTTCTTGTTCGTGACTCATAATGATGTGTTTTTTATAATTAAGTTTCATTTCTAAAACACCGGTTATCACCGGATGGTTCATTAAAGCGGCTATTCGAACTTTTTCATGTCCCAAGTTATTCTATAGGTAAACTTTACAACAAAAAATTATGTCTGACAGCAAACGCGCCATAACGTTCGACCGGGTAATACGGGTAATAGCGACTCTTGCCATTATCGCAGTGGCAGTGTGGCTTATCGGCATACTGAGCAATGTGCTGCTACCCTTCTGCGTCGCATGCATCATATCCTACCTCCTGGAACCTGTCGTGGAGTTCCAGCAAAAGCATCTGAAGCTGAGACACCGTTCGATTCCTGTCTTTCTCACTCTTCTGGAAGCGGCACTGATATTCGGAATACTCGCCTATTTTTTTATCCCTTCTGCAATAGACGAAATAACTCAGCTTGAAGCTATGATGAAAACATCACCGAGACATCATTCCTCTTTCATACCGCCGGAGATACATGAATATTTTTCTCGTTATTTCAGCCATGAGAATATCTCGAAATACCTTAGCGGAAGCCGGATGGAGGCGGTCTTGAACAAAAGCACAACTGTTCTTGCCGCCACGGTTGACTTCCTGATGCACACGATAGAATGGCTCCTCACATTTATTTACGTGATTTTTATTTTGCTTGATTACAAACGAATCATGCAGGGATTCCGTCTGCTGGTGCCACCGAAATACCGCGAAAAAACGTATCTGGTGCTTGACGACATAAAAGACAACATGGATCGTTATTTCCGCAGTCAGGCTGTGATTGCGTGTTGTGCCGCAGTGTTCTATTGCATCGGATTCTCCATTGTCGGTCTTCCTCTCTCGATAGTGATGGGAATCACAGTAGGTTTACTCTATATGATTCCATATTTTCAATATGTGACACTGATACCCGTGATAATTCTGTGTTATATAAATTCCATGACAGGTACCTGTGAATTCTGGCCTGAACTTGGCAAATGCGCATTGGTTTATGTGATAAGCCAATGCATCTGTGACTATCTCCTGACACCGAAGATCATGGGAAAGACTCTTGGTCTGAATCCTGCGATAATTCTCCTTTCGCTTTCTATCTGGGGCACCTTGCTTGGTATAATCGGTATGATAATAGCTCTTCCTCTCACAGCCATCCTCATTGCCTATTACAAACAATACATACTTTCTTCGCCTAAGAAAGAGCCATCATCTCCAATCCGTCACAAGTCTGTTTGACGCCATATCAAGAAATCAAGTAGCTTTTTAATAAATACTACAACCTATACAAAATAATTAAACATATGGAAAATTTCACATTTAAGGGAGGAATCACCCGATACTGGTGGATGCCGCTGATTACAGGGCTACTCTCAATTGCAATCGGAATCTGGTGTCTGTGCAGTCCGGATTCATCACTGCCTGTTCTGGCATATGTTTTCGCCGGTGTAGTGATAGCCGCCGGTATTGTGAATCTGGCATTTGCAATTGCCAACACACGCATAATGCCCGGATGGGGATGGCCGTTAGCTCTCGGACTGATAGAGATAATTATTGGCATATGGCTTCTTACGCTGCCTGAATCAATGCTGATCGTAACTTTCATCTATACCGTAGGCGTATATCTTATCTTCGTCACTATCAATGCTATCTGTGAATCCTGCATGCTGTATACCTATTCGTCAGGCATGACCGGATGGTTACTCGCCTTGCTCCTTGTGACTCTCGCATTCGCGGTGATTTTCCTTGCGGGGCCGGTAGTGGGCGGAGTCGCGGTCTGGTTATATATCGGCATTTCATTCATTACTTTCGGGTGCTACAGAATCGCGTTGTCTGCAAAGCTCCGCAGACTCAGCCATGAAATCCGGATATGACATTTCCCGTAAACACACAACAGGCGGAGAACCGACACTGCCCTTCGCTTGGAGTGTTGCGACTATCAACAAACAAGGCGGTGTGTCAAAATTTATCAATTTTGACACACCGCCCTTATTTTAGCCGGATGGCGAGGATGCTGTCAGAATGGTCCGAGTCATTCAGCCAACGACCCAGACGGGCTATTATGACACATCCTCTTTTCTATTTCATTGAAACATATTTGCATTCAGTCTCTTCGGAAGATATCGCGCGTATAGACTTTTTCAGCCACGTCATCCAGACACGGATCATACCTGTTGGCAAGAATAGATCTTGACATTTCTTTGAATCTGGCGAGATCATTCACCACAAGACTTCCGAAGAATGTCGAACCGTCTTCAAGCGAGGGTTCATATATCACGACCGTAGCCCCTTTTGCCTTTATACGCTTCATCACACCCTGGATAGATGACTGGCGGAAATTATCTGAATTTGATTTCATCGTCAGACGATACACTCCTATCACACACGGCACTTCCGAAGCAGTGCCATATATGTTGGAAGTGGTATAATCATAATATCCCGCCATGCGCAACACCTGGTCTGCGATAAAATCCTTCCTTGTACGGTTACTCTCCACTATGGCTGTCATCATGTTCTGAGGCACTTCCGCGTAATTGGCAAGCAGCTGCTTCGTATCTTTGGGCAGACAATAACCGCCATATCCGAACGATGGATTATTATAGTGCGTGCCGATACGCGGATCAAGTCCGACACCTTTGATTATCGACTGGGAATCAAGACCCTTTACCTCTGCATACGTATCAAGCTCGTTGAAGTAGCTTACCCGCAAAGCAAGATAGGTATTGGCAAACAGTTTGACGGCTTCAGCCTCTTTAAGTCCCATATACAGCACATCTATATCCGGCTTCAAGGCTCCCTGCTGCAAAAGAGAGGCAAAAACTTTAGCGCTCTTCTCCAGATATGGTAAATCCGCAATTGCCTCGATTGCGGCGTTTTCTTCCGCGAAACGGCTGTCTCCAATCAGTTTAGGAACACCAGCCACAATCCGCGACGGATAAAGATTATCATATAGTGCCTTTGACTCCCTTAGAAATTCCGGGAAGAACAGCAGATTCAGTCTCTTAACACCTTTTGCCGCATATCTTGCATACAGCGACCTGCAATATCCTACAGGAATTGTTGATTTGATCACCATCACAGCGTCAGGATTCACACTTGACACAAGGTCGATAACATCCTCTATGTGATGCGTGTCAAAGCAATTGGTGTGAGGATCATAATTGGTCGGCGCAGCGATGACCACAAACTCGGCATTGCGATATGCGGCAGCTCCGTCAAGTGTGGCTCTGAGATCAAGGTCTTTTCGGCAAAGAATCTGTCGATATAATCATCCTGAATAGGCGCGATGCGCTTGTTTATCTTATCCACCTTCTCCTCAATCACATCCACAGCTGTTACCCGGTTGTGCTGAGCGAGAAGCGTGGCGATGCTGAGACCGACATAGCCGGTCCCCGCAACCGCGATATTGTATTTTCTTATTTCTTCCATCTATTATATGCCGGGCAATCTTTGCCCGACCGCAAATATACGAAGAAATGATGTTAAAAACAAAAAACGCCGGATTTGAACTCCACTTTGAACTCTGCTGAACGCCTGCAGCATGTCAGACAATATTGTCTTTATGCCGCGATTCCTCTCGCTCTGAATCCGTAGAGACAAAGGGATGCGAAGACGGTCGTGGCAACGGGATGTCTGGAGTCGAGATTTTCATCCTTACTTTTGTCCACACCATGTTCGGTACGAGTCGCCAAAGACCGACTACTATATTCCATCGCCAGTCTACAACCGCCACTCTCGGATGTCGCACGATAGCCTTTATGATCTGCGGCACTGCATAATCGAGATCCATCTCCATCGGATATTTCAGTCCCGGTCTAAGCAACGGAGTGCGTATCCATCCGGGTCTGATATCTGTGAATGACACCTTGGTGCCCTCTTCATTTGCAAGCTGCTCAAGAGCCACCATGTATGCCTGCGCCCCTTTCTTTGATGAAGAATAAGCAGACAGTCTGCCGATGCCGTTTGTCCCGGCAACGCTTGTCACTGCCGCGATACGACCCGATATGCCGTTGTCCCGGAAATAACGGTATGCTGTGCTTAACATTCTTGCGAATCCTCCAAGATTCGTTGCTATTATATTCACTTCGCGCTGAGGGTCAAGCTCAAGATTCTCATATCCTATTCCCGCCACATGGAAGTAAATGTCCATTCCTCCGAGTTTCTCGATCAGTTTTCCAAGGAGTTCCGGAGCATTGGTATGTGTGACATCGATAGATTCATATTCTATCATATCCGGATATTGTTTCTTAAGTTCGCGCATCGATTCCGTATGACGCGCAGCCATGCCTACTTTCACACCTCTTGACGCAAACGCCTCGGCAACCCTGAGTCCGATTCCGGAAGAAGCACCCATGATTACAATTCTTTTCATAATTAGCATATTTCATTAGATTTGAACACTTGCTCACAAAAATAACAAAAAGGCAGTCATGCTTGTTGCGTGACTGCCCTCAGTTCCTGTTAAGGGGAAATATCAGAAATGACTTGAGCCATCGAAACAGTGGGTGCACAGACGGCACTTCGGCAAACCGATACTTTCCACCAATGTTTCTAAGGGATTGAACTTCAATGAGGTCAAACCGAATCTCTGTCGTATTTTCTCAACGAGTGCCTCATATTGAGGAGATCCGGTCTTGGCATATAAATCAAGATTCTTTTCGGGATCACCTTCGAGTTCTTTTATAATGCGGCGAGTAAGGAGCTCCATGTCAGACTTGGAAGATGTAAAGCCGAGATAGCGGCAACCATAAATCAACGGCGGACAAGCGATGCGCATGTGCACCTCTTTCGCTCCATTGGCATACAACTCTGCCACGTTGTCATTAAGCTGGGTACCCCTCACGATGGAATCATCGCAGAAAAGCGCTCGTTTGCCCTCAAGCATGGCATGGTTGGGCACAAGCTTCATTTTTGCGACCAGATCTCGCATAGACTGATTGGCAGGTGTGAAAGACCGCGGCCAGGTAGGCGTGTATTTCGAAATGCAGCGCCTATAAGGTATCCCGTGACCTGAAGCATAACCCAATGCCATTCCGACACCGGAATCAGGAATACCGCATGCACAATCTACATCTGTCGGATCGGTCTTGCCCATAGCCTCACCCGATGCGAAACGGGTTTCCTCGACGTTTATTCCTTCATAGCATGAGGTGGGGAATCCATAATACACCCATAAAAAGCTGCAAATCTGCATCTCTTCGAGAGGTGCACTAAGTTGCCTGATTCCGTCTGCTGTAAATTCCACAATCTCTCCCGGACCGAGATCTCGCAGAATCTTATAACCGAGATTCGGGAATGCCGTGGTTTCGGAAGTAACGGCATAGGCACCCTCCTTTTCACCAAGAATCACCGGAGTTCTGCCAAGTTTGTCGCGGGCTGCAATGATACCGTTTTCTGTCAGAATCAGCATGGAGCACGAACCTTTGACTTTGGCATAGACATTGCGGATTCCCTCTGTAAAATCCTTCCCCTGATTGATCAGAAGAGCCACGAGTTCTGTCTGGTTTGTCCTTCCGGAACTCAATTCTCCGAAATGCACGCCGGCATCAAGCAATTCTTTCTCAAGATCGTCAAGATTTGTAATGTAAGCGACGGTGACGATCGCAAATTTCCCGAGATGTGAATTGATGATAATCGGCTGCGGATCATTGTCACTGATAATGCCCACGCCCGCATTTCCCTGGAATTTATCCAGTTCCGATTCAAATTTTGTACGGAAATAGGTGCGTTCAAGACTGTGAATAGAGCGGCAGAAGCGCTTCCCGGCTTCGTCGTAGGTAGCCATACCCGCACGACGTGTGCCAAGATGGGAGTTGTAGTCAACTCCATAGAAAAGATCGGTTCGGCAAGGAACTTTGCCTGCTACTCCGAAAAATCCTCCCATGATGTAGAAACTTAAAATTTAAAGCACAAAATTACTAAAAAACTCGCATTGAGTCAATATCTGTTTTAAGGATTTATTAACAATTTTAAGGAATGCGCGCTAAATAACAAAAAGCGTTTTTCAGGCGTTATATGTAAAAAGTTGTTTAAAAAACTGTATTATTCACAAACACCTCCTCCACGGCACCATATTATGGACGAAAAGGAATTTTTTGATCACCTCGCACCGACGTGGGATGACAACGAAGTGCTTTCAACCCCCGACAAAGTGAGATTCGTGCTCGGCTTCATGAATCTCAAGCCGGGACAAAGCGTGCTTGATCTCGGCACTGGCACAGGAGTGCTTCTCCCCTATATCGCTGAAAAAATAGGGACAGCCGGGCATATAACTGCTGTTGACTATTCTGCCGGCATGTTAAGCCGTGCCAAAGAAAAATTCTCTGGACTCACTCCGACTCCCGAATTTCTCGAAATGGATCTTGAACAGGACAACATACCGGGTGAATATGACCGGATTATTTTGTATTGCGTATATCCGCATCTTCATGAACCTGTCGAGACGTTACGATGGCTTCATAAAGTGTCGTTAAAAAAAGGAGGTCTGATTTCCATCGCTTTCCCCTCCGGACCTGAGTTCATCAACAATGTGCACAGGGAGAAACATTCCGAAAGCGACATTCTTCCATCAGCCGATGAACTTGCCCGCACATTCCGTCTCAACGGATTGGATGCGAAGGTGGCGCATTCAGACACAGATAGTTACATTGTAAACATTTATAAGTAATACGAATATATGTCATAACGAATTACGTTAATGCTTCTATAATACTTTTATAATACTCTTTTAACATGAAATTCAAGAAACAGACACTCTTTTCTCTCGCAATAGCGGCTTCAGTTCTGGCATCCTGCTCTTCGAAACAGACAGAAAACACTGAAAGCAACGCGGCGTTAGACAACATCATGACACGCACAAGCATCCGTGCTTACACTGCTGATTCAATAAGCAAGGAAAACATCGAGACAATGCTCAGGGCGGCGATGGCGGCTCCTTCGGCAGGCAACAAACAGCCCTGGCGTTTTGTGGTTGTCGAGAACCGAGCCACTCTTGACAGCATCGGTGCCAATTTCGGATCAATGAAAATGGCTTCGCAGGCACCGCTTGGCATTGTGGTATGCGGTGATCTTGAAGCCACTTTTCCTGAAGAGGGACGCGATTACTGGATTGAAGACACATCTGCGGCAATGGAAAATCTTCTTCTTGCCGCGCATTCAATAGGTCTGGGCGCTGTATGGTGTGGAATATATCCCATGACCGACCGCGTGCAGGCATTCTCTGAAATGTTATCGCTTCCGGAAAACATCATTCCGATGGGCGTGGCGATAATCGGTCATCCGCAGTCCGCCCAAGAACCCAAAGACAAATGGAATCCGGAATACGTGCATTACGAATCCTGGAAAAAATCAGGAGCCAAGGGTTTCTGACGTTAATTCAGAGGCACGGACGGTGCGGGCTGCCAGTTTCGCCACTGTTATGCTTGCTTCGTAAAGCAGGCACATGGGCACAGACACAAGCATGAGCGTAAAGACATCTGACGTGGGAGTGATTATGGCTGCGGCTATGAGTATGGCGACAATGGCGTGACGCCTGTATGTCACCAGCATCGAAGGTGTCAGCAATCCTGCCTTTGCCAGCATCCACGCAAGCACCGGCATCTCGCACACAATACCCATGCATAACGAGAGCATCACCATCGTGCTCATGTAGGATTCAAGCGATATCATGTTGACCACATCCTTCGACACCTGATATGTGCCGAGAAACTGGAATGTCATGGGAAAGATGACAATATAGCTCAAGGCTGCGCCTGTAATGAACATGACGTATGCACTTGTCACTATACCCACGGCATGTTTTCTCTCCCTTGCATAAAGCGCGGGTGAGACAAAACGGAAAAGCTGATAGACAACATAGGGCGACGCGGCAAGAAAACCGGCGCAAAACGCCGTTTTCATATGTATGATGAATTGCTGCGCCAGCCCTGTGTTTATCAACGCCACATCCGTTTTCATCTCATATGGTATTCCGAATGAGGCGCAGAGATCAGCAATAACTCCGTATGTGACAAAACCGGGATATTTAGGCGCAAGAACAAAAGCGAACAGTTCCTCCTTGAATACGAATGCGACAATGCCGCACAGCAGAATTACTGCAAAAACCCGTAGCAGCACACCGCGCAACACGTCAAGATGATCCCAGAAACTCTGTTTCTCCTCCTCTCTGCCCATTTATTTATCTTTGTCTGTATCTTTTATGTCTTTCTCAATATCGTTCATTCCATCTTTGAACGAACGGACACCCTTGCCAAGACCTTTCATCAGTTCAGGTATTTTCTTTCCTCCGAAAAACAGAAGAACAACAAGCACAATCACAAGCACCTCCGACATTCCGAGGCCCCCTATAAAAAGAAGTGTATTCATTTAAATTATGATTTTATTTCAACTAATCTGTTTGGAAATCACCGACAACCTTTCATAAACTGTTCAGACTTCACGTTTGAGACGTTCAACCACCCCGTCGATGCGATGCAGTTCTGCCGGAATATCAATCGACTGAGGGCAATGCGGCGCACATTGTCCGCACCCAATGCAATGGCTTGCCTGACGAAGTCCGGGCACACTCCTGTCATATCCTATCAGGAACGCCCGGCGTGCCTTCCTGTAGTTCTCACTCTGCCGCGAGGCAGGCACGTTGCCTTCATTGATACATTTGTTATAATGCAGCAGTATCGATGGTATGTCAAGTCCGTAAGGACATGGCATGCAGTATTTGCAGTCGTTGCAGGGCACTGTAGGATACTGCATCATCAGATCCGCCGTCTCGTATAGAAACATATTGTCTTCGTCAGTAAGCGGCTTAAGCGGACAGAAAGAACGGAGATTGTCTTCAAGATGTTCCTTGTAGGTCATTCCGCTTAGTACAGTAAGCACATCCGGGTGAGACCCTGCATAACGGAATGCCCATGACGCGACACTTCTTTCCGGATCTCGCTGTTTGAGACGACTCACAATATGATCGGGCACATTCGACAGTCGTCCTCCGAGCAAAGGCTCCATGATGATTGCCGGAATATCGCGTCGGGCGAGTTCGTTATAGAGATATTCGGCGTTAGTGTTACGCTCGTTTACCTCTTTGGCATGTTTCCAGTCTACATAATTAAGCTGGATCTGCACGAAATCCCACTTGTATTCATTATGTTTCGACAAAAGATGATCAAACACCGCTATGTCGCCGTGATATGAAAATCCAAGATTCCGGATTCTGCCGGCTTCACGCTCTTTCATAAGAAAATCAAGAACACCGTTGTCGATATATCTTTTATTGAATTCTTCCATGCCGTCGTTGCCCATTCCTACGCCATGCAGCAGCATGTAGTCTATATAGTCGGTCTGCAGCTCTTTTAAGGAGTTGTGATACATCGCCAGAGATGCCTCCCGGCTCCATGTGGACGGAGCGAAATTCGAGAGTTTGGTGGCAATGTAATAGCTTTCACGCGGATAGCGACTCAACGCAATGCCTGTGGCACCCTCGGAACGCCCTTTGCAATATGCCGGCGATGTGTCGAAATAATTCACTCCGTGACGGATTGCAGTATCGACAAGGTCGTTGATCACCTCCTGATCCAGTTCCTCACCTCCGTCACGACCGCTTTCTTGCGAAACCGTAGGCCATCTCATGCACCCGTAACCAAGAAGAGAAACTTTCTCTCCTGTCTTGGGATTCACGCGATAGGTCATTTTGTCTTCAGGTATATCTCCTGTAATAACGTTATCAGTCGAACCCTTTTTTGCCGCTTTCTCACATCCTGCAAACGCAAGTCCAGCCACTGATGCTCCGAGTCCGAGACGTTTCAAAAAATCCCTGCGGTTTATATTGCTCATAATTTCTTTGTTTTCAATGATTAGATAAGTACAAAAGATAATGATCTCCATTTAAATAATACGGTGGCGTTCGTTGCCTTCTACATAAATGGCACTGAACGGACGTGACGGACACAGATTCTCGCACGCTCCGCAACCGATACATCGCTCTGTGTTCACAACCGGTATCTTGCGTGACTCCGGATCCGATGCCGATGACGAAACCATAGTTATGGCTCCGACAGGACAATGGCGGGCACAGTTGCCACACTCCACGCCATCTGTAAGTGGAATGCAATTCTCTTTTATCCAGACTGCCCTTCCGATTTGCACAGAAGATTTTTCTGCTGCATCTATTTTTAAGATAGCGCCTGCCGGACACACCTCGGAGCACCGCGTGCATTCCGGACGGCAATAACCTCTCTCATATGAAGATTCAGGCTGCATAAGCGTCGAAAGGTCGGTTGACGGACGTAACACTCCGTTCGGACAAGATGCCACACATAGCTGACAGGCGGTGCAATGATCTGTAAGATTCTTTATACTTTTGGCTCCGGGCGGAACTATACGTGTTTTCCTCGCCGGCTTCTTTTTGTCGACGATAACTGCAAGACCGCCGTCAACGGTTTTTTCCTGGGCGTTAAGCGCGGCGGTTGTGGCGATAGCAGCTGCCATGCCAAGAAACTGTCTGCGGGAGCCGTCAACCATCACGTCTTTGCCCTCCGACGCTTCCTTTCCGGATACCTGTCTCTTATAGGTGTATGATATCGCACTTTTACTGCATTTCCCAATACAGTCGAAACATGTTACGCAGCGGGAATAGTCAATCTTGTGTTCCTTGCTGTTGATGCAGGCTGCCTTACAGTTTCTCGCGCACAATCCGCAACCGTTACACTTTGAGGTGTCGATGACTGGTCGTAAGATTGAATATTTCGATATCAGACCAAGCAATGTCCCTACAGGGCATATTGTATTGCAGTATGTTCTGCCGTTACGCCATGAAAGATAACCGAGAATCACAATAGTCGCCACTGCCACACCGAGCGTGACACCGCTTCTGAGCCACACATCAACGTTATAGAACGCATAGCTGTTGTGTCTCTCTGCCCACAAAGCAAGTAAATTGTTGCCCCACGCAACTAAAGGAGCCATCAGCGTCTGGGCTATTCTTCCGTAGGCACTGTATGGAGCCAAGAGAACAGCTACAGAACTTATGCCAGCCAATATCGCGAAGAGCATTACTGCCAGCATGACATATCTCAGAATGTTTCTTGCCGGCGAATAGGAATAACGGTTCTTTTTGCTCTTCTTGCCAAAGAAGGCGAACACATCCTGCATCACTCCGAGAGGACATATCACCGAGCAGTAGAGTCGACCGAAAAGGAGTGTTAATGCCACCAGCACGCCTACCACTCCAAAATTGAGCGCAAGCAATGCAGGAAGGAACTGAATTTTGGCCATCCATCCTAACCAGACATGAGCCATACCTGTAAAGTCAACAAACAGAAGTGTTACAAGCAGTATGCTTACAACAGCAAATGTTACCCTGATTTTTTTCAACATAGTCCGAAAGTATTACGTTTCTAAAATTTCAAATTATGAAGTGATTGAAACTTTTTTCAAAGTCATTTTTTCAAAGTCGTTTTAATTCCCCGATTAGGAGTCATTCAGTCAACTTCTCCTTCAAATGCAAAAATAATATGAAAATTCCAATAAAACACTACCTTTTTTATAAAACACTACCTTTTTTACCATTCATTTAACCAAAATGCCTTAAGCATCCGTATATGAGCCGTGGTTGTGCCGCAACATCCCCCGACAATGTTCAGCAGACGGTCGGCAAGCAGTGGACCGAGACTTTCTGCAAACATCTGCGGAGTGACGCCATAATTGCCGGTTTCATCAGGATGTCCCGCATTGGGATAGTAAATCAATGGAAATGATGAAAAAGTTGCAAGTCGCCTTACATAGGGGTTTATCCTCTCAGGGGCGTCCGAACAGTTCAGACCTATTGCCAATGGCGAAAAATCCGACATTGCCGCGACAAATGACTCCAACGTATGACCGGAATACATTCTTCCGGTTTTCCCGGAAACGGAAACAGATGCAATATATGGCACTTCTCTATGGAGCTTTTCACATGCGAGACCGATTCCGGAGATAGCGGCACGGACATTTCCGAGATCGTACATAGTCTCGGCAAGTATCACGTCGGCCCCACCCTCTATCAACCCTTCCGCCTGCTCCTCAAACACATCGACAAGTGTATCGAAATCCACTGCGCGACATCCGTCTATCGCCTTATTCCCAGACAATGACGATGAAAAAGCTGTAGGCCCCATGGCTCCTGCCACAAAACACCGCTTGCCGGGATTCTCTCTCATGAACCGATCCGCCTCGACTCTTGCAAGCCGTGTGGAGACAATATTGAGCTGAACGATATTTCCGTAATTGCAGTATCCCGATTGCGAAAGCCGGTTGGAATTGAATGTGTTTGTCTCAATAATATCCGCTCCGGCTTCAAGCCACGACCTGTGCATACGTGCCACAAGCTCCGGATGCGTGACCGACAACATATCGGGGTTAACGGCACAAGGAATCAGTCGCAGGAGTTCAACACCCGTAGATCCGTCCAGGAGCAGCACCCTTCGGGACATCTCATCCTGCAACGATGCGACTCCGCTTACATTTTCTGTTTTAAGATTGCACATAATCAGCAAAGCTTCCGTTGATGCAAAATTAGAAAAATTAATCAAATGACCCAAACGCCTTTGTCATACGTTTAAGGTATAAACCCATTAGTAAGTCAAAATTGTTGGAATATGAGTATGCGCCAGATAATAACCCATTTTACGGATGATGACCTATACAAGTTCACGATGTGCTGCGCGGTAATAGAAAATTATCCGAGAACCCAGGTGAAATATAAATTCATTGATCGAAACGATACAGTATATCCTCGCGGATTTGCAGTGGAGCTTCTTCGACAGATTAAATTTCTTGAAAACGTTGTCATAACCGATGAGGAAATAAGTTTCATGCGGCACAAATGTCCCTATATACCGGATTGGTTCTACAGCTTCCTCAAAGGATTCCGTTATGACAGCCGATGGGTCTCAGTATCTCAAGATGCCGAAGGACATCTGGAGGTGGGATTCGAGGGAAACTGGAGCAACACCATTCTGCTTGAAGTCAAGGTGCTTGCCATAATATCGGAACTTTATTACATGTTCACAGGTCTGGACAAGGCTCTTGACTACTGCGCTTATTATGGAAAATCGGAATCAAAAGCCAGACGCATGATTGAAGGTGGCTGTATCTTCAGTGACTTCGGCACACGTCGCCGCGCCTCGTATAAGGCACAGGAAACTTGCATCAGAGCCATGAAAGACTGCAATGACAGGATAGCAGGACCCGGAAGATTCATCGGAACAAGCAATGTCTGGTTCGCCATGAAATATGACCTCACTCCGGTAGGTACAATGGCTCACGAGTTCATTTGCGCCATAGCGGGAATGTATGGTCCGCAGATGGCCAACTATATCGCCATGCAGACCTGGGCGGAGACTTACAGGGGGGCACTCGGCACATTTCTCTTCGACACTTACGGATGGAAAATATTCAGTCTCAATTTTTCGGAAGATTATGCCAACATGTTCAAAGGACTGCGCGTTGACAGTGGTGACAATTTCAAGGAACTCGACCTAATTGTCAGCAAGTATAAGTCGCTTAAGATTGATCCGCGAACAAAGCAGATTGTCTTCAGCAACGGTCTTGATGTTGACAAGGCAATAGAAATTCAGAACTACGCTCACGGCAAATGTCTGCCATCGTTCGGCATCGGAACGCATTTCACAAATGATTTTTCCGGGATAAAGCCGATGAACATTGTCATAAAACTCGTGGCGGTGAAAATCACCGAATCGTGGCCTTTCTACTGCGAGACCTGCAAGCTAAGCGAAGACATCGGTAAATACACCGGCAATCCTCAGACTGTGAAAAGATTTATGGAAGCCATTCATTTCAACGAATAATATCTCCTTTCCCGGAACTGTACCATCGTTACTCTCTGTAATACATACATTGTCAGCACATCTGAATGCGTCTGCGATGATTGCTAATAATTTCCCATTTTCCAATGCAAAAAATAAAATATTTCAGTTTATCTATTGTTAATCAATGCATTGTATGTTTTACAGGGTTATGCAAACAACAAATTAGCAGCAAAAGCGCACAAAAAACGGCTTGGATTACCGGATGTCCGCTGCAAATTTACAACTTTATTTCCATAAAAGCAACGCGCCCCCGGATGCTGTTCGGAGGCGCGTCGCTTTCTCTTCCGGTCGTGCCGGTCATGTGTTCCCGGGGATGGTTCCCGTCTTCCGCCTGGCTATGGTGTGGAAGATGTCCTTTATCTCCTCATCGCCGAAAAAGTCGATCATCTCCTGAAGGCTTTCGGGAACCTTGGCGACACCGTCCCTGCGGCGGCTGAAATGCTCACGGTAAGATTTCCCCTCCGTCCACGCCACGGCAAGCGTCACAAGTATCGTGAGATAAGGCAGGTTGTACCATGTGAACAGAAGTCCTATGGTTCCCACAAGCGATGCAGCGATCTGCGCCCCCCAGTAGAAGGTCAGCTTCTCGATGCCTTTGCGGAGTTTGCGGGAACGTATCTTCTCGCCGAGCATCCGGGCGGTGCTTGTGGCGAAATATGTGTCGAGAGCAACAAGTGCCGGAGGAATCAGAATAAGTGTGAACACTATGGCGTAATGAAATATCAGATGTCGGAAGAAGCCGTCTCCCAGTTCTGAAATGAATGCCTCGATTATTGTCTCCATTGTCGTTGTTGTTTTGATTGTTGTTTATTTTCTGAATTTCTTGATCAGCCAGATCACGGCGATGCAGACAACTGCTATAATTGCTCCGATAGCAAACCCGCCGAAGTCCATCTTGGTCTGCTCCCACTTTTTGAGCTTCCGCTCCACGGGAACGGGGACACGGACTGTGTCCGTGCGCTCGATGTACAGCGTGTCATGCACCTCTTTGATGCGCTCGCGCCATCGGTCGCGCCAGTCGATCACCGTGTCGCCCTTGACAAAGATAAAGCGGGTGTCATTCTGTATCACCGTGTCGGTGAGCCATCGCGTCACCACATCTTTCTCCGTCCTCACCGTCTCCACCGGCTTATAAATCGTGCGGGTGCACCCCGTGGCGACAAGGCACATCAGAATGAGTGCCGTCACCGACAGAGCCAGCAGCATTCCCCATGCCGCCTTCTCGATGTTCTGTTTCGTCTCTTTATCCATATTGATGTGGGTTGTCTATTCTCTATTTCCTGCCGTATTTAGCCACGTATGCCTTTATGCCCTCGACATGGAGGCGCGTCACAGCCTCGCGTCCCTCTGCCGATAGCAGCCAGTCAACATCAGCCTTGTTGTCCTGAAACATGTTCTCGGTCAGGCATGCCGCGCATTTGCTCCGGTGGAGAATGGTGAAGTTCTCCTCTTTGTCACGGTCTCCGTCTGTCATGTCGGTGCGGACGGGCGTGCCTTTTGGCAGGTATTTCTCCGCCGCGTCATAAAGACAGTCTGCAAGCCTGTCTCCCTGCGTCTGTCCTTTTGAAGTCCATGCCTCCCAGCCGCGTGCGTTCATCCATGCGGCACCGCTCCCGGCGGCGTTGCAGTGTATGGAGACCAGACACACGTTCTTTGTTCCCAGACGGTCGCACCACGCGTTGACGCGGCTGCACCGCTCGCCGAGGCTTATGTCGGCTTCCTCCGTTACAATGCGCTCCGCGTCATAACCCTGCGCTCTGAGGCGTTTCTCCACTTCCGCTGCGATCTCGCGACAGTAACGGTATTCGAGAAGTCTCCCGTCGGGTGAACGTTTCCCTTTCGTGTTCACCCCGTGTCCGTTGTCGATAAGTATTTTCATTTCCGTAAAGCACTAAGGGTTTCTCAAGCGTCAAGACCGCATTCTGCGGCATTCTCCACAGCGTCCTTGATGAATGCGTAGACCTCGGCGAGGCATCCGGCGTGCTCCTCCATCGGCAGACCGTAGAAGTTCACCGACACGCTGGGCGCGGCTTCCGGGCTGTTCTGCGACACGCTGAAGTTGGCGACGTTCACACCGTCCTTGCTTACCTGGATGTTGCTTACACTGCGGTTGCCCGCCGCGTCTGTCTCCACATTGCATGAAACGGCGAAGACGCGATTCTTGTCATCCGAATTGTCAACTTTAATGATAAATCCTGTTCTCTGTGCCATAATTCTTGAAATTTATTGGTTAAACATTTTTCTTATAATTCAATCATCTCTCATAGAGACTACAATATGTCTCCGCCATCGCCGATGGTCACGATCTACTTTGTTTAAATTTAATAGCTATCAGCTCCTTGGAATTCCAAAGACCATACCAGTTTATCATTGAGCCTTGCCTCTATTGTAGCCTTACTGTTTTTTGATGGTATTGAAAACAGGTCAGATATGTCGAAACAGATTGTCTTTGAACTATGCGCCGGGATAACCATGTCCTGCGGACCATACACAAAGTCCGAACTCATATGAGAGGGGCTGATTGTTTTCCCGGTAGATTTATTTATAAATTTGATAGACTCTATATCTTGGCCAAAGTCTTGTGAATTACTAATATTCATTTTGACCTGCCAGTGCGTGTCTATGCCGTATGGAACTGCAACTGTATCATCTGTATTTATCCATTTGATATTGTGCCATACCTTTGAAGTTGTGCCCCCTCCATATTTAGCCCATTGAACCAATGTGCCAATTGGAGGATAAACAAGTGCTTCGACAAATTGAACTTTAAAAGCGTAGAAGTTGTCATCATTCCAAGGGATACCGATAAAACGACGTTTGTTGGGACCAAAGACAAGCCCCAAGATAACCCAAAAAGGGTCTGTAATTTTTCGACTTAGCGGGAAACCGGTTTGAAAATCAGTTATTGTTATGATATTCCCATTAGTATTAGACAAAGGAACGGCAGCAACACGTGTGGCTGTAACTGCGTCATATCCTACTTGCCCAAAACCTACTTCTATAGGATTATTTTCTTGAAAGGCGAGCACAGCCGCCAGATAACAATCCTTTAGATAGAATCCGGATGCACCGGGGTCTTCACAATAGAAATCCTTAATTGATAAATTATTTTGTAGATCTATTGCGCCGCCTTCCGTATCTATGTCCTCCGTTCGGTTTATCTTCACGGTTAGAGACACAACACCACCGGACAACGGAACTTTCAAAAATCTCCCTTTCTTTATCATTGACTGAAGCATTTGCACACAATTATGATTGTACCCAACAAAATCAGCCAATCTACACCAGTCTCCACGTCCCCCGATTATATTGCCGGCGTTATCGCATATATATGGTGACGGCGGATTGTATTTCCAATTATTCCGGTTGTTGTAGAAAGACCTTATTGTCTCCCCGGTATAGCTGGTATAATAAGGGGATGTATCCATTTCAATAATAAAGCCACACTTGCCGTCGTCACCTTTCCAATAATCTCCGCCTCCAGCGACAGAATCGAATACAGTAGGCTTAAACTTGCTCCATGGTCTTATTCTTTCCGAGGAGCATAGCGCACCGATGTCATGACTGTTCTCTCCGAGCGTAGCCACCACATCGTCGGTGTTGACCGGGGCGGTTATTATGCCGTTTGCGTGTCCCATGTCTAATCCTCCTGATTGCAGAGCAGGTCGCGCACAAGCATCGCCTGTCCGATCGTCCACTCCGGATTTGACTCCATCAGCCGCCCGAACGTCTCCTCGGACACCGTTCCCTGCGGCGACTCCACCTCCCTCTCCGCCTCATCGGCGATGCAGTCGTTGACCGCCGCCACATATTCCGCGTTGGCTTTCAGTGCCGCCTGCATCTCTGCGGAAGCCACAGCCACGCCGCGCTCTTCCGCCGGCATCGCGTTGAAATCCGCTATCAGCTTCTCCGCCTTGTCGAATCCTTCGGGGCGCAGACGCTTTATGGCATCGCGGCGCGTCTGCTCGAACTCTTCCGCGATTTTTCTCAGAGGCTGCATCCCTCTTACGAACGCCACGCGCTCCGCCGTCTCCATCCTGTCGCACTTCGCCCTGTCAAGAAGGGCATACGTTTCCGCGATTCTTGCTGTCGTTGTCTTCATGTCTTTGAAATTTTTGATTGGTTGTTATTGTAAAATATCATGTTCACGCGTTTCCGCGCATGTTCTCTATGGTCGCCTTGAGCGAGGCGTTCTCCGCCTCCAGTGCCGCGATGCGCTCTTCATGGTCGAGAACCTTGCGGCTCACGGTCACGACACCCAGCAGCGCGGCTTTGTCATACTGAAGATCGAGCATTCCGGAGGGTTTCCGGGGTGTGAGCTGCGGCATCAGTGCCTGCCAGTATTGCGCGATGCTTCCCACATCCTCGCCGCCGGTGTCTTTCCATCGGAAGAAAACCGCCGGGGCACGGGCGATGGCGCGGATGTCAAGCTCCACGTTTCCCGTCACGTCCTTGAGCCTTGCGTCCGAACTCGTATTCTGACCGCGTGCCGACACATAACCCTCCGTGTAGATTCCCTTGTTTACATGCAGCGGTCCGGTCATGCTCGCCGCTCCGTCCGGCATTATGGTCATGACGGTGTCTACCCACACGCCGTTGCGGTGGAAAGCGAGGTTGAACTTGCCGAACGCTCCGGACATGTAAGGCTGCTGGTCGTAGCCGGAGGCGTTGAGAAAGAACTGACCGTTCGTCCAGATGTCTCCGTTTATCCTTGCCGTGGAGTCAAAGTAGACAAGAGTGCGCACGTGGAGCGAGCCGTTCACGTCAAGCGTATACCCAGGCGCGGATGTGTTTATTCCCACATTGCCGCCCTTTGGGTTCAGCAGCAGCGGAATCGCCCCCGTGCCGACTTTGCTGCTCTGTATCACGCCGTAGCCGTCTGTCGCCGCTCCCATGCCGAGGTAATAGTTCGTGCCGACAGCGTGCGCCCTTATCTGACCGCTGTCCGAGAACCATGCCGTGGACTGTATGGAGCGACCGACCCGCAACTCCCCGTAGCTTGTCATCAGGACGGGGCAGCCGCCACCATTGCCGAAACCCCCGAAAGAGAACCGCAGCTCTGTGCCAGTGTTCAGGAGTTCGAGGGAGAAAAGGCGGTTGGCACCCGTCACGGCAGGTGTCTGTCCCGAGCGGTACGCCACCATCAGCGGTGTCTGTCCCGAGTTGTTGACGATTGCAGTGTTATAGGCACCGTAGCCGTTAAACCATGAAGCACCGCTGTAACCCTCACGGTCGAAGTAATTATCCGTGCGGATTATTGCCGTGCCCATATAGAGACCCTTGTTGCCGAAGTTGCGGATCCATGTGGTGTCGTTCATGTACCATCCGCCACCGTATGTCTCCGAGTACCATCCCGTCGCCCCTGTCGAGCGGAACCAGTTCGAGGCGTAGATGGAGGCTGTCTGGATGTCTCCGTTGACATGCAGTTTGCGCGAGGGCGAAATCGTGCCGATTCCCACGTTGCCGGAGGTAGTCACGGCGATTGCGTCAGCTCCCGAGTTGTAGCTGATGCCGAAGTATCCCGCGCCATACATCCCGATGCGGAAGTAATTCGTGGTCTGGTTGTTGTTGTAGAGGCGGATGAACGCTCCGCTGCCGGCTTCTACGCGTTTAAGCAGGATGCCTGTCTCTCCCGTGTAGTTCACAGTCATCGCACCATTCACATTCCCCGTGCCGTCGAAACTCTGACCCCACAGCGTGCGCGGGGTCTGTAGGCGTGTCGCTGATGCAACGTTGTCTGTGGTGAAGGCGATACGCTTCCAACCCTGCCAGTTTCCGCTGTATTTCGTCCGGATATAAAGGTCGGTACCCAGATATTGCCACGACAGCTGCATCGGGTAATATATGCCGCCGAAACCTATTGTGCCACGGGCATCGCTGTTTCCCGTCGGTTTGTTGGCGACAGATGCAGAATCCCCGTATCCGAAACCATATATCCTTATGCCGTTTGAGTTCAGAACGTCGTTGAGGCTTGAAAGCTTGGCGGTGACGTTGTCGTATATGTCGCTCTTATGGTAGCCGTCAAGCAGGTCGGCGTCCAGCCCGCTTCGGGAGCCGTCGTTGCCCGCGTGCCAAATTGTGTTGCCTTGAAAATGCGGAGTGCCGTTGTCTTTGATACCGAGGTATCTGTTAGAGGGGGAATTGTAGATATATGAGCCGTGGACGTTATTCCAGCCAACGGCGTTCTTCGCCACGCCGCCGGAATAGACATACATGTACACCTCCTTATTGGCGGTGACACTATCCAATTTAAGGCAAGGCTGTGTGTCCATCTTGATATTCAGCATCCCCGTCATCGTGTCGCCCGCCTTTCTGACATATGCCGTCAGACCGGAGCCGATGAGAGAGTTGAAGTTGGAAGAGTCGAGGATGGTGCGCCACGCCTGCCATGTGTTCCCCCGCTGATGACGCCATTGCATGTCGCCGTTGTTGGGCACCGCAATCTGTCCCGCCCATGAAAGGGAGTTGTCCCATTCCATGTGCAGGATGTGACCGTCTCCGGCGGGTTTCCCCGAGGTCATCGACGATGTGGCGAGGAATGTGTACAGTCCCGCATTGTTGCCGAAGTTTACATTTGCCGTTGTCGGACGCGATGGATAATAGGTGACGAGTCGTTTGTCTTTCGCATCCACCTCCGATTTGGTGTAATAGTTGGCGAGCGACTGATGACTCGTAAGATAAGTATTGGAGTCCACCGAGCCGTCAGCCTTGAGGAACTGCGAGGAAGTGCCGCCCCGCCTGATGAACGAGGCTGCCGTTATCCCGCGCTCCGTGATGCTTGCCACAAGCGTCCCGTTGCCACTGGCGGCGGTGTAGGCGAGATTGGTCTTGTAGAAATTGAACACTCCGCCGAACTCATTAAAATTCATGTAATCGCGGTTCGGATAGCCAAGCTCGATGCCGTGTGACTTCTTGCTCTGCACGGTGTTGTTTGCAGCTCCGGTCTCCCCGGTTATTATCTTAGCCGTTATCCACTTGTCCGTGGCTATGACCTCCTGCGTGAATGTCTTGACACCGCTGATCACCTGCGCCGTGCCGAGCGTCACGTAGTTGGCAAGGCTCTGGTGCTGCCGCAGAAACCTCGCGTCAGCCTCTGCCTTGGAGTAATAGTTGCCGAGTGCCGATGTCACCCACGGCTGCGTGGCATACTTGTTGCCGGTCAGGTAATCCTCAAGCATGGCGATGTCAAGACCGCCGGTGCCCCCGCCTGCCTCGTTCTTGCCGCGTGCCGAGAGGAATTCGTCAGTCCAGAGACCGTGTTTGGCGCGTATCGATGTAACTCCATTCTTCGTCACTTTCTCAAACAATGAGTCGAACAGATCCCGGAACTCGAAAAATGTGGAATTGTCGACCTTTTCCGCCAGCAGTGCGGTAAGTCTTGCCGCCTCGATACACTTCCCCATGTCGGGCGACGAGGCGGCGGAATATGCGGATGGTGCCGGATTTCCCTTGCTTTTCAGTTTTATTTTAACTTTAGTCAGTGCCATGTGTCGTTGTGTCAGATGTTGTCGATACTTCTCATTCTCACTGTCGCCGCGCCCTGCTGAAGGTCACGCGACACGCTCACCGGATAGAAACGCCGCCTCCGCATCGCCGGAATCGTGTAACACCACATCATGGTTTTGTTGCTGCCCGTCCTGATCGACTGCTCTATCTCCACATGCGGTCTGTGACATTCCCGGTAGTACCAGTCCACATAGAGCTGTTCCGGCTTTGCCTGGACTCCGAGACGCGGATCCCACACACTCAGCAACCCCGTGCCGCTGTCTGCGTCTATCGCCGTACTGTTGCGCGTCACATCCCGTACCCCGAACGATGCCCGCTCTTCCGCTGTAAGGTCGGAATGTATGCGCATCGTTATGTCATCCTTGGGATTGATGAAACTTTCGTCAGTGTCGGAGACATAGACAAGGTCGTTTTCGTTCAGCGGATCATTCCCTGCATTGTCACTTATTATCCGGATGTTGAAATCCTTGAGCCAGATTCCTGAAACGTAGTTCAGAAGCAACAGGGAGGAGTCCTGCTGTCCGGTTTCGGTATTGTCGGGCATCGATGACAGTGTGTATGGTATATTCAGACACATGTTTAACGGCCACAGCGTGTCGGTCTCCGGACCGAGGATCAGGAACGTCACCTCTCCGTGAAGATTGTCGCTCTTGCGTATCGGGATTATTGTCCCTTTGGCATCGAGCTGAAGCGAGTAATGCGCGTTTTTCCAAATGTCGTATTCCTTGCCGATTATGTAATCTCCGATTTTCGGATCAAAACCGATGGTGAAACTCTGGGCGAGAAACTCGCCGCGGTCGGCGCATTCTCCGATGGTGTGGAACCTCTCCCAACGGTAGGAGTCGGTCTCACCGGGTCTTGTGTGTTCCACCAGACATTTGTCACCTACAATCAGCATGCATCTCAGTGCCCTGATTTTCGAAAAGACATCTTTTTCAATAAAGGAGTTGCCGGTGTATACTGATATGTATTCCCCGCGTTTCAATGCCTCTTCCTCGCAGAATACATCGAAACCCATATTGGACACCCACAAGCTGAAATCATTGATTTCCGGAGTGTCGCCGGGGTTCTCCGCCTTGTAATACTCGCGGTAGAACCGCCGGAGGTCTCCCTCTTTGTATTTCGTTACTGGCACCTGATTGAAATCGACCACATCCTTGCTCGGCTTGATGGTTTCTGAAACGGGTGCAAACGCTATCTTTCCGGATATGTCGAGATATCGGGTCGTGGTGTCGTCTGACGGAGAAAGCTGCATGTATCCGCCGGAGAAAGCGGCACGGGGAACCGAGAGATCGAGCATGTTTTTGAACTGTTCGGATATATGTCCTATAAAATCAGATTTTGACCGAACGATGCCGTCACCCCCGACACCGATCACCATATATTTCTCCCTCTCTGAGTCAATGGCGATGCTGTTGTCTTTCTTCTTGGGTTCCGTCTTTCCTCCGGTCAGTTCCACGAACATCGCCCCCTGTGTCCTGTTCACGCCGTCGGGATAGCGGTTCTGCCACGTGTCGCCGAAACTGTAGAAATCATCCGCAAGCTTTGCGGCGGAAAGGGGAATCATGCAGTCCCATTTTTTCGACTGCGCGGTGCGCCCGAAGAGCCGCCATCCTTTCGCCTCAAGAACACGGATCCACCACTCGCGCATCCAGTAGCTCTCTTCTCCTGCCGGATATATGAGATTTGTGCCACGGGATGAAAGAAACAGCGATCCCTCGTGTGTGGGGTCTCCTTTGGTGAATGAAAATTCCTTCAGATAAAGCTGGTTGCCGGAGAAAGGGCTCGAATATGAGTCATCGCCGAGAGGATCGGGGATAAAATCATCAATCTCTTCTGTCTCGCATGTCACCTCTATCCGGTTGAAAACCTCCCCTATGTCGAGCTTTGAGTTACTGCCGTATGCCGTGCGCTGTGTCACTGCATAGACGCTTGCGTTTTTCAGGTCATCCCATGAAAAAACAATCACGCGGTCTCCGTCATGGGCGATATGGAGATTGAGATAACGGAGGCATTCCGTCACCACCTCTTCGGCAGTCCACACCGATTCCTCGTCATCCCCCATGAAACGGCGTTCGTCCACGAGGATGCCGTCGAGCGCCGACACCCCTCCTTCTTCGACAAGAGGCGCGGAGATCACATCGAGACTGTCGATGTCCACAAGCGCGAGCGCACGTGTCAGAATATCGCGGATCGTGCGCTGTGCGCACTCCGTGATCGCTTCCTGATATGTCGGGTTGCCCGACATGGTTTCGCGCCATGTGAGCCACTGAAGCGCGCCCAGACGGTCGATGCAGTTCACCTCCAGTGTGTCAAGCGCGGAGTTGTAGCCCTGCGAATAGGTGCGCGGCAGGATGAAACCGTCAAAAACGGTGTGCTCCCCCACTTTCATCACCACTGTCGCCTCGCGGCAGTCGCTCCGGAAGAGATCCGGCACGAAGTCGCGAGCCTTCAGGCGGACGATTGCCGACTGCCGGAGGATTACATCGAAAATGTCGTTTGTCTCACCCTCGATGGTCAGAGCTTCCTCGGAATCGAGCATCAGACCCGATTCGGGCGCGCCGATCTCGATGTGTCGGCTTCTGTCGTTGCCCGTTACGATCTCCACGGAGACAACGCGTCCCGCTGTGTCATATGTCTTGCCGGTGTATAACATCTTTTTTCGTTCGTTTTTATCGGTTTTTTCTGCCGCTCGCGCTTCCTATGCGCCGGCGGTTAACCATGCATAGCTCTATGTCGGAACCGCGCAGCCGTCCTGTCACCTCTATGCGCTGTGTCCCCGCTCCTGCGTCCGGAAGCAGCTCCCGGAGCTTGTTGAGGGGGGCGATCACCTCGGGGTTGTTCGATGCTCCGGCGTATTCGCCCACAAGTGCCATTGTGGGACCGGACACGATGCCGCCGCTGGCGAATGCCGTGACCTGTTTTATCTGCGCCACCGCCGCGACGGCTGTGGCGAGTCCGGAGATGGCGAACGCTATCCATTCCCACGGAGACCCCTCGCCGCCTTTTTTTGCGGAGGCGGCGGCGAAGCCCGCCATTACGTTGGCGATGGCTCCGGCGATGATGCCGGCGATGTTCAGAACCGGACTCTCCATCGCGTCTCCCATTGCGGAAAAGGCGGAAGCGGCGGAACGCCCTACCTCTGCAACCCCTTTGAGGTTGTTTTGCAAAACGTCTGTGGCATCGCCCGTTTTTTTGACCACCCGGGGAAGTTTGCCGAGTTCCTTCTGCAGCGCGTCCGCGTCCACCTTGACATCAAGGGTGAGATCCATGGAGCGGATTTTTTTGCGGAGGTCGGTCATCAGGTCACTTTTGATGATTATGTCAATCACCTCAAGCCGTATCTCTTTCTCTTTCTGTCTGAGAGAGTCTATCTGCCGTTGTATCTCCGCCATATCCTGCGGGTCGACCTGCAGCTTCAGTTTCTCCTCCAGTTCGGAGACCTGCTTCTCTATGTCGGCGAGCGATCCGGCGGGTATGACCGTGTCCGTTTTCGGACTGTCGTGCGGCTCTGTCCTCCGGGGCGTGCCTGTTTTTAGACCGTTGGCGGTCTCTGCCATCTGCTTCTGAATATCCGCAAGCTCCTCTTTGTCCCTGTTTATGGCTTCTTCATAATGCCGGTCAATGGAATCGTTGACCTTTATCAGGTTTTCTGTGAATTTGGCGGGAGCCTTGAAGCCATTTTTTCCTGTGGTGACAGGCTTTGGGCGTTTTTCGGCGTTTTTCTGGCGTGCTATCTCTTTTTCGGCTATGTCGTTGGCAATTATCCTCGCTTTCGCCTCAAGCACCATCTGCCGGGCGTAAAGCTCCGAAGCGGAAGTCAGCTTGTCATACCAGTCTTTGACTGAGGAGAAACAACCCATTGTGTCGCCGTATACACCGTTTAGCTCCTCTACTTTCTTTCGCTCTTCCTCTTTCGAGCCTTTCCAGTTCTTTAGCTCCGCGATATGGCGGGTTATCTGGGCGGTGGCATTCTGCATCGCCTGGTCCACGCTCTTTTGCGCGTCCGACACCTCGGTCACGGCATTCGCAGTGTCCTGTGCCGCGTCCTTGACCCCGTTGAGCTTGTTGACGACAAAAGCGAGACCTTCGCCAAGTGCCCAGATGGCGGCTCCTACACCGGTCGAGATGAGGGCGGTCTTCACGACCATCATCGATGCCTTGAATGTCAGGGCGAAAGTCTTGGTGAGAACCGTGTTCGCCTGCATCGAGACCCCGAGCACCTTGACATCAACCGAAGTGGCACGGCACGCCACGCCGATTGACTTGATTCTCCCGGGAATGCCGTTTATCATCGTCCCCACTTTGACGAGATTCGAAAAGCCGAGAACCGTCTGGTTTATGAACGTGATGCCAGGCTGCAGCTCCTTCACCATCCCCCCGAGTCTTTCCTGAAGGTCTCCGATGTTGTTTGCCGCCTGTTTCATCTTGCCGCTGGGGGTGGCGGCAAGCGCGGCGTTCATCTCACCTACGTTGTTGGTGATGATTTTCGCAAGCGCGGCGGCGCGCTCCTGTTCCGTGCCGTATTTCACGGCTTTCTCCTCGGCTTCTGTAAATGTTATGCCCACGCGCCGGAGTGCCGCCGTCTGTCCCTGCATCGCCTTGCCGAGAAGGTTCCCGATATTGACCGCATCGCCGCTTGTGGCGTTCAATCCTTTCTGCTGCGCCACAAGATTGTTCATCGCGGGGATAAGCGTTTCCAGTGCCTCGCGTGTCTGCAGGAAGGTGGAGATCTGCTGTGCACCCGCGAGCTGCACTTCATCGCCGATAACCCCGAGTTGCTGCTGTGCCGAACAAAGATCCTTGATGCTCTGTATCTCCGCCTCGGTCGCACTCATGCGCTGCCGCATGACTGTCTCCAGCTTGGTCTCTGCCTCGACCTGCACATCATATGCGTCTGTCAGACTCTTCATCATCCCCTGCATGGATGACAGTGCCCCGGTGATCGCGTCGAGACCGAACGAGACTTCCCCAAGATCCTTCAGGGATTGCCTCACACTGACAGTCTCTTTCAGCGTGCCCTGCATCACTTTTTTCAACGCGTCCGCGTCCATCGTGAGCTTCTTGAGTCCGTCTTTGCCGTCCTCGATCACGAAACCTATGGAGATAGTCTTGCCCGACATAATTTTTTTACCGTTTATGCGTTATATTTTAAATATCGTTAATTCATTCATTCACTGTTCACCTTTAAAGAAAAACCGGACAAATGAAAAAGGCAGGATTCACAATCACCCGAAGCAGGCGACCTTTGCTCGACCGTATGTTCGAGCCGTTGAAAAGCAACCGGTCTTTTCGTTTTATTTATCTGCTTGCCGGTCTCAACGGCTTCCTTTTCGGCATATATTTCCTGCTGAAGGGCACCGGTCTCTCAGGATGGGAATGTGTCCGGAACTGGGCTTTCAGTGCCGGGTGCTTCTGCATCTTCTTCGCGCTGGGCTGGATTTATCGCAGATGGTATAACACATCGAAGAGCAAATGCTTTGCCCGGAACCTCACCGATGAGGAAATCAAGGGGAGGGAGCCGGTCTTTGAACCCTGCGCTTTCGGCGGCATCACGTTCAGACTCCAGAACCCCAGGAACCTTGACGGGGAGCGTTTCACTGAAATCTACGGAACAAAGGAAGAATCCGACAGATAAAACCGGTTGCGGGATCAGCCCCATTTTCGCAGAGCTTCCTCGGCTCTGCGTTTTCTTTCTTCCATCGTGATCTCCTCAACGTGTCCCGTCCCTTTCTCCCAGGGAAACGGCAGCAGGCTCTTCGGCGTTATCCGGTTCTTGACATGCGGCTGGATCATGATTGCCGCCTCCATCCGCATGATCTCCCACCGTTCGCGGCTGAGCCTCTCCTGCTCGTCCCGGTGCGCCTTGCTTATCCAGTAGAACTGCTCGGGAGAAAGCCGGCAGAAGTCCGTGCGGCTCATTCCCAGGACTCCGACCGCATACCCGAACAGCTCTAAGATCCCGGGCTGTCTTTTTTTTTCACCTCTTCGCCTTTTTCCGGATTCTCCTCATTCCTCTGGCTCTCGACATATGTCTCTTTCCATTTTTTGAGTTCCTCAGGCGTGAGACGGTTCGCAAACTGCTGCGGGGTGTAGTTCATCGCGATTCCCGCCGTCTCGGATGCTGCCGCCGCGCCTGCCCATAGAAGCTTGATCAGATCCGAAAGACTGCCCATGTCGGCTTCCGTCGCCTCGCGTCCGGTCTCTTCCTTGAAGATAAGCATCGCGCCCAATGAGATCTCGACGGGGAAAGACTCCCCGGTTGTCAGTGTGATAAAATGTTTTTTCATGTTTCCCGATATTTGAAAAAAATAATTTGTATTGGTGAAGTGCGGCGGCAGCCAGCCCCCGCTCTCCTTTTTTTTTCAGTTTGCTGGCGCCTCACCCTCGGAGAGTGCGGTCTCGTCAAGAATTTCCGGTGCCCCGTTGTTGCTGAACGATGCTGAGTAGGTGGAATCCGTACCCGCGTCGTCCGTGCGCTCCAGCGTGTCTATTATCACGCTCCCTTTGAAATAGGGTTTGTCGGAGGTCTCGCGCTCCATGCACTTGGCGGTTACCGGTTTTCCGGTCTTCCATGCCTTGAACAGCTTGGCGTAGCCTGCCTCTTTCTCTCCGTAGAACACAAGACCGTCGGTGCTGATCGATATGCTCAGACCGATCACGGTCTTCTCTTTGAAGAGCGAGGCGGTGATCGGGTCATCTGCCGGTGCCTTGACGGCATGGTCGGTGGTCTCCGAGCTGCACGTCATCTTGTGTGAGGTGCAATGTCCGATTGCCACGTCTTCGATATAGAGCAGCATGTCGCTGCCGTTGCAATATCCTTTTTTCATCTTATTCTCATTTTGAAGTTAAGTAACTTTATATACGCGCCTTCCTGATAGTCTTCGGTCTGGTCGGTCATCATGCAGTGCGAGACCAGCATCCCGTGGGAGGTCTCCCCGCTCAGTCCGTCGAGCGTGGCGCGCACGGCTTCCGCGATATCCACACACGCCGGGTAGTCTCCGGCTATGCAGTAGATCTCCACAGCCACCATGTCGGAGACAGTCCCCGTCTTCACCGGTGTCGGCTCAAGAGCCTCCACCAGATAGCACACTGCCGGAGACTTTATCTCCGTTGTCGAGACAAGGGGAAAAATCCTTGTGACTCTCGATGTGACGGCTTCCGATTCCGAAAGCGCCTCGTAAATGGCAAGACCTGCCGACAGTCCGGTGCGCGGCAGTCTATCTGAATGATCCTCCATATTTCAAAGCTGTTTTTTCGACATAGCTGACCATTTGTCTCTGCAGGTCTTCCGATGCCGTCTGTAATGCCGTTCCCTTGGCTTTCTCCATGAACCGGAATGCGGGCATCGCTCCGGTGCGTCTCCCTTTCCCTTTGCGTTTCCAGGATATGCCGCAGAAGCTGCCGCTTCTGGTGGTGCGGCGTTCGGCGGTTCCGCCCTCCGCCCAGAGCGGCACAATGCGCAGCCGCTCTTTACGGCGGGCTTCGGTCAGTTCCCGTCCGGTCTTCGAACCGTAGTTGACACGCCTTTTTTTTGTGCCGACCGTCACTTTGAAGCCGAGTGCCTTCTTGTATACCACAACCCGGATGCCTTTCTCGACATCGCGGTTGCTCCGCAGACCGGATGAGCGAAGCTCCTTCACGGCGCCGGCGCGGACGTTCGATGCCGCCGCCCGGAAAGCGCCGCGCATGGCGGTGCGCCGCTGCTTCTCTCCCAAAGATTCGAACATCCGCCGGAGACGTGTGTCGTCATATGTGAAATCTGTTCCCATACTGTCAGTCGTTCACCCGTTCGCATGATATGCGCAGCATGCCGTTGGCGGGATCGGGGAAGATCCCGACAATGGCATAAAGCGTGCCTGTGGCTGTGTCCTCTACCCGCATCGTGTCGGTGAGACGGTGCTGGATGCGCAGCCGGTATTCGGCGCGGTAGTCTGTGAATAGCTCGCGATTCTCCACGCGTGCCGTGGATGTGTGCCTTACCCTTTCGGCAAGAATCACCCGTCCGCGTTCCCACACCGTGCGGTCCGCACCCGTGCCGGGGTCGGTGGTGTGTACCGGGCGATAAACCCTTAGCAATGGCTTGAGATTACCCGCTTTCATACCGTCAGCCGCTGATATGGTCTCACAAGATACTCGAGCGTAAGGTTAGGACGCTCCCTCCCTTCGGGGTTGGCATAGTGGTCGGCGACAAACACCAGGACCGCGAGCCGGAGGTCTTCGGGCCATTCGCCGCCGCCGATCTCCACGAGTTCCTCGCGTGTGCGGTTCACACGCGACAGGACGAACGCCTCCCCCTGACGCTGCAGGGAAAGAAGAAGACTGTCGGTCGCGGGGTCTTCGAAGTCAATGCGGCATTGCTGCCTGAGTCTCTCCAGATCTGTCATCGCGTTCGGTCTTTATGGTTTTACACTGAAGCTTTAAGAAGCGTGTAGACTTCCGGACGTACCGTGGCGGTGCCGAAATCCACATTGAGAGTGAACTTCACCATGTTGGATGCCGCTCCGGTGTAGGGGTCTACGATAAAGTAGAAGTCGCCGAACTGACCGGCTACCTGATAGCGGAAGTCGCCGAGTCCGATGTTACCCTCTCCGATCGCGCTGTGGCAGAACACCGGAAGCCCGCAGAGACGGTCGTTCTCGATACACATGATGCCGCTTCCCGCGTCTTTGGGCGTTGCCTCAAGCTCTGCCTTCATTGACTCGGTCATCACCCATGCCATGTACTGCGATTTCACACCCTTCGAGAGGAGCGCGGCTTTCTCTTTGTTGAGCGCCTTGAAGTTCAGGGCGACCGCTTTTGCGGTCTTGCCGACAAAGGGACCGGTAATGGCGCAGTTCGCGTTCACCTTCTCCGGCGAAAGGATGATCTTGTTCATCTTCTCGGCGATTGCGCGGGGAAGAAGTTCGCGGATGATGCGCTCCAGTTTGCCGTCGGAGTTGAAAAGCGACTCGCGGGTCGCCGATACGGAAACACCGATGCGCTGGGTGACTGTGGGTACCTTGTCGAGGTTGATCTTCTGGTCATCGAGTTCCTCTGCCTCTCCGGCTATCTGTGCCTCCACAGCCTCCACGACCGGCCATTCGTAGCCGCCGCGGCATCCGGCAGGCATCTGAATGCCGATTTTGTTGTAGATCAGATCCTCGGTGAGGGGCATGATCACGTCCTGGATCGTGATGGGGAAAAGCGCGCCCGCCTTGAGATCGTCTGTCATCATCAGTTTGGCGACATCAGGAGATGTCGGGTCGGTGCCTTCCTCCCTTACCTGAAGCTCTATGGCGCGTCCCGCCGTCGATATGGCGCGCATTGCCGCGCGATACGCCTGCATTCTGCTCAGGGGCTTGGGTTCCGCGCTTTCAGGCATTGTGGCGCTCATCTGCATCAACAGATAGGTCTTCTCTCTTTCAAGCTGGGCTATCTCGCCCTTTTCGGTGTCTGTGAGGTCTCGCTCCTCTGTCTTCATCGCTTTCGCGATGGCTCTGAGCCGTGCGTTGATCTCGGCTACTCTTTCATAATTCTTTTTCATGAATGGAAAAAATTAAAAATGGTTGATAATCTTTAAAACTCCCGGGATTTCGAGAAGAGTTCCTCGATGGTGCGCTGGCGGCGGCGTGCCTTCTCCTGTTCGAGCTGCCCGGCGCGGAACTCCTCCTCGATGGCGCGGGTGGTCTGCGCCTCGGTCTGAGGATACGCCGGAAGGGGGGTCAGCGTGAAGTCGTGCACCGAGCGCATCCGCTTCACCGTGTAGACCACGTATTCCTTGCCGTCGCGGGTCTCGGACTGCCGCTCTACCTCGCTGCGGTCTCCATAGTTGACGGTAAAGGCGAACGAGCAGCCGGTGATGTCTCCGCGCCTGATCGCCTCCAGTGCCACACGTCCGTCTTCGGTGTCGGGCGCCTCGAAGCTGAAATGCACCCCGTCGTCGCGGATCTCGTAGGTCAGCGAGCCTGATCCGCGAAGCGAGCGGGCGAGAAGCCGGCGGTTGTCGTGATAGAGTGTCATCAGTATCGTGGAAGCGTCAAGAAGCTCGCGGGTCACGGCTTCCGGGGCTATCACCTCCCGGATCTCAAGCTCATCGTCTTCATAAAGCGGCTCCGATTGGCTGTTGAACACTATCGCCACACCCTCGATGATGCGCGATGACTCCTCCCCGCCCGTCTCGCGGACGCGTACATTGCCCGGAAAAAAGGTTTCCCGGCGTTTGATTCCCTGTATTCTATTCATCTTTGTCGGTTTTGTCGTTTGTCTTGCTGATGTCTGTCGCCGCGCCTGCCTCCGACACGGGGCGCAGATTTGCGGAAATGAGGGGGATGTCGCCTCCCTCTACCCCTTTCATGCCCATGGAGGCGCGTGCCTCGTTGACGGTCATGGTGCCGGTCTGGATTCTTTTCTCCGTATAGCGCATCCGGCTCTCAAGGTCGGCGGCGTAAAGCTCTTCCTCGGCAAAGCGGAAACGCCGTTTCCCCCATTGCGTGGAAGGAATCAGCTTCCGTGTCAGTTCGTTCTCGATCTGCCTGAGCATCGGGCACAGCGTGTCGGTCAAAAATGAGGAATAGGCATTCTCGGCGCTCTTGTAGTTGAGCGATGTGTCATCGAACACAAAAGAGGGATGCACACCGAAGAAGCGGCACAGCTCGCGCACGGTGAATTTGCGCGTCTCCAGTGCCTGCATGTCGGCGGCGGTCATCGAGAAACTGTGATACTGAGCCTTGCCGCCTACGGCGAAGACGCGTGTCCCTCTCCTGATGTGCGCCGACATGTCGTCTGCCATTGCCTGAAGCGCCGATGTCTGGTATTCGCCGAAGCCGGGGGTGCCCTGCTCGTTGGTGATGAATCCCATGCTTGTTCCGCCGTTGGCGAATGTGGTGAGGGTGTTGCGGTCGGCGGTCCCGGCTATCGATGTGACCGTCGATGCGAACCGGATCACGCTCACGCCGTCGAGTCCGTTGAGCGTGCGCCCTTTGATGCGGATGATATCCGTCTCGTCATATTCGCGCGATGTCAGACCCTGCGACATGTCTTCCACCAGATAGCGGCCGAGCGACACGCGGTGTGCCGTGTGCGGGCTGCAAAGCACCAGACGCATCAGCCGCCCCGTTATTTCCGAATACTGGGGCACGATGTATGCCTCGCCGTGGAAAAGCGTGGTGAAAATGAGCTGCCGCCAGAAGTCGAAACCGGAGGTGTATTCGTTGGGCGAAAGACGAAGCAGCCATGCCGTCGTGTCTTCCTGCGCCGTGAAGATGCCGTCCTGCTTTTTCTCGTAGAGCAGCGGAAGCTTTGCCACGCTGTCGCTCAGAAAGGCGGCACAGCGGTAGACGGTCGACAGTGTCAGCGACAGTTCCGCGCTGTCGAGCCTTACAGGTTCGGCGGATTCGATCACGCCGCGCCCGCCCGGTGTCGCGCTTATGAGCTTCGCTCCGCTTCTGAAAAAGAAGTTTTTTATTTTGCCGATTGTTGCCATACATAAATCGGCTGTCGAAAAACAGGGGTTTGGCACCAATTGGCACCACTTTTTGTGTGAAAAGGGCGATTTTTAACGTCTGTTAACTAAAATCCCGTGTTTTTTGTGTGTTTTCCGTTCTCATTGCCCCTCGGCGGGCTGCCACGATTCGGCAAAGAGTTTATGGCACATCAGCTTTGTGATCACGCCGTCTATCTTGCCGTTGTGATATTTTTTCATGGGCTTGCGGTTGTTCATCCGGTCTATCTCAAGACAGGCGTTTGCGAAACAATAGGCATTGATGGGGTTGTCGTCGATGAAGATGTGTCCGGTGCGGATGCCCACCTCGAAACTTTCACAGCTTGAGGTGAACGCCATGAAGCTCTGCCCCACACCTTTGAGCACGGAGGATGCTCCGGCGGCGGCGAGCATGTTGAGACATTGGCGGCTTTTGGCGGGGTCGTAGCCGATGGCGATCACGCGTGTCGGACCGTTGAGCCTGAGCACGAGATCCACTATCGCCCGGTAGTCTATGACTTCCCCATCTGTGAGGATCAGGTGCCCTTCGTCCGCCCAACGGCGGTATAGCCGGCGGTTGGCGTGGGTCTCCAGACACACGCGGGGCATGAAGTAATACGTCTTGTAGTAGAAGGTGAATTTCCGGGGGTCATACGCTCCGAGTGTCACGCATGAGAAGTCATCGCGCACGGAAAGGTCAAGCGCGATGGTGGAGACCCAGCGGTCGGGGAAACGGGCGGGGTCTATGTGGCGGGTGGCTTTCTGTATGCATTCGGAGTCAAGCCATGTCGATGTCTCGTTCACGCAGAATTCGTTCAGAAGCTTTGTCCGGAACGTGAGCATGTTCTCAGCCGACATCTGCGCGGTCTCCCATTCCGTCTCGTAATAGTCTTCCTGAATGGTGACCCCGATGTGGGGCTGCACCTTGCGCCATGTGCGCGGGTCATCGGGACGGTCATCGACATCGGGCATGAAGAGGGAGGCGAACATGCGGTCGTTGGCGAACTCTCCGCGCAGAACTCCTTTCGCGCCCTCTATCTCGTGGGCAAACGGTCCGTCCACGACCTCGGAGGCGGTGGAGATCACAACGGTCAGTGGTTCGAGTCGCGCTCCCATCGACGAGGTGAGCACGTTCTTGAGGTCGGATCCGTTCGCGCCGGGTGTGTTGCGTGCCTGTGCGTATTCGTCGATGATGGCGAGACTGGCGTTGAGACCGTCACGCGTCCGGGCGTTGGCGGCGAGACATTCCGCCATGCTGTTGCGTGTGCCGTCATTGAAGAAAATCGCCTCGCGGTTCACCTTGACGTTGCCGCTGTCGCCTTCTATGTCGCGGACTATGCGCCGGATCTCGTCAAAACAGATCTTTGCCTGCTTGTAGGAGTTCGCCCCTACGTATGCCTGTGAGTTGTTGTCGCCGAAATAGAGGTCATAGACCGCCAGCGAGGCGGCGGATGTGGTCTTGCTGAATTTACGGGGCACGAAGATATATGCCAGTCGCACCAGCCGCAGACCTTTGTCGTTGTCGAATCCGAAGATGCTGGCGAACTGGAAGCATTGCACGGGGGTCAGCCGGTAGCGAGTCGGTCCGTGGGTGCCGGAGAAGCGCAGCAGTTCGTAAAAACGGAAAAACCTCCTGACGCGTTTCCTGTTCCAGACATAGCGGTCAAGAAGCTCATGAAAGCGGACGATGCCGAGTATCTCGTAGAGGTTGTGCGCGTCCGGATCCGCCGCCACCGCCGTGCAGTATTCCATGATGCGGGGGTCGGTGTCGTCGAGCTGCCGCCGGTGCCGCTCCCATCCGGAGACGAGGCGCGGCAGACGCGCCGACAGCGCGCGCTTCAGCTCTCTGTCTCTCCGTTTCTCTTCGTCAGTCGTCATCGCGCTCAAGTGCCGCGAAGAAGGAGTCGCGGCTGCTCTCTGTCTTTGGTTCCATTTTGCCGGACATGTTCAGTCCGAGTGATTTCAGGAGGGCGGTGTAACTCTCCATCTGACTTTTGTAGGCGGTGAAGATGGGATTCACGCTGAGACGGGGATCGCCCTCGCGGCTCACCACTGTCTGAAGGGCGCAAAAACGGTCTATGTCTTCCCACATCACCTGAGACGCGCCCCAGAGCTGCGCGGCGGCGCGGATCTGCGGCTCCAGCGATTCGGTGTAGGCGCCGAGTTCCCGGAGGGAGCGGCGCAGGGTCTCGGCGTGTTCGGCGGCGATGGCGGAGGCGCGGGGACCGCGGTAGGTCCTGAGGTCCGAGTCTTCTTCCGGTGCGGCGGGTGTTTCCTTTTCGCCGTGGGTCGTGTGTGTCTCCTCTTGTGCCGGTCGCCGCGCCTCCTGCTGTGCCGCACGGTTGGAGGAGATGATCATGTCGCACTGCTCCGCGAAATCGGGGTCGCTCTTGCGCCACTTGTAGTAAGTGTCGCGGGCGATCCCGATCTCCTTGCAGGCATCGGAAATCCTGTAACCTTTGCCAAGCAGTACCATGAGCTGTCTCTTCTCTTCCATCCTTGCGCTGTGTCTACGCGTTTTTTTTCTACATTCCGTTTTTCTACATTTCTACATTTCCCCCACGCGTTCCGGTTTTTGCCCGCGTGTGAAAAAAGGGGCAGCGTGAGGTTTTACGAGGGGGCCCCGGTCGCCGAAAAACAGCCCCCCGGGGTCTGTGTTCCGTAGAAACGGCGGGCGAACAGGTCGGCTTCGGCACGTTGTCGGCGTGCGTTCTCTTCGGCTGTCCCTTTCCCTATCCGTTCGTGTCTCTTCACATGACAGGCGTGGCAGAGTCCCGCCAGATTGCCGGCATCGAATGCCAGCCGCTCCATCCGCGCGGGGTCGCGCTCAATCGAGACGGGACGGATGTGATGTACTTCCGTGGCGGGTGTCACCACTCCTTCCGCGGCGCAATCAGCGCAGAAGGGGTGACGCGCCAGATGCAGGGCGCGGAGCTTGCGCCAGCGCGTCGTGTTGAGCATCTTGTGGTATCTGTCTCGTGGTGCTGTCATATCCTTTCGTTTATCCTCTGACGCTGTGTCGGGTCTTCCCTGTCCGCCTCTCCGTAGAGAAGGTTCTCTATCCATCCCGTGTGTCCCCCGTCCGGTGTGTCCGGCACGGAGTGGCGCAGGAACTGCACAAGCACCGTGCGCGCCAGGGCGCACGCCGAGGGATAACCGGCATTGCGTGCCTTTTTCTCAAGGCGTGCCCGATATTCCTCCGGGATGCGGATATTGAGGCGAGACGTTGACATGTGCTTTGATGTTCAGGTAGTCCGTTGTTTGCGATTCCTGCAAAGATAACATTTTGTTTTATATTCTCAAACCTCAGACGTTAAATGCCCGGCAAACCATAGGGAATGCCGGGCACGCCACGTGCTGCATGATGACAGATGAATGGTTGTTTATTGCAGCTCGTCGGCTAAATCCTCAAGCTCAAAAGCAATCGTATATAGTGCGTCCTTTAAAACCCTCATTTCTTCTTTTGTGAACTCGCAGGGTTTGCCGTTCTTCATGTGGTTGTTCAGTTTCTGACAGAACCAGCTGCTGGACTTACCGAAGAAACTTTGCGCAATATAAGTGCCGTTGACAACACGCAGAAGATCCTCTTTGTTGAGAAATTGAATCTGTGACAATATTCTGTTCGGCTCTTTTGTTTTGTATTATCCATGATTGTTTTATTTACTCGTTCTTTGCTTTGTCTATCTCATCCGCGTAATCGTTCAAACGTTTGGCAATGTCTCTGAGTGATGCCGATATGGCTGAATACTCATCGGGCGTGAACGCTCTTTTTTTGTTGCATACCGTCATACCTGATAGTTTCTGGGCAAACCAGCTCTGGGTCTTGTTGAAATACCGCTTTGCAAACTTGCTGACATTAAGCAGCCCGTCCAGCTCATGGAAGACAACCCACACCGCCTCGGACTTAAGCTGCATCTGCTGTTTGCGCCGATATTCAGGGTCACAGAACTGCTCAAATGTTATTTTTTCTTTTTCCATTTTTTTGTTAATTTTGCCTCCCGCAATCACACGGGAGGCATTGATTAGTTACTGATCAGTTCAAAAAGCAATCCTCTTATCTGATTGCAGATTGGTTGGTTTTTCTTGGTTTCGATTAGCTCCAATAAATCTAAAATCCGGAAAACCAACCATTTTTTATTATCCATTCATCATTACACCTCCTTTCTGTTTGATGTTACAAAGGTAGTAATAATTTTATTAATACGCAAGTTTTTCAGCACTTTTTTTCGTTCTGTTTCTCATTTTTTTTCGTGGTCGGCGATGATTGCCGCAGCAAGCTGATTCACGATATCGCGCTGACCCGCCCCCTTGCCGGTCAACGCGGCGACCATCCGCTCGTCTACCGTCCCCTCGGCAACGAGATGGAACACGCGCACAGGGTATTTCTGACCCTGACGGTGAAGCCGGGCGTTCGCCTGCTGGTACAGCTCAAGTTTCCACCCGGTGGAGAACCAGACGATGCGACGGCCGCCGAACTGCATGTTCAGACCGAATGCAGCAGACGCGGGATGCAGCAGGAGCATCCCGATATAACCTTTGTTCCATCGCGAAAGCTCCGACGGTCCGCGGTAGACCTCTATCGTCCCCCTGTCTCTGTCGGGTCTGTCAAGTGTGTCGTAGTATGAGGGTATGAGCTTTTTGCTCAGACGTGATTCTTTCAGCTTGTCGAAATACGACAGAATCCGGTCCCGGTCATGCTTGTACTGGTAGAACACAAGTATCGGGGAATTGTCCTCGCTCTCGTAGATGTCCTGCAATGCCTTGAGTTTCTCGTCGTGGATCTCAATTACCTCGCGGTCGCCATACTCGTTAAGGTTGTCGGTATATATCGCGCCGTTGGCATACTGTGAGAGCTTGTTGACAAGAGAGGCGGAAGAGCCGGCAAGAAGCGGCTCACCTGTTTTTTTGAACTCCAGCACTTTCTCGGTCTCGAATTCCCTGTAACGCTTCATAGTCGCTTCATCAAGACGCACCGGCACGTTCTCGGCAATCAGCGGAGGGAGTTTGAGCCAGTCTTCGGCACGCATGGCGAGAGCGATGTCGCTGATTGCCGACAGGATCTCCTCTTTCGCGCCTTTTTTCGGGATGATTCTTATCGGGACGTTGTTGTGGGTTATGACCGTGAACCACCGCTCGCGGAAATGGGTCACGTATTTCCCCAGCCTTTCGCCGCCGTCGATGCAGTAGACCTGCGCCCAGAGGTCGGGAAGACCCTGGGGCGTGGGCGTGCCGGTGAGACCGACCACGCGGGGAACCTCACCCAATACGCGCCGAAGTGCCTTGAAACGGAGGGAGGAGGGATTCTTGAAACTCGTGAGTTCATCGATGATCACCATGTCGAACGGGAATTTCTTTTTGTAACGCTCGCAGAGCCACACAACCGAATCGCGCCCGATCACGTAGATGTCGGCATCCGCCTCCAGCGCGGCGTTACGCTGACGGGCACCTCCGATGACGTTGCTCACTCGCAGCCCCGCCAAGTGGTCCCATTGCGCCGCCTCGCTGCTCCATGTGGATTCGGCGACTTTCTTGGGAGCTATCACCAGAACCTTCTCCGCCTCGCCGTAACGCGCCAGCCTTTTGACCGCGCTCAGACATACCACCGTTTTGCCGAGTCCCATCTCAAGGAAAAGAAGACAGCGCGGATGACTGATGATCCATTCGAAAGCCAGCCGCTGGTATTCGTGGGGAACAAATCTCATGACTCCCCCCCTTTCTTCCCGCGTCCGCCGGGATGCCGGGGATTCTTCCACCTGTCGATGATCTGTTCTGCCTTGCGCCGGCTGTCGCAGATATAGACCGTCTGCCCCATGTCTTCGCGCAGCCGGCGGATGCGTTCCGCCTGCAGCGATGTCGGAAGCTGTCCTGCTGTCTTCATCTCCACCCAGATCACCGCCCCGTCGGGGAAAAGGAGAATCCGGTCGGGATAGCCCGTGGCGTTGGGGTTGTAGTATTTGAGGGGAAGACCGCCGGCGGCTTTTGTCAGCTCGCAGAGATAACGCTCCAGAGACTTCTCCGATTCTGCGGCGTTTTTGCTGTATTTCCGTTGTGCCATATGAAAAAAATTAGTAAAAAATCTTGAAAAAAATTGCTTAATTCAAGATTTTTCACTAATTTTGTAATGCAGTCGGGAGCGACTGCGAGGGATAAGCCCTCTGTCCCGAAGTTGAGGGAAAAACCAAAAGCGGAAAGCCATGAAAGTTACAGGCAAATTAATTTTCAAATGGTGGAGGTTCAAAATTACGATTGAAGTCAATTTCTGAACTTCGGGAGGGTGGAAGCCCTCCTCCTTCCGCTTTTGATTTGTCGCAAAGTTAATTTAAAATCCTGAATTATGCAAAATGTTGAAAGTTCCGCCGGGTCCTGGGGCGGTGCCCGCAAGGGAGCCGGACGAAAGAGAATGGAGAAAGGGAAGTATTACGGTTTCAACTCGACTCCTGATGTGGAGGCGATCCTTGAAGCCGTCGAGGGGTCCAAGGCGGCGTATATAAACGCCGCCGTACGTGCCTATGCCAAGTCGCAGCAGCCATGATCAAGGACATCTTTGATCGGTATTAATGCTGTTTTGTAATGTCGTTGGAATCTATTAACTTTGTATCAGGTGATTGGTGACGCTCTCACGAAAGATATTCAATTCGGCTACGGAAGTAATGTCGCGGAGCGTCACTTTATCGCGACATGAAACCGTGGCCGATGTTTTTATATGATTATGAATGACGAAATTATAATATACAAGTCCGAGGACGGCGTTATAAAGGTAGATGTCCTCTTTGCCGATGAGACCGTCTGGCTTACACAGAGCCAAATGAGCGAATTGTTTCAACGGGATATAAGTGTTATATCCCGACATATCGGCAACGTATTTCATGATGGAGAGCTTGCGGAGGAAAGCAATTTGCATTTTTTGCAAATTGCAAATTCTGACAAGCCTGTGAAATATTACAGTCTTGATGTCATTATCTCGGTGGGATACAGAGTCAAATCCCGACAAGGCACTCAATTCCGCCAGTGGGCGACCCAACGGCTCAGAGAGTATATAATCAAAGGATTCGCCCTTAACGATGAAAGATTCAAAAGCGGGTCTTCCATGAACTACTTTCGTGAGCTTATTGAGCGCATCCGGACTATCAGAATTGAGGAGAAAGTATTTTATCAGCAGATTAAAGACATATACAGAACCAGTTATGACTACAATGAGGATGCAGAAATAACCAAAGAATTTTTCAAAGAGATTCAGAATAAACTCCTTTGGGCTGTCAGCGGCAAAACGGCTGCGGAACTGAGGTATTATCGTGCAAACCATACGCTCCCCATGATGGGACTTACATCTACGAGTAAGCCGGGGCGAATCACCAAGACCGATGTCAATACTGGTAAAAACTATCTTACCGAATCCGAACTCAACAATCTTAAATTGATTGTTGAGCAATATCTTGCCTTCGCGGAAACACAGGCTTCCAATCACAGGCTTATGTATATGAAAGACTGGATTGAAAAACTCAAATTGATTCTTACAATGAATCAGTTTAACATCCTTGAACACAAGGGGCGCATATCCAAAGAACTTGCCGATAAGAAAGTCGATGAGGAATATCGTATTTTCAAGGAGGAACAAAAAAGATTGGCTCAGCTTGAAAGTATCAAGGAACTTGACCGAGACCTCAAACGACTTCAATCGAAGAAGAAATAATTCCCTCGTTTTCTGCTGTTTTGTAATGTCGTTGGAATCCATTAGACTTAAAAAAGAGGGAAACGAAACCGTTACAATTTGTAACCGATTGAAACTTACTGCCGCAGACGGCAAAATGCGTCTGACTGATGTCGCGACTACAGAACAGATGTTCATTCCTCACCTCCTTTCAGCGGCGGGATATACATCCATTTCAACACTCGGCAGTCATAATACCAATCATCCGGGAAATGCCATGCTCCTGCAAGGAAATAGGAGATTGCATGGCGCAGCTCCTTGTCCTCACAATCGGTCTCAACAAGCACCTGTCTATCATCCTCCGGCAGCTCAACCTTCGGGTCTTTCCACTGCGAGGAGAGGGCTTCGGTGGCTCCGGCAAGGTAGGCGTTTCTTGCAACTCGCGTTTCTTCAATGCCTCTTGGTGTAATTGGGTTGCCAAATATATTTTCAGCATACGCCTTTGCTTTCTCTTCTGTTGTCATATCTGTTTGAGTTATTTTTGTTTGGGTCTCCGATGTGCCGCCGAGGGTGGCGGCTTCTCCGTATCCGAGCCTGTCACTCATTGTGACGGCAGCGTAGTGGGTTATTCTATGGTCTCCCTGCCGGACTGCTTTCTTCCACCATTTGCGCTCTCTTATGAGCCGCGAGGAAAGTCTGTATCCGAGAAAGCCGCAGCCGTAAAGGAAAGCCACGGCGAAGATGGTCAGCGCGGCTGTCAGTAATCCGAACAGCACCCAGCCGCAGGTCGTGATTGTTGTCTCCATGTTCTCTTGCGTTAGAATTCAAAATCAAGGGTATATTGTATTGGTCTCTTTCGTTGATCGTTCAGTGCCTTTTCGACGCTCCTTGCATGAATGGGACACTTTCCTGTGTACGGGCATTGTCCGGCTGCTGCCTGTAGGTGTGCTCCGTGCCACTGTTCCCATTCGGTCACTCCGTCCTCCGTGAGGAAGGCTATCAGTTTCATGCAGCCGAAGCCACGCTCTTTCTGTTTGCTGTCGTGGAGTTCCACGATTCCTGTGCTTTGCGGTCTCATTTGTCTGCTGTTTAGAATGGTGCTTCTTCGTCTGTCGGTCTCAGCCAATCATCAAAGTCAAAGTGTGCCGCTTCCGCTGCGTCCTGTGCGCGCCTGCGTTCCTCCTCGACAAGATGGTTGGTGTTGTCCCATTGAGGTTGGTGTTTTGGTCTGATTGTCGCTTTCTGGGGCGGCGGCGGAAGCCGTGACGCGCCGGTGCGGCGGTGAGGTGTAATCGTGTAATCGGGAATCCTGTGATTTTGCGTGGCGTGTGTCCCGCGTGTGTACGGGTGTGCGTCCGAAATATACCGGGACATTGATTTTGTCTCTTTATAGAAATCAGGATTACATATTTTTTAAACCTTTTGTAATATGTTGTTTATAAATCATTTAAGTTGTAATCGAAAGCTTCATTATTTTCAAGTGTTTTGTTGTCCCATGTGATTTGAACTCCATAAATTTTTGAACGCCTTGACTTTCCTTTCACCCACTCCGGCTTCAGCGTGTTCAGGAACGCGCCGACCTCCCGGGACTTCGCCAGATAGTCCTTGTCATTTCGGCGCATCCCCAGACCCTCCTGCAGGATCTCGGCTATCGAGACGAAACGGCGCGGCTCACAGGTGCCGTCTATACGGCTGCCCCCGCTCTCGTGCGCGTCATACCATCCGCGACGCTCCGAGGGGGTCATCGACTCCCAGCCGAACGGCACCCACGACTCGATGAAACGAACCACCTCACCGAACAGCGGGTTCTGCAGGTCAAGGTTGTGCGTCTCCTGGGTCTTCCTGGCGGCGCGCTCGTCTTCCGCGTCAAGGAACAGGGGCATCCCGGCGCGGAACAGCTCCACGGCTTCAGCCCACAGCTGGTCGCGGTGCGCGCCGACCCACTCGCGGACCGTCACGGCGCACTTCCGGAGTTCGGGACGTATCTCGACCACAGGGCTGCGGCGGTTGCCGGTGCCCACGCCTCGGAGAAACAGTTCCTCGTTGGTGGTACCCACCACCACGCACTGCCGGGGGCGCACTTCGCGCACGCGCCCGTAGGCGGGACGGAACTTGTCGACAAGCCGCGAAATAAAGCTTTTCACCGATGCCGCCTCGCTGCGCTTGACTCCTATCAGCTCCCCGATCTCGGCTATCCACACTCCCTGTATCGCTTCCATCCCCTCCTTCCCCTCGATGCTCACCACCGAGTCGGAGAACCACGCGCCCCCCATGATCTCCAGCAGCGACGATTTCCCCGAACCCTCCGGACCCTGCAGGATCACGAAGTAATCGAACTTGCAGCCCGGGCGGAAGATACGCGTCACCGCTCCCCCGAATATCAGTTCGCCGAGACGACGGTTCAGCCTGCTGTCTTCCGCGCCCAGGATGTCGGGGAAGACGCGCTCCAGCCTCCTGACACCGTCCCACTGCAGCCCGTTCAGATAATCGCGCACCGGATGATAGCTCACCGAAGTCACCGCCTTTACGAACGCGTCGGCAATCTTCTCTTTTCCCGTGATGCCGTATTTCGCATCGAACCAGGAGCGCAGGCAGCTGTCATCGTTGTTGGTCCATGCGTTCCCCTGCCGTTTCCATGGCAGCTCCCCCTCGACGTCGGTCTCGCCGGTGAACTCGTTGAAGCGCAGCCGCCCTTTGATCTCGGGGTCGTTCATCAGGATGGTCGCCGCCGCCGTGATGGTGCTCCGGCAGCTGCCGTCTTTCTGCCACGGCAACGCCCCGTAGACGCGCTTCCACTCCTCGTCCGGATCCCGCTCCTCTGTCCCGATGCCTTCGAAATCCGCCGCCACCCTGCGCTGCCGCTCGGCGGCAAGAAGTCCGGTGACACGCGGATCGCCCATCGCCAGCTCCTCCATGGCGCGTGTGCTGGGCAGCCGCGACATGCGGGTGTCTTTTTCCGCCGATGCGTCGAGATGCCCGAATTTGTGAAGCCTCACCAGGTCCCAGGCGTTGAGCAGCTTGCCGCACACCGGGTCGGTGGCGTGGAACGAGAAGAGGAACCGCCCGCCGTCGAACTCCATGGCGCCGCCGAACGTGGAGCTGCCCACATGCGTGTAACGCCCCCGCGCGGCGCGTGTGTAGACCTCGGGGATGAATGCCGCTATCGCCTCGCCGACGGTGAAGCAGCGGCAGAACGTGCCCACGAGTCCGCGCTTCTCGCGCGGGTCTTCGGCACGCTGCCCCGAATGCAGCAGCGCGGCATAAATGCGCTCCGCCTCCTTGCGGTCGGTCTCCTTGCGTTCCGGCTCTTCGGGAGCGGTGACCGAGAAGAGACGCAGCGCGTCAGCCTCCTCCGGAAGCATGGGCCACGCGCTCTGGTCGCGCCAGTCGGCATAGCTGCCCAGCACCGCGTCGACATCGAGCATCGTCCCGCCGCGCCCCTCTTCGAGCAGCCAGGGCGCGTCCGTGCTCCTCGACGGCCAGAACATGAGGCGCACCGGCTCGAACGTGCTGCGGTCTATTCCGGAGAAGCCTATGCGCTCCGCAACACGGCGCGCCACCGCCCCGTATTCGTCGACCGTCACATCGCGGCTCAGCGGAACCACCAGACGCACCCGCCACGCGTCCTCGCGGTGCTTGTGCGTGGAATGCAGCAGCCAGCGGCAGGGCAACGCCCGGCGCACGTCTTCGACACGCGTGGAGTGGAACTCGTCGTAATCGAGCGTCACCACACTGCGCCGCTCCACGTTGGCGCCCTTGCGGATGCCGCCGCGAAGATAGCCGCCCACGAATCCGCCTACGTCTTTTGTCTGCGTCTGCATCTTCTGTCCCATGGCGCGGAACTCGGCGGCGGTCTCTCCGGTGTCAACGCAGTCGGCGAGGCGTGCCCGGAGTTCATCCCATGTCAGCTCCTCGTTGCGCCAGGCGCGCTCGAAGCGGTTTTTCGCCGTGGCTATGCAAAGTTTTCTGTTTTCGTCCATGACTTGTGTTGTTTTTCTTGTTCCTCCGGAGGGTTCCACCCCTCCGGAGAATGTAGCGTCAAAGATCGTTGAGCGAATCGTCCACGCCGAGATCCATCCCCTCGAAGTCCTTTGCGGCGTTGCCGCCGCTGCCGAGCTTGTCGCCTTTCTCGGTCAGGAGCACGGCGTTGAGTCCGGCGCCGATGCCGTTGGCGGCTCCGGCATAGGGGAAGAAAGTCACTGACACCACACCGTAGCAGCCGGAATAGATCTCCTGCGGCGGGATTGGCTCCTGCAGCCTGTTGAGCGTGGGAACGGCGGTCTTGCTGTTAGCCCCGAAATACATGCTGTTCCGGTATGCCTCGTCATCGCGTGTCTCGTCTCCGTCATACCAGGGACCCTCCTTGAGGCGCGGGATCTTGCCGTTCCATTTGCCGGCTTTCCCCATCTGCTTCCCTTCCTCGATAGCCGCCTCGACTGCCGCGATCGTCTCGCGGTCGTCCTTGGGCACGATGCAGCTCACGCAATATCTTTTCTCGATCTGGTCGTTCTTGCTCCAGGGAGCGTCAAGATGAACGAAACTGAGGCGACACGGTATCACGACCTTGTTGCCGATTCTTTTTGGCTTGATTCTTTTCACATTTGCCATAATTCAAAAATTTTAAAATGTTTGTAGATATTTTTTAAAGATCCATCCCGTGGAAGTCGAGCCGCGCGTCCTGCGTCAGCCCGTAGGCGCGGTGCATCGCGCAGTCGGGTTTCGCCCGGCAGAAGCGGCACCACTCCCCCGCATGGCGCGCGCCTTTGCCGATGAACGCCAGACGCGCCAGCGGGTGCAGCTCGTTGTTCGCCCACGCAAGGAGCGTCTCCACGCTCTGCGACCATTCCGAGAGATGCCCCAGACGCGGCTGCACGATGGTCATCCTCACCTCGTCGATGGTGTAGCGGTAATCGAACTCGTCGAGCGCGCCCAGCGCGTAGAGCTTCATCTGCGGGTTCTCCACAGCGTCGACCCTCACCCCTTTGCCATACTTGAAGTCGATCACCTCGATTCGCCCGTCGGTGACGATCAGCGCGTCACCGGTGCCGAACCCTTCGGGCACGAAGAACGAGAAGTCGAGCCGGGTCTCTATCAGCAGCCGCGCCCCGTGACATTCGCGCCGCGCCTCCTCGTAGCGTGCGAGCACATGACCGACGAACCTGTCGGTGTGACCCTCCATCTCCTCGCTGTAATAATCCCGCAGTTCTTCGATCTCGATGTCCTCCTCCCTGTGCGGGAGTCCCAGGGCGCGTTTCAGCTTGCGGGCGCAGATGGCGTGCGCCAGACTCCCCTCCTCGGCGTATGCGCTCGTTGTCTCCGGATAGGCGCTCTCGGCAACCGCCGAGGGGGTGCACTCCAGCCACCGGTGTGACGATGAAGCCGAGAGCAGCGCGTGTTTTTTTCCTGTCGCCTGCGTTCCCATCAGAAAGGCATAATCTGGATATCGCCGTCGTCACCGACAGTGATGTTCATGATTTCCGAAATGAACTCCTCGCGTTTAGACTGCGGCAGGAGCGTGGGCTTCACCGCGCCGAGCTGCGCGGCGATGCTTTTGAAAGCGGCGGTGATCTGCCGCTGTCTCTTCTTGGCGTCGGCATCGGAGTCCACGCGGGTCTCCCAGTCATCGCCTATCAGGGCGCGGAAACGCGCGTCCATGTGTGCGCGCAGATTCTCGTCCGAGCATTTGGCGGGCTGCCGCTCCTCCGCCTCTGCGCGCGTCTGGGGCTTCTCCGGTGCCGTCTCGCGGTCGAAAGGCATTTCGGCGGACTCATCTACCGTTTGTGGTTTTTGAACGCTCTGAGGGGCTTCTTTTGCCGTCACGGGGGTCTCCTGTGTCCGGGGGGATCCCGCGGGACACCCGGCGATGTCGAGCAACACGCGCTCCATACGGTCGCTGATGTCGAGAACGATGTTCAGTCTGATTTCCATAATCTTCTGTTTTTAGCGGTTTATAATTTTCATTTCATACGTCCGGTCACGACATAGGTCACAGCCTTGCTGCGGATTTTTTCGTCTGTAAGCACTTTGTTCTCCGTCAGCCATGCTTCAAGTTCTGACTTCCTGAAGTAGAGTTTCCCGTTCTTCTTATAATGCGGGATTCTCTTTTCACTCGTGAGGGTATATAATCCTTTGACCTTGTACCCTGTCAGCAGCGCGGCTTCCTCAATGCCGATAATCTCCTTTGTTCCGAGCAGCGTGGCTGCCTCGATTCTGTCGAGCCTTTTTTCGAGATAGCTCCTGATCTCTTTGATTTCTTCAATCATAATAATCCTCCTTTCTTTGGTTTTTGTCGTTGTTTTCCGGTGTGTCGGGCAGCCATCGGCGACGTTGCGCCATCCGTGCGGCAGCAAGACACGCCACCAGCGCGGCGGCAGCCGCCATCTTCTGCGCGATGAATTCCGTGTCGGAGACCTCCGCGCCGGGGTCCGAGGCAATCCACACCACTGCGGCGAAGCCCCAGAGGCACAGAAGAGCGAGCAAAGCCCGCTTTGCGATGGCGGTCCTCATGGCTGTTCCTCCTTCTCCCTGCGGATCACTGTCGCCGCACCTGTGTCGCGGCGGTAATGCACACTGAAGCGGCATCCCTCGATGTCTGACATCTTCGATGCCTGGGCGCGGAGCGTGTCGAGTTCCAGCGGTGTCTTTATTATCACTTTTACCTCCGCGCCTTCCCTGATCCGGCGGAAGTCCGCACGGGTCAGGCGGCGCAGCCATGTCCCTCTGCTCATGTCTTCATGAGCCGTCTGCATAACTGTTTTCGTTTTCATCTTTCTACGTTTTGTTGTGAATGGTTTCGTTCTGGTGACCGCGTCTCCGGTCAGGGAGGCGCGGCCGGTGCCCGCCGGTGCTGTTTGCAATCCTGAGAAAAAAAAGTGAAGTTGAAAAACGGCGGGCGATTAAATGGAACTTAGATTAAAACCTGTTTCGCGGCTCTCTTGCCGCCGGTGTCCTCACGGATTGGCCGAAAGTCTTTTTATTATCTCGTTCTCGCGTTCCAACAGCTCCCACACCGTTGACTTCCGCGCCGCCAGCCGTTCAGCCGCCAGCCGTTCAGCCGCCAGACGCTCAGCCGCCAGACGCTCAGCCGCCAGACGGTCGGAAAGCAGGAACCCGTTGCCGAAAATGCTTTTCTTTGCCGCGCCGGAATGTCGAGTATTATATCGCGTTCGGCGATCTTGTTAAGCAGCGCGCTGCTTATGACATGCGCCGGATAGACATAGCGCGGCTGTTCTTTTTTCGTCATGCCCTCCATCCTGTCGGTTGCCTCCTTGACTCTCCTGAAGAGGTCTCCGCGCACGGTGACGCGCAGTTCACCGGGCATCCGGTTCGTGATGAAGCTTGTGCGGACTTCCGCGCCGTTGTCATAGACGATCTTTGCGGCGGCGACTATGTAGGTCACGTTGTCCTCGTTCTTTCCCAATCTTGAGAAAAGGGTCAGCGCCGGGGCAAACAGGAAATAACCGATGTTGTGCTCGGCATAAAAATCGCGGATCTCCGCGAGAATCGAGAACGGGGGATTGTCCAGCACAAAGCAGTCACCGCTGTAGTCGAAATTCCGGTAATCCCCGTCGGGACAGAACGGACGCACCACGCGCTTACCTTCAAGCGGGATCACGTTCTCGTCAACCCAGTCGCGTATTACATCGTACACGTAATGCGGCGTGTAGCAGTCGTCGGTGGTAAGTTTCGGCTTGAACTTGTCGACAAAGCCGTCGTAATCCTCAAAAACCTCCTTGCGGGTTTTCTTTGTCCGGATCTCTTCCATTTCACCGAAGATGTTATGCTGTACAATCTTTGTTCCCATGATGTCCTATATTCTTTTAGTTTGTTTTAGATGACGCGCCAACACCTGCGGCGGAGATTGCGCCGGGCACGAATATGTTTTTGTAAATGTGGATGGTTTCCTCTTCGTCTTTTTTTTTCGGCGGGGAACTCAAAGAGTCCGCACGAGGCGAGAACCCCGACGTCTTGTATGAGCCGTTCGGCTCTCTCTAATTTTTTGAGGAATGTAGACTTCATTAAATCTGCCCCGCTTTTAAAGCCTTTGGAGAAATCGCTTTTTTCATCAATCGAATAAGACGCCTCGCAATGAGATTTCACATCCTCAAGGATGTGCAGACACGTTCTTACAATCACGACGGCCACCGTGTTGCCGTTGTCTTGATTTTTCATTACATTTGCCATTGATTCATTAATTAATTGATTCATTCATTAATTCAGTTGCAAAGTTACTGATAAAAATCAGTATTGCAAATTAATTTTACTGATTTTCATCAGTATTAACCTTATTTGTAATGATTTTAAATAATAAAATTATGGAAACCTCTATTAAACAAAGGATTATAGATTTTTTAAAATATAAAGAAATTGGGCAAACAAAATTTGAAGAGATATGTGGTTTATCACGCGGGTATGTTACAAAACTTAGGAAGTCGCCTACAGGGGATAAATTAAACAAAATATTTAATGCATTCCCCGAACTCGACAAACAGTGGCTACTGACCGGCGAGGGTTCGATGCTTCGGGGCAGCGGGGAACCAAAAGCGACAGAGGGCGAGGATGCGGCGTTGCGCGAGGAGGTGGTGATGCTTCGCGAAAGGGTCAGGAATCTCCAGAAGCTTATCGACGAGAAGGAACGCACCATCCGCATACTGAGCCGCCGCGCCTCTTTTGACTCCGCCAGCCGCCTTGACGAAATGGCATGACCCGACCGATGCCGCGCCGTGATGGCGCGCACCCGTCCGACCGCCACACACACCGACAGCCATCACCGCCGACAGTGCGACACATAAACCACCAATGAAACAGATCTGAAAAAAAATCACGTTTACACCTTTTTTCTGATGTAAAAATTTGGATATAATAAAAATTTTATGTAACTTTTTATCAGAAAAATAAGAAAGGAGGTGTAAATGAAATGACAGAAAAAAAAAGATTGGTTTTCATCATCCTCGGAAAACTCTCAATTCTTGAAAATGAAGAAAACCAATCAACAGTGAACCTCATCAGAGGATTACTCAGAGAATTATTAAACTGTAATTAACAAAAAAAAGCCCCCGGAGAAGTCCGGGGGCAAAATTAACAAAATTATCATGAATTACCTAAAGAAAAATATACTAAATCCTCAGAGTTACGAGGAAAACCGCGAGAAGTGTGTAAATTACCGTCTGGGCGCGATCAGCACCGCTTTCGATGAGCTTGACGGCATCCTGAACGATTCGGCACTGGTCCGCGACTACATGGAATGCGCCGAACCGGATTTCAACGCAAAGAAAGAGGCTACACAGCTGCTGCGTGCCGCCGATGCATTCAAGCCCGAAGAGGCGCGCCGTCTCGCTGGCGCGTTCCGCGACATCGCCCGCCGCCTGAGCGGTCTCGCCACAGAGATAGAAGCAGTAGCCGATATAGACTGACATGCAATGTTAATGTTTGTTAATTAATTCATTCATTGATTAATTAATTTTGTTATTACAAATAATAGCATTATTTTTGTGCAACAAGCTTTAAGAATATGAAATATAAGGAACTGCACAGAATATTGAAAAAAGGCGGATGTATTCAGTTACCCAAACAGACTGCTGGGCATCCTACCTGGTACAGTCCTACAACCGGAATGGAGTTCACCACATCAAACCATGGAACAAAAGAAGTGGCACGCGGAACGCTCAACAGCATACGAAAGATGTCCGGACTCGATTTTTAATCATTCTTTAAAAGCAACGCATAAAAACAAATACGCAGATGAAAAAGGTAAAGGTATATATCGAACGCTCAGAAGACGGCTGTTTCTACGCTTATGCGGCAAATCCCATGATTCTTCCCTACGGACTCACAGGGGAAGGCGATTCAGTCGAACAGGCAAAAACAGACTGGCTAAATGTCTACGAGGCTACGCGAGCGCGTTATGAGGAAGAGGGGAAAACATTCACGGAGGCGGAGTTTACATTCTGCTATGATGTGCCATCGTTTTTGCGATATTATGCCGGCAAATTGACATTCGCCGGGTTGTCGAGGATAACGGGAATATCTGCCGCACAGCTGTCTCAGTATGCGAACGGCTACCGCAATCCCTCCCCGAAGACAACAGAGAAAATCCAGAACAGTCTCCACGCTTTCGGGGATGAGGTTCGGGCAATCACTCTTATCTGAAAACTTTTATTTACTTTTTTAAATCCACCGACAAGGCGCGGTCTCCGTAACGGAGCCGCGCCTTTCACTTTGCGCCGGACGGATCACGTTCCGGGCAGCAGCGGCGGGATGAGCATCGCCGCCTCCTGCTTCTTCTTGTCCATCATTTTCGCGTAGATCTGGGTCGTGTGGATTTCCTTGTGTCCGAGAAGCTTCTGGACCGTGTAGATGTCCGCTCCGAGATCAAGCATCATCACGGCGAAGGTGTGCCGCCCGCTGTGAAAGGTGATGTCTTTCGTTATCCCGGCACGGACCGCCCACCGCTTCAGCTCCATCAGGTAATATGAAGAATAGGAGAAGCAGGGAAACACCCTGTCTTCCGGTTTGCCGCGTTCCCCCATGAAGGCTACCGCCTGAGGGTTGATGTCGATGTATTCCTGCCCGCCGGTCTTTTTCTGCCTGAAGACGATCCGTGTGAACTCCCCCTGCTGCCGGACCTCGCTCCATGTCATCTTCTGGATGTCGCTTTTGCGCAGTCCCGTGAGGCAGGAGAAGAGGAAAGCGTTGCGGAGCGCCGGGTACTTGCATTCCGCCCTGATGTATTCCGGGACATCTTTTGGGATATGATGCTGAATGAAAACAGGTGAATTGGGATCGGGTGTCATAATTCTATATCAAACATATTAAAATTCTGCGATAGGTTTTCTTGCAGATTCAAGTCTATCCCAAAAACTCATTGCTGATTTAAACACTTCAAAACAGAAATGTTCTCTGTCTCTAACCTCTTTGATGCAGCCATGACCCTTTTCATCGGTTACACACATCATATAACTTCCAAGGGAGTATTCCATTGTGAAATATACTGCATGATGCAGGTTTCTATTAACGGCAAGCATACCGATTTCAACTTCGGAAATCACCCAGCTTTTAGGCATTTCAACGATAATCAGACTAATCCCGGGGTGCCCGTTTATGCCTGACTCGATTGTCTTAATCTGACGATAGAGCGCAGAAACCTGTTTTGAAACGTTGTCGGGACGTTTGATGCTTGTTAGCTCTGCCACGTCGGCGGATGGATTATTATTATATTCCTTCACCAATTCAGGTATAACTGTAAAGTTGAGATCATAATTGAATCTCATTACATCCTCTTTAGAAGGTTTTGAGAAGAGTTTTGAAAATATACTCATGTCGCTTGAAATAAAGTTAAAAGTCCTGAACTATATTAGTGCGAGTCACCCATATCTCGGAAGTTACCGGGATGTACTCATCATAAGGCTCTGAGATGACGAGCATCAACTCATCGGGCGATGTTGTGAAGTTCATCTGAAGTTTGCGCGAGCAAGGCACCCAGCCATAGCCCGGGATATTCAGGGCACGATTGTTATACCGTTTCCCATATTCGCCGTACAAGGTCATATAGCCAGTCTCAATTGAAGCTTCGCTTTTAAGATGTTGCAGTGAAATTGTTGTCATATCGGATATTTTGTTTATCCTATATGGCAACTGTTGTGTCAAGGTTAACACTTGATACTCTAAAAATGCGTTTTATCTTACAAACAACAGTAACAGCAATAGGAGTAAACCTATGACGTTAATTATTCCAAGGATTTTTAAGATGTTGACTGTTTTACCTATGCTATCGACTTTTGTATCAAGCGTATTCATTCTGGAATCAAGGTTTTTCAACACGCTTCTGACACCATTGAGAATTTGCTCTTCAGTGGATTTTTGTTGCTTCTGAAAATCACCAACCACATCCAGCGAGTGCTGAAGACTTTTAATGCCTGAATCTTGTTGAGCTTGCAAAGATTTCAGTTCATCAGATATTTGGTTGAGTATTCGGGTATGATTAGACTCCATGGATTTAAGTCCTTCGGAAATCTTGTCAAGAACAACGTGTTGCTCTTTTTGGGAATCATTGAGTTGAGATTCCAGTGTTGAAATATCCGCTTTAAGCGATGTTACGGTTTCGGTCGCCTTTATTAGCGCAACATGAACCTTTGACAGTTCCGTTATGCTTGACCTAAAATCAGAATTGTTTTTTTCGTAGGTTGCTGACAGGGCAACAGTCTCAGCTGAGAATCTATTACCAGCCTCAGTTGTTTTTTCGATGAACCGGGTAATGACGTTATTGCATTGATTTGCAAACGAATCATGCACTGTCGATAACTGAGTTTTTATATTCTCTATTGATCTCTGTGCCTCGTCAGACAAAGATGATTGTCCCTTATCAAAAGCATTTGATATTGAGTTTAGAGAGTTCACTACGTTCTGAAATTCAGCAACGAATAAATGTATCTCATGCTGAACCTCTTTGTAGGATTGCGTTGTCTGTTCAACAAGAAGTCTTGCCGAAGCGACTTCTTGTAGTTCAGATTCAAGGCGAGAAAGACTCGCCAGTATTTCCTGCGGGGTCATATGTGTTGTAAAATTTATGCTGTGAAATTTTGAGTAAAATGATGTGCCCATTCAGCATGTTCTACTGCTTCGCACATCACGATTAGTAGCCCGAGATATTCTATGTGCCTATCATCAGTTACATTATATTTTTTCAATATATCGAGATAGTTTTCGATATATCCCTGTAACTCTTGTTGAGATAAACTTTTACGCAATTCCTCATAGCCTTCTATGAACGAGACTTCTATTTCATCCTTTAATGCAATTGACGTCTCATCAGCTTTGAGAAAAAGAAGACAAAATACATTCAAAAGACTAAGAATCGGATTGGGTGAAGGGATTCCTCGACGTATAAGTCGGATGGCACCTCTAAGATGTTTGATATTATCTTTAGGCGACGATACCCCATCGCTGTTGATAATTCTCATATACTTCAACAATATGGATTGCTCAAAGTCCTTGCCTTTGGAAGTATCAAGATTATATAGGGAGCCAGTGAAGAACCATTCCTTTCCGGATTGTGTATCATCTACAAGAGAATAGGGTTGCCCTGTCTCATCTTTGTATTCATGCCGGGCATACTTTGAATTGAAATAGTAATAGAGGGTATCTTTCAATTCTTCATTCATTGCAAGCCAGTCAGCATTATCCTGAGTCGCCTCCTTGCAGAATTGCTCAATATCCTCGATAGCCTGCTTCCTCTTTGTCGCAATCTTCTTGTATATAAATTGTGTAAGAAAGAATAAGCAGTTAGCTATTTCAGTCCCGTTATATTTTTTGCAATAGGCTATCTGTGCATTAGCGCGGTTTTCGTTGTAATAGCGCATGAAGAATTGTTTTAACCCATCATAATACGCACCGTCAGGTTTCTTGCGAGTAACAATCCTAAACTCTTGATTTACATAATCCTGTGTAAAATCCTCAATCAGTCCAATGCAACACATTCGATAGATAGCCTTCATCAAGGCCGCTTGATATTGCTCTTGGTTCAGAGTGCGGAGTTGCTGGGTGTTATCTTTTGGTGAACGCGGTTGCTGGGTAATTGGTCGTAGATTCGCCTGATGCAAATAGCTGTCAAGGGTTTCAGAGTCTTTAGACGGATACCTATATGATATATAGGACACAACTGCTTCTCCATCTTTTGCTTGACTAAGTTTAGAAATAAAACCAGAGACAGTTTTGTTTTGCCGGGTAATGACATCTGTATCCTCTGTAACTGCAAGCTGATGATTCATCAGATAATCCATTACAGTCCATTCGGTCATCTCTCCAAGAAAATTTCCATCATAGAAGAATTTATGAACACCAAAATCCACGGGGACAGGAGCCAATAATCGTGTAAATTCATCCTGCTCATTAAACACCCTGTCCGAATATAGGACTACAGCCAGGGCCATTTTCCTATCGCGCCCTGCTCGCCCAGCCTCCTGAACAAAAGCCTCAAGTGATCCTGAATGGTTCACATTAAGTGTAAAACGAACATGCGGCTTGTCTATTCCCATTCCGAACGCCTTTGTTGCTACCATGATATTCGTCCGATTCTGAATAAAATCATCCTGTGATGCCGGATTGTCACCTCCAACAAACTCACTTACGTCCGATATATTTAGGACTGCCTTGATTTGTCCGGCTACTCCTATACGGGTGCCATTGTGAACTCCGAGTGTGCCTTGTCTGTGTGGGCAAAATATAATCGCAGACGAAATGTCGTGAAGATTAGCATACCATTCAGGGTTTACGTCAACATGTAATTCACGCGATAATATGTTCCGTGCGAGTTCGGAGGTCGGCTCAATATTCTCTCTCTCAATAAAACGTTTCTTGATACGTTCTACATTCTCAGGTTGCTGCAACTCTTGTAAAGATGAATAGAAAATATCTCTCACCACTTCTGGGCAAGCCATGTTTTTTGCGGAATAAACATCCCATTTGTCATGAGCTGTTTCATCATCAACTTTGACTATTCGATATTGCAATTCAAGACGATTAGTGTTTTCGTATCTAACAGTCGCTTCCGGATCAAGGGGAAAAGCGTTATTGCCAGACAGTTCTCGTTCTACATCCGCTAAGACATCGAATGATGCGGTCGCAGTCAACCCCATAAGGGTAACGTGATTCCTTTCCTCATAGTCGGATTGTTTTGGCAGAACATATTGGTATAAGTTTCGGCCGAGATGCAAATATGTAAAACGAAAATCATGTCCCCATTCCGAAACACAGTGAACCTCATCAATCACACCATAAGAGAAATAGACATGGTTGTCGGCCATTGCTCTTAGGCTTTCTCTGAATTTAAATATGGCGAGACGTTCAGGAGAAAGGAACACAAACAATAGTTTTGAGTCTTTCATCATATTCTCACGTTCAGCCTTATTCTGCACTGCGGAATTAATGAATGTACAGAAGTCAATACCATTTTTCAAAAGGCCGTCGTATTGGTCTTTCATCAGCGACATCAGAGGGTCGATGATGAGTGTAACACCTGGTTGAAGCATTGCGGCAATCTGATACGTGAGAGATTTACCGCCGCCTGTCGGCAAAAGTCCAATAACACTTTTAAGCTGCAATGCACGAGATATTATCGGAAGCTGACCTTCACGGAAGTTTTCTTTCCTGAAAAGCAACTGAATAAAATATCGAAGGGGTGTGACATTTTCTTCGATATTATCGTGGGTGCCTTGTTGATTAAGTCTCGTCAGCGGTTTATATACTATGCGGTCAGTCGTATAGATATAACGCTCTGAATATATGTTTTCGGAAGCTCGAACGTTAAAGTAACAATTATTTTCAGCCTTGAATTGAGAGAACTCGACTTCACGAGGATTTGGCTTTTCGATGAGCGAGAAATCTATTACAATGTCAAACGTTTGGTTGGTAAGCTGCTTGCAAGAATCGGTATAAACGTTAGCTCCAAGGTGAAGTCTCGAATCGGGATATTTAGAATTGACTACAGAAAGATTGACTTCCGGAAATTTCATTTCGGAGAAATCCTGAGATACTGAAGCTAAATGATTAAGCATCTCACCAAGTTCATGAAGGGCGATAGCTGCGCATGGCACATCTGCTTCTTTCACCAACACATTCCAAATTTCTTTATCAAGTGAAAGATGATTGGTGAGAAGTGCTTCCAGAATTGTTTTTTCAATACGAGCAACAGCCAAGGGCACATCTTTAACGAGTTGAGTTTCTTCGCTACTTATACCGTTATTCGGAATGTAACGGATTCCGCCATACTGCGCTTCATCATCATCTTTAGTTCCAGCGTTCAGCACATCAGATAAAAGGCTTTCCAGCCACGGACTTGCTTTTGTGGGTAGGCCACGCTCGACTATATTGTTAAGTACTGCAAGAATCGGGTTTACATCATCATAAACGCTTGCTCCAATATCGAATGGTGCAAGCACCTCAAAAGCCGTTTCAATCGGAGCAACATCAAGGATGGACATATCGGACTTATACGCCGCAAAATATTGTTTAGGCGCATAGAAGCGATATGGAATAAGGATTTGCTCGCCTTGATCCACGCGATATTTGAACCCCTTAATAAAGCAGCCAAATGTATATTTGTTATAATCGGTACGAGTAAAAAACTCAGTATTCCGATAGCTTGAAAAGTAAGCGGAAGAAGGGAGTTGAAAGTAACGGCAAAACGCATTTATGCGATCTTCTCTGCGATTAGCCGGGCCGATACACAATACATAATGCTTATGACCTGTGGTGGCAATAAGCTGGGCAAGTTTTTTCAAATCAATAGTCTCGATGTCGAGAATATTTGAAAAAAGATGTATTGTTATTGGTTTCTTGTATTCAATATCGGATATACAATCAAAGTCCAGCGGCATTGTCGGGGGTAAACCGAGTTGTTTTTTTGAGATTTGAACCCCGGGAGCTGCTAACGAAACGTTCAATTCTGCTCTATTTATTGCGGCGGTTGATGGTTCAATGAGCGTAATCTTTTTAATGTTTTGAAAAAGATTATGCTCTCTCATCTTTTCAACAAGGCATACTGATGCGAGACCTTGCCCACAGCCCCAATCTACGACCTCAATAGATTCCTTAAGTTCAGAAAATGGCAAATCTTCGATAGCACGAAATACTTTGCGCTTGTGGCTTTCGCCATATGCAGCAATGTAACAGTTTAAGCCGTCATCAGTTTTTAAAAGGCTGACTCCGTGGTTTACCTCGGGATGAGACCAAGGATATGGATATCGTTGATATTCAGAAGGCACTAACGATTTAGCCGTTTCAATAACAGCGTCAATCGTCAATGGACTATATCTCGTTATTATGTCTGAATACATATCATTTCCCTGTTATGGTATCTTGAAGAGGATTCGCCTTGTGTTGCTGCCAGTTACACACAGCAACCTCTTTGCTTGAATTGGCATAGCAATACTCACAGAGATGTGGACAAGTATTGTACTCGCCTATATCTTTGCTCTTCATACATCCACAAGCAATGCGCTGCCCCTTATCTCTATTATTTTGACGAATGGCAATATATTTGCCGTTGTCTATTTTTACTGCATCTTCCGGAATATCGGCCGGCTCAATTTCGGCAAATAGATTATCTGAATGAGCGGTGTCAATAACTTCAGCACCAAGAAATTTCAGTAATTCGGGCGAATGAGAGCCGAAACGCACCATTAGTCTGTCATCGACGCAATGGTTGTGTTCTACTTCGGGAAGATTTGCAGCTTCACCGCAGGTGGCAAGTATAAAGTTCCAGCCTTTTCGCCTGTTAAGTTCAACAAGGCGGCCTGCAAATTCAAGCATTTGCTTAGGATTCCAATCAATATAATTGATATGGCTTCGTTCGAGATTTGACTTGACTTTCCGATAAGAAACGATGTCGGCGAAACTGAAAACGAGTTTTTCAGTGTACCCGTTCAGCTGGTCTCCAATATTCTCGATTTTGGATAGTAGTTTATCCATATCGATCTTATCTGTAAGGATAAGCGGGTCAAATCGCCAAACGACAGCACCTTTGCCAAGTTTATTCACAAGAAGCTTGAATGTCTCGATACGTTCAGCCAGAGGTCGAACACCTTTCTCCAACCCCTCCTCCTCATAGTCATTCAAAGTATATTGAATGTAACATCCAATGCCTCTTTTTTTTAGTTCGTCAAGATAATTTAGCAACGGACGTGGATTCTTTGACCAAAACACAATGAATTTGGTGTCTGCATATCCAACGTAACTTTTCACCCCGTTAAAAGGATTCGTCCATGCAGAATATCCTTTCTCCAGTCTATGAAAGAACCAATCCGCATAGAACGCCGGTATATCCGTACTTCTACTTGCAGATACGACAATTGGGAAAGTGGCCTTAGCCACCTCTCCATTGTCAAGAGTGACGAATCTATCTTCTTGTTTCTTTGCCATATTTACTTTTTATTGACGAAACATTATCAGATAGTAGAAGTCTTGATCTCCGGGTAAATTATTTATTATGAAGGATACCATATTGCCTTTCTGTTTTGTAATCTGGAAAAGGGAAACATATTCCTTGCCAGAGGACATTGCAGCCCATGAATTATTGATTTCTGCTGATGCAAACTCGTCCCCCTCAGCATCCTGATTGTAGGAAAAGTCGGGAACTAAGGAAAGATTAGTTTGGATAACCCCTTTTGATTTCAGGATGCTTAAGTTGGAAAAATTAATCATAATATTGCCATTGTTAGCGGTGCGAATCATCGTGGCGATTACTTTGTCTTCCAGTTTAATTTGCTCAGATCTCTGATTATAATATTGTTTTATAACCGTAACATCAAAACTAAATCTGAATGGAGCTCCCATAGCTATAGCCTTGACTGAAGGTTGTGAAGATTGTGAGTCTGTGTTAGAGTTTACGGTGATTTTAAGTGGTGCGGAGGCATCTGATTTGCGATACTCAAGGTCTACATTCCTGTCAAACATGTGAAGCACACATTTGGAGACCTTGCCATTTGTATAGTACACAGTAAAGCCGTAGTCGCGATAGTCGACCTCTTGCCAGCCGAAAGGGGTTTGAGCTTCGATGGGAAAACCGCGGAGTTCAACCTTATCAGCAGTTCTACTTACGATTCTCATCGGTTTATCCGACATATTTGGCTTGCCGAGATCATCATTAAAAACTTTAACGATATAGCCGTCACCGGGGTTGAGCTTATAGCCACGGCAACCGTTTGTGTTTTTCTCAACACTTACAGTGCGGACACATTGTTGCAATCCCATAACTTCGTTGCCGTTTTCATACCGTTGATGACAATCGGATTTGAAAACGAATGGCTCCATTGTTGGAATAGAAGGTTTTGAAGACATCGATTTCTCCTGAGGGTTGACTGATTTGGGTGTTATCGGTTCCCGAACGGACTGAACCGGAGTTTTTGAAACAGCTTTTGGCTGTGCTTTCGGTTGCTCCTGTTTCCTTTTTCCAAAAAGAAAATCTAAGAATCCCATTTCTTGATTATTTTATTTCGATTTTACCAGATTTGAGGTCGGCAATCATCTGACGATAAATCTGAAGGAGTCCTTTGGTTACTGCGCCATTACGCTCTAAAAGAGTAAATGGCGATTCGGTTTCCAAAAGTTTTATCAAGTCTGTTAGCATTTCGATAGCCTTAGACTCAAACATCATATATGGGAAAAGGGAATCGCCCTCCTTCATAAAGTCAGTGTGCCACCCATATTTGTAGAGTTGCCACGCACAATAGAGAGGCATCTTGAACATCTCTATCATTTGACCATATTGAAACGCCTGCAAACCATCTCCCTGTGCTTCAAAGAATTTTGAAGCATTCTCATGGAATTTGTTTAATACTTCGATGAGAATCTTAATATTCTCTTTGCTAAGAGTATTTGAACCACTATCGCGCACCTGTCGAAGTAAAGATTGAATCTTGGAATCATCGAAGATATTCTCTTCACCCTCCTGGTATCCGCGTTCAAAGTCAATCTCATCAGCGTGATTTTGTTCAAGTTCTTTAATTAGCGCAAATACCTGCTGATCAAGGTATAGATTCACGTCTGAAACGAAGACAGAGTTTTCCATTGCCGCCTCTCCAAGTTCAACGGATTTTTTGGCGCACCAATAAGCTCTGTCTTGGTTATCCATTTTATAATTGCATAGTGCAATAAACGAGAATACACGAGGCAGAATGACATCAGTTCTATCGCTGGAAGATTTGTTGATGTCGATAAACTTTTTCAGAGCAAGAAGTATGTTTCCTACTTGCTCTAAATTTTGAAGATCGCAGTTGTTATTAAACAACTGAACTGCGACTTCCATATTATGTTCTTGTTGAGGTGTCATTAAATACTTTTCTATAAAATTATAACGATGCAAAGGTACTAATTATTAGGCTTGCAGAGGGTAAGCCGGAGTATGTTACTTAGCATCCTTGCTAATTATTGATACTATTTATGACGGAATTCATAAAAGGTTAACTGTAACATGATTTATTCAATGTAAAGCAGTTATTCTTAGAACGGATTTCGAGTTGTCTATCTCGATTGTTCCGAGTCGTCCCAATACAGACTGACCAAGGAGCAACGGAGCCTTCTGATTTCTCACGACAGACGCTCGGACGTTATCCAATTCGAGTCCGCCGAAGTTTACATGCCGAAGATTGATGGCTGTACCTTCCGATATATCGCCATTTGCATCCATATAACGAGCCGAACCAATTATGTCAGTCGGTTTTATATAACCATTCTTCAACATGAAGGTCGCCTCGACCATTGAAATAGTCACATCTGCGGCCCCCGTATCGAACACAAAGTGAAGCGGTAAATCATTAATTGAGCATTTTACTTTAGTTACGCCTTGTTCTCTAATAAATGGGACTTCTGCTGTCTTGCTCACGGAGGATGTTCCGATTATGTTCGTATCAACACCTTCAGTCGGAACATTTTCTCGTTCCTGTATGGCCTTGTATTCTTGTATAAGATCGCGAAATTGTTGAGTGTTGCGAATGTTATCAAGATCGTGGTCAACGACGATATGGGCAAAACGGCGATAACCTCGGCTTAGGGCCTCTCTAAGATGGTACAGTGCTTTATCTTTATTTCCCATCAGCGAATAAAGACAAGCGGCATCGTAATTTCCGCCATCAGCATCTCCTTCATCCGGTTTGTCAAGATAACGTTGCATAAACGCTTCTGCCTCCTTATTCTGTCCGAGAAAGAAGTATGCGTAATGTGCACATGACCCTTGTTCCGGAACTGTGTCAAGCTCCAACACCATCTTGTAGTCGGCTATCGCTGCATCACGTCGTCCGAGTTTTTCATAATCTCTACCACGACCTATATATGAATATGCGTAGGAGGGTTCAAGAGTGATTGCCATTGTGTAGTCATCTATCGCTCCTTCTCTGTCATCCTGTTCGTCCCTGAACCAGCCTCTACGATAGTACCCATAGAAAAATTCGGGTGTCATCTCGATATATTTGTCGAGCTGTTCTATTGCCGCAGGCTGATTGCCCATCTCATTATAGATGTTCCCTTTTAAAAGATAAAGATCTTCATCATCCGGTTTCATTGAGAGCGCTTTGTCTACTTGTGTCAATGCTTGTGAGTAATCGCCAAGGTCAAAGTAGCAATCTGCAATTCTCTCCAAGAAAATGGAATTGGCATCCCGTTCATTGGCCTTTACATAAAACTTTATAGCGTCACGATATCTGTTTTTCTTTTGCGAGAGTTGACCAAGATAGTAGTACCATGCGGCTTCGTTAGACTCCTTATTTGCCTGAATCTGCAATCTTGCTTTCATTGCAGGGAGGGCTTCATTGGGAATATTAATCATCAGATAGTGGGCCTTTGCATCGCCATTTATGCTCAGAGATTTTATTATATCATCGACCGCTTCTGACCATTTCTTCAATCCGATATAAGCTTCGGCTCGAAAAGCATAGGTTCTTGCATTCTCAGGATCAAGACGCGATGCGTGGTCAAGGCTTGTTATGGCTGCTGAATAATCCTTGCGAGCAATTGCAGTTCGGGCAAGTCCAACGTAACCCACAGGTTCGCCTGGTTCAAGTTCTGTAACGCGTTGGAAATCTTTATCGGCAAGAATATAGTTATTCTGCGCATAATATACGTTGCCACGATTTATAAGAAGTGACGCATTATTAGAATTCAGTTTGATTGCATCGCTGTAGTTCGCCAGAGCGCCTACGGTATCACGGAGTGCCAACATTATATCACCCTTGTAACCAAGTGCGGCAGCTCCTATTTCTTTGTCCTTCTTAGGCAGTTTGTCGATTGCACTGTTTATAGTTGTCAGAGCTTTGCCATACTCATCCAGTTCATAACGTAGTGTTGCAAGATAAAGGAACGCATACCCATTGTTGGGATGTTCTTTGATTTCCTTGTCAAACCATTCAATGGCCGATGCGTTGTTGCCATTGCGATACTCTTCAATGGCTCTTTGGAAGGCATACCCGTCTGTGTTTTGGGCACATACCATGTTCATATTTAAAAAGAGCATGGCGATAAAGCTGATTATGATCTTAGGGAGATTCATATTGAATACGATTAAAGAATTGCTGATTTGATTGTAAGATTTGGGAATACTTTTTTATAGTACGATTTTGCCCAGAATGGGACAATAACGGTCTCAAGTCCCGAATCCTTGAAGGCAGTGTCGTCTATGTGTTCAACTTTTCCGTGAAAACGGACTGTTGTCAAAGACTCTGTTCCGTCGAAAGCCTCTTTCATTATCGTATTGACTGATTTCGGAATCTCGATTTCCCGAAGATACTTACATGAACTGAATGTCCGTTCTGGGATTACTTTCAGTCTATTAGGCAATGTCACCTGTTCAAACTGAAAGCAACGGGAAAATACAGCATCGCCCAATTTTACTACTCTATTAGGAATAGTCAGATGTGTTATAGCTGTATGCTGAAATGAGAATGACTCGATGACGCTGACAGACTCGGGAATTTCTACATCCTTGAGAGATTCGCATTCAAAGAATGTAAATTCAGGAATACGGCGCAAATCTTTAGGCAGCTTGATTGATTCAAGTTTATCCATACCTGCGAAAACGCTTCTTCCGAGGAACTGGACACTGTCAATAAAGCCAATCTCTTTCAACGATTTACAATTCATAAAAGCGCAATCGCCAATGGATTCAATCATAGCATTTTTTGGGAATACAACTTCAAGATTCTTACATCCATATAGAGATTTAGATCCTATCGACCGAAGGTTCTCAGAAAAGGTCAAACTTTCAATATCGAAATTGCGGAAAAACGCATAGTCACAGATATGATAAGTTTGATTTTCAATTTCAAAATGTTTGGAACAAGGTGAAACTACTTTTAAGAGTGATTTGGAGTGTCTGTCATATACACCGCTCAGAGCATCTCTTACTGTATCCTTTCTTATTTCAGGGGATAAAGTCTGAACAAAACTATCTATGCTTTTATCAACCTCAGCACTATTAGGAAGATCTTTATTCGCGACAATAGTGGCGTAATTTGCACAACAGCTATAGTCAACCTCCGTCCCATCAATAACAAGGGGAAGTAGACGACTATCCTCCAGAGCTATATGATATGTTAGAATGTCTATAATCCATTTCACATCATTGTTCGTTACGGTTCTAAGTGTTCTTAGGGCTTCATCCCAACGTCCGAGTTCTCGGAGCAACTCTGCCTTTAGCAAACGGTTATCTTCAGAATTATCCAGTGTCTCAATTGCTTGTTTTGTAGCCTTGATTACAAGACGGATGTCCTCATCTTCTGGGGAACAAAAGGTGCCCGATATGGAATCTATAAGTTTATTCTCTTGAATAGCCTTACGAGGACGGGGACGTCTGAACTGATCGTTGTAAGCCTGTATGAACGAAAAAGAAATAGCACTAATTTCTGACGAGTCTGACGTCGAGGCAGATAATTCGATATAAGCCTCTTTTGCCTCGGAGTATGTTAGTTCTCCAGTTTCTCCAAATGATTTATTTGAGGTTCTTCCGGTATCCTTCCATTTGTCCAAAAGTGAATAACGCCCACAACATGAGCATTTCTGAATAGTCGATAGCTTTGGAAGCATCGGATAGATTGCTCTTCCGTCGCTCCATAGCTCTCCTCCGAATGTGTTGCCACTCATTAGTGACAACATTGGTTTTGTCTTGCCACAGTGCGGACACTTATATAATTGAGCTGCTGCTGGTAACATGGTCTTTTACTCTTAATGACAGTGTTTGAGTGATGGTTAACTTAAAAGAGAATTATAACAATCGTGATAACATTCCTGAAGAAGTTTTCGATAGGACTCTAACGGACGTGTTTTATATAGAATATCCAGTTCCTCAGTTCTGGTAATAAGTCGGGGGATAAGCTCATTGGCTTTTGTCGGAAATGTATCAACGGCATCTTCAAGATACTCTTCAATCTCCAATTCAGAATTATTGGGAAAATGTGCTCCCCAATACCAATATAATGGCAGAACGTCAGCCGATAGACATACATCCGAGGCTTCAATATCGCACGAATGGAATTGGTCGCCAAAAACCGACCGCTTTAGTCGGCGTAGATTCTCCACCTCAGTCATTATTTTATCTTTTAGGGTATCCATATTATCTGATATTGACTTGACTTGGAGTTTTGCGCCCTTTCCGAATTTGTTCACTGGAAAGTCCTATATCGACATGTCTATTTGTCTTAGAGCCAATCGCCCTATATACTAAGCCGGAATGAGATACTTTGCATAAATCAAACAATGCTCCCAACTCCGGGTCTCCTGCATTGACTTCGTTCAACAACGACATTGCGAGCTCTGTAGACGATTCTTCCATTATATCAAGGTCGTATATATCTTCCGACATATCGACGCTTACTACTATATTGTTCCCTTCAAGCTTCATTCCGGTCATTACCATACCTTCGTCAATTTGCGATGGTAGTCCTGTCGTTTCTATAGCCAGCTTTAATTCCAATGCTTCGTGCAGTGCTTCCGAAGGATTAAGATTAACCTCACGCTTCATTCTCGCGATATATTCCGGAGTCATTACAGAGGCAAGTTTGTCCCCGGTTCCGTCAGATACTAACACTTTTAGTCCAATTCCTTTTGAGACAAGCTCATTTATCATCTTCTCAACATAGCTTCCTTGGGCTTGCAGGCACACAAAGGAAAGATAGAACATGGCACGGGTGGCATCGGGATTATTCTTAAACGCATCTATGTTGATGTGTCCAGGACGATAGTCTATTCTGTATGTAAGAGAATTATCTTCAAGCGTAATGGATGATACTTGCCCTATGCCGTTGGCTACTGGGATCGGGCAATTCCTATTTGCCCTTTTTATCTGCGCTTCAATGGAGTTCTCATAGGAAGGCTTGGCTACCAACTTAACGATGTTGCCAATCACTATCAAAGCAAGGAATATGCCTCCGATTATTTTGAAAGTTTTCTTCATAGTGCAGGTCAATAAGTCGTTACGGTTGTATATCCGAAATCGTCAGTATAGGCGGAGTAATAGTTGCCATTCATGTCGTGGCCTGTTGTATTCCCATAGTCATCAGTATAGGAGTAGGTGTAGTTGCCGTTCATGTCATGAGTTGTGGTGTTGCCGTAGCCGTCTGAATAGGAGTAGACATAATTCCCGTTCATATCATGGATTGTCGTATTCCCATATTGATCCGAGTGTCCGCTGATATAATTTCCGTTCATGTCATGCCCGGAGATATTGCCATACTCGTCGCGAGTTACATAGATATAGTTGCCCTCAGAAGTGTAGTAGGTTACTTGGGCAGACAAGTCCACATCCTCGTATTCGTCATACTCCACATCATCGTAGCATTCTATGGACGTGGGGCTTATTGCTGAATAAAGCGAAATATCCTCAAAGGTATTCTTGTAGTTGTACTCGGTAGATTCTTCAGTCTTGTCAGAGCCACATGAAGTCATTACCATCATTAGGCCGATTGCGATAAAAGGGAATTTCGTCATTATTATGATGTCATTGAAATTAGTTTATCCTTTATGACTTTGTCCATGCGATGGTAAACATTGTTCCCTACTTTTTTCGCTTATTTTTCATTCTACGTTTATACTCTTTTTCATGCTGTTTGCAAGCCTCTAATGCTCTTTCGGCATAAGCATAACCTTTTTTCTTGGCTTTTTTATATTCTTTCTTTGCTTGCTTGAAGTTATTAAGGCGTTCATATACTACGCCTCTGTCATAGTATAGTTGAGAATTATACCAGCCTGTTTCGAGAGCGTAATTTGAATATGTCAGGAATCCGTACCAATCCTGCTTGTTGTATCTGCGATAAGCCTCGTCTTGATATTGTTCAAATCGCTGTTTCATCTGTGCATTATAGGCAGCTTCTGCCTGAGCCTGCATCATCAACTCTTCATAACTGAGGGGCTTGAACTTGCTGTCTATAACTATCTGAGATGTGCCCGTCTGACTTATGCTTATCACTATTAGGGCCAACAATAGCATTCTTATGTTGAGAATCGGTTTTAGCATTATCATATTATATAATATTTCACTAGTGTCCCATAAAAATGGGAGCTAGTTAAAAATTAAATAAATTTGGTCCACTTGGGTCGTAGAGAACATTGAAATTTTGAGATTTAGTTTTGTCGAAGAGATCGACCAAATGAGAGGTGTCGG
>RIAY01000048.1 GCA_003833075.1 Muribaculaceae bacterium Isolate-036 (Harlan) | reverse complement strand
AAGGCATAAAAGAAATAACGGAACGAACAAGGGCGCATGGGGGATGCCTTGGCTCTCGGAGGCGAAGAAGGACGTGACAAGCTGCGAAAAGCTGCGGCGAGTGGCAAATACACCGTGACCCGCAGATATCCGAATGGGGCAACCCGTAGGGAGCGATCCCTACATCAGTCGCAACGACTGAGGCGAACGTGGGGAACTGAAACATCTTAGTACCCGCAGGAAGAGAAAGTAACAACGATTCTCCCAGTAGCGGCGAGCGAACGGGGAAGAGCCCAAACCGGCGGCGTTTCGGCGCGTGCCGGGGTTATAGGACCGCTCAAAGGCGCATGCGAGCGTAGCGGAAGGAGATGGAATGCTCCCCCGCAGACGGTGAGAGGCCGGTACGCGAAACGCAGACATGCCAGGAGCGGCACCTGAGTAGGGCGGGACACGAGAAATCCCGTCTGAATTATCGGGGACCATCCCGAAAGGCTAAATACTACCGAGAGACCGATAGCGAACCAGTACCGTGAGGGAAAGGTGAAAAGCACCTCGGACAGAGGAGTGAAAAAGACCCTGAAACCATGCGCCTACAAGCGGTCGGAGCCACTTTGTGTGGTGACGGCGTGCCTTTTGCATAATGAACCTGCGAGTTGCCGTCGGCGGCGAGGCTAAGGGCTTCAGGTCCGGAGCCGGAGCGAAAGCGAGTCCGAACAGGGCGTAAAGTCGCCGGAGGCAGACGCGAAACCGAGTGATCTACGCATGGGCAGGATGAAGACGTGGTAACACACGTTGGAGGTCCGAACCGGTAAGCGTTGAAAAGCTTTCGGATGACCTGTGCGTAGGAGTGAAAGGCCAATCAAACTCGGAGATAGCTCGTACTCCCCGAAATGCATTTAGGTGCAGCCTCGGGACTATGCCGCGGAGGTAGAGCGACCGATAGGATGCGAGGGCTTCGCCGCCTGTCAAGTCCTGACGAACTCCGAATGCCGCGGCACGAATTCCGGGAGTGAGGGCGCGGGTGCTAAGGTCCGCGTCCGAAAGAGGAACAACTCAGACCATCGTCTAAGGCCCCGAAATCCGGGCTGAGTTGAAGGCAATAACGAGGTGGGGCCGCACAGACAGCCGGGATGTTGGCTTGGAAGCAGCCATTCATTTAAAGAGTGCGTAACAGCTCACCGGTCAAGCGGCCCCGCGTGGATAATAATCGGGCATAAGTCCGGTGCCGAAGACGTGGGATTAATTACTAATTAATCGGTAGGGGAGCATTCCATCGGCGGTGAAGGTCGGACGTGAGTGCGGCTGGAGCTTATGGAAAAGCAAATGCAGGTATAAGTAACGACAAAGGGGATGAGAAATCCCCTCGCCGAAAGACCAAGGGTTCCTGAACAACGCTAATCGGTTCAGGGTAAGTCGGGACCTAAGGCCACCCCGTCAGGGCATGGTCGATGGACATGCGGTCAATATTCCGCAACCCGTGTATGTGGAATCCCAGCGGAGACGGAGAAGCGAAACGCACGCGTGCTGACGGAATAGCACGTTGAAGGAAAACAGCCATAAGGTACGGCGGAAACGTACCTGGCGAAATCCGACAGTACACGAGCCGCATGCGGTGAGTGACAGTTGCGGAGGAGCAGGCTCCCGAGAAAATCCGCGCGGGGTGTTCGACACATATTCGGCCCGTACCGGAAACCGACACAGGTGGTCGGGTAGAAAATACCGAGGCGCTCGAGAGATTCACGGTCAAGGAACTAGGCAAACTGACCCCGTAACTTCGGGATAAGGGGTCCTCCCCCCTCAACAAGGGGAGGCGCAGAGAATAGGTCCAGGCAACTGTTTAGCAAAAACACAGGGCTGTGCGAAGCCGCAAGGCGCAGTATACAGTCTGACACCTGCCCGGTGCCGGAAGGTTAAGCGGAGCTGTCAGAGCAATCGAAGCAGTGAAGTGAAGCCCCGGTAAACGGCGGCCGTAACTATAACGGTCCTAAGGTAGCGAAATTCCTTGTCGGGTAAGTTCCGACCTGCACGAATGGTGTAATGATCCGGACACTGTCTCGACCGTGAGCTCGGTGAAATTGTAGTATCGGTGAAGATGCCGATTACCCGCAACGGGACGAAAAGACCCCGTGAACCTTTACTGCAGCTTAGCATTGGGGCCGGGTGTGCGATGTGTAGGATAGTCCGGAGGCTGTGAACCTGGGACGCCAGTTTCAGGGGAGCCGTTGTTGAAATACGGGCCTTCGCACATTTGGCTTCTAACGCGCTTGGAGCGCGGACATTGCTTGGCGGGTAGTTTGACTGGGGTGGTCGCCTCCAAAAGCGTAACGGAGGCTTCTAAAGGTGCCCTCAGACCGATTGGCAACCGGTCGCAGAGTGCAATGGCATAAGGGCGCTTGACTGCGAGACGTACATGTCGAACAGGAAGGAAACTTGAGCATAGTGATCCGGCGGTTCCGCATGGAAGGGCCGTCGCTCAAAGGATAAAAGGTACTCCGGGGATAACAGGCTGATCCCTCCCAAGAGCTCATATCGACGGAGTGGTTTGGCACCTCGATGTCGGCTCGTCACATCCCGGGGCTGGAGAAGGTCCCAAGGGTTAGGCTGTTCGCCTATTAAAGTGGCACGCGAGCTGGGTTCAGAACGTCGTGAGACAGTTCGGTCTCTATCTGTTGTGGGCGTTGAGACTTGAGGAGAACCGGCACTAGTACGAGAGGACCGTGCTGGACAGACCTCCGGTGCACCGGTTGTCCCGCCAGGGGCACAGCCGGGTAGCCGCGTCTGGGCAGGATAAGTGCTGAAAGCATCTAAGCACGAAGCCGGCTCCGAGATTAGGTCTCGCCAAGGGCCGTCGCAGACTACGACGTTGATAGGCCGCAGGTGCAAGCGTGGTGACGCGTTCAGCCGAGCGGTACTAATTGCCCGCAGTTCCGAAAAAAAGAACACCGCATTTCGAAGCGCGTGGAACTAAGAGTAATACGAGTCTTCTCAGCTTCCGGTCGGGTCCGTTCTGAAACCCACCACACGGCGAGAGCGCCGTGAAAGAAGAGATTAAGGCGAAGACAGCATAAGGGCTCCACCTCTTCCCATTCCGAACAGAGAAGTTAAACCTTATCACGCCGATGGTACTGCGAAAGCGGAAGAGTAGGTAATCGCCACCTTTAAGCCTCAGAGAAATCTGAGGCTTTTTTT
>RIAY01000047.1 GCA_003833075.1 Muribaculaceae bacterium Isolate-036 (Harlan) | reverse complement strand
GGAGGATTTTACCCCAACCTCGGGGATCTCAGGCTCATACCTGCATGTCTCCACAGTCTTCGGACTGTTTAACATTCATTCATAATCTCAAACCCTCTGACCCGTCAATATTTTTCAGGACGCTACACCGAATGCAAATAAATTTTTTTACTAAACAAATTACAATGAACAGCACATATGCGATATTTAATTGGCATAATCCTAAAATAATAGACAGGCTAAATTCATGTATGATTAGATTAAATGTTGGTTTCAATAAATAATCCACATATAACACCCCAATAATACTGTAACATAATACAAGGGTAGTAAATATTGATAATATTACTTTAATTATTTTACAAAAATTTGATTTTATTCTCAACATCATAAAAACATGTTTAATAATCATTACAAAATTATTATTGAGGGCTTTGTTTGCTTTATTGATTTTAATCAATAAAGTCTAATTATCTATATCCATTGTCTCTTAATGCTTCTATCATTGTTTCCATTGTGTGTTTATCAATTGAATTCCCTTTATTCCCTGTGAGTATTACTTTATGATTTTGTTTAGATGGACGAACGAATAGTTTGGTTAGTTTATTTATATAAGACAAGAACTCTCCTTTCATGACGTAAATTATTATACCATTAGGATTGTGTTCTGTATAAAAGGTTGCATTTAATCCATATTTCTTATCATTAAGAATTGCGGGATTATAAAGCAGGGCATTTCTTCCTGTCTTGTATGCATTTGCCTCGGCTTCCGCTCCTGCCTTAGAATGTCCAACAAAGGTAAGTTCGTTGTTCGGATAGCTTTTAGAAAGCTTATCAGCAATCCAAATTCAAGTTTTCATATCAATGGAGAGACCAAAGGGTTGTAATATGTCTTCTTTCAAACTATTTTCTCCACTTTCGGTTGATAACGGATAAGTCCCTGCCGTAGCGAAGCATATTCTATGGTCCCGTCTTCGTGTCGTTTTTGATACAATCCCCCTCGGAAAGAAATACTCTCCTTGCTGGTATAGCATTTGATCATCTTCCATCCTCCGTACAGGACATCCCCGAGTTTTCCGTCATATACATGGTTCGCGATGTACGCCCCCTCAAGAGCCGTGGGAATCTCTCCGGTCGGATCGATCAGGTTTACGGGATCAGCTGCGCAGTACGCGTAAGGGGAGATGTGGGTGTACCCGGAGGCTTTACTATCCGGGGTGTCGAACCCGCAGAGCAGCGGGGAGTACAGGCGTGCGCCGAAGTCGCAGGAGCTGAATCCGAACTCGGAGGTGTATTCTTTTCCACCGAACTTGCGGCGGTTCGCCTCCGGGCTGTAAGCCGTGGCGTGCGGGATGCCGTAGGGATAGTAGTCGGTGAACTGTACCGGCGTCCCGGTCTTTGCGTTTATTATACCGATAACGTTCCCCTGATAGTCGGTGACGTACACGTGGAACACACCTCTGCTGTCGAGGTATCCTCCCCCGACCTGTGTGCGGTCGAGTCTTCCGTCAGTTAACTCATAGCTCCCGTAAATGTCGCGTCTGCGTAGTATCCTCCCGTCCGTGTCAACGAACAGTTCCGACAGCTTTTCGCCTGTCGCGGCATAGCGGTAGCATATCTCCTCACCCGAAACGAAAGACACCCGTATCGGCTTACCTGTCTCACTCCATTCGATGTCCCGTATCCCGCGTGACGGATCGGAGGTCAGGTTGCCGTTGTTATCGTACGTACATCCGGTTCCCGATGCGGTTATCTGCGGCTGGTTCTCGATAGGCACGTCAACCGTACTGTTCACATAGACCCTGTTCATGCTTTTGACTTTGCGTGTTGCCGAGACAACTGTGATAGTCCCGGGTATCAATGTGGTGATTCCTAATTTTATACTTATAAATATAGTTGAGTAATTCATATCTTTTAAAGATTTATTCGTCCCTATTCATTTGAGATAGGAATCGATTGATAATCTTAATGCGTCTATAAAATAGTATTAGATATACAATGAAACAATAAGTTGTAAAGATCATGGTACCCAACCAGATGATAACCGTAAAATAAGGTAATAATTTGTCTATGTACCCTAAAGTACCGGCAATGTAGATAAAAACCATGTCTATAAAAAAACATAAAATGCAGAGTATTATTAATATTATATTGTTGTCTTTACTCAATTTTAGAGAATTAGAACTCCTGTATTTTAAACTGGTACATAAAATTTTCAGGTCTGTTTTTAAAACAGATGGATATCTTTTGAGATTTGAGTTTATATAGAGTGCAATAGATCTGATGAATTTAGATGCCCAGAAGAATTGAAATCCCCAGGTAGTAAATATAATTAGATACTCAGGATTGTCAAAAATTCTGACAGGATCGTAAAAAAGACATCTTGACAAGAATAGGAATGAACATATGCACAATAACGCTTTAATGCATATCAATATCCAAAGGGAGAGATTATTTATAAACTTATTTAATCTTTTTTTTGTCATGATCAATATCTGTTTTCTTTTTTAATTCACTCCAAAACTTGAAACCAATATCTATGGGATATGTATGGGAATATTTAAAACTATCCTTAAAACTATATTTGGTTGATTCCCGGATAATATGAGATGCCCCATTAATTGCTTTTTGACTAAACAAACCTATTATAGGATTTATAAGTTTGTCATCAGTGTTTTGATAATCAATAATATTTACAGTTGGATATTTGGCACCAACAGACATAAATCCTCCAGTTTGAAAGGAATTTAAATGTATTAAATCAGATACAGGATATCCTGCCTCCAATAAATATGCTGCCATTCCTTCTGCATATGCAGCTCCCATGCTGTGTGTTACAAATTTTATTGTTTCATGTTTATTTAATTTGAAGCCATCGCTAAAAAACTCTTTTGCATAATCAAATCCATTTTTCCATCTGTCGTAAGCACAAGAAGACATATTATGTTTAACAGGTAGGAATTTTGTTCTTTGGTCATTAAAATATACTTTTGCCCCTTTGACAAATTCATATGTCGTTTTTCCAAATGTCCAGTATTCTTCTCCTGCAGGTTTAGCTCCAAACTTATCTAATCCGTTCACAAAAATAATTACTTCTCCGGTCGGGTCGATGAAGTTGACGGGATCAGCTGCGCAGTACGCGTAAGGGGAGATGTGGGTGTACCCAGAGGCTTTATTGTCCGGGGAGTCGAATCCGCAGAGCAGCGGGGAGTACAGGCGTGCGCCGAAATCGCAGGAGCTGA
>RIAY01000046.1 GCA_003833075.1 Muribaculaceae bacterium Isolate-036 (Harlan) | reverse complement strand
TTGGGTAACTGTGACAGTACCTTTATTCCAGCTCTTTCCTTTATAGACTGTAAATTCAAGGGTGCCGGTCTGTGAAGTTTCTCCAAGATTATTTGTGAGCAGAATTTTAATTCGTTTGTCGCCGGAAGTTACCATTCCTATATCGGGAACAGCCGTGACTCTAAAACAGTCATAGTCACCAATGATGTCGATGCTTATGTATTGTTGATTGCCAGGCACGATGATTTCGCAGTCGTGAATTCCCATTGCCAGCTCTCCTTCTCCTTCCAACTGCACGGCAAGAGAGAAGAGATTAGCCTCATGGTCGGGTTCATCGTCACTACAGCCTGCGAATAAAAGGCACGCGACCAATGACATTATTGTGAGTAGTTTATTCATACGTGTTCACATAAAATGTTTGAGAATGAAATTAATTATTCGCCATCGGCGAGTGACAATAAGCCTTTTTTGCTTCTTGTCAATGGCCTTGATTATTTTTCGACAGACCTTATCAAGAGGCATTACCCAGAACAGACCTTCTCCTTTTGCCATTCGTGTATCAACCAGACCGGGACGAATTTCCGTTATAATAATATCCGTCCCTTTCGCTTTGCTTTGCAATGATTTTGTGTAGTTTATCTGAAAAGCCTTTGACGCACTATAAGACGGGGCTACAGGAGTTGGCTGCAATCCTCCCACAGAGGTAACGGTAACAAGATGACCTGATTTCTGCCGTTCAAAGACCCTGTATATCGAGGCAACTGCATTAGCCCAACCCATAACGTTCACTGAAAGTGTGGATAACTCAGTCTCGACATCCAAATTTGGATTAAGTTCTCCGATTCCGGCACAAACAATAGCCAAATCAATCTGACCATATTTGTGTATGATACTCGCCAAAGCATTATCCAATAACTTGGTGTGAGAAATGTCGCATAATATGGCGTGAGTATGTTCGGGGAAATTTTTTGCCATATTTTCCAACAGTTCTTTTCTTCGGCCTGTAACTATGACATTATGATCCTTTGCAACATAATATTTCCATAGACAATGCCCGATGCCGGATGTTGCTCCTATAATTAGAATATTCATATTCCTATTTAATTATCGCGGAGTTCGCGCCTGACTGTTCGCCGACTTCATTGCCACGCTGCACTTTTTTGCCGTAACCAAATGTATAAGTCGCAGTTATATTGATACGAAAGTGGGATGATGTACCGATATTTTCTCTATATTCTGTATATAGCGGCGATTCTGTAACTATATCTGCACTGTTCCAACCCTTATTAAAAAAGTTTGCCGCCATTACCCTGACATTCCAGTCGGAGTTAGCCCAGCCCACTGTAAGGCTGTGAAAGTTTCTATCTTTGTAAATTTGCGGTGATGAGGTGAACATCTGCTTACCGGGCGACTGATAATATGCCTGAAAGTAGAAACTGTTGAGATAATATGTCGCTTGGGCTGTTATAGTTAAGGGATTATACGACTTATTATATATGCCGGTAGATTTGTAGAAAGACTGTTTGGGGCTTGCATAGAGTTGAAGTTTTCCTCCGAGCAGTTTCCAATTTGCTGCAAAACCTAATTCTCCGTTGAGAAAGTTACCACTATTGCGATAATTTTTAATGATAGCCATACCGTTATTGTAAGGCTCATAAGTCAACATCTGACGATTAAAAAATGAGTTGAAATTACTAAAAGCGTTTAAGCCAAAAGTATTATTAGGCATCCATGTGTATCCAAGATTAAACATGAGGTTCCGGCTATTTTCCAATAGAGGATTGCCCGTTACAAACATATATTCATTATCTTGCAAGACATCTGGAGATTTCTGGCTAATACCGGGCGTTGCGTTTGCATATTGCAAAAATACTGAAAATGCGTTTTTTGAATTAGGCGAGTATCTTAAATTTAGATGAACAAATGGATAAGTGTCAGTATATACTACTCCGTTAATATCGCTTTGACTCCAATATACACCCGCATCAGCATAAAGCCTCACTTCTCGTGATGCTAACTGATAGCCGAGTAATCCGGCCACAAACGCATTATGGAATCGGTCATAGTAGCTATTGGTACCGGAATAACGCAGTCGATTGATGTTGTCACCGCCATTGACTCCGAGCATAGCTGTGTGTTTCTGACCGATACGTTTTTGCAAATAAGCGTCGACGCGATAGTTATAGGCGCTTTCACGTGCGTTTCTGACAATTTCGGGAGTGGTAGAGGTAGAATATGTCAGATAGTCATTGCTGTGCATATAATTGAAACGCGGAGAAATATCTATCGAAAACTGATTAGGCAATGAGAAGAAGAAAGAGCCTTGATATGCGAGAGAGTTGTTACGGTTTGGATTGCTCCTGTTGAAAGTATAGTTTTGCTCACTACCCAGATGATAGGATAGATTACCTCGCTGGTCATAGACAGGAACGCTCAAATGTGTAAAACCTACTGTATTGCGTATCTGTATCTTTTCGGAAGAGTAAGTGGCTCTAAAAGTAAGAGGATATTGGTTCTGTTTATAATGCGAACCGTCAAGTGTTTCTGTTCGGGTTAGTTGATAATCCTTACCGTCTGCATCTTTGAGTGAATAGATCCCTTTTACGTTGTTTCCGATATTGTGGTTATTCCAATTGTTGGCTCCAACATAAAGGTCGTAAGTCATTTTCTTGTAGGAGAACTTTGAGAAAATGTTGTTGCGGCTTGAAAAGCCGACAAGGAAGTTTTCGTTTGTTGTCAGCTTTGTGTAACCACCATAAGCATATTCCTGAACAATAATATTAATTACACGCTGCGCACCTCGAAAACGAGGGTCGGTAGGAAATTCAAGATACTCGACTTTTTTCACGTCGGGAGTCCGCAGCCCTTCCATTTCCTCCTTTGATGCTTCGAGGAAATTTATAAAAATAGCCACCTCTCCACCGGCATTGTCGGTAACGACTTCATTGACAGAACTTATTTTAATTTGGGGTATAGCCATCTGACGCAAAAGATCGACTGCATTTTGCGAGGCGTTCTTTTGCTTGACGGTCGGGATAAAGGTTGTAGAGGTCGGTGAAGTGCGTTGCATTTGCGCCTCCACAACAACCTCGTCAAGACCCTGTGTCTTGATGCTGTCTGGTACTTCGGTCTGTGCCATCACCGCAATCGTAAGTGTTGCGCAGAATATTGATGTGATGATTCGGTTTTGCATATTCAATACAGTTTGAGGTGCAAATTTCGCCATAATCTACCACTTGGAATTGAACAAATGTTCAATTCAGTCGCTTTTATCTCCTTTTCCCTGCGATTTTTTGATGCGCAGAAGGTGCTGATGAGAGAATTGGAGATATGAAGCC
>RIAY01000045.1 GCA_003833075.1 Muribaculaceae bacterium Isolate-036 (Harlan) | reverse complement strand
CTTGTAACGCGTCCATGTCTCTGAATAGACATCGGACAAAGACTTGTTATAACCCATGATTCTTTTTGTCGGCAAAGATACAACTCTCTTTCGGAGTTCGTCAATATGCTATCGCGGATGGTTGTACCTAAAATCTGAATGAAATGGCACAATCAAAAATCTCAAATCCTCAGTCATCCGAAATGACTGATATGTCTAACAATTCAATTTTCTCTGAAACTATGGAAAATCCTACCAACCCCGAAGTTCAGCCCATCGCTGAACAGAGCGAAGCCGCTCAGTCAAAATCAACCCGTCCCACCGCCAAGCAGCGCAAGAGCGAACTCGAAGATTACCGCACAGCCTTCTTTGCTCCGATTAAACTCGGCAAAGACAACAAGCATCAGGTAGCAATCAGCAATGAGACGTTTGACCGTGTCGAGCGCACTGCCCGATTCTTCGGCGGCCCCGGTTATAGCGTCAGCAACTTTGTCGAGCACATCATCAATGAGCATCTCGACAATAACGCCGCCAACTATGAAGGCTGGTTCACCTTAATCAGTAAATCGTTCTGACCACTGCCCCAAGGCAGTGAAAATGGCGAAGCCATCGGCAACGCCGGTATCCGGATATTCTGTAAGGAATAGGAGGATAGCAAGGTAGTGGCAATGTAAACATTTCCGACCTTGCATCCTCCGTTACCGGGCGGCTGGAGTACGTTCCCGATGGTCACAATGTCGAATCTCAAAATCTCGAAACAATGACTTTCACAAGAAGAAAGAAAGCTCCTCCGGGAGCAACAGAAAAGTCTGGCAAGTCATACGTTGTCAGTGTCAGGCTCAATGAAGAACAGTATCAGACCGTGCAGGAAAACTGTCGAAAATCCGGCAGAAAGTTGTCTGACTTCTGGCGTAAAGCTCTGCTCAACGCCAAGGTTACGGCAGTAGCCACCCCCGAAGATATGGCGATTCTGCGTCAGATCGGGAGCATGGCGAATAATCTGAATCAGTTTGCAAAGAAAGCCAACGAAGCGGGTTTCAAACTCGTGGAGTGGTCTCTTAAAGGTATGAGCAAGGAGATAAAAACGCTTTATACAAGACTGTCTTATGATTGGAGGCATAACTAAAGGAAGCTGTTTTTCCGGCTGCGTGGAGTATGCTCTCGCACTGAAAGAGAAAAACAAAGAGGCTCGTCTGCTCTATTCCGAGGGTCTGCTGACCGACACGCCGAAAGATATTATCGACGGTTTTGAGTGCCAGCGACATCTCAACAGCAGGGTTCAGCACTGGTGCGGACACATCTCTTTGTCCTATTCTCCTAAAGATGCCGAGCGCATGAGCGATGAATTTATGGTGAAACTCGCACTGGAATATATGGATAGAATTGGCATCAAAAACACCCAGTTTATCATTGTCCGGCATCTTGATAAGGAGCATCCGCACTGCCACATCGTCTATAACCGGGTGGATAATGACGGTAAATGTGTAAGCGACAGTTTCGAATATTACCGCAACAACGAGATATGCGACGAGATGAAAAGGAAGTACGGTCTGACCTATGGTGAGAACAAAGACCAAGTGAAAACTGAGCGTCTTAAAGGACGACCGAAGACCCGTCAGGAAATTTATCTCGCCGTTCAAGCAGCCAAAAGATCGGCAAAAGACTGGACTACTTTTCAGCGTGAACTCGCCCGGAAAGGCATTACCGTTAGGAAAAAATTCCGACGAGGTTCTACCGAAGTCGATGGTCTTTCCTATTTCAAGGACGGGCAAAAGTTCAAGGCCTCGCAGGTTGACCGCAACGGCAGATGCTCCTACGATGTCATCTGCAAGGCACTCGACCGAAATAAAAACCGACAGTCCCAGCCTGCATCGCCCTCGCCAAAACCGATGCGACAGCAGCCTAAACAGGAACCGAGTACCGCTGCAAAAATCATCGAAACTGGTGCTGATATGGTTGAAGGGCTCGGCAATGCACTCGGTGGTCTCTTCCAAGTCGGTCCTGCCTACGACCCGGAAGAAGAGGCCTTCATCAACGAGATGAAACGCCGCCAAAAGAGAAAAAGAGGCAGAAGTGTGTAATTTCAAAAACTGAAAAACATGAAAGAAAATCCTGAAAATTTCTCGGAGAATATTCTCCAAAACATTGCTGATGACCTCAGCACAATAAACGGTACGTGTACCGAAATCAAGGAGTCGCAACTCAACTGCGCCACCGCCGACGACCTGAACAATATGGGTATCACCATAACGTCAGCCGTCACTGAGAAAGTCGATGAGATGCAGACATCCATCGAAACCCAGACGCAGACGGTAAGCGAAATCGGAAGTAATCTGACAACCGAAGTCAACGACCTGAAGACCGAAATCACTAATAAGATTGACGACTTCACCGCCAATCCGCCGGTGCAGAAGATTGAAAAGACAATCCGTATCGCCAAGGAATCATGGCAAGTCTATCTCGCCATGTTCATCTCGGTGTTCACCTTCATCTTCTTCGGAGCTGCCACTATCTGGCAGGAGTCGCGCATCGAAAAGGCCCGTATCTCCGACATCAAGTATCACTACATCCTGATGCACGGAGGAGTTAACTCCGAAGGACTCGACAGCATTCAGAGCTGGTTCCGCGACCCTGAACGTGTCAAGCAAATCGAAAAAGAGGTGAAAGACTACGAAGACCGTGTGCAGGAAACCGCCCGCGCCCTCGACCAGAAGCACCGCCTCGAAGAAAAAATCAACGAACTCAATTCCAAAACCAACAACAAAAATTCCAGAAAATGACAGCACTCAACAACCTCATCTCGCGTGTAAAAAACATCTTCGGCCGCAAGGCTACACCCGCTACCAACGCTGCAACAAGCGCAGAACCGCCCACCGACATATCGATCGTAAGCGATCCCAGACTGAAAGCTGCACTCGCCGACATCGAGAGATATCTCGGCGACAACTACGGCACACCGACCGCAAAGCTGCAATATAAGGAGTACACCAACGGAGCCAGTCTTACCTCCGAAGATGCAACCTTTGCCGTATCGCTCGTAATACTCACAACGCCGGACGGAGCCTTTAAACTCCCCGACAACGTGCTGCTGCTCGGCGGAGTCACCTCGACAAACGATATAAAATGGCTCGCCACCGAACTGAGAAAGTTCACCAACTTCCTCATGCAACTCTGCCCCAAACATCGCATCCAGCACCTCGCCTTTGCCTTCGACAAGACCGAGAGTGACGACCTTCGCTTCGTCAAAGAAGCCGACGTTACTTGCCTTCGCCTCTACTAAGAGGTAATCCCACCCAACGCCCCGACAAGACTCACCCTCTTGCCGGGGCGATTTAATATATTAAAGCATATATGATTGTTATGTCGGAAATTATTTATAACTTTGTAATTAGGAATAGTAACGCTAATCTGAAAAATGACCGGATAATTATCACAAAGACATAAGGCGAGAGCCGAGAAAACTTTGAGAACCCTTTCGTAGTCGTTACGGGCTTTGGTCGGCCTTCAGATGCTACGCTGGGGTTCTCTTTTTTAATATGGCTACGAGTACCCAACAGAAACAGGAACTATTTAAGGCGATATGGGCTATTGCCGAGGACTTGCGCAACTCGGTCGATGGCTGGGATTTCAAGAGCTATGTTCTTGGAATACTTTTCTATCGCTTTATTTCGGAGAATATAACCAACTATGTCAACAAGATGCAGCACGAAGCCGGTGAAAGCGGTTTCGACTATGCCAAGTTCTCCGATGAAGAAGCGGAGTCGGCCCGTGAGCAGCTTGTCAAGGAAAAAGGGTTCTTTATCCTTCCATCGCAATTGTTCTGCAATGTCAGGGCGAAAGCGAAGAATGACCCCAACCTCAATGTTACCCTTGCCGAGATATTCAAGTCGATTGAGGCGTCGGCCATAGGCACAGAGAGCGAGGACGACCTCAAAGGACTCTTTGCCGATATTGATGTTAACTCCAACAAACGTACAACCATCCGCGATAGCATATTGACGAACTCCGAAAGAGAGTTGTATCTTTGCCGACAAAAAGAATCATGGGTTATAACAAGTCTTTGTCCGATGTCTATTCAGAGACATGGACGCGTTACAAG
>RIAY01000044.1 GCA_003833075.1 Muribaculaceae bacterium Isolate-036 (Harlan) | reverse complement strand
ACAATGAATTATCCAAATTTTCAATGTACTCTTTTGCGCTAAAAATCAATATTTTTAAGCACGTGTTTTTATTAATATTTCAGGTGTTTTGAATGACGTTTTTCGGAACATCAAACTGAACACCCTACTTAATAAATAATCCTTTATTTCCCTTATATCCATACTTATTCCTTTATCATGTCTCCGTAAATTATCTCATCGGCAGGTATACGACATGCTGCTATTTTTCCAATTACAAGATTGCGGTCATGCCATTTGAAACCATCGCCGGGACTAAGCATATGAATGTCTGCTTCGCATATCATTTCTCCAGCTTCTATGACCCTGCGACTCGCAATTGATCTTTCCAGCTTCTCTTTGGATGAAGCGACACTTGGATCTATATAAAGTGATTTTGTTCCCAACCAATGTTCGGCAACTCTAATATCTCTGACCATACGGTTTACACCATCGGGTCCTAATGAGCCCGCCTGATCAGTACCTTTCATGTGCCTGTCAATAGTTATATGCTTCTCTATAATTTCCGCACCCATTCCTACTGCTACCAATGGAGCCGAAATACCGATTGTGTGATCAGAAAATCCGATCTTAAATTGTGAGTAATGCTCTTTTAAATATCTTATTGTAAGCAGATTCAAATTGTCAGGGGCAGTTGGATATTGACTTACACAATGTAGAATCGATATATCATCATGATACCTTGTAATTAAATCAAGAGCCGTATCAAGTTCCTCCTTGCCTGACATACCTGTTGAAAGAATTATGGGAAGCTTCGTTTCTGCAAGAGCTTCCAGCAATGGAAGATTCGTAAGATCCCTGCTTGCTACCTTCAATTTATCCGGAACAAATAGCTTAAGCATATCAAGACAACCTATGGCACATAAGGTCTCGACAAAATCCAGACCTTTGGATTTTGCATGTTTGTATACTTCAAAATGTTCCTCATCCGACAATTCAAGCACTGCCCTGTGTTCGCCATAAGTTCTACCAAAGGAGTTCGGAGAATCATAAATACGATTCATCTGAGAAACGGTCAGTTCCTCGGATAAATCTCTTTTTGTCATTTTAACGGCATTCATCGGTCTTAAATCAAGACCAAACACTTCCTCCTTTACAGGACGAGCCACAAGATCCACTATTAGTTTGGCAATGTCTACAGAACCATTATGATTCTGTCCAATCTCACCAATGATATATGTCTCTGTCATAACTACTTGGTATTAGCATTTATATTATCTTGCATCCTGATGTAAAACTCAGGATGGCATGTGTCAATGTATTCTATTATAGTCTTGGGAGAGTTTTGCAGACCTTTTTCTTGAAGTTCCATGAATAATTGTTGCTGAAGCTCAAAATCATCTTTAGTGTCAAGTGTCAGCCTTATATTTGTACGAGCCTCAATACCCTTTACCATATCATCTATAGGGAATAAAAGTATACGGAATTTATCGGGAGTATTATATATGTAATTGGTTACATGCTCGTGATATATCTTTTCAGCGGTCATTGCATATGCTTTCTTTAGAGCTGACAATCTTACACCCTCCGTCCAGAATCCATAATGCGTAAGAATCGATGGCTTTCCACTTGACGTTTTAAACGAAACATAGTCGTAAACAACTTCTGAAAATACAATCGATAGAAAACGCAATGACTCTAAATCAAGAAAGACATTATCCGCACAAATCCTGATTATCTTTTCTACTCCGTAGTGTTCCGCAGCAGCAATAAAGCGATCCAACACATCATTCTCACTTCCCCTATACACTTTAACTCCGTGTCTGGAAGCGATTTCATGAATTTTATCGTCTTCTTTTTTTTCAGAAGTAGCGACAATTATATCCGATATCGACAGATACTCTTTGTTGGAATTTAGTCTGTCCAATAAAATATCAAGAACACTTTTATCTTCATAAAAGTGTTTTATCATTTTTGACGGTAAACGTGTGGATCCTGTTCGAGCTTGAATGATAATGGTTGGATTCATCGCATGTTTAATTATTTATATAATTTCTTTGTTGTATTCGAGGGCGAGGCGGTAGGCGGCGCGGTCGTGGGGGGTGAGGTCACGGCGGCGCGACAGCTCGGCGAGGAGACGGTTGTCGAGGGCGGTCTGCTCATCGAAGTCGAGGACCTCGGGGAAGAGGGAGCTTGCAAACCTGCGGTAACTCTTGAGTATAGAGGTGCTCTCTGACGCCAAATCGTCAATCCGGTTGAAGTCGTACCACCGGCGCTTCAACTCTTCCGCATCGCCATCGATCCGCGACCCTATATCCTCCCGCATAATGAGCGCAAGCCGCTGATAATTCTCATACGCCGTGACTCCCGGAAAACAACTGTGCTCCATGAGTGCCGCCAGCCATCTGTCTGACAGCTCACGGCGTGCTTCCTCCGATATTTCATATACCTGACTTTCGGCTATCCGACGGTTGCCGCATCGCCACGCGTCAAGTATGCGGCGCCTGTGCGTGTCTATGAACCTGCAGTCGGGCATACGCCTATATCCCAACCGGTACATCGTCTCGAAACATTCGAGCAGCATGGCGATTTCTTCCTCCTTGCAGACCGACAGCTCCAGACTGATTCTGTCGCTCATCCGGCGGCACTCCTGACGCAGGGATGTCTCCTCTGACGTTGCCTTATGTCCGTCGAACACCAGCATTCCCGACATCTGGCTTTTCATGGCAAGATAATGGGAATAACCTGTAATATCTCTCACTTCTGTCATGTATGCTGTCTGTCGCGTCATTTTAACTTAAGCTGTTTAAGTCGGATGGGAAATCAGGATACAGACTCCACGAAAGTTTCGTCTACCTTGACGTCATTCCACCGTATAAAGGAAGATTCCGACAGTCTGAGCACGTAGGTGCAGCTTCCGTCCACATTCCGTATTTCCCTTACTATCCCTTCCTGACCTTCGAGCAAACCGCCGCCGCTGATTCTGACTTTGTCGCCGATTGCGGCGGCATAGCGGTTTACCAGTTCCATCTCCACATCTGCAGTAAGTTTGCCGATATGACGCTGAAATCTGGTCATCTCGCTGCGGGAGATGAATGAATAGGGACTGTCGGGACTGTTCGTTACCCTATAACACCAGGCTTTGTTACCTGTCAGACTCATGAATCTGCCAACTTTGTCGCTGCGCATCCGGAAAAAAAGCAATCCCGGAAGATAAGGAAGCTCTTCGGTGACCATCTTCCGGTTTTCCCGGCGCACTACTTTTCTCACAGGATAATAGAATGACAGTTCTTCGAACCCGCTGCCTTTGAATGCATTCTCCTCAGATGTAATGTCTTCCGGTGATACGCCCGAACGCAACCTCATCACGTACCAGCGCACGGTCTTGTCATTTATGGCATCTGCCACGCGATTTATGATGCTGCATTCTCGGTCAGCGTCAATGTCAGCCGGCTCCACAAGCGAGAGAAACGCCCAATCGCGTGGAAGTTCCGGCAATATGGCTCTTATTTCACCATATGTGACTCCTTTTCCAAGGGCGGTGTGAATCCACATCGAAGTAATCGATTCCCTTGAGAACTCTGTGCCGAAGTCCATGCCAGACATTCGCAAAACAGTATGCATGTCGGCAAGAAGGTCACGGATTATCCTTTGCTCACGCTTCTTCCCCTGTCCTAAGGCAAATACATATTTCTGCTGTGGTGACACTCGCATTCCGTCTATTATGTCACCGGCATGGAGACAGGTCGCAACCGGATCTTCAAACCGCAGTCGCACAACATCTTCCAACGATGATTTTACGTTATACAGCAGATAGAGTACTATATTTACAATCTGCCAGTCAGACGATGACTTCTCTTTTTTGAGTAACCGGGGAATCAGAGAAAGATTATCGGCAGTTTTACTATCCTGACATTCAGATTGCCTGTGCAAGTCGGCTTTTACCGCAATAAACGGGTCTTCGCAACCATATTTATTGCCGTAGTTTTCGGAGACACCACGGAAAAGAGTATGTAACGCTCCTACATATCTTCTGCATGTGGTGAGCTTCATCCCTTTACAGAGCATATCTGTCACCCATAGCCGGAGATTCTTTGCCGTCAGACTCTGGAAGGAGTGTCTTTCAGCTGAGCGCAGAAATGATGGCACTACCCTGTCGGCAACCATTGCCGGACAATCCACACCCAGACCACTTTCGACAAACTCAAAGAACCGATCCACTATATATCACTTATTGCAAGTCAATTACCTTGATTCATGCGATGCACGAAATGCTTCGTTCACACTATACTTCTTCTTCCCTCCCATCCGCTCACACAGCGGATAAAAAGGGAAAAAACGATTTATATTCTGTCAGAAACACCGACATCAAACAAAGCATACACATGCCTTTAAAATCCATCTCTCTTGGGAAGAGATACTTATTCTTTTCAACTCCTTGAAATATAGCTTATTGGAATTGGGTGCAAATTACTTTGCATGAAAAATGGTTAAGAAAATGAATTGCAAGATATTGAAACTTAGGGTAGAAAGACTTTTTGTATTAATGCACATTTCGCATGCACAGAATTATAAGAGGGTAATTTTTATACGTTTGCAGGATATAAAATGTCTGGGATGTTTTGTAAAATGGCATGAATTATGTATCTTTGCAATCGGAATAAGTATTGTAGCGTCCTGAAAAATATTGACGGGTCAGAGGGTTTGAGATTATGAATGAATGTTAAACAGTCCGAAGACTGTGGAGACATGCAGGTATGAGCCTGAGATCCCCGAGGTTGGGGTAAAATCCTCC
>RIAY01000043.1 GCA_003833075.1 Muribaculaceae bacterium Isolate-036 (Harlan) | reverse complement strand
ATTCTGAAACACGGAAGAAAGGCAAAGTCGTTTGTCAAGTATGGTCTGGAAGAGATTTTTACCATACTTATGCGTTCGACTTATACCCCAAAATTTGATGTTTTCAAATTTTTGTCATCTACTTAAAATGGTATTATATTCAAGGGTGTCAGCCATCTGTAACGCAATTTCCAGATAATGACGAGCGGCAATGCGTTGGTCTTGTTCAATCAGCATCCGAACCAATTCGTTGAATAATTTGAGCTTATATCGCTGGTTGAAATCTTTGGAATTAGCAACGTTTATGGCATAATATTCCATTTCAGCAATAGCAGCATCCGGATTGGTCAAATATTTACCCTGAATGAGTTCAAATCTGAATCCATCTTCAAATCCACGTCCATCAAGCACCCCATTCAACTTTTCCTCCCCCTCTTCACCAAAAAAATTACCTAAATTATCCCAATCCGTGGATTCATGGAGCGTCTTCATCATACCATAATATTTTCTCACGTTGGCTATATCTCCCATTTTCAGGTAAATGTTATATTCTTCCCTTAATAGGCAAATGTTTATAAAATCTTTGAATTGCTTTATTTGGGCTGGAGTCCAATCTTTGGGAATATCCTTGACAATCATTTGACCAAACCATTCTCTGACCAACCGATATTGCTCTAAGGCTTTCGGATAATCACCGGTATGGACGTAGCAGTCCGCAAGTTCTTGGCGAAAAGTATATGGTTCTTTGGAGTTTTCAATAATATCCTTTTTCGTATCCATGAAAGCGACAGCTGCATGATACTTGTGATCATTCACGAGTTCGGTGAAGACCTTATCCGTCATGGAGTAGTTGAAAATATGTACCGCCTTGGGAAATATCAATTCCGCAAAGAAAAGAAGTATCGCAATACTTATGGCACATCCAAGTATTGTGAAGATTACATATAAGTGAAGGGCAAAGAAATAGTATAATTCAGCGAATAATTTGCTGAAAAGGAATTTCTTCTTCACTGACCCTTGACTGTCTTCTATAATTTTCATAACTTTGTACTCTGTATGAGCGCACTACAGATTATAAAATACATAATCGCTTTTGCGATATGTTATTTCTCTTTCGTGGTACTTCAACGTCACTATACAGAAAAGATGACGTGGACAGACGCGATGAAAGAGGGAGGCAAACATATCGGCATCGGTCTGCTGCTTACGCTTGGCAGTCCGGTGGGAATCTTTATTCTTGGTATTGCGGCTCTTTTTATTATTCTTACTCTGGGTGACATTCTGTAAGTCAAATTGGACATCTTTTGCAAAATCAGCCGCCCAAAATGTTCCTATTGGCATATTATCTACTCTTACAATCACACAGCATTTGGGACTTTTCACCTCGGTAATCATCACCACATCAAAATACGCAGGGATAGAATCAATTGTTGTTTCATAAATGGTTGACAAGACCCTATTTCCTGAAACTATAGTATCAGCAAAAGCGACTTCTCTCATCTTGCTGTATTCGTCTTCAATACTTCTGGATAAGGAACCCAACGAAGCGACAATAACCTGATTGTATGTCCTCGCATCCGCCTTATCACATCTGCCTGAAGAAATATAGATTTCGCTCACGGAGTCGGTGGACATAATAGTTGGAAGAGTCTCGATTCTTTCATCAATATACAGCGTATCAGCATCTTCCTCCCACTTCACCCATTTCCGTTCAGAATTAAACAAAATGTAACCGTCGCAGACTTCCCCATTATTGAGATTCAGACAGGCTGCATCCACTGGTTTACAATACTTGCTGATAGCGTATTGTTGCAATCCGCCATATATTCCGACTCCAAGGAAAGCAATCATCAGTCCAACCCATACCCATCCGGAGGGTCCGAATTTTCTTTCCACTTTTGGGAACCTTCTCTTTATGCCTTTTGCAAAGCAAAGATATAGATAGAAACACAGATAAAACAGAGGCCGGATAAGGAATACTGCAAGCCAAGTTGCGATATTATATGTAGGTATCTGACCTCTTGTTGAATCCATCAACGTGTATATAAATACCAGCATCAACGACCATTTAAGAGATGTCATGCAGTCTTTATCTCCTCGCAGTGTCTTGATAACGGCATAGAATGAATAGATCCCAGCTACAATGAATAGGCCGAAACAAAGCCACTCCACTGAGCCATACGCCAAAAAGGAATCAAAACCAAATGTTATATAATGTGATATAGCTCCGTATGATTGAAGCAACCATATGGAATAATAAATGAACAGGAATATATAGAGCCAATTTGATGGCTTGAAATCTATTTCTTTCTCTTTCTCGTTATCCATAATGCGATGAAGATTATGATAAGGCAGGCTACAATGATACTCGAGATTACAATTTGATGTGATAATCTGTCACTGTCATCAGCCTTGTTGAGCGGCTTTGGAAGAGGGGTGACAACTCTAAGAGGTGCTTCCCATCCGATTGTATTACGAATTGATGGAACCTGACCATGAAATTTTAGAGTTGGGTTATTTTCCATACCGTGATATATCGCAGATAAGAATGTCGGCAGATCAGAGATTCCCTTGTTCTTATATTCTTCACAGAAGTAATAAGTAAGCGATCCATATCCATTGTCATCAATAACAACCTCATAGTTTCGTTGGTCGCTTCTACATGCACTCAGATATATCACATCGCTCATATCCGAAGTCTCCGCTAATGAGGTTTTTTCTTGATTATGGTAAGCATTTCTAATATTTGAAATTTCGGTATCCGACATAGTTTCCGAACCGAATATCTCATCAGTCCCTCGAAAAATCTCTCCGGACTGATTAGCATCTTTATCCATCGAGTCGCTATGACAGGCATCTATCACCGCTATCACAAGACCGGAGGGCCCAACGGATTCACGAATGTTGTCAATCGCTTTGCCAAACGCATCGTCTGTAAGATGGTTTTGACCATTATACGAATTCGTTTTTCTTTTTACCGCATCAAAGGGAACTATGGCTTCGTCAACTCCATCAATCTCATCAGTAGAGTTTTTGGTGATTATTTGCTGTCCGTGACCCGAAAAGTGAATAATCACCGTATCTCCTTTGGCTGCATTAATTGCAAATGCTTTTAATTGAGCTTGAATTTCGGAACGAGTGGCGGAAACATTTTCCAATAAAATAGTGCCGGGGAATATGCTTCGCATCAATTCAACATCATTATGCGCATTAAGCTTACTCCAGCCTGATGTTTCCGGATAATCCGAAACACCAATAGATAACACCTTCACCTTGGCATGGCCGCACACACAAGAGAATAGACAAAGTAAGATTGATATAAGAATCCTGTTCATGACATACCGAAGTGCTGCATCAGCAACATCATCTTTTCAAGTTCGTTGTCGATTTTTTCCTGTGAAACCCCGAGTCTGCCGAAGATAGAATAGAACTTCTCAATTCTATCTTCATTTGGACCCACCTGATCGAGAACAAACGGAAATATAGGCATAAGTTTCATTATTAAGTCCCCTCCTTTGCCATTATCAAGAATACTGATGATCCCTGATTCCCCAATCTGATTGCGCTGCTTTTCAGCTTCACTATAATTTACTTGGAAGTTAAGCAGCAAATCTGAGAGCTGTGGATGGTTCTTAAAGTCATTGATCGAACTGCCATCAGCTGTATATACCATCTGCGCAACGTTGACCCATGCCAATTTTTCGTCATGTGAAAACGTGTCGTACATTCCTCTGACAAGATCGACTGGATTCTCTGAGCTCTGCGCTGACGGCTGTGAGCTAAAGATATATTCTTCTGCTGAATCTTTAAGACCACGCTCCTTATTTATCTTGGTTTGGTGCTGACGGATAGCAATTGAGGATTCTTCACAGAAATGATTGGCAACATCCTGTTGACGGAAAGTTTCGGCTTGACGCATGTTGTCAAACTGCATCTTCTTTACCAGTTCAACATGATAATACTTGTATTTCAGGGTGATGGCGAGTGAGCCGGTACTGTAATAGAAGTTGATAATCATATTGGCATGATTGTCATCGAAAAGATTCAGCATACGCGGGTCATCTTTAAACTTTACGACTTCTCCTTTGCCATCCATCAAGAGGTCATTGATGCGAGTGATGAGTATATTGAACTTCTTCTCCATGGGATTTTCGTGGAGTTCTGAACGATCCTTCATAAGTGAGCGACTGAAGGGAAGGACTATCATCGCAAGAAGTGTGATTATGAGAAGTACAATAAGTGTCGTAGTCATTATTGCGTCTTTGGTTTATTGTGAAGAAAAATCAGATGCAAAGTTAACGAAAAATCAGCAGAGTATGAGGTCATTTGGCTAGAAATTACTAATTTTGCGCTTAATTGAGATAAACTGCACTAAAAAACGATGCCATACGAATATAACGACATAGTCCGTCAGTTTTTCGAGGAGCTGAAACCACTCTTTGTCAACTATCTGCGCAAGAATTTCACTCTCGATTACGATGAAATTATGGACATCTACACTGATGTGTGGATGGACGTGCGTAACAATATCACCCGGGGCCGGGTAGAAACCGGTACAAAATGGAAAGCCTACATTCTAAAGATGGGGTGGAACCAAGCGAACAAGAAAGCGACACGTCGTCCTCGCGATATAGATTCTTATTAAGTAGATGACAAAAATTTGAAAACATCGAATTTTGGGGTATAAGTCGGACGCATAAGTATGGTCGAAATCTCTTCCAATCCATATTTGACAAGCGACTTTGCCTTTCTTCCATGTTTCAGAATCCTTATCGGTTTAATATTTATATCTTTATGTTCACCAACGAGATACGACCATACAAGAGCGATGCAGACCATCGCGACAAGCCTTGCGATGCGCTCCATATCACGAATATGGGTGTCCTCGATGTTAAA
>RIAY01000042.1 GCA_003833075.1 Muribaculaceae bacterium Isolate-036 (Harlan) | reverse complement strand
AAACCGATAAGGATTCTGAAACATGGAAGAAAGGCAAAGTCGCTTGTCAAATATGGATTGGAAGAGATTTCGACCATACTTATGCGTCCGACTTATACCCCAAAATTCGATGTTTTCAAATTTTTGTCATCTACTTAATGAGGATTTACAAAACTATTCCGGCATCCAATACACCCGGCCGGAACGCGATATTTTCTCTTGTTTCTCGGATTCCCTACCCGACCGTTGGGGACGCACATTGCTGAACCGTAGGGAGCAAATTGCAGCCACCGATGAAAAGAGAGCCGTGCGACGCCTGACATCTTTCGATTATCTGATGGGAATAGATGACGCTTCGCGCATGGGAGGTTTTCGATTTGCCGAAACTCCCGGTGGGAATTTCATTAATTGTGAAGAAAGCCTCCGCGTGCCGCCAATAGCGAATGTCAGGGAGTTGATGAATGCCGCACATGAGATTGAGCTTAGCGAGGAAAAGCATCTATTACCATCAAAAAAATGGCTGGCACAGCTGCTACATCCGGGGACTTCTCTCGGTGGTGCAAGACCGAAGGCATCTGTAATTGATGAGGACGGGAGTCTGACTGTTGCCAAATTTCCTTCGCGCAAAGATGATTATGATGTCGCCCAATGGGAGCATTTCTGTCATGTGATGGGTAGAAAGGCAGGACTGAATATTGCCGAGACACAAACCATTTACGGCAAGGAATATCATATCCTGCTTTCAAAACGCTTCGACAGAAACAGCAACGGAAAACGAATACATTTCGCTTCCGCATTGACGTTGCTCGGACTCACCGACGGCGACAATGCCTCAACCGGCTACGGCTACACTGACATTGCCGATTTCATTATTCAGCACGGCAGCAATGTCGAGCAAAACTTAGAGGAACTATTTCGCCGCGTGGCATTTTATATCATTGTCGGTAACTCGGACGACCATTTCCGCAATCATGGTTTTCTTCTAACGCGCAAAGGTTGGGAACTCTCGCCGGCATACGACATCAACCCCACTCTCGCCGATAATCAGAGCCTGCTGATTAATCGCTCCACAAGCGAATCCGACCTCAATCTCCTATTGGCATCAGCCGGAGATTACATGCTTTCAGCGGAGAAAGCCAAAGGCATTATCTCCGAGGTAAAAACCGCTATGAAATCGTGGCGTACAGAAGCCCGCAGACTCGGTCTGCCTCAGCGCGACATCGATATGTTCGCCCCACGATTTGACACGAGGCTTTGCTGAAATTAGTTTAGCGATTATATTCGGAGGAAGTTTGCCATTTGAAGAGACAGCCTCTTTATTATATGTGTTGGGGAATTTTGACGAAATAATCAATCTATGTTCCAATATGCTGATGGATCCCCATCAAATATAGTGTCAATGTCATCATCACTATATCCCATTTCATCCTGTGCGTACGATCCGGAATATCGTCCATATGTAGGTGGTTCGAAGTCATCATAAAAACCATGTTCATCAAAATCCTCATTTTCGTTATAGTCTTCCTCCCAATCTTCATATTCGGCAATTCGCTGATTTCGCATTGCTTCAAAATCTGGAGAGATTTCAAACTGAGGAAATAGCAATTTAAGTTCTTCTATAACAGAATCGCCAAATACACATATCTCACCGCTGACATTTTCAACTACCCATGAAATATATTCAGGATTATATTCCACAACTTCAGCAAATGAACATCCTGTAAACTTGCCAAAGTTGAACTTATCGTCTAAATGCTCAATGTACGTCATCAACAAATACTTCGTTAAGATTGTACTGCGTATAACACATTGTTCCTGTTTCTGTATGGAGATAACGGCATACTACCATGATATTCTCGCCGATACTCTTAATTTCTCCGTCTTTGTCTATAATTTGAATATGTGATTTAGGCGCATTTAATATTGCCTTTCCCTCAATAGCTTTTATATATGAGGGAAATTTCGCTTTTTCTAAGTCATATTCATGAATAACAACTCCATTTCCGTGACGTGACTTAATCTTACGATAAAGTTGGTTTCCTACCAAAGAAGGAACATACAAGTTTTCTATATTGTATTGACCTTCAGATCCAGACACCACGAGTGACTGAAAGATAGGAATAGCCATGCCTTCACTTGTAATTTCTTTACCAATATAGTGAGTAGTTACTTGATAAATGTAATTGGACAAAACAATTTGACGTTTTGGTTCCTTGTTTACAATGCCATTGAGAATAAGTCCGGCATATACATCGTTATACATGTCTTCATCCTTACAAGCATTTGCAAATCCGTATATTTCCAATTTATCAATAAGATTGCTTTTGGCATTCATGCCACAATGAACACTTCCATGATTCTTCAGATAATCTTCTAATGTAATTCTTTTCATGATTTCTATATTTTATTGATTCTTTAAATTATCCATTTCTTCTATCAACTCTGTGAGCTGTCTATTTGCCTTATGAAGTTTCTTCACTTCTGCACTCAGTTGTTTCTCTAAATCATCCTTTCTAAGAATAATATTGATAAGTTGGTTTTGTGTGAGTTTTTGCAACCCTGTTAATTCCATACTTTTGTTGTTTATTGTCTCCATTACTGCTATTCTATCTAATGATTTACAATGAATTTATTGACTCTGCAATTAGCCAATCACTTGAAGGCTTCGTAACCAATCGCGCATTACTGTATGCCATGTCTAATGTGAAGATTGTAACCGCACGATACCGGCCTGAAGGTGTCTTTGTCATTACCAATGCAATTGATATTTCCTCAGGCTCATTAATGTTTAATGCCAAAGGTAAGATCAGATGCACAGAGTCGTCTGTAGGATAATACACAGGTATTGCTGTCTTATAATTCCAAGCTACTCGATGTTTTGCTGTTTCAACCGCCATACCCATCATACTCGAAATGACAGACAACCGCATTGGATTTGACTCCAAAACATTTCTCAGTTCATCGTAATAACACGCTTTGTCGTTATCATTAATTTGAGATGGATCAAGGACGTCAAAAGATCCGAAACAGACTTGACGCAGAAGTTCTGTTGGCATTCTGTCTATGTTTTCTAAGATGATGTGTTCCCAATTTACATCAACAGGGAGTGAAGTGTCGTAAATCACATCATCATAGTTTTGAATATATGATGCTCTTTCTGGTAGATGAGAAAAGTTATCCGTTAGCTTTCTTGCAGCAACAGTACTACTTCCTGCCACACAAAAGTCTATAAAATGCCACGGTTGTTTGTTGAACTTGTTTTTATCGAAAACCGCATAAATCGGTTTGTAGAACTTATCTACCAATCCTGTATTGAAAGAGGCGTAGTCATTTGAATACAGGATTTTGTCCTCCTTCATAAGTTTTACAAAAGTCCATTTCAAGTACTTTGCAAGAATTGGACTTGGGTAATTTTCATCCTCTACATTGTATGTCCAACGTTCAGGAAGTGCCATGTTCTTTAATGTCTCAATTGCACTCTTTTGGTTTATATTCGCCCACTGAGTTAAATGCATCATTTCTTTTTTATAACAATTCGAGTTCTTTTTTGTATTAGAAATGGAAGTTGTAGACGCCATATCACAACACTTTACCAATGGCAAACGACTTTGTTCATCAATTCCAATAACAAAATACTCACTTAATGACTCAAAGAAAGGTTTCAATTTACCGAAACCATCGTCTTTGATGTCGATACCGTGAGCTTTAAGTTTCGAACCAATGGTTGACATTGGTGTCCAACCATCTTCTCTCATACTAATAGATACAATCTCTTTGATCTTGGAAATTCTTTCAGGCTTCATAATTTCTATCAATTAACGTTTAACATCAAATTGTTTGACGATGCAAAACTACACGTAAAAAATCATAGGCGGAAGAAACAAACTGTTAGTTTCTTCCGCCCATCAATAATTAACAGAATATGGCTCATTTCCCTGCTATTCCATCTATCAAATTTATTAGTACAGAGATATCTGGCATTTCCCCCATATTCATAGTGAAGTTTGTTAAGGAAGCCTCTTTATGCAATTCATTTTCTTTAAGAGGGTTTATATTACCTTTGCTCCAAATGCTATAAGGAATAAACTCTATGTATAATTTTAGCTTCGTTTCTAATAAACCAGGAATAATGAGAGGCATTATGTGGTCAACCGCTTTATACTTATTATTGAAAAGTTGTCTAAATCGGGATTCCGTTACAATTTCAGGAGAAAAATCAAAAAACTTAAGAAGATAACAGACCAACTTTTGTTCTGTCGTTGTAAGGTAACTATTCTTTCTTCGTTTTACAGAACCGAAATAGTTATGCAAGAATTTTGAGATATAACGTACAAACTCAATCTGCCCATATTCTTTAGTGTAAACATCAATTTTCTTTATTAACCGATCAAAACCAACCATTGACATATCACTCCCTTCAAGGGAATTAACTATTAACTTCTTAACCTCACAGAAATCTGTGCTGTGTTTATTACCATTTTTAAGATTGAAGGTTACGCTTTCAAGATTATCCAGACCTCCTATCTCTTCAACAGTATCTTTCAGTGTAGGTTTTAGTAAAAGTGCATATCTACGATTGATTATCTCTCGTATATAGGCACATAGTCCATATAATGCTACCCAATTTATATATGTGCCATACTTTTCCAGCATCTCATGATGAAGAAAACATGAATAATCATCGGTCAAGAATGTGGAAATTTTTTGATGGTTTTTATCTTTTATGAAAATCTCTACAAATTTATCTAGTCGGAGTCCATCAAGATAAACACTATGCTCTGAAATATCTTTCCTTTGGATATTTTCAAAGAAATATATAGCATATTTCCATGTATCTACAGCTACGGTTTTACCTTCTGAATCTACCATTTGAACTATATTGTTCTTGGTGTCGTAAGTAAAATCTTCTGTCGATATGGAAATACTATATTGCTTCTCTTGTTTCTTTGACATATAATCACTTTACTGGTTTTGTTCTACATGCTTAGAATTCAACAAGTAAGTGCAAATTTACAATAATAATTTGAAAAACTCTGTATCTTCCTTCGATAATCGGATTATTATAGTTATTTGTATAATAAGGATGCGAACAGATAGAATTTATAATCAACGGAAAAAACACATTTCGAACTATCCCATATTACAAAAGGAATTTCAATTAATACGCAATAAATTTGGTTGTACGATATTTTATGCCCTAATTTGCAAATACAATAGTTCGTTAAAAAATATTCATAGGCTATGCGGCATCTACCGTCAAGCCAAAGAGTTCTTTGACAAGTTTAGCATTTAAAGTCTTGTTCGGGTCAATTCCGCTCAGGTCAAAAAATCTTTTTAT
>RIAY01000041.1 GCA_003833075.1 Muribaculaceae bacterium Isolate-036 (Harlan) | reverse complement strand
TTGACGGGATCAGCTGCGCAGTACGCGTAAGGGGAGATGTGGGTGTACCCAGAGGCTTTATTGTCCGGGGAGTCGAATCCGCAGAGCAGCGGGGAGTACAGGCGTGCGCCGAAATCGCAGGAGCTGAACCCGAACTCGGAGGTGTATTCCTTTCCACCGAACTTGCGGCGGTTCGCCTCCGGGCTGTAAGCCGTGGCGTGCGGGATGCCGTAGGGATAGTAGTCGGTGAACTGTACCGGCGTCCCGGTCTTTGCGTTTATTATACCGATAACATTCCCCTGATAGTCGGTGACGTACACGTGGAACACACCTTTGCTGTCGAGGTATCCTCCCCCGACCTGTGTGCGGTCGAGGCTTCCGTCAGTTAACTCATAGCTCCCGTAGATGTCGCGTCTGCGTAGTATCCTCCCGTCCGTGTCAACGAACACCTCCGACAGCTTTTCTCCTGTCGCGGCATAGCGGTAGCATATCTCCTCACCCGAAACGAAAGACACCCGCATCGGCTTACCCGTCTCACTCCATTCGATGTCCCGTATCCCGCGTGACGGATCGGAGGTCAGGTTGCCGTTGTTATCGTACGTACATCCGGTTCCCGATGCGGTTATCTGCGGCTGGTTCTCGATCAGTGCATCTTCGGCATCATCCCCGTATACTTTATTTATGCGGTTCCCTTTGCGCATTACCGCCTTGTCGACGATTGTGCCGAATCTGTCACCGGGGAGCATGCCGCTCCTTTTTATGTATGTCAGATTTGCCTGCCTGTCATATTCATACGACGCGGAGAAATTCATTTTCCGGTGGGTGTCGGAAGAGAATGCCGCCCGTGTCAGGAATCCTAATGTATTGTAGTAATAGTCGTATCTTCCCCTGTATTCACCCAGTTCCGAAGTCCTTGACGTTATTCTCCCGCACCAGTCCGCCATCGCGCCGCCGTCGCCATACGTAAGCTGTTGACCGAACTCCGGCATCGACCATCCGGACACGGCACCCCGTATGTCGCGGGTGATGTTCCTTGTCAACGAATTCCCGTTGTATGCGATGCTTCTCACGTTGCCCGTCTCATCGAATCCGTTGACAATTGATGCCTGTGTGTTTGCTGCGTTACCATCTGCAGTAACCTTCACGGACAAAATGCGCCCGAAGGGGTCGTAGGCATACGATGTCGAGTGTGACCACCCGTCCCCGGAACCGTCGGCAAGAGTCTCCGTCACTAACGAAGGCAGTCCGGCAACAGTCGGGACAATCTCCGAAATCAACAGCCTTCCATCGGGAAATACGGATTCCGATCTCACGGGTATACCACCCGGAGCGTAGCTCATCCGGGTCATTACGCTGCCGCCCTCATTGTCAGACAGTCCCGGAGCTTGCAACACCGCGGCAAGAGAACCCGTCTGCATGCCCGTGTTGTCATAATAGCTGGCTGTCAGCATCGTGGCGTTGGAAATTGATACGTCTTCTCCCGTGCTGCAGGATATCGAGTAGCCGGTCCCGAGGAATCCTTCACCGATATTGCCCGTGAGGGCAGTCGTGACGGGTGGGGTAGAGTCCGACATGTCGGATAACCATAAGCGCGGTATGTCCGAGCATGTCCCGGTCACTGCCTGCCGCCCGAAAGAGTCATAAAGTATAAAAGAACACCTTCCACTCGCCGCGAGGTTGCCGTCCTGCGAGAATGAAAGCCTTCCCTCACTGTCGTAAGCGTATCTCACGGCCGCACAGCCCGGAGTTTTCATCGAGCGCAGTCTCATCGCGGAATCATATGTGTAGACGAACGCGTAATCCGCGATTATGGAATTTGTTGCCAGCTGCCATGTCGATTCTGTCGACTTTAACTTCCGGGAAGCCTCCGGCGGAAGAACTACAAGTGGATTCCCCCAGGGATCGTGTACGGTGTACGTATCGGCATATATCCCTGAGGATATTACTCTCCTGACAAGTACCGTATTGCCGGCTGAATCCGAGAAGGTCAGTTTCCTCGCGCCGTTCCCGTCGGTCTCCGCGATACAGTCAAGTTCCCCGTCGGACCATACACCGGAAGATCCCAGAGTGTTCCCGTCGCATGAATAGCGGATCACCCGGTATTCACCTGTCTGCGATCTTGAGCATAGCTTCTCCGCGTGTGCTGGATGTTGCCGGAAGTCGGCACCCGGAAGGGAAGATTCTGTCGGCATGTTGTCGTGGGATGCCGGATAAACCATCTCCCGGTAGGCGGTGGCATCCGAATATAGGGTTACGGCAGCATTCTCCAGCGGCACTTCAGAATCGAGAGCTTCATTCACTTCTGACAATGGAAGCGGGTTCCATGCCCTTGTCGTGCGGTGCAACGCATCGTACGACCATGCGCCCGTAACGACATCCCCGCCCTGTCCGAAGTCCTTCTTAAGTTCCAGCCTCGGCATCCCGAATCCGTCGTGCCGGGTTATTGTTTCAGCGAAGGTGCCCTCCGAAGCGGACGTCCCGTTGACAAGAGTCCGCCCGGAGATGGCATTCTGTCTGTCCACGCCTGATGACTGCAGGTCATATCCGTATTTTTTTATTATCTTGCCGTCAGGGTTTGTTTCCGACACGAGTCTGCCTCCCTCGTATCCGTAGGATATGGTTGATCCATCCGGAGCTGTCACCGATGTGCATCCCGTCAGCTCTTCGTGCGTGAATGAGGTTGTCAGGGACGCTGACCGGTTGTCTCCCTTTACCGTCAGAGACATCAGCAGGTCCTCCTGTCCTGCTATGGTTCCCCAAGAGTATACGTTCTCCGGTTTTCCTCTCCGCTTCACGCCAGCCGGTTTTCCGTAAGGTGTGTATCCCGACACGACCAGTCTGTCTACCGTCTTCCCCGAAGGGGAGGTGAGGGTGATCGCCGTTGGACGCCAGCAGGAGCCGTACCTTCCATATTCCGTTTTCTTTGTTATGGTGTCCCGTCCATCCGCGATCCATATCTCCAGTACCGGAAGAGTCTTTTGTCCGGCAGCCGTCATTGTCCGGAACACCTTCGGTATCATGTTTGATGAATATGCAGTGTAATGCTCCATTATACGGCCGCCCTCACACAGGCGCGTCCCTATGTGCAGGCGCATCCCGTTCGACATGCTAACGCTGTCGGAGCCGAACGGATTGTGCACATTTTCGATGCCGGACATGATCGGGAGATCGGAAATGTCTTTCCCTATCGCCCGTATGGGTATCAGCATGGGTGCTGTCGTGGAATACAGATGCTTCACGGAGGCAAGACGGCTCGAACCGTCCGGGAAATATCGTGTGGCGGCAACTGAGTCGAGACGTGTGTTCAGATGAGTCATCGAGATCTCTGAGAATGTGAAATCTGAAGTTGACTGCCAGTCCCATTTCCGTACTCCATAGGCGTTTATTATGTCGCGCACTGCCGCGTCGTGGAAAAAACCTGTCCGTATTGTCGCAGAGTCGATGGTGCTGTGGAAATACTTCTCGCTGACAATCGGGTGGTATTCTCCGTTACGGTGTCTGTATTCCGTTTTCTCAATGAGCACCGGTGCCGCTCCAAGTCTCTCCTCGAAACCTCCGGGCAGGTTGCAGCCATGTCCGAGCGCGAGCCTTACCCCTTCCGGCACTCCTTGCGGGGGCAGCATTATTTCCCCTATATTCCTGTCAGCGTTCATGCCGTATCTCGGTAGCTGTGTCAGGACGAAGCGCAGCCTGCACCTTGAAAGGTCGTATCTCCTGACTGTGCGTATGGGAACCGTGACGGCTGTGCCGCTGACAAGTTCCGTCACTTCCGCGTAACGCATTGTGGCGCGTTCCGGGGAGAATCCTGGAATTCTGGGGCGGGAGAGGAACGACAGGGTGGTGGATACGTCCGGTTGCGGGGCTACGGGTCGAAGACCCATGTAGCTCTGTTCTCCGCTCATGGATATGAACGCGGATGCGTTGACATTTACAAAATCGATGTCGCATTCAGGTGATGAATACAGGAACTCCCGTATTCTCATTCTTCCGGAGACGGCATCTTTGTCAGTTATTCTGCGAATGCGCACACCTACCGGGATGCGGCATGAGGGTACGGATTGACCGAACGGCGCGAAGGTCACAGGATCCGAAGGTTCGTACTGGTATTCCGTGACGAGACCGAGCGCGTTGGAGTGCGACCTCAAGGTGCGCGCGTGCGCGTGACCGGCACTGAATTTCGCCGCATCGGCAACGTTGCCGGTGTTTATGTCTATCACCGCCCTGTGTCCCGTCGTGGGTCCGTTGGCGAAACCGAAAATATCGCATCCCCAGACTCCGGACGGCAGGTTGTAAGCGAAGGTATGCTTGTCAAGCAGGACACCCTCTGACTTCACGGTTATCCCTTTGAGAATGGATGGCACACTTGCCGACTGCGTTATGTCGAAAGAGATGTCACGCACGCACCTGCCTCCCGGTGTAAGGACGCGGACAGAACTGAGCATCTGCGGAATGTCATTGCCTCCCGACAGTTTTCTCGGGGAATGAGTGAAGACCAAGGTTGCCGTGCGCGATGATATGCGTTGAAGGATCTTCTGGTCGTGGAAGGTTGTGATGGCTTTGGTTGAATTTCCCGTGTACGTGGTGCCGTTGTCGTAGAATACCTCCACGGAAGGAAAAGACTGGCTTCTGTTCAGGATTGTATATGTGCCCGCTGAAGGTCCGTCACTCCTCGACCACGTTCCCACGGAAGCGTAGGAGTAGGTCACGGTCTCTCCTCCGGGCGAGGTCACTGAAGAGAGGTGCCATGCCGACACGGCGTTCCGGTAGCTGTCGTCTCGTGCGGGAACTGCAAGCACCATCGGATGGTAGGTGAAGTCGATGTGCTCGCGGACGGAGAATACGTAACGCGTGCCGTCGGGTGATATTATTGCGAAATCCCTGACCCCGTCCCGAGTATCGCCGCAAAATTCTATTGTGTTGTCGCTGCGCGGGGTCTGTATTATGCATCCGTCCATGATTACGAACGATCCGGAACCTGCGGCACAAGAGTAGCTATAGCGATCGAGCATCGCCTCTTTGACATGTTTTTCGAGATCGATGAAATATTGATGACCGGAGGCGTTGGAATTTATCGACAGAGTGCTGCGTATGTCCACAGAGTGCTGTTCATCAGGCATCCCGAGTATTGTCCTTGCCACGCATCCGCCACCTGAGAAGCTCCATCCAAGCCCTGTCCATCCGGCACGTTCGTCCATGCGGTAGCCACGTATGGAATAACGCATGGACAGGGAGGTGCGGATGTCGCCACAGTCCCACTCGTACAGGGGGATTGCAAGGGAAGCAGTTCCCTCCGCATATGATATTTCCTCGTCGGAGTGCCGGAGCATCGCCGCCACTTCCGGCGACGGGGGAGCGACCATTTCCGCGATCGATGTCGGCGGCCGCCACGCCTCTTCCGATGCTAGAGCGCGATGCACCGGGGAAATACTGTCCTGTTTGCTGGCATTGCCGGCTTGTGCCGGCTTGAGGAGCAGCGCTGACAGTAGAAACACGACTGGTATGACGATCCTATTCATGACGTGGTATTATTGTTCTTGATATATGTTTGGCTTTATTGGAAATCGACACAACTATCTCATTCCCAGTAAATCGGGAGATGTCAATTACGCATGCATCCGTAGCAGAATGCGTCAGCAGCACTCTGCCGGCTATGTCGGTAATGATCACGTTGAATTTTCCCGTAGACGATACATGCAGGGAATTGCCCGTCACTTCAAAATGTGAAGCCTCGGCTGCTTCTTTCATTTGCTCCGTTTGTTGGAGATAGACTGGAGTTTTACTTCCCTTTCTTGAATACTGTCTGTCGAAACCGGATCCGACAACGTTGAGTGCCCTTGGGAAACATACAGACTCGACGGTTATTGTGGTGTCATTCGCTTTGGAGATGCGCTCTATGCTGCGTGTCATGGCATACGGAATGGAATTATCTTGCCCGGCTCTCCACGTTGTTTCGGTCTCAATGAATTTGGGAAACAAGTTTTTTGAGGTTTCTCCCTCACCGGATATCTGCCGTCTGCAATAGGAGACCCGTATTTTCTCTGCCGTTACATCATGGAGCGTATCCCCCTCAGCCAGGATAAGGAGCGGACACCGAGATTGGGTGATGATGTAAGAACCGGAATCACTGTAAAGGAACGACCTGTCGCGGCGGGTATCTGAGGAATAGACTGTGTCGGCTGCGACATGAGGGGAAAGGATAATGCGGGATTCCCTTTTTTCTCTGCAAGTCTCTCTGTGCCGAAGCTCGAGCGTGTCCGCACGCTGGCTGAAGCGCAGCCATTCGTTGCCTCGGTGCTCAATGATGTGCGAGTCTTTCCTGAAATACTGCCATTCAACTGCAGACCCGTATTTGCTAACGAATGAGAAATCCGTAACCGAATCAGTTTTGATGCGCACATCCTCCAT
>RIAY01000040.1 GCA_003833075.1 Muribaculaceae bacterium Isolate-036 (Harlan) | reverse complement strand
GATAGCTTCAAAAACTGATTGTAGTGAATATTTTCTCTTGCGTCTATCATTTTCAAGGAATTCTTTGTTTATATAAGACCACTGACCCTCGGTCAGATGTGTCTGATAGAGATTGATTTCGTGCATAGTATTAGTCTTTTCTCCTTCAACACTCTGATTGAGGGTTTGCTATGCCTAATAACATTATTTCGCACTAATTTTTAGACAATCTCTAAATACTCTTTCCCCTTACAACACTATGGTTGAGGGTTTTATCGTGCCTTAACGTTAAATATCCGTTAATTCAAGACAGTTCGTATGTTTGCATCTTCCCGAATGCAGACATACGATTTCCGGTCACATATCATTCGACTTCCACCCATCCGATGCTCCGAAGATGAATGACGAGCTTATGACCGAGATGTCGCACGACCATATGAGGCATATAGGGCTGACCAATATCCCTTAAATTGTGATACGTCATTATGACTCATCGATGAAATCTCTTTGTTCAGCAAAGAACGCACATCCGCACTGCCATATCGTTTTCAGCAGGGAAAGTCAAAACGCTGAAGTGCTCCCGACTTTTCAGGACACAATAATAGCGTACATAAGGACACAGTTAAATACTTGGTTTTATGATTATATCGGATCGCTCATGACATAAGTTCAGCGTCAACAACCTTTTTCATAACTTTTGTCTCGCGGATAATCCCTTTGACAAATTCCGATTTTGCCTCGGTGTAGCCGTATCGATCGTTGCGATATTTAGGCAAAAGGCTAAGTTTCAATTTCTCATACTCTTTGGCAACAGCCGGATTACTGTTGAGATAGTTGCGGAAAGCAATCTCGTCATTATCTCCCATAGCATGGATATGAACATGAAATACCTTTTCGGCATAACCTTGCGGGGTATAGCCTTTATTGAAGCTCATACGGTTTTCGGATGATGACATGCAGATGTATCCGGCTGTTTCCATTACCTTTCTTACACCTTGCCAATCGGCATTGGGAGAAATTTCAACAAGGATGTCAATAATCGGTTTCGCTTGAATGCCGGGAATCGCCGTACTGCCTATATGGTTGACAATTGGATAATATTCCGAAAGGAATTCCGACAGGAGACCAATTTCTTCCTTCGCCCAATCTCTCCACTGTGGATTATATGAAGCCAGGCATATAGGAAAGAATTGCCACAGTTCTTCCAATGTCATTTCGCTCAGTGATTTTTTACAAAATTCCATCTCAATACAATTCCACGTCTCGCCAAGACAATCATAACACTCCGTCTCTTGCTTGACAACACGATGAAATCCAACCGATTCATAGCACCTGACAGCTATCGGATTGTTTTCAAAAACGCCCAGTGAAACTTTTATGGCACCTAATTTGGAGAAAGCATAATCAACCGCCATACTGACAATGGCTTTACCCAAGCCTTTGCCTCGCCTTGAATCATCAATAATAACAAATCCCAAGCGTTGTTCAGAAGAATAATCTGCCGGAGTGCGTATAGAAATATACCCGACAATATCTTCATCGTCAACCATAGTCAGTGCAACGGAGTTATGCCCGTCAAAGTATTGCTGATGATATGAGTTCATATCTTCCGGTGTGACAGGAAACCGCTCATATCGGTCAGCGCACCATTGGCGCATAAGATATTCGCTCTTAAGCCAGGTAGTGATTACGTTGGCATCCGTGGGCTGATATGGTCTGAGGGTAAGGCTCATGGCTTGTAGTTGCGTTTGATTTCGTCTATTGACTTGCCGCCTATACCAAAGTTCTCATCCGGCACTTCCTTGATGGTAACAGTAAAAAACTGCTCCGGGATATGTGTTATCTCGGAGGCGGTTACAGTAAGACGCTCAATAAGTTCTTTCTTTTGCTCGGGGGTTAAAGCTCCGCTTTCAACTGATATGTAGGGCATAATTCCATTTTATAAAGTACATGAGGCTTCAACCTGTGACCTCTTGGCAATGATGGATGTGAGAAAAATCCCACTTGATTCATCCCGATTTTCTGCATCACTCGTTCCGAGCGAGAGTTGCATACTGTCGTAAACGAATAAATCTCATTGAACAAACGATGCCTACGGGCATAATCAATACAGGCTTTTGCGGCTTCTGTGGCATAACCTTTATTCCAATGCTTTCCCGCAAGCCTCCAGCCAATCTCAACTCCGGGAGAAAACTCCTCTTCAAAGTCAAAGTGATGGAATCCGACATAACCGATAAAGCTACCATCGCTTTTTGTTTCCACGGCATAAAGTCCGTAGCCAAATGTGCTATGTTCAGCGACTATCCGATTATAGAACTGCACCGTTTCTTCCAAAGAAAGACATTTAGGAAGATACTCCATAACCTCCTCATCGCTGTTCATTTCTGCGAATGGAGGTATATCATCTTCTCGCCACGGGCGCAGAATAAGCCTTTCAGTTTCAATCATAACAACGACGATTCCAGATTTTCGTTTATAAACATCGTAGGAGTAAACTCCACTATCTGATAATCGGCGATACCGTTGATGTGGAATGGGTCTTCGGCAATTATGGCATTAACCGCTTCACTGCTTTCTGCTTTCATCATTATCACGCCTCCGACACGAGGGGACTGCGGACCGGATGCGATGAAATCTCCGGCTGCATAGTGCTTGGCAAGATATTCACGATGAGCGGTTAGAAATCGGTCAACCTCGCTCAACGGCTTTTTGTATGTAAGAATTGCGATAAACATAGTCACATGATTATTTAAGAGATTTGTATGGCTATATAAGGTTCTCTAAATTTGCAATAAAATTATCTGCTTCTGTTCTTGAACGGAATGTAAACACATTGACATCGTTTATTCTTTCGCTAAGCAATTTAAAGATAACCGGTAGTTGCTGCTCAGGAAAATTGACAATCCATTGACGGAATTCCGGGTTCATTTCATTATCAGTCCAAGGCATATCCTCACATCTTTTACCCAAGCGCTCTTCAGCTCCTGCCAGACATAAGTCCAACGTCAGGTCAAAGAAGAAAACCGTATCACATCTATTCAATCTCATGGGTAGCGTATGCAGATAATTGCCGTCAATAATCCACTGATCTCCGGACATTATTCCTTGCAGACGCTTTACAAATTCTTCTCTTGAAAGTGCAGTTCTGTCAGGCAAATGCCATATTACGTCAAGGTAATGCAAGGGCAAACCGGTCTTTGCTGATAGTTTTCTTGAAAAAGTACTTTTTCCGGCACCGGGACAACCTATGACAATAGCTCTCTTCATTCAATTAAGAAAAGGCTGCAGAAGCCCTGCTTGTTGAACTGATAGTACATTTCGATTCGCTCCGGCGTGTCGTTTTCAAGCAGCAAAAGCAGCTCTTTTGCAAATTCAAGAGTTGCAGAGCCGTTTGCAGTCACGATGCTGCCATCGCTTACGGCTTGCGCGTGGATATACCCGCCGGGATTAGAGTAGCTGTCTCCTCCCCAATGTTTCAGTTGATCCATGCCATTGCCGGTATGTTTCACGGCATTGAGAAAACCATGCTTTGCCATGAACGATGCCGCGTTGCATATCGCACCGACAATCTTCCCTTTTTCAATAGCTTTTTTGACAATCGGCACAACTTGATCGGCAACGGGCGTACTCCACCCGAAACCACCAATCAGCACCAATGCGGCATAATCATCAGGCATCGTATCAAACGAATAATCCGGCAGCGTGCGGAATCCTCCGATTGATTTCACCGGCTCCAATGTCGGGGCAACAACCTTGTTGATATACTTTGGATTCTCTTTCAGTGCAAATTCATCAGAAGCAATAGCCTGAGAAAGATACACCGCTTCGTGAGCGGCATAATCCGGCAAAAGGATATATAAGATTTCGTTGTTCATAGCCTGTTCTAAATTTGTGTAAAAGACACATCTGTGTCAATCCGGACACAAAATTAACGATTTTTTGAGTTCCATCAACACAATGATTCGGTAAAATTTACTAAATTTTATTGGAGATGGCAAGGTTTATCAATATTCTCTGATTGAGAAGAACCGCAAGTGTTTTAATTCAATTTAACAAAGTGACCTATATCAAAAACGCAAAATGCAAAGCATCAAAAATACAAAATCATTTTGCTGGATAAAATTTAATCGCTAATTTTGCAGATAGTTATGAAGGAGATATACTATCTTAGAAGAATCGCTGACAAGACTCTTGATTTGAGGCTTGAGGCATTCGGCGCGGTGCAGATTGCCGGGCCGAAGTGGTGTGGAAAGACAACGACGGCGGAACGCCGTGCCGCAAGTGTCATCAAGATGCAGGATCCTGACCGACGGGATGGGTATCTCGCCAGCGCACGGACAAAGCCATCGTTGCTGCTTAAGGGTGCTACGCCTCGGCTTATCGATGAATGGCAGGTGGCTCCGGTAATATGGGATGCTGTGCGTCATGCCGTTGATGAGCGAAGGGCGAAAGGTCAGTTTATCCTGACAGGTTCAACAGTAGTCGATGACGATGAAATAATGCACACCGGCACCGGGCGTATTTCCAGAATGTCAATGTATCCTATGAGCCTGTTTGAATCTCTTGAATCAAACGGCTCTATTTCGTTGAACCGTCTTTTCGATGACCCAGAGTATGATATTGACGGTGAGATGTCCCAACTTTCTATCGAGCAACTGATATTTGCCGCTTGCCGTGGAGGGTGGCCAGCTTCGCTCGATGAAATGAGCCGCGATGCAAAATTGCTGATTGCAAAGGATTATGTTGATGTTATCTGCAACGAGGATATATCAAGAGTGGACAAGACGCGGCGTAATCCGGCTTTGGCAAGATTGATACTTCGCTCTTACGCGAGGAATATCTGTACTCTGGCAAAGAAAACGTCGATGCTTGCCGATGTGTCGGAGGAAATGGAGGGAACATCCATGCCTACCTTTGATGATTATGTCGGCGCTTTGGAGAAGCTGTTCGTCATTGATGACATTGAGGCTTGGTCGCCGGCTATACGTTCTAAGACGGTAATCCGCACCGGGAAGAAACGTTGCTTTGCGGATCCATCTATAGCTGTGGCATCGTTGGGTGCTTCTCCTGAAAGCCTTGAACTGGACCTCAATACATTCGGATTCATCTTTGAGTGCCTATGCCTCCGCGACCTTCGGGTCTACTCTCAGGCTTTGGGCGGACGTTTGTCTTATTACCATGACCGTTTCGGTCTTGAGGCTGACGCTGTATTGCACCTTGATGACGGACGATATGCGTTGATAGAATGTAAACTCGGAATCCGGGAGATAGAAGAAGGCGCAAAACACCTCCTTGAAATAAAGCGTCTTGTCTCTGAAAAGAATAAAGCTGAAAAGCAGATGAAACTTCGAGAACCGGATTTACTGATTGTCCTCACCGGCGGCGAAATGGCATATACCCGCGAAGATGGAGTGAAAATAATCCCGATAGGCTGTCTGCGAGATTAAGAGATTTTTAGGTGAAAGTCATATCGCAAATTTCATCAGTAAATTGCCTCAAAAATACTCAGTACATCTCCGCAAAATTATTCAGAAAGCCAGAAAATATCAGCCCTCGATAATCTAACATGATTATCGAGGGCTTTTAGTTCACTTATACGACGGATGACAGTTCTGCCAGAGGTAGGTTTCGATTTCGTGTTCGGCATAGAGGATTTTGCCTTCGAGGGAGTAGTAACCGAACAAGCCTTTCAGCCGATAGTTGGCGAGGGTGGATTTACTGACCGAGAGGCGGTGAGAAAGTTCGGAGTCGGAGAGAAATCTTACGCCGTCAAACAAAGGCCGGGATTTCTCAGTGAGTTCATTGGCTACAGCATTGATATCTCTGAGTATAGTGAAGATCTCTTTCCGCTCCTCTTTTGTCTGCAAGGGTATATTCTCAGCCATATTTCTCATAATTGTCATTCAGAAATCTGCCAATCTCATCGGCAGGATAGTAAACCTTTCCTTCAATCAAAGTGTATCCGATTTTGCCGTCGGCTCGCAGTGTTGCCATTGAGCGTTGCGAGCGACGAAGAATACCTTGTGTGGAATGGTTGTCAATCCATTCCTGACGCCTATTGTGCGAAAGCCGACATAATGCCGTTGTAAGCATCTGGCGACATTCTTTAAGAGCAGTGACCATAGCGTCATATACGGTTCGCTCAATCATAATGTAGTCCATAATAAATACGTGGGATTAGTGGGTGAATATAATAATCGGCATGGACCGGCGCCGATTTTATAGGGTTCTTTCTCATAGGAAGTGTACTTATGGTGTACTGATCCATAATTAGGGATATTCGGTTAATGGCTAACTGGTTATTTGCCAATGTCGTATATATTTTGTAACTTTACAAAGAACCCCCGATGGACCCATCAGTACAACCGTCCGCGATAGCGTATTTAAGCTTGTCTGTAAAGTTCCTAACTTTGCCATAAAATTTGAATTATGGATAAAGTAGAACGTTACAGGCAGGTTTTTCTATCGTTTAAGGAGCTATGCTCC
>RIAY01000004.1 GCA_003833075.1 Muribaculaceae bacterium Isolate-036 (Harlan) | reverse complement strand
CGAAGGTCTCGCCTACGTTTGTTTGTCTTGACCCAAGCGTCTGTTTATTAAGTTGGAATCTTGACGGAAACTGTTCGTTTCCCTTATACTCTCAACTTGACTGTTTCCAGTCTCGCTGCTTGTCTTGTGGCAAAATTTCATTGTTCTATTCGCATCGAGATTCTGTTTCCACCGAGATTTTCAAGTCTTGGTTGCTGTGTCGTTTTCTCGTTTGCGGTTGCAAAGTTATAGCCTTTTTCGCCGCTGTGCAAATATTTTTACAACAATTTTTCAATAAAAAGGTTTATTCGTTGATAAATCATTGATAATTAATTGAATCAACAAATGTTAAAATCTCTTTCGAAATGTTAATCAAATTTTACTCCTTTGCTCATTTACGAGCATCAGCAATTCATCCCTTACATCAGAAGGCAATTCAAGACGACGCGCCGTGACGCTTCGCGCCCATCCAGACACATCTTCCGGACGCAACGTCATAAGAATTTCACGAAATTCCTCAACCTCTTCCGGTGTGTAATCATTGCCCGAACGACCGAAAAATCGATCGAGTTCCTCATCATCGTAATAAACAATATCTCCTGACATCTGAGAAAGCGAGTCTTTTTCGCATACAAGATGCATTCCGCAACATCCCTCTTCCTCCTTATCGCCTTCTTTTATGTCATCCTTATTGTCTCCCCCAATATCATCGTCCTCTATATAATTGCCCTCTCCGTTTTTTCTCTCGCGCTTCCGGTATTTCAATTCACCTATATAAAGAACAACACCGACTGCCATAAGCACTAACAATATTATCAACGCTCCTTTCATATTCACACATCTTCTTAAGATTCTTAATAAATAATCCGTATCACGAACCCGATCTTCCTCAATTCGCCATAAAAACCAGGGAACGATTTTGACACACACTCTCCTCCGCGTATTGTAATATGATGCAGTTTTGCCGCTGCTATGGAGAAAGCCATAGCTATTCGGTGATCTTCATAACTCTCTATGATTACCTCTTGACTCATCGGCAAGCGTCTGCCGTCCCATGATATAAAGTCATCACCTGTCTCAACCGCAAACCCTATTTTCCCCATCTCCGTCTGCAAAGCCGAAAGTCTGTCAGACTCTTTATGTCTCAGATGCGACACTTTTATGAAACGGAAACGGATTCCGGCAAGAGCCATGCAAACCGCCAACGCCGGAACAAGGTCAGGCACATCTCCCATGTCAAACTCTACAGGCACCGACATACTCCTCCGACTGTCAATGACATGCCGGTTTCCATGCAACACAACCTCTCCGTCTCCCTCCCATTCCGATTCAACACCGAGATACTTAAATATATCTGCAACCGCAGCATCGCCCTGCACAGACAAATCCGGCTTCCTCAACAATCCTATACGCACATCTTTGTCGGGAACCAGCAGACAATAAGCATAGAAAAATGCAGCGGCAGACCAGTCACCCTCTATATAAGGAGCAGAATCATCGTCTGACATCTCAAGCAAACGCTTCGTCATCTCCACATACGGACGCGACACAATCTCTCCACGCAACCCTAAAGACAACGGCGACGCCCACAACCGGGACACAAGCATGAGTGCCGATATAAACTGCGAAGAAATTCCGGCGTCCACCGCCACTTCTCCACCCTTGAGCTTTCCACCCTTTATATATATAGGAGGACACCCCTCTTCTTCCAGATATTCTATATCCGCGCCAATCGCCCGAAGGGCATCGACCAAAGGCGAAAGAGGTCGTCGTCTCAGCTGTAGCGAACAGTCAACAATACCGTCGAATCCCTCAATCGAGGCGACAAGAGCCGTAAAAAAACGCATTGATGTACCACCCGACCCAAGATCATAACGGTTTCCAGAAAGCCCGAGCCGCAGATCTCTCAGTGCCGCACTCAACTCAAGGGTGTCGTCACAACGGGGCATATTCACATATTCCGGAGCCTCCCCCCTTATATAATCTATAATAAGCCTTCGCGCAGCAACACTTTTTGATCCCGGAATCTCAATTACGGGATAATCATCTCCGCAGAAACCGGAGTCATAGTCTATTTGGAACAACGACATCAGCTCCGCGGAAAAAGAAGACAAGCGTCTCCATACGACAGAAAACGATAAGCATGTCCAAGTGCCTCGTCATAAATCCTGCGCCACTGAAGCGGGCTTCTTCCGGGGTCGCGGTCAAGAAAAGAAGAGACAAGCAACAGCAGCGTTGACTGAGGCTGATGGAAATTAGTAACCACCACATCCACAATCCGCCATTTGAAACCGGGGGCAATCATTATTGATGTCGATGCGGTCAGTGTGTCAGCCCCCTTCTCTTTCATATAATCAAGAATGCTTACAAGATTTTCTATTACGTCTCCATGCAGCTCCACGCCCTCTGTATAAGGCGACCATTGGTCAACATGAAGCGTGACATTGCCTGACTTCAGCTGAGCGCCTATATAGGGAAGCGATTCAAGGGTACGCACGGAAGTCGTGCCCACTGCTGTTATCTTTCTGCCCTCTCGTATCACCGAAACTATTTTTTCAAGCGATTCCCGACCGATGCTGAATACCTCGGTATGCATCGGATGACCACCGATAGTTTCCGATTTCACAGGCTGAAATGTGCCGGCTCCGACATGAAGCGCAAGAGGAGCCACATCCACACCTGCCCCACGAAGCCTATCAAACAGCTGCGGGGTAAAATGAAGTCCGGCAGTAGGCGCCGCCACAGACCCCTTCACACGCGCATATACTGTCTGGTAATCATCGGAATCACTTTCTTCGGAATCCCGCTTCAGATAAGGGGGTATAGGAATATACCCCGCCGCATCAACAACAGAAGCGAAAGTCACCTCCGGATCATCCCACTCAAAAAGGATCTCTTGACCGTTTCCATCCAATGGTCTTACTTTTGTCGCACGGAGTTCCACAATCCTGCCATCGATATCCAGCTTCTTCACGAGAGCACCCTCTTTCCACCTTTTTAGATTTCCAACAAGACATCCCCAGCGACAGGAACCTGTTGACTGAAACATCAGCACATAGTCCTCGGGAGACAAAGGCTCAAGAAGAAACACCTCGATTTTGGAACCTGTCGACTTTTCAAAACGGATTCTTGCATTGATAACCCGCGTTTCATTACACACCATCAGCGTTCGTTCCGGAAGCAGTCCCGGCAAATCCGAAAACGTTCTGTGAAGAATGCCTCCGTCAGGCATACTTACAAGCAACTTGCAGCTGTCACGCTCCGCCAAGGGGTGACGCGGAATTTTTTCATCAGGAAGCGGATAATCGAAATCCGCGATTCTTATATCCCTTATATTTTTCATTATCAATAAATTTCAATCAAAAATAAGAGACAGTTTCTACACACTGTCGAAATTTTTTTTACAAAAGTAGCAAAAAAATTTGTGTGATTAAAAAATTGTTCTTAACTTTGCATCCGCAATCGGGCGATTAGCTCAGCTGGTTTAGAGCGTCTGCCTTACAAGCAGAGGGTCTGCGGTTCGAATCCGTAATCGCCCACCGATTATAACAACAATTCTTTTCAGAACGCATTCGGGCGATTAGCTCAGCTGGTTTAGAGCGTCTGCCTTACAAGCAGAGGGTCTGCGGTTCGAATCCGTAATCGCCCACCGAAAAGGTCTTTTCGTGAGAAAAGACCTTTTTGTTTTTTATGTTTTTGACACTAAGGTTTTCATCTTAAAAGTATTTTTGTTATTTTTGCAAGTTGAAGCAGGTTAAAGCACAAAATGATAGACTGGCAAACACTGGCTCATCATAAAAACGCAGTAAACCTGCTGTCAAAAAAATTTGTTTAAGAAACATTACAACATAAATTATGAATCTTTTTGATCAGGTCAGCGAAGACATCAAGAAAGCGATGCTCGCTCGTGAGAAAGTACGTCTCGAAGCTCTTCGCGGCGCAAAAAAAGAATTCCTTGAAGCCAAGACAGCTAAAGGAGCCAACGGCGAACTGTCGGATGACGCGGCTACTAAAATCCTTGTGAAGATGGTGAAACAACGCAAGGAAAGCGCCAGGATATACACTGAAAACAATCGCCCTGAACTCGCACAGAACGAACTTGACGAAGCAGCGGTGCTTGAAGAATATCTTCCAAAACAGCTTTCTACAGAGGAACTTGAAAAAGAGATTTCGGCAATCATCGCCGAGACCGGTGCCACCGGACCCAAAGAGATGGGAAAAGTTATGGGTGTCGCGTCAAAACGCCTTGCCGGACGCGCCGAAGGACGCGTAATCTCCGAAACGGTAAAGACTCTACTCGCGAAACTCCAAGAGAGTGTTTAAACAGTTTCTTAAAGAGTTTCCAAAACATTTCAGAACCAGTAAAATACAGCAACATGCTTACCATACAGACAATAAAAGCAGACCCGGAGTTTGTAATCTCCCGTCTCGCTGTCAAAGGATTTGACGGACGTGCAGTAATCACGGAAATACTTGAAATAGACGCCGAACGCCGACGCCTTCAGCAGAAAACCGACAACGATGCCTCTTCACTTAAAAAACTCGCGGCTTCAATCGGATCGCTCATGAAACAGGGAGCAAAAGAGGAAGCGGAGAAAGTAAAGGAGGAAGTGGCTCGCATCAAGGGTGAGACCAAAGGTCTGCAGGACCGTCTTGCGGAATGCGAGGAGAAAATGCGGAATCTTCTGCTTACCGTTCCCAATATGCCTTGCGCCGCGGTGCCTGAAGGGCTTTCCGCAGAACAGAACGTTGTGGAGAAAACAGGAGGAACGGTTCCGGAACTTCCCGCAGACGCACTCCCCCACTGGGAACTCGCGAAGAAATACAATATCATAGATTTCGAGACTGGTGTGAAAGTGACCGGCGCGGGATTCCCGTTCTATGTCGGCAAAGGAGCACGTCTGCAGCGTGCCCTCATTCAGTTCTTCCTTGACGAGGCATGGAAAGCGGGATATGTAGAGGTTGAGCCTCCGTTTGTAGTCAACGAAGCATCAGGATACGGCACAGGTCAGCTTCCCGATAAGGAAGGTCAGATGTATCACGTCACTCTCGACAACCTCTATCTCATACCCACTGCAGAAGTTCCCGTCACCAACATATACCGTGACGAGATTATTCCGGAGACTGAGCTGCCAAAGAAAAACTGCGCGTATTCTCCTTGCTGGCGACGCGAAGCTGGAAGCTATGGCAAGGATGTGCGCGGACTGAATCGCCTGCACCAGTTCGACAAAGTGGAGATCGTGCGTATCGAAAAACCTGAAAATTCATATGCTGCACTTGAAGAGATGAAAGACCATGTGCAGGGACTCCTTGAGAAACTCGGACTTCCCTGGCATATTCTCAGACTTTGCGGCGGCGACATGAGCTTCACGTCTGCAATAACATTCGACTTCGAGGTTTGGTCGGCAGCGCAGCAACGATGGCTTGAGGTTTCATCTGTCAGCAACTTCGAATCTTATCAGGCAAACCGCCTGAAATGCCGTTATCGCGACGAAGACAAGAAAATACACCTGTGCCACACGCTGAACGGCTCTGCTCTCGCATTGCCGAGAATCGTGGCGGCATTGCTCGAAAATTACCAGACACCGGAAGGAATCGTAATTCCCGAATGTCTGCGCAAATATACCGGTTTCGACATCATAGATTAGGCATACGGACTTCGGTCATGACCCTTCCGCGCCCTGTCATTCCTTATTACACCCTATTCAGGAACTATATAGAATAGAAAAAAATGGACAAAAATAGATACATAAGCAAAGAGGAGAAAAAGATTCCGATCAGCGATCCTACCGGAAAATGGTCGGATCTGACGTTGCTCCCCGAATGGGGTGAGAAGTATTATGATGTCTACACCATCAAGAAGCATGGCAAGTGGGTTATGCTCAAGGCTCTCAAGAAGGAGTATGCCGACAGTCCGGAATACCGCAAGATGCTTGAGAACGAGTTTGACACACGTTACAACCTCGCCCATCCGAACATTGTTATGGTAAACGACCTTGAGGAAGTGCCAGGGGTCGGACTTGCCATTATTACAGATGACGTATACGGATATTCCCTCCGAAGACTCATTGATGAGAAACGGCTTACTCCCAAGATCGTGCGACGCCTCGAGACACAGCTCCTTGATGCGATGGAATATATTCAGGAAAATCATCTTGTACACGATTCCATCACTCCCGAGACAATAATCTTCACAGAGTATAACGAAAACCTCAAACTCATAAACGTGGGGTATGCTCAGAAATCGAGCATGACCCCGCTTGATGCCACTGAAGACATACGCAGCTACGGCAAGATTGTAAACGAGGTGCTTGACCATCTCCCGGCAACTTTGCCACGTCTGAAACGAATAGCGGGCAAATGCATTGGTGAGAACCCTGCCTACCATTCAATTTCCGACCTGCAGCTTGCCTTAGAGAAACGCGACTCAAAGCAGCTCTTCACCATCATATGCGTGTTTATCCTCCTGATGACCGCACTCTTGATATGGCTGACGCTTCACATCAAGTAGAGATTACTTCCAGAGAAAGATGATTGAAATAAAGCAAATAGAACCAACAAAGGCAAATCTTAGAAAATTCACGCAGTTTCAGATAGATCTTTATGACGGAAACCCTTATTACGTGCCTCCGTTGATTTCAGATGACGTGTACACGCTCATGCCCGACGAGAACCCTGCCTTCGATTTCTGCGAGTCCGCATATTTTATGGCATACCGCGAAGGCAGACCCGTAGGCAGAATAGCCGCAATAATAAACCGTCAGATAAACGAGAAATCGGGAGCCAAAGACGCGCGATTCGGATTTATCGATTTCATAGATGACCCGGCTGTATCCGCCGCTCTTCTCAAGGCTGCGGAAGACTGGAGCCGCAAGAAAGGCATGACGAAAATTATCGGTCCGCTCGGATTCACAGACCTTGACCACGAAGGAATGCTCATAGCCGGATTCGATGAACTTTCCACCATGGCTACGATATACAACTACCCGTATTATCCTGAGCATATGGAGAAACTCGGCTATAAGAAAGAATCCGACTGGCTGGAGTTTCTGATGGAGGTGCCCGACAGTATTCCCGACAAATACAACAGGATTGCGGAGATTGTAAAAAAGAAATACGGGCTCAAGGTTCTCAAATACACAAACCGCAAACGAATCAAGATGGAATACGGACATGCCCTTTTCCATCTCATTAACGAAGCATACAAGGACCTGTACCAGTATTCGACATTGACTGAGCGACAGATAGACCACTACATCGACATCTACCTGAACCTCCTCAATCTCGATCTGGTGACCCTCATCGCCGACTCCAACGGAAGACTAGTCGGTGTCGGGATATCAATGCCTTCAATGAGCCGCGCATTGCAGAAATCCAAAGGCAAGATGCTTCCTCTCGGATGGTATCATCTCCTGAAAGGACTCAAAGGGAAAAACGACAGAGTAGATCTGCTTCTTGTAGCAGTGCATCCGGAATACCAGAACAAAGGCGTGAACGCCCTGCTTTTTCAGGATCTTATTCCTTATTATATCAGGAACGGATACAAATACGCGGAATCAAATCCGGAAATGGAGACCAACGCCAAGGTGCAGAGCCAGTGGGAATATTTCACTACACGCCAGCATCGCCACAGACGCTCGTTCGCAAAGAAACTGTAAAAGTTTGTCAGAACACTCAACAGACACCTCAAGAAAACAGGCTAATGAATGAGACAAAAAGCGGAGCGGAACTGGTAACGCCATATTCCGACAGAAGAGATAAAACAGATCAGGTCGAAGAGATGTTTGATTCCATCGCTCCGGCATATGATTTCATGAACACGGCGATGACTTTCGGTCTTCACCGATGGTGGCGTTCACGCGCACTTGACGCCGCCTCGAAGGAACTGTCGTCATCTCCCCGTGCGATTCTTGACATCGCTACAGGCACGGGTGATGTGGCTTTCGATCTCCACCGCCGTTTTCCGGAAGCTGAAATCACAGGCATTGACCTTTCCGACGGCATGCTTGAGGTGGCGAGGGAAAAACTTGCCAAGTGCGACGCTTCCGCACGAAACCGAATATCTTTCATTCAGGGAGACTCGCTTGACCTCTTTCTGCCTGACAACTCGCAGGATATGATTACTGTGGCATACGGAGTGCGTAACTTCGAACATCTGAAACAGGGTTACAGGGAGATGCTAAGAGTACTGCGTCCCGGAGGCACACTCTGCGTAATCGAGCTTTCACGACCTGCCTCGAAGATTCCGTTCGCGTTATACAACATATATTCCCACCATATAATCCCCTTCGCAGGAAGAATTGTCTCGGGTGATACCCGGGCATATTCATATCTTCCGGAGAGCATCGCAGCTGCCCCTCAGCGCAATGATATGACATCCGTGATGGAAAGCTGCGGATTTACCGGATGCCGGTGGAAATCGCTAACTTTCGGAGCCGTAACATACTACATAGCACATAAATGAACCGTAAGGATTTTGAAATAATGGCTCCCGTGGGGAGCTGGGAGTCTCTCGCCGCGGCACTCGCCGCCGGCGCCGATGCCGTATATTTCGGCATCGAGGGATTGAACATGCGCTCGCGCTCAAGCGCGAATTTCACCGCCGACGACATGGCAAGGATAGCAGGAATATGCGCGGAGAAAGGTGTCAGAACCTACCTTACCGTAAACACGGTGATCTATGACAACGACATGGAAACCATGCGAATGATAATCTCACGTGCCAGGCAAGCTGGCATATCGGCTATCATTGCCTCAGACATGGCGGCGATAATGTATGCACGCGAAATAGGACAGGAAGTGCATATCTCCACTCAGGTCAATGTAAGCAACACTGAGGCTGTGAGATTCTATTCGCAGTTCGCCGATGTGATGGTGCTTGCCAGAGAACTCAACATGGAGCAGGTCGCAGAAATACACCATGCCATAGAGAAAGAGAACATATGCGGCCCGAACGGCGAGAAAATCAGACTCGAAATGTTCTGCCACGGAGCGCTGTGCATGGCGGTGAGCGGGAAATGCTACATGAGCCTTCACGAAATGAATTCAAGCGCGAACCGCGGGGCGTGCAACCAGATATGCCGCCGAGCATACACGGTACGGGATAAAGAAACCGGCGATGAACTCGAAATCGACAACCAATATATAATGAGTCCTAAAGACCTCAAGACAATCCATTTCCTGAACAAAATGGTTGACGCGGGGGTACGGGTATTCAAAATCGAAGGCAGGGCTCGAGGACCGGAATATGTGGCGGAAGCGGTGGCATGCTACTCGGAAGCTCTTCAGGCAATCACCGACGGCACATACAACGAAGAGAAAATAGCCGCATGGGATGACAGACTCGTCAAGATATTCAACCGCGGATACTGGAACGGGTATTATATGGGCGAACGCCTTGGGGAATGGAGCGCCAAATACGGATCAAGCGCGACACGCGTCAAGAGCTATGCCGGCAAAGCGATGAGGTATTTCTCAAAAATAGGTATCGGGGAATTCCTTATGGAGGCGGGTGAACTGCACACGGGCGATGAAGTGGTGATTACAGGACCGACAACCGGAGCCTTGATCTTCACTATAAAAGAGCTGAGGTTTGACCTCAAACCGGTTGACTGCGTGACTAAAGGACAGTTGTTCTCTATGCCTGTGCCGGAGAAAGTGCGTCCGTCTGATAAATTATACTTCTGGAAAATCAAATAACCGGACATTACAGACTGTTTCAAAAGCTCTCACATTAATTAAATCAATATATTAAGTCCGATTATCTGGATATCCGCTTAAATTCTGTTTATAAATGGCAAAAATAGGAGATACCGTCAGATTCCTGAACACAACAGGCGGCGGCAAAATAACAAAAATAGAGGGACGTATAGCATATGTCGAGGAAGACGGCTTCGAGACACCTGTGCTTCTCAACGAAGTGGTAGTGGTGCTCCCTGCCGGTCATGAACCCGAAAAGAAGGGCGCACGCATGATGTTCGACCAGAAGGCTTTCGACGATGGCAAGAAAAGTGTCCGCGACGCAGCCCCTCAGAAAAGCGCAGACTCCCGAAAAACGGATAACGTCGCTGAACCCGAACTTCCTGTGGAAGAAACAGAATATGGTGAAGACATCACCGTAGCGTTGGTTTTCGAACCGGAAAATGCAAAGGCTCTCTCCACTTCACGAATTAACGCGGCATTGGTAAACGATTCAAATTATTTCCTCTATTTCTCTGTTCTCATACGCGACAACGAGGCGAAAGCCTGGAAACCGCTTTTCACCGGAGAAGTCGCCCCCAACGAGATGATAGACCTCGCATCATTTACCCAACAGAACATCTCAGAGATCGAACGGGTTGTGTTCCAGGCAATGGCATATAAGAAAGGAAAGTCTTTTCAGGTCAAGTACCCGCTCAACGTATCAAAGAAGATCGACCTCACAAAATTCTTTAAGGCACATTGTTTCCGACCGGGTGTCTATCTCGACACTCCATGCATTGAAATTCCACTTTATTCAGAACGCAGATGAAAGAAAGATGGTGGTCCGCTCCTACCGAAGCTGAAAACGGAAGCACGATTATAGTCACCGGACGCGACTATATGGATGAAATAATCGCAAAGGGAAAATTCAATTATCGCGTCACTGTGTCATGGGATTATCAGGCTCTCCCGTCGGGAATGCCGGATGATGCCGATGCCGGACTCATGGAGAAAGCTACCGATGCGATGTTGGCTGAATTCAAAAAAGACAAAGTCGCATACATGACCGGTATATATACCGGCGACGGCAGACGCGACTGGGTTTTCTACACACAGAACCTTAATATATTCGGACGCGTGTTCAACCGCGCTCTCGAACCTCTGGAACAGATGCCTCTGCTCATTGAGGCGGAATCCGACCCGGATTGGGAAGAATATCGCGAAATGCGAGAAATATCCTATATCGCTCCCGACGACGAGGAGAAATAACCCCGACACGCTCCCGCTCTCCTGTCTCCTCAAATACATCTTTACATCTCTGCTGAAATATATCTTTTCGATTCTGCCGACATATATTTCTAACAACTTTTTAACCAAATAAATTCTTACACAATGCTTAAAATCTATTTACTCGCGGCAGTTGCGTTACTTGCCGGTGCTTTGGGCATGAACGCGCAGGTCGTGACAACCGAACCCTCTCCTCTTCAGGAAGACTCGCAGAATGTGGTGATCTATTTCCACGCCGACCAAGGCAACATGGGTCTTAAAGACCAGCCGGCATCAACGGCATTATATGCCCACACCGGCGTATCCACAATCGACGGCAACGGGAAAGTATCTGACTGGCAATACGTCCCTGCCACATGGAACACCAATCTGCCCAAATGCAAGCTCGAATATGTGTCGGCAAATCTCTGGAAACTCAATATCGGAGATATCCGCACGTTCTATGGTGTTCCCGCTGACATCCGTATCTCCAAATTATGTTTTGTTTTCAGAAACGCCAACGGCACCAAAGAAGGGAAAGGCACAGGCAACACGGATATCTTAGTGCCTGTTTCCGACAAGGGATTTCAGATTGCATTCACCTCTTCCGCCACAGATCAAGTAATCACGGCAACGACCTGTGACGTGACATTCACGCTCTCTTCCACAAAAGAGGCAAACCTCTCGATTGCAGTAAACGGCACAACCGTCAAAAACGCCTCATCTGTAAAGACTCTTACCGCAGAGTATACCTTTCCCGGTGTTGGAGACTACACTGTGACGGCAACAGCCGATGACGGCTCCCAGACAAAGACAGAGACAATCTCTCTCTGCTGGGCGGGAGCTTCCCGCCCGCTGCCATCCGCCTCTGCTCCGGCGATGGGTGCGACAAGAAACGCCGATGGTTCGGTAACGTTCTGCATAGCCGCTCCACAGAAACAGGATGTAATGGTGATTGGCAGCTGGAACGGTTATAAAGCATCCGGCACACAGGTCATGAATTATATAGATGAAGTAATCGACGGCATCCCGTTCCGCTTTTTTACTGTGACTCTGCCGGAGAACCAGATTCCGAGAAACACCCAAGTGATGTATTATTACCTTGTCGACAATTCAATCAAAGTCGGCGATCCATACGCACGACTGGTCCTTGATCCTTATAACGACAAATACATATCAGCCGAGGTATATCCGGATCTACCTGAATATCCAATCGACAAACTGAGCGGAACCCCGCTTGCTGTCTTCGCCGACAATGTCAACGATTACGAATGGCAGACCAAAAGTTTCACCGCTCCCGACAAAACAGACCTTATTATATATGAGCTTCTCGTCCGCGACTTCACAGGCACGGAAGGAAAAGCACTCGGAGACGGAACAATCCGGAGAGCCATAGAAAAGATTCCCTACCTTAAATCACTCGGTGTGAACGCTGTCGAACTCCTCCCTATAAACGAATTCAATGGCAACATATCCTGGGGATATAACCCTAACTTCTATTTTGCCATTGACAAGGCTTACGGCACGCCTCAGGATTACAAGGAATTCATCGACAAATGTCACTCCGAAGGAATTGCCGTCATACTCGATATGGTTTTCAACCAGTCTGACGGCATGCATCCATGGTATATGATGTATACCCCGGGTTCAAATCCTTTCTATAATGTAAACGCGCCTCATGCCTACAGCGTGCTCAACGACTGGAATCAGGGATACCCGCTTGTTGAGCGTCAATGGAAAGATGTTGTTCAATACTGGCTTGAGGAGTATAATGTAGACGGCTTCCGTTTCGACCTTGTGAAGGGTCTCGGAAACAACGACTCATACGCCAATTCAGGAGAGTCGGCGACAAACGCATTCAACCAGAGCCGTGTGGACCGCATGAAACGTATTCATGAATATATGAAGGAGGTAAATCCTGAGGCATATTTCATCAACGAGAATCTTGCCGATGCCAAGGAAGAGAATATGATGGCCGAAGACGGAGAGCTGAACTGGGCGAATATCAACTACGCCGGTTGTCAGTTCGCAATGGGATATTCTTCAGAGTCAAACCTGAACCGCATGTGGGCTATTCAGGACAAACGCACGGCTGGATCCACCGTATCATATCTTGAAAGTCATGACGAACAACGCCTCGCATATAAGCAGCAGCAATACGGAGTGACGGGAGTAAAAGGGAATAAGACTGCAAGCTGTCAGCGTCTCGGTGCGGCGGCTGCACAGATGATTCTTGTTCCTGGCAGCCACATGATCTGGCAGTTCTCGGAAATGGGAAACTCCCAGAACACAAAAAATGCAAACGGAAGTAACAACACAGACCCCAAAATAGTAAACTGGGCTCTCCTTGACAATCCTGAAAACAAAGGCTTGTTCGAGTCCTATCAACAGCTGATCTCCTTGCGTCTCGGAAACAAAGACCTCTTCCCTTCTTCGGCATCAGGAATAGACTTCTCGATGCAGTGCAATATCAGCAACTGGACTAACGGACGCCTTATCACAGCCCGCAACGACAATAAAGAACTATACTGCGCCATAAACCCCAACACGAGCGGCACACTTGATATATCCGTACCATTCCGCACTGCCGACAACTCCGCATATGAGATTTATTCTCAAAGTCACGGATGCGAGGCGTCTTTCAATGCCACAACCGGAAAAATAACCGTTCCGGCAAACTGCTACGTGGTCGTAGCCTCCAAAACAGTGAGCGAAGTGAAAGGAATCACACCCGATAGCGGATATGAAGCATACGTCACTGGTCTCGCAGGCAAGATAATTGTGACCGGTGCCACATCTCCGGTACGCGTATACGACATAAACGCACGCCTCATTGCGGAATCGGAAGAAACAGACTTTTCGGTGTCTGCACCCTCAGGCATATACATTGTAAAAACCGGAACAAAGGCTGTCAAGGTGTTTGTAAAGTAAAATTTTGGCATGAGAAACAATTTGCAATTGTTAATTTAAGGTCAATTTTAAGTTAAAAGTGTTAAATTTTACATTTTTTAAATAGAATTGATAAAAAAATTGAAGATTTTTCTTCCATGAAAAAAATTTATATTAACTTTGCAACGTTTTTGATAGCAAAGAATATTGTTTTATTATTTTAAATTTTAAAGAGATGAAAAAATTAGTTTTCTCGCTTGCTGTTCTTTTCAGCGTAGCTATGGTTTCTTGCGGTGGCAACAAAACTACCGAGACTGTTGATTCTGACACAATGGTTGTTGTTGAGGAGACTGTTGAAGAGGTTGTTGCTGACACTAACGACACAACTGCAGCTACTGAGGTTGCTGCTGAGGTTGTTGAGGCTCCCGCAGCTGACTCTGCAAAATAATTTTGCATAAACACAGCAAGACGAAAGTCAAAGATTTGAATCGGCGATTCCTTAGGGAATTGCCGATTCCCTTTTTAGAGAGTGAGGTCATCTTGGGGTTCTTGAATACTGAACTCATGAGATTAACCTCTTTTTTTTATCTGCTTTTTTTAGTATCTTTGCCGTGATTTTGAATAAAGAGACAATATGAATAAAAATCAAAAGAAACTTCTGACGGCGGGCATAGCCGTAATGGCATGCTTTGTTGCCCTTATCATATGGCTTATTGTGGCAAACTCACGTAACACCGCAGCCGTAAACAAGGCGGAGGCAAGGGCTGACAGTCTTGCAATCGCCAACGACCAGCTCGTGCTTACCAACGAGTTCAACCAGCTCAGCGCAGACTTCAACCAATATGAAGGACAACAGATATATCTCAAAAACGACTCTCTTGTACATAAATACAACGAGGCAAGAATGAAAGTCGAAGGTCTCATTCAGGAACTCAACGATGAAAAAAGCAAAAATGCCAAGAACATGGCGGCTTCACGCGCTAAAATCAAACAGCTCGAAGGGGAAATCGCCACGCTTAAAAACATAGTTCGCCACTATCTTGAGGAAATCAAACGCCTCGGAGAGGAGAATGAAGACCTTAAGCAGGAGATTCAGCAGGTTCAACAGAAAAACGAACAACTATCTTCTCAATATACCGCGGCTACCAAGAGCAACGCTGAATTGACGCAGACCGTTCAGCTCGCAAAAAAACTTAATATCACAGGCATTTCTTTTCAGGCTTACAACAAGAAAGGGAAAACCGAAAAGAATATCACCAAGGCTCGTCAGCTGGGAGTGCACTTCACTGTAAGTCCCAACAACACCACAGCCCCGGGTATGAAAGACTTCTATATAAGGATTCTGTCTCCGGAAGGCACATTGCTCGGCGGTGGTCCATCTTTCCAGCTTGACGGATCCACGATATCATCCACGTCTCACAGAAAAGTAGAATACGCCAACGAAGAATTGTCGGTGGCAGTATACTGGGATGTAAACACAACCCTCACTCCCGGCGACTACACGGTGGAAGTATTCTGTGACGGCTACCGCCTCGCCTCCCGCCATTTCACAATGAAGAAATAATTAAGATGCCGACTCATGATGAGCCCGGATAAACCCTGATTAAATATAAACATCTTTAGAGAGTGCACCGGTAGGTGCACTCTCTAAAGATGTATTTATGTAAATACAATAAATATTAAACAAATCTTACTAAAAATTTTATCACAGAACAAGTTCTGACATATTGAGCTTGTTCACAATTAAGTTATGTTTATGCATTCCTTAAAACTGTTAGTTTTATCTGTGTGCGTAATGTTCTCTGTTCATGGAGCATTAGCAGCGTCACTCGGTGAAAACCAGGCTCGACGCATCGCAGCTGATTTCTTCGCGGCAGGAGGCTGCGAACGGCTTTCAAAAGAGTCTGCACTCGAACTGGCGCAGACATCCGTAAATAGCGCAGGCGAGTGCGCTTATTATGTATTTAACGCCAAAGATGGGCAAGGTTTCATTATTGTCAGTGCCAATGACAACATCGAGCCTGTTATTGCCTATGCATATGACGGCTCGTTCGAAGGAAATTCAGTGCCTGAAGCTACGGCATCCGTACTTCTGAACGTAAAGAAACACATCGCTTCCGCAAAGGTTGCCTCTCCGCGACGCAAGACAGCTGCAACGATAGCTGCAGTGTCTGGTAACAAATTGCTTAACACTGCCACATGGAGTCAGGAAGCCCCGTTCAACAACCTGATACCCAATCGCCGTCTCACTGGATGTGTCGGTGTGGCAATGGCAATAATCATGCGCCATCATGCTTATCCGGAGAAGGGCAAAGGTTCTATCGGCAATGTAAATCTTGATGCAACCTATGACTGGACAAACATGAAAACCGATAATTACCGCAATGGATATACAGCCGTGCAGGCACAGGCAGTAGCAACATTGGTTTCTCATGCGGCGCAATCAATCCTCACAGACTTCGGCATGTCAAGTTCAAGTGCATTTGAAGTCCGCGTGCCTTCCGCTCTTATAAACCATTTCGGATATGACCCGGGAGTTTCGTATAAGAAACGCGCAGAAATGGACAAAGCTTCATGGGATGCGCTCATCGCGTCTGAAATTGAGGCGGGACGTCCTGTGCTTTATAGTGGACAAGATGTGTCAGTAGGACATGCGTTCGTATGCGACGGCTATGAGACTCGTGGTTCTGAGACTTATTTCCATATAAACTGGGGATGGGGAGGCACCGCCAACGCATATTTCGCGTCAGATGCCCTCAACCCCAGTGTAAGCCGCGATTATCATTTCAATGACCAGACAACTATTGTCTATAATATCAAACCTGCGGCAATGGCAGGAGCATGGTCTCCCATACACCTCACAAGCGACGGCAGCCAGATCGGCATGACATCAGACATTACCGACATGTCGGCAGGAACATCCTTCACGGTTCGCGCCGGAGCGTTGAAAAATATCTCCAACGATAACTTCACCGGCTCTATCGCCATTGCCATTTATGACGGCGCGGGGGCATTCAAATCTCTTGTCAGCGATCCCCGTGGTTTCAATCTCCCTTCGTTGCAAATAAATCAGTACACCGACTTCACTTGCAACGTGCCTGCGGCATCAAACGTTGTGAAAGGGGATGTCGTGAGACTTGTAACCAAAGCTAACGGCACAGACAACTGGCTGCCTGTGGCGGGAGATCTTCTCGTAGCAGGAGAGATTCCGGCAATCGGCAACGAGATACCATATTTCGCTGTGCAGATGCCGACGGCTGTTGAAGGTGCAGTGATATCAGCACCAACAGGCAACAAGGTTATAAAGGGACGTGATTTCTCTTTCAACGTGACTTCTCAGTCTTCCGACAAGGTCATTACGGTAAAAGCAAACGGCTTTATTCTCACCCCAAACACTGCAGGAAAGTATGTTATACGCAATGTCAACTCTGACCAGAAAGTCAGCGTGACTGTGCAGAACGCTGCAGACGTCATATCCAAACGCAATGTATGGGTAACGGCAGGTAACCTCTCCAATCTCATAAACGACACTGATGCCGGAACAATCAAAGACCTTACTATCTATGGAACGATAGACGCTACCGACTTCACATTCATTCGTGAACGCATGAAGCTCACACGTCTTGACATATCCAGTGCCCGCATTCTCGCCAACGGAAGCAATCCCGCAAATGCCATCCCGGCAAAAGCCTTCTATTGGTACGGATCTCTTCAGGAGGTCGTGCTCCCTTCAAACCTCACCACTCTAAAAAGCGGATGTTTCACAGGTACAGGGCTGAAATCTGTTGAAATTCCGGCATCTGTCGGCACATGGGAATACAATGTGTTCCTTGGTTGCGAATCGCTCAGGGAGGTTATATCTCGCCGCACTTCTCCGGCTTGGATAAACTGGTGTGTTTTCAACGGCTCGCCAAGAACTAAACTGATCGTGCCGGTAGGTAGCAAAGCTGCATACTCGGCTAAAGAGTATTGGAAAGATTTCAAGGAAATCATTGAGCAGAATCCTGTTCCGGCAAGCTCATATTCCATCGACATCCAAGAAATACCGGGTGTAAAGATAACCGCAGAAACAGAGGATACGGAAGTAGCTCCGGGATCATCATACAAGTTTAAAGTGGAAACGGATGATTCCTTCGGCGACGCCACAATGGAGGTATATGCAAACAGCACCCGTCTCAATGCCGACGCATCGGGATATTACACGGCTGTGATCAATTCCAATACGCTCCTTCACACCAATTTCAAATATCCTGAAGCAGTCTCAGACAGACCTTCAACTTGGAAAATAACCGGTGCTAACAACGGTGCAGGACTTGTGACTGACGTTATAAATGTAGCACCCGGCAAGACATTCTCCATGCGTGTGAACGCACTCGCGATCCCGGCTAACGACGCAGCGATGTTCTATGCCGCTGTTCTCACCGACAGCAAGGGAGCTATTAAAGAATTTATTTCACCCGTAATAACAAACAGCAGCGATAACCACGGCAACCTCCCCTGCACATTCTCATGTCAGGTTAAAGAAGCATCCGTGCGTGAAGGAAATCTTATCCGCATAGTGACTTCATACAACAAAAAGAACTGGTATCTGGTGGATGCCGAATCTGAAACCGTCTGCGACCGTCTCAAGGCTATCGGCAATGAGGTCAAATACCATAACGTGACAATGCCTGAATCTATTGAAGGAGCAACCATCACCGGCAACGTTACCCAGGTGGTGCATGGCATGCCCCTCAATATAACGGTAGTGCCTGTATCTGAGAATGATCTCGTAACTATTTCTGTGAACGATGTTGTAAAAATAGCGGATGCCGCCACATCCAAACTTTCAATCGGCTCCGTTATGGAAGATCTCAATATCTCCATACAGGTTAATCCCAAAGGCACACAGGTGTATACTGTGGTTCATGTGCATGAAGGAGAACTTGAAACAAAGATAGCTTCCGCCCCTGCCAGACTCAAAGTGGTAGGCACTATCAACCAGTCTGAATTTGCGGCATTCAAGAAACATATAACAAAAATCAAAGCTCTTGACCTTGCAGATCTCACTATAATCAATGACGGTAAAGAGATTCCGGAATTACCGGAATTGGCTTTCTATGATGACAAGAATTACTTTAATCGTTCAGCTCTGGAATCCATAATCCTGCCATCAAATCTTAAGCGCATCGAAACGCAGGCTTTCTATCGCAATTTAAAACTGAAAGAAATTACTCTTCCTGCGTCAATCGAATATATTGGTAATTCTGCATTTGATTATTGCTTGGAACTTCAGAAAATCATCGTTTTGCGTCCCACACCTTGTGAACTTGGCAATATGGGTGTATTCCCTACCACCAAGACTATCACCATCGAGGTGCCAAAGGGATCACTCGCCGCATATCAGGCTCCAACTACCCAATCATATTGGAAAGAACAGAACCTCGTCGAGTCGGCTATATTCTTTAATGTGCAGGTAGACCAGAAGCGTGTTGTCAACGTGGATCCGACAAAAGTGCAGCTCAGCAAGATCGCTTATCCTGAAACTGCGACATCTGTTGAACTGGGTCTTCCGAACTCAAAAACTCAATTGAACCCGTCGCAGGAATTATACCCTGGCAAAGCTTTCCGTCTGTATGACAATGGTGTTGACGTTACTGAAACAGCTTCTTCAATAAAAGAGGGTAAATACAATGTAACATTCGATCCTGCAATAACTGACGAAGCTAACCTTGCATATCCCCAGAACCATAAGGTAGATGTAGTTCTATTCCATACCGTAGCATTCAACAAGTCTTCTGATAAAATATCGGTAGATATGATTGTCACAAACGAGGAAAACATCTGGCAGAACGTTGCAATGTCAATATTCGACAGCTCTTCTTCGGAAGTTCGTCCGGCAGTATACAAAGAACACGGAAACTATGGATTCAAGGTGATGTCTGAGGTTCCCGGCATGGAACCCAAGGTTAAGATAACAGATCATTCAGGCGAGACTCAGACTGTAATCCCGGATGAAGAGGGTGTCTACATGATATCCGACCTTCAGGGGGATGTCACCGTTGACATAACAATGGTTCCGACAGAGGGAGCGATACTCAAGTCTGATGAATTGGCTGCAGTCGATAAGGAAAGCGCAGCCGACATAACTTCAATAGGCATGTCGGGCAATGTTTCTTCCGAAGACTTCGAAACAATCAGGGAAAACTTCAGCAACCTCGAGACGCTTAACCTCTCGGATATGGAGAACACCTCTATACCTGCGAATGCGTTTACAGGCATGAGCAATCTGTCAAGCGTGGTAATATCTGACAATGTAACTGAGATCGGTGAAAATGCATTCAGTGGCTGTAGCAACCTTGAATCTATTTCCCTTTCATCTGTTGACCAGATCGGTGCCGGAGCATTCAATGGCTGTTCCAACCTTACAAGCATATCAATTTCGGGTAACGGCACTCAAGGCACAAGAAGCTTCGCATCTCGCGCAGCCGGCATAAACGATGACTCTTTCAAGGGAATCAACCCGAACTGTCTGATATTCGTTCAAGATCAGGGACTGTCGCTCTCCGGCAGCAACGTGATCTATAATAGCAATGGCATGCGTCAGGCTATGACCGATATAAATATTTCAACAGAATATCCTTTCAGCACTCCGGGAAGTTTCAATCTTGGCGACAATACCATATCTCTGAAAGCTACAGCCGGCTACAAAACCGGTAACGGAGAAAACTGGAGCGGTATCGTGCTTCCATTCGTGCCGACCTCTGTTATGGCAGACGGAAAAGCGGTAGCTTTTGCTGAGAAAGGAGACGCGACAATGCGCATCATGACCTTTGCAGATGAAAAGGCTGAGACGCTTACAGACGCATCGGTGATAGAACCCAACACTCCTTATGTGATCCGTCTTAATGACAAGGGAACCGGAACTGCCGATGTAGTGTTCAGCGCAACAGGCAAGAGCACTGAAATTTCCGTAGCAAGCGATGACCTGACCACTGCAGATTTCGACGTGCAGACAACTCCCGCTCCCGAGGCAATCGTCCGCACAGGTAAAGATTTCTCTATCTTTGCAAGCTATACCAACCGTCCATACGCAGCAGGGGATTACACACTCAACGATGCAGGTTCCATGTTCGTTCTGACAGATGGCACCGAAGCCGGTGCTGTCGCTCCCTTCTCAGCCTACATGCGTGCAAACAACGGTTCTGCACCTGAATCCTTTGCAATAGGCGGTAACGATGAGACTTCATCCATCAATACTGTCATCGGCACAGAGAATGGAAATATCTCCATATATCGTGACGGTTCGGTTCTGGTTATAACCGCCGTTACCGAGGGGTCTGTAAATATCTACAACCTTCAGGGCAATATCGTCAGAACCGTCATTCTCTCGGAAGGACGCAACACAATCGAACTTCCTGCCGGAATCTATATTCTGGAAGGAATCAAGGTAATGATGTAAATCATGCTTCCCGCCAACCCGATGATGAGCAGAGCGAGGGTTATACGGTCTGCATGCGTAAAACGCAGCGACCCCTCCTCGCGACGCTCAGCCCGGGCTTTAAGATAGAACCCGATGCCGGAGATATAGAATATTGAAGTCAGCATAAAAAGCTTCAGTCCACCGGCATAAATCATCCATATGCAATAAAGCGTGCAGAGGATACCGACAGCGCGATAGCGCAACAAGGTTCCCTTGCGCGCTTTATTCATTCCGAACCTGCCGAAACTTTCTTTCCATAGATACATACCACCGGAAAGATATGCCGGCAGAACCATCATCCCCGTGATCGTCAGGGCTGCCATGTAGACGTCATCCGCCATCATCACCATAACGAGAAACACCTGCATGACGACACTTGACACCAACAATCCGTAACCGGGCATGCCATGACGGTTGGTTTTGAGAAATGAACGCGGAAATATTTTTACCACCGCAGCCTCATATGGCACCTGTGCGCATATCAGAGTCCACGCAAGCCACCCTCCGAGCAGGGAAACGATCACTGACAAGACTACGAAATAATAAGCCCAGCCTCCGCAAATATCACGCAATACATAAGCGACCGACGGATCATCAAGACCGGCAAGTTTCGCCCTGTTCATGACACCGAAACAAAGCATCGACACCAGTACATACAGCAACCAGGCTATGAAGAATCCCGTGACACCTGCTTTCCCGACATCGGAATGACGCTTGGCACGCGCCGACATCATCACGGCTCCCTCTATACCTATGAAACACCATAAAGTGACCATCATAGTGTTCTTAACCTGAGTCCAAAGGGATTCTTCACCAATAGACTCTTCCATGAAATTACCCGTGAACACACCTGCCTTTACATTGATAACCAGTAATACCGCTATCAGCAGAATAGCTGCCACCTTAATGACGGCAAGTAGATTGTTGAGGAGTCTTGCAGTCTTGATACCTCCGGCAACTAAAAAATACATAGCCCAAATCAACACCGAACCGAATATGAGGGTTTGCCAGCCGTGACCGAGCAATGCCGGAAAGAACGCTCCGAATGAATCGTTAAGCATCACAGCATATGCAACGTTGGCAAACGCTGTGCAGAGCCAATAGCCCCAGGCAATGTTGAAACCGGCGAAATTACCGAACCCGACCTGTGCATATTGATATATACCGGCATCAAGATCTGGACGACGGTCGGAAAGGATCTTGAACGTAGCAACGAGCAGCAACATACCGGCTGCCGTAATCACCCATGACAGTGCCACCGCGCCCGGACCGGCACCGGAGGCAAGATTCTGAGGGATATTATAAAGTCCCGATCCGACCATCATGCCGAACACAATCGCAACCAATGTCCCGAACCCCAATTTTCTACTATCCCCTTTTTCAATCTCTTTTTTCACCTTACCTTATACTTTTACAACGACCTGACTTCATTTGCGCCATTGTGCGAAACATCGTCGCCGGGACAGATATCCGGGATCCCGGCAATACTCATATGCTTCCCGCTCGAAAGATATGCGACGGTACGCCTCATAAGAGTTACCTTGCGATTGCACAAGCCTTATAAGCCACTCTATAATATAGATCAGATAGAACGGGATAAACAGCAACTCGCGTATCTGGGCGCTGTGTATAAGTTCATGATTCATCACTTCTCCCGAAAGATGCATGTCTCGTTTGGCAAACAACACTCCGAACAGATTGATCGCCCCGTATCTCTTCCCGAAAGGGATGACACTGTTCCTGATCACCTTCATACCTTCTCGCAAACGTTTTTATAAACCTTAAGTAAGTGTTCCGATCCTTAAACTGATTAAAATAAATCAAGATAACTCCACTTACTTATATATAACATCCATCCCGCCCCAAGGGGTCACAGCCGACAGCAGATTCTCACCGATTCCCCTGCCTGTACCATAACCTCAGATTAAATTCGTATTCATTTCTTTCTGCGCGGACTGTCATTAAGCACCGGCAGGGAAAGATTGTATCTGAGAGCGAGGAAACGGATTACGATGATGGTCAGGGCGCAGCTCAGCTGGCTGACATATGCCGGGCTATCAAAATAACCTGTTATCCAGTATACGAAGCCCCCGGCAAGACAGGCAGTGGCGTAAATGTCTTTATGAAAGATCAAAGGTTCTTCGTTGATAAGAATATCGCGCAGCACTCCGCCGAACGCACCTGTGATGATACCCATTATAAGAGCCACCCACATGGGATAGTCGATGGCGAGCGTCTTGTCTATTCCGATCACAACAAACATGGCGAGACCGATACTGTCGAAGATGAAAAGCATCTTGTCGCGCCTCACGAGATGGTCTCTGAAAATAATCACAGCCAGCAACGAGAGAGCCGTGACTGCAAGATACCACCAGTTGTGCATCCAGAATACCGGAATATCAAGCAATATATCACGAAGCGTACCCCCGCCGATGGCGGTGACAAGACCTATGATATATGCTCCGAACCAGTCGAAATTCTTGGCTGCTGCAAGACGGATACCGCTTATCGCACACGCTATTGTGCCTATTACTTCAAGAACAAATGAGATTGTGATGTCCAAAATTGCTTTGTCTAATTAAAGTCCCTGAATAAGTGTTCAAATTTACTTTGAGAGTGCAAAAGTAGCTAAAATCCCTGACATTTCTGTTCTGACAGGCAAAAAAGAGAAAACGTTCAAGATAATGAAGTAGGGCATATAATTTTTTAGTTTCACAAATTTTGTGTAACTTGGCAGACGTAAGTGATAAATTTAAGAACCATATGAAGAAATTGTTTATGATGAGTGCCTTAGCCGCAGCAATTATGTTGACGGCTTGCTCTGGCAACGGAAAGACGGGCACTGGCGATTCCGCATCGCAGGATGCGACAGTTTTGGAAACGACACTTCCGGTGACAAGCGGCGAGTATCGCGCCGTATCTTTTCAGGATACCGCAGCCGGTGCGGTGCGCACACGCTTCGATGGAAGAATCCTGATGGCTCTCGACCCGGACAATGCCGGAATATACATCTATGAGAACGGCAACCGAACCCATTTCAAGGCGAAAGCTATTCTTTCAAAAATCTTTGAGCAGAAAGACAGCATATACATCGCTTCTGACAAAGACAATCGTGAGATAACTCTCATTCCGGGCAAGGAAAATGTAGACACACTCATAGTATATCGCGGCAGCGTTCCGGTGAAAGTATCTTTCGAAACCAAACCGATGTCCACACTCACCCCGACTGAGGTATGGAACAGAATCTCCACCCAGCTCTCCAAGTAACATTGTTTCCCGAACATAACAAAGACCTTGGCATCAATTGAGTGTCAAGGTCTTTATTATATTTCAACAATCAGGCTTTATCTGCCTGGGACCGTCACGGTCAATGCCGACGATGCATGACGCGAAAGAGTTCTCCAGCCCAGAAAACAATAGATGTTCCGGAGATGATTATCAGCCAGTCGCTCCATCTGAGAGGAACGACATTGAAAAATCCGTATCCGCAGGTGACAATCACAAACTGACCGACAAGAATCACAAATGCAATTGTCAGGAAGCCGGAGCATTCTTTAAGATGCAATGCAGAACGACCGGTGCCGAACGCACGGGCGTTAAACATATTCCAGAACTGCAGAAAGACAAAGAACGTGAAGAAAAGAGACAGCTCATACGCCGTAAGTTCATGAAATCCACCAAGTCCTGATTTCACGAGACTTATAATGGACTCCGCATCCGGACCGGCTGCAACCGCATGCTGGAAGAAGCTCAGAACCGCAAAAAGAATAATGAAGAATCCGACACCCATTCCCACGATACGCCGCCACATAGCCGGCGTGATGATGAAAGACTTGCGGGAACGCGGCTTGTCGCGCATCACATCTTCGGACGGAGGAAGGGAAGCCAGAGCCATTGCCGCAAAGGTGTCCATGATCAGGTTTACCCACAGCATCTGCGTTACTGTCAGCGGCGATTCCATACCCATGAACGCTCCGGCGAGCACAATCAGACAGGCACAGACGTTCACCGTCAGCTGGAACATGATGAAACGCTGCAGATTCCGATAAAGCGACCGTCCCCACATCACCGCCCGTCCTATCGATGAGAACGAATTGTCGATTATTGTGATATCCGATGCCTCTTTTGCCACGGAAGTGCCGTCGCCCATTGAAAGGCCCACATGCGCGGCTTTGAGCGCGGGTGCGTCATTGGTGCCGTCGCCTGTCACGGCAACTACCTCGTTGTTGCGTTGCAACGCCTCCACGAGACGTTTCTTGTCCATAGGTCTCGCACGTGCGATAATCTTTATATCCGCCACACGCCGCTCAAGCTCGTCATCGCTCATTGCGGCGATATCCGCGCCGGTGACTATATTGGCATCACTGTCCGCGGCAGTCCATAAGCCGATCTGACGTCCTATCTCCCGTGCGATAGCCGGAGTGTCGCCTGTCACTATCTTAACCTTGACTCCGGCATCAAGCACCTCTCGCACTGCCTCGGGGACATCGCTGCGGACCGGATCCGAAATCGCCGTTATACCTAAAAACGTAAGGTTCTTCCCTATGAACGCGTTATCCACGATCACATCTTCACCCTCGCCTAAAACCTGATATGCGAAGCCGAGAGTCCTCATTGCCTGATTCTGGTATCCTAAAAGACGGGCGTCAATATCCTCTCTCGTCACACCCTCCGGCAGACTCCTGCACATTCCAAGCACAATCTCCGGAGCACCTTTGACATATGCCACGCGTGCCGCTCTGCCATCGGCATCTTTTATGACAGCTGACTCAACCACCGTAGCCATATATTTGCGTTCAGTAGTAAAAGGAAGCTCATCCAACACGGTGAGCCCTTTCTTCACACGCGCGTAATCGACACCATTGTCGCGCAACCACAGAAGCAACGCCCCCTCAGTGGGATTACCCAACACCTGCGGCTTTGCAGGATCCGAGAAATCGAGTTGCGCTGTTGAATTGGCGGCAATGCCCTCCTCCACGATACCGCCAGACAGGGCAGAATCACCCGGATCAGACGGGAGACCATAGAAATCAGCCTTATAGACCTGCATACGGTTCTGCGTCAGCGTTCCCGTCTTGTCGGTACATATCACCGTCGTAGCACCCATTGTCTCGCATGCATGCATCTTACGCACAAGATTGTTGGTGCGCAGCATACGACGCATAGAATATGCCAGCGACAGCGTCACAGCCATCGGCAAGCCTTCAGGCACAGCCACCACAACGAGCGTCACGGCAATCATCAGTGTCTGAAGAGCGTATTGTATGAAATCAAGCCAATCGAACTGTGCATGATGCGTAAAATACATAACCATCCGCCCCATAACTATAATAGCCGCGATGACATAGCTCGAAATGGAGACCATGCGCCCAAGACGATCAAGCTGCTCATTAAGAGGTGTTTTCACGGAGTTGTCAATCTGAGACTCCTTGAATACCTTTCCGTTCTCGGTATTGTCGCCTACTGCGGTGACTTCATAGACACCATGCCCTTCCATCACCTTCGTTCCGCGCATAAGTGTGTCGGACCGGTATGTAGCTTCCGGATCGAAATGCGATTCGTCTGTGGTCTTCATGCATGAAGGCTCACCTGTAAGCGTGGATTCATCCACACTCATAGACGCAGCTTCCAGCAATCTTCCATCAGCGGGAATCTCATCTCCCGCGTTGACAACAACAATATCTCCCACAACAACGTCCTTGCGGGGTATCTGGGTCACCGCTCCGTTGCGCCACACCTGCACTGGCTCCTCGTCATTGACCTGATTTAGAATCGCGAACTCCTTGTTAGCCTTCATCTCGAACCAGAAACTCAGTCCGGTGGCAAGAAAAATTGCCACGAATATCCCAACTGGCTCAAAAAAAGGCTTGAAGGAATGATCGGCATCTATATATGCCTCATAAATCGCGATGCCTACGGATAAAGACAACGCTACAAGCAATATGACAATCAGTGGATCTTTAAATCCCCTTAAAAACTGTTTCCAGAGGGGATCTCGTTTCACGGGAGTAAGCACATTCTCCCCATGCAGACACCGGCTTTCGGCAACCTGCGCGTCATTCAGACCTTGATAATTCATTCGGGTTATAATATTTATGGAAATTATGAAGCTGTTTATAAAGTTTCAAAGAAAATCAAAATATGATTTCCAAACAACATCTAAGTAACAAAATTAATAAAAATTTAACACTTGCGCATAAGTTATACATGAGAATCATCTACTTCCGAATGCTCCCCGCTTTCCATATGAATACGGTTCATCTCAATCGGAGTCAACACGTGCGCTCCGAGTTTTTCATTGGTGTCGATACGGTAAAACATACGTATTCGTAACATACGTACTAAAGTTCAGCCTTAATTCTGGATGCGAGTGCATTGCCGTCCATCTCGCCGCTGCCTCTCCATTTCTCTTCACCTCCGGCAAATACGATGAATGTTGGTATTGAACTCACGCCAAGCTCTTTGGCGAGCGACTCGTTTTCGTCAATATCAAACTGGTAGACATTGACCTGACCAGCAAACAAAGCCTTTACATCTTCGACAACGGGCATCATCCTTTTGCAATGTGGACACCACGATGCATAAAACTCAACCAGAACGACCCCCTTGTCATCCTTCAGCTCTTTGATTTTCTGTGTATCCATAGTATAATAAGTATTAAGTATTAAATATCCGGTATAACTCAATAGCCCGGTTATCATTCAAACACAATGATTTCGGGATTGGTTCATGAAACGTGCATTCACTCACACGGACATTACGGGAATCAGCGTCTGATACGCCAGGCACCCCTCACCTTGCGCGATATTGCCATAAGATTGAACAGGATTATTGCCGCTGTCAGAACAGCCCCCAGAAGAAGCATCGGCAACACCGAACCGCTTACGGCATCAAGACCCTCGAGCGCGGGGAGATAATATGCCCGCAATATAAACACGCATCCTATCGCCAGAAGAAACGCCCCGGCAGATGCCACGACAACGATGCGCCGATAAGGAGCGCCGACTACAGACGTGTCATAACCTAACATAAGAAGGGAATGAAGCTTATCGCGGTTTTTCTCCATAAGCAAAGAGATTGACAGAAGCAGTATGAAAAATGAGAGAAGGGTGATCACAATCCCTATCGCCAAAACAATTCCTACCACAACACGAAGAAGGAACGAGGCGGATGTCGCCGACTTGTCTCCCGCTATCTCGTAATCATGTCCGGCAATGAAATCCTTGATAGCCACATCCCCCGGACGGGATACCTCGATGATGAGACGTGACGGATTTTTAACTTTTCCCGTGCCAAGAGCCGCATTGCTCCAGTCCATGAATTCCTGGGGCACAAGAATCGTGTTGAGTCTGTTTGAATAACCAGCAACCCGTCCGTGAAACTGAAGCGTACGCATTCCGTCTTCACTCCGCAGCGTCAGGGTAAGAGGGATGCCGCTCATCAGACCCTCCGACATCTGGGGCAAACCTGCCGATGATGCAAAACCGAAATTGTATAGTGTCAGGTAATCCTTGGAGATAATCACCGGTATTTCATCACTTCCCTCTCGCCATCCCCATTGCGATGCTGGAACATCCACGAAATCCCCCGGTATGGATTCGAAGAACATATAGGTCGAAAGACCTCTACCCTGCTGTGTCACCGATGCGGAGACCCTGTAATCGGCGGAGGCAAAAGGTGCCACACGCTTCACCCACTGCTGATTTTCTATCTCCTCAAGTTCATCGGCTGTAAAGCCTGTTTCCCCTCCGAAGGTGTTTTCCGAAGTGACCCGCTTGTTGATCACCATATAGTCTGACCTTATGAAGCTGTCGTCATCCTCCCATATGGAACGGGCATCCATAAAAAACTGCAGACCTCCCAGAATAATGGCAAGTCCCAGAAAATTGGAAAGCATGAATCCGGCGATACGCGCCGGAGATGTATTTTTACGTAAAAGTTTTCCAATAATGTTCATAAGCGAAGTTTCCTGTAGTTGTCAAGAAGCAGCGGATTGCCGACAGACGTAGACACTATTGCCGCCCCTTGTCTTTCCGCCTCTCTCCCGATTATGGCAGCGGCAATACGGTTGTTATCTTCATCAAGATGACTCACCGGCTCGTCAAGCAGAATAAAATCAAAAGGCTGGCAGATGCTGCGGATTATCGCCACACGCTGCTGTTGACCTATCGACATTCGTCCCGCCGGGTAATCACGACGCGATGCGATTCCAAGCTCCTCGAGACAATTTTCTATCTCGGCATCGCTAAGATGAGATGTCAGTTTATTCTTGAGCTGGATGTTTTCCCAGGCTGTAAGTTCCGGAAACAGATCAAGCTCCTGCGGAAGATACGCGATATTGCGGCGCCTTATCTCCTGCCAGTCCGAGATTGTGAATTCACGGACATCTCTGCTGTCAAACAGAAGTTTGCCCTTGTAATCATCTCTCGAGCCAAAAATATACGAGCACATCGACGACTTGCCGCCTCCGCTTGCCGCCTCTATCAGATAATGCTCTCCGCGCTCCAGCACAAGACCGGTCTTCCACACATCGGATTCCGGGATACGTTCATTCTGGAACACCTCCGGAAGCATCCCTTCAAACCGTATCTCCTTAATCATGACTTTCAAGAATCGACTGCATGATATTCTTCTTCGAATCCTTGCCATTAACCTTCACAATGGCTTTGAGACCACCTTTCTCCGGTTTGAAAGTAACTGACACAGATGAAACGGCATCTGTCAGACGTCGTTTATCCCCTCCGCCAAGCACAAATCCGGCGAGAGAGCCTTTCAGCTCTTCGGCGGCATCGGCTGCCGAGACGGCACCTTCCACCGCACCTTTGCCCACACGCAGCAGACGGCCTTCTTTCACAACCTCAAAACCGAACTGTCCGAGCATATTTGAAAGATCTGCAGTGCCGTGACCTGTAGTGGAAATAACGCCACGCACATTCCCGGATTCAGAGACAGCCGCCACACATGTTCCGTCAACACTTTGAATCATTCCGGCAAGAATCCCGATCATCGACATCCCTTTGCCTCCGGTCTCCTCCTTAAGTTTCTTCACCACGTCTGGATTTACCGCCAAGGCGACAAAGGCATCGGCTGTGCCTCCCGTTTCGGTTATGGTTCCACCGTCTATTCGGGCGGCGGGGAAATTAAACTTCGCAATCCCCCCTTTCGAGTTTATCACATCCATTTCCGCCACAATCTTCCCTTTCTGGAAATCAAGATTCCAGCTGAATTCCACAGCATCAACAAACATCGCCTCTATTGCCATAGTGGCTGTGGCGCGGGTTGTGAAATCGAGACCGAGAGAGTTCAGACACCCCTTTATGTCTCCCCATCCCTCAACATCATGGCTGATATCGGCAAGCCTGGAAGCCACTTCGTTAGAAAGGATGCTCTGCTTTGGGCTGAGCGACACGAAACGTCTTATATCTTCCGTATTGACAGTGTTACGGGAACTCATGCAGATCCAGAATCGGTCGGGAGTTAGCACCGTGTTGCCACATACCTCTGCTTCACCATCTTTTACGAATTTGCTGTCTGAGTTCTTCTCCACATACTCCTTGAATTTCGATGAATCAGACACAAATCCGGTGAGATACACATTGTATCCCTCTATAAAAAGCGCGGCTGCGGAAGGGTCTATGCCTCCATCCCGCAGTCCGGCAATAAATTTTCTCAATTCCTGATTCTTTGTGGTTTCAAGAACAGAGGCAAGCTCCTTCCCGGGCACGACTTCGGACCCGTTGACCTTGCAACCGGCTTTTTCGAGCATCGCATGCATATTCATCACCATGACAGCCGACGCATCAGCCGGCACTGTCTCCAAAAGCCCGTTGATGTCTCCCGGTTTGCCGGAAGAACATCCCGCTGTAACCACCAGCGTCACAACAGCGACGCAATATACAAGTCTTTCGAATATTTTCATAATAAATCTATTTGGCGGCAAATTTAATAAGAATCCGATTAACCGCCAAATAGATTGTCAGCAGATGTCTGTATCTCAGTATATGCGCAGCATCACGGCTCCGTGTGGATTGACTGTAACGGTATGCTTGTCGTCTGTCTCCGCAACATCTTTCTGCCGCCACAGGTCACGGACGGTTTTCAGAATCGGGACTCCGTGCACTCCGAGTGGATCCTGATTCACGTCTATCACCTCATCGTTGGTAAGCAGCGAGAGTGTGAATTCATCGAGACGCGCCAGATCACACCCTATCAGCAGAGGAGATGCAAACAGACTCCACAGGCGAGACCGTGACAGTCAAACCGGGAGAAAAATGTGTTGAGACAACCCTCGACATCAGCATCTCCCCTTCCGACCGGAAGCCACTTAACAAACGCCCGTAGCCTGCACCCATTTACCCCCAATCATTTTTATTTTTTTATTATTCTTTATAACAATAGTTCGGTAAAATTTAAGTTAAAATCAAGCTGAGAGAGCCTTGATTCCAGCCAATTTACGCAGGAATTGATCCCAGTAAGCCTAAATATCAGATATTTGGATTTGTTTTCGAGTGATCCGCCTGGGAGCAGCTATTTGAAATATCGTAGAATTTAATTAGAATCTTATTTAACATATAATCCACTGATAATAGACTGTTTTACTGCGAATTTATTTTAGTGGATTACAAACCGTGTTTCATTCTATTTTCGTTAGATTTCAATTAGGAGGACAAAAGGAGGACAAAAAAATTGCTTCGGAGGACAAAATGTATTACCTTTGTATTGTAGCACCTGAACATTAATATTTCTCTCCCATGGCAACAATCCAAAGAGGTCTCTCGACAAAGGTTAACGACAATGGCAAGTCTGAAATAATGCTTAGACTTAGCCTATCAAAGAATGACAAAATTCGTATCAAGTCCGGTATTTTTGTCCTTGCATCACGATTCAAGGATGGCGCATTTATAAAACCTCGTGCCAATCAGCAGGAGATTGCAGAACTGCGAGATACAGAAGACAGACTCATATCGCTTGAAAGATTTTTAATCGGGTTGAGCGAAACTCACCCAATAAAAGAACTCACCAAAGATTTCATCGCTAAAGAAATTGACCGATGGCGCAATCCCGAAAAATATGCGCCGAAAGAGGTAAAGTCGAAGAAGCTGTCATTCGATGATATTATAGACGAGTTTCTCAAGCAGAAACAGTTGTCGGAACCACGCGAACGGCATTACCGTGTCCTTCAGCGCGCATTGCATCGTTTCGAATTGTATCAGCGTCTGACAGAGAAGAAATCCTACAAGTTCTCTTTAGACACCTGCACAACAGAGGATATTTATGCTTTCGAGGCTTTTCTTCGGGCTGAGCCGGAACTGTATGACCAATATCCTAACATCTACAAGTCTTTCCCTTCCATTACCCACAAGACGCACAAGGTAAAGAAACCAAAACCGAGAGGCGACAACTACATGGTGACTTTTACGAAACGCTTCAAGGCTCTGTTCCATTGGTGCCATGCCCAAGGAATCACCATGAATAATCCTTTTGTAAAGTATGTGAGTTCAGTCTATGAGAAATACGGCACTCCTATCTACATTAAAGACGAGGAAGTGTTGCAGCTTGCCGATTTCGATTTCTCATACAACAAGCACCTTGACACGCAGAGAGATATATTCATTTTCCAATGCTGCATCGGATGCCGTGTGGGTGATACGATGAAGATGACACCTGCAAATGTAATCAGAACCTTGTGAGTGCATTGAGTGGACATTCCGTAGGTAGCAAGGCTTTCGCAAGATACCGTGAGATCGACGAGGACATGAAGCGTGAACTTGTCAATGTCATGGGGTATTGAAATAGATACAGTTATAGCGAACATTACCTAAATTTGAATTATGAACACCGAGAATCATAACACTGAATATAAGCGGATTTGGAAAGACGAATACCTAAAGTGGGTGTGCGGCTTCGCTAATGCGCAGGGTGGAAAGATATATATTGGCATTGACGATGATATGTCTGACATTGGTGTTACGCATCTGCATCAGTTGCTGGAAGATATTCCCAACAAGATTGTGACGATGTTGGGTATCGTCCCTTCTGTCAGCCATATAGAGCGTGATGGGAAAGACATAATCGAGATTGACATTGAGCAGTCTAACATTCCTATCTCCTATAAAGGAACTTTTTATATGCGGAGTGGTGCCACCAATCAAGAGTTGCGCGGACTGGCATTGCAGTAGTTTCTAATGAAGAAATTCGGCAGAAGCTGGGAGGATATGCCCTGTTATGGCGCGACAATCGACGATATAGATCCGGAGGCAATCCGGTACTTCTTGAAGAAAGGTATCAAGGAGAAACGAATGTCGCCCGATGCTGAAAATTCTACGCCGGAGGAGGTAATCTCAAATCTTGGACTGATGGAGGATGGCGTTCCGTGCAATGGCGCTATCTTGCTTTTCGGCAAGCATCCTCAAAGACGTTTCGTTACATCTGCTTTCAAGATAGGTCGTTTCGGTTCTACCAATTTTGATCTGTTAAGTCAGGAGATTGTTGACGGCAACCTCATACAGATGCCGGAAAGAGTTATGCGCGTTCTGGACGAGAAGTATCTGATACGCCCTATTCACTACGAAGGCTTGCAGCGCATAGAGCCGCTTGAACTTCCTGAGGAAGCATTACGAGAAATCATCTGCAACTCAATCGTTCACCGCGACCATCAGGGCACATGGACGCAGATGAGCATTTATAGTGACCACATCCGACTTTGGAATGAAGGCAAGCTGCCGGATGACTTATCCGTCGAGAAACTTATGGGCAAGCATACCTCTCAGCCTCGTAATCCCAAAATGGCAGAGGCATTTTATCGTGCCGGATTCATCGAGGCATGGGGTCGAGGTATTGAGAAGATTGTAAACGGCTTTAAGACCGATGGTCTAACTCCACCCACATTCTCGGTTGAGCAGGGAGGCGTTACCGTCCACATTCCCCGCGAGAAATTTGTGGCAATCAACCTGGGCGGCACAACCGACATCGACCAGCTCAAAGGTTCAGAGAAATCCGATACAGACCGACCAAAAGCCGAATCAAACAGTGACCAGAAGGGTGACCAGAAAAGTGACCAGAAAAGTGACCAGAAAATAATCGAAATCTTAAAAGGGAATCCCAATACTACGATTCACCAATTAATGGATTTGATGCAACTGTCTGAATCTGGCATCAAGAAAATCTTGAGAAAACTGAAACAAACAGGTGAAATCCGCAGAGTGGGTTCCGACAAAGGCGGCCATTGGGAGGTAATCAACCGGCAATAGCAGAAAATACTACAATACTCAATCTTTAATCCGGCAATTCGATAGTTCGCGTTGTCGGATTTCTTTTTGTCATCGCAAAAAACAGGTGGTTGCGTGAATGAATTTGCATAAAGATTGTGGTTAAATAGGGATATTCGGTTAATGGCTAACTGGTTATTTGCCAATGTCGTATATATTTTTTAAACTTTACAAAGAACCCCCGATGGACCCATCACGGGGTACAACCGTCCGCGATAGCAGGTAGGTGCTAAAAAGATAGCCGTCCAGGTTTCGGGCGGCTATTTTTGTGAGAGTTTCCAGCGGTCGGGAAGCAGGTCGCGGTATTTTTCAATGGGGGTGTTTGGTGGCCATGTGGTGCAGCGGTCGATGATGTCGCAGAAGTAGTCGAAGACGTTGACTCCGCAGCGGTGGCAGGTGATCGCAAGAGAGTGGTACAGGGCGGCGTCTTCGGCTCCGGAGTGGGAGCCGATTGTAAGTCGGCGACGGGTCAGGGATATGTAGCGGTTGATGCGCTCGACCTCGTTGTTGTCGAGTCTGTAGGTTGGCGAGGCGAAGATGCGCGGTATCTCGTTCCATTGTTTGAGCGCATGTTCGGTAGCTACAAGCAACGGGTCATCCGGTGGAACGCCGATGCGGTCTTTGACTGCTGTCAGTCTCATGCGGATTTTCTCGAGCATCACCTTGGAGTATCGCTGTCGCCACTCAAGGTGCTTTTCTGCCGTCCATCCGTCTTTGCCTATGCGGTGCTGATGTTAGAAGTGGTAAAGGAGTCCGAAGAGTTTTGCTATTTCCTGCGCCTTTGGATTGTCTTTCAGGTCGAGGAACTTCCGCTTGATGTGCTGCAGGCATGGCAACCTCTTTATCCCGCTCATCCCGCCGATTCCGATATGCCGGTATCCCGAGTAATAGTCGCACTGGAAGGCTCCGCTGAAGCCTCTGATGTGCTGCTCGAAGACTTCGGCCGAGCGGGAACCGTCGTCATAGAAGAAGTACACAAGCCCGGTTGTCATTCCGACGAACACCCAGATGTAGCCCTTTTTGATCTTCCTGCCCGAAGGTGTCGCCACCTGCAGCCGCACTTTCTGATAGGTCTCGTCGCCGCAGATATAATTGTCCGCGACTATTGCCTGACCCAGCGCCTTGTATAGATTTTCCAGATGTATCTTTACCTTGCTGACCAGTTTTTGTGCAGTGCCTTTGTCAAGGTCGAAGCCGTGGGCGCGGAAGTATTCGACTGCGTTTTCAAGAGGCATGCAGTGGAGATAGCGTAACTCGGTGAGTCCGGCTATAAAGGAAGAAGTGTACTGCGAGTTGAGCAGCGGCGCGGCGGGGGCGGAGCCTTTGTATATCTTCTCGTCCTGAACATATTTTCTGACCTTGTAGATAATTTTCTTGAAGCGCATCGGCTCCATGACGTAGCGCACGACATCGCACTCGCCGATAAACGTCGCCGCCTCTGGATTGAAGTCCGGACTGTCAGGCTCCACTATAATGGTCTCCACCTCACACTCCGGATGCGTCTTCCTTTTGGCGCCGTTGTTGGTACGTTTCTTCTCTAGTTTCTGCTGCCGAGTTCCGGATGTGGCAGGAGTCGACACCGGCTTCGCCTGACGCTCCGACGGCGAGCCTTGCAGACGCTGCACGGCCTGACGCGCGGCTTTCTCTTTGCTCAGTTCCGCACTTTTGCCTTTCATAGCCTCCTCCATTGAGGCCATTTGCTTGCGCAGTTCATCTACAGTCGTCACAAGCTTCTCGTTGGTCGACTGCAGCTTTTCATTGGATAAAGTAAGCGAGTTGACAGAGGCCAACGCCTCGTCGAGCCGCCCTTGAAGGAACTCGATCTGACGTTGCAGAAACTCTATCAACTCGTTCTTTTTCATGGTGTAAAGTTACAAAAAATATCTGACATTTGCAACTTTCTACACCATTTATTTATTTGATTAACAAATTATTAAGCCTTATTTTACGGCCATTCTGAAGCGATTCTCGACCGTCACCTTCACAGGCGTGAGCCCCCTCATCAGCATATAGAAATCGTCCAATTGGAGCCTGCGCACGCCGTCATCGCCCTTTTTCAGCACTTCGCGGAATCGACCCTGCGACAGTCTTTTTGTGTACATCAAAAATCCGTCGCCATCCCATTTGAGGGCCTTCATGGTCTTGCGGTCCTTTGAGAAAAACACATACACATCGCCCGATGCCGGAGAGTGCCCCTTCCACGACCACACCATCTGGGTCAGGCCGCGTATGCCGTAACGCATCGACACCGACCGCTGGCATACCCATAGCCGTAATCCCTGCTCAAGACCCCACATGACCGACCTCCTTTTCCATCTTTCTGACGAACTTTGCAATGACAGCAACATCAGTATCAGCCGGAAACCTGACCGCCACATGACCGTCGACCTTTACTGTTATCACATTGCCCGTGTCTGCCGGGAGAAAACCCGCCTCCTCGAAGATCACATCCTCAAAGGGTATCTCCTGACATCGCGAACGGGAGCCGCCGGTAAGCATTACATATCCCGGCAAACCTACCACCTTAAGTTTATTCCGCTTAAGATAGCCGTGCATCTGCTCCCATGTAATGCCATGACTTCTATAAAAATCAGCAAACGTGCCCGGCTGTCTGCCATCTGCACATTTCTGTTTAAAATCCTCATAGATAACCGAACAGATATGACTGATGCTTCGGTATCCGGGCAAAGTCTTTATATTCTGAAACTCATTCTTGAGAGTTTGCCGCATCTGACACTGATCTACACTATTGGCTTTGCAATAGGCACTAAACGAAGACGGCTGCCGCCCTGTGGAGCATAGCTCCTTAAACGATAGAAAAACCTGCCTGTAACGTTCTACTTTATCCATAATTCAAATTTTATGGCAAAGTTAGGAACTTTACAGACAAGCTTAAATACGCTATCGCGGATGGTTGTACCCATCACGGGCTTATTCGGGGGTAATTCTTAAAAATTTTCTACGTGAAGTTACGAAAAATATCTGAGATTACGGCCACGTTGCCGTTTACCGAGTTCGATTTTATGTAAAAATATCGCGAGAGTTTTGCCGTAAGCGAGCTCGGACGCATCCATGCGCAATTGCCATTGAAAGAACTGGCATAGAAAATCCGTTCGCATTTTCCCAAAACGCATCCACAGGGCAACACGCCGATGTTCCCGCCTGAGGGGGAGGTGGCGCTGATGTTCCTCAAGCCATATACCAGACAGTCGGATGACGGCCTGATTGAGTTGCTCAACGGCAGTATACACATGCAGATGTTCTGCGGGGTGCTCATAGATCCGACCCAACCCATAAAGAACGGCAAGATAGTCAGTGCTATCCGTCAGCGCATAGCCGGAGTTCTGGACATCAGAGAACTACAGAAAATCCTGTATGGCAAATGGGGCGGTTCACTGAAAGACAAGGATTTGTGTCTGACCGACGCCACCTGCTACGAGAGCCATCTGCGATTCCCGACAGATGTAAAGCTGTTGTGGGAATGCTGCGAGTGGATTCAACCACTTATGACAAAGACCTGTAAGGCGCTGAAGGAACGCTTGCCGCGTAACAAGTATCATGATATTGACCGCGACAGACTCACCTATGCCAAGCATCGCAAACACAGCAGGGCGGCCACTGTCAAACTCCGCCGTCGATTGCTCTGCCTGCTTTCCAAACAGATAGGGCAATGGAACAGAATCTGCAAGATACACACCGTTGACATCGCGCTCACCGCCGAGCAAAGCAAGCGTCTCTTCGCTCTTAAAGAGGTGTATCGCCAGCAGAGAGCACTTGCTCAGAAAAAGGAGGTGAAGAAACGCATCGTCAGCATAGACCGTCCGTACATCCGGCCCATCGTCAGAGGCAAGGAGAACAAGCGAGTGGAGTTCGGAGCCAAGGTCAACAACATCCAGATTGATGGAATATCATTCATCGAGCATCATTCCTTCGAAGCCTTCAACGAGGGCGTGAGATTACAGGAGTGTATTGAATATCAACAGGAACTGACCGTAGTCAAAGTCGCCAAAGTCGGAGCTGACACCATCTATGCCAACAACGACAACCGGCGGTACTGTACCGAAAACGGCATGACGACCTGTTTTGTCCGCAAAGGCCCGAAGCCAAAGGATGAAAACACCGGCATAAGCACAGCCCGACGAATAATCGGGACACTGCGCTCTACCGCCATGGAGGGCAGCTTCGGAAACCAGAAACAGCACTACGGTGTCAGCCGGATTGCTGTACGCAACTCCCGCAGCGAGACGCTGCTGCTCTTTTTCGGCATCCACATGGCAAATGCCGCAACGCTTGCCGCCCGACAACTCGCCATCGAAGAAAAGAAGAAACAGCGAGCGTGAAAAATCATACTGTCACCTCACCTCCGAAACATATCGGAGGCGAATCAGTGTATCCCTATCTGTCCGAAATGTCATATTTTATGCGCCGAGAATTGAAAATTTGCCCTCATAATCAAAACAGCACCGCCATAGGGCGACCACGCTCCATTTTCTGCTTGAAAAATCACGCCATTAACTGAATATCCCTACATACATGGCATACGCGTGCTTACATACTCTGACAATTCGGGAGCAGGTGTTGAAGAAATCGGTAATGCCACAACTGATGACAACGCTCCACTCTACAACGTATTCGGGGTGAAAGTTGACAGCTCTTACAAAGGAATTGTGATCAAAAATGGCAAGAAGTTTGTAAACCGCTGATCCAAAACCGATACTCTCAACATTCAGAAAATAACTGATAATGACTCTGCCGGAAAACCGCATAGGTATCCGGCAGAGTTTATTTGTTAATATATGTTAATCTATAGTACTTTGTATTGCATGGTACTATAAAAACATATACCTTTGCAGTGTCAAACCTCTCATGCCTCTGACATCATAACTCAGACAACTCGACTCACATTCAACGTCACAACATATGGCAACAAACATTGACAACATGAAATCCCAGATGCGGAAAGGGATGCTCGAATTCTGCGTGCTGCTGTTGCTTAGCCGCAACGACGCTTACGTTTCCGAGATTATCTCCCGCATGAAAGAGGCTCACCTGATAGTGGTGGAAGGCACCTTGTATCCGCTGATGACCAGGCTGAAAAACGATGGTCTGCTGAACTACCGCTGGGAGGAATCTCCATCAGGTCCCCCGCGCAAATACTATTCCATCACTCCGATGGGCATCCATTTTCTAAACGAGCTGCACCAGTCGTGGAAGGATATTTCAAAATCCGTGAACCACTTGATTTACGGCTCCGACGCTGACCTGACAACAGATCCCGACCCGGAAACAGGTCCAGGCTCAGCCACAACAGATACAAATCCGCCTACAGACTCAATTTCAACATCAGACTCAACAACAGACTCAACCCGTAATATTTAAAAACCCTCAGATCATGAAGAAAACATTTCCTGTCAACATAAACGGCAAAGTATTCTACATTGACGAAGACGCCTACGAACTTCTGAGCAATTATCTTACACAACTCCGCGCCGCTTTCTGCGGAACGGAGGGCGACGAGATCGTCACAGACATAGAAAGCCGGATTTCAGAACTTTTTGACGAGCGCATCTCAGCGGGCGCAAATGCCATAACATTCGCTGACGTGAACAGCGTCATCGAAATCATGGGCAAACCGGCTGACATAGGAGACATGAACGACGGAATCACCCCTCCACCGCCTTACAGCAGGGACACAGATGAAACCAATGCAGAAAACTCAGTTGTAAAGCCTTCCAGGAAGAGACTCTACCGAAACCTCAACAACAAAGTGATCGGCGGTGTGTTCGGAGGGCTCTCCACCTATCTCGGATGGGACGCCAACATAATGCGTCTGCTGTATGCGGCACTATGCATCGCTACGTATGTCTGGCCGCTTGTGCTTCTCTACCTTATCGCATGGATGATAATTCCGCCCGCCAACAATCCTCGACGAATCCTTGAGTCGCAGGGAAACCCCGTGACTATAGACAACATCGGACAGGAGGTTCTCTCATCCACTCCTCCCCTGGGTCATGAAGCCGACAATTCTTCAGTCACGTTTGTTGAAAACGCGTTTAAGGTATTAGGCAAATTTCTGATGGGACTCATCGGACTCATCGGGGTTGCCGCGACACTTGTGGCAACAGGTTTCTTCGCGTTTTTCCTCGTCGCGTTCATAGCGAGTTACGGATTCGGTAATGACATACTGATAAATGCTTTGGACTGGGATCTCGACCATTGCACATCAACATTGGTTCCTATCGTATGCAGTTCGGCATGCATGGCTTTCTCGTTGTGTTTCATCATCCCCGGAGTCGCATTGGCATGGACGGCAGGCTCGGTGCTTTTCAATTACCGCAAAGCTTCAAAAACCACTGTCATAGTGGCGGCGATATTCGAGACTCTCATAATCGTGGCAACCGTAATTCTGATGATTTACGCCACCCATCTCACCAGATTCTTATAATAAGCGGTTTAGAAGCGGTTCACGCCAAAAGTGAGAACTCGTCTTGACTTATTTTTTCTTGACATCAGCGAGATATTTCCGAGGTGTTTTCGCCACTCGAAGAGCCGGCGACCTTTCGGTTGGCGGTGATGAGAGGGGTGAAAACAACCGGAAAGATCCGCTGAGGTTGAAAAAAGAATTAACAATATCATTATTTTAACTTTCGTAAATAAGTCAAGACGAGTTCTGTTTCTAAGAAACTGTTTAAATTTAATTGTGAGGTTCATTGAGAGGATTTTATGAGGTGTTTTTACGAGTCGAAGAGGGAGCATAGCGGGCTATGTGACCGATGAGACTCGGTGAAAACAACCATAAAAGACCTCAAGGAAGCCACAAGATTCACTATATAAAAAATTTCGAATTAAATTTAAACAGTTTCTAAGTTTTTTGATTTGGTTTATCGTTCGGGCAACACGAATATAAAAACTATTTGCTATCTTTGCAAGATAATATTTTTCGCGTTCAAGGAATGACACCAATATCGAAAAACATAACGGAGACCCACGTTGAAAACGACCGGCGCGTGCTTGAGCTTCTCGCACAGTCGTTTCCTAACATCAGCGCTGCCTCGACCGAAATCATAAACCTCGAGGCAATCCTTAATCTACCTAAAGGCACTGAACATTTCGTCGCCGACATCCACGGCGAACACGAGGCTTTCAGACACATTCTGCGAAACGCTTCCGGAAACATCAAACGCAAAGTTACCGAACTTTTCGGCACTTCCATGCGTGAGCAGGAAATCCGGGAGCTTTGTTCGCTTATATATTATCCGGAGCAGAAACTCCAGATTATCCGCGCTTCGGAAAACCAGCTCGCGGATTTCTACAATATAACCCTGCACCGTCTCATAAAGGTATGCCAGTCGGTGTCTTCGAAATACACCCGCTCGAAAGTGCGCAAGTCTCTGCCGCGTGAGTTCGCATACATTATCGAGGAACTCATGCACGAGTCTCCTTCAGACGATGACAAGCAGGCTTATTTTTCAAGAATCATCGAGACCATAATATCCACAGGTCAGGCAGACGAATTCATCATCGCGCTCTGCAACGTGATCCAGCGTCTGAGCATAGACCAGCTTCACATCCTTGGCGACATTTTCGACCGCGGACCTGGCGCGCATATAATCATGGATATCCTCTGCGATTACGGCAGGTTCGACATACAGTGGGGCAACCACGATGCCTTGTGGATGGGAGCGGCGGCAGGCAACGAATGCTGCATGGCGAACGTATTACGGCTCTCTCTGAGATATGCCAACATGGCGACTCTGGAAGACGGCTACGGCATAAACATGGTGCCGCTCGCAACCTTCGCCATGGAGACATACGGAGATGACCCCTGCACACGCTTCATGCCTCATATCGCAGGGGATGACGAAGAGAACGCATTTACAGAAAAATCCAGACTTCTTATCGGTCGAATGCACAAGGCTATAGCAATAATCCAGCTTAAGCTGGAGGCGCAAATGGCAAGGGAGCATCCGGAATGGGGACTCTCTGACCGCGATCTGCTCTCGCGCATAGACAAAGAGAAGGGTACCGTCACTCTCGATGGCAAGGAATATCCTCTCAACGACACCAATTTCCCCACACTCGATCCCGCTGACCCGACAGCTATGACTGACGAGGAGAAGGAACTTGTCGACAAGCTACGTCATTCATTCAGCGTCAGCGACAAACTGATGAAGCATATCGACTGCCTCTTCTCCAACGGATGCATGTATGGCATATACAACTCAAACCTTCTCTTCCACGCTTCCCTGCCTCTTAATGAAGACGGCACGATGAAGGAGGTGGAGGTATGCGGAAAGAAATACAAAGGTCGCGGACTGCTGCATAAAATAGGAATGACCATGCGCGAGGCGTTCAACGATGATTCTTCGGAAGAGGAACGCAAATATGCCCGCGATTTCTTCTGGTACCTGTGGTGCGGACCGGACTCTCCCCTTTTCGACAAATCCAAGATGGCGACTTTCGAACGATATTTCATTGACGATCCCGCCACACATGTCGAGGAGAAGGGGTGGTATTTCAAGCTCCGGAACAAAGAGGAGGTATGCGATATGATTCTCGATGCGTTCGGAGTCGAGGGTGAACACCGCCATATAATAAACGGTCATGTTCCGGTCAGGGCTGCAAAGGGAGAGAGTCCCATACGAGCCAACGGTAAATTGATGGTCATCGACGGAGGTTTCGCGAAAGCATATCACAATACCACCGGCATCGCCGGATACACGCTTGTGTTCCACAGCAGTGGTTTCCAGCTCGTGCAGCATGAGCCGTTCACCTCTGCGGAGGAGGCTGTAAGAAACGGTTCCGACATTGTTTCCACAACGCAGATTGTGGAACTGTCAAGACACCGGATGCGAGTGCGCGACACCGACAAAGGGAAAGAACTGCAGGCGCAGATCGATGAGCTGTCAGAACTTCTCTACGCATTCCGGCATGGAATCGTGAAGGAGCGACATTACAAAAACTGACAATCTGAAACTTGAAACGACAATAACAATGAATAAATTTATAATATCGCTGATAGCGGCAGTTTCGGCTACTACCGCCTCAGCGCAGGTCAGCGCATCTCCCGAAAGGTTCTCTCCCCTTGCGGCAGGATATCTGGAACGCGCCCGCACCATGCTTTCAAGCGGAAACTACCCCGGAGTAATCGACCAGCTGAACGAGCTAAACACCAAGGGCATAATCCTTAACCAGACCGAAAAAGAGGAATACGTGTTCATGCTTGCCCGTGCATATTACGAACGCGGCGATGCGGAATGCGTTACCCTGCTTCGTAATTTCATCAGAGATTACCCCGCATCCACCCATGCTCTCGAAGCAAGACTTTCCGTGGGTGACTATTTCTTTTTCCATCACCTCTGGTCCGATGCCCTGACGGAATACGACGGCATAGATTTCGACCGCCTGAACCGCGAGGACTTCGCCCTCTACACCTACCGGCATGCACTGACACAGATCAAGACCGGACATTACGCCGAGGCAAGACAGAGTCTGAAAGCCTTGAAGGAGAATCGTCTTTACCGAGAGGCATACACATTCTACTCAGCTTATCTCGACTATATCGACGGCGACTACGATAAAGCATACACCGGATTCTCAAAAGTGAGAAGCGGAGAAAAAGGTCTTGAAGCGGCATATTACATGACTCAGATAGACTACAACCGTGGAGAATACGACCGAGTGGCGGCAAAGGGGCAGGAACTTCTCCGCTCACTCTCCGATCCGGAACTCGCACCTGAGCTGAACCGCATTACCGGTCTCAGTTTCTTCAAACTCGGCGACTATCAGCAGGCAAAGGTTTTCCTGAAAAAATACATTTCGCTGATTGACGGTTCTCCCGCTCCTGACGCTATTTACGCACTTGCCGTTGCCGACTATGCCGATGGCGATTACTCGGCGGCTGCCGAAAAATTCGCCACACTTACGGAACTTGACAATGACCTTGCGCAAAGCGCATGGCTCTATCTCGGACAATGCGATGTGAAGACCGGCAACGATGATGCTGCCGCAATGGCGTTCGAGAAGGCGGCGCGCATGGATTATGACCGCAATGTGTCGGAAGTGGCTCTCTACAACTACGTGGCAGCTCTGACAAGAGGTGGCAAAGTGCCGTTCTCCTCTTCGGTAGACATGCTGGAAGGCTTTATCAAGCTTTACCCGAATTCGGAATATACTCCCAAGGTAGAGGAATATCTGGCAACTGCATATTACAACGAGCGCAACTATACCAAAGCGCTCGCAAGCATCGAAAAGATAAGACGCCCGTCCAAAGACGTGCTTGCCGCCAAACAGAAGATTCTCTACGAACTGGGAATCGAATCGATGACCAACGGACGTCCGCAGGAGGCTTCGGGATTCTTCAACCGCTCGCTTGAACTTGCCTCGCATGACCGCAGGCTCGCAGCACAGACCCATATCTGGCTTGGCGATGCGGAGTATTCGCAAGGGAATTACGCCAAGGCATCGGCGGCATACAATACTTTCCTCAAATCGGAAAACAATTCTTCCAACCGCACTTTGGCTCTTTACAATCTCGCTTATTCCGAATATCAACAGGAGAAATATGCGGCAGCCGCACGTGAGTTTGCCAAGGCTCTGGCGGCATCTCCCGCTCTTCCCGCAACCCTCAAGGCGGATGCTGTCACAAGGATGGCAGACTGCCAGTATTATACGGGTGACTACCGGACAGCCCGCGATACCTATGCCCGTGCGAAAGCGGAGAATGCTTCAGACGCGGATTATGCTTCTTACCGTCATGCCGTCATGCTCGGTCTTGACGGGGATGTGAACGGAAAAATAAAGGAACTTTCCGAGATTGAAAACAATTTCCCGGATTCCAAATGGATGCCCAATGTGCTTCTTGAGAAGGCTCTGACATATGAGGCTATAGACCGTAATGACAAAGCGGCTGACGCCTTCAGCCGCCTTGCATCCAGATATCCCAAGTCTGTGCAGGCAAGGAAAGCGATGATCAACCTTGCCCTTACTTATTCGAAAGCTGGAAAAATGGAACAGGCTGCAGACACTTACAAGGAAATAATCCGCACCTGGCCGTCAAGCGAGGAGGCATCCATTGCCAACGATGACTTGAGAAAATATTACGCTTCGCGGGGAGAGCTGCCGCAGTATGCGGAATTCCTCCGCGGTGTTCCTGAAGCAAAACAGCTCGATGCCGATGAAATGGAACAGCTCGCATTCGACAGTGCGGAGACTGCCTATGCCGGTAATATAGAAGACATAACTCTTCTGAGAAACTATGTGCGTGACTATCCTGACGGCAAATACCTCGCTCCAGTATTGCTTGACATCGCAACCTCGCTCCAGTCTTCCGGGAAATTTGTTGAAGCAGAGGAAACTCTCGCACACCTTGCCGAAGCTCGTCCTCATTCCGTGCAATATCCGGAAGCCCTCCTCCTCCGTGCCGAGATTCTGGAGAATGACATACCGGGGCGCGCATCGGAAGCTACTGATGTCTACAAAGCTCTGGCAAACACAGGAGAAACTGATTTCATGGCTGACGCATATGCCGGAATAGCACGCACGTCGCAATCCGATTCAGAACGTATCGAATACGCACGCAAGGCACGCAACAACGGCGGCATAGGTGCCGACCAGGCAGAGGAGATGCAACTTGTCGAGGCTCTGGCAATGCTCCGTTCGGGAAATACGGAGGAAGCTCTTGACATGCTTTCTTCTCTCGCGGCAAATCCCGCCGGTATCGCCGGAGCCAAGGCTGCGGTAGAACTCGGACAATATTATATCGACAACAAGGATTTCACCAATGCAGAGAAGGTTTTGCTTGAATTTACTGAAGCCGGAACACCTCATGAGTTCCAGCTCGCCCGCGGATTCATCCTCCTTGCCGATGCCTATAAAGGGCAGGGCAAGGCTTATCTTGCAAAAGAATATCTGCAAAGCCTGCGCGAGAATTATCCCGGAAACGAGCCGGAAATCCTTAATGCAATAAAATCACGCCTCAACGCTCTCAAGTAATGAAGAAACATATCATATACGCCTTTGCCGCCGTCTCGGTGTTACCCGCAGCGGCTCAATATAACCAATCGATTTCCGTAGACGGGAAATATGTGCCGGAGGTCTTTCGGCTCGACCGCATAAATTCTTTCCCGAAACAGGTCAAATTCTCTCTGGAGACCAACCCGCTTTCATATGATGGGAGAAGCGTTCCGGCTGCATTCGCCCCGAGTCTCCTTCCACTACCCGCCACCGGATGGCGCGATACCCGGGAATATTCTGATTCCCGAGGCTATCTCGATCTGGGAGCCGGAAGCTGGCTGAACTCCACCCTGAGTGCCGGATACCGCTTCATTGATGACAGAAACACTACATTCGGCGTGCGCCTGCAGCACAATTCCACCTCGCTGTGGAAACCGGAAGTGTCTGAAACTATGAAAGACACCCGCATGTACCGTTACGATGAATCCATCGGTTTCTACGGATCTCACGACTTCAACGGAAAAGGAAGACTGAGCGGCGCGTTAGACTGGCATATCGGCAACTTCAATTATTACGGATACAATCCTCAATGGAGCAGTTTCTCGGACGAAAATGCCCCTAAAGCTCCGACACAGACACTCAACGACATATCTGCAAGGTTCGGATGGCAATCACCCTACAGGTCAGATGAAATCACATGGAATGTGGAAGCCGGAGTGCGCTATTTCGGATACCGCTCAGCCTATTCACCCCTGAAGCGGATGTTAATCGGTATGCCGGATGAGGGGATAATGCTTGAACGCGCATCGGGAGGAAGGGAAACAGACATAAATCTTCTCGGAGGTGTAAACTTCCCCATGTCGTCCAAATCTTCTATCGGCATAGATGTCAACACCGACATACTCCTTTATTCCCATCCTCAGGTTGACGGCGGCTACAGTCCGGTGCAACCGGATAACTATGGCATGCTAACTTTGACACCATATTATAGTTTTTCACGCGACAGGCTGTTAGTGCGCATTGGCGCGGAGATTGATCTCGCATTCAATGCCGGTGAGGAGAACGACCGCTATAGTTTCCTGCACGTGGCTCCGGATATCAAGCTGGATTATCTTGCAGGTCCGGTGGCTTTCTATCTTCATGCCCTTGGCGGCAGTCGTCTGAACACTCTGGCATCCAATTATGAACGTGATTATTACCAATCACCGCTTATCGGCAACTCACGACCCGTATATTCTCCTCTCGACGGTAGCCTCGGGGCTACTTTCGGTCCATTCTCGGGTTTCTCAGCCGGTGCGGATTTCGCATTCCGCATCTCCCGTGGAGAATATCTCGGCGGATGGTATCAGCAAAGTCTCAATTATCTGAATCAGGTTGCTCCCGGTCTGCCGGAATCCGTTTATATGGACAACGCCGACCGCACGCTTTCATATGATTACAACCAAGACCACACCTGCAACCTTCACGGATTCAGCATCGGCATCCACGCATCATATGACCTTGGCAAAATCATAAAGATAGTAGCAAAAGGAAACTATCAGCCCCAAAACGGCAACAAGGGATATTTCAACGGATATGACCGTCCGCGCTGGACTGCCGGAATATCTGCTGAAACGAACCCGTGGAGCACTCTCAAACTTAAACTCGCCTATGATTATCGCGGTGTGCGCAATATCTACACCATAGGTAATTATCAAGGTGGCATGATTTCCGATGCCGACGTGCTCCTGTCAAAGAGACTCCCCGACATTACCTATCTCAATCTCGGCGCCTCCTACGGCATAACCTCGAATTTCACAGTATGGGTGCAGGCAGACAATCTCCTTAACCGGCACGACGAGCTCTTGCCCGGACTACCTCAGCAGGGCATCAGACTCGCGGCGGGATTCGGTGTGACATTCTGACCGCCGCATATAAAAGATTCGCAAACCATATTTTCTCTCCGCTTGTTATCAAGTAAGAAAAAAACAATTTATGAGCACAATGACCCTCACATATCTGAATGAAGACGATAAGGCATACGGACTTGCCGGGATGGCTATTTCGCTCGCCGCGCTCGATGCGATCGATCGCGTGGCAGGCGTCTCTCTCGACTCAGACGGCCCGATGGTCACGTTCTCTCATCAGTATTATTTTTCCGGTTCGCCGTCAATTTCCCCGAAAACTACCTGGGATAACCTTCTGCGCAATTTCTATATCACCTCGGCGATGGTGATCTCAAACGTGATGTCGAGATCCATGGTCAGACTGGGACAGGATGTCCCGGCAGAACTGCTTGACACGATACACAATGAAATAAGCCGCGAAGGACGCGACACCTGTTCTCTCGAAGATGACGAAATCGACACAATCTACGAGAAAACGCGTTCCTATATGGGGCGTATCTTCCGCAATCCGAGACTCCACCCCGCAATCGATGACTTCGCACGAACAATCTCCCGCCGTCGCACTCTGAGCGGCAGCGAGATAATTGATGAATTACGCGCACTTTCAATAATCTGACAATGCTTGAGGATATTCAGAAAGCTGTAGACAAGTGGATCCGTGAAGTCGGCAAAGGGTATTTTTCCGAACTCACAAACATGGCGGTGCTTACTGAGGAAGTAGGTGAGCTGGCAAGAGTCATCGCCAGAGTATATGGTGACCAGAAAGCAAAACCGGGAGACCTTGACAAAGACGTGCACGCCCAGCTCGCCGAAGAACTCGCCGATGTGATATGGGTCGTGACGTGCATTGCCAACCAGACCGGAACAAACCTTTCCGAAGCCTTCGAGGCTTCTTTAAAGAAAAAATACACACGCGACCGCAACAGATTTTAAATCAACGCGTTGATAGCACTCCGGACATTTGGCGCAAGACTTTGGCTGAAGCCGTCTTGAGACTATTTTGAATCCGGTGCCTAAAATAAATTTTGCGACATGCAAATTTTTTATTAATTTTGCAACAGCTTCGAGGCTCGGCTCTCCTTTTTCCTATCCCTATCCCCATTCCCGGGAGGGCAGAGTCTGAAGCTTTAGGATTGTCTTATGGTGTAATGGTAGCACTGCAGTTTTTGGTTCTGCCTGTCCAGGTTCGAATCCTGGTAAGACAACAAAGTCAAGCCGCAACTGACTAATTCCCTGTCAGTTGCGGCTTGACTTTGTTATATTGCCGAATTTTCAACGTGTGTTGATGGAGCGCGGAAAAAGGAAGACGATTGAGAGGAACACAATCACTGCAAGTGCCCAGGCATAGTAGAGATAGGGAAAAGGGGCGGCGGGTGATAATCAGATATGTCCACTTTCCAAGAATCCGTTTATCCCGATCCGAGAATAAGCAACAGTAGACTCAAAAGAAGTATGCCCAGATCTATGAGTTTCCGGCGGATATGCCGCTCATGAAGCGCTATTACACCATATGCGAACGAAACCAGCACACTTCCCCTCCTGATCATGGAGACAACAGAAATCATCGAGTCCGGCTGCGACAACGAATAAAAATATGCTATGTCGGCGCCAGTTAGAAACAGCGAGATTCCTAATATCGACCACCGCCAGCGGAATCTCACTCCCGATGCGCCGGAACGCGCCAGCACTATCAATATCACCCCCATAATCAGCACCTGATAAAGTGAATACCATGCCTGAACCTCAAGAGGCGCATAGCTGCGGAGAAGATATTTGTCGTAAAGCGCACTTACCGCACCGAGCATCGTTGCCCCGATAGACATCCACAGCCAGCGGCTGCGCCTGAAAGAGAAACCCTCGGCTGCCCCTATGCGGCTTATCATGAAAAGCGAGACAAATCCAAGCAGTATGCCGAGCCACTGAAGCAGGTTCAGACGCTCTCCGAACACCAGTAACGCACCGACAAGAACTATTACCGGACGCGAGGCATTGACCGGTCCCTGAATAGTCAGAGGCAGATGTTTGATAGAGAAATAACCGAGTATCCATGAACTCAGCACTATCACCGCCTTAAGCATTATCTGCAGATGACCGTAAACTGTATCGTTGAGTCCGAAACCGCCATGCGCGAGGTTCATCACGATTACAGGCGACATCAGCAGCGTTCCGAAAAGAGTATTGAGAAAAAGCACTGTCGGCACATTGTTGTCGCGCACCGACAATTTTTTCATTATATCATAGAATCCAAGCCCTAAGGCGGAGCAGACTGCAAGCAATATCCACATGACTTTGAACGTTGAAAAACAATCGGGAGGAATTTTGTGCAAAATTACAAAATTCCTCCCAATTATCTAAATTCTGAAACACAACGGCGGCTAAGATGCCGTTTCTGTCATGAGTCAGAGTGCTTCAAGCGTGAACGGAGCGGGGCGGTCAAGTGTTGATTTCGTTTCATTGCCGAAAAAGTCAGTCCAGGAAATCTCCACCGGAGCATCGGGCGTGGATGCCTTGGCGCGGAAAAGCTGGAACTTGCGCGGCTTCTGATAACCTTTGTTCTCTACCTGATTGAGCCATATCGTATTACGCACCATATACGACACTGTATAAAGAGGATTCTCCTCGGTCACAATCTCCACCGGGAGTTCCTTGCCATTTTCGGTTATCTTAAGCGTCCCTTCCGGATCCCATGCCCACAGATTCACATATATATAATTCTCTGGCACATCGCTGTAATCTGTCCATTTCGGATAATTCTTAAGAAATGCCCTCATTTCCCGGTTATTGGCGAAATAATCCTTCACTCCGTTCATATCCCACGCATAGAACTGCCTGTCTTCCGGATATTCGAAAGCTTTGTGTTCCCACTTAAGGTCTGAACCGTCAACCGTAAAGAGTTCGTATCCTGCAGGCGTGCCGTCCGGACAAAGATTCTTGAGCCCGGTAGCTCTCGTGCGCCACCATGAACCGCAAGCACCGGAAATGTTGTGGTCGGCGAGATTCTGCTCTTCCTCCGGCATGCGTACAATACACTGTCTGTGCGAATGCCCTGAGAATGTATGTACATTCTTATATGGCTTGAGAATGGATAGCAGTTCGCGAGAACTTGTCTCTTCCGGCTTGAGCCTGTATGCAGAGCCGTCGTTCTTCTTCCAGCGCAAAAGCGGACAGTGCATGCTCACCACCACCGGTGTGTCATAAGAGACTCCGGCAAGGTCTTTCCTAAGCCAGTCAAGCTGATCCTGTGTGAAATTCTCCTTATAATTGCGGCGTCCTGTTATCCCCGGATAACTCGGATTTTCCAGAGTATCGTTGATATAGTCTATGTTGTCAAGGAATACATAATGCACATCGCCTATATTATGCGAATAATACCGCGGACCGAAAGTTTTCTGATACGGAAGCGATGCCCGGAAATCAGCCCCCTCCCCTGCCGGAGTGGCTCCGTCGTTGTCATGATTTCCCATAACATTGAAGAATGCCGTGGGATAGTCAGCCTCGTTCAGCGTTCCGCGCAGATCATTTATACTGTACTGATGCGCATACCAGTATAAATCCCACGATCCGTCACCAAGATTGATTGTATAGGCAGGAATACCAGCAGCTTTCAGTTTGCTCACCTCCTCCTTTATCCTGTCTACATAAGGACCGGAGAATATATCCACATCATTGCGCTCGTTGGCAAGATGAATATCCGCAAGGAAAATAACCGCGTGTTTTTTGTTATCCGTTTTCTTCAGACAGAAGTCGAGGCGTTCATATTTGTCGGCAGGCATCGTGAAGTCAGCCCAGAACTGAGGCACCACATCTTCCCGCACAGCCTCATAACCGGAGGGTGTTGTAATGAACACCTGTGGATTCTGTTTTTTCGATTTAAGGTAATAGGCACCCTTCTTGTCGGTCTTTGTCACTTCGTATCCGTCTGAGACAGTTACACCGGCAACAGGCTTCCCGTCACATTCAACCGTTCCGGCAACCGTAACACCCTTGCCGGGCTTCACCGGCAACGAAGATTTGAACGTTGATTGTGCATTGACGGCTACAGCAAAAGCCAATGCCGCCGCTGTCAAGGATAATTTGTAAAGTTTCATCTCGAAATGGTTTATAGTTATTATTGTTGCTTTCTGAAAAGACTTTTGCAAAGTTATGAAATTTTATTTATTCTACAAATCCATCACATTTTATTTAAGCAGCTGCCGGAAATAATTGCAGGCTTTTTCTTTTATTGAGGGATTTTTACCAATTCCTTCTTTTTCCGGTTTTATCTGAAACTATCCGATTTATGGTTGCGTCTAACGCTATGATTTCCTAATTTTGGGGAATTATTTACAATAACAAAATGACAGTCGAAACAATAACACCATACGATTCCTCTCCTCTGCGTTCTCTTTTCGCGCTCGCTCTGGTCATGATGTCATCACCGGAGGCGGAAATATCTTGCTCCTGTTCGGGAAATCAGGAACAGGAATTCCTTGACCTGATAAGGCGCGAGGATTCGCTGATTTCCGCCATATGCTTCTCATACTCCGGTTCTGTTGCCGAATATGACGATCTCCGTCAGGACGCATTGATAAACATCTGGCGCGGGCTACCCTCATTCAAGGGTGATTCCTCCTCACGCACTTGGATATACCGGGTAGTCATAAACTCCTGCGTATCGACCATACGCAAACAGATCCGCCACACCCACGCCTCGGAAAGCCTTGACAGACTTTATGACCTTGTAAGCGATGAACCCGACACTGACCGCGAACGCATAGAGACACTGCATCGCCTCATTGCCACTCTGCATGCAGAAGACAAGGCAATTATCCTCATGTGGCTTGATGATGCCGGATATGACGACATATCTGCTGTCATGGGTATGCCGAGAAACACAGTAGCCACCCGCCTTCACCGCATAAAAGAGAAGCTCACGCGCATACGGCATAAATTCGAATAATCACATTTCACATCCCCTCTCTCAACATCTTAGGACACGGCTCCTCCCCCCCATACTATAGTAACAGATTGAATCCTGACAGATTCCAATTCCCACCATCTAAAAACAAAAGACATGAATCCCGAAGACATGAAATCCGCATGGCGCGACACAACCCGCAGTCTCTCCTCTGAATCCAAAGGCATCAAGACTGCCGGCGACATGCGCCACGGCACCCCCCTCACATCGCTCGAACGGCTGCAGAAGCGATACCGCCTGTTTGCCATAGCAGGCATGACCGCCTGCCCCACATCCCTTATATTCCTGAATCAACGAATATTCCCGCACAACAACGGAATCTGGCTTGCAATCGCATTTGCCGTTTACTTCATAACATGCTTCACCATGGACTGGTGGCTCTATTACGGCATCGGCAGCATAGACTGCGTTCGTATGTCTGTCAGAGAAGTTTCCGAAAAAGCCATGTTCTATCGCAAACGGCATCTGCAGTTTGTTATGATTCTTATTCCCTTCGCACTCATCCTGTTTGGCTGGCTTGCATATGCAAATTCGGGCGATATCTATCTTCTTGCAGGCATGGCAACCGGGGCATTCTTCGGACTCGCGATAGGTTTGTACCATCTGTCTCAATTCCTGCGCGACTACAAAAACATTGAATAGCGGACCTCCTCTCCCCCTTTCTTCTTCGAAAAGCCGGAAAACGCAAGAAGAATAAATCACCGGGAAGGCAGCAAAGAGAGGTAACTGAATTACAGCAATAGCAACAAAGACAGATAGAATGAATTACAGGAAGGGGCGATTAAGACATATAGAATGAATTACAGACAGACAAGAAAATGAACACTTGCGCATGATTCTGGATTATAAATATAACCAACACCTTAGTTTATGAAAAGCAGAATCATCATTGGAGCAGCCGCAGCGTTGACGCTCACCCTCGGCAGCTGCGTCTCCAACAAGAAGTATAATCAGATGGCGGACCAATACCGCACGGCAAATGAGGGACTCATCGAATGCAATGCCAACACAAAAAGCATGGAAGTGATGCTAAAGGATCTGAAAGCCCAGAACGCCGACCTCAAGGAGGCATATGGAGCAATCAAATCCTCCCTTGACCAGGCAATGGCAAACAACCATCAGGGAAGCGTGAACATCGCCAAGCTTGTAGACGAAATCAACGCCTCAAACAAATACATAAAGCAACTTGTGGAAGCCAAATCGAAATCCGACTCGCTCAACATGGTACTGACCAACAACCTGACACGTTCGCTCAACACCGATGAGCTAAGAGATGTAGATGTAAAAGTACTCAAGGGAGTGGTCTACATATCCCTTGCCGACAACATGCTCTACAAGAGCGGAAGCTACGACATTTCACCCGCGGCAATGGACATCCTCGGCAAGATTGCCAAGATAATAAAAGACTACAAGGATTATGACGTTCTGGTTGAAGGCAACACCGACAATGTTCCCATCTCGCGCACCAACATCCGCAACAACTGGGATCTTTCCGCATTACGGGCATCATCCGTGGTTCAGGCGCTACAGAATGACTTCGGCATCGATCCCTCGCGTCTGACCGCAGGCGGCAGAGGCGAATACAACCCCATCGCCACCAACTCCACCTCCTCCGGACGCGCCGAAAACCGCCGCACCGAGATCATCATCACACCCAAGCTCGACCAGTTCCTCGACCTGATCGACAAAGCGCCCGACACCCTATAGGGTCTGGCAGGGTGCGATGGGGCGCGATGGGGTGAGATGGGGCTGAATAGGGCTGGATAGGGTAATATGGGGATAGGGATCCCATCCAACCCAATCCAACCCAATCCAGCCCCATCTCGCCCTATTCAGCCCCATCCAGCCCTATCCAGCCCTATCCAGCCCTATCGCGCCCCATCCAGCCCCATCCAGCCCTATCGCGCCCTATCCAACCCTATTCAGCCCCATTCAGCCCCATCCAGCCCTATCTCGCATAAAAATATGCAAATTTATTTGCATATTTCTGGAAGAATGTATAATTTAGCGATAATCACCAACATAGATTGCTTATGACTCCTCAGCGACGCCCTATTCGACAGAATTCTTACGAAGACCTTTTTGTCTATAAAAAAGCTGTGGTGATCTCGGCAGTCACAGACATCTTTAATAAAAGATTTATCAAAGATTCCAAATTATCTGCCCAGATAACAGGAGCGGCACGCTCCGTAAAACAGAACATAGTTGAAGGAGTCATCGATGATGCCGGCTCAAAAAAGACAGGACTTATACTACTCATCATCGCACGCGGTTCACTGCACGAATTAAAGGAAGACTACAAGGATTACCTCATGTTCAACCGCATCCCCTGTTGGGAAACCACAGATCCCCGCACAGAACAACTAAGAAACTTCTGCCGAACAAACGACAATCCCACCATCTACCAGGACAAACTCCAGACACGTTCCGTCGAAACCATAGTCAACCTCGCCATGACACTCATTCACCAGGAAGACAACATGCTTCAGAAATTCATTTATTATAAAGAATCTGAATTTCTCAAAAACGGAGGTTTGACCGAACAACTTTACGCCTGTCGCAGAGAGGCACGCGAAGCAATCAACCGTATGCGGCACGCGGCAGGTCGTCAGCCTCTCCCCGACACCCTATAGGGTCTGGCAGGGTCGAAATGGGGCGCGATGGGGTGAGATGGGGCTGAATAGGGCTGGATAGGGTAATATGGGGATAGGGATCCCATCCCAACCCCATTCAGCCATATCGCACCCCATCCAGCCCTATCCAACCCCATCGCGCCCCATCCAGCCCTATCCAACCCCATCGCGCCCCATCTCGCCCTATCCAGCCCTATCCAGCCCTATCCAGCCCCATTCGGTCCCATCAAAGGATGGGGCATCCGCACAAAATGCAGATGCCCCTTTATTGAGCGAAAACAAACGCCGAGGTCTTTTACTTAGCTGTCAGCGTGCAGGTGTAAGGCACTTTTGTCAGATCAAGTGTAACCTCGTAAGTTCCTGCCGAGATCGGCATATTACTACCGCTGGCAACGAGTTTCTCGACAGAACCACCAAGATCTGCATCCCAACCACCATTGAGACGGAACTTAAATTCTGTATCCCCCTCGGCTGTTATAATGCCTGTCCATGTAAGCATGTCCGCACTCGGTGTCAGATATATGTCATTATTCCAGTCACCATTAAGACCGATCACTCCTATTTTTTCCAAAAGAAGGGTCTGCAGACTCAATCCGTTGAGGTTGGCTTTCACCCACCACATTCCTGCCGGAGCAGTCACGATATTGTCTCCGTTGGGAGTAAGGACACCATTGTTGAGCCCCCAGTTCACATCCCAGTTATCAAGAGTGGCACACAGTTTAAACTCACCGCTTGCAACGCCATTTTCGCCTGTTCTTGTGAAACCGAAATAAGTTGCGTAGTCATCAGTATACAGCTGCATGCTGTTAGCCTGGCTCCAACCATTGCCCGAACCCGGAGTGTAAAGCACTTCGTAAGCGAACGATAACGTATAAGTCTTCTCAAGCATATTTGCCACAAGACGATAACGTCCGGGTGCTGTGATAGTGCCTTCGGCACCGAGTGCAAGAGTCGTCCCGTCACCGGAAGGTCCAAAACACTGAGCCGGAGTTGCGTTACCCTCTACGCTTCCGGGAACAATACTCCACTTGAATCCAGCGGAAGCCTCTGCGGCGGTGACTTCAAAGATAGCGATGAAGTTATTATCCACATAGGCGTGAAGGTCACTGTGTTCCATCTTCTGGCTTAATGTTCCGCCGAGGAAGTAAGTGTTTTCGATATCCAGTTTTGCATCAACCGGAAGCACATTCACCTGCTGTTTGAGATAATAGAATCCTTCACCACCGAGACGCGATTGCTGAGAACCGATGTTGGCATAAGCGATGATTCCCATCCAAGGCTTGACAACCTCCGGAGTTATATTATAGAACTTGACGATTGCCTTTTCCATATCATCAGAAGACACTGCTCCGTTTTCAAGAGGAAGCACTATGGCATCAGCCATATTTTCATCCTTGGATATTGCAAGCTGCAACGATACAGAAGCGTTTTCCGGCAGCCCGGATGCATCGGCAATAGACACGACTGAGATCTGCTTACCTACAGTATTCTCAAGATCGATAGTTGAAGAATATGCTTCGGAAGGAGTAAGCGTAAGCCCGTTTGCCTCAACAATCGGCTCCTGCGGATTCTCCTGTGCGATACCGAGGTCGCTCTTGTCATCGCAAGCCGTGAAGCCGAAAGCAAGAGCCGCCATCAGAAATATACTATATTTTTTCATATTTTCTTTAGTTGTTTATCACTTCCGGAGCCTGCAGGCTCCGGAAGTTTATGATTGCTATCGGTTTACTATTCTGCTCCCTCTATAGTTATTGTATAGCTGTTAAGATCAACATTCACTTTGACCTTGGGTGCAGTCCATTGTTCAGACTTGAAGTTTTCCTTTCGTGCCATAACAGATGCCTTATACGGACCTGAGGCTACAGAGAATGTCTCCTCGCCCTCTTTGGGACCTACAAAATTAGCATCCCAATTGCCAAGCTCCGTATAGATTGCAAATTCAATACCGCCTGCAGGATCCGTCACATCAAAAGTGCCTTCGTATATATTCGAGTTCGGTGCAGTCTCCCCAAGAGCACAGTTATCTTTATTGATATCCCAGCCCTGGAAATTACCTATGGCATAGATTTTCTTACCCTCAGCCTTTTGCATCTTGATAGTCATATCTTTCAGGTTGACGGTAATCTCGAGATTGCCACCCGTCCATGTCTTGTCTTGCCATGAACCCTTACCAAGTTTATCACCTTTCTCAACACTCATGAATACCGGACCGTTGAATACACCCTCAGAATCGAAAGTTATGTCCACAGGGTTGTCTTCATTCTGAGAACCTACTGCAAAGCTCTCCCAGTCACCAAGCTGGCTATAGAAGCGGAACTGGAAGTTGATCAAATCATCCTTGCCATCCACACCCGGCTCATTTGCAGGGATAAACACGTTTCCGAAATAAATCTTGGTTCCGATACCGGTTTCCTCAAGATATACCTTATCCGCATTTATGTCCCAGCCTGTAGGCTGACCGATAAGATACAACTTGCCGGGGTCTTTCACCGGGATATAAGAAGACACTGAAATATTCACGGCATTCGACCATATGTGGCTCTGCGGAGCATTGTCGATCGCAGCATGCACACGCACAGAAACCGGGACAACCTCATTATTATAATTATCCATATTGAAGCCATAGAGGGTATTCACAGCCTCACAGAAAGAGGTTCCGTCAATGTTGAGCACTGCGGAAGTTGAAGTAAACGCAGGAAGCGTATATGCCAAAGGCAAGCCATCGTCACCGAGGATAGCATTATCCGTCTCCACGTTTCCTGTTGTCTCAGCTTCATCCCATGCTGCAAAACCGGCTTCACTTTTAGCCAGCTGCACAGTATAAGTCGGAACGCAACCAAGCCCGTAGTTAGGCTGGGATACTGTAAAGGTTATATCATTGAGGTTCTGATAACTTTCGTCAGCACGGAAGATATATGTCTGATCCGCCATAGCCGGGGTGTTGAGCACAAACTCGGTAGGAACCTCCAGACGGGGCTGGGTATCCTCCTTGCAGCTTGTGAAGCATGCACCTATAAGCACCGGCAAAGCCATTAAATATGATATCTTTTTCATTTCTGATAATTTTTTTAATTTAACAGATTAATAACCGGGGTTCTGCTTCATGTTTGAACCATATGTTGCCACAACATCGGATGGAAGCGGGAAAAGGTTCATGTATTCAGGTATCGCACCTCCGTTACGCATGTTGTTTTTCCATGCCCATGTATAGCTGCTTCCTGTGAATTTATTGAAACGGATAAGGTCCGTGCGGCGAACGTTTTCCCAATAAAGTTCACGGCTGCGCTCGTCAAGAAGATTATCAAGAGTGAATTGATCTTTAACCCATGCATCAACGCCGGCTCGAGAACGGAGATAGTTGACATACTCAAGTCCCTTCTCCTTTTCCTTTTCCCCTGCACCCCGGAGCGAGCACTCGGCTGCCATCAGATAAACATCGGCAAGACGGATAATGGGGAAGTCTGAGCTTGCAAACTCTTGAGTCTGGGCCGGAAGTCCGTTAACCTCACCGATGCCTGCCCAATTGAACGTGAAACCACGCTCACTATCAACATAAGTGTTGCGGCGAAGCATTCCATTTTCATCAGCCTTGACATTTGTATATTTGATTGCCGCATATCCGCTTGTGAACACAGTAAACTCATCATTCTCCTTTGTGAATCCCTGCTTTTCGGTGCACCAAAGGTATGTACGACCGTCCGCGCTCACACCGCCTGTAAAGTTGAACTTGTCAGCAAACTGCTCGCGGGCATGCATACAGCTCCAGTCGGCATTCAAGCCGTAAAGCACGGTCGGCATGCTGGCTGCAGAAGTAGCAGCCGCGATAAAGAACATTGTGCCGCCATAACTTTCCGTATAAGGATACTCATAAGGTATTGTCCAAAGGATTTCATTCTGATCCTGAAGGCTTCCACCGGGAGCAAACTTGTCATTGTTTGCGCAAAACAGGGCAAGATAATCTTTGGCAAGACCAGATCCTTGAAAACCGGAACCCTTGTGACGTTTGATGATATTTTCGGCATGCTGCCAGCATTTGTCATACATCGGAGTGCCGGTGAACACCTCTGCATTAAGGTAATAACGGCAGAGAAGAGCCTCGACACCATCTTTACCAACACGTCCATATACACCGCTTTCTTTAAAATTAGCGAGCACGTCTTCAAGATCATCCGTAACAAGTCTGAAAAGCTCGGCACGAGTAGTCTGGGGAGGAACCTCTCCATATTTCATGTCGTCCCACGCACGGACAGCATTCCCGAAGAAATCAATAACATAATAATATGACAGCGCTCTCAATGCACGAGCCTCAAGCACGAACTGGTCCGCGAGGGGCTTTGTCTGCGCATCTATTGTAAATGTTCCGTCGTTAACCGACCTTATGAAGTCGTTACATACGGCAATGTGAGTGTAAAGACGTCCGTAAGCACCCTGAAGCACGCCATTGGAAGAACCCCATGTGCCTGTGCAAAGATCGAACACTCCGACATCTGGCCATATCCATGTAACCTCATCGGTTGTGAACTCATTAAGCATAAAGATAACACGGCTCCAGTTGGAAGTACCTCCGTCAAGACCGGAAATATCCGAACCTCCATTAGGACCACCCTGACCGGAAACAGCCAGCGACGAATAGCATTTCGCCATCACCTCGGAAAGATATTTCTGAGGATCCTCTCCGAAATTACCGGAAGTGATAGAATTGGGGTCATTGGGAAGCTGATCCAGATCTCCCACGCAGGAAACAAGACCTGTCATAGAAAACAGGGCAGCGCCAATGAAAATTTTGCTGATATATGATTTCATATTTATTAAATCTATATTTATGAGAGATTAGAATGTAGCCACAAGACCGAACGTGCATGTAACAGGGCGCGGATATACGTTGTTGTCGATACCACCGAACACCTCCGGATCAAGTCCTTTGTATTTTGTTATGACAAACGGATTCTGAACCGCACCATATAGACGGAGACGAAGCTTGTCGCTAAACAGATTGTTGAATGTATATCCGAGAGTTATGTTGTCGCAACGTACGAATCCCGCATTCTGCAACCAATAATCGGAATAATAAGTATTGGTTGTCTGACCACCCTTGAAGTAGAAATCCGTATCAACAAGGTTATGAATACCGGATGTATTGTATGTGTCAGAGAGTGTGCTGTGGGTCGAAGCGACATCGTTGTAAACATAGTTGCCGATGGAAGCCCTGAGCTGGAATCCGAAATCCCAGTTTTTCCAAGAGAATGTATTATTCCACGACATCGTCACTTTAGGATCTCTTGAATGACGGAAAACGCGGTCATTGTCGTCTATTGTACCATCACCGTTCTGGTCTACATAACAACCTTCGATAGGCTGACCGTTCTGGTCATACACCTGCTCGTAAAGGTGGAAAGTATAGGCGGGATAGCCTACCTTGTGCGCCTGAACATTATTACCCGTACCGCCGGATATACCACCGGTAGCGATATAAGAATTCGGATCTGCAGTGTTATTGAGTTTGGTTATCTCGTTTGAGTTCCACGCCACATTCAAGCTTGTGTTCCAGGTAAAGTCATCGGTCATGACCGGTTTTGCACCGATAGTTGCCTCCACACCTATATTGCGGAGCGTTCCGATATTCTGGTCCATCATGTTTGAAGTTGCCGCACCCGGAGCTACAGTCACAAAAGAGAGGAGGTCTTTTGAATTACGGAGATACCAGTCAAGAGCCACGGTAAGTCTGTTGTTCCACCATCCCATATCGAGACCCACGTTCCAGGTGGTTGTCTCCTCCCACTTGAGATCAGGGTTATATACACCGGGATAAAGCGTGTTGGAGATAAGCTGACCATCTGCGTTAACATACTGTCCATTGATCATATTAGGGTAATAAGATCCCTGAGTGGTAGATACATATACAGGCATATACGGGAAATAACCGCCAACGCTCTGCTGACCGGTAACACCCCATCCCAGACGGAGTTTAAACTCATTCATATTAGTTGCAGACTCCATAAACGACATGTTATTGATCTTCCATGCAAGAGCCAAAGCGGGGAATAGACCCCAGCGGTTGTCTTTCGAGAAGCGTGAAGTTCCATCGTCACGGAGTGTGAACGTAAGCAGGTAAGTATCCTTGAATGAATAATTGAGACGTCCGAAGAAACTTACAAGCATAAGATTTCCTGTAGACCAATAATAGTCAGGAGAAATATGAGAGCCTGGATCAGCAGTATCAGGATTAATTGTCAGAACTCCTGCAGTTGTTGCAGGACCGAAGAATCCCTTTGAAGTGAATATCGTACCGTTGTTATTGCCATGAGCATCGAAACGCTGCCAGGAATAACCCGCCATCACGTCAAGCGTAGAATAGATCTTGTCAAACTCCTTCTTATAATTGAGATAGAAATCAAGGAGGGTATTGCGGCGAAGTTCATAAACCTCATAACGGGTTCCTGCACCATTCTTGATGTTTTCGTTCCATGATGTAGGCGAGTTCTGCTGGAGGAGGTTATACTCATTAGACTTGCTCACGTCATAACCGAGATTCAGGTTGGCACGGAGTTCCGGAAGGAAATGAAAAGCATAATCCAACTGCAAGTTACCATTGGAGCGATATACGTTAGACACGTTTTCGCGATCTTTGATAACAGCAAGAGGGTTCACTGTACCGTTGATATTCCAGGAATTATAGCTGTCTGTAGTTACAGAAGTATATCCATTGTAAAAATAAGGGAAATCGCTATTACCGGATGCGATATTACTCATCACCGGCACTGTAGGGTTGAATGCGACAGCAGCGCCGACAGCACCCTCGTTAGAGAACGTGTTGCGCACATAGTATCCTTTAACATTCGCCGAGACTTTGAGTTTTCCATCAAAAAACTCGGGGGTGAGATTGAAGCCGGCAGTAACACGTTTCATCTGGCTATCCTTCAAGATACCGTTTGACTCGGTGAAAGTTCCGCTGACACGATACGGGAGGAAACCGGCTGTTCCACCGACACTAAGAGAATAGTCATGCGACACAGATGTGCGGAGCACCTCTTTCTGCCAATCAGTATCGGAAGTGCCAAGAGCTGCTGCTGCAGATGAATCCTCTCCCCAGTAATCCTTGATTAGGGCTGTGAATTGTGAGGCATCGAGAACGTCCCACGTACGGCGAGCGGTATTAACGCTGACATTAGCAGAGAAATTAACCTGCGGACGACCCTTCTTACCTTTCTTAGTGGTAATGATTATGACACCGTTTGATGCCCTTGAACCGTAAATCGCGGTTGCTGAAGCATCCTTAAGCACAGTCATCGACTCGATATTATCGGGAGAAATCATTGCAAGGGGGTTAGCCATACCCTGCACACCGTCATTGCTCAAAGGCACACCATCAAGCACGATCAAAGGATCATTTGATGCAGAAAGCGATGAACCGCCACGAATACGGATTGTGGCGCCACCTTCCGGGCTACCGCCACCGCTGGTCACAACCACACCCGGGCTTGCACCGGTAAGCAGATCCTGTGCCGAGGTAGAAATACCTTCCTCGATTTCGCCGGGATTGATAACGGCAACAGAACCGGTGGCATCCGATTTCTTGACAGAACCATAACCGATCACCACAGTCTCCTGCAGCATCTGGGCGTTGGTCTTCATCACGATGTTGAGATGTTTCTGACCGTTGACCGCCACCTCCATGGGGTCGTAGCCTACATAGCTCACAACCAGCGTCGCATTCGCCGGAACATTGATGGTGAAGTTGCCTTCAATGTCGGCAGACACGCCGTTGGAGGTGCCCTTTTCCATAATCGTGGCACCGATCAGGTCTTCGCCCTGCTCATCAGTCACGTGTCCCGTGACAGTGATCTTCTGAGCCAGCGAGGGAAGTGCGAGTGCCAGCAGCATTGCCATTGTCACCCAAAACTTCCTGTTTAGCTGAAAACAGTTGTTCTTCATGTAAGAATGAATTTAGTTTTACATTTGGTTATTAGAATATATTTTTCAATACAGTCTTCTGTTCCTAACGGGTAAATCTAAAATTCCAAAAGCCGCTCAGGCATTATTTAATTTATTGGTAAACCAATAAATTAAAACTGCATATGCAGTCGGCTTTTCAGGAATTATATCTGTCCTTTGTCTTAATTGCGGTTAACGAGTCTCATGGCGGTATAAATGCTTAGGACGCAATAAGCCTTCAAAGTACAAAGCAAAGGCAAAGATACAGATTTTATGCGTTTATTTATATTATGAAATCAATTTTAACAATTCAAACCTTGAATTTTAACATATATTAAGATTTTAATACTCCTTGTCCTTGCTATTTTATATCATGATAAAGGTCAAGAAATCTGTCGATGGCATTGGCTATCTGCCGTTTGTCTTCAAGGTGCTCCCCGCTGAAACGGATATTCGCCTTCGAATAGAAACCGATTCTGTCTGAAAGCCCTTTTTCCACTGTCTGCCTGATTTCTTCCGGAGACTTCCCTTTTATCAGCGGACGTCGCGAACTGTTAATCACAAGACGCTCCACAATGCGATCGACTGTGGCGTCAAGCCAGACCACATCACTTCGTGAAAGCATGTATTCCATATTGTTGTTGAAACATGGCGTGCCGCCGCCACATGATATTACAACATTGTCAAACTCACCTGTCTCACGGAGCATAGCCGTCTCCATGCGACGGAACTCCTCCTCCCCTTTTTCGGAAAAAATTTCCGCAATCGTTTTCCGGAAACGCTGCTCTATATAAAAATCAAGGTCTATGAACTCCCGACCCATGCGGTGTGCGAGAGCCCTGCCAAAAGTAGTCTTGCCACTCGCCATATATCCGATTATGAACATCCTAACTAAGAAATATATTACGAAAAATCCACCATGCGACAAGCAGAGACACTGCCGTCAATGCAACAGAGACAGAGTGAACGCGCATATAGAGGCGCGGATGCCTTGTCCTGTTCAGTTCAAGCCAGAGAAGAGGAGCAAGCAACGGCAGAAGCAGAAGCAGAACAGCGTTGTGGTGCCATGCGGCGGCAATATCGCCATGCAGCAAGGCATGAAGCATGCGCTGGCTGCCACAGCCGGGACACTGCCATCCCGTCAGCTGATGAAAGAGACATTTCGGCACAAACCTCGATGCCGCAGGATCCACGGCGAAATACACGGCACAGACCGCTGCGACAGCGACTCCGACAAGAATATATGCATTGCGGCGTTTCAAGCCAGCAATGACAGAGGAAGATAAACCGCAGCTGCGACAACTCCTGTAACCACAGACGCTATAATCCAGTATTCAGCCATACGCGACGCACGGCGGGCACCCTCAAGATCTCCCGCATAATATCTGGAGCTGACCATAGTACTATATACAATCGCCACAATACCGGGTATCAGGCAACACATCACAGTAGCGAGCACCGACCACACAAGATGTGTCTGCGGCATCGGCTCCCTCTCCGGCGCGGGACATGGCGGCACAGGGCGATGCGCGAAAGGCTGCGGAGAAACGACCGGTGGCACCGGTGGCTGAAGGGGATCGGCAGGTGCCACAGGCGGTTGTTGCGGCTCCGGATAGGGAGGCGGCGTGAGATGGAGTCTTTCCGCCCAGAGAGCCTCTATCTCCTCTTCCGGAGTGAGTTTTTTTTCAGGTTCATCATTGACCTTCTCCTCTTCGGCAGAACACATGTCATGCGCTGTCACCTTCTCCTCTTTTTCCACAAGTTTCTCAAGGTTGTCAAGATTTTTCTCTTTATCTTCCATAATTCCGATGTATTAAAAAGTATATGCCGCACACTTTCAGACCTGCTGCATATCTACCAGACGGCTGTATATTCCGCCAAGTCCGATAAGTTCCGAATGAGTTCCGGTCTCCACTATCTTCCCGTCCTGAAGCACGCATATCATGTCGGCGTTGACAATCGTCGAAAGGCGATGGGCTATGACTATCGTTGTGCGGTCCTTCATCAGTTTCTCAAGGGCATCCTGAACAAGGCGCTCACTTTCAGTGTCAAGTGCCGATGTAGCCTCGTCAAGAATAAGGATGGAGGGATTCTTGAGTATGGCGCGGGCAATGCTGATACGTTGCCTTTGACCGCCGGAAAGACGGCATCCGCGGTCACCGATTACAGTCTGATACCCGTTTTCCGTATGCATGATGAAGTCGTGGGCGTTGGCTATGCGTGCCGCAGCCTCCACCTCCTCCTGAGTCGCGGACTTGTCGCCGAATGCGATATTATTGAAAATGGTATCATTGAAAAGTATCGCCTCCTGATTCACATTTCCCATAAGGGAGCGGAGATCTTTCACACGCAGATTCTTCACATTGATACCGTCAACGAGTATCTCGCCGCGTTTCACATCCCAGAACCGCGGTATAAGATCCACAAGTGTAGACTTGCCGGAACCCGATTGCCCCACGATAGCCACTGTCTTGCCGGGATTGACCTCAAGGTCGATATGCGACAGCACATCGCGTTCGCCGTCATAGCTGAAACTGACATCGCGGAAAGACACAGAACTCTTGCCTCTGTCTTCAGGCAGATTTCTTGGAGCAGCCGGATCCTGAATAGGATTGACAGCACCGAGAATCTTGTCGATGCGCTCCATTGCCGCCATACCTTTCTGTATGGTATATGATGTCTTGGAAAGTTCCTTTGCCGGATTTATAAGGCTATAGAATATCACCATGAAATAGATGAAGCTGGAGGCATCGATCGACTCACTGCCTGAAAGAATGATCGTGCCGCCGAACCAAAGGATTATCGCCACGGCAAGTGTGCCAAGAAACTCGCTCATAGGGTGCGCCAGCGCATATCGCCGCGACATCGAGTTGTGTATACGGTAAAGATCCTGCGTCTCGGCTGAGAAATTGCGTTCCATCTGCTTCTCGGCATTGAAAGCCTTCACTATCCGCAAGCCACCTATCGTTTCCTCTATATTGGAAAGTATGGAACCGAAACGTTCCTGCCCCTGAAGATTCTGCTGTTTGAGTTTGCGGCCCACCACTCCGAGCAGAGTGCCGATCATCGGCAGCATGATAAAGACGAAAAGCGTCAGTTCCCAGCTGATTGCTATCATCGCCACAAGATAGGAGATGATAAGGATCGGATACTTCACAAGGCTGAATATACTTGACATTACAGAACTCTGCACTTCGGCGACATCTCCCGACATGCGTGCCATTATGTCTCCCTTCTTCTCGTTGGTGAAGAAGCCGATCGGCAGGGAGACTATCTTGAAATACATCGAATTGCGGATATCGCGGGTGACTCCGTTCTGCATCGGGATGGTGAACCATTCGCTCGTATAGGCAGACAGCACCTTGAAGAGTGTCATCACAGTCAGAGAGCCGCAAAGAAAAAGCAATGTGGGGGATGCACCGAGATCCACAATCATCTTCGACACATAATAATTGAAATTATTGGTAATGCAACCAACAAAATTACCCCATTCAAAAGCCATGTATTGATATTCCTGTGTGTCAAGACCGAAAAGCATTCTGAGAATCGGCATGATGAAGGCAAACGAGAACAGGGTCAGGAATGCTGTCAGAAGGTTGAATATCACACTTATTACGATATTCCACTTATAAGGTGCCGCAAAGCGGAGCATGAATTTAAAGAAATCTTTCATATTAAAGGAAGCGTTCCGAAAAAAAGGGGGAAAACACACTTCGCTGCAAAATTAATCAAAATCTTTGAAGATTCTGATATTTTAGTGTTAAAGGTGCTAAAGATGACGTATCGAAGGTGCAGCCTAAGAAACTGTTTAAAGATGCGACAGCATCTCCTCCGCCTTGTCACCGTGAAAAGCGTTGAACATCGAACGCGGACGTTTCCAGCGTCTGTGACTCCACAGCCAGTATTGAGGTGCCTCGCGTATATTCTCCTCAAGAAGGCGGAAATATTCTCTCGAGGTCTCGAACATCTTATCTTTCTTTACATTTCCAGACACCGGTATGAATCGCAGCGTATAATAACCCCGTTTGGGTCGGCTCATATGGGCGTAGACTGCCTTTGCTCCGAGGAATTTGGAAATTCTTTCCGGACCCGTATAGACACCGGTCTCATGATTGAGGAAATCGAGGAAAAGATGGATATTGAGTCCCGGAGCCTGGTCAGCAATATACCCGGTGACAGTAGGCACGCCCTCTTTCTTCCACCGTACAAGACGCTGCATGATCTCCGACATCGGGATATTGTTTGCATCAAAACGCGTGCGCAGCTTGTAAAGCAGACGGTCGAATGCCTTGTTTTCAAGCGGATGGTATATCTGCGCGCAACGTGCGGCAGAGCTTATATGAAGAGGCAGCGAGCTCACCCACTCCCAGTTGCAGTAATGACCGAGATAAAGAGTCACGGACTGCCCTTTCTCCACTGCGTCATTAATTTCCTCTATATTTTCGACTTTCAGATGACGCCGCATCTTTTTCTCCGACATCGATGCGAGCTTAAGCGTCTCCATGAAGTAGTCGCAGAGAAAGCGGTAAAAGCGTTTCTCGATTTTGCGTATTTCCTCACGGCTTTTCTCCGGGAAAGAAGATTCGAGATTTCCCCTCACGGCACTCCGCCGGTATCTCACCACATCGCACGCAAGCCATGCCAGGACATCGGACACCGCGAAGAGAATCCGGAACGGAAGCAAAGACAGGATATACGCTATTCCGTAAAGCATTATCTGGAAGAAAGTTTCATTAGAGCCGGACGAACCACCCAACGGCGGGAACAATATCCGAGCACCCACCACACCACAGCAAGTATCCACAGATTAAGATATGGACCGCTTACCTGCGACAGACTTGCTCCGTTGGCATTCATTTTCACGAATCCCTCCACGCCCCATGTCGAAGGACATATGCCGGCAAGCCAACGCCACACGGGCAACATGTCATACATAGGCCATATAAGTCCCGAAAGCAGCAGGAACACCAGCGATGTGGCAACCCAAAGCACAAACACGGTCTCCCTCTCCGTAACCACCGACTGAAACGCGAACCCGAGTCCGAACGACGCGAAGATCATAGGAAGTATGAACGCGAAGATCTCAAGCGCATCGCCTGCCATCGGGAACCTGAATATCAAAGGCACGTAATGGAGCATGAAAATTATGGGAATCACGAGGATTGTCAGGTAACACAACATCTGCGCCACCATGGTCAGGAATACAGAGGGAGCGAGATTGTCGGAACAATAACCTGTCAGACGCATCGACTCGCGCTGCGCTCCTCCCGCCATTCCCACGGCAAGCACGATGCACTGCTGCAGTATGAGAATAAGCACACCCGGCATGATGAACGAGTCGAAACCGTTGCGGATATTACCCATAGAGACATTGTGCACAGGAAGAAGGTCTCCCGTAGCGATTGTCTCGGCAAGCGGAGCAATCCGGTCTATATTCTCGGTCATCAGTTCGGAGGAAAACTCCTGCATCACATTGGTCGAAGCCACAAGAAACCCTCGGTAACGAAGCAAGAGGCTCATTTCGCAATACATCACGGCATTTGATGCCTCATTCCTCCCCACTTTGCGGGCAAAGCCTTCAGGAATCTCAAGTATGGCATACGCCTTGTGGGAATCAATAGCACGGCGTGCATCGCCGAGATCTGTAGCATAACCGATGACATGCGCCTGGTCGCAGGCATCCATCTTGCGCACCAGCTCGCGCGAAAGAGCGGTACGGTCATGGTCCACCACAACCATTGACACATCCTTCACAAGTTCCGGATTATATATCAGGGAATAGATGATGGGATACGCCAGCGGAAGGAACATAAAGAAGAGTATGATTCCCACATCGTGTGTCACCATCTTGAATTCACGGCAATAGACCGCGAACATATTCCGTATGTGATCTTTGAATTTCATCTTATGGCACGTAAACAGGGTTGTTCATGTCGCGTTTCAGTCTCCAGAGGAGCGTGAAAGGCAGAAGCATGAAGATTATATAGGCGACAAACCACATCCTCGAATATGCCACATCTATTCCGTTCAGAGCCTGATCTATATATATCAGGAAGTTATAGCGTATCGGGACAATGTAGCTGAATATACCCATTGCCGGATACATGCTCGGCACCGGGAAGGAGAACGCGGCTATCGAGAATGACAGGATTCCTATCAGCGCGCAGACTGAAAGCGAAAGTCTGAGATTCGGCAACACACACACCACAAACAAGGCGAAACCCTGACAGGCTGGAACAAACATGAATTCCGAAAGAAGCATCCATCCCCAGGAGCCATGCATCGGATAATGGCTGTAGCGGTAGAGCCATGCCGTCATGAAGAACACAATCACCCACCAGATTACGGTCTGCGGCAGGAGTTTGCCCGCCAGTGCCTTGAATATGGAACCGTCCGCCATCTGCATCAGACGGCGCGAAGTGCCGTATTTCAGCTCCTGCCCGATACTGAACGCGGTCATAAGAAAAATCATCAGCTGCAACAGACAGGGCACAAACGAGTTGGCGATATATATACCGTAGTTGAGCTGTGGATTGCCTATCGGACGGGCGGCTATGTTCACCGGCATCATCATCGATGACAGGGATTCCGCATCGACACCTGCCGACTGCGCCACCTCCATAACGATTCCCGCCTTGGCATAAACGGCGGTAGCCTTGAATGTCTTGAAAAGCATCGATGCCGGCACGAAATATGTCATATTGGTATAGAACGTTATCACCGGCTTGCGACCCGCAAGGAGATCCGCCTTGAAATTCTCGGGAATCAGGAAATAGCCGTATATCTCGCCCTTCTGCATCAGATGTCGAGCTTCGGAAAAGCTGTTTGGCGTATATTTGAGGTCGACCATCTGCATGCCTCCGAGATTCTGCGTTATCTCGCGGCTCAGAGATGTGCCGTCACGATCCACGATCGCCGCAGGCACACGTGTCGGCAAGCCCTTCTCGAGCATCGTGGTCAGAAAAAGAAACATAAAGAGGGGGAATATGAAGAATCCGGTCCAATATACCGGTCTCCTCACAATCTGCACCAAGCTCCGGAGCATAATCGCCCTGAACCCTCTGTCTGCTATCCTAATCTCTTTCATCGGTCTTCATCAAAGACTATTAATCTTTCACTCCCAGATACAGCACCGACATTCCCGGACGGAAATTCTCCACCGGCTTATCAGGACGGCATTTGATCTGGAATGTGCGGGCATCATAATCGCCTGTGGCTTTTGTAGCCTGCCAGTTAGCATATGTGCCGAGATCCTTGATATAGAACACTTTCATATCGACCTCTTTGTCAAGAGCCGGTATCCTCACCTTGAGCACGCTACCGAGCTTTATATCCTTGAGAAGAGTCTCGCGCACATTGAAAACAGCCCAATGATCATCTTTTTCAAGCGTCATGACAGGCGCACCGGTGGCGATAAGTTCGCTTACATTAGGATAAATAACCGTTATCTCTCCGTCATAAGGAGCGGTAAGATACTGGTCTTCGAGTATGGCGTCCACCTCTTTCACTCCACCCTGTGCCACTGTCACCATGGCGGAAGACGCCTGTTTGTCTTCATGCTGCGCGCCGGAGAGGGCAAGTTCATACTGGCTTTTCGCCGCCGACTCGCCTGCCTTTGCAGCCTCGTATGCAGCCTTTGCCTCATCGCGTTTCTGCTCGCTGACAACCCCTTTCTCAAAAAGATTCTGCATCCTTTCGTAGGTTTTTCGGGTGATTCCGGCAGCCGCCTGCGCCTGCTGCCATATGTCGCGTGCACCAGCGATAATCTGCGGGCGTGTACCCGCATCTACCTTGGCATTCGCAGCCTGAGCGGCTGATTCCATGGCTTTCGCCTGGTCAAGCTTCGCCTCTATCAAAGAAGACGATATCCTGACAAGGGTGTCACCTGCCTTGACCTTCTGACCCTCCTCCACAAATATTTCAGCCACACGTCCGGGGAGCTTACCCGAAATCCTCACTTCTGTAGCCTCACCCTGTCCCTGCACCGTGTCGGGACCCGGTTTGAGACACAGGAAGCCGACTATCGCCAGAGCGGCGAGTATTATAAGAATCACGACAATCGTAAGAATGAGTGATTTGTCTTTTTTCGAAACCGCCGAGGGGTCAACCGCACCGGCAGGCTGTGTATTTTCTGTTGCCATCGCTTTGTATTTTTTCTTAATTGCTCCCGCACGGGGATATGTCACTGTACCGTATTTTCAGATATTTACCTATTAATATTTCTCGCTCAGTCTACCGATCACCTTGTCGAGATATACCTCACAGAGGTGTATTCCGATTTCGGCATCTATTTTTTCCGAGTTTGCCTGCAGCCATGCTGTCTGGGCGGCGATCACATCGTTTGTAGTCATCACACCCTCGCGGAATCCTATCTGCGCCGACCTAAGGTTCTCATCCGCACTCGCCATGTTGGATTTGGTCATCTCGTATGTCTTGAACGCCTCCTGAAAACTGAATTTCGCCTGCTTCACCTGCAGCTCGACTTTCTCCTCAAGGTCTTCGAGCATCAGACGCTGGGCGTTTGTGGCAGACTTGGTGGCACGGTAATGGTTGTAGTTTCCTCCCCAGTGCCAGATCGGTATCGCCACAGTCGCTCCCACACTGAATCCGCCTCCGAAACGTTTCTGGAAACCGTTGTTCAGGTTAGGATTGGAAAACTCATATGCTCCGACCACCGCCACTTTCGGCAGCATCTGACCCATGGCGAGTTTCTCTCTCTGCGACAGAACTGAGATACCCTGCCTGATTACCTCGAGATCCTGACGGCGTGAATAGACGTCCTGCATGTTGAAAACCGGATCGGGCATTGATGTCAGCCCTGTCTTGAAATCCTCGTCAGCGAGTGTCATCTCTGTCTGCACCGGCAAACCGCACACCTGGGCGAGTGCCATGCGCGCAAGCGTCAGACCGTTGTCAAGTTTTGTGCGCATGATCTTAGCCTCGTTCAGCTTGACCTCTACCATAAGTAGATCGGCACGCGTAGCCACACCCTCCTCAAGCATTGCGTTGACGCTGTAGCGGAGCGTATCGACAAGCGTGACAAAACTGTCGGCGAGTTTCTGCTTAGACTTAAGCGACACCACCGTCCAGTAAGCCTGGTCAACGGCAAACACCACATCCTGCACCACGTTGTTGCGTGCCGCAGTGGCAAGTTTCTCTGCATATTTCGTAATCTCGTTGAGAGCCTTGATCTGTCCGCCCATGAATACCGGCTGAGTAAGTGTGAACGCACCGGCGAAAACATTATGGGTGTCAAAACTCATCGCATCTTTCGGTATCACCGCCACTTCCGTGGGGATATATCCTCCGGTCGACGGATCCTTCACAGGCGTTCCGTCGGGAGTTGTCAGGATATTGTATTTGAAACTTTGCGTGGATGGGTCAAAGCTCATGGTGGGGAGTTTCGCATCCTCGCCGAGCAGATTGATTGTGCGCTGATTGTAGAAATACGTTCCGGCAAAATCGATGCCCGGCAGATAAAGAGCCTTTGCCGCCTTTCTGTCGTAACCGGCGCCCCGGATACCCTCTTCCGCCATGCGGATGGTCTTGTTATTGCGCACCGCCATGTTCCGGCACGAGTCGAGACTGAAAGTGCCGGCATGGAGCGGAACTGCTCCAAGCGCCACACAAACAAAAGTCCCACAGATTGTTATCTTCTCAATTAGCTTCATATAGCTTGTATCTGAAATCAAAATACGTGATGATTTATAAAAAAATCACACCTATATAAATTACAAATTTAACATCATTTTGTTTAATTTAGTAATTTTGCAGTCGATTTTTATCATTTTACACTTCAAAACACATTCTGAGCATATGACCAACATCTGGAATTTATATAAAGAGGAATACAAAAGTCTTATCAGACTCGGGCTGCCGGTTCTCGTGACTCAGGTAGGAATAATAGTCGTAAGTTTCGCCGACACAATGATGGTCGGAGCATACGGAGTCGATGAACTGGCTGCAGCTGCTTTCGTAAACTCATTGTTTATCATCCCCATAGTCATGCAGTTGGGTTTCGCTCAGGGACTGACACCCCTTGTAGGCTCACTTTTCGGCAAAGATGAAAAAGAGGAAGCAGGCCACACCCTTCATGGCGGACTGCAGATAAACATGGCTGTATCCGCAGGATTGACAGCCATAATGGCTATCCTCTATTTTTTTCTTGACCGATTCGGGCAGCCCGAAGAGCTGATGCCACTGGTGAGACGCTATTATCTGATTGTTCTTTCCACTCTGCTTCCGATGTCTGTGTTCAACTCCTTCCAGCAGACTTGCAACGGCTTCAACGACACCGCGATGCCTATGTGGATGATCTTAGGCTCCAACGTATTGAACATCATAGGCAATTACCTCCTCATATTCGGGCACTTCGGATGTCCCGAATTAGGACTCGCCGGCGCCGGAATAAGCACAATGCTCGCCCGCTATGCCGCCGCAGTCGCCATTGTCGCGATGTTTTTCAACGGGAACCGCTACAGACCTTACGCCAAAGGGTTCGCCATAAAGGAAGGACTGGGGGATGTGCGCAGGATCGTATGGACCACATCATATCCTGTCATGATACAGGCAGGTGTGGAGTGCTCGCTGTGGAGCTTTGGAGCAGTTGTCAGCGGGTGGTTCGGCAAGATACAGCTCGCTGCATATCAGGTTGTAAACACTATGGCGCAACTTGGATTCATGACATTCGTCAGCTTCGGCACAGCCACTTCAATCAGGGTGGCGAACTATATGGGCGTTCATGACCTCCGCGGCATGAGACGCATTACTTCAGCCGGACTCCACCTCAACCTCGTGCTCGCCACAGCGGCATCGCTGATTTTCATGTTTGGCGGCAGATGGCTGATACATTGTTTCACACCGGATCCTTATGTCGTGGCATCCGCTCTGACACTCATAATACCCCTTGTCATATACCAGTATATGGATGCCACTCAGCTAACTTATGTCAACGCCATCAGGGGAACATCACATGTGAAACCGCTGCTGTGGATTTCTCTGTGCTCATACGTCGCAGTCGGCATTCCGGTTCTTCTCCTTTTCGCCAAAGGTCTCGGCTGGGGCAACATCGGTGTCTACTACAGCTTCGATGTGGCATTGGCGGTAGCATCGGTAATGTCAACGCTTGTATTCTATCACGTGATGCGAAAGGAAACATCGGCAATACACCACTGATCCCGGCGGTAAAACCGATTAAGCCGAGCAAGTGTTATAAAATGGGTCAGCTTAAGTGATAGTTTTTTTCCAATCGTATAATTATAAAAATACAAATTATAAATTGCATGACAAAATGGCAAGAAAAGAATACTTTCCAGGCATAGAAAAAATCAAGTTTGAGGGAACAGAGAGCTACAACCCCATGGCATACCGTTATTATGACGCAGAGCGTATCGTTCTGGGCAAGCCGATGAAGGAATGGCTTAAATTCGCCATGGCATGGTGGCACACTCTCTGTGCCGAGGGCGGCGACCAGTTTGGCGGGGGAACAAAAAAATTCCCCTGGAATGAAGGCGACGACGACATGACGATAGCCAGACAAAAGGCTGACGCGGGTTTCGAGATTATGCAGAAACTCGGAATCGAATATTTCTGTTTCCATGACACAGACCTCATCGGGGACCTCACCGAAGACATAGAGGATTATGAGAGACGCATGTCGGATATTACCGGATATCTCAAGGAACTCATGGCTGAGACCGGCATCAAAAACCTCTGGGGCACGGCGAATGTCTTCGGTAACGCCCGTTATATGAACGGAGCCGCCACCAACCCGGATTTCGATGTCGTAGCACGTGCCGCCGTACAGATAAAGAACGCCATTGACGCGACAATAGCCCTTGGCGGTCAGAACTATGTATTCTGGGGAGGACGCGAGGGTTATATGAGCCTGCTCAACACTGACCAGAAACGGGAGAAAGAGCATCTTGCCAGAATGCTCGCAATGGCTCGCGACTACGCCCGCGCAAAAGGATTCACAGGGACATTCCTGATAGAGCCAAAACCCATGGAACCCTCCAAACATCAGTACGATGTGGACACTGAAACCGTGATAGGCTTCCTCAAGGCACATGGTCTCGACAAGGATTTCAAAGTCAACATCGAGGTCAATCACGCCACTCTCGCCGGACACACTTTCGAGCATGAACTGGCGGTTGCCGTAGACAACGGCATGCTCGGAAGCATTGACGCCAACCGAGGGGACTATCAGAACGGATGGGACACCGACCAGTTCCCTATCGACAACTATGAACTCACACAGGCGATGATGCAGATTATCCGTAACGGAGGACTCGGCAACGGCGGAACAAACTTCGATGCCAAGACCCGCCGCAACTCTACCGACCTTGAAGACATCTTCATCGCCCACATCGCCGGTATGGACGCCATGGCGCGTGCGCTGCTCAGTGCCGCCGAGATTCTGGAGAAATCTCCATACAAAAAGATGCTCGCCGACCGATACGCATCGTTTGATGACGGCAAGGGGAAAGAATTCGAAGAAGGCAGGCTGACGCTTGAAGACGTTGTCGCCTATGCGAAGACCCGGCGTGAACCCGCACAGGTTTCCGGAAAGCAGGAGCTGTATGAGGCGATAGTCAACATGTATGTCTGACTATATTTCAGACCATGAATACCGGATATAAAAGAATGCTGCCTCGTTTCACCGACGGCAGCATTCTTTTATATCCGTATTTCCTACAAAGCATATTGTCTATACAAGTCTGAGAGTTGCCTCCCTGATGCGACGCATAGCCTCCTCTATATTCTCCTCAGATGTGGCATACGAGAGACGGAGATAACCGGGCGCGCAGAAGGCGTCGCCATCAACAGCCGCCACATGAGCCTCCTCAAGAAGATACATCACATAGTCGCCGGACGTGCGTATCTCCTTATCCCCATATTTCTTGCCGATATATGCCGACACCTCGGGGAAAAGATAGAACGCCCCCTCGGGTCTGTTGACAATCCATCCGGGGATATCCTTTGCAAGTGAGTATATAAGGTCGCGACGGCTCTCGAACGCCTTGCGCATATCCTCCACACAATCCTGTGAACCGGCATAGGCAGCTTCGGCGGCTTTCTGTGCAATCGATGACACTCCCGATGTGTATTGACCCTGAAGTTTTGCGCAAGCTTTAGCTATCGGCAACGGCGCTGCAAGATAGCCGATACGCCAGCCCGTCATGGCATAAGCCTTCGAAACACCGTTCACCACAATCATCCTGTCACGGAGAGAAGCGAACCGGGATATACTTTCCGCACCTCCTGTATAATTGATATGTTCGTAGATATCATCTGCGAGCACAATTACCTGCGGATGCCTTTCAAGCACCTCGGCAAGAGCCTTGAGCTCCTTACCTGTGTATACACTGCCCGTTGGATTTGACGGCGAATTGAACATAAGCAGACGCGTATCTGGTGTGATAGCCGCTTCAAGCTGCTGAGGTGTGATCTTGAAATCCTGCTCCACTCCGGCATACACAAGTACCGGTTTGCCTTCGGCAAGCTTCACCATTTCCACATAGCTCACCCAAGCCGGAACTGGGATTATCACCTCGTCACCGGGATTGACAGTGGCGAGCAGCGCGTTGCACAGCTCCTGCTTGGCTCCGTTGCCTACAACTATCTCTTCGGGTGAATAGTCAAGCCCGTTCTCCCGCTTCAGCTTGTCGCAGATGGCTTTTCTCAATGAAAGGTATCCCGCCACCGGAGGATAATGCGTGAAATTCGCATCGATGGCTGCCTTGGCAGCTTCCTTGATATGCTCCGGAGTATTAAAATCCGGCTCACCGATTGACATGTTGATGACATCGATTCCTGCGGCACGAAGTTCCGCACTCTTCTGCGACATGGCGATTGTAGCCGATGCCGAGAGATTATTCACTCTCTCTGAAATAAAGTTCATAGGGTACAGTGGTTTTTTAGATAGCTGTTAAGATTCCTTTGTAGATTTGACCTTTGCCGCGAAGTTACAAATTTTCAATCTTATTGCCAAACGATTCTGACAAGCTGTTAAAAAAATCCATCAAAAATCCATCTTTATGCTAACCTAAGTTAAGAGCTTGTTTAAAAGTAAACACTCTCTTAGCATTTGTTTAAAAATATGTATTAATTTTGTAAGCAAACACAATTGCAATAAGTAAGTGTTGGAAATTATCTTATATTAAATTTTAGGAGATCTTGAAAGCATCCAAAAGATTCAAAATTTAAATAAGCACAGCATTTACTTATTATAAACTAATTTTCAATACTTACTTAGAATTATGAAAGTAGTGTATCTTCATGGAATGGGGAGTTCCGGACAGTCGGCGACCGCTCGGCGTCTCGACAGATCTCTGCCTGCTTCTTATGAAGTCATCGCCCCGGATATACCCGTGCAGCCGGAACTCGCCATGACTGCCCTCAGAAAACTTGCAGACACGCTGGATCCCGATGATGTGGTGGTGGGAACATCCATGGGCGGGATGTACGCGCAACTCTTCAAGGGGTGGCGCAGGCTCCTTATAAACCCGTCCTTCCATACATCCGTCCATCTTAAGGAGAACATCGGAAAAAGAATGCCCTTCCACACCGCACGTCGTGACGGTGCGGTGGATTTCGAAGTGACACCGAAACTGATAAAGAAATATGAGTCTCTGGAGGCAAAGCAGTTCGACCCTAAATTCGGCATATTCGGCAAACGCAAGGACTCCCCCGAACTCGTGACAGCATTTTTCGGCACCCGCGACACGGTTGTCAACTGCAAGGAGGAATATCTGCAGCATTTCTCTGTATATCATGATTTCGACGGCGAGCACCGCGTGGATCCCGACACCATAATAAATCTTGTGGTTCCGGAGATTTTAAAAATCTCTTAGAAACTGTTTAAATTTAATTGTGAGGTTCATTGAGAGGATTTTATGAGGTGTTTTTACGAGTCGAAGAGGGAGCATAGCGGGCTATGTGACCGATGAGACTCGGTGAAAACAGCCATAAAAGACCTCAAGGAAGCCACAAGATTCACTATATAAAAAATTTCGAATTAAATTTAAACAGTTTCTTAGAAACTGAACTCGTCTTGACTGAACAATATCATTATTTTAACTTTCGTAAATAAGTCAAGACAAGTTCAGCCATCCGTTTATACCGGACAAGTGGGAATTAAACGATTTTTTTAACTTCAGACAGCATAGAATTACAATATATGAAATCAATCAAGGAAATATACAGGATAGGCACAGGTCCGAGTTCGAGCCACACCATGGGCCCCAGACAGGCTGCTGCCGAGTTTCTTGACCGCGCACCGGGGGGCACCACACGCTACGAGGTGGTTCTCTACGGTTCTCTCGCCGCAACAGGGAAAGGACACATGACCGATGTGGCAATTATCGACACTTTCCGCGAGGCAGGGAAAGAAGTGGAAATCATATGGCAACCGGACATCTTCCTCCCTTACCATCCGAACGCCATGCTCTTCAAGGCTCTCGACCCGGAAGGCAAGACTCTTTTTGAAATGACGGTATACAGCGTCGGGGGAGGCGCGATAAAAATAGAGGGTGACGCGGACATTGAATCGGAAGACATCTATCCGATGAACAAGATGACAGACATCCTTGAATACTGCGAACGCAGCGGAAAGTGCTATTGGGAATATGTAGAGGAGTGCGAAGGTCCTGAAATCTGGGATTATCTCCACAACGTGTGGGAAGCGATGAAAGAGGCGGTGGAAAGAGGAATTACACGCGAAGGCCGTCTTCCCGGTCCGCTAAACCTCAGACGTAAGGCAGCGCAATATTACGTGAAAGCCACAGGCTACAGAGACAACCTTAAAAGCCGCGGTCTCACTTTTGCATACGCATTGGCGGTCAGTGAGGAAAACGCATCGGGAGGAGTTATCGTCACAGCTCCGACGTGCGGTTCGTGCGGTGTTGTGCCCGGAGTGCTCTACCATCTATGGAAAAGCCGCGACCTCCCCGAGGAGAGGGTGCTCAGAGCCTTGGCTACAGCCGGACTCATCGGCAATGTGGTCAAAGAGAACGCATCCATATCCGGTGCCGAGGTAGGCTGTCAGGGGGAGGTGGGTGTAGCCTGCGCCATGGCAGCCGCCGCTGCCAACCAGCTCTTCGGAGGCAGTCCGGCGCAGATTGAATATGCTGCCGAAATGGGACTCGAACACCACCTCGGCATGACATGCGACCCTGTATGCGGTCTCGTGCAGATTCCCTGCATCGAGCGCAATGCATATGCCGCGGCACGCGCACTCGATGCCAACATATATTCCTCATTCTCTGATGGCGTGCATCGAGTCAGCTTCGACAAGCTCGTAAACGTAATGCGCGAGACAGGTCACGACCTACCCTCTTTGTACAAGGAAACCGGCACAGGTGGTCTCGCCAAGGATTACCAGCAAATGTGACACGATTCATTCTAAAAAAAAGCAAACATGTATAATCTGCTGCATTATCCTTACATAATGCAACGATTATACATGTTTTATTCATTTTGCATATTTATCCAATAAATATAGGATAATTTATTTGAAATCTCCACTCTTTTAACTATCTTTGGCGCGTCAAGTCATCAGACATGAATAAAAATTCATGCCAACCGACATCCCGACAGAACAATAAACAACTTATCCAAAGATAATTATTCCCACTATTTAATAAATAATTTATGGCGAAATTCTTTACTTATTCATTATTGGCGGCAGCCTTGGGATTCGCATCTCCGGCTTTCGCCGATGATGCCGCTACGCCGGCTTTGACATTTACCGTAGACCGCGCTGCGGTTGAAAGCAAAATGGTTTTCCAGATTTCCGCTACCGATGGAGCGACAATACAGGTAGACTGGGGTGACGGCGTTCTCAAGGATGTCACGATTGCCGATTACAATGCGGCAGGATATGTATTCACCGAAGTTGACGGCACTATTGCAGGCACTTCCATCAAGGTGTATGCTCCCGACGCATCGAAAATCAACTACCTCTCGGCAGACTGGACCCAAGCCGACGATGCAGATGCCAAAATCAAGGGAATCAACGTTTCCCAACTGGCAGGACTGAAAGAACTTATTTTAGACAATAACAACATCGGAAGTCTTGACATATCAAAATGTGTTGCTCTTACCACCCTCAGAGCCAGCGACAACCGCCTGACTTCTCTTACTTTCGGTGAAAATCCGAACCTTAAGACAGTAACTGTAAGCAACAACTTCAATGTAACCTCCGGCTCACTTAACAGCGGTGCGGGCAACAATCAGGTTCTTGCCGCAGACTGGTCGAAACTGCCGGAGCTATCCTCACTAAACGTTGCCGCCAACTTATATTCCGAACTCGGATGGTCCGACACATTCGATATCTCCAAAAACACAAAACTCGCGACGCTGAATATCAATGGCTGCGGAATCTCGGAACTTGATCTGACACCGTTCACAAGTCTCAAGACTCTCAACGCCCAGTGGAACAGTCTGGAAAAAGCAGACCTTTCCGGCATGATGGCAAACGGGGCTGCCGTTTACCTCAACCACAACAACCTTCTGAGTGTAAAGCTTCCTGACACATCCGCCAGCAAGATGACCCGTCTGAACCTTGCCGACAACAATCTTACTTTCGAGACACTCCCGACACCCGGCATGACGAAAGTTGCCGCCAACTATGTATACGCGCCTCAGGCTGTGATCAACAACACTCTCAACGGCAAGAATATCGTAGACTTCTCGAATCTTGCCAAAGTCGGAGAAACCGCAACCGTATTCACCTGGGAATCAAACGGCAAGACCGTAGAGGGAATATACAACGAAGACAATGGCACGTTTACATTCTGCGAGGCGGGAGAATATGTCTGCAAGATGACAAATGCCGCATTCCCCTCTTTGACGCTCTCGACTACCGCCGTAACAGTAGGGCAGTCGGAAGTATGGCCCAGAATGCTCTTCTCATTCATCGTTGCCCCTGAAGCAGCAGGCAAGACAATGACACTCAACATATCCACTACCGACAAGCAGAGCGTGCAGGTTGACTGGGGCAATGGGACACTGTCAAATCCGGTGGAGACGAAGAATTACGAGACAGACTGGGAATATGGTACTCCCACAGGCAAGGTTGCAGGCACAAATGTGACTGTATACGGCAGCGACCCGACAACCATCAACAAGCTTGACCTCGCATGGGATAAAGAAGCCGGCGCAGAGACAAAAATATTATCCGCTAATCTATCTAAGCTTTCCGGAATGGATGACCTCACTGTCGCTTCGAATGCCCTGACTTCTCTTGACCTGACAGGGAATGCGGCATTGGCAAAACTCTATATCAACGGCAACAACATCTCGGACATCAGATTCCCTGAAAACTGCGCGTTGACCCGCATAGAGGCGCAGAACACCGCTGAAGCCGGCGAGAACGATTTGTTCAAGGTTGACCTGAGCAAAGCGACAAAGCTGAACTATCTCGTGATCAACTTCAACAACAAGAACTCAGAAGCCACAACCATCAACCTTGAGAACAACACTGAGCTCGCCACATTAATGGCAACTGACTGCAACCTTGAGACCATCGACGTTTCAAAACTTGCGAAACTCGCACAGCTCACGGTAAACAACAACAATCTCGAGACTGTCGACGTGTCACAGATGAACGAGAAGGGACGCCTGTTCGCAATGAACAACAAGATCTCCTCACTCGTGCTTCCGGCTAAACTGGCAACCTTGAACGTATCCAACAACAAGCTGACTTTTGAAACACTTCCGTCAACATCGATAGCGACAAATTATACCTACAACAACCAGAAACCTATGGTTGTGACTGCAGCCGAAGGTAAGGTGGACCTTTCGTCACAGGCAATGGTGGACAATGTCGAGACCGTGTACGTCTGGACTTCCGGAACTGAGGAAATCAAAGACTTCAGTGTGATGAACGGTTTGTTCACATTCACAAAGTCTGCAGAGAAAGCTGTCTGCACGATGACCAACGCCATGCTTCCGAAACTTTCGCTCACAACTGTGCCGGTCGACATCACCGTCGAGGGATCGGCTGTAGAAGAGATTGAGGCAACAGACAACTGTGAGGCTGAATACTTTAATCTTCAAGGCGTTAAGGTAAGCGGCAATGAACCCGGAATTTATATCCGCCGTCAAGGCAACAAGACTTCAAAAGTCATAGTGAAATAACTTCTGAAATCAATATCGAGACAATGCCTCCGGTCAGTCTGCCCGGAGGCATTTCTATTTTCCGCCAATTGGACATTAGTCTGACATATTCGGGATTTGAATGCAATATTAAAAATATATTCATATTTTAACTAAAAACTTGCAAATTCATTTAAGCTTTCAGAAAAAAATGGTTAAAGAATCTGATTTTGCGAGTAAATTATACATTTCATTTGAAATCATTTCGTTATCTTTGCGTGTGAGAAAACTTATAACCGGCAGGATGCCGTCATAAAGATAATAACTTCGCCATAAGTTATTACCTTCTTATAACGAAATCCGTGGAACCAGTCACGTTTTGCGAATCCTTTCGCGAAACAATGCTCCGGCTTCAAAATTCGGTTTTCACATCATTCTTATTCATAATATTTCTAACCTAAAAGTATATGAACCCTAAATCTGCGAATTATGCGATAGCCGCTTTTTTGGCAATCGGCGCGTTATGCTCCTCTCAACCTGCAGAGGCAAAGAAGAAGAAAAAAACGGAACTCCCCAAGACAGAGCTTTCGCAAGAGGCAAAAGACAGCGTGGCATTCCATAAAAAGCTTAAGGATGCCTCGGTGACACGCGGAATGTTCAATACTTATCTTGACAACAAAGGGAAACTGTATTTCGAGATTCCGGACTCTGTGTTAGGAAAGACCTATATGCTCGTGAACCGCGTCAATTCGTTGTCACAGACCAATGACTGGGTTGCCGGTCAGGTGGTGTCGTCCCGGTTGATACGCTTCTCGCGCAATGACAACAATCTTTTCATCACTCTTCCTCAGTCTACGAGTGTCGTGAAGGATGATGATCCCATCCGTGCCTCTTTCGACCTTAACTTTGCGGAGCCTATCCTCAAGTCTTTCAAAATAGATCACAAGAGTAACGGCAAAATATATGTCGATGTCACCTCTTTCTTTGCGGGCAACGAGAAATCGATTTCCCCGATTAAGGAAGCTAATCCCTTATCTAAACTTCTCGGTGGTAAGGATGGCATCAAGGGCACATATTATGCCGATGGTTCAGGAGTGATTTCTGCAAAATCGTTCCCTCAGAATGTAGAGATAAAAAGCCGTCTGGCTTATACCACTCCCACTGCCGCCAATCCGTATACGGTCACAATGTCGCGCAATATTGTGCAGCTTCCCGATGATCCCATGCCTGTCCGCTTTCATGACAAGCGTGTCGGTTTCTTCTCGGAATATAAGAACCTCTATTCTTCCAAACTTGACGGTACCAAGACTTATGAGATCATAAACCGTCATCGTCTGGAACCGAAGGATGAAGACCGCGAGGCTTATTTTGCAGGAAAGCTTGTGGAGCCTAAAAAGAAGATCGTATTTTACGTGGATTCCGCTTTTCCCGAAAAATGGCGTCCTGCCGTGAAGGAGGGTATCGAATATTGGAACACGGCTTTTGAGGCTGCCGGTTTTAAGAATGCTATAGAGGCACGTGACTATCCCAAGAATGACCCGGATTTTGATCCGGACGATATCCGTTATTCCTGCATCCGCTATTGTGTAACTCCTACCGCCAACGCCATGGGACCCTCTTATGCCGACCCACGCACGGGCGAGATTCTCGGCGCGGACGTGATTTGGTATCATAATATCCTCAACCTTGTGCACAACTGGCGTTTCACACAGACAGGTGCTGTCGATCCTCGTGTGCGCAAACCGGTGTTTGACGATGACGTGATGCATGAGTCGCTCACTTATGTAGCGGCGCATGAAATCGGTCACTGTCTTGGACTTATGCACAACATGGGTGCATCGCACTCCTTCACTCTTGACAATCTCCGTGACCCTGCTTTCACACAGAAGCACGGCACGACTCCATCCATCATGGACTATGCCCGCAATAATTTCGTTGCGCAGCCGGGAGATCTTGAGCGCGGCGTTCGACTCACCCCCCCTCCGGTAGGCGTCTATGACATCTATGCCATCAACTGGGGCTATCGCCTTATTCCCGGCGCAGACACCCCGGAGGCGGAGAAACCGACTCTTGACCGCTGGATAGCAGAAAAAGCCAATGACCCCATGTATGAATTCGGAGCGCAGCAGTTCCTCGGGCTTGTCGACCCGACAGACCAGACTGAAGATCTCGGGAACGACCATATCAAAGCCGGAGACATGGCGATATCGAATCTCAAGATAATCATGAATAATCTTGAAGACTGGGCGGGAGAGCCTGGAGAGGATTTTGAACTTCTTTCGGATAAATATAAGGCTATGTGTTCGCAATATCTCCGTCATGTAGGTCATGTGTATCCATATATAGGAGGAGTTGAGTTCAAGGAGATACGTCAGGGTGCAAAAGATAATGGGGCTCAGCGCAATTTCATTCCGAAAGCGAAGCAACGCGAAGCTATGAAATGGCTGTTGAATCAGGCGCGCACATGTGACTGGATGGTTCCCGCCAAGCTGATTGCAAAATTCGAGGAGCCTTATCAGTTCCGCGACAAGATGCAGCGCAATGTAGTTGCCTGCCTGTTTATCTCTACCAACCTGCAGCGCATAAAAGAGGGTGGCGAACTTGATCCAAAGTTGAATTATACGCTTCCCGAATATATTGCCGAAGCTTACGACGGAGTTTTCGAGGCAACAAAGAAAGGCAAGGCTCTCAATGCTACTGAACGTAACATGCAGCAGGCTGCAATCGATGTGATGACCACATATTCGGGTCTCAAACCTAAGGTGGCTAAGTCTTCCCGTTCCTTTGCAGAAGAGGATTCGATGACGGTAGTGGATGAATTTGCCGAGTTTATGGCTCTTTCCACCCTTCCGGAATTTCCATGCGGATTTTCGGCTTGTCAGGCGCATGAAGACGGGGATCACTCTTTCTTCCGTCTCCTTCTCAACCAGACACCGCTTCCCACAACGGAATTGCGTCCGATGATGACCTCTCTCCTCCGCAAGACGCAGAATCTTTACAAGACACGTCGTGCATCTGTTGCCGACACTGCCACCCGTGACTTCTACGACTATCAGATCCTTGCTATAGAGCGTACGCTTAACGGCAAGTAATATATTAAGAACTAATCAGATATAAATGAGATCCATCCTGTCAATATTTTTTCTCTGCCTCGCGGCTATAGCGGCTTTCGCACAGTCCGCGCCGGTCTCCGGCATCGTGGTGGATGAGAAGGGGGAACCCCTGATCGGAGTCACTGTCAAGGTGAGTGGGACCACAATCGGAACCTCCACCGACATTGACGGTAAGTTTACAATAAATATGCCCGGTAAAAAGGGAGCGCTGATATTTTCTTATGTCGGATATCGTCCGAAGAATGTAGATGTCGCTTCGGGGCAAAAAATCGGGACCGTTAAGTTAGAGCCTACTACGGGAGATCTTGACGAGCTCGTGGTTATCGGTTATGGCACAGCCAAGAAGAGTTCGCTGACCTCTTCCGTAGAGGTGGTGTCGGGTGAAGAACTGACCAAGATTCCTGCCATGAACGTAGATGAGTCTCTTGCCGGTCAGATTCCCGGACTCGGAGTCATGTCGAATAACGGTGACCCGTCTTCTAATGCAGAGGCTTCAATATCTATTCGTGGTAACAACGGAAGTCCGCTGCTCGTGATAGACGGTGTGCCTCGCCTTGGCACAAATACAGGCGACGGGGAAATGCGTCTCTCCGACTTGAATCCGGATGATATCGAAAGCATATCTATCCTTAAGGATGCAGCCGCTTCGGCTGTTTACGGAGCGCGTGCGGCAAATGGCGTTATCCTCGTGCAGACAAAGCGCGGCAAGGATGGCGGCAGGGCGCGTGTGAATTTTCGCGGACAGTTCAACTTCCAGGAGGCTACGTATCTTCCCAAGTTCCTTGACGGCTACCAGTTTGCGGAGCTTTATAACCGTGTGGTAGAGGAATCGGGAAGCGATGTCTACACTAAATATGATCTTGACGCGATCCGTTCCAATCCAAACCTGTATGGAAACGAAAACCTGCTTAACTATCTCGACAAGTGGGGACACTCGCAGCGCTACACCCTTTCGGTTTCGGGTGGTGTGAAGTCCGTGCGCTATTTTGTGTCGGCAGGTTATACGAATACGAAAGGTCTGTATTCGAACGTGAGCAGGGACAGGTTCAACTATTCTGCAAAGGTTGACGCAGACCTCTTCAAAGGTCTTTCAATGTCGGTTGACCTTACCGGAAATGTGTCTTCCAATAAAAATTCATCATACACTACTATTGATGCGGCTTATAGTTTCTCCCCGTTGCAGGTGCTCCGCTTCACTGACGGCAATCTTGCCAGCATCGAAGGTTCCAATCCCCTTATCAACGTGGAAGGTCTCGGCGGTTACAACAAGGTGAAGTCGGATTACCATACCATCAATGCCCAGTTGCGCTATAAGATTCCCGGTGTCGACGGTCTGCAGGTCTACCTTAAGGGGACTCTCGACCTCAACCACCAGAACTCTTCGGAATATCGTAAGCCGGTTACTCTCTATCTGTATGACGAAGCTACGGGAACAACTTCCATCGACTCCAAAACCGTGTATCCCAACGCGAAAATCACGCTTAAGGACAGGTGGCAGACAATCAACAACAAGCTTGTGGAGTTGGGCGTGAATTATAATCATACGTTTGCAGAGAAACACGATGTTACCGGTCTGCTTGTAGCGAATTATCAGGATTACAACAATAAGTATATCAACGGCACAAATCCTAATCTTCCGGGTCAATACCCCGAAATTATCGGATCTACCTCCACCGGACAGCTTGTCGGATCGGAATATTATAGCCAGAGGGCTTCGCTTGTCGGTCGTGCTACATACGGTTACGCGTCGCGTTATTTCGCCGAGTTCAGTTTCCGTGTTGACGGTTCCACGCGTTTCGCGCCTGAGCATCGCTGGGGTTTCTTCCCGACGCTTTCTGCATCGTGGGTCATATCAAATGAGAAATTCTTCGAACGTATCCCCGGCGATATGATATCGTTCGCCAAATTGCGCGGTTCTGTAGGTATCCTCGGTGATGACGGCGGTGTGGGAGATTACAGCTATCTTAAGCAATATATGTTCAGTCCGAACGGAGGTTATCCTATAGGTGGCAATTTCGCCCCCGGTATCATGGTTTCCACCGGCACTATACCCAACGAGAATCTTCAGTGGGGTAAATCTAAAGACTGGAACGTGGGCATTGACCTCGGTTTCTGGAATAACCGTGTTAACGCTACCGTTGAATACTATCAACGTTACCGCACTAACCTTGTGACAAGCGCACCGTCATATCTGTTCCCGCCGTCAGTAGGTAATGACGGCTCTGTGCCGAACATAAATATCGGTAAGATACGTTTCCAGGGTTGGGATTTCTCTGTCAAGCACCTGAACACTGTGGGTGATTTCAAATATAGCGTGGGCGTGAATCTCTCGGTATCCAACAATAAGGTGCTCGATTATGGAGACGAGTCTGCGGAGCTGCCCAATTTGCGTCGTGCCGGTAAACCGTATCTCGTATGGTCGCTTTATGAGGCTGCCGGACTTTTCCAGAGCTATGAGGAGATAGCCAACTGGCCCGTTGATCAGGATGGCATGGGCAATGCCACTCTCGCTCCCGGAGACATCAAGTATGTTGACCAGGATGGAGATAAGGTGCTGACGTCAAACGACCGTGTGTATGTGAAAAATTCTTCGCGTCCGGACCTGAATTACGGTATCAGCCTTTCGGCATCATGGAAGGGTATATATATGTCGGCACAGTTCCAAGGAGTGGCAGGATATAACCAGAAGATCACAGAACTGTATACGCTTGAAAGCCGTTCGCTCCAGCGCTTCCAGGATTATCATATGACCAACACCTGGACTCCTGAAAATCCGGGAGCGGAATATCCCAGACTGAAATTTGCTTCGTCAAGCGATAACAACCGTAAAGAGAGCACATTCTGGGTTAAGGAATGCGACTTCCTGCGTCTGAAGGCACTGACTATAGGTTATCGTTTCCCCTCGAAATGGTTGAAGCGCGCAAAGATATCTTCGCTTGATGTTGCACTCCAGGGCGGTAACCTCTTCACGATTTCTTCGCTCCATAACATGGATCCGGAGTCATTGCGTGGCTACCCGCTCTCCCGCACGTATGGCGTTACACTTAACTTCGGTTTGTAGGATCTGCGTAACATAACCTAATCTATACAGTTATTATAATTATTATAATCCCTATCTCTTTAAGATAAGATGAAAATCAAAAATATATTTCTCTCTTTAGGTCTTGGACTTGCGGGTGTTGCCGGATTCACATCTTGCGACAGCTTGTTCCGTGACTTCCCCAATGACAAGCTTCCTGCCGAAGTGATCTGGGAAGACCCCCTGCTGCTTGACGAATATGTGTTGCCATGGTACCGTAATATGGATCGCGGTTTCTATACATATGTGACCACCATAATGAAAGGTCTCGGTGCGGAGTATGAGCCATGGTATGGAGATCAGCTTACAGTGGGCAAGCGTGACTGGTATAATGGTGACTACGGCAACATCCTCAAGAGCATGGCGCAGGATATAACGACCCGTGGCAAGACAGACTGGCTGAGATATTACACTCAGATCAATTCTATAAATATTCTTCTGGAGAATCAGGATAAGCTCTCGCCTTCCGTTAAAGACAGGGTTCTTGGCGAAGCGCATTTCTTCCGTGCATATTATTATTATCTGATGCTCCGTTCTTTCGGGGGAACCATGATAATAACCCGCCCCTATGACCCATTGGTGGATAATGTTAAATTCCCGCGTGCCACATACGAGGAGATGGTGGAGTTCATAACCAAAGAGGCGGAGGAGGCATCCAAACTTTTATCTGTGTCCAACTCGGCGTCGGATGTCGGTCGCCCTACAAAGGGTGTGTGTTATATGCTCAAGGCGAAGACTTATTTCTGGGCTGCAGGCGACCATTTCCAGAATCAGGAAAAAGGGTTTCTCGGTTTCCCGGATAACCGCTCCATGGAGCTTCTGGACCTTGCTGCGGCTGAATATGATCGTGTCATAGCCACTAACCAATATGACCTTATTCCGATCATGGCTACAGACCGTGACGGAGTGGTGGCTGAATACCGCAACATATTCCTTACAAAAAATTCCAAGGAGTCGATATGGGAAGTGCAGCATGCCAATGACGGTAATTTTGACAGTGCCAACGGACATAAACTCGACAGGGAGGCTGCAGCATCTTCTTTCGGAGGAACTACTGCTGCATACAATCCGACTCAAAACCATGTGGACGAATATCGTATGGCGAACGGTAAGAGAATCAACGAAGCGGGTTCTGAATATGACAAGAATAATCCATATGAAGGTCGCGACTTCCGTTTCTATGCCAATATTCTCTATGATGGAGCGCAGTGGAAAGGGCATACGATGGATCTTCACTACACTGTGCAGGATGGTAAGGAAGTGGCGGGAGAAGATCTCACGCCTTACGGAACGTCCACGACTGCAGCCGTGAGCCGCACCGGATATTATATGGCAAAATTCCTTCGTGAAAGTCAGGCTATAAACACAGACGACACTTATGCCTCATCGCAGAATTGTATACTGTGGCGTTATGCGGAACTTCTTCTTGATTATGCTGAGATTGATTTCAAGAAAGGTCGCACTGGCGATGCTCTTGAGAAAGTGAATAGGATACGTCGACGTGTGCATATGCCCGAACTTGAATCCGTGACCTGGGATGACATAATGAATGAGCGTCGCGTGGAACTCGCTTTTGAGAAAACCACCTATTGGGACTTGCTCAGATACAACATTGCCGAAGAGAAGATGACCGGTTCTACAAATCCGCTTTTCGGAGTGAAGATCGTATATAATGAAGACGGCAGCAAGAAGATTTCCAATCCGACAGTCAACGGTCGCAACACCGTGGTCAGGTATTTCCGAGCACAGCAGTATTATCTCCCTCTCGATTGGGATGACGTGCGCTATCATGGCTTGGAGCAGAATCCTGGATGGAAGGAAATGTAATAAGGACTTTAGGGTCTTTAAGGTCTTTAGGGTCATTAAGGACTTTAAGGACTTTAAGGACTTTAAGGACCTTAGAGACCCTAAAGACCCAAAAACTTCAGCGACTTTAAAGACTCTAAAGACCTTAAAGACCTTAGAGACCCTAAAGACCCCGAAACTTCAGCGGCCTTAAAGACTCTAAAGACCTTAAAGACCTTAAAGACCTTAGAGACCCTAAAGACCCAAAAACTCCAGCGACCTTAAAGACTCTAAAGACCTTAAAGACCTTAGAGACCTTAGAGACCCTAAAGACCCAAAAACTCCAGCGACCTTAAAGACTCTAAAGACCTTAAAGACCTTAGAGACCCTAAAGACCCACAAACTTCAGCGACCTTAAAGACTTTAGAGACCCTAAAGACCCTAAAGACTTAAAGATTTTAACCCTTTAATTAGAATAATATGAAAAAAGTTTTACTTACACTGGCGGCATTGACCGCAGTATCCATTGCCAACGCGCAACAGACCTATAACTATTTCGACCCTGCCGACTGCGATGCCGACGGTTGGCTCTGGTTTGACACTCAGGAGAAACTCGAAAAATATTGCGGTTTCGAAAATGAAGGAAAAAAAGTTATCCTTTTATCAGCTGTTTGGGAGAATTCAAACGGAGATTTTGAAGAGCCTACGCTTGATGGCAATCTCAAAGGATATAATGCGGAAGGTAAACAAGGAGAAGAGGGCTCCTGGACGGGAGCGATTTCCCTCAGTCCCAATGATGGTAAGCTTTCTTATGGAGGAGACAACCCTATTGGAGGGGGTATTATGCTTCAGCTCCCTGATATCGCGGAATATTCTCTTGCGCTATCCACTGAAAATGATCTTATCTGTTTGGGATTATACGGATCAGAGGGAATAGTCCCTATAAACGACTGCTCTGTGATTCAGATATATACAAAGATGGGTTGGATTAACACTGCTCTTGCAAAAGTTTCACAATTTAAATGGAATGATATTCAGAATGTGACAAATAAAACAAATTCGTTTAAGCTTCCTACCGCTAAAGGCAAGAGCGTTACCAGTGCCATGCGGAACAATAGCAAATATCCACTTTTGGTACAAGGTATCAGGCTTTTTACATACACACAGACCGAATATCCCGCAGGAGGTGCAAGTGTCGGTGAAATCGGCATGGAAGATTCCAACGCTCCTGTTGAGTTTTTCAACATGCAGGGTGTGAAGGTGAGTGGTGATGAGCCGGGTCTTTACATCCGTCGTCAAGGCTCCAAGGTGGAGAAGGTGATCATAAAATAAATACTATAATGAACTGATATAAACCATGTCCAACATTGGGGGTTCAGTTCAGTCATGAGTGTGGCTTATGATTAGATTGTTTATCACTACACTGGTTGTCGTTTTAACATCGATGTCTGTTTTTGCAGGGTCTTACAAGATGGCGAACATTGTCTGTTTTGTGAAGTTTGCCGATGAAGCGGACAAGGCTTGGGAACACGATTTCGATTATTACGACAATATGTTTAACTCTACGGAGGAGGGCGCGAACTCAGTGCGCAACTTCTTCTCCGATATGAGTTACGGCTCTATGGACTGGGAATCCACTATCCTTCCGTTCGAATATGTGGATTCTCATCCTGTAGGGTATTTTTTGCCTAAAGGAAATTCCAATCCGGATGGATATACGGATCTTGATCTGATGCTTGACTTAAGGATCAAGACTCTCGTGAAGGATATGTGCCTGTTTCTGGATGAGAAGTTAGCTTCATATGATTTCAATGGCGACGGGTTTATTGATGAAAATGACAAGATCGTCTTCGATGCAAACGGAGACGGGGAAGTAGACAATATTGTCATGATAATATGCGGCGACAGCGACATAAGCGCGGCAAGGATGCTGTGGCCGTCCAACAACCGGGGTGCTACAGCTTATCTCGGCGGTGTGAAAGTGGGCAACTATCTCAAGGTGTTCGACGGAGCCAACGGCTACAAATCGATGGTTCCCCAGAAAATAAATACAGGTGTGCTCTGTCACGAGATGACTCATACACTCGGGGCTTACGACCTTTATACCACCAAGGGGAATGCCAATTCCACACTTGAACCGGTAAACGTATGGGATCTCATGAGCGACAACCAGACCGTTCCCCAGGGATTGACAGCATACATGCGCATGCAATATGGCTCTCCTTTCGGCGGGTGGCTTCCCCGAACCGACATAAAGGAGATTTCGCAGAACGGCAGATACACATTGCGTCCGCTATCCTCTGAAACGCATGATGATGTGGCGTTCATCATAAGACCCGACAGAACACGTGCGGAGTATTTTATGGTTGAATACCGCGACCGTAACGACATGTGGGACTCCTCGCTGCCTGCGGGGGGAATGCTGGTGTATCGCGTAAATCCGCTTGTCACGCAAACAGGCAATCTTGGAAAAGATTTCGAATTGTATGTGTTCCGTCCCAACAGCAACGCCGGCACAAGCGCGGGTCTCATAAAGCGAGCCACTCTCGGAACGGATACCCGCCGCACAAGCTTCGGGCATATCGATGACAACGATTATCCATTCTACAGTGACGGCACCCGCGCTTACTTCTGCATCACCGATGTCGAGGAAACAGCAGAAGGAATCAGCTTCAGCTACAGCACTGACATCACCGGAAGTTCCGCCGTGACGGAGATAGACGCGGACTTGATACCGGATGGAAAGATATACACCCTTCAGGGAATACGGATCAACCGCATCTCATCTACCGGAATCTACATTATCGACGGCAAGAAGGTCTTCGTGCGCAAATAGCGTTCAGAAAACCGACACAGCCTTTATTTTAGCCGGATGGCGAGGATGCTGTCAGAATGGTCCGGATGGTAGGCGGCTGAATGTGAGGCTGAAGGGAGTTGACTTTCGTCAATGACCGAAGCCGAATCATTCAGCCAACGACCCAGACGGGCTATTATGACACATCCTCTTTGTCATGACACCTTTTATGTTGTTTTTATCCGGGACAGGATTTGCAATATTCCGTAAGTTTGTATAATTTTGGAGTCGAATCCATAACCCTAAACTAATTGAACTTATGAAATGCAAGATTAAATTGTATGCAGTCCTGTGCATTATCGCGATGTCCGCACTGTCGGCTTCGGCATGGGGGCGTCTCGGACACGACGCAGTGGCAGGAATCGCTGAAAAACATCTCACACCCCGGGCAAAGGCAAATATCGAACGCTATCTGGGGAATCATTCAATCGTTTATTACGCATCATGGATGGACTGGGTCAGGCAGATGCCACATTACAGCCATTCAAGCCGCTGGCACGCCTCAAATGTCGATTCTCTGGGCGTTTATTACCCGAGCCAAAGACGCGATGCCGTTGAAGGATGCAGAAAGACTTTCGAGAATCTGCGACGCCACAAGGAGATGACTGATTCCGCCGTTGCCGACAATATAAAACTGTTTGTGCACATAGTCGGTGACATGCACTGCCCCGGACATGCGTTCTATACCGGCTATGACCAGAAGAATATCTATTTCAAGCTAAACGGTAAAAAAGCCCAGGTTCATGATTTTTGGGACAACTGGGTGCTTGACCAGCATCCCTGGCAATATAAGGAATATGTAGAGCAACTCGACAGATTCGATAACAGCCAGATTGCGGAAATGCAGAAAGGGACACCCGAGGAATGGGCGACCGAATCAGGTAAAGCGATATCCGGAACCTATGGCTGGTTTGAAAACGGAAGGGATTACGACAAAGCCGAGACTTACAGCAGAATCCTTGCCGGAGAAAAGATCGCCCACGAACGCATTGTGCGCGCCGGATACCGCCTTGCACGCCTGCTGAACGAAGTCTTCGACTATTAGCCCTCCTCTTCGGAGTCCTCACGCTCGCGATGCTCGTAGGCATCGACGATGCGCTGAACCAAAGGATGTCTTACGATATCCTTTTTTTCATATTCTATGACTCCGATGCCCTTCACACCTTTGAGTATTCTGAGAGCCTGAAGCAAACCGCTCTGCACGGTTCGCGGAAGGTCGATCTGTGTTGTGTCGCCAGTGATTATCATCTTGCCGTTCATTCCGAGACGCGTCAGAAACATCTTCATCTGATGGCGCGTGGTATTCTGCGCCTCGTCAAGGATTATGACTGCATCGTTCAGCGTGCGCCCGCGCATGAAGGCAAGGGGGGCGATCTGAATTGTCTGCGCCTCCATATATTCCTTCAGCTTCTGCTGTGGAATCATATCCTCCAACGCATCGTAGAGCGGCTGCAGGTACGGGTCTATCTTGTCTTTCATGTCGCCGGGAAGGAAACCGAGTTTCTCACCCGCCTCCACGGCAGGGCGGGAAAGGATTATCTTGCGGCACTGCTTGTTTTTAAGCGCGTGCACGGCAAGGGCTATCGCGATATAGGTCTTGCCCGTTCCCGCCGGACCGAGCGCGAACGTGAGGTCATTCTGTGCGAAACTCCTCACCATCCTTGTCTGGTTGGCGTTGCGCGGAGCTATGGGTTTGCCGTTCTGTCCGTATATTATTACACCTTCCGCATTCACCTCCTTCGGCGGGTCTCCGCGAACGATATCTATAATCGCCTCTTCGTCGAGACGGTTGTATCTGGACGCATGGGCTTCTATGGCATGTATCTTTTTCTCGAATTCCGCAGTCTCGCTCTCTTCTCCTATAACCTTGATGACATTGCCGCGCGCCGCCATCCGCAACTTCGGGAAAAGATTGCGTATAAGGCTTATATTTGCATTGTTGACCCCATAAAACGTCTGGGGATCCACATTATCGATTATTACTATTCTTTCGATCATCAAACTATCTTTATTACCAGGAACCGGTCTGTATGGTGTAAACCGGTCTTTATCATCCGACTGAGCCCTCAAGCGAGATTTGCAACAGTTTCTGAGCCTCGACCGCGAACTCCATCGGAAGCTTGTTCATAACCTCCTTCGTGTATCCCCCCACAATCAGTCCTACAGCCTCTTCCATCGGAATTCCGCGCTGCATGCAGTAGAATAGCTGCTCCTCGTTAATTTTCGATGTTGTGGCTTCATGCTCGACTGTAGATGAATTATTTCGTACGTCAATATATGGGAATGTATGCGCCCCGCATTCATCGCCCATCAGCAGAGAGTCACACTGCGTGAAATTCCGACACCCCGATGCATCTTTCGACATGCGCACCAGACCGCGATAGGAGTTCTGGGACTTGCCCGCCGAGATACCTTTGCTGACGATAGTGGAACGCGAGTTGCGCCCTACGTGTATCATTTTTGTACCCGTATCAGCCTGCTGCCAATTGTTCGTGACTGCCACAGAGTAGAACTCTCCTACCGACTCGTCTCCCTTGAGAACGCAAGAGGGATATTTCCATGTTATCGCCGAGCCGGTCTCGACCTGAGTCCATGATATCTTGGAGCGATGTCCGCGACAGAGACCGCGTTTTGTCACAAAATTATAGATTCCGCCACGCCCGTCCTTGTCACCGGCATACCAGTTCTGCACAGTGCTGTATTTCACTTCCGCCCTCTCCTCGCAGATAATCTCCACTATCGCGGCATGAAGCTGGTTTTCATCGCGCATCGGTGCTGTGCATCCTTCCAGATAGCTGACATAGGCGTCATCATCCGCAACAATGAGAGTGCGTTCGAACTGTCCTGTCCCCGAGGCGTTTATACGGAAATATGTGCTGAGTTCCATCGGACAGCGCACACCCTTGGGTATATACACAAACGAGCCGTCGGAGAATACCGCCGAATTAAGCGCCGCATAATAGTTGTCGCGATAAGGAACAACAGTGCCGAGATACTTCTTCACCAGATCCGGATAGTCTTTAACGGCTTCCGAGAAGGAACAGAAGATCACTCCGAGTTCTGCCAGTTTCTCACGATGCGTTGTCTTCACGCTCACGGAATCCATCACGGCATCAACCGCCACACCGGCAAGCTGTTTCTGCTCTTCAAGCGAGATGCCAAGCTTGTCGAAGGTCTTTACAAGCTCCGGATCAACCTCGTCCATGCTTTTCTTAAGCTCTTTCTTTCTGGGTGCGGCGTAATAACTTATCGCCTGAAAATCTATAGGCGGGATTTTCAGATGCGCCCACTCAGGAGGAGTCAATGTCTTCCAATAGCGGTAAGCCTTCAGCCTAAAGTCAAGAAGCCACTCCGGCTCCCCCTTTTTCTCAGAAATGAAGCGCACCACATCCTCGTTGAGACCAGGAGGCACAATCTCCGTGTCTATATCCGATGTGAAGCCATATTTATATTCGGAATTGGTGGCGTCATGAATCGTTTTCTCCGAACTCTGGCGTCTGCCGTTTTCCTGTTCTGTATTCTCACTCATAGAAACTGATATGATAATTTCCGCAGACCGGACATTTGATTTGCAGACCCGCGAAAAGAGATGATTTCAATTTTATTACGCAAAATTACAAAAAAAGTTTTTTAAGAACATATGTTAAGCTGTTTAAAAATTATAGTGATATGGCATATCTACCGTTTTTTTATTAATTTTGTAAATTAAGAATCATTGTGCGCCCTGCACGACAAACCGCCGGGCAATATGCTTGATGCCAGATAAAAGGAGACACGACTATGGCTGAATATAATAAAAATATGTCGCCCGAAGAGGAAGACCGGATGATAGAAGAGGCTTATCAGGATGTGCTGAATGCCTATCTTGCGAGCAATCACCGCAAAAAAGTGGAGATTATCGAACGTGCGTTCCGCTTTGCCAAATCCGCACACAAGGGGGTGAGACGGCGTAGCGGCGAGCCATATATACTTCATCCGATAGCCGTGGCAAAGATTGTGATTTCCGAACTCGGACTCGGTTCCACATCCATATGCGCGGCATTGCTGCACGATGTTGTGGAAGACACAGAGTTCACAAAGGAGGATATCGAAGCGAGTTTCGGCTCCAAGATAGCCTCGATTGTGGAGGGACTAACAAAGATTTCCGGCGGTATATTCGGAGACAAGGCTTCTCTTCAGGCGGAGAACTTCCGTAAACTTCTGCTGTCGATGTCGACCGACATCCGGGTAGTGCTGATAAAAATGGCAGACAGGCTGCACAATATGCGCACCCTCGGCTCCATGCGCCCCGAGAAGCAATACAAGATCGCCGGTGAGACTCTTTATGTCTACGCTCCTCTTGCCCACAGACTCGGACTATACAAAATAAAGGATGAACTCGAAGACCTCGCCTTCAAATACGAGCATCCGCAGAAATATGCGGAAATAATAGCCAAGGTAAGCGAAAGTGAGAAGCACCGGGAAGAGATTGTAGAGGAATTCGTGGGACCGGTAAGAAAAAAACTCGATGCCGCCGGATTCAAATACGAAATAAAGGCAAGGGTAAAAAGCGCTTATTCCATCTACAACAAGATGGAGACCAAGAAGATTCCGTTTGAAGAGATTTACGACATTTATGCAGTGCGCGTAATATTCGAAAACGATGACGATACTCTCGAAAGAATACATTGCTGGGAGATATACACCTTCTTTACCGACGGACACAAAGTGCACCCGGAACGCCTCCGCGACTGGACAAGCACCCCGAAGGCAAACGGTTATCGTGCCCTTCACCTCACTGCGATGGGACCTGACGGCAAATGGATCGAAGTGCAGATAAGAAGCCGCAAGATGGATGAAATCGCGGAACTCGGCTATGCGGCACACTGGAAATACAAGACAGGTGTTCATGAAGATGACACCGAGCTTGACAAATGGATGAACACCATAAAGGACATCCTTGCTAACCCCGAACCAAACGCAATAGATTTTCTCGACACAATAAAACTCAATCTTTTTTCCGCAGAAATCTACGTATTCACCCCTAAAGGCGACCTTATTACACTTCCGGCGGGCTCGACCGTACTCGACCTTGCCTTCGCCATACACACACAACTCGGCACCCACTGCATCGCCGGAAAAATCAACCATCGTCTCGTGCCTATTTCATACAAGCTCGATTCCGGCGATCAGGTAGAGATAATAACTTCCGACTCGCAGACTCCCCAGCCCGAATGGATGCAATTCTGCAATTCGGCGAAGGCTCAGAACCGTCTGCGCGCCATTCTGCGCAAGGACAGACGACACCTGACAGAACGAGGTAAGAAACTCTACGATGAGTTTCTCGAACGCGAAGGAGTGGAAAATACTCCGGATGTGATGACACGTCTGCTCGGCAACCTTCATCTTCCGCATAAGGAAGACCTCTACCTCATGCTTGCCAACGATGAGATAAATCTCTCCGCAAAACAGCTCAAAGACCTTAACAAGACCCGTTCCTCATTGCTTTCCAAGATATTGCGCAATCCTTTCTCTTCAAAAAAACAGGAAGAGCGCAAGACTCCGGTCAACAGGAAGGTGATATATGTGCTTCATCCCGATGAAGACAAACCCAACTATAAGCTTGACACATGTTGCCAGCCTATACCGGGCGACGATGTGCTCGGATTCGTGGACGAGAACGAAGACGTTGTGGTGCACAAAGTGAGCTGCCCCAATGCAATGCGCCTGAAAAGCTCGTTCGGATCAAGGCTCGTGGCTACGAAATGGGGCGGGGTTGCCGACAGATTCCTCGCAACAATCAGCATAGACGGCATAGACAGGCGCGGAATCCTGGAGGAAATAACCGGTGTCATATCGCGCGACATAGGTGTGAACATGGTCGGACTGACAATCAACGCACGCCAGGAGGTGTTTCATTGCGAGATAACTCTTCAGGTAGACAACTCGGAGACCGTGGAAAACATATGCCGCAGTCTCAAAGAGAAGATAAAAGGTGTGAAATTCGCAAAACGGATTTCCTGAACATTATGAGAAAACTAAGTCAGATAGCAATAGCGCGTATCGGCATACTGCTCGGCGCGACCGCATTGATACTCTTTCTGCTGCCCCATTCCGACAGGCAGTCGTATACATATGAACTCAATCAGCCTTGGAAGTATCCGCTTCTTACCGCTGACTTCGATATGCCGATACTCCGAGACTCGGCATCGGCAAACGTGCTCCGCGACAGCATAGACGCAAACTTCATACCTTTTGTGGCGAGAGATGCCGATGTGGAGACGGCTTCCCTGACACGGTTCTCCAACACGGTATCGGGCAGAGCCAAACACTCTGATATCACAGACCTTCAGAAGCTCTTGCGCGATGTATACTCCAGAGGAGTGCTCGACACCAGACTCTACGAACACATCAAGGGAATGAAACCGCGGCAGCTACGCATGATGGTCAAAGAGAACGGAGCCACCACCGTTTCCACCATCGATGCATCGGCTATGCTCTCCCCTGCCAGGGCTTTCGAATATATAGATTCGATATACGTGCGACACTCCTCCGCCCGTCAGCTCGACGGAGACCTCGCAAAGGCATTGAACATATGCCTTACCCCAAACATGATGACTGACAGTGCCGCCGACAGTAAATTCCGGAATCAGGAATATCTGCAGGTCAACGGCGCGCAGGGGGTGATAAAGAAAGGACAGAGGATAGTCGACAGGGGTGAAATCATAACACCTCAGATCTACACGAACCTGAACACATACATGGAACTGCTTAACAAGACCAACAACTCGCAGAACGACCACCGGTATTTCTATGCGGGACAGTTCCTTTTCATCCTCATATGCTTCAGCATCCTGTATCTCTTCATGGGGTTGTACCGCTCACGTTTCTTCAATTCCCTGCGGAAGATGACATTTCTGATGTGTTTCATAACACTTTTCGTTGTCTTCTCGATTCTGATGTTCGAATATGTTCCCAACGGCATATATTTTGTACCGTTTGCCTCGGTGCCGGTAGTGATCCTTGTATTCTTCGATTCCCGCACGGCAATTTTCTCCCTGCTTGTCACGGTGCTCATATCATCATTGGTTGCCGTATTCCCCTACCAGTTCATTTTCATGGAGCTGACCGCCGGATTGCTGGCGGCATTCAGCATACATCGTCTCAGCCAGCGGTCGCAGCTGCTTCGCACAGCCGCCTTCACCTTTCTGGCATACTGTCTGACTTATTTTGTATCGAGTCTCATAACAGACGGCAATCTTGACAATTTCGCATGGCGCATGATCGGCATATTCGCCATCAACTCCGTGATTCTGTCTTTCGCCTACATCATGATTCTCATAGTAGAGAAGATATTCGGATTCACATCGACTGTCACACTTGTGGAACTCTCCGACATTAACAGTCCGCTGCTGCGCCGCCTCGCGGAAGAGGCTCCCGGCACATTCCAGCATTCCATGCAGGTGTCCACACTCGCCTCCGAGGCTGCAAGAGCCATCGGAGCCGACACACAGCTTGTCAGGACCGGAGCGCTTTATCACGACATAGGCAAACTTGAAAGCCCTATATTCTTTACGGAGAACCAGCACGGCATCAATCCGCATACCGGTCTGAATCCCGAGACAAGCGCACAGAAAATAATATCGCATGTCACAGCCGGACTGCAAATCGCGGCAAAAGAGAATCTGCCGGAAGTGATACGCAGCTTCATCACCGAGCATCATGGCAAGAGTATGGCACGTTACTTCTACAACACAGCAGTCAACCAGAGTTCGGAGGCAGAGGTAGACAAATCCCGGTTTACCTATCCCGGACCCAACCCGCAGTCGAAGGAAACGGCGATACTTATGATGGCGGATGCCGTGGAAGCGGCTTCCCGAAGTCTTCAGGATTACTCACGGGAATCAATAAACAATCTGGTAGACCGCATCGTAAACGGACAGCAGGCAGAAGGACTTTTCCGCGATTCTCCGATCAGCTACCGCGATGTGGAGACTGTTAAAGACACGTTCAAGAAACGTCTCGCCACCATATACCACTCGCGAGTGGCATATCCGGAAATCAAAAAATGATTGTCAAACGTTTTAATCTATAGGTGAGACAGGCTCCCACCCCCGTTAAATTTAAAATTCCCTTATTGTAAATACCCTATGATAAGTTTAAGAAAAATATTTGTATCTGCCGCGGCACTGATGATTTCATTCTCGATTTCCTCAACGGCAATCGCACAGAACAAACGCAAGATAACCGTGGAGAAGCCGGATCTTGAAGAAATCCGCATCTCCACTCTCACTCCGTCAAGCCCGTATTATTTCCCTAAACTCATGAAGAAATACGAGAGCAACGACACGACAATGACCAATGATGAATACCGACATTTCTATCTCGGATACATGTTTCAGGAGGATTTTGACCCGTATAGGGTCTCTCCTTACGCCAATGTGACCGATGACCTCCGCATGAAGTCGAGCCACACAAAAGAGGAGATAGACACGATACGCAAATATGCCCAGCTCGCACTCGCCGACAATCCGTTTGACCTCCGCCAGATGTCATTTCTTGTGCATGTGCTCAAGGAGAAGAGGAAAGACATGAGTGCAAAAATATGGGAGTATCGTCTGGAACATCTGCTCGGCGCGATCAAAAGTACAGGCACCGGAGAAAGCATGGACAAGGCATGGTATGTAATATATCCGATGCATGAATACGATATGGTGCAGCTGCTCGGTTATGAGGCAACAGATGCAAAATTCATAGAACCCGGATATGACTATCTGTCAGTGCGTCCTGACGAAACCAACAAGACGAAACGTGATAAATCAGCTGAAGGTTTCTATTTCAACATCATTGTGCCGCAACAGCAATACATGCTCAAGCATCCTGAAGATGAGGAAGTGACAGACGTCAGCACCCCGGAACAGGAGCCTGCCGTGCCCGACTATTACCCCGATCCCGATGAAATACCGGCGCAATAACAGGTGTTTCGAAAAAATCAGAAGCGGAATAACAGCACTAAGCAAGGCAAACAATTTAAAACTGACAAAACTGACAAAATTAATAACATACAATATGGAAGAGATAAAAGTAGGACCCGGAATGTTTGTAAAATATGCTTACAGACTTACCGACGCCGATTCCGGCAAAGAATTGTTCGCGACTCCCGAAGGAGAGCCGGATGAAATGGTATATGGAGTTTCACAGGAGGTTGTGCCCGGTCTGATCGCAGCACTCAAAGACCTCAAGAAAGGCGACAGATTTGATGTCACCCTTCCTCCCGAGGCGGCATTCGGAGTGCGCCATGCAGAAAATGTGATTGAGCTTGACAAAGACATATTCATGCGCGACGGCAAACTCGCAGAGGAAGTGAAAGCTGGAGCCGAGCTCCCCATGATGACAGCCGAAGGCTTCCGCGTATTGGGCAAGGTCATTGAAGTAGGCGACAATGTAAAGATGGATTTCAACCATCCTTTTGCCGGACTGACAGTGACATTTGCCGGAGAAGTGGAAGAAGTGCGCGAAGCGACACCCGAGGAGCTACATCCCGCCCAGGGCGGTTGCTGCGGTTGCGGCAGCCACGGCTCATGCGGCGACGGCGGCTGTGGCGACGGCTGTGGTGATGGTTGCTGCCATTAAGAACACATCCCATACAGCCCCATACAGCCCTATATAGCCCTATACCCCCCATATAGCCCCATCCCCCCCATTAAACCGGACAAAAAACGAAGCCGGAGTTGCAATGCAACTCCGGCTTCGTTTTTTTTGTTTGGCATCAATCCTTCCGCAAAAGGGCTTTTATCTTCGGCGGCGTTTTTTAGTTGATTTCTTTGACCCCGTCTTTGATTTTGCAGGAATCTTCAAAGTCTTTCCGGCACGCAGTTTGTCATTGGTCATGCCGTTCGCCCTTTTGAGTTCAGCAATGCTGACACCATATTTCTTGGAGATACTGCTCAGACTCTCGCCGTTCTTTATCTTATGCACTTTCGCGGCAGGTGCCTTTGCCTTGGTTTTGCTTTTTGCCGCAGCCGCTTGCACTGATTTCCTGGAAGACGAAGCCGGTGCATCAGATTGCCACGTACGCTCACCGCCTGCGGGAACCTCGGTTGCCTCAGCAGTCAGCAGTTCCGTCTCACCTTCCCCGGAAGCGGTATTGATACGTAAAAGCTGTCCTGTTCTGACAGCGTTCCTGCGCAGACTGTTCCACGATTTGATCTGCTCGGGAGCCACATTGTAAGTCTTTGCTATCGATGCAAGCGACTCTCCCGGCTTGACTTTGTGGGTAACTGTCCTAACACCCTTTGAAGCGGAAGCCGCGGCAACAGGAAGATTACTGTCTTCAGGATTGGTATCGGCAACGGTTTCCGGGACAGAATTGTCTGCGATCATCGGATGTTCTCCCGGTTGCACGTTTTCCCGACGCGCATATTTTGTAGCGTCGTGAGCCTTTATCGCATCTTCGCTCATCAGATATGCATGGACCTGCTGGGAGGGGAGAACAAGTGTATATGAGCGTTCAGGAGAACCGGGAACAATATCGGCACGGAACTGAGGATTGAGGACTCTAAGCTCATCTACAGGAATATCAAGAACTGCCGATATCTGCTTGAAATGCACACGGTCTGAAATCTGCAGAGTGTCGGTAATCAGAGGTTTAGTCGGAATCACCGGACTTATGTTATGCTGCGGATAATAATTCATCACATAGTTCGCAGCTATAAACATCGGCACATATCCCCTCGTTTCAGGCGTAAGGTAATTATATATCGACCAGAAATCATGTTGCCTGGGATCGCCTCCGGCACGACGGATGGCTTTGTTTACAGCCCCCGGGCCACAATTGTAGGCAGCGATTGCAAGACTCCAGTCCCCATAGGTAGCATACAGATCGCTGAGATACTGGGCTGCCTTTTTAGATGAAAGATACGGGTCGCGACGCTCATCTACAAGAGAATTTACCTCCATACCCAACCCTTTTGCCGTAGCTATCATAAACTGCCACAGTCCTGTGGCGCCATGCCTGGAGACAGCATTGGGATCAAGGCCCGATTCTATAACCGGAAGATATTTCAGTTCGAGAGGAAGACCTCTCTCCTCAAGAGCCTGCTCGAAGATAGGAAGATAATAATGGCTGAGACCAAGAAGCACAGTTACCTGCTCGCGGCCTTTCTGCGTATATCGGTCTATATAAGACCTTACAATCTGATTGTAGGGCATCTCTATCACCGTAGGGAGTTGTGCGAGACGCTCGCGTATTGTCTTGTCATCGTTGCGGGTATCACCCTCTCTCCTATAGCGGTCATCGGTCGCCATGTAGTTTTTCATATACCACCCTTCAAGCATTTTGCGCGTGTCCGCCTCAAAACTTTCCGGATAGATTATATTATTGTCGGATATGCTTGTCTTCACATCAAGCACAGTGTTTTTTTTCTGCGGTGCAGAAACCGACGGAAGAGCTGTTGCGGCTACCGCACACACAAGGAGTATATGACGTATATTATTCTTCATGATTCTATATCGTTAGGCTGACTGCCGTTTTATAAGCTGTTTAAAAAGTAAATGCCCAGTTGATTCCGAACGCCGGCTTGCGCGAGGCAGGCTGCAGCATCAATGTCGGACTCATATCGAGCGAAAGGTCGGGAGAGATGTCGAAATGCGCCATAGAAGCATCTATATACGCATCTACCATACACACCAGATACAACGCCACAATGCAGATGATGCACAGGTCCCGGTTTCTGCGGAAATAATCGCGGCGGCTCTTGAACGTGCGCGTGAGCCACTCGGTGTCAAGGTCGCTCTCATTCACTGTTGGCGGAAAGAAATCGAGGTAGCTTTTCGTATTGGGATCGCTGTCGACAAGATCCCGATAGCCTTGCACATAATCCTGATATTGGTTATTGTTCCAGTTTGTGGCGTAACCGAGTCCCATGAATCCGCCCACTACAATCGGAAGTTTCCAGTAGCGTCTGTTATAGATCTGTCCTAAACCAGGACACAATGCCGACAGCCACACCGCCCTCTGCGGAGAGGGGTTGAAAGCTATCTTGCCGTCAAGCCCATATGGATAGTCATCCGCTGTGACTTCCGTAGGGGGTATCGAATCCGTCACTTCGTCCGCCTTGACAAGGATCTCTGCATCGGCATAAACCACAGAATCAGGCTGGACCGGAGACTGAGGCTGCGCCACACTCTGCGCCCTGGCAGGCAACACAAGGTAATCGAACGGAAAAAGGAGCACAACCGCCAACACCACCACCAGACCGCACTCCGCGGGACGAAGTTGCAGATTTCTGCCGAATAACCTGATATTGCGCCTCTTATTTTCCTGACTCATTGTTTTAATCTCTCGAATATTTTAACAAGCTGATGAAGCTCGTCGTCAGAAGCGAACTTGAATGTAACAGACCCCTTTCCGCTCTGTGAGCGCGAGACCTTCACCGGCATCGAGAAATAGCTTGTGAAGTCTTTCTCAAGCATACGGATGTCGGCGGATTTCTCACTTTTAACCTTTGCCGGAGCGTCGTGATTCTCACCCTCCGCGAGCTTACGTCCGAGTTCTTCCACGGCACGCACAGACAATCCCTCCTTTATCACCTGCTTGTAGAGCTTAAGCTGAATCTTAGGGTCTTCCACCGACAGAATCGCACGGGCATGACCCATATCGAGTTTTCTGTCGCGCAAGCCAAGCTGAATCTCGGCGGGAAGCCGGAGCAGACGCAGGTGGTTTGCTATCGTGGCGCGTTTCTTGCCGAGACGTTCGGAAAGGCGTTCCTGTGTCAGATTATACGAATCGATAAGTTTCTTGAACCCCAGAGCCACCTCTATGGCGTTCAGATCTTCGCGCTGGATGTTCTCTATAAGAGCCATCTCAGTCATTTCCGAGTCAGAGACTGTCCGCACATATGCCGGCACCGAGGTCAGACCTGCCTTGCGTGCAGCGCGCCACCGCCGCTCGCCGGCAATTATCTGGTAATTCCCCTCATCGTTCATGCGGAGCGTCAGCGGCTGCACCACACCCAGTTCGCGAATAGACGCGGCAAGCTCTTCAAGAGTTGTCTCGTCGAACGAGCGACGGGGCTGGTCCGGATTGGGCTCGATGCGGCTGATATCTATTTCCGATATTGCCGAAGAGCCCTCAGTTCTTATATCTCCCATTGAGATCAGCGAATCAAGTCCCCGTCCCAATGCATTTCTTTTCAAAGCCAAATTGTCTTAGTTTTCAGATTTCGTACTCTTTTTATTTCTCATCAGCAACTCCTTGGCAAGCTGCACATAGGATATGGCACCACGCGAATCGGGGTCGTAAAGGATCACTGGCAGACCATGACTCGGAGATTCCGACAGTCTGATATTGCGGGGTATTACAGTATCGAACACCATCTTTCCGAAGTGTCCTCGCAATTCCTCGTAAATCTGGTTGGCAAGACGAAGACGGGCATCATACATGGTCAGTAGAAAACCCTCGATCTCAAGTTGCGGTCTCAGACGGCTCTTGATTATACGCACAGTGTTGAGAAGCTGGGAAATTCCCTCTAATGCGAAATATTCCGCCTGTACGGGTATCAGGACCGAATTTGAGGCGGTCAGCGCATTTATGGTAATGACCCCGAGCGATGGCGAACAGTCAATCAGAATGAAATCGTAATCGTCTTTGACCGGTTCAAGCAGTCTCTGGAGAATGCGCTCCCGGTCGCGGCGGCTCATAAGTTCCACTTCCGCACCAACAAGATCAATACGCGAGCAGATTATATCAAGATTATCAATCGTAGAGTGCATTATTGCCTCCGCCGCGGGATAATTGTCAACCAGACAGTCATAGATGGATGCATCTGTAGGCTGGGGCTGCATGCCGATGCCCGAAGTGGCATTTGCCTGCGGATCGGCATCTACTAAAAGCACACGCTTGCCTGCCACAGCCAGACACGCACCGAGATTGAATGCGGTGGTCGTTTTTCCGACACCGCCCTTCTGATTTGCTATTGCTATGATTTTACCCATTCTGATATTTTGAGAATATCCTTCGAAATTGCAAAAATAATCAAAATTCCCCTCTTTCCATAAAAAATATTATTAAACTACTTTAAAATATGCTCAGCATCCATCCAAATACCTCTTACACAACGACACTGCGAGACAACACACAGTATCTGTCATTGGCATCACATAACAAATCCAATTGAGACTCATTTACGAGGCGACATAACATAAATATGCCGCCTCGCTTCTTTTCAAACAGATTCTATCTATCGCCGCTATCGAAACTTCCGCATGAAAATCATATTTTATGAATGTTTCCGATTGTTATTTTGCAGAATCATTTTGACAAACGTCTGTTTGGTCTCAAACTATCAATAAACAAAACTTGTCTTGATTGATTTATTTTTTCTTAACATCAGCGAGATATTTCCGAGGTGTTTTCGCCATTCGAAGAGCCGGCAACCTTACCGCTGGCGGTGACGCGAGGGGTGAAAACAACCGGAAAGATCCGCTAAGGCTGAGAAAAGAATCAACGATATCATTATTTTAACTTTCGTGAATAAGTCAAGACGAGCTCACATTCAAAAAAACTAAAACTATGGACATGCCGTTATTAACTTGGTTGCTGATTGTCGGAATCCTTATTCTGGCTGTTATTACCAGAACGATAATTTTTCTACACACCTCCCGCAGGGAACGCTTCCATTTCCGTCCGTTCGAGATCGGTAGCGAAAGAGAGGAGTTTTTTGTACCGGGAGACCCGCAAGGCAGCGATGAAGATATTGATTAAAACCTCTCTTCCATAAATAAATGACAGAGATTCCACTTAAAGAAACCTGCGAACCGGATGTAAGGAAGGTATGCGTGTTTCTGTCTGACTACAGCGCATGGCTGCTCGGATGCGGGTCAACTTGCGTGCGACTTGAAAAGAATGTGACACGCATTGCCCGCGCATATGGCAAGACCGTAGACATTACGATCATGCCGCGTCACGTGCATATCTCGGTAAGAGACAAAAACGGTGGTGACTTCGTAACTTCCGTATCCACAATACGCCACACGCCTATCAGTTTCAATATCAATACACGTCTGAGCGAGCTCAGCTGGGCAATAGCCGAGAAACGCATCAGTCTCAGAGAGGCGGAAGAGCGGTTCAGGGAAATTGTCACCAACGACCGTCAGAACCCCTGGACCGTGCTTTTGCTTGTGTCTCTTGCCAACGCCTCTTTCTGCCGGCTTTTTGGTGGCGACATCACTGCGATGGGGGTCGTGTTTATGGCGACTATGGCGGGATACTGGCTTAAAACCCAACTGCTTTCAAAAAAAGTCGACATCCGCGCCACTGTGGCGATATGCGCTTTTGTCTCGGCGGTGCTCGGTGCCACCGATTCCCTTTTCGCTCTGGGAAGCACCCCTGACATCGCGTTGGGAACGAGCGTTCTATATCTCGTTCCGGGGATTCCATTGCTGAATTCTTTCAGCGACATGCTTTACCGATATTACATCTGCTCCATGAGCCGTTTCTTCGATGCGGTGGTAATCACCGGATGCCTGTCGATCGGGTTGTGTGCCGCAATGTTCATGATGAACGCCGGAATGTTTTGAACGAAAACATCGAAGGAATTTCAAATTGATAAACGAAGTGATTTAGAAACAGATTCCAAACGGATTTCAGACATTATGTTGGAAAAAATTTTAGAGGATGCATTGTTTTCAGCGATAGCCGCTATCGGTTTTGCAGCTATCAGCCGTCCCCCGGCAAGGGCATATCTTTATTGCGCGGCTATAGCCGCAATCGGACATGCCGTCAGATTCATGCTGATGACTCCTGAATTCGGTGTGAGACTGCACATAGTCACCGCCTCGCTCGTCGCCGCGTTCATGGTCGGCATCATCGCTGTAGTCTTCTCTCCGGTGGTGAAGACTCCTCCTGAGACATGTCTCTTCCCGGCACTTCTCCCGATGATTCCGGGCATGTACGCCTACCGTTCTTTTGCAGGTGCGGCACTATGCGTGCTCAGCGCCGGTCAAGAGCAGTTCGACCGCTATTTCTATCTTTTCGCATCAAACTCATTTACCTGCGTATGCATATTGCTCGTAATGGCGGTAGGCGCCACAATACCTATTTTTCTCTTGAAAAAGATATCATTCCAAGCCACACGATAACATTATGGAACTGCGTCAACTGAAATATTTCATAAAGACAGCCGAGACATTGAGTTTCTCGGAGGCATCAAAAGCTCTATGCATAACACAGAGCACTTTGTCGCAACAGATAAAACAGCTTGAAACCGAATTAGGCACCCCTCTGTTTATCCGCAGCAGCCACAGCGTCTCACTCACTGAAGCAGGAGAAGAGATGCTCCCCTACGCCAGACACACAGTCAACTCCGCGGAGCTTTGCGCCGCACGCATATCGGACCTCAACAACATGACTGCCGGAACCCTAAACATCGGTGTTACCTATTCTTTCAGCCCGATACTCACCGAGACTCTCATAATGTTCCGCAAGATGTATCCCGACATAAAACTGAATATCTGTTACCGCCCCATGGCAGAACTTATGGAACTGCTTAAATCGAGAGAAGTGGATTTCGTGCTGGCTTTCAGACCGTGGAAACCGGAAGACGGGGTTGAATCCCATATACTTTTTCAGAATTACCTCGCAGCCATCGTTGCCGAGGGTCATCCATTGGCAGAAAAAGAGAGCGTAACTCTGTCGGAACTGCAAAGATACGACCTTGCCCTCCCCTCGCGCGGACTCCAGGCACGCAACGCATTCGAGCTCATCAAGCCCGCAGGTTACGATTTCAGGATAAAGATAGAGCTGAATGAAGTGAACATACTGCTTAAGATAATCAGACAGACAATGCTTGTGTCCGTGCTTGCAGAAGCCACCATCCACAACGAATCGGGAATAAAAGCCATACACCTCGATTTCCCTGAAAATGAACTTGCCGGCTGTGTACACACTCTTCGCGGAACATACCGCAAACGAGCCGCACAGGAATTTATCCGTCTTCTGAGCGAGTCAATGGCTGTCAGGGAACGCCAGAACGACTGGATCTGACTTCTCTCCGTATCATGGAATATCCAAAATGGCGGTGTGTCAAAATTGATAAAATTTGACACACCGCCTTTATTTTAGCCGGATGGCGAGGATGCTGTCAGAATGGTCCGAATCATTCAGCCAACGACCCAGACGGGCTATTATGACACATCCTCTGATCTTTATTGATTATCTGCTGAAATATCAATAACCGGGTTTCTTCAGAAGCTTGAACATATTCTTCTTATAAGCCTCCACTCCCGGCTGGTTGAACGGATTCACACCGAGAAGATAGCCGCTGATGCCGCAGGCTTTCTCAAAGAAATAGATAAGCTGACCGAGTGAATGCTCGTCGATTGCAGGAAGAGTGATATGCATGTTGGGAACGCCACCGTCCACATGTGCCATCTTGGTTCCGAGTTCCGCCATCTTGTTCACTTCGTCGATGCGCTTGCCTGCGAGATAGTTGATACCGTCAAGGTCGGCTGCGTCCATAGGCACACGATGCTCTACAGCCGGCTTTGCCACAGAGATTACAGTCTCGAAGATTGTGCGCTCTCCGTCCTGAATCCACTGACCCATGGAGTGAAGGTCTGTCGTGAAGTCTACCGATGCAGGGAAAATACCTTTGCCGTCCTTACCTTCGCTTTCTCCATAAAGCTGTTTCCACCATTCGGAAACATAATGAAGCTTGGGATCGAAGTTGACAAGAATCTCTATTTTCTTTCCGCTGCGGTAAAGGGCATTGCGAAGACGCGCATAGGTCTGGGCGATATTGGAATCGGATGCGTGAAGAGTGGATTTCTCCATTTCAGCCGCACCGGCAAGAAGTTTCTTGATGTCATGACCCGCAACCGCAATAGGAAGAAGACCTACCGGGGTGAGCACTGAGAAGCGTCCCCCTACATTGTCCGGAATCACATAAGTCTCGTAACCCTCTTCATCGCTCATCTGGCGGAGTGCGCCGCGAGCGGCATCGGTAACGGCAACAATGAGGTTCTTTGCCTCTTCTTTACCGACCTGGGCGACAAGCTGGTCTTTCAGCAGACGGAACGCGATTGCAGGCTCTGTAGTTGTGCCGGACTTGGAAATTACGATAATACCGAATTTCTTGTCCTTAAGCAGATTCTGCAATTCCGCGAGATATTCCTCACCGATGTTCTGACCTGCGTAAATCACCTTCGGCTCATTGGGCTTCGGGGCATAGAAATCAGCGAAGGAATCAGCAAGCGCGTAATTTACCGCTTTTGCGCCGAGGTAGCTTCCGCCGATACCTACACAAACCACATAATCGCAGTTCTCACGGAGACGCGCTGCCGTAGCCTCGATACGCTCCACCAGTTCGGCAGGTGTCTTGGAGGGAAGATCAAGCCAGCCGAGGAAGTCATTGCCCGCGCCCGTGCCTTCCTCAAGGGTGGCAAGAGCCTGAACAGTCTCATCCTTCAGGGCTTCATATTGTTTGTCTGCAAAATAAACTGCATCCTGAATGTTAAGCTCAATTGTTTTCATAACTTCTATCGAATTTGAAATTTATTTAAGAAGCTGTTTAAAAGCAAACAGCCTTTCAGTCGTTGTTTTCCTCAGCGTTCTCCTCACTCTCCGCCTTAGCTGACTTTTGCGGACGCATCTGCGGGAAGAGAAGCACCTCCTGTATGGTTGTCTGACCGGTAAGGAGCATGGCAAGACGATCCATGCCGATACCCATGCCCGATGTCGGAGGCATACCGTATTCAAGGGCGCGGATGAAGTCCGCGTCTATTATCATCGCCTCGTCATCACCCTTGTCGGCAAGACGCATCTGCTCGGCGAAACGCTCATACTGGTCGATCGGATCGTTAAGCTCCGAATATGCGTTGGCAAGCTCCTTGCCGTTTACCATCAGCTCGAAACGCTCGGTGAGCTCAGGATTCTCGCGATGACGCTTCGTCAGAGGCGACATCTCTATCGGATAATCGGTGATGAAAGTAGGCTGAATGTAAGAACCCTCGCATTTTTCACCGAAGATCTCATCAATCAGTTTACCTTTGCCCATAGACGGGTCTGTCTCTATGCCCGCCTCTTTACAAAACGCGCGAAGCTCATCTTCGGTTTTGCCGGTAATGTCGAATCCTGTCTTTTCGAGTATCGCCTCGGTCATGGTGACACGCTTATAAGGAGGCTTGAAGTCGATCTCATGTTCTCCGACCTGCACTTTTGTCGAGCCGTTGACATCCATCGCGATCTTTTCGAGCATCTTCTCTGTAAAATCCATCATCCAGTTGTAATCCTTATAGGGGACGTAAATCTCCATGCAGGTGAATTCCGGATTGTGAGTGCGGTCCATGCCTTCGTTGCGGAAGTTTTTGGAGAATTCATACACACCCTCGAATCCTCCGACAATGAGGCGCTTCAGATAAAGCTCATCGGCAATGCGGAGATACAACGGGATATCAAGCGCGTTGTGATGCGTGATGAAGGGACGCGCGGCGGCACCGCCGGGTATCGATTGCAGAATCGGAGTCTCGACCTCTGTGTAATTGAACGAATTGAAATACTCGCGCATTGAATTGAACATGCGTGTTCTTTTCAGGAATATGTCGCGCACGCCGGGATTTACCACAAGGTCAACATAACGCTGACGGTAACGCTGCTCGGGATCCGTGAAGGCATCGTAAGCCTTGCCGTCTTTCAATTTCACTATAGGAAGGGGACGAAGGCTCTTGCCCAACACTGTTATCTCGCGGGCATGAATGGAAATCTCCCCCATTTGCGTGCGGAACACATAACCCTTTACTCCGATGAAATCACCTATGTCAAGAAGTTTCTTGAAGACAACGTTATAAAACTCCTTGTCCTCACCAGGACATATATCATCGCGGCTCACATATATCTGGATACGGCCTTCCGAATCCTGAAGTTCCATAAATGAAGCCTTACCCATGATGCGGCGGCTCATAATACGTCCTGCCACTGCAACCTCGCGCGGAGGTGTGAGATTGTCATCGAAGTTTTCTTTGATTTCGCGGGAATATCCGCTCACGGGATATTCAGCTGCGGGATAAGGATCTATTCCACGCTCACGCAGAGCCTCAAGGCTACGGCGGCGCACAATCTCCTGTTCGCTAAGTTCTTGATTTGCCATATATTGTAATATCAATTATAATCCGATTGCAAGCATACGGCATAAAGCCGCTGACTTATACACACAATTATTTGCAAAGTTAATAAAAAAAGTTGACATATCCCGCAAGAGTCTGACCCTCCGTCCAATAATACGCACCTTGACACTACTCACACAACAACACTTTAATCGTCATGATTGCGTTAAAAAAGATTGAAAACAGAATTTATTTTGCAGATTCGGAATATTTGATTAATTTTGCATCCGCAATCGGGCGAATACCAGAGTGGCCAAATGGGGCAGACTGTAAATCTGCTGGTTTATACCTTCGGTGGTTCGAATCCATCTTCGCCCACAGAAAGAGTCTGTATGACAAATGTCATACAGACTCTTTCTCTATTATTACTTCACCAGAACTTCATTATATACTCAGAACTTTATTATATCGATGAGCATCAGCTTTTAATAGCGGATTTATAATGGTCCTGAAAACTTTTTGACGGGATTGCCACGTTCAAGACTGTCGTGATTGCTCCATTGACGCGTTTGCGAATCGGCTACGGCTTTGTCGTTTTGCTTATGGAACTTCAACAGGAGCCGTTCTCTTGCAAGAGTCTTGTTCTGCGATTGGGAACGTTCATCAGAGCATTTTACTGATAGTCCGGTTGGGGTATGAGTTGCTCGCACTGCGGTTTCGACCTTGTTGACATTCTGACCACCTTTTCCACCTGACCGACAGGTTTCATAAGTGATTTCCGACTCATCAATATGCGGCAGTTCCACTTCATCAAAGAAGTTGATGCCGACAAACCAGTTGCTGCGTTTGTGCCCGGGACGATATGGATTCTTTGTTGACCGCCAAAGTATCGTGCCTTGCCAGTCATTTACAATCGACAGAGGTATTGGTTCCGCCGTAGTGAATGTCATTGACATGAAGCAGCCGTCCACCTGATTGTGAGGTTCGCTATCTGTAAGTTCCAGATTGGGGATTGCCTTTAGCAGTTCGCGGGCAACGAGTGTGACAGCTCTTGCACATTCAACCGGACCTCGACCGGCAGTGATTTGTATATAGTGTTTCATTCTCCGTTGTCTTTAATGTTGAGTTTTGGTTTTATCATTGCCACGACCTCGACTGTCGGACGGATAAGTTCGAGTATCTCGCCAGTTGGTTTGTATGCCATCGGAGATTCATCAAGTGTTGCGGTGCAGACAGATGATGAGTAGATGCCGGTCATTGAAGTCTGAAATTCGCTCAGTGATATTTGTTTCTTGGCTTGGGCACGGCTCATGATGCGTCCGGCTCCATGCGGCGCAGTGTTGAGCCACTGCTCATTTCCATTTCCTATACAGATGGCGATACCGTCGCGCATATTGAACGGAATTGCCACTTTACGCCCCTCAGAGGCGTCGATTGCGCCCTTTCTTAACATTGGCACCTCATCTGTTACGGATATATAATTATGGGTAGTGAAGATGGATTCGAGACATTTAGCCTTACACAGCTTTTTGAGAATAACGAATATGCGGTCACGGATTATCTGATGATTATAGAGTGCGTAAGTCTGAGCGATTATCATATCCGAGAGATAACCCCGCAAAGCATCGCCCCAAAGATAACCGATGTATTTGGCACGTTTAGGATTCTGCGCAATATTACGCCAGTGATTGGCTACTTTGACTCCAAGATTTCGAGACCCACAGTGTATTGTCAGCCATCCGTCGCCCGACTCGATGTCTTCGCCATACTCGATAAAGTGATTTCCGCCACCGAGTGTGCCGATGCTTTTGTAGAACATCCCTTCCTGAAGTTTGATGCGGTGGCAGAAGTCTGTGATGAAACGTGCATCTATGCGAGGAGCTTCGTTGATAAGGTATGGAGCAACCGAGCGGGCTTTCTGATATTGCGAGTTCAGAAAACGAAACAATTCTTTTTCATTGAGTGAGTTCTTCGGGCAAATCTCCTTACCCGTTGGGATAGTCTCGCGGATGCGGTGATCGAGCAGCGGAAAGTCGTCAGGATTGACTCCACAAGAAAGGCGGTGCATCGAAATTGTGCAACCTATGTCAACCCCGACATGGTCAGGATTCACATAGATTCCTATCGGATAGGCGGTGCCGACATTACATGAGTTCCCGGCGTGGACATCGGGCATTTGCACGATAGGCACACCCTCCATTGCCGGATGGTCGCATAGTTCGGTTATCCAGTCGAGAGCCGACTGCTCTATGTTATCGGTGAATATCTCAACCGATGTTGCTTTTCCATTTATAATCATGCCGCAAAGTTGAGACACGAATGCGCAACTGATTTGCGCACTATTGGAAAATTTGTTATTTTTTTGAAAAAAAATCTGTCATGCCTCTCAACAGAACAATTCTTATAAACAAACGTTGGAAATTAGCCTATTATAAACTAATTCTCAATACTTACTTATGAATATCAGCCATAGACAAGTGTCTTCATGACCATTCAGGCGCGTTCCTTAAAATTTCGAAATTGCCCCTGCGATACCTAAATTTTAAGGAACAAGCTCTTAACATCATCGCCCGACACTATGAAAACCCGGTAGAATGACGTTCGCTTAGTCATCCTTTTCAAAGAATTCTGACGAAAGCCACACAACAATATCCCAATCATCAGGCGTGACAGACAAGACGGTATCTTTAGAAGCGAGATGTACCTCATGACACGACTTTTGTTCTTGAGTCTGCTCAACTCTCCGATAGACAGGTTCGATTTCAATGTTGCCGTCTCCGTCCTTTGCTCCCCACAGACCATTTTCCGCTTGAAAGAGAGTTAGCGGTTTGGTTCCGGTGAAATTCGGCTTCAAGGGTTCTTTCGGCTTGTATTTTCCGGGCTGGCGTCTTCTTCTTTTAGGCATTGTCGAGGGTTATTAGATTTGGAGTGTTGGGAACAGTGTAATCAGCGTTCATAATTGCACCATTGGAGAATGTGATGCCGTTTTGTTCTAAGATTCCGTGTCGGGCGTGGAGATGACCGAATAGATGTGCTTTGAGGTGAAGGTCGGATAACTTCTTGAGTATCTCTTCTGATCCGTAGTTGATGCCGTCGTCATAATCAAGTATGCCGTATGCCGGTGAATGAGTAATCAAAACGTCAGTATCACCGGGGATTTTAGCATAGTTGCGACTCTGACGCTCGGTTATACAATCTTCCAGAAACATCGGAACACCATAAAACTTGACACCATCAATTTCAATTCCCGAGTTGGAGAGTTGATGTACGTTGTCAGGTAGTCCGTCAATGTTGGCATCATAGAGGCAATCATCATGGTTGCCACATATAAAGATTTTGTGTTTGTATGGCAAGTCACAAAACCAGTTGAGGAAATCCATGGCTTCCTGTTCGGTCCCTACCATGCAGAAGTCTCCTGAATGTACCACCACATCGGCATCAGGCAAATCCCGGAGCCGGTGGTGGCAGTTGTGAGTGTCGGAAAGATGTAGTATTTTCATTAAAGAAGTCCTGATTCGATTGCGCTGAGTGCTTCCTTATCGGAGTATTCAAAGGCGTTTATGAAGTTAATATCCGGATAACGTTCTGTAAGTTCCTCGTTATTGAGAACCTTGACAGGTAAATCCGAAAGAGATTTAAGTGCCTCAGTTGCCTTTGCCGATTTACCTGAGCCCTCGAAAACGAATGGCAGAGTTACGATTAACGCAACATTGCCAACACCATCTGATTTTGCAGACTTTGCTGCAATCTCTGCGAATTTGCCGCCTGTCATACCTCCGAGACCGGCAAGGATGTAAAGCTTTTCTACTCCTCTAAGTTTCTCTGTCGGGAATAAGTCGGACTCACATTGAAGGCTCAACGTTTCAAATCCTTTTTTGCGCAGTTTTGAAAGGCGTTCCATATCGGAATCTGCAAAAAGATATGCAGCCTCCTTGACCCAATGCGCATTTGCAACGTACATTATAGTTTCTGCCATATTGCAACCGGCGCCGCCGATTGCAAGTATCATTGTCTTACTCATAATCTATATATAGTTGTTACTCCCGGCAAAGTTAACGTAAAGATGTCTCAGTTTTCGATACTACATCCGCGAATTCGTTGCAAAAATACTTAGTGTTTCATACTTATATTTTAGTGTTGGTACTCGTCTTTAATACGAAGAAGGATTTTGCATAATGCGTCACCACTGGTGTAATTTTGCGCTCATGAAAGAATTTATTGATTACTTTTTATTGCGCAGAATGGCTGCGCAGCGGCAATCTATCTTTGCATCGAAATATTAAAAACATCAGAATATGAATACAATTGAAGATTCGCGAGTGGGATTGAAGCGCATGTCGGCTGAAAGCCTGTGCGCAGTGGCAAAGCCATCAATACCAATCGCAATAGAAGGACATGACGTAAAGATATTTACGGACAACATCGAGGAGACCGCCTTGGAACAGATCAAGGAACTGCTTTCGATTGACGTATTTTCTGACAAGAAGATACGCATCATGCCAGACGTACACGCCGGTGCCGGGTGTGTCATCGGATTCACAGGAGACCTTGGTGACAAGGTAATTCCCAATATAGTGGGCGTTGACATAGGCTGCGGTATGCGTATTCTCAATCTCGGCAAACTCTCTGATATAGACTTTCACGCATTCCATGAACATATTCGTGGCAATGTACCTTCGGGTATGATCGTGCGAGAAGACCGTTTCGGTTTCAAGCCTCTTGTAGGTGAGGAGATGGATATCTATCGGGAGGCAAAGCAACTCGTGACCGGACTTTACTGCTACCGAGAGATTAAAGACTCGGGGCGCATCAACAAGGCTATCGGCTCGCTCGGCGGCGGCAACCATTTCATCGAGCTCGACAAGGACGATGAGGGCAATGTTTACCTTGTGATACATACAGGTTCTCGAAACCTCGGCAAGCAGGTAGCCGACATCTATCAGGAAAAGGCAGTAAAGCACCTTACCGACGGAGCCGACGAATTTGAAGACACAATCAAACGCACCATAGAGGAATACAAGGCGGCAGGTCGTCGGTCGGAGTTGCAGGGCGTGATTAAGAAGATGCGTAAGGAGCACCAAGAAGCAGAACCGAATCTTCCAGCCGCTCTTTGCTATGTCGAGGGCGAAGGGCGCGAGCGCTATCTCCACGATATGCGTCTCTGCCAGCGATGGGCAGTTCTTAACCGCAAACTCATATCGCTCTTGCTCATGCGGTTCTTCCCCGGCGTGGAGGTAAAGGAGGAATTTGAATCTGTACACAATTACATCAGCGATGAGAACATCATCCGCAAAGGCGCCATCTCAGCCGCAGAAGGGGAACGATGCATCATTCCTCTTAATATGCGCGACGGGTCGCTGCTTTGTACCGGCAAGGGTAATCCTGACTGGAACCGGTCGGCTCCTCATGGTGCAGGACGTGTTTTGAGCCGCACTCAGGCATACGATAAAATCACGCTGGAAGACTTCAAGGCATCCATGAAGGGTATCTATTCGGAGTCGGTCAACGACTTTACCCGCGACGAGTCGCCGATGGTCTATAAACCGGCAGAGGAAATCATTGCCAACATCGGCGAAACAGTCAACATCGACACTATCATCCGTCCGATCTTTAATTTCAAGGCGTCAAAATGAAAAATTGCAGCAACTTCAGACCGTAATCTTTGATATCAATGAAGAGGGCGCGATGCTGGCATAGACTTTGAAGAAGGATATATTTTGACTTCAATCTTAATCCTGTATCGCAGAATGCGGCAGGATTTGATTATCTTTGCGGTACAAAACTCAAACAGATATGAACCAACTGCAAAAATACACTTGGCTGATTGACACAATCCGCCGTGCCGGGAAGATTTCACACAAGGATCTTTCCGACCGCTGGTCACGCAACAAAGATTTCAGTGACGGACGCGAACTTCACCGTGCCACATTCAACCGCTGGCGTGACGCGATCTACGAGCAGTTCGGAATCATGATTGACTGCCAGAAAGTCGGCGGTTATCTTTACTATATCTCCAATCCCGAGGATATTGACGAGGACAAGCTCAAAAAGTGGATGCTCGACTCATTTGCCATCGGCAATATAATCGGCGAAAACCTCTCATTGAAAGGTCGTATATTGATTGATGAAATTCCGTCAGGGCGTCATCATCTGACCACCATCCTGGATGCGATGAAGGAGAACCGGGTAGTGAATATTGCATACCGCCCGTTCAAGAAGGAGCATGGTTACAGTTTCCCCATTGAACCGTATTGTGTGAAACTGTTTGATAACCGCTGGTACGTGCTTGGCCGCAACAACCGCGATGAGATAAAAATTTACGGTCTTGACCGTCTGGAGAGCGTAGAACCGACAGACACCCTGTTCAAGTTGCCGAAAGATTTTGATGCTACAGAGTATTTCGCGACTAAATTCGGTGTGGTTATCGGATACGATGTCAAGCCTGAGAGAATAGTGATCCGAGCCAACGAAGACCATAAACATTACCTGAAATCACTCCCTCTTCATCATAGTCAGCGACTTATTGAGGATTACGGTGAATATGCCGATTTTGAATTGTATCTCTCGCCGACCTACGATTTCATAATGAAGTTGCTCCATGTCGGTTCGATGATGGAAGTGATCAGTCCGGCATCACTCCGCAAAGAGATGAAAGGCTGGATTTCGGATATGTATGAACTTTATAAGAACGACTGAAGATGCAGGATTTTGTAGCAATAGATTTTGAGACAGCCAATGGCAGACGTTCCAGCGTATGCAGCGTCGGCATTGTGATTGTCCGTGGCGGTGAGATTGTTGACAAATTTTACAGTCTTATTCAGCCTGCCCCCATCTACTATACATATTGGACAACTAAAGTTCACGGCATAACCCGTCGTGACACCGACGGGCAACCGACATTCCCTGAAGTATGGGCACAGGTGGCAGATAAAATCAAAGGGTTGCCTCTCGTAGCCCACAACCGACCTTTTGACGAAAGCTGCTTAAAGGCTGTATTTGAGGAATATGGCATGGAATATCCCGGTTACGAATTTCATTGCACACTTGCAGCTTCACGCCGCTGTCTTGACATACCCAGCCACCAGCTCCACCTCTCGGCAGCCGCCTGTGGTTATGAAATGGAAAACCACCATCATGCGCTTTGTGATGCCGAGGCTTGTGCCGCCATAGCGTTGAAATTACTTTAAAGCTCGCTCCCCCAAAAACCAAATTTTAAGGTACGCACTATAAATCATTCATTGGGACAAAAGGATAAATCACGGTCAAAAGGAAAGAGTCCGGTACAATACCGAACTCTTTCAATCACCTGACAATGTTTAGCCTGTCCAAATTCGTGGGGGGACACTTCATTGTCAGATAGTCTATCTTTTGTCATCTGTCTGGGTATACGCAGATTAAATGGAAAGTCTTCTTAATGTGGAAAGAAGATCCTGATTTATCGGTTTGTCGTTCTTGATTGCCTTGGTGAAAGGAACATATGTAATCTCGTCGTTCTTGATGCCGATCATCACATTGCGCTGGTCATCGAGCAACGCATCTACAGCGGCTGCACCCATGCGTGAGGCGAGGATACGGTCGTGAGCCGTGGGGGAGCCGCCACGCTGAAGGTGTCCGAGAATCGAGACACGCACATCATATTCAGGATATTCCTCTTTTACACGTTGTGCAAGCCCCATCGCTCCACCTGTGATCGGAGACTCAGCGACAAGCACGATAGATGAGTTCTTTGATTTGCGGAAGCCATTCTTGATAAGTTCAGAAAGCTGGTCTACCTGAGTCGAGATCTCGGGAATGATGGCAGCCTCCGCGCCCGACGCAATCGCACCGTTGAGCGCAAGGAAACCGGCATCGCGTCCCATCACCTCGATAAAGAAAAGACGTTCGTGGGAAGTCGCTGTATCGCGTATCTTGTCGACACATTCCATAATCGTGTTGAGTGCAGTGTCATAACCGATAGTAGTGTCGGTGCCGTAAAGGTCATTGTCTATCGTGCCGGGCAGGCCTATGATAGGAATTGAGAACTCGTTGGCAAATATACGCGCACCGGTAAGTGAACCGTCTCCTCCGATCACCACAAGAGCATCGATGCCGCGACGCTTCATCACATCATAGGCGCACTGACGCCCCTCTTCTGTCTGAAACTCCTTGCAACGGGCTGTCTTGAGGATAGTGCCTCCGCGCTGTATGATATTGGAAACATTCTGCGTGGAAAACTCCTCAATCTCATCGTAGATAAGTCCGCGATAGCCACGATAGATTCCAAACACTTTAAAACCTGCGAAAATCGCGGCACGGGTGACTGCCCTTACAGCCGCGTTCATTCCGGGAGCGTCACCTCCGGAGGTAAGGATACCTATAGATTTAATCTTATTCATAATCCTGATTCTTAGAAGCTCTTTCATTATACCTTATGAAGCCGGTGTATCCTGCTTGAAATTCCAGTAATACCCTATAAACTTCATTTTTACAACAATCTTTCCGCAAAAGTAGTCATTATTTATTAAATTTGCACCGCTGATTGACAAAAAAAGTTTAAGAAGTCTACATGATGCATAATATATCCGGCATCTCCACCGCCGGTCCTCGCGCCGTAACTGTCGGCACATTCGATGGTGTCCACCTCGGACACCGCAAAGTGGTTGAATATCTGTCTGAGCAAAGCAAACCCAAAGGTCTGCTTCCTACGGTAATAACATTCGAACCTCACCCGCTTGCCGTAGTCGCGCCTGAGAGAGCGCCACTGCTGCTCGAGACACCGGAAGAGCGTGAAAAATGCCTGCGTAAAACAGGTGTGGAAGTAATAGTGATCGAGTTTAACGAATCATTACGGAAATTGACCGTGAGACAATGGTTTGAACGACTTGCCACAGAATATAATACAAAACTTCTTATTGCCGGATATGACAACACATTCGGATCCGACGGCATATCAATGAGTATCAGCGAATATGAAGAAATCGGGAAAGAATACGGCATAGAAGTTATGGAGGCACCTGTTGTGAAAGGAGTCAGTTCCACAAACATCCGCCGTGCACTCGCCGAAGGCGACACAGTAGCGGCGGCACGGATGCTTGGCAGGCGTTTCTCAATCAGCGGCATTGTAACACACGGGCGTGAACTCGGACGCAGTCTCGGCTTTCCCACCGCCAACATAAAGACTGATGCATCGCTGCTCCTTCCGGCACCCGGCGTATATGCGGCAGACGCCATTCTGAGCGACGGCAGCCGCTACCGCGCCGTAGTGAATATCGGCACAGCCCCGACCATAAGCCAGGGACTTCCACTCACAACCGAAGCCCATCTGACAGGCTTCTCCGGCAACCTCTACGACAGCGAACTTAGACTCGAATTCCTCCGTCGCCTTCGCGATGAAAAAAAATTCGGCGACATATCCGAACTTAAAGCCGGAATTGCAAACGACATAACCGATGCACAAAACATATGATTTGTGCAAAAATTTGATTTAGTCAGATTTGTTTGTTATCTTTGTCTGATTTATAAAATCAAACATAATGGCAGAGATAGAAGTTATCAATTTCGCGGACACTCCGAGTATCGTAAACCGTTACATGCTGGAGCTACGCGACATCAATATCCAGAAAGACCCGCTACGGTTCCGCACCAATCTCGACAGGATAGGTGAAATCATGGCTTACGAGATTTCAAAACGCCTCAACTATAAGAACACTGAGGTGCAGACTCCGCTCGGCATGTCTGTATGCCGCGAGCCGTCAGATAATATAGTGCTCGCCACTATCCTCCGGGCCGGACTTCCGTTCCATCACGGCTTTCTTAATTATTTCGACAGAGCCGAGAATGCGTTCGTCAGCGCATACAGAAAATATAAAGAGAAGGGTGACACCTTCGATGTGCTTATCGAATATCTCGCCTCTCCGTCAATCGAGGGAAAGACCCTGCTTCTTGTCGACCCGATGCTGGCGACAGGCAGCTCGATGGAACTTGCCTATCGCGCTCTCCTCTCCAAGGGAGAACCCGCCCGCATACATATCGCTTCAGTGATCGCCTCACGCCAGAGTGTGAAATATATCTGCGACCGTTTCCCGGCAGAAAAGACCACTTTATGGTGCGGAGACATCGATGAAGAGGTCAATGCGCATTCATATATCGTGCCGGGTCTCGGAGATGCCGGTGATCTCGCTTTCGGAACCAAAGAATAATAATTGAAAGAGCCTTGATTCTTGAGCATATCGACATATTGAATTTCAAGAATATCCGCGACGCAAGACTCGATTTCTGCGATGGGGTGAATTGTCTGCTGGGGAAAAACGGCATGGGGAAAAGCAACCTTCTCGAAGCCATTTATTTCCTTGGCATGTGCCGTCCCATGAGTTCTATTCCGGAAAGCGCACTGATTCTTCACGGAGAAGAGATGCTGATGGTCAAAGGGCAATATTCTATGGATACCGGGGCTTCCGAAGAGGTGAGCTGCGGCATTGTGCGCGGAAAGGGTAAAACTCTCAAACGCAACGGAAAGGAATATGACCGTATTTCGGAGCATATCGGCAGATTCCCAGTGGTCACAGTCACTCCTTCCGACAGCGAGCTGGTGACCGGCGCGGCGGAAGTGCGCCGCAAACTGATGGATATGGTCATCTCTCAGGCAGACCGGACATATCTGGCTCAGCTGATACGCTACAACAAATCGCTGGAATCACGCAACCGTATGCTGCGTGCCGGACTTTCGGACCAGTTGCTGTTTGAGGCTATCGAAGCACAGCTTTCGGAAACCGCTCTCTCAATCCACGCCACGCGCAGAGAATGGACGGAGGAAATCTCGCCCGTGTTCCGGAAGTATTATTCAATGATTTCCGGGGATGCCGAAACCGCATCTATGAAATACAAGAGTGTGCTCAACGACAAGACTCCTCTCCAGGTCTTCAATGAAGACAGGAGCCGGGATCTCGCTTTAGGATATACATCGCGCGGGATTCACAGAGATGATCTCGACACAGGTCTGGGCGAATATTCCATGCGTCGGCTTGGAAGCCAGGGACAGGTGAAATCATACACCGTTGCATTACGTCTCGCCATATTCGACTATCTCAAGGAGAGAAGCGGTGTCACACCGGTGCTTCTCCTTGATGACATTTTCGACAAACTTGATTCGGAAAGAGTAAGAAGAATAATGGAACTTGTGAGCACCGGCGGGAGTTTCAGACAAATTTTCATTACCGACACCAACCGCGAGCACCTCGACGAGACCATCGCATCTCTCCAAGGGGAGAGCCGAATGTTTGAGGTCGCAGACGGAAATTTCAATCTTATCTGTCAGAATGAGAAGAAATGAAGTTCAATCCGTAGGAGATGTGCTCCGGCTCACCATCCAGGAGTGCAACATGACGGCAAGACTCGATGAGCAAAAGGCAATCGGGCTGTGGAAACCTGTTGTGGGAGACCACATAGCGCGTCTTTGCGGACCTCCGACAGTGAAACTCGGAGTCATGACGATTTCTGTCTCCTCCCCTCCGTTGCGTCATGAATTGACCATGAACCGCACCTCCATTATAAAATGCATAAACGGCAAACTCGGAAAGAATGTGATTTCCGAAATTAGATTTGTCGGGTAAAAGAAATGACAATAATTTCAAAACAGGACAATGAATCCGCATAATATACCGCCTCTGTCGGAATTCAGATACCAGACAGACCTTCAGATACGTTTCAGTGACGTCGACGTACTCGGACACGTCAACAACACCATATACCTTTCCTTCTACGACACCGGGAAGGCATGGTTCTTCAGCAACATCCTTGACCGGGCCATAGAATGGAGCAAGGTGGAGACAGTGATAGCCAATGTTGACTGCTGCTATATAGCCCCGATTTTCTTCGGAGAGAAAGTAGTCGTGCACACCCGTTGCGAATTCATATCGGACCGCAGCTTCAAGCTCATGCAGGTCATCGCTCTCAAGGATTCGGGAGAAATCAAATCCGCATGCGAGACTGTCATGGTATGCTTTGACCCTGCCACTCAGCAATCTATCCCCATGCCGGCACACTGGCGTGACGCACTCGAAAAATCAATGACAAAATGACAACCATACAAAACGATATGCTCTCGATCCTCAGGAAAGAGGCTCAGGCAATTCTCGACATCCCGGTCAGCGACGCCTACGACCGCGCCGTAGAACTGATAGTGGAACATGTGAACCGCCGTGGCGGCAAGCTGATCACATCTGGCATGGGCAAAGCCGGGCAGATAGCCATGAACATATCCACTACCTTCAGTTCCACAGGCACTCCGTCAGTATTCATGCACCCGTCCGAAGCCCAGCACGGCGACCTCGGTGTGATACAACGCCATGACCTGCTTCTGCTTCTCAGCAATTCCGGAAAGACCAGGGAAATCCTTGAACTCATAGAACTTGCAAGAGTCTTGAACCCTGAGATACCGATAATCGTTATAACAGGAGATGCCGACAGCATTCTGGCGCAGACAGGCGATGTCACATTATGGACCGGAGGCGCGCCTGAGGTCTGTCCGCTCGGACTGACTCCAACGACCTCCACCACTATGATGACCGTAATCGGCGACGTTCTGGTAGTATCCACAATGAAAGCTATCGGATTTTCTACGGAGGATTATGCCAAACGTCACCACGGCGGATATCTGGGTCATAAATCGAGAGAAGCCATAAAGCCATAAGGACAAAATGCCGCAAAGGCAATAAATTCAGAATAAGGATATGATAATGATAGAGATACCCGTTGACCTCAAAAAGGTTGACAAGAAATCGGGAGACCGCGAGATAGCGGAAGCTGTGATCACGTGCCGCAAGACAGCAGAAAGTCTTGCATCTGAAAACCGCTATATTGACTCCATGGAGCGTATTGTGGAAGGTTTGAGAACATTACGCGGTTTCTCAAGCTACAGCGACCACGAATTCAGAGCGCTCCTCGTCGGGCTGCTGTTTGATCTTTCCGAGATTCATTTCCAGCTGAAAGATTATAAGCAAAGCGAAAAAGAACTCGAAGTGCTTTTCAAGGTGCTTGAGAACCTTATCAAAGAAGATGCCGAACGCTTCGGCAAATATCATATCCTCGCAATGGAACTCTCGACCAGAATACTCCGCTCTCGCAAAAAGACAATGGAGCTTCTCGTAAAGCAGCAGATCAACGCCGGAGTCCTTTATGACAAAGTAAACGCAGGCGTAAGCGCTGCCACCGACAGGCTTATCGAGTCTCTACGCAATGTCGGCGAGCTTCTCGCATCCACCGGCGACTACCGTGCGGCACTCAAGTTCTATTCCGAAGCAATCAAGCTGTCGAAAAAACGCGCCGGCAAAGTCACACGCCGCGAAGTGAAGATGACCATCGAGATGGCAAAGATAATGATGCGTCTCAATCAGATGCGCCCTCGCGCAAGACGCCTTCTTGAGGCTGTGCTGCCTCATGCCATAGCCCTTGAGACAATAGAGCTTGAAGAAGACATACTCGCACTGATCGAGATAATCGATACCGACAACCGCAACGAGACTGGTTGGAAAGCGTTTCTGCATAAAGTGCAGAAAGAGGCGAAAAGCCGCATATCCAGAATAAAGAAGGACAAAACAGAAAACATCTGATCGTATAAATGTCAACCATACTGAACACCAACGGCGCGGAACTTGAGATTCCGCGCATCATTGATGCAGAGGGATTCAAATGCGCCATATTCACGGCAAAATGGAATCCGGAAGTAACACATGCCCTGCGCGACGGTGCCATCGAAGTGCTCCACAAGGCAGGAGTTGAAGATAAAAACCTTTTCATCGAGGATGTGCCCGGCACTGTTGAGCTTGCCAATGCCGCAGGTATGGCACTGACTTCAATGCCCGACCTTTCGGCAATCATTATCATAGGATGCGTAATCCGCGGCGATACCCCCCATTTCGACTATGTATGCCAGATTGTTGCCCAGGCGTCAGCCGAGCTTAATGCCAAAGGGCGCACGCCGGTCATATTCGGAGTGCTGACAGTGGAAAATCTGCAGCAGGCTCTCGACCGTGCGGGAGGAAATCTCGGCAACAAAGGCTCGGAAGCAGCCGTAGCCGCCATTGAAATGGCAAACCTCCACTCGCGAGCCGCCGGACTGCGTTTCGCACCATTCCGCGAATAAAAGAGACCCTGTCGGCGCGACACGTTCATCTGCGAAAATTTAACATTTTTACAATACGTTTTAACAAAATCGGTTGCAATATCGCAACCGATTTTGTCGTTTATGCATTACAAACACAGGGAAATGCATGCCATCATAATGAATCTTGAACCAGACATCCCGTAAACGCGAATTGAAATCAAATAATAATCAATTACACTGTAGCCAATCATAAAGACACTTTTTTTTCATGACTTAGATATGTTTCAACAAGCCTTAAACTATGCCTTGGCGAAAAACATAATTGTCTAAATTTTGGGTTATATACATTAGTAATTTCTATCGTCTGCCCGAAATCCGGAGCGTCCGCGCGCGGTCATTGCACTGACCTGAGACGCCTTTGTTCCGGAAACTAAGGCAGGAAAATCTCTTCACATCGTGAGATGCGAGGAGATTTTTTCTTTAGAGTCCGCAATCTACTTGCGGCTTGTCGCCATACCCTGGCCATACCCTGTCGTGAAGTTTCAGGAATTTGCCGTTTTTCGTTTTTATATTTCCGAATTTTTGCTTATTTTTGAGAATCGAAAGTTTTTATCTGTTACAACCCATGAAAAATAACACAAAAACCGCCAACGAAATATTCGACCGCAGCGTTGCCGACTATCATAAGACCGACAACGTAGACGCTCCGTGCATGAATCCATATGAAGAAGGAACGCTCGAAGCCATATTCTACAATAAAAACTGGGTGGACGCAGTGCAGTGGCATCTTGAAGACATCATCCGCGATCCCGAGATAGATCCCGTAGAGGCAGTTGCCCTGAAACGCCGCATAGACCGCTCGAATCAGGTCCGCACCGACATGGTGGAGGATATCGACACCTGGTTCAGAGATAAGTATAAGGATGTAACGCCTCGTGAAGACGCAACCATCAACACAGAATCACCGGCATGGGCGCTTGACCGTCTGTCGATTCTCGCATTGAAGATCTGGCACATGCGCGAGCAGGCTGAACGCACCGATGCATCCGAAGAGCATCTCGCCAAGAGCCGTGCGAAACTCGCGGTCCTTTTGGAACAACGCGAAGATCTGACAGCTGCAATAGACACTCTGCTTGAAGACATCAATGCCGGACGGAAATATATGAAAGTATACCGTCAGATGAAACTATACAATGACCCGGCGACAAATCCGGTGCTTTATGCAAAGAAAAAATAAATCACGAAATATTCTCATCAGCCGTTTCTCGGCTTTGGGCGATGTGGCGATGACGCTGCCATCGGTCTACAACGCGTGTTATGCCAACCCGCACGATAACTTCTATTTTCTGACCCGTAGTCATCCTGCACAGGTATTCATAAACAAACCCGAAAACCTCAGCGTGATAGGCATTGACCTTGACAATTACAAAGGTGTGGCAGGAATATGGAGACTCGCGCGCACATTGAGGTCAAGATTCCATATTGACACATATGTGGATCTTCATGATGTTTTGCGCACCAAGCTGTTGAGGAAATTTCTTATGATGAGCGGCGTGAAGTGCCGGCATATCGACAAGGGACGTGCCGAGAAACGCAATCTGACGCGTCCCAACCGCAAGATGCTTATTCAACTCAAACCGACTCCGAAACGATACGAAGAGGTTTTCAGCATTGCAGGAATCACTCTCGCCGACACATTCCGCTCTCTTTATGGCGAAGGGAAAGGGAATCCTCTCGAATTCATGGAAGTAAGTCCGCCCAAAAAAGAGGGTGAATACTGGCTTGCCATCGCACCTTTTGCAAAACACAAAGGTAAAATCTATCCGTTTGAACTGGTAGAGAAGGTTGCTGAGCATTTTGCCGTCCGCCCGGACACAAAGATATTTGTTTTCGGATTCGGAAAAGAGGAAGAGAAGCAGATATCCGCGCTTTCCGGGAAATTCCCCGACATCGTCAACATTGCCTCTGCATCGCTCGGCATTGGTGCCGAGTTGTCTTTGCTGAGCCATTGCGATGCGATGCTCTCGATGGATTCCGCCAACATGCATCTCGCCTCTCTCGTATGTCTGCGCACGGTAAGTGTATGGGGAGCCACGCACCCTTACACCGGCTTTCTCGGCTGGCGACAAAACCCCGCAGACGCCGTGCAGCTGGATATGACATGCCGCCCATGCTCGGTATTCGGTAACAAACCTTGCATGCGCGGCGATTATCACTGTCTCCGGGGCATCTCTCCCCAGATGATTATCCAGAGGCTGTCTATATGAATGCTGTCCGCTCCGAAACCTGTATCATCAGGATTCGGAACCGGCGAATTCCATGAGATACGCCTTTATGAACTCATCTATCTCACCATCCATCACACCGTTCACATCGGATGTCTGATAGTTGGTGCGATGATCTTTCACACGGCGGTCATCAAAGACGTAACTGCGTATCTGGCTACCCCATTCGATTTTCTTTTTGCCTGCCTCAACTTTTGCCTGCTCCTCCATGCGGTGCTGCAACTCCTTGTCATAAAGGATTGAACGCAGCTGACGCATCGCGTTCTCCTTATTCTTCGGCTGGTCACGGGTCTCGGTATTCTCGATAAGGATCTCCTCCTCCTCTCCCGTGTATGGGTCTTTATACTGATAACGCAGACGCACTCCCGATTCCACCTTGTTGACATTCTGACCTCCTGCTCCTCCGGAACGGAAGGTATCCCAGGATATTCGGGCGGTCTCCACATTCACCTCTATTGTATCGTCTACAAGAGGGGTTACAAATACAGAGGCAAATGAAGTCATACGCTTTCCCTGAGCGTTATATGGACTTACACGCACGAGACGGTGCACTCCGTTCTCGCTCTTGAGGAAGCCATAGGCATAATCACCTTCCACATTAATAGTAACAGACTTGATTCCCGCCTCGTCACCATCGAGGATCTGGGCGATGGATGTCTTATAGCCGTGACGTTCCGCATAACGCAGATACAGGCGCATCAGCATCTGCGCCCAGTCCTGACTCTCTGTGCCGCCGGCACCGGAGTTGATTTTGAGCACCACGCCGAGCTTGTCTTCCTCGCGCCGCAGCATATTGCGGAGTTCAAGACGTTCGAGTTCCTTGACCACAGCCTCATACTGCTGGTCTACTTCCTGCTCCGTCACGAGTTCCTCCTTCACAAAATCAAAGGCGAGCTGAAGTTCCTCCACCTGCTTTTCAAGCGCGGTGTAGGAATCAATCCAGAAATGAAGCTCCTTGATCTTGCGCATCTGAGCCTCAGCCTTATCCCTGTCGTCCCAGAAGTCAGCGACATGCGTGCGCAATTCCTCCTCCTCGACTTCGATTCTTTTTGAATCTATGTCAAGATACCTTTTGAGCGCGGCAGTGCGCTCTTCCGCGTCTTTAAGTTGTTCAAGTGTTATCATTCGTTATACATTTTTTCAATCTCTGCCGCATAGCGTTCATTTACGATGGGGCGTCTTACCTTCATGGTGTTGGTCACCTCTCCGTTCATTATCGAGAAATGATGTGGTAGGAGAGTTATCTTTTTTATCTTCTCGAATTCCGCAAGATCCGCCTGCACCGGTTTTATCTCCGACATTATGAACGCCACGGTGCGCGGATCGGCACACAACGCCACACTGTCAGTGGTCTGCATACCTTCCTTCTCCGCCCATCTCCGCAATTGCGACAGGTTAGGCACCACAAGAGCCGTGACATATTTCCGTTTGTCTCCGATCACAGCCACTTCGTCTATGTATTTGTTTTCGGCAAGACGGCTCTCCAGCATCTGCGGGGCTATGTACTTGCCGTTTGAAGTCTTGAAAAGGTCTTTTACACGTTCGGTGAGCACAAGCGCGCCTGATGGCGTGAAATGTCCCGCATCACCTGTGCGGAAATACCCGTCTTCCGTAAAGGCTTTTGCGTTCGCTTCCGGATTATTGTAATATCCGGGAGTCACGGAGGGTGCCTTTACCAGAATCTCGCCGTTATCGTCTATCCGCACTTTCACACCCGGCAAGGGCAAGCCAACTGTTCCGATCTCGTAATCTGTTTCAGGAAAGCAGCTTACTGTGGCTGTGGTCTCGCTAAGACCGTAGCCGATTATTATGTCGATTCCCACTGAATGCATGAATTCACAGATACGGTCGCTCAGTGGCGCTCCCGCAGTAGGGAAGAAATTCGGATTCGGAATGCCTATAGCACCCTTCAGTTTGGAGAATATGCGTTTATCCCAGAACTTATACTCCTTCTCGACATACCAAGGCGCCCTCTTGCCACGCCTTCTGTAGTGGAGATTACGTCTGCGTCCCACGCTTATCGCGCGGTTCACCAAAGTCCTCTGCATCGGACTCATCGCCGCGATCTTCTCCTTGACACCGGCATATACCTTCTCCCAGAACCTCGGCACACAGCACATAAGATTGGGATGCACCTCATGGATAGTGTCCTGAATCAGGCGGGGATCATAATTGACCGCAACTGCGAGTCCGCGCGAAATACAGAAGAAGCACCATGCTTTCTCGAGGATGTGAGACATCGGGAGGAACGCCATTGAAAGGTCATCATCGCTGATTGTTGTCAGCATCTCGAGATGCATCTCAATAGCCGCATCATAATTGCCATGGGTTATGACCACCCCTTTGGGTTCGCCGGTCGTGCCTGAAGTATATATCAGCGTAGCCATATCTTCCGGCAGACCGCCGGATGCCCGCCTTTCTACCTCTCGGGCTGTCTCTTCCGTGGCGTTCATGCCGAGACGCACAAAGTCGTCCCAGAAAATAGAGACCGTATCGTCTTCCCTCAAATCAAGACCATCATTCTTAAATATCACAATCCGGCGTATCTTGCCGGGATTCGCTTTCCAATGATTATATGCAAGCGGATACTGATGGCTGTCGCCCACAAACAGCACCGACGCTCCCCCGTCCGACACGATAAAATCATACTGTGCCTGCGAACTGCTCGAATATATCGGGATGCAGGCAAGCCGGTTCTTGAACGCACCGAACTCAGTTATCAGAATCTGGGGGGTATTGGGAGAGCATATGGCGACAGTGTCTTTTTCTATAAGACCGAGCATAGCCAAAGCCTTTGCGGCGACATCCACCTGCACGGCGAACTCTTCCCAGGATGTCGACAGCCATTCACCGTCCTTGCGCCAGCAGAAGCGGTAAGCTTCGCGTCCTTGCAGCTTGCAGGCATTCTCGGCTACTATTTCAACCAGTTTATTTGCCATCTGAAAACAACAGACTATGTGATTACTCTTTTAAAACGGCACAGCCGTTCCACATAGTTCACTGCAAAATTAACAAATTTCCACCCAACTGCCAAAAACACACCTTCCAAAACAATCCCAAGAGCACCTTCTGTGAGCACGTTCTTAACAATATCTGCCACTCTCATCGAACAACATCAGCGGCTGCACATCATCATAATGATATATCTTTTTTTCAAAAGGAACAAAATTGTCTCTCTCCATATATGCCAGATACTTTTTTATTATCTCTCCTACAAATCTTGCAAGATTGACCGGTACGGCATTCCCTATCATCTGCTCTTTTTCCGTCTTGTTACCAATAAAATTGAATGAAACCGGAAATGTCTGTATTCTACTTCTAAGTTCAGTAGAGAGTTCCCTTATTTCAGACAGGTCTTTTACCGGATCTCCCGGATGACCGGGATATCCTTTGGGCATCGGCCTGTTCACACCTCTAATTGTAGGACTCGGTTCATCTATGCTGAATATACCCCTTCTGGCATAACTTCTCGGATGTCTATAATAGTATTCAAAGTTTATTTCATCGCCAAAAAAGTCCCTCAGCGTAAGATGTTTACGGGAAAGTCCGTTTTTAATGAACGGCAAAAGAAAATCATGAGATTCCCCGACTCTTCCTATCAGGAAGAATCGTTTTCTGGATTGTGGGACACCACACAGACTTGCATCAAGCACACATTCGGTCAATCCATATCCGGCATTCTGCAGAATCGACCTGGCGATAGCCAGTTTCCTTGTGTTACGAATTCTTGCGACATTCTCCATAACAAAAAATTCAGGATTGCAGGCTGCAACTATATTTGCAAAATTTATAGTCAGATCCCCACGCCCGTTATCTTCATTACGCTTGCCGGCTGACGAAAAATCCTGACAAGGAGGTCCACCTATGATTATGCGAGGATTATATTTTTTTATCAACTGAACAGTACACTCCTCATCTGACAAGTCCTTCTTATAGACATCATGACTGAAATTATGTTTGTAAACTTCTATTGCCCGGTCCCAATTGTCAAACGCAGCCAACACATCATAACCTGCATTCTGAAAGCCAAGACTCATCCCCCCGCAACCACAAAACAAATCTACCGTTCTCATTGTATTTCAATCAAATATATCCGGATTATTAACCAATGCCGCATCAAACCTACGTTCAGGACTCAATAAATTCTGACCTCCACCCAATATGATGTTCTTTATTTCTTTTTTTCTTATTCTCGGATGAGTAAGCTCCTTGGATCTCATCAATCTGTTGGAAGACCTGCCAGGCAAAGCGAATGCCTTGTCATTCGCATTTTCATACGAATGTTCCTTGATTATTCTCACATAATCAAATGTGTCATAATCCACAAAATCCTTTAACATGAGATAAACCCAAATCAAAGCCCTTTGAAATCTTGATATTTCTCCTTTTCTTCTGCCTTCTTTCTCATAGCACATATGCAACACAGCCAGATTGGACCAGACAAAAACATCCAGACAATCGTCAGCCAATTTGTTTCCGGACATTTTCCAAATAGGCTGGACAATCAATGGCTGCTGTCTGTCCCAGATATCTCTGGCAACTTCCATTACTGCACTTTCTATTTTTTCATAATGTGGAACAACCGAAGAAGTTTCATTCCAATGGTATATCTTCGGAACCTTGTTTAAAATCCTCCTAAGCCTGTTTTTTGACTCTTCGTCATTATAAGCCTCGCAAATGCTACAGGCAAGGAAACATATCGTAGGTGGTCTGACCACTATTTCACAGCCATATCCATCTTCAGCTTCATTCTTTGTTGTATTATCCGGCAATGCAGTGAGCTTAATTTCCAACCCGATGAGGCTTGCATTGGTATCCATATCCATCATCACTAAATCTATTTTCTCACGATTTCCACTATAAAATTTTTCAAATGATGAGAAACCTGCCTCAAAATTATAATATGCTCTGTCAGACAACGGATTTATACCAAATACATCTTCCCCTGATATATAACCTTTATCAATACGTCCATGAATATCTGTCTTTATATACACCGGATCTACGTTTTTGGAATACATATATGCTATCAAAGATGCCGGGAAAGAACTATTAAATATATTCTTCCCCCAATTTTTTGCCAATGAATAGTCTCTGCTTGAATGTCTTTGTCCAAACAGCCCAGGTCTGTCAATAAATTTATCGTTCATAACTACAAAGATAAATCTTATATGGCATAATTGCAAATATTTTATTATGCCAGCCATTTCACGTATCTTAAAAAAGTGTGCCCGATCAGATCGGGCACACTTCCGGACTCACAGCTGTGAGTCAAAAGAGAAGACCGGGGTTAGCGCATCTCTGTGTAGGGGAAGCGGTCCTGGTCGGTATAGTCGAGGTTTTCGCCGCCCATGCCCCAGATAAACATGTAATTGCTTGTGCCTGCCGCGCAATGGATGCTCCATTCGGGTGAAATCACCGCCTGCTCGGGATTCATCCAGATAAGACGGTTCTCCTTTGGTTCTCCCATAAGATGACAGATACGGTTGCCTTCGGGCACATTGAAGTAATAGTATGCCTCTACACGACGGTCGTGGGTGTGGGCCGGCATGGTGTTCCAGACAGAACCTGTCTTAAGCTCTGTCAGACCCATCTGAAGCTCACACGGACCTTCCTCAAGAACGTTATTAACAATCAGCTGATTGATTACGCGGTCGTTGCTTTCGGCAAGAGAGCCGGCTTTGATCTGGTTCGCCTTGATTGTGCCCTTCCTGCCGTCGATCGAGATCAACTGTGTCTTGTAATGTTTGTGGGCGCGTGTGGAATTGATGTAAAACTTGGCGGGATTAGCGGCATCCTTGCTTCTGAAGGTAACTTTTTTGTTTCCCTGACCGACATACAGCGCATCCTTGAAATGCAGTTCGTAATCCTTGCCGTCCACATTCACTATGCCGTCGCCACCGGTATTGATCACACCAAGCTCGCGGCGTTCCAGAAAATACTCCGCCTTGAGGGGATCTATTGTCTCAAGCTCGACAGTCTTCGATACAGGCATGACACCTCCGAAAATGAGACGGTCATACATAGTGTATGTGAGGTTAACCTTATCCGCCTCCATCACTTTTTCCATCAGAAAACGGGAACGGAGCTGCTCGTTGTCGTAATGTTTCACATCTGCGGGATGACACGCGTGAAGAACCTGATAGTTGGTCTGAGCCTGCATCGCGCCACACGCCGCAAGCATAAATAGAGATAATGCTATTCTTTTCATATTGTAGTTATTCTGTTTATTAACATTCCTGATTGTGTGAATGAGGACTTGTTTACTCTGTTTTCTGGAGTCTGTCGGAACCTGCGGCAATCATAGCCTTCTGATTGCGGACAATCAGTATGCGGTTGAACACAGCCATGCCGAGAGCCACCGCAACAAGCAGACCGGCTCCGATCCATTTGAGATTGCATGAACACTGATAGATTATCCATGACAGCGGACTCGAAGCGAAATCAAGCGATCCGCCGTCAAACCCTGCCGGAATCGCCACGGCGGCATCTCCGGTTGCCGAGAACACATCGGCGGCGGCAATCGTAAATGCGGGTGCCATATTTGTAACCATATAAAGACCAACGACTATCGCCACAAGTCCTGCAACGAATGTCTTGACCACATTGCCTTTCGTATACGGCAGCATCAGAGGAAACAGATAGAACATTCCCGCCAATGAAGCCAAGGGAAGGAACTGGTTGCCCGGAAGCACAACGGCAAAGAGCAGTGTCACAGGTATGAGCAGAATAGATGCCACGAGTGTGGCGGGATGACCGATTACAAGCGCCGGACTCATACCGATGTTCAGACCGTCAGCACCCTTGAATCTCCGGGAGATAAGACTTCTTGTCGCTTCGGAGATAGGCTTGAGACCCTCGATAAAGAGCACCGTGACACGGGGAATAAGCTCCATCACGGCTCCCATCTTGATTCCGAGACCGAGTATATAAGGAATATTGTCAACTATCTCTTTCCAGCTCTCGCATGTCAGGCAACCGATGCCTACACCGACAATGACACCGAGCATAAGCGGTTCTCCGAGCACACCGAATTTCTTTTTCAACCCTTCGGCATCGACGTCTATTTTGTTCGCACCCGGAATTTTGTCGAAAAGCCAGTTCACTCCGATTGCAAAAGGCACGAAACCTGCGCAAAACGGCTGTGGAATTGAAATTCCGTCCATTCCTTCATAGAAATTCTGGAATTTGCGTGCCGTCATGTCTGCGATGACAAGAGTAATAACGTAGCACACTATTGCCGCGAAAAATCCCCAGACCAGTGAATCGGATGCGAAATATACCACAGCCCCTATAAATGCGAAATGCCAGTAATTCCACAGGTCGATATTTACGGTGCGGGTAGTTTTGGTGAAAAGCATCAGCAGGTTGACACCAAGACATACCGGAATCACAAATGCACCGACAGCAGTATTATATGCCACGGATGCAGCCGCCGGCCAGCCCATATCAAACACTTTAAGCTGGAGGTCATAGATTTCCACTACTTTGTTAAGCGCCGGTCCAAGTGCCGAAGTCAGCAACGCCGTCACGATAGAAAGCCCCACGAAACCGACACCGACCTTCAGTCCGGATTTCAACGCATCCCCGAACCTTATGCCTATGCAGAGCCCGAGCACAGTAAAAATCACCGGCATCATTACAGCGGCGCCGAGACCGATTATGTATTTAAAAACTTCTTCCATCTCCTTTATTACTTTCTTGATATTACTTTTATCCGAAGCGGGTTGTCAAGACACATCCTTTTGCGCTCTATCTTATCACGCCATGCATCCATCGACGGCACTCCCCCTTTGCTCCAGCCCGCGCCCCAGTAATATGTGAACGGCTTCGCATTCTCCACCTTACCTTTGAGAACCACGTGCCCAACGGCATCACCCGCAGGAGCGGGAAGGGGCATATACAACGGTTCGGAATCAGAAACAGACAGCATACCGAGATATATAGTCCCGTTTCCGGCTTCCGCATTTTCAGTGAGATCCGCATATGCCACGGCATTGTTCTCCTTGTCGAGCACATAACCTTCGGGATTCTGGATGTGCACAACCTGGCCGGCAACCATATCCCTTACGGAATCGAGTCCGTAATATGTCACATCCGTTCTGTTGAACCAGTCTCCGGCATCAAGGGTGATCACACGCTGCTCGGCTGCAGGTATCCCTTTCTCCGCTGTCGCAGGGGGATAAACCAGCCTGACCTGAAACCGCAGCGGTCCGTGTTCGATAATCTCATATTCCGAGAAACACCACGGATAAATGATTTCACCGGAGTCATCAAGCAATGCGTTTGTGCCTCCGCCGAGCGTGGGACCGACAGTATACACGTCCATCCCCTCACCATAGTCACGATGAAACGTCTTTCCCTGACGGTTGTTGCCGATATATCTCTTTTCAAGCACAAGGTCCGGCACTGACTTTGTCCAGATGTCGTAACCGAACGTGCGGTCTCCGTTCTTCTGCTGTCCCGGACCATAAGCGCGATACGCGCCATTGTCGTTCTCCCATGTCATGTCATCGGCACGCTCCGGGAAGAGGCGACCGTAGACAAGAGGTGTCACAGGTTGCGGCACTCCGGGAGCCGCCACATATACCGCCGAGCCGCCGGCAGCGACATTTACCGGAAACAATATTTTCCCGTCATGTGTCTTCTGCCATGGAATCTCCTTACCTTCCGAATCCGTAAGAACGAAGAAAGGAGAACCGAGACGCGATTTCACCGCGCTCTCGTCAATCTCCGCAATCTCGTTTTCCCTCGCGAATCCGGCAGGGTTATAAATCATGATTTCCACGGACTCCGCCCGCGCCGACAGGGCGCAGGCGAACACCGCAGACAACAACATCATGCGATTCATCATCACTTATGATAGGTTAGATTATAATTATCATGGTTGTTTACCGATATAGGCAAGAATACCTCCGTCTACGTAAAGCACATGGCCGTTGACAAAGTTGGAGGCATCGGAGGCAAGGAACACCGCCGGGCCCATGAGGTCTTCAGGAGTGCCCCAGCGACCTACCGGTGTTTTGGCGATGATGAACTGATCGAACGGGTGACGGCTTCCGTCGGGCTGACGCTCGCGCAACGGAGCTGTCTGCGGGGTAGCGATGTAACCCGGACCGATACCGTTGCACTGTATGTTGGCATCACCATATTCGGAACAGATGTTGCGGGTAAGCATCTTGAGGCCTCCTTTGGCTGCGGCATAGGCAGACACAGTCTCCCTGCCCAATTCGCTCATCATCGAACATATGTTAATAATCTTTCCGTGACCTTTCTTTATCATGCCGGGAATCACAGCCTTGGCGCATATAAACGGCGCGATAAGGTCGATATCCACAACGAGACGGAAATCCTCAACTGCCATTTCCGTCATCGGTGTGCGCTTGATTATGCCGGCATTGTTTACAAGAATGTCCACACCGCCGTAGTTTTTCTCTATGTCGGCAATCATTTCCTGCACGCTTTTTTCATCCGTCACATCGCAGAAATATCCTTTGGCATCAATCCCGGCAGCCTTGTAATTCTCAGCGCCGATATTCATCGACTCCTCTGTATGAGCATTATATATCACTTTCGCGCCGGCATCGTGAAGTGCCTTTCCAATCGCGAATCCTATACCATACACACCACCTGTGACCAGAGCCACTTTCCCTTCAAGGGAGAACATATTTTCCATTATACCTTGATGTTATAGTTTTTAGAGTATATTTCGTTGTAACACGAATTTATTTCGTGAGCTTAATTTTAACTCACTTATAATATATACGTTTTTTCAGAACAAATCACCCATTCTCTGCTTGTCGCCTCTCCAGTGATGGTCTTTGGGGAATGGTTTGCCCGACCATGCCTTGCGGCTTGTCCAGTCGAGCGGAGCGTCACTCCAGAACGGATGAGTGGCAGGCAGACCGAGAGGCATGAATGCAAGTGTGGTCATATAAAGCGAGCCATTGTTCGTATACCAGTCGGCGACATTAGGCTGACGGCCGCAGAATCCGATTGTAAGAAAATCCTTCTCGTTGAAATTCTCTTTACCGTCAAACATATTGTGCATGACTGCCGTAAGAGCAGCACGAACCTGTCCGGGGGTCATTCCGGCAGGGAGCTTGTCATACCATGCCATCAGAGCAAGAGGCTGCATGGTAGCCATGCGGTAGGGTATCGAACGTCCGAACACAGGGAATGTCCCTTCCGGTGATATGAGACGTTCGAGAACCACAGCATACTTCTGCGTTCTTCTCAGAGCCTGCTCGTAATAACGCGGATAATGTATGCGGGTATATGCCTTGGCGTCTTTCATGTTCTGAAGCGTCTCCAGATACATGGGGTGGAAAACATAACTGCTGTAATAGTCGAATGCGAAGTCTGGACCGTCGGCATACCAGCCGTCGCCGGTATACCACTCCTCGGTCTTGCGTATTGCCGAGTTCACGCGGTATTGGTCATAAGGAGCGCCTACTTTTGCAAGAAAGCTCTCTATCGTGGAAGAGAAAAGCAACCAGTTTGTATAAGGAGGATCGACTTTTCTGAGCTGTGTGAATTCAGTTATGTAACGCTGCTTTGTGACATCGTCGAGAGGAACCCAAAGCGCATCGTAACCGCGTATGAAACTCTCTGCCACATATGCGGCATCCACCAGAGCCTGACCATGACCGCGCCAGCCGAGATAATCAGGGCTGTCGGGATTCACGGCATGAGCGTAACTTTTAAGAGCCATCTCCCTGAGTTCAGAACGCATCTTACCCTCTTCCGTGCCGTCATCGGGCAGCGAGAGCCATGGAGCTATGCCTGCCATCAGACGACCGAATGTCTCCATATACGTCACTTTCTTGTCGCGGCCGTCCCAGTTGGGGCTTACCTCTACAAGCATATTCTTCTGCAGGTTGCCGTCAGCCATATTGCTGAGCACGGGATAAGCGATTTTGTATGCAAGGTCTGACCAGTATTTTCTATCCTGATTCTTACCTTTCTCAAGATGTCTGACATATTCGCACGCAGCGAGCAAAAAAGCTCCCGTTCCGAAATCGGAAGTCGATCCGGCATCGACCACCTGCCCCGGAATCGCCTTCTCTCCGATAGGCTGCACATAGCCTACCGTACCGTTTTTCTGAAGTGCCTTTCCTCGAAGGTATTTCCATCCTTTCTGCGCCGCGTCAAGATAGCGTGAATCGGTAAGATAACCGTTGTTTATGCCCCACAGCAGACCGTAAGTGAAGAATGCTGTGCCGCTTGTCTCAGGTCCCGGAGCGTGTTCAGGATCAAGCATGGAGCGTGTCCAGTAGCCTTCTGGCTGCTGACATGCCACAACCGCATCGGCAAGTTTCCTGTATTTCTTCTCGAAAAATTCACGATGCTTATATTCCGCCGGCAGGTCACCGAGGACTTTTGCCAGACCGGCGAGAACCCAGCCGTCGCCGCGTGCCCAGAAATCCTTCTTGCCGTTGACACTCTTATGTTTCGGATATACATATTTGCCATCCCGAAAATAAAGACCGGTCTCGTTGTCAAGCATGATACTGTCGCTGACGAGGACGTAATCGTAAAGTTTGTCAAGATATTTGCTGTTTCCGGTAATCTTATACATTTTTGTCATCACCGGCATCACCATATACAATCCGTCTGCCCACCACCAGTAATCATTCTGCGGCGTGGACATCTGATATTCCATTACTTCCCTGGCGCGGCGTATACGTCTGTCATCGGGAAGAATATTGTAAAGATCCGCATATGTCTGGAAACATATCTGCCAGTCGCCGAAAAGCACATGCTCGTCGGTCTCTCCGTAATTATATTTCCATTTGCCCCGGTCCTTGCACTTAGCACCCTGCCACCCGTTATGGTCTGCCCAGGCGAGGGAATAGTCAAGATAGTCCTGATTCCCGGTAAGGCGGTAAGCCTCCATATTTCCGGTGTGATACGCCGCCACATGCCAGAACGGCCACTGGGCGGGATCGTTAGACTTCTGCCAGGTGGTATTGACCTTATCTATTATTCCCCTTACCTCCTTCGCCTCGTCAGCAGGGCGCGACCATGATGCCGCAGGAGACAAAGCCACCAGTCCGGCAGCGATCAATGATTTGCAGATTAAATTCATATGTTTTATTATAGTTGTTAGTTAAATTGTTTACCAATATCATTACCCCGGATATGTTATTTATAATCGGAGTCATAGCCCTTAACAGGAGGAGTATTACCCGAATTCTCACTTTTGCTTTTCAATCTTTTGGCATAAACCGAAGGTGAAACGCCATATTCGTCTTTGAAGCAATTTCTGAAATATCCGATATCGTTGAAGCCGCTTTCATAGGCAGCATCTGAAACCGAAGCTCCCTCCGCAAGCATACCCACCACATGCTTCAACCGCAGTTTCCGTATAAACTCATTTCCAGACATTCCGGTAAGCCCTTTGATCTTGCGATACAATGTGGAATGACTCATATTGAGATTCTCCTGCATGAAGGTCATATCCAGATCCGGCGCCGTCAGATTGTCCTCGACAAGCGCGGTGAATTTCTCCAGAAAAGCCTTGTCGAATTTGCCAAGCTTCATTTCCGGAAGAGTCGGTGATTCGGAAGAAATCCGGGGAGCAATATCCGTGTCCGATTTCACGATGGAGGATGATACAGTCAGCCTTTCGGCAAGCTGCCTCCGCATGGTGAGTATATTGTGGATGCGGCTGTTAAGCATCTTTGCGGAGAATGGTTTGGTGAGATAAGAGTCTGCCCCGCATTCGTAACCGCGCTCTTTGTCGTGCAAGGAATCCCTTGCAGTGAGCAGCACTACCGGAATATGGCTCGTGCTTATGTCTCCTTTTATTCTTGAGAGAAGTTCAAGACCGTCCATCACAGGCATCATAAGGTCTGTGATTATAATGTCGGGATTATTGCTGACCGCGGCATCATAACCCTCCTTGCCGTTTTCCGCCTCGATAACCCTGTATGTCTTTCCAAGCGCGCCGACGATGTATTCCCGGATGTCGGCATTGTCTTCGACCACAAGCACCAGCTCCCTGGAATCAGCCAGAGGCAGTTCAACTTCCGGAAGGGCATTCTCGTCAGACGCACTTTCGGAGTCATTGTGGAGAGCATCAGGATATGTGTTGTCTTCCACAAGCCTGAGAGTGAAGACTGTTCCCTTGCCCGGCATACTTTCAACCTCAAGTATCGCACCGTGAAGGTCCGAAAGCGATTTGACAAGTGCCAGACCAATTCCTGTTCCAGATGCCTGGTGCTTCCCTTTTGCCTGATAATACCTGTCGAAAATATGCGGCAGAGCTTCCGGCTCGATACCATATCCGGTATCCGCCACAGAGATGCAGGCATAACGGATACCGTTGTCCTCGACATGACGCAATGAAATCTCGATCTTCCCGTCGGGAGTGTATTTCACAGCGTTGCTGAGGAGATTGTTCATGATTGTAGATATGACCTCCGGATCAAAATAGATGTCGCGGTCTTCCGACGGCACATCCAGGACATAGTCCACCTTTCCGTTGCGGTTAAGCTCCTTATACCTCAATCCGATTTCCATGATATGTTCCGCAAGATTCCGTCGGCTGACACATAGCTTACGGTTCTGCGTCTCCGTCTTGCGGAACTCGAGGATCTGGTTGATAAGATTGAGCAGACGCAATGTGCTGGCATGAATTATTCTGATTTTCTCCCTCACATTCTGCGGAGTCCCGTTATCCGTCACGAGGTCTTCGAGGGGTCCGAGAATCAGGGTGAGAGGCGTGCGGAGCTCATGGGTGACATTAGTGTAGAATCTGAGACGTTCCTCATTAAGTTCCTTCTCATCGGCGCCCTTTTTCGTTTCGATTTCAAGTGCGGAGCGTCTGTTTACTTTTCTTTTATAATATTTGACCCATATCCAGATTCCGACAATGAAAAGCATCAGATAAATAATCCGCGCCCACCATGTGTTCCACAACGGCGGATTCACTTTGATTCCCATCGACGCCATGTTTACATCGCTCCATTTCTCATTGGGGAGACGCGCCCGCACCTTGAATGTATAATTACCGGGAGGCAGGTTCCTGTAGTTGACATGATTCTCACGCATAGGCATGCTCCAGTCGGAATCGATGCCATCGAGCATCACGGCATATTCTATAAGAGGGGACTGGGCATAATCCGCAACCGAGAATACAATCCGGATTGACGAGTCATGGTTTATTCCCACCTCATTTCCGGGCGTATACACAGGCTCGCGGTCACCTACAGCCCCGTTGTGGTCAAGACTCATGCATTCCACAATCTGCACTTTGCCTGCCTTCCATTCCGAAGAGATGAAATCGGGAGAAAACATACTGGCGCCGTGACCTCCTCCGAAAATCAGATTGCCGCCGGCATCACACGTCACCGCACGGTCATTGAAATTCGGAAGCACGAAATCAGACTGAAAATTACGATATTCTCCGCTCTTCCTTATCCACACGTGCAGTCCGGTATCAGACGAGAACCAGATGTTGCCCTCGCGGTCTTCCGTGATGGCGCGAAGATTCTCGATATTTTTGACAGTGTGATGACGGACACGTCTTATCGTTATTTTTTCCTGCGAGGCATCTTCCACCACACATAATGTGCCGTGCGTGAGAATCCATATCCATCCTTTGGAATCCACATACAGGCTTTTCACAGTACCTCCGTTCATATAGCGCGGATGAACATGCATGACTCTTGAGAACTTTTCGTCAAATACAAATATGCCGTTGCCGAATGTGCCGACCCAGAACCGTCCGCGTTTATCCCTTACAATCCCGGTCACCGAGAGATGTCCCATCGCCTTCCCCGGAGCCTCCATGAACTCCGCCTTACCTCCGGAATATCTCAGAATACCCTCGGAGCATCCTATAAACGTTCCTTTCTGTGAATCATTGAAAATGACGTTGATTCCTATGTCCGGACGTCCCAGATCAATTCTTTCGAAATGTCTGCGTTCCCTGTCAAGACGAAGAAGACCGTCGTCATAAAGACCAACCAGCAGGTCTCCGTCACCGCGTCCGAGTGTCGTTACCCGCGAATAGGGATGCGACATGTCGGTTGCGAAACCCATCACATCGGATATCACACCGTTGCGGAAGACTCCTATGGAATTAGTGCCGCCAAGCAATATCGAGCCATCGGCATCGGTATATGTCGACCATATCACACGGTTGTCGAACCCCTCTGTAGGTGTGTCGAAATAAGGAAGCTGCCTGAATGGAGAACGGTGATGACTCATGAATTCAAGTCCGGTGCCGTAATTGCATATCCACATGTTTCCGAATGAATCCTCGAAAATGTAACGTATGTTTCCGTTGGCGATTCCCCGCCCGCTCTGCTGGCTCACATTATAATTTCGAAACCTCAGATTCTCAGGACTTCCGGCTGTAAGATCCGTAGGATTGAAGACACTCACCCTTCCCATGTCACAACCGACCCAGATGAGACCGTCGGCATCTTCCATTATAGAGTAGACATGGTTTCCAGCTATTGATCCGGATGAATCCGGATTGTGAAGGAAAGTATGAAAAATTTCGCGTTCGGGAATAAACAGTGATAGACCATGATTCGAGCCAAGCCATATATTCTTATGGGAATCTATATGGATTGTATGTATTATACCTTGCGGTATGCCATTGGCATTTCCACGTTCATGGCTATAGGTCTTAACCTTGCGCGAGGCTATGTCAACCACAGAGACTCCCTCCGTGCTGTGTGCTATTATCAGATGCCCCTTGCCGTCGTCTGCAAGAGATATGACGGATTCGGGAAGACCCTTGAAGTCTTTTGTCGGATATACCGTTTCCTTGCCGTCAGGCGATATGTGGACAATCGTGCGATAATGATTGGCAATCCACACACCTCCGTCATAGGCAGGGAGAATATCCGTCACATTGAAGATCTGAGCGTCATGTCCCAACACTATCTTCTCCGGCTTTCCGGTATTGCAGTCTATCATTCCGAGTCCGCTTTTTGTTCCAACAAAAAGCCGGTCGGAAGCATCATCGTGAAACAACGAAGATATGGTGTTTCCCGGAAGTTCGGAATTCTCTCTTGTGTAAAGCACGAACGAGTGCCCGTCGAAACGATACAGACCGTTGTCGGAACCTACCCATATGAATCCCCGGTTATCCTGCGCTACATGTGTCACGTATGTTGTGGCGAGTCCCTGGTTGACACCGAGGCGCACAGGGGGGTAGAAGTTGACCCCGCCGACAGGCATGCAGAAAGCCAAGACAATGCAGAGCATCGCCAGCAATGTGCAATGTCCCGTCAGGTTCCCGGATTTTTGTTCATGGTTTCTCATCGTTTCGTTTTTGGTTATCCGCATCACAAAGATAACACTTATGATGCAACTTTCAAAAGACTTTCAGCCTAATCCGACTCATTTACGAGGGGACCATTCATTTTTCCAGCTGACGTAAGGAACACCCTCTGCGTCAAAATAAACCGGGAGCCACAGATAACGCGAATTCATCAGGCTTTTGGGATCCCATTTGTCGAACATCGCTATGAAACGGTCCTCGCCGGGTAGTTTCATTATATAGTTGCTCTGTCCCAGAAAAGTCTTGTCGGCGTTCTCCCCCCGGCAAGGATTGGGAAGCTGTTTCCACTCTCCCATTATTCTATCGGCTGTCATGAGACGTGCCTCGTTGGGTTCCCATCCGGTGCATCCGGAAGTTATCATCCAGTAGCGTCCGTCACGTTTCATGATAGCGGGAGCCTCATTATGTCCGCCGGGGAATATGCGCACATATTTCCCGGTGTGACCGAGATAGTCATCGGTAAGTTCGGCGATATGCAGAGTCAGATTGTCTTCGGAAGAATAGATGTGGTATCCTTTTCCGTCATCATCCACAAACAGTGTCATGTCCCGACTCATCTGCCCGCCTTCGAGATCCCTCACCGCAAACATTCCGCGCTCTATCTCGGCACGCCATTCGGGAGTCCACCATTCCATATTTTCTCCAGCACGCCTCGACGCTTTCTTTTTCGAAAGATTCTTCGGCATTCTGCCTGCGTTGACACGACCCGACTTCACAAACCGGAAAGGTCCCGCTGGGGTGTCGCTCACAGCCGCCGCGCAACGCGCCGGACCATATCCCTGCCCTTTCAGCTCGAGATGGAACCACATCACGTATTTTCCGGTTTTCTCATTGTAAATCACTTTCGGACGCTCTATGATGCATCCGCGTTCTATATCGTGGCCCTTTTCCTCAGTGGCCCTGAGGGCAAGACCTTCGTATGTCCATGTTGTAAGGTCAGGAGAAGAATAGACTGTCACCCCCTCCTGCGGCAATGACCGCACCGCAGCGCGATGCTCGCCATACCAGTAATATTTACCCTCGGCGAATATCACACACCCGCCGTGGGCGTTTATTGTGTCTCCTTTTACATCCTTCCATATCTCCCCCGGGCGGATTTTTCCGCATTCATCGCTCTCTGCCGCCATTGACTGACCTGTCAGCAGAATCCCTGCGGCAACGGCAGCCAGTATATTTCTGAAAACAATCTTCATTACCTTATCCGATAGTTGAATAAATCACTTTATGTTACAATCCCCGAACCTTGGTTTTAGTAAAAAGGGGGAAGGGTGTCGTCCCTTCCCCCTCACTTGATTTACTTTATACGTACCTTATTTTCGTGCATCTTCGTCTGCCTCCTGCCATGTCGCCCACATCCTGCAGTTGGGGTCATAGCCGTCGTAGCCGAAATTCTGCCAAAGCTTCGCCTCGCTGTTGGCTGTCTCCGCAAAGTGCGGTATAGGCCAGTAGAGGTTGTGCTTATCCATCTTGTATGTTATCTCTATGCCACCCGATTTGAACGGAACATCAGGTGAATTATAGAATGAATAGTGCATAAGACGCTGATACCAATAGCTTCCGCCGGTGCGGTCTGTGCCGTTCTGCTTGTTCCAGGTTTCTTTGTCATATACGTTGCCCCATTCGTCTGGTATACCGGTGTTGGCGAGAATCATCGACACGCGACCAAGCTCGGCTTTACGGAATTCCTCCATATAAAGCTCGCGGGCGCGCTCGTTCATGATGTCTCCGATATTGACGGTAGGATACATGTATTTGGCATTGGCACGCTTGCGGACCTCATTCACATCGGCAGCGGCGCCGCCTGCATTACCCTGATAAAGCCTTGCCTCCGCACGGAGAAGATAAGTCTCTGCGAGACGGAAGATGTAGCAGTTACCGTTGGAACCCAATGTGGCACCCTGGAAATCGTTGGATCCAAGACTTGCTTCTTTCTCGGCATCAAGCATATAGACCTTATAATAAGGGAAGTCGAACCAGCTGCGGATTGTGTCGGTGCAAAGGAGCTGTCCTTTTTCGCGTATTAACTTTCCGCTCTTGCTTACCACATCCTCTGGAGCGTAAAGCATCAGATTCTGTTTGTAATATTTAGTAGCGGGGTTGTCATATGTCATATCTTCCATACGCATCCAGTTTCCGACAGCAGGGTTATGGCGGAGATCCTGATGGTCCTCTTTGTTGTCATCAAAACCGGGATATACCCAGAGTGTGCGCTGAGCCCAGTCAGTGGGACGTGTCACGCCGATGCCGCGACCGGTTGCACGCAGCCAGTCGGTCTCCACATTATATTTGCCGTCACTTCTGGCAAGATACAGGAGTCCGTTTCCGGGAGCGCCATCCGCAGTAAGTATGTTACCGCGATAATGAGGGAGCAGAGTGCGTGCCCATACGAGTTTCTGGAAAGCCTGTTCGGAAACATTCACGAAACCGAGGATATACTCCGTGTTTGCCGCCAAGATCTTGTTTTCAGGACGATGAAGATCCCAGATGACATTGCGCTCTATCTTCCAGGTCTTTGCCTCACCGGGCTTGATATCCTTTCCGAATGTGGAGCGCATGAGTGAGCGTCCGCTTTGTTCGATCAGGATTGTTGCCTGATTCTCAGCCTCGCGGAACTGACCGTCGGCGAGAAGAGCCTTGATGTAGAGATGACGGCATGCCTCCTTGTTGATTGAACCCCACTGGTTCATTTCATTCTGAGAAGGAACCCATTCCACAGCCTGCTTTAGGTCTTCCACAATTATCTTTACAACCTCGCTCTGCGGACAGGAGATATAATTTTTCTTCGGACCTGTCGGAAGTGTGGTTACCAAAGGTATGTTGCCATACCAGAAAGTAAGGTTGTAGAAAGCCCATGAACGGTGGAATAACGCACGTCCTTTGTATTCATTCTTGACATCCTGGGATAGAGTCTCCACTCCGTCCACATAGTCAAGGATAGTGTTGGCATATTTCACATGATCCCACATGTCGTTCCAGACCCAGCCGATTTCCGCGCCGCAATTGTTGCCGGTCTCCATCCATGAGGAGGGAGTCACATTATCGGCGAAATTGGCACGGATGTTTGCCGAACCCATGTCTGTTTTTGCAGCCACTGTTGTTTCTGAATACAACAGGTCGCTGAGCATACCCATTGAGTTGGTGTTGCCGAGGTCGATAAACATACGGCCCAGATGACGGTCTGCCATAGCCATTGCCGCCTGAATGCCGGATTCGGTGCCGAAGGTGGCTCCCGGTTCAAACTCCGACATAGGGTCTGGCTTCAGGAAGTCGTCGGAGCAGCTTGCCATCACGGCTACCATAAGAGCCGGAGCGGCCCATCTGCAAATTCTGCTATATGATGTTTTCATTTCTGTAGTTATTAGATCTTGTTTAGAAAGTTACGTTGATACCGAAATTGAAGAGCCTTGTGCCAAGTCCGTTGCCATCCTCGGGATCACCGTAGCTCCATTTCGGAGGATTGATGGTGAAGAGGTTCTTGATGCCGAACGATACGCGCACTTTTTCCATATAAGCTTTCTGTGTCCATTTGCGTGGGAGCGTGTAGCCGAACGTCAGATCGGAAAGACGCAGGAAGTTGCGGTTGATGACGCGGGGAACGCTTGTCGCTCCGTTGGGACCGCGTGCGTTAAGGCGTGCGAAATAGTCGCTCGGTGTCTCAGGTGTCCAGTATTCTTTCTCATAAGTGTTGAGACCGTGCACTATTATGTCTGATGCATTGTCGCCGTTTGCATACGACCAGCTTCTGGATTTGTGTCCGAGCTTCGAATAGAATGTGAAGCTTATTGTGAAGTCTTTCCAGAGTGTGAAGTCATTGCGCATGCTGAGATATACGGGAGGCGTGGTCTGTCCAAGGAATTGTTTGTCCTTGTCGTTATATACCGGAGTGCGCTCGCCTGTGACAGGATCAACGATATCATCGCCGGTGTAATAGTTCTGCACACGGTAGTCACCTGGTTTCTGACCTACTTTGGCTGCTTCTTCAGCCTGGTCTGCCTGCCAGATTCCATCTACCTTGTAATCCCATATCACACCTATAGGCTGACCTACAAACCATCCCTTGCTGGGCTGGTCAATCTCTTTCTGACCGATGATGTTGCCGTTCTCGTCAAGAACGTTCTCCATCTGATAGTCGATATGACGGATCTTGTTCTTGTTGTATGAGAATGTGACGTTGGTGTTCCATTCGAGGACATTGTTGGCGATATTGAGCGTGTTCAGAGAAAGCTCGAAACCAGTGTTGTCCACTCGTCCGATGTTTGTCGCAACCTCTGTGAAACCGGAGAAACCGGGAAGAGCCATATTCATGATCATGTCGTTGGTCTTCTTGTAATACCAGTCGGCGCTCAGGTTAAGACGGTTGTTGAAGAAACCGAGATCAAGACCGACGTTGAACGATTCTGTCTTTTCCCAACGAAGATCCGGATTCGCCATACGGCTCATGGTGAGATATTTGAGGTCTGATATGACTTCACCGTCAGGACCAAGGTAATTCATTGTCTTGCCTTGTCCGGAACCGAGGTTTGCAAGAGCTATATACGGATTGCCCAGATCGCGGTTACCGTTCTTACCCCATGACAGACGAAGCTTACCTGTGCTCCATATATCTGAGATGGGTGCCATGAATTTCTCATTGGCAAAGTTCCATGCAACAGCCAGAGAGGGGAATGTGGCGTGAGGATAGTTCTGACCGAATGCAGAATAGCCGTCGCGACGAACCGATGCAGTCAGCATGTAGCGGTTGTCGTATCCATAAAACACACGTGCAAGAAGCGCATCAGCACTCTCATGAGTGTCGTTGGTTCTGAAATTGGAGAGTTCTTTTGTCGCATTCTGGGTGTTGTGGAAGCCAAGTGCGTCAGTAGGGTCGAAACCTCTGGCTTCAATGCGGTCACTCCAGTATCTGCGGTCTTCAGCCTCCTGAGCGAGAGTCACCATCACGTGGTGCACATCATTGAATGTATAATCCCAGTTGATCGTGTTGTTGAGAGACCAGTCAAAACGCTTGCCCCATTCGCGGTTTACTCCTCTGTCTTTCTTGGCGGATTCAGGAAGATCTGCACTCATGAAATAACGGTCCCAGAAATATTGATAGCGGGGTGACACATTGAACTGATAGGTGATTCCGAACGGCAATGTCACTTTCGCGAAGAATTTGGAGTTGAGAACCATATAACCTTTCTCAAGTTCCTCGTAGTTCTGATAGAAGAACTGGTTCTGGAAAGGCTGGAAACGGTTTGTTCCGCCCATAGGGAACTGAAGAAGCTCGCCTGTCTGCTTGTCATACATCGATGCGTAGGGGGAGAACTTCATGATGTTGGGTTTTTGGAGGTCATCGCTGTATGAAAGAGCCTTGTCGCCGTCGCTGCGGTGCTGGAAGTTGACGTTGGCACCGATCTGGAGCCATTTGGTCACGTTCGCACTGAGTCGCATCGAAGCTCGGAGTGTGTTGTAGTCGTTGCCTTTCACCACACCCTGGTTCTTCATGTAGCCTACCGACATGTAATAGTTCATCTTCTCTGTTCCGCCGGAAAGTCCGATGTTGTAATCCTGATTCAGACCTGTGCGGAACGCGTAGTTATACCAATCGAAAGTCTCGTTGTTAAGGAAGTTCTCGAATACGAGTGCTTCTTCGTCAAGACCGATACGGCGTCCGAAAACACTGCGGGGAGACTCATCGGCTGCGTTTGACGAATATCCCATCCACTGGTCGAGAGTGATGCCGTATTTCGCAAGGTTTGCCTCAGAAGGATAGTCGTAATAACCGGGATTTGTCTGACCTGACTGATAAGCGACATAGTTGCCGTTGGCGTCGACGCCGTATGTGTCGCGCTTGTACCAGTCGGAACGGTAGTTCAGATAGCCGTCTGCATCGTAATATTTACGATATGAGCTGCGGGTGTTGATGCCCCAGTTGGCACTGAATGTCACAGATGGTTTGCCGGTGTTGCTGCCGCTCTTGGTTGTCACGATGATGACACCGTTGGCAGCCTTGGCACCGTAGATTGCGGCTGAAGAGGAGTCTTTGAGGATGTCAATCTGCTTGATGTCGTCAGGATTGATTTCCGAAAGCTCGCCGTAGAACTGCATTCCGTCAAGAATGATAAGCGGTGAAGACTCTGTTCCGAGAGAGTTCTTGCCTCGGAGTTCAAGCGAACCGCCACCCTTCGCTGAGGGATCATAACCTACCTGAAGACCTGCGGCGCCACGAAGGATGTCCTGAACAGTCTGCGGGTTTGAATCCGCGATCTTATTTGGGTCGATCTGAGTGATGGCACCTGTAAGGTCCTTCTTTTTCATCACGCCGTAACCGACTACTACCACATCTTCAAGCATCTCTGCATTAAGACTCAGCTCGACACGCAGATCAGCTGTAGAATCGGTCACTTTAACCTTTTTGGGCGAATAACCCACATAAGATACCAGAAGGGTCTGGCCGACAGCCGCACGGATCACGAAGTTTCCGTCGATATCGGTGCTCACGCCGACAGAGGTTCCCTCCACCTGCACAGTGGCTCCAATCAACGGCTCGCCTTCCGTGTCAACCACAGTTCCTTTTATGGAACGCGGATCCGAAGCGGCGTGCGTGCTGAGCGCGAACAATTGCGCTATCAGCAGACACATTAGGAAAATTGATTTTTTCATTTAAACTAAGGTTAGTTATTGTTGTTTTATTTAAGGTTAAGTTGATTCATTCCAAAGAGTATGCATGTTTCCATCCATACTCTTTATTCTCTTTTGGAGAATTGAGTCTGAGAGTTTTTCACTGATGCCGGAAAGGCAGCAATGACATCGCCCCCGACCTTGCCAATCTTTTTTTCTACCTAAAATTTAATATCCTTATATCATCATCAAAAATACCTCTGCATAAGTGTTGCAAAATTATGATGCGGAATCAACCGGAGAAATAGATGAATTATTCTAATATGAGTGGCAAAATGTTCATTTGAACTATTAACACGTTTTAACCGCCCATGTCGGTCCAAATACCCTTCATTCACCAAAACCACTGAAAATAAGCCCATTTATGGCAGTCATTCCGTTCATTTACACAGATTGAACATTTCCCCCCTCACGTCCGATTTTCTTTTGTCATAATTTTGCCGATGTCTGAACTGACAAACAATCACGGCAGGAACTCAGAATCCCGGACAACCATCGGAATCATATAAATTCTGCCAAAAGCAGAACAACGTTAACCATATTAATTAACCAACAATTCAACTTTTATGAAAATTTCTACTTTGCTTCTTGGAGGCGCATTTCTTATGAGTTCCTCGGTAATGGCTCAGAACCCCAATCTCATGGAGAACGCGAACAAGGGCGCGACAGGCGACAAGGGTGCCATGGCACAGAACGGATGGGAATGCTGGAAATTCCCCTTTACTTACGATGAGATCAACGAAGAAATAACGGTGAGTGATCCGGAACAGATGACATGGGATGCAAGCGGTCCGGGCGGAAACAATGTGCGCTGGGAGAACAAGGGCGCGGCTGTCAAATATGAAGGCAACACATATAACGGTAATGTAGCTTTCATCCGCTGGGACAACGGTTCGATCCACTCCTGCTGGTATGTTTATCCCGTGGAGATAACCACTCCGGGAATCTACGAGTTTTCAATGCTCGCCGGAGAATGGAGCAACTGCAGCGCGGATTCCGACAAATCATATCTCAAGACAAACGGCAACGAGGCTGCCGTAATGGTGGCTTTCTCCGACAAGAGAGGTCCGGAAGGAATCAAATGGAATCTTAATGTAAGCGATGAGGATCTCGCCGTGTCTCAGATCGGTTTGCCGGGAGAAGGAGAAGGCAAACTTTTCATTCTTCCCAAAACGGCAAACGACTTCGCCGAACTCCAGAAATGCACTGCAGAAGTTGATGCAAGAAACGCCGGAACATATTATGTACAGTTCCTTGGCTCTCATGCACTTGACGTGATGGCTGATTTTCAGCTCAGACTTCTTCAGGCATTCCCCGACGGAAGCGGCGTTGAAGAGATTTCTTCAGCTTCTGTAGAATCAGTGACATATTTCGGCATCGACGGCACTGTTCTTTCCAATCCTGCAAAAGGTTCGCTCGTAATCGAGAAGAAAACAATGAGCGACGGCTCTGTGAAAACTTGCAAGAAGATCATCCGCTAACTTTCAATAATATTATATAATTCAATAATATTATATAACAGGTAAACAAAGTTGTTAACCGAAGGCCGGTGGCGTCATGAATGTGTTTGCGCCGCCGGCCTTTATTCTTTAAGAAACTTTTTATCATGAGACAATTCAGAAACATCCTGACAGGAATCGCCCTGCTTGCGCCGCTGTCGGCGGCATGGGGTGAATCCGTCACCGCCGATATGACGGCGGATGTCGTGACCGGACGCCAGCTTGACGTTACGGGAAAAGCAGACGTGCATATCACTTCTTCCTCACCTCTTGTAAACTCAACGGTAAACCTCAACGGTGAGTACGCGTGGCTATTTCTTGACGCGGTGAAACCGACCAGAACCGTTTCGGATTATCTCCGGTTCATCACAATCGACGGACAACCGGCAGACATATCCACCAACGTGAGAATCGCGGAATATGGAGCAGGGTCGGTACTGATTCCTAACGGAATAGACATCTGCAACCATGCTCTTACGGTGTATACCGAAGAAAATTTCGGCGGCGATTCTCGCACTGTCGCCATACAGGAACCTGAGACTGACCTTGGCAAATTCGACAATAACATACGTTCGCTCAGACTGCGCAAAGGATTTATCGCCACCATAGCCAACAACCCAGACGGAACAGGCTACAGCCGCTGTTTCATAGCTTCCGACAATGATCTTGAAATTCCGGTGCTCCCCGAGGGTTTCGTCACCAAGGACAACTCCGGTAGAAGTTTCATCTCATATATAAGGGTGATGAAATGGCAGTGGGTCTCTAAAAAAGGATGGTCAGGCTCAGACCAGAGCCAGATGGAGCGTCTCAACGTCACCCATTATTACGGATGGGACGCAGGCGGTCCCACCGACAGGATTGACCGCGAGTATGTGCCCCACCGCCATCATATAGGATGGCCTGGATTCGACCAGATCAAAAGCCGCGACAATGTGAGCCACGTGCTCGGTCACAACGAGCCTGACAATACAGGCGATGTGAAGGAACATCCGGCAAGTCCGCTTGAGATAATACGCGAATGGCCGGAATTCATGCGCACTGGGCTGCGCGCCGGTTCTCCGGCTCCCACAAGCATCTGGGGCAACTGGCTCCCCAATTTCTTCGCATTGGCGGATTCTCTGAATTACAGGGTGGATTTCGTTGTATATCACCAGTATGAGCATACCGCCGATTTCAAGAGCCGTGTCAACAAGGCGGTGGAAGTATCCCGCGGGCGTCCGGTGTGGATTACCGAATGGAACAACGGCGCGAACTGGACGACCGGCAATGAAAACGACTGGCCGGACAAGACCGGACTTCAGTGCGATGCCGACGGAAACCCGGTGGAGAACGCGGCGTCGGTTACTCTTCCCGCAACGCTTGCAAACCAGAATGTGCAGCTCGAATATATGAAAAAGGCTCTTGCCAATATCGATGCATGTGACAAACTCGAACGCACAAATTTCTACACATGGGTGCAAGACGCGCGTTCCGTTGAGCTGAACGGCAAGAAAACACTCGCAGGTCAGTATTTCGCGGATTATCCTTCGAAAGTCGGATTCAGCAAGTCTTCAGAATATGAACATGTATGGAAAATCGCCCCTCCGCTTCCCTCTCTCGGTTTCTCGGATGATTTCAAGACGGCAAGACTCAGCTGGTATGACCATAACGGGGAAACAGGGAAATGCTATACGGTGTATCGCTGCGATGACGACAACGACACCTGGAATCCGGTGAAGACTCTCGTTCTCGGCACTGACTATCAGGCAGGCAAGACCGTGGTTTTCGAGGAGCCCGTGAAATGTGAGAAAAAATATCGTTACCGCGTACGCGCCACTGCCTACAACGATGAGGAATCGTTATATTCACGCATCCAGACAGTATGGCGCGACAACAACGTCGAGGCGGTCGATATCCGCTGCTCCGCATCAGAACCGACAACCGTACGCGTTGAATGGACGGAAGCCGACGGTGCCCGCGCATACCGCCTTGAGCGCAGACTCGTGTCTTCTCCCGACAATGCGGAGGGAGAGAAGGAATTTTCCGTGATAAAACCTTCCACGACCGACAAATCCTATTCCGACACCAACGTCAAGGAACTTTCCACTTATGCCTACCGCGTCACAGTTCTCAGCAACGCGGAGACATCGCCGGTATCGGATGTGGCAGAGGTGAGGACTCCATCGCTTTCTTCGGCACCGGAGGGCGTGTTCAATCTGTTTGCCGCGTCAGGCGACAAGAAAGTGACTCTCGTCTGGGACAAGACATACCGCACCACATGGGACATCGAACGGGCTGACAGCGAGACGGGACCGTGGCAGACCGTGGCAACGGGTGTTAGCGCGACTTCATGGTCAGACAAGAATGTCGAGAACGGCTCTACATATTGCTATCGCCTGACTCCCGACAGATTCGGCAAGAAAGGTGATTTTTCCGAAACAAAGACCGCTTCCCCGCAGGAGGGCAATTTCTCATATGTTCCGTTTGTAGAAGGGAAATTCTTTGACGCATATGATTATTTCAACGGCGGAAAATCGACTCTTTCTTCCGGAACATACTGGGCGGAAGACCGCCACGGCAACGCCAAAAGCGCCGTGGGTCTGAAATCGGGAAAGAACGCCTATATATCGTTACCCACAGGTATTCTGAAGACTCTTTCGGATTTCACAATCTCTCTGTGGATGAAACGCACAGGCGACAATGTGGGCAGAATCATAGATTTCGGCTCGGGACACAACACCCAGATGCTTCTTGATTACGGCTACAACAACAAGAGCGGTTTCCGCTATAAACTGCGCGTCGGTTCGAAAAACAGCAATATGGACGCATCTTTCAACCTTGAGAAAAACCGCTGGTATAACATCACTCTCAGCCAGGAGGCGGGGACATTGTCTCTTTATGTTGACGGAGAACTTGTGGAGACTTTCCGCAACCAGCCGGATCCTTCGGAAATGGGCAACACTAACCAGAACTGGCTCGGACGCTCGCAATGGCATGACAACGGAGACCCTTATCCGGATTATTGCTATGATGATTTCTATATCTTCAACCGCGCAATGACCGGTGAAGAGGTTCGCAGACTGATGGATGCCGAAGGGGTTTCGGAAGTCGAGGAGATTCTCGAGGCGGAAGTAGTTAATACGGAGTATTACGGCATTGACGGCATACGTATCGCCTCTCCGGCAAAAGGGACTCTGGTGATTGAACGCAAGACCATGAGCGACGGCACTGTCAAAACCTCAAAACGCATTATCCGCTGATCTGCATGATCTGGTATAAAAAAGACAACCGCTCCGGTTTAAGAACCTGTGCGGTTGTCTTTTTTTATTTCTGTTACAGAATGTTCTTTACTTATCAATGAAACTGTCGGGACAAGTCATGGCTTCATTTTTTCTTGTCAATATCGCCGAGGAGCGACTTCACTGCTGCCTCGAGCTGAGCATCAATGCCCTTGACAATATCGGCGGGATGATTAGCCACCTTGATGTCGGGTTCGAGCTGGGTATTTTCAAGCACATTCCCTTCCGCTGTGCGGAAGGCTACTACCGGCACTCCGAAAAGCAGGTCCGGATTCTGAAGCGTGATCCAGTTAACGCTCGACATGGTTCCGGGAACTGGCATTCCTACAAGTTTGCCGAGATTCTTATATTTATATACCCATGGCGTTCCGTGGGCGTTGCTGTAGTTCGCCTCCCCTATTATCATTACAGAGGGTTTGTTCCAGCGCCGTGAGGGCATCTCGCCTGTGGGACGGCCGTGAACCTCCTGCGTCAGATATTTATCTCCGCTGAAAAGCACCTCAATATCCTCATGTAGACGACCGCCTCCATTCCAACGGGTATCTATCACTATGCCCTCTTTGTTATAATACTTGCCGAGGAGCTTGGAATATATCTCACGGAAACTTTCATCATCCATGGATCTTAAATGAAGATAGCCAAGACGTCCACCGGAAAGGGAATCCACTGCATGCTCACGCCCCTTAACCCAACGGTTGTACAGGAGTTCACTCATTACCGAAGTCCTTACCGGCAGAACTACCTCTTCCCATCGCTCACCCGAAGAAGGACGATATAGAGAAATTAGTGTCTTTTTATTCGCGGTGTTATTGAGTAATGTCTCCCAATCACCGGCATCCGCCGTTTTCTCTCCATTGATTGCCTCCACTATGTCTCCGGGACGAACCTTTGTTGTGGCACGGTCAAACGGACCACCCTCCACGATTTCATCTACTTTGGCGACACTCCCATTATCCGACATGTCGAAAAGCAAACCGAGAGATGCAGTCTGATCCTTTGCCCCGTCGGGATAATAGCGTCCACCCGAATGCGACACGTTGAGTTCGCCAAGAAGTTCACTCAACAAGTCGGCAAAGTCATATCCATTATTGATATGCGGCAGGAAACGGCGATAGTTTTCTACATACATATCCCAATCCACCGGCATTTCGGGAAGATAGAAACGTTCCCTTGCTTCATTCGCCACATAATCGAGCATAGCCTCCCGCTCTCTTGCCGGATCGATCTTGACCTTACCTGACACGGATATATTCTTAATTTCCTTACTCTTCGGATTGAATTTCTTTACAGCCGATCCGACAAGATACATATTGCCCTCTTTGTCGGTCTGAATAGCGCTGCCGCCTGAATCAAGTTTCTTTACAAGCGACACGTCTCCTTTGCGCAAGTCTCTCTTCCAAAGATCATATCCCTTTTCAAAAGCGGAAAGATAATATAGTGCCGATCCATCTTTTGTAACCACATAATCGCTGAGGTCTGACGAGCTCGGAGTCAGGCGCACAATCCTGTCCATTATGCCCTCGCGATCAATTTTAATCGCGTCTGACGGCTTGTCACCATCCTTGGAAGGATCTTTTTTCTTCCCTTTCTTCTCTTTCTTCCCCTTATTGGAATCTTCTTTCTTTGCAGATGCCTTCTTCTGCTGGTCTTCTACCTCTTTCAGCAGTGCGTAGTCCTCTTCTGAGAGACGGAATTTATCGTAAGCCTCCTTATTCAGGAACACCATCATGACATCATATTCCGATCCCCATGAGGCATGGTTGCGCATGCCATAACGTTCGGAAGCAAAAATGACGGCATTGCCATCATCCGTAAAACGGGGTTCCTGATCAAAATAACCTGTATTAGTGAGAGGGATAAACTCGCCGCTATCCACGTTGACTATGGCAATGTCACCATAAGGATCGTGCATCGGGTTCATAATCTCGAGCGTAAGCCATCGGCTGTCAGGACTCCAAGCCACGCCATAACCACCGGTGCGGTAATTGGTGATACGGTCTTCAAAGGTTTTAACCGCACCCGAAGCAAGATCCTTGACTTTAAGGATACGGCGGTCTTCGATAAACGCCATCTTCTTGCCATCGGGAGAGATGGAGGGATAACCGCGCTCTATGCCGTCTTCCGGGAACATGGCTTCCTCTTCGATCAGCGTGGCGTTAGAGAAGTTGGGATCGTCTTTCCGCTTGATTACCGCTTTGTATATATTGCTTCTGCCGGAACGAAGGGACCCGTAGTAAAGACTTCTGCCGTCGGCTCCCCAGGATATTCTTGATTCTATTGCCGGAGTGTGGGTTATCTGTTTGACCGAGGGGTATTCAGTTGATGCCACAAACACTTCTCCTCTTACGGTGAACGCCATCTGCTTGCCGTCGGGAGATACCACTGCACCCTGTACGCGCCCGAAGGGAATATCCTTAATATCGTTTATGTCGTCATCAACAAGATTTATGTCAAGCTTGCGAGGTGAGGAACCGGGCTGCATGGTAAAAAGCTCCCCGTTGTAGACAAACGCCAGAATGTCGCCGGTGCCGGCACTGAGGAAACGCACGGGATGATCCTTGAAGTCGGTGAGCTTGCGGGGACTCGCTCCGGGAGCGATGGCCGAAGAGTAGACATTGAAAGAGTCTCCGTTGCGCTCGCTAAGGAAATAATATGATTTCCCATCGGATGAAAGCGCGGGATTGCGGTCTTCCCCGGCACGGGAGGTCAGATTGACGTATGCGCCGCTTTTCGCATCATGCATCCAGATGTCGCGGGTCACAGAGGAGGTGTGATGCTTGCGCCATTTGTCTTCTGATCCTTTTACATCTTCATAAAGAAAAGAGCCGTCGGGACGCATGGCTACATTCACTGCCGGAACCGCAAGTATCTGACTTACTTTGCCTCCGCTGACCGGCACGCTGTAAAGTTCGCTCTGACTGCGGATAGGTGCGGCGGAACTTCCTGCCGGATCCTGAATAACCGCCGAAAACACCACAGAGCTGCCGTCGGGAGAGAATGCCTCCGGAGTCTCTGCCGCGGAATTGAATGTGAGCTGACGCGGAGCACCCCCCTCCGCCGGAATGATGAATATATCTTTCCCTCCGTTGCGGTCGGAGGCATAGGCGATCGATCTGCCGTCGGGCGACCACACGGGCGCGCTTTCATACGCAGGTCCTGTGGTTACACGAACTGCATCACCACCTTGCGCAGGAACGGTATAAAGATCTCCCTTGTACGAGAATACGATTCTCGTCCCATCGGGAGATATGCGAGCATCCCGCACCCACATCGGATTCACGGCATGCGCCGCACCTGCGGCGATGAGCAATCCTAAAGAGATTATTGTCGTTTTCATAATTAAATATATTTAGAAGCTGTATATGTTGAATTTTCCAAAGAATGTGTGTTAGAACACTGAACTCGTCTTGACTTATTTTTCTTGACATCAGCGAGATATTTCCCTAAGAAACTGTTTAATCCGAACTCCTATTTATTCAACGGTAATGATGCGCGAAGAGTATATATGCGGGAAGTCTCATCGCTCAAAAGTGCCCGGAGAGCGGGAACAGCTCCGTTGCGGGGTGTGCGTATCAACGGTCGGAAGACAATGTCGGCGATAGGATCGAACCAGCGGTCCATCCTTATCATGGAGGAGTCAACCACTCCGGGATCGGCACAGTTCACACGGACTCCGCATTTCTTTCCTTCTGATGCGAACCCGGCTGCGAAACGGGTTATCCATGCCTTGGAAAGCGAATATGACCGCAACTGCCCGAACGATTCCTCTGTAACAGTAGCCGGAAGGTGTCGTGTACCCCATCTTCTTCTGGTGAGAGAGGTGGTGAACACAACCGAACCGCCAGGGGCTATCTGGGGAAGAAGAAGCTGATTTAGAAGACGGGTGTTATGGTAGTTTACGTTCATCGTTGTCTCCGGACCGTCGGCACTCAATGAGAAATGGCGCTCCATTGTGCCCGCGTTGTTGATGATTCCCGCCAGTCTCACTCCCTTGAGACGGTTCACGGCTTCCGTAACCGATGATGACATATTGAGATCGAGCGGAAGAAAAACGGCATCGAAAGCAGGAAATTCACGTAGCAATTCCCCGTATGTCTGCGCATACCGCGCTTCTGACCGACACGCCATGATAACGGGCACGCCGAGACGGGCGAGTGCCCTGCAGATCTCGCGTCCGATACTTCCGCTGGCTCCTGTCACAATCACCGGCAGCCCCGAAGGGATATTCCCGAGCGAGGGAACGCCCTTACCTTTTCTCCCTTTATTCATAATCTGTTCTCTTTTAGAAAATTGTTTCCAAAATTACCCCATTTCAGTTTTCTATTATTTGCACCGTATAACCTAAGAAACTGTTTAAATTTAAACAGTTTCCAATTCACCTTACGATTCCCTTGTCAAGCATCTTCCTTTTCACAAGCATCCTTGCCGGTGTGGGAAGTGACGCCACAAACACTATCGAGATACGGTTGAGCACACCGTTGATATACTGTTTCCTGCCTTTCAGCATACGGTTCACGGCTTTACGGGCGAAGCGTTCCGGAGTGTCAAGCACCCTGATACTGACTGCGAACCGCTTCAACGGCTCGGACAATCCGAAGAGGTCTGTCGCGATACCTCCCGGACAGGCAACTGTAACGGACACTCCGCTGTCGCGCAATTCATAATGCAATGCTCTGCTGAACACCCGTATATAGGCCTTTGTTGCCGAATACATGGCGATTCCGGGCATGGGCATCCAGCATGACATCGAAGACATGTTCAGTATGCGCCCGCTTCCCCGCTCCTTGAATCTCAGAGCAAAAGTGCGGCTGATATTTGTGACGGCATCCACATGCAGACGTATAAAACAATCTATCTTGTGCTGCGGCATATCGGCAACAGGCTGGAATGAGAATATCCCTGCATTGTTTATAAGATAATCCGCCACAAGCCGGTTGCGGTCAAGCCATCCCGTAATCTCTTCCGATGCGCCGGGAGCCGTAAGGTCTATATGTAAAGTATACGCCGCCACACCGTGTTTCGCTGAAATCTCAGAGGCGCATGTCTCAAGTTCCTGCCTCTGGTTGCTGACCATAAGCAGGTTGCAACCGCGCCCGGCAAGCTCCCGCGAGAAACATAACCCTATCCCGCTGCTCGCGCCCGTCACCACAGCCAGTTTTCCGCGTATGTCCTTGTCACGTCTCATCCGTTGGTCTTTTCTTCTTTAGCGTTCTGACGTTTGATTTTTTCTATCTCTTTGCGGATTGCAGGGGTCAGGTCGGCACAATGCTTGTGACAAGCCATCTCCCTGGAATACATACGGGCTATGCAGTAATTGACATGATCACAGCCGCAACGGTGTGTGTCATCATTTCGCATGCGGTTCACAAAATCCGGCTCGTTGAGCAAAGCCCTACCCATCTGCACGAAATCGAATCCTTCGCGGTCAAGCACCTCATCCGCATTGGCGCGGCTGATGACTCCGCCTACATACACCAGCGGTAAATCCAGAGCCTCGCGAAACCGCCGGGCGTCATCAAGGAAATAAAGCTCCCTGAACGGCACGGAGGGTATCATGTATTTCCCGGCAAGACGCACCCCATATCTGAGCCACAGCTGTTTCATGTAATGGGTCATGGAATAGACAGGCATACGCCCGCGCATCACATACATGGGAGCCTTGCTGACAAAACCGCCGGAAAGCACCATGGCGTGCACACCGCATCTCTCTATCTCCCGGGCTACGGCAAGACAGTCGTCGATCTCAAGACCACCTTTGAAACCGTCGCGCATGTTGGTCTTCACCAATACCCCCATATCAGACCCTGCTGACTTCATCACCTCCTCCAGACACATCTTCATGAATGTCATGCGGTTTTCAAGACTACCGCCGAATTCATCTCTGCGGCGGTTGGTGTATGGCGAAAGAAACTGGGAAATCAGATAGCCATGACCGGCATGCACCTCCACACAGTCGAAACCGGCATCGCGGGCGGTGTTGACCGCTGTGCCGAAATCCTTTGCCATCTGTTTCAGCTCATCTTTGTGCAATCCTCTGCAGAATGTGGGTGAATACAGATTGAACCCGGTGGATGCTCCCACGGGGATACAACCGGCTGTGGAGCGGTGTGTCATGTTGCCGCAATGACCGATCTGGATTGAAGCTTTGGCACCTGCCTCATGTATGCCGTCGGTTATCTCCCGCAATGGAGCGACAATCTCCTGACGCAGCCACAACTGCGTCTTGAACGACAGCGCGGAACGGTTTATGCCGGCATACGCCAACGTTGTCATTCCCACTCCCCCTTTTGCCACGGATATATGATAGTCGCGAAGCATCGGTGTCGGACCGTTGTCGCGTCCCATACCCTCGAATGCCGCCGACCGGATCGTGCGGTTGCGCAACTCCACCGGACCTATTTTCGCCGGTGTGAAAAGCTTATTCTCCATAATCAATATAAATATGGTAAGATATATCTTCTGTCAAGTTTCGAATATTCATCTCCGAACTCCTGCTCGTAACGCTCATGGAGCTTGCGGGCACGCGGAGCCAGATTGGCGAAGGTCCAGACCGCAAACGCCACTCCTCCCAGACTCCAGGTGAGTATGGCATAACCGCACCATTCGAGGAACTCCCCGAAATAGTTCGCAGATGTAACATAACGGTAAAAACCTCCGCGAGGTATGTAATGGCGCGTGTCTCCGGGTTTCCTCAGATTGCGTATGATGTGGTCGGAATGCCAGTTTATTGCCATACCTGTGAAGAAAACCGCCGAACCGATAATGAACAACGGACTCCACAGCCAAGATACCTTATACATCCCTTCGGGTGCTACATAGAACAGCCACCCGCCTATCATATACACGTTTATAAGATTGAATAAAATACCCATGGCGACTATGGCAAGCGGCATACGGCTTTTACCCTTGATTCTGAAAGGAAACACGAAAGAACGCTGAAAATAATGAAAAAGGAAATAGACAGCCATAACCATAGGCGCGGTATCCGATCTGCGCGGACTAAGCAGCCAGAACAGAAGCATCGCGAAAAAGACAGGCGACTCCATCAACACCCATCCCGCACGGTTTCCTACAGACGGACCCCACTTACTGCTGTACATCATGCCATATCCGGCTGACACGCGCTGCAGCGCAACGAACACCACAACAGCCAGCCCCAGCATAATCCACACCACGGAATAATAGAAATCCGGACTAAAAATATTCACGTCAGTCATACGTCATCAAGAAGATAGAAAAACAGAAGCTAAAAGATGTTCAGATTATATCGGTCAACGGAACATTTCGAATTGACCATTACGGAACAAGCAAAAATAGTTTAAAACTACCAAACGCACAAACAAATTTGGCTAATTTGATTAAAAATTGGATGAAATCGCCCTTAAGCTTTGATTTTATCGTCAAAAAAGCATAAAAAGAGTCTGCGACCTTAATAAACGCGAATTAAAATTTGTAATCTAAAAAAAATATATATAACTTTGCAAAGATTTTCGGGGCGTAGCGCAGTCCGGTTAGCGCACCTGCTTTGGGAGCAGGGGGTCGAAGGTTCGAATCCTTTCACCCCGACAAAAAATATTGATTGCCCAGGTGGCGGAATGGTAGACGCGCTCGTTTCAGGTGCGAGTGCTGCGAGGCGTGCAGGTTCGAGTCCTGTTCTGGGCACAGCAAAAGCGACTTAACTTAGTGTTTATCACTTTGTTAAGTCGCTTTCTTATATTTTCTACAGGCAAATTACAGGCAAAATTCAAATAATCCGCGTAACTTTTGCACGCCGATACGCATAGGCGGTATTAGAGAGTAAGCCTACTCTTCCTCGTAGTAATATGAGTAGTCGATGCCTTTCATAAACATTTCGCGGTCGTTGATTTTGTCGGTCAGCGCACCTTTCAGCAAGGCTTTGATATGGGTTGAGTCAATAACGCTTTCTCTCATCGCGGTCAGATATTCATTCTTGTCAATCCGGCTCCAGTCAACGCAGCGTTTAAGCGAGCGACGGAGCATCAGGTCAAGCCAGATGCGAGTGCTACGCCCGTTCCCTTCCATAAACGGATGCACGACGTTCATCTCTACATACTTGTCGGCGATTTCGTCTACCGTCGTTTCCGGCATACGTTCAATAGTAGGAATGATGGTCGGGAAATGTAGACAGTTGGCAAAAGTAAAACCGCCCTTTGATATGTTCTTGGTTCTTATCTGTCCGGCAAACTCATAGAGACCGCCGAAGAGGTAGGCATGAATCTGTTGTAGGCATTTCATGCTGCCCGGCTCCAGAGAGTTCAGCAATCCGCTTTCAAACAGAGTATACGCCTTCTTGCGGCTCTGCCCGTCGATAGTATTGTCGCTATACGTAAACCAATCAAGAAACTTAGCTGCACGATTGTTGGGATAATGCTTGGCAAGTATAATAACCCCCTCGCTGTTGAGCACATCGGCCTTGCGCTGTTTGCCATCTGGGGCCTCGAATTTGAACCCGTGAGTGGGACTCACGAGTTGAACGCCCTCTTGCCCCAGCTTGCGTTTAAGCCAACGCCAATAGTTACCGGCCTTCGTATAGTCCGGCTCATCATTGATAGCGCGCACCACGTCAGTAGCCGAAAACCACCAGCAGTTGTTCTCGTCATCCCAGACCGCCCTCACCTCGCGGTCATTGAAAAAACGAATCGACTTCTTTCTCATAACTTAAATCTAAAACGTATAAAGGATAGAATCATGCGATTAGCAATGGATTGTTATAGACTTAGTCAACATTAGTTAACGTTGGTGCATACATCATAAAAAATACTACATGCGTTATTCCAAAATATAGACCTGATATTAAGGTTTTTCTTATCATCCAGTATACTAAGCTGATTTTCATCATCCGAATTACCTTCGATGCCTATAAAATAGGCTTCCAATGCAACCTCGAAAATTTTGGGGCTGCCCTTAAATTCAGCTCTTATTCTAATTTTCTCATCTGTTTGATGATTATGAAATAGATAGGTCATTGAAGTAAATGCATAACCAGATTCTTCTGCATTTCTCACAAACTGATGTTCACGTAAGTTCTTGCCTTCTAATATGGCATTTGTTATTCCAGACAACTGCTCTTGTTCAACTTCTTGTTCATCGTCACCGAAATCATCAACTTTTGTCCCTGGTTCGCGTTTTATGTTAATTCGTCCAATGTCTACAATTTCCCACGTGTTTGGGAGACCCTCTTTTGCGAGTTTATCAAAAAAAGATATTGTATCTCCATTTGTCAATCTGTCTATACGCAGTGACTTGGTTTCAATTCCGCGTTTCTTTGCAACATCTCCCAACATACTCATAACAGTTTTACCATCACTGGATTTAGCACCATCAACCTCTACTTGCCACTCAGTATCAGAAATTTGATACATTTTAAAAGCTACATCTCGTTCTTCTGTTCTTATAAAGTTTATTCTACCAGCAGACTGTTTAAGATAAGACAGTGTTCCTTCAAAATAGATTTTATCCGATTCAGTTACTTTGGCGATTGTGTTTAGTCTGTAACCTTTAGATGTCAAAAGTCCCTTGTTTCTAATATCATTATAGATGTTGTCAAGTGCAAATTCCTTATCACTAAACAAATGAAAACCACTAAGTATTTTGTTATTAGAAGACCTATATGCCAGTGCCCTTAATTCTTCGAGAGAATCAGCACTATATAGATATCGCGCAACTTCCTTAGCGGCATCTTCAATGGAAGCGTTGAATAGAAATACAGACCGGTTTCTAAGAAAGGTCAATAGATCACATTTCCTTACACATGTGCAAAGAATAAATTCCAAGTCCTGAGGAGATGGGTAAGTTAGAGGTTGCTTAGTCATCTTGATCACTGTTTTTAGATAAAATGGATGGTTCGGTCGATATGCTCAAAATTGGCAGTGGCTTAAATGCAACATCGAGATTTTTATTCTTGAAAATTCGTTTCCCTTCTGCTAAATTCTCACGATTTTCGACCTCTGAACCATAGAAATAGACTATTACTTTTTGGTCTTGCTCTACCAAATTGTAAAAAATCAAAGCATCATATAAATTTGTAAATCCTTTCGATGAAAGATTTCCAAAATAGAATACAACAAGGCGGGGTTCCCCCCTCTTAATTCTTTCAGCAAATATAAAATCTGAGGTTGCATATTCTATAGTCAGAGTTTTTGATTTCAATAGCGGTTTCCCTCCCAGTATTTGTGCCGGATAAATAAACTTATACTCATACTCATTTGATCGAATCTTTTGTAACATAGAGCATAACCGAATTATACGTGGGTTTGTTAATACAAAGATTCTTTTATAGCCAGATTTTGAAACTTGAGTATTAATTATGGATTTTTTTATAAAACTATTGAATGTCGTGTTAAAGTAGTCTTCGTTGAGAGCATCATGAACCCAACACATAATAACACCCAGGTTTATTTGGCACGCCTCATTCAGAGCACCAAATTTGTCAAGAAGTGCTTGAGAATTTGCAAACGAGTCAATCTTAAGGCGTAATCTGTCAATCCATTTCTGGATGAGTGATTGAGAGATACTTTTAGTACTGTATCTCTTCGATTCAACAACGCAACTCTGGAGGACATCAAGAAGTGGAGACGAATATACTGTCAAAGCATCAACGCCATATTCATTTTGGTCACTCCCAGGAAGATCCATATTCGTATCTCCAATGTGATCCCAATTTAGATATTCCAAAAGTGCGACTGCGTTATCATTCCACATATCGCCCATTACGCCTTGTGATTCAGCCATTAGACAAAAGTTTATTAGTTAAATACTCCATTAATTCTAATCTGTCATTCTCAGAGCCTATTACTATGAAATTAGACTTTGTATTTGCTATGATTACAACCCTTCTTCCAGAAAGACTCAATACGGCTTTAAACCGTCCAATGAGTTTTTCATAATTTGCTAATGAGTCAATTTTGACAAAAGGATCAACCAATTTAGCACTATAATTCCCTACAAACAATTTTTCTGTGCGATAGTCAGTTAAAACAACTTCTTCAATTGATTCAAGGATTGCATCAAATGAAAACTTTACAAGAAGACTATAGAGTGTCGTATCTAATGGCGCATATGTAAATTCATTATATGCAATCTGTCTTAAAGACTGTTTTACTGTGTTCATATCTTTCACTCCCCCTTCTACAATGAATGAAGAGTGCAATAAATCAATTCTAAAGTTTATTTCTTTAACTTGAGTATAAGATTTCTTCTCTAATACAGAAGTTTCCGGATTCCACACTTGGTAATATCGTATCACGGATTTAAGGAGAGTCCCCATGATAAGAGACTCGTCCAATGACACATTTGAGTACCCCCACCCCGTACAATCCGAGTATTTTTTTTCTAAAAATCTATCGAATAAGTTCTTGCATGTAAGATGTGAGGTTGAACTTATATAATTAACAGTAAGTGAGAATTTATTCATAATGATTATTTTTTCACTATTTGCTGAATGGTTTGATTGTAGTAGTAAATATCTTGTTCATTTCGCAATATTATACTTACGGCTTCTTCAATGGCATCTAATGCCACCACAAACCATTCTCTTGGTCGGAATAAATTATTATCCTTGTCGTATATTTCTATACTCAATCGTTGCTCGTTAAAGAATTTATGAATTTTATCTTCTAACTCATCTGGAATTATGTTATAGCATCTCAGGGCTTTAACTATTTCAACCTCTGAAAATAGATAGGTTGCTTCCTTATGTGCGTTTTTAATGCGATCACTCACAGCAGAGGTGGTGCATCCAATCTTGTACAGATTCTTATATTTTGAGAGCCTATTATTTTTTGTTCTCAGAATATAGATATAGCCATTATGGTTGTCTTCTTCTGATATTTCTTGAATTGAAGACAATTCAATGGGTTCTGAAATGGAAAATCCATCCTTTTGTAAAGCCTTGTCTAATGAGCGATATAGCATATCAGACATAGTTCCATTATCAAAAACAATTGATGTTCGCCCGTCAAAACGAGTTCGAGTGCCACTCCTATAATCGTATTCAGAGGATTCTCCATCAACAGATTCCAAATAAAGTATAATTCCATTCAAGACATAGAACCTACCAGGGTTCAAGGCTTCAGGAGAGTAGTTAATCAGCTTCCTCCGTTTTGTTTGAAGATCAGAGGCAATTTGCTCAAACTGTTTTTGGTATTTACTAAAGTTATGACAGAACTTGCGTCGAGAAATATATTCCGCTGCAATACGTTCTGACACATGTTTCATTTTAAATATTTCTAGCGGTTCAGCAGCTAATAATCCATGAACATCCTCAGATTTCAAACGCTCAATGGGGTCTATCTCATTGGTCTCATCTACAAGAATATTGTTTAAATCATAATCTCTCAAAAATTGGAGTTTTTGAGAGTCTCTACATATTGATTTGTATCTATGATACAGCTGAAATTCCTGAATATTATCTTTCCTACACTCTGGCAGACGTCCATTGGATTCAAAGAAATCTACAATCTCTTCAAACGCATTGACAAGAGGTAGCTGAGATGCCGTTGGCTTTTTTACTTCACGACGAGCAAGGAGGCCGAATTTATCGGTCTCTTTCAAAGCAGTTAGAATCTCATCTCTTGTCATATTGATTTATTTAGTTGATTGTGTGAGATTTTTAAGGAAGCACAAGGATTCTGCTAACCTTTTTTCAAATGGGTCTATTGAATCGAGATTGGGTTCTCTTCCGAATTTCGAGAAAAACTCATTTATAAGAGGCCAATTATCAAGCGCTTCTTCTTCCGTAATATCGATTTTCATCGCACGGATAGTATTCTGTATTGCCTTAAACACCTTGGAATCTAATTGTTTTGAAATTATCTCGTATGCCTGATTGAACGGATTTATCGAGTAGATTAGATCCATGTTCAAGTCCGCTACATTCAGCAGCGAGGCAAATTTGATTATCTTTTTATTAAGTGATTCTTCTGATTCTGATGCAGGATCGGAAGACTTTTCGGTTCCTCGTACGGCATTGAGGAAAGAGTCAACCACTATATAATCACTGAGTTGTTTAACTTCATCTCTTGATAGATCAGAGTACAATTCCTCAATAACTTTAGGAATAAGATGCTTTGTAAGGGTTTCCGGAGGTACGGCTCCCATCATCGCACCCTGAATGTTAGGGTTCTGATATATTCTTGCCTTCAAGTCGACAAGGTCATTATCTACAATATCTTTTACTGCTTGGGATTTAATCGGACGGTATCCTGATATATTTATTACAGGTTCATCTGTATTTGTGCCGTCTTCATTGGTTTTTGGGGTAAAGTTGTATTTGGGAGCAACAACCTCTTCCATTAGCAGGGAAGCGGATATAGCTTTCAGTATATCATTGATACAATGAGTTACCTGTTCTCTTTCAGCATCCGGCTCTGCTATCAAATTTGTAAATTGAGCGTGGGTCTTATTCTCGCTATCTCTCGTGCAGCGACCTATTATTTGGACAATCTCAGTCAGAGAACCTCTATAGCCAACAGTGAGTGTGGTTTGACAATATTTCCAGTCAAAACCCTCTTTAGCCATTCCCAATGCGATGATAATATCAATATCATCAACGTTTTTCATATTTCGAAGATAGTTTTGCACCTTATCTCTATCGCTCCCTGGAGTGACTAAATCCGCAACTTTTAATTCTTTGCCTGTGCTTGTTATAATATGATAGATGTTGTTCTCATCTACATGGTCAAAAGTACCAATAATATCAACCAATTGATCAACCTCGTAAAGTTTTTCTTTGGTTGATTCGGCAGAATTGACATTGGGTATATAGATAATAGTCTTTTCATCAAGGTTCAAAACATCTTTTATGGAATTTAAGTAACCTTCTTGATAAAAATGAAACCCTATTCCCAATGATTTAAGATATTGATAGCCATTTAGTTGTTCATAGTAGTTGTAGGTTACACGGCCATGTCTAAACTTATATTCATCCAAGGGAGAAAGCACTGCCGTACAATCGCCTCGGAAGTAAGAGCCTGTCATAGCCAAAACATGAGCATTCGTATTGGCCATGATGTCTCGAATTAAGTTGCCAAGTTTGTTATCTGCTTCCGCCGATACGTGATGAAATTCATCAATCGCCAGAAGTACGTCATTAAATGATTGATTCCCAATCTTCGCATATGCAAATCTGAGAGTCGAATGAGTGCATATCAAGATTTTCGCGTCTTCTGAATCATCCTGAAGAAAGCGAATGAGTATATTGGTTAGCGATGCGTCCGCACCGGGTGCACAGAGATCATATTTAGGATTTGGATTCCAATCTGAATGGAATCCATTTGCTTTCAGCGCCGTTGTGCCAAAAGATTTACCTATAGACTTCTCCGGTACAGCAACAATGACTTTTTTTACCATCCCTTGTTTGAGTTTTTCAAGAGCGATAAACATCAAAGCTCGCGATTTACCTGAAGCAGGAGGTGCTTTTAGTAATATATATTGCTGCGCATATTTTTCATATGCACGTTGCTGCATTTCGCGCATGCCCATATTATTGGTATTGACACTTGCGCCATTCTGATTATATTGAGCTTCGATTAGATTAAACATAACTATACATTTATCGAGGATTCATACATTGAGATGAGAAGTGCGCGCCTGTCATAGTCAGAAAATAGCGGATCATTTGAATATAATGAATCGACATATTCATCAATTTGGGCATGAAAATTTTTTAATTTTGGAGGCATGTCTGAGTATAATCGACCAATTGGTACCTCGCAGAACTCTTCTCGAATTTTAATAAGATTGAGTGTGTACTCTTTAAGCGTTTCTTTGATTTCAACTGAAAGACGAGGAAATGGGAAAGTGTTATAGGCGAGCTCATTTGAGTACCGATTTCGAGACTCTAATTGACCGCATACTAATTTTGACCAGACATTATGCATACGTGAAACAAGAAGTGCCAAAATCCATATTTCACAATCATATATGGCGAATGATAGATTAGTCACAATAGAATCGTTATATACGAATCCCATTGGATGGTATTGCCTGTTTTCCGAGGAAACCGACGGTACAATAAGACTTTGGCTTCCCCTGTTGGTGTCATTATTTTCCCTGAATTTATGAGGTTGGTCCAACAGCTTTTTAGGACAGTCTTTCAACGCCCTTCGGGCAGATGATATTTCATCCATTTTAGCCTTGATAAAAGGATGTGTTATGGCAACATCATATTGTTCATCTGCAATCCACAGACAATACCGTGGGGCATTATCCATAAATTCCTTGGAGCCATAAACTTTACGGATGTATGGTTCTATCCCAGGATCGAGCTGTACTTGTGCCGTTTTAGTATCTATATCAAAAAGCACTTGCTCGGCAGCATACGGCATGTTACCTTTTATCATTTTAGGACGTGGAGAGATTGGACTCGATTGAGCTTCCACAATCACTTCTGAGTTTTGAATAAGATAAGGGCCGATGGAACGGCATCTAAAACAAGTCGATTTGTTAAACAGAAGCTTCACAGCATCAGAACGCATTCCCTGTAATCCAATCATAACGACTGATACAGCAACTGTTTTGTTCTCTGGATTCATCCATTTGAATGAATTGTATGCAAAGGATATTTGACAGCCTTTCTGATATATTGGCTTCCATATTGTCGCTACCTGTGTGCCTTGACATACGGAATTGGTTAACACCAATGCTATTGATGATTTTGTTCCGCTAATATAGTTCGCCCCCTTTATTAGCCATGCTGATGAATAGTCTGCATCTGTAATTTTTGAAAAGCCACAGGCATATTTCATGTCATTTTTCTGAGATACAGAAAGTTTGCGATTACCTCTGAACGTGGGGCTTCCAATAATGTACACATTACCATTATTGGGGCAATAAGACTCCCAAGAACACCTTAGTTGATTGTCTTTATATATTCGTAATCCATTAAATATATTGTATACTATTTCTTTTGAAATTCGGAAATAGGAGAATTGGTACTGAATACAAACAATGAAGAAATTGAGTTTTGTCAGTCTGAAAGCTATGTCATTATCAACCACGCTAACAAAATTAGCATAGTCAATCTTAATAGCGTTGCGATGTGATACCTGAGCGTATTCGTTAGAGAGCTCAACCAATTTAAGGAAAGCGTTCACAATAAAACTGCCCGGACTATTCGTTGGGTCAAAGTAAGATGCTTCCAATATTTTCAGTGCATCATCGTAATTTAAGTTTTCAAGGGAATCTCGGAATTTGATTACGAATAAAGCTTCAAACAACCTATTTATATAGGTTTTTGCAGTTTGATTCCCATAGAGAGTCGATTCTTCTGACGACGCAAATATCTTATATACTATAGAACCCAGCACTTCGGAGTCTATTCCTTTGACATCATATTTCAGTAGCTTAATAACTAATTCTTTTGTATGTGCATTATGTTTTATGTCTTGATATGTAAGGTTAAGGAATTGATTATACTCACCCTCAAATATTATTTGTGATACATATCCGTTGAGGTTGTTCGGCTCACAAGATCGCATCCATTTCTCATATTTTAGAATCACATTCTGTTCCAAAATTTGGTCTACAAATGCAACGGTAATGAGGTCAATAATATAATTAAAAGCATCTATTGGATTATTGTCAAGTAAACCCAATCTGGAATTAAGTTCTGCGACAATAGGGGCAAAATCAAGAGTCGAAAATAAATCTTTCTCTATCCGTCCACGATTTTGAAGAGATTGAAATTCAGTAACATAGTCCGATACATCCGAATAGGGTACGCCAACTTCCTGAAAGGAGCCGGTAGAGAAACTGAATGTGCTATCTTTTAGAATAAAAACGATTGGGTATGTATCAAGGTATTGTGTAAAGACGGAGAGGTCATCATCTTCAGTGGAATACAAAAACACAGCTCGCCGATATAAACTAATAGGGACAACATTTCGCCGTTCTCCGATTTTATCTAATATCTTGCGTATGGTAATACCTGGAATGTCAAATGCTTCCAAAAGGGTAGACAGCCAGTGTTCAATCGAATTTAATTCGATTGATTCAAGAGCGTGTTTTATTTGTTCCAACGTCTTCATCAGAAGTTCTCAAATATTATAGTTGCCACAAATTCTGCCATCTTAACAGGGACGGCATTCCCTATTTGTTGTTCAATTTGAGCATTGGAGCCCTTAAATTTATAACCATTTGGGAAGGTTTGAAGATAACTCCTCTCTATATATGACAAAGCTCTGATTTTTGAATAATCAGTACATTTGTCCGCCGGGTGAAACTTATATGTGGCAGGCATGGGACGATTGACTCCTCTAATCGTTGAACTTGGTTCGTCAATTGAAAATATCGCCCTGCGATTGTAACTCCGAGGGTGCATATAATAGAAATCCGTTCCTAATGTTTCGCCTAAGTATTGTCTTACAGTAGTATGGCTTGTACTTAATTTAGAATCTATGATCTGATCTAAGAAATTGTCTTTAGCACCCATTTTCCCTATTACAAAGCATCTTTTCCTTTGTTGGGGTACTCCCATAAGGCTCGCATCCAAGATTCGGATATTTAATCCATATCCAGCTTCTGAAAATATTTTTATTGCCTCTTGAAAAATCGGTGATTTTTGGATATTATACACGTTCTCCATCACAAACCATTTTGGAGCCAAAGAGGTGACTGCTTTAGCGTATGACAAAGTAAGATTCGCCCGATTTCCAAGAAAATCCCTTTTTCCTGCTATAGAAAAATCCTGACATGGTGGACCACCGATTATTATGTCTATATCCCTGTCTTTTAAGTGGGAAATTATTCTATCGCTATCTGAAAGATCAAGAGATGTTATGGGATGATTGAAGTTGGCAGAATAGGTTGCAATCGCAGGAGCCCAGTTGTCAAAAGATTCTATAATATCAAAGCCTGCCTCTTGAAATCCAAGAGACATACCGCCACATCCACAGAATAAATCAACTAATCGAGGCATAGATATATTCTTTTAGAGCGGTTGCTACATATTTAGCCAAATTGACTGGTACGGCGTTTCCAATCATTTGGTTAACAACTGTCTTAGATCCTTCATATCTAAAATCTTTAGGGAATGTCTGAAACTGGCTTCGTTCTTCAATAGTCAAAGTACGAATTGAATCATTCATTGGAATGGGATCCCCAGGATGCCCGGGGTATCCTTTTGGAACAGGGCGATCTACCCCTCGGACTGTCATGGCGGGTTCATATATACTGAATATTCCGCGCCTACTATATGAACGAGGAACCCGAAAGTAATATTCAAAGCCTAATGTGTCTCCAAAGTAGTCGTGTAATGTTAGAGATTTAGTTGCCAAGTGCTTTTTCAAAAACGGCAACAATGCCTCATCAACTCCGCCAAGATGACCTATCAAAAAGAATCGTTTTCGCTTCTGGGGCACCCCACATAAGCTTGCATCAAGAACAAGTTCACTGAGACCATAACCAGCCTCCTTGAATTGGCGTTTTATGATTTCAAGTTTTTCGCTCTTTTTGATTGTAGGGACATTTTCCATAACGAAAAAGCGAGGTAGTATCTTGGTGATTATATCAGCATACGATAAGGTGAGATTGGCTCTGCCAAGAGTCTCATCTCGATGTCCTGCACTCGAAAAATCTTGGCAAGGGGGACCACCAATAATAACATCAGGTTTGTGTGACGCTATATCAGACACGTCTTTGGTGTCAAGAAGATCTCGTTTATATATAGGATGTTGGAAGTTGAGGCGATACACAGCAATTGCAGGATCCCAATTGTCGTAGGATGCTACAACATTGAATCCGGCTTTCTCAAATCCCATGGACATGCCACCACATCCACAGAACAAATCCACAACTTTCAGTTCTGAATCTCTCATAACATAAACTTCCTTATAGTGCTGACCGGAGACCAAGCCGTTAGCATCTACAAGGAAGCTTAAACTATATTTTTAATATTAGTTCTATCTTACATAATTGGTCTATTGTCAGCATAAAATGTGCTGATTGCAAAGTTAGCATTTTTTTACGACATATCGGATATGGAGAGAGTTAAAACTGATATATCGGACAGTTATTAACGTGAGTTCGACATAAGTAATCAGAACAACGTCAGTTGCTTGTCAGCGACAAATTCCAAAGAGATAGACGGTTTCTTCGGGAAGAAACAATATGCAGCTATTGCACTCAGGGCATTGGTTATGAAATTTGCGAAAGACCGATGTCTTGAGTGTTCTATCTGAGCGATGTTCTTAAGTTCGTCATTAACAGATTCAACCAAAGCCCTTTTGCGAAGCATAATCTTGTCGGAAACAGACATCAGCGAGTTCCTCATGTTGTTCTTGACTTTTGTGATAAGCTGAACTCCATTCATGAACAGAAACTCAAACAGTTGCTTGCCGATATATCCTTTATCTCCACAGAGCTTGCCCTTTACATTTTCAATAAATGACTCTGAATACAGAGGCTGACGGTCATCGACATTGCCCGGTGTAAACATAAAGTTCAGAATCTCACCTTTGTCATTGATGATCAGGTGCAGCTTAAAGCCGAAGAACCATCCCATCGAGCATTTGCCCCGCTGGGCTATACCTTTGAAAGTCTTGTGTATAAGTATGCGTTGGTGTTTGCAAACTCTCAACGGTGTTGAATCAACATACGCAATGCCGGAACAAGTCCCAAGCAATACTTCTTTGATGAATACCGTGAGTGACAACAGCACGGACTTTTGCAATTCAACAAATCTGTTGTAGGATACTGTCTTGGGGAACAAGTGCGTAAGATGCTTGCAGACATACTGCATGTAAAAGTGTTTGAGGCATCGGAATCCCTTACTGTGAAAAAGAATCAGAATGGTAATGACCTCGGCATCGGAAAGCCGTCCCAGCTTATTGCGATGCTTCCTGCCATCACTGAGCTGATACTTTTTGAGTTCAGAAGAAAAATACTTGCAGAAATCATCGGCAAGACAGAAAATTTCAGTAATTTTGTTCTCGGTAATCATAGCGCAAATTCTTGTAAATCTTGCAATTAGGCACTGTAAATTTACGGTTTTTTCGCGAGAATGCCAAGAAAATCAGCCATTTAGTGTAAAACTAAATGGCTGATTGTTTTATTGGTGAATGGTCTATTGCTTATATCGAACTCACGTTTATTAATCTCAATTTTACTCTCAAAACGCCAATTCCCTCATACGTTTGGAGAGGGTATTGACGCTTTTGTTATTACTTTTTTCCTATGCGGTGCGAGCGGAGGAAGGTGTCGAGGTCGGCGCGGTTGACGTAGATTTTGCGGCCTATCTGCGAGAAGGGGATGAGGCGTTGATCGCGGTAGTTCTGCCATGTTTTTGGTGAGATGCCGAGGAGTTTTCGCGCCTCTTCGGATTCGAGCCAGTCGCAGTTGGAGCTGCCTTTTTGGGTTTTCTCGACCATGTCGGTCAGTCGGTCAAGTTTCTCATGCAATGATTGCCATTCTTCTTGGGGAATTAGGAGCATGAGGGGCGGTGGTGTGTTGTTGGAATAAGAATTCCTCAATGATTTGGGCATATTCTATTTGGAATTTGAGAACAACATCCGTATTGTTCTCGAATTGCTACCGTCAGCACGGATGCGGACGGGTATGGCAGCATTTATCCGACACTTCGCAGTGCCGCTTCCCTCACTGCCGGGAGGGGCTTCGGATGCTCACTCATCACCGGTTGCCGACAGCCTGACGGCCATAGGGCTATAGATACCTATCTATATAGGTAATTAGATCGAAAGCTATATTGCTATATATTAAGAGAGGTAAATTCAAATACTGTTGCATACATCGTTCGATAAGAAGTTCCCAACAAACATAAATCCAAAATAAGGTTGAACTCTATGGAAGGACATACACAGGCAGTTTTATGGATAGACCTGTCTCTACATACATTCAAAGAACTCTCTTCAGCAATCTTCCCATATACGTGTCTAACGATGTCCATCCGTGTGTATCTTCATAATTATATCGTGACATGAAGACAGATATCTGGGTCAAATGCTCTGCAAAGATAACAAAAAAGAAGGGCATTTCCAAATCTTAAAATCTTTCAAATTTTTGAGTTTCAGATACTTGGCGCATTTTGGCGCGGTTTGGCAAGCAAACGCACCGATATAAGGCAAAAACTTTAACATTTCCGGAGTGAAGATTTTTTCGGGAGTCAGTCCGGATTTGGCAGTCTCGGAAATTTTTGCTATCTTTATATCAAGCTTCCATGCTCATTCAGCCTCATGAGAGAGGCCGCACACAAGAAAACCGAGGCAAAGAGGGTCAACCGGACTCTGATTCTCAAACCTCATTTTTTCTTATCGAATTAGATGTACACGTGTACATAGCAAGGTGTCTTTTCGGGGTCCGAAAAGGTTTTGAGGGACCCACTCCCACAAAACAACCTTGCAAGGTTGTGAACGCTCCAAAGTCGCGTTCACCATCTACAAACTGCGTTGCCTCAGGCTGGAGTGGAAGTGAAACCGTTGAATCAGACATTCAATGGCAGAAAATTTCAACAAAGGAGGGCGACCGCCTGTCGCCAACAAATGTATTCACTGCGTCAAAGTGCGCTTTGATGACCTCGAATGGGACAGCTTCATCGGGATGATGGAGAAAGCCAATCAGGATGTGAAAGCCACTTTTATCAAACAACTGGTGTTCTCGCGCCCGTTCCGGGTGCTGAAAACCGACCGCTCACTTGCAGTATTCTGCGCCAAACTCTCGGAATTTTTCGCCCAGTTCCGCACTGTCGGGGTCAATTATGACCTTGTTGTGAAGGAACTCAAGTCGGGATTTTCAGAAAATAAGGCTATGACAATGCTCTACAAGCTGGAGAAAGCCACATTGGAAATGACCTCGGTTATGCACGAGGTAAAAGAACTCGCCAAGCGATTTGAGGCACAATGGTTGCAGCAACTCAACCAATCCTAAACTACATCAAGTAGTAAGGCCTCATTAAAACAGCATCGGCAGGGAGCATCACTCCTTGCCGATGTATTATGGATTTTGATTATTTCGCTGATTATTCTATACCATTCCATTGGTGCCATCGGTGCCAACATTGAATTTATTAGTGACATTATCTATGAAACGAAACTTTTTACTATGACATTGGTGGAATCATCTATGACATCAAACATCGGCCATCTCAGCACTAATAACCGGAGTCTTGGCGGTTAGCATTCATTATGGATTTCATCCTGAAACACAGTTATGAAGGGCGTTTGTTAAAAACTCGTATTCTCTTCGGTAACGCTCAACGCGAGCAAAGTCTTTCGCTGTTGGCTGTGGGATACGGGTTAAATCCATGTTGTTCTCCAGATCATGCATCTTGACTCTCAATGCAAGACGGTTTTCTGATATATGTGCGATATATTCTTCTCTTGAAGATGCAGTATGATGATTGAGGAGATTCAGTGCATTTTTTAGTTCTTCACGTTCTTCATCGGTTATAGAGTGGGTTACTTCGCATGGATATACATCAATGTCTTCCATCCACTCTTCCCACCAATTCTCTTCCGGATTTTCAACCACTTTCGATATTTCTGCATCAAGCATTCTCAGAACATCCTCAACAGTCACATCGCAATCCTCGGAGGCATCATGTAGAAATCCCACAACCTTTTCTTTCCAATCGAATCCTCTTGACGCTACTTTTAGAAGGTGTGATTCAAAATAATCGTTACCTCCTTTATCCATTTGTCCAGTATGCAATTTATGAGCCACCGATCCGGCGGCATACACGATTTTGGTCATCTATCCCATATCATCTTCAAGGCGTTCAATGCGCGCCTTCGCTTCCTTCGGATCAAAAGTAGCGATATAATTATAGTATTGGCGCATTAACGTCTCGGTATCTGATCGTGGATCCATAAAATTGAAAAGAGTGTCCATATACCCATCCATATAGTCCAGATCTCTTTCTTGCGTAGCGATAAATCCAGCAAGCATAGTCTTAACTTGCCGAAATTGTGCGTTATTGATCTCTATGATAGGGCGGAACGCCTCAATCAATTCTTTAGAGATTACTGAGCCTTCCATATTTGCTTCCCTTCAATTATCACATTTATTCAATGACTTCCCATGTCCCGGATTTCTCAGAACCTACACGACGGATGCGTCCATCTGATTTTAGTGTATCAATAATTCGGAATAAGGTTCTTCTCGGAATGTTTAGTTGTGATGAGATTTCTTTGATGCTTATACGCTTGTTTTTACGCATTAGATTCACAATCGCATCTTCACGAGATATTTCATCGGTGCCACTATTAGTGCCATCGGTGCCATTATCGGTGCCAAATTCAGATTTATCGGTGCCATCGGTGCCACTTTCCGTAGTGTTCACTATAATTCTAGGCGTTTTATCGGTGCCATCGGTGCCATTTTCTATGACATCAGCATTCTGAACAATAACTTTGAATGTGGTATAGTCACCGAGAAGAAATTCCGCAGGGTTGCTCTTATTTTCTTCGAGAAGTGTTGATACAGTATTTACACCGCTGCCGAAACGATTGACATAACCCAGATTCAGCATTATCTCGGCTATATTAGGGTTGCGATAGTCGGTTTCATTAGGAAAGTTCTCCAAATTGACTTTGCCGTATAAATTACCGGGGTTGTCAATCTCTATGCGGTCGTTGTATTCGTAGAATTTTATCGGGGAGTTATTACCATTATAGGCGCGGTGCATTACGGCATTCATTGCAAGTTCACGGATTGCCTCCCAAGGATAGTTAATGCGTGGTTCTTCGCGAAGGACACTCACAAACTCCGGGCGTTTGCTCTCGATGGAATATTTGATGAAATACTCCAGCTCTTTTAGCATTGAAATCAAATTGCCTTTGAAGCGGTTTTCCTTCAATACTTTTGTCGCACGAGTAGTTCCTGCAAATTTGACATACTGAATGTATGCTCCCGGAATAAAATACTGCGGGTCGTGTCCTAACAAAAGAATACCGGCATAAGTCGGACAGTTGAAACGAGTATCGAAAAGTCGCAAAGAAGCAAGCTGCTGAATTACGCTGCGCTTATCCTTCGCTAAAGTAACCGGCGATACAGCCTTCGGCAAATACTCATTCTTGAACAGATCTATGTCAATGTCATCAATGGTAGCTTCGCGACATGGACGACCATCGAAAGAAGAACTGTGAATCTGACCCTTTTCGGTCAGGATGCGCTCTTCCTCAGTATTTGCCTCTGCCTTTCTTGCTCCAATTCTAATCCAGATAACGCCTTTGTATCGCACGGGAGTATCTTCGCTTGGCTGAACTTCAATGACGGCAACTTCTCCTTCTGGGAATGTCTCCTTATAAACCATCATTGCGGGAGGCGGAAGAATTGTTCCGGTATTACGTAACCCAGCATATGAACGCAACTGTGCATCGCTAAAAGTCAGTCCATCAAGATTACCGTTATCGTCGGCACCTATGAGAAAATAACCGGGCTTATTCGTATTACGAATGTCATTGGCAAATGAGCAGATAGCCTCCGATATTTTCTTGGTGTTATCGGTGGACAATGTGCGCTCCACGCGCTCATTCTCTATGTCGCTCAACAGCGACTGTATTTCTTCTTTTGTCAGAGGCATATCGTTTCTTTTCAGGTTGCAAAATTACTCATTTTTCGTGGATTACACAACTCTCGGTAAATATAGACTAACAATATATTGGCACTGCTTCAAATAGTTATGTCTTTGGTTCGGGTATCTGAACAAATAAAACCGCTATTACGAATTGTAGTTATGACACTATTAGGATTGACTATTTGTCGGGATTTATATGGACCCTTAGATGCTGAGACAACATGTATAGAATTTTGTGAACAGATCTCCGGCCTAAAATTATTTATTGACCCATGATGAGGTATCTGGATTATGTCTGTGTGAGACCTCAATCGTCCGTATATATTTGCAAGCTCTTTATGATATTTCTTGGCATTATAGTCTCCTGTATAAAGGCAGCCATGACACAAATCTTTTCGTCCACTCCATACCACCATACTGTAATCATTCAGATTTTCAATCTCATTATTCGTTAATACCTGATCCAATGATTTTTTCAGGGAGGTACCTTTTTGTTTGAGAACTGAGATTATCTCATCAGTTGTTGCAGTAGGTGGCAGTCCCAGCTTTTTCATGAACGTGGCAATCTCGGCATCATTTAGCAATCTTCTATTATAAATTATGTATATCCAATCATTGATAGTAAAAATCTGAAATCTACTGGGTACAGTCGCACCATTCTCAATATAACTCAGATTTATTTCTTCGCTATCTTGTATCCTATCATTAATATTGTTGTCCCTATCGGTTGCATCAACGAATATCACATTTGTTTGAGGTGAAACATTGCGTATATAAGCCTCCGGATCTATAATAAAATCAGATAGAAACCTGTTACTTGTAGAAGAACTATTGATAACTCTAGTTAGATTAGGTATCATAGGTAATATCACCCGTCTAACTTGTGTATATTCTTGTAAGAATCTTAGCAGCCCATTTACATGATCTTTATCATAATGGGATATAAATATATTATCTATAGGTATATCCCGGGGGTAGGCTTTAGCCGCCCTGTCAATGGCATTATTGACAAGTCGTTGGTTTGTACTTCCACAATCATACACACTTATTATATCGTTGGTATGTTCCATTCCGAACAAACCATTACCCACTCTATAAAAGGTTCTCTCTACAATTTGCATTATAGTTAATTCTTTTTATAATAGCTATTTAGAAAATAAACGCCTGTCTCTGGCTCCCTATAGAAAAATATTACTGTCCGCTAAACCATAAAAAGGCGAGTCCAACTTCCTGAACGGCAGAAGTTGGGCTTACTTTTTGTATTTGACAAGCCCCCTCAGCAGTTTTCAGGAACTTCGGGAGGCGATTCCGATGCTTCGGCGAGCATGATTTTCAGGTCTGCATCGGGCTGATTGAGGAACTTTTCGAGATTCAGGTAATACATCAGCACAATTCTGACGATTGTAGCCAGCCCTGAGAAGCTCCAACGTCTTTCGAGTTTGCTTTGAAGTACTGACAGCAGCAGATTTGCGATGAGTGTAACCCATATCTGGATTTTGATGGCGTTGGCGCTCTCGCCATAGAAGTATCTCAAGGGGAAGTTCTGTTTGATCTGCTTGAAAAGAGACTCTATCTGCCATCGGCGGCGGTATATCGCCACGATTGTCTCTGGCGGCATGTCGAAGTCGTTGGTCAGAAGCGATATGAGTTTTGGCTTCCCGTTCTTCTTGATGTCAACGTATGTAATTATTCTGGCGATGTGGTTTATACCGTCTTTACGGAACACCACGACCTGTTCACGGTATTCCATCAGTCCCTGCGGATTCTGATGCATACAGTCTACAAGTACCTCATAACTGAGGTTTTTCTTCATTTTGGTGACATATACAACGCCACGGTCCGTCAGTTCCTCAAATTTGGCATAATTGATATAGGCGCGGTCAAGAGCGACTATCTCGTTGTGGCTGTAATGGCTCGGAGCAAGCATGAAAGAGTCATTGGTGGCCGCCGAAGTGAACTGCACATCGCAGGGAACCCCCTCGTTGGCGTGTATGACAGAGTGTACCTTTATGCCGCCTTTCTTCTTTCCCGTCTTGGGGTGTCGACCAACGCCCTTGAAAATAGCGTTGGAGAACAATGTGATTGTAGTGGAATCGATAATCCTAAGCTGCTTTATCCACTCTTCCGTGCCGTTGCGTCTGCTGTCCGATGAAAGAATGTCTTTGTTGGCTGCATACAGGTCGCGATAGACATCCTCAAAGAACTTCTCTGACCGTCGGGCATTTGCATCCGACAGGGTGCTGCGCTTTGGTACAGTATCAATTCCGACATGGTGCAGTTTGCGAACCTCCGCTGTCATAGATGTCTCTATCTCACGCAATGAGTCGAAGCGCTGGATCACGGCATAGAGCATCGTAAGCAGATGCGTATAGCCGTCAAAGCTCTTTACATACTTCTCTCCGCCGTGTTTTCGGCTGAATTCAACAATTTTTTCACGATTGAGTGATTTTATCAGCTGTCCATATATCGGCTGTCCGAAGAAATTACTACTTTTACTCATGGTTATTCATGGATTGTTTGGCGACACCAAAATAACCATTTAGGGCTGACTCCTGCAATAGGTGTCAGCCCTAATTTTTCAATCGCTCAAAAAAAGTTTAGCGGACAGTAATAATAGAAAAATGCGAGCATTTTTCCATCTGATAACTCTTGTACTGCTTTATATTTACAACCTTCTCCCGTGCGAAGTCTAAATGACATTGCAATAAGGTACATAAGGTGATGGATATCAAATATATTATGTACATAGATACCTGTTGATAGGTTTTGATTGTCTATTGAGAAATGTTTTAAAGTATGAAGAAGTCCTCCAACAAAATCATTCTTTGCATCATTGTCTTTACTCGGAAGTATTTGGCGTAGAAGATCAACTCGCAATATGTTGTCACTAAAAATTCCATTCTCACGGTACACTATATAACAACATAAATGATCTGTCAGAAACTGAATATAGTCTTCAATTGAACCAAAACGTTTATATCCACTAACATTATAGAGGGCCTCAATTACATCTGAGGCGTTTCCTGTCCCAAAATTATCAGGATATTCTTGTAATGCGTTTTGAATACCTTGATAGATTACTCGTAGAAATGTACTATTAAAAATCATATAAAATTGAGTGTCAGCATCAATTTTATAATTATAAATATCTACTATTGAAAACCCAAATTGAAAGATATTTAAGGGTTCTTTCTCTTGATTAATCCTTTCTTTATTTTTATGGTTCCAAAGATCCTTTAAATGAGGTTCAATGAACTCCATTAATTCGGTATATTCCTGTTTAGATATGACTTTCATAATTTATTTATTGATTGCGCTGATAACAGCCATGATTTGTTCTGGAGACATACCTTTCAGCAGTGCGATGGCTTGCTCCTCTTTTGATAGTCCATTGAGGATGTCCTCGGCTTGTGGTTTTGGTGTGGGTTTCTTTTTGAAAAGAGTTCGCAGCGTGTTGTCCGTCTTGGATGTGTCGAAGCTACCCATATATCGCTCGGTTGTAGCGAGGTTGCTATGGCCAAGAATATTCTTGATAGCGGAACTTTCTGCCCCGGCCTCTTGCGCGATGTGCGCGAAGGCGTGCCGACTGATATGCATAGTAAGATTGGTGGTAATCTCCGCCTTTTCTGCAATCTTCTTCAGATATTTATTGATAAGGGCATTTTTGGCCGATATTTGCTGATAGAGTTGATGACGCAGTTCCGGCTTCATTCTGTCCTTATCTGCCTGGGTGACAAATTTTGCAAACGGTGCATCATTGTCAAGCAAAGGGAAGATATAATCATCCTGTTTGACATCATCATTATGATAATACCGAAGTATATCCAAAGCCTGATCGACAAGCAAGAGGTCTCGGTCTTTATGGTTCTTGCCCATTTGGTAGTGCAGTCTGCCATTCTCCGTTACGTTACGCCACCGGAGTTGAATCAAATCGGCAGCACGGATTCCTGCGCAATAATAGCTGAACAAGAAATAATTCTTACAGTGCCAAATCAGGGAGCCTTCTTCCAATTCGAGCGCGATGATACGCTCCATCTCGGTGTCGCTCAGTTTTTCTTTCGTTGTTTTAACTCCTTTGTACTTAAAAACAAGAAATGGATCTTTCGATGCCTCCATTATACCGACCTCAATAGCGCGATGAACCAGTGTGCGGAGTATATTGAACTGCACCTCGATAGTGTTCGGGTGCAACAGTTTCCCCGGCTCACGCTCATTTTCCCACTTGTGGAGAAAGTTGTCAAAGCGAGTCAATAGCTCAACCGTCATGTCGGCAACAGTAATGTCAGCCATACGACGTTTCTTTCGGAAGGCATCCATCTTATTGATAAGCCCACAATACTTACGCCAGTTGCGCCACCCGCCGTTATCATATATCATCTGAGCCCGCTCACGCGCAAAAGCTAGAAACGAAGGTGAAACAGCCTCGGTGTTCATCTCCTTGGCAAGAGCGACGGTCGTTACCTCACCCTCCTTGTCGAGTTCTTTATATGTTTCCTTCGCCTTGGCGAGAATATCGGCCAGTTGTGCATTGAGAACCTTTGCGTCGCGGACACCGCCACGTATCCAATTCTCGCTTTTACATTTAGCATTAAAATCAGAAGGTCGGGTAATCTCGACCATCGTCTTGATAAGTTTTCTTTTGCCGCCGACAGTCACACGAAGATACACCACATATGTCTTGTTCTTGGTCGGTCGTCCGTTGAGTTCAAATCTGAATGTCACCATTGGAGAGAATATTAGAGTTATAAATACGATTAGAGGCAATTTTGCCTGTAACAAAGGCAAGGTTTGCCCCGAATCCAGATGCAAAGGTAACTCAAAATGATTTTACAGGCAAATTTACAGGCAAAATTCCGCTATTTTAAGCAATTCAAAGACTCTCTAAAATCTGTAATATTTTTGTAATACGCTAATATAGAGTAATATATAAAAGTATTAGAAAGTAATAGAATGCAGTTTTAGTAGTTCTGTTCTGGGCACACTAAGAAATCGCAAGTGATTAATTATCAATCACTTGCAATTTCTAGTTTCATTCCGTGTCAACGCGGTGTCAACAGACCTCAGCTCAACCCCCGATTTCAACCGAAATAAATCAGAACAGCACGTCTTAAACAAACCGAAATTAAATTCTTTAAGTAGCTACTAAAAATTAATGTACATATGTTGGCACGGTTTTTGCATAATACCAAGGTAAGATACAGCTATGAGAATCACAGAAGTAAAACTTACCAAGAAACAACGTGTGGAGTTGGAGTACATAGAGCACTTCGATTCCAGACCGTTTATGCAGAAACGAAGCCGTATAATATTGGACAAAGCCGATGGCATGCCCTCAAAGAAGATAGCGGAAAGGCTGTCGTGCTCGGAACACAAGGTCAACCGCTGGGTCAGACGGTATCTCGAACAGGGTATCGATGGTCTGCGAAACAAACCGGGACAAGGAGCCAAGCCAATAATGGACTCATCGGACGAGGAAGCTGTAAGACATGCCATCGAGAAAGACCGGCTCAGTGTCATGAAGGCCAAGGAGAGATGGCAGCAGGCAACAGGCAAGGAGGCGTGTCGCGACACGTACAGGGCTTTTTTATCAGCCTTGGCGCAAGATTTGGACGTATAAGGAAAACGACCAAAGGGACACCCTCGCCGCAGCTCTACGATTATAAGAAAGAGAAGCTGCAAGAGCTTGAACAACAGTACCGGGAAGGGCTTATTGACCTCTATTTCGGAGACGGGAGCTTCACTTGTACCGAAGGATATGTGCCATACGGCTGGCAGTTCCCCGGTGAAAGCATAACCATCCCATCGGACAGAGGCGCAAGGCTCAATATCTGGGGAATGATTGACTACAACAGCCGGTATCATGGCTTCTGTTCCACGGAAAGCATGACATCCGAACGCATCGCTGATTTCCTTGACAAGTTCTCCCTTACAATAAGGAAGGACACATTCATCGTGCTTGACAATGCCAAGGTGCACAGAAGCAAGTATATGAAGGAAATGAGAAAGATATGGGAGAAACGGGGGCTTTTCCTTTTCTTCCTGCCTCCTTATTCCCCTCATCTCAACATTGCCGAGACTCTTTGGAGAATGCTTAAAGGGCAGTGGATACAGCCTGCGGATTATGTCTCGACTGACAATCTGTTCTACGCTGTCAATCGAGGCCTGGCGGGGCTGGGCAAATCCCACTTTATCAACTTCTCTAAAAGAGCCTGATATGTTCATTTATTTTTCTGAATTACTTAACTTTTATTAGTACATATCATTATGAGGCCAAATATAAATGATGCTTTCTTCGATTGGTTAAAAACACAACCAGGAATAAGCGCAGATAGTGCAAAGTCCTATTCAACGCCATACTTAAACAAAGCATGCTGGATATGGGATGAGTCTATGACACATCTGACACCATTGAAAAATTCACTTTCTTTGATGATTGGGGAAAGTAGGTATCACAATGCCATTGAACAAGTATTACTAACATTAGAGGATAAAATTCTTCAACTTGTTAGGAGAGGAGAAATGAATAAGAGGTATGGAGATAATGTAAGAACCTCCATCCATCGATTTCAGGACTTTATTGAATCATTGCAGACTACTGATGTTTCAAAATCTACAAAATCCAATCTTCCTACGCCCAAAGAAATTGTAAAGGAAATATCGGAAGATGATTATGACATTGAAATTTTGCGAAAAAAATTTCAAACGAGGATTGCAAGTGGACAACGGAGAGAGTTTCCGGCGCGTATCCTAAATTCTATTTTGAAGAAAACTACAACTGAAAGTTGGATCCAAAAGTCAGTAGAGAAGTTCTCCGTTATAACTGAATGTGGCATACACTATTTAAATGGGATTGACAAATTTAAAATCAAGGATGGAATCCTCTATGTCCGTCCTATTGTATATAGAGATAGCCATCTTGTAAATAAGGGCAACGCAATGATAGACCACAAAGGATTCGTTAAAGTGATGGGGTATCATTCTGATGGGACTATACATCCTTTTAAAGTAGTTATTCGCTCCGATGGTTCAATTGATTTTGGTTCAATCTCAATTGACCATTCACCAGCAATCTCTCTTGTCTTGTCTGCTGGAAATTATCCTGAATTTGAGAAAGTGAACAAAGGAATGGAATGTAATCCCGCACAATTGAAGAAAGAGTTTGATCATATCAATTCAATCACCTCCTATATCCTAATGGAAAGGGGCGAGAATTCCTCAAAAGGAAACAAATGGTAATATTGTTGCACTAAGGCATCATAAAAATACTCTATGCCCCGGCTGCTGCGTCGATGTGACGTGGTGCTCGGGGCTTTTGTTGTTCAAGTTTGTATTAAAGTTGTTTCATGTTGATTACTTGGCGAAATTGCGTAAGCAATTCTGCCGGGACGGGTGTTTGACTGATGGATGCCTATTTGGAAATGTCATCCTCTTGCACCAATTTGTAAGAGCACCTGCCGGAGAGTAGCAGATTTGTTACCTAAAGGCATGCTTCAGCTATTCGGTCGTTTACACGATATGATAAGCAAAAAATGTGCCAGAATACCTTTTACATAATATCTGCCAAAATGACATATTTAACTCTTGCAACAACCAAGTAGTATTAATTCTATTTATCAAATCAGAACCGCCGCGGGAGTTGACCTGCGGCGGTTTTATTAGAGTTCTTCGAGTTCATCTTCGTCCATATCCGATGAATCTGGAGAGCTGTCCGGAAGGAATGAGAGGAAGACACGAAGGAAAGCGGTGTCTTTGAAAAAATAGTTGGGATCGTCTTCAAGTTTCTCCTTTATAAAGTCAAAACCGAAGTTGGCATATTGCTCCATTTTATCAATTAGTTGGTCGACAATCCTTGCGGGCTTTATCTCACCTTTATCCAGCGCGATTAAGTCTACATCTGTTCGCGCAATCAGGGCTGCAAACATATATTCTCGAAGCAGTGGATAAGAAAAGCGGCCGAGACGACTTTCCTGCGTACCCCAGTTAGAGATAGCCCAACCAAAGTCTTTTATCTTGGAGGCATCATCTACGAGAGGCTTGCATTGGTCTGAATAAAGACCAATAAAGAAGGCAAGAATGTATACTTCATAACCCGCGCCAAAGGTTTTACCTTTGATTTCGGTTATGCTATTTGTCCCTTTTCCATAGTCAGCGAATACGCTGATTACAGAATCTTGATAGCGGGTTTCCCATTTAGGGCTGCGTTTGGCCCAAAGATCATATAGCGAGTCCATGATTAGCGTATTTTTTCAATGAGAGTTCGGATGGTTGCCATATTGGCAGGGTCGAAATTCGGAGCTTTCTTGATTCGATAAACAGCGCATGTAAGTCCATCAATCGCAACTTCGTTGAGACGACCTTTTTCAATGAAGTCCTTGGTCACTATGACACACTGCTTGTTTATCTTATCAATTACGTTATAGAAATCCTCTTCTTTGGAATCACCAAAGGAAGAAGTGGCAGCATCAAAGATAAGAGGATAGTCCTCGTCTCGTTTTTCCTGAGTGAAATCCGAGATGGCAAAAAGGACTGAGATGTACATAACCGTCTTCTGCGAGCCGGAAGGTTTCTTTATTTCGGTTCCATTGGAACTATAGAGTTTAATCTCTGTTGAATCGTTGGCAGTATGGATAAGACGTACCTGCCCATGGAAGTCAGCCGCGCTAAGGGAAACGAGGTAATCATTTGCCTTAGCCTCCAGCTCCTGCAGGAAACGGTTAAGATTATCTTTCTGGGCCTGTGCAAAAGCTTTAGCGATTTCTTCAAGTACATGGTGTACTTCTTTCATGACCTTGACCTGCGAGCTTTCGGGATCTAACTCATTAAGCTCTTTCTTGAGTTCTGCCATCTGTTTTTCTTGATAACTCAGTTGAGTTTCAAGAACTGCCAGACGTTGTGTAGCCCTTTCCTTTTGGTCAAAGAGCCCTTTTATGTCATTGAATTCTTTTTCAAGAGCTGCCTCTGAAAGATTACCTACATTGATAAGAAGTCGTGTCTTCTCTTCCTTGAGGTCGTTGATTTTATCTTCTATTTTAGCAAGATCGGCTTTGCGTGTTGCGACAAGTTCCTGTCGGTCTGCTATGTCCTGCGCATAACCAGCAACTTCAGCCTCGTGCGTACCACTCAGACTTTGGCTGAGATTGTGAAGGCGTTCAATGTATTCGTGAGGAAAGAGAGTCGAATCCGCTATTTCCTTTTTAGAGGCATCACGGGCAATTTTTGCTTCGGTATGTCGCTTGTATTCCTCCAGCTTGCGAACCATAAAAGCAAAGGCTTCAGAACCTTCAGGAGCCTCACGTCCACACACTTTGCAGATATGATCGTTAATCATATCCTCCATAGTCTCTTGGTTTGGAAGATACCATGGCAACTCAGTAGCTCCATTGACAAGTGCGCCTTGAAGTTCCTTAAACGCTTCGAGTTTGCCGATTTCTATGGCTTTCGTTCTTTCAAACTCCCGGTCTTGTTTACGCTTCTCCCGGCTAAGAATAGCAATCTTTTCTTGGAAAGCCTTAAGAATAGGAGTGAAAGGGGCAAGAATCCAATACCTGTCAAGAAGAGCATGGCTATAGTTGACAGCACTAATTATAGCCATCATTTTGTTACGTTTTTCTTCTTGAGTCTTAAGTCGCGATTGTAAATCTTTGAATCGCTGAGATGCTTCCTGATTGTCTTCCAGCTCAGTAAGACGCTTGCCAAAAGTTTCAACGGATTGTCGTTTGTCCGCTATATCTTGGCGAGTGATAGTGAGGTCTGCACTAAGTCGTGTGATTTTGGTCTCTAAATCACGTGATTTTTCAGCTACCTTTTTATCCGAACGCATTTCGCTCATATATGCCTTTTCGGCTTTGGTCTCGAAACTGCGTGTAAACTCTACCAGTTGATCAAATTTTCTGATGTCGGAGAATTTATCGACGAGATCCTTGAGTGCTGCAGGATTATCAAAAACGTTGAGTTCAGATTCGCCTTTGAACATACTGAAACGTTGAATAAAAGCGTCATAGCAACGTTCTATCAAAGACTTGCCATTGACTGCCTCGCGTTCGAAACCATTTGTCTCGTAGCCTCGGTATTGCAACGAGCCTATGCGGAATGTTCCATTCTCAAGTCTTTCAAAAGAGAATGATTTCTCTACAGATTTGAGGCCGTTATGCTCAAATTCCATAAAGACTGAAACCTCATCCACTTCACCGGTCTCCATTTTTGACTTTCTCATTTCAGAGATATTCTCGGCAGCTCCCTTCTCGACTGAAGTATTGAGAAGCCAAGCGAGAGCTTCAAAGAATGTCGTCTTACCATCACCATTGTCTCCTATGATGACGGTAAGACCATCCGAGAACTCAAAACGGTTGTTATCACCGTAATAGCTTCGGAAGTTCTTTATGCGAATTTCTTTTACTATCATATATTGCGTTTAAGGTAGTCATTGATTTCTTTCCAAAGTTCACGCTCGGTAGCTCCCTCGCCACTACGCTTTATTATTTGCGCAGCAGCATTGATTACCGGATTGTCTGAATCAAGAGCCGCATAAATAGTACTGATTTCAGCCGAAGTATAATTTCCGGCTTTCATCAGTTGCTCGTTCATGAGCACAGCCTGAAGCATTTTATCGTTGTTTGAAATGTATGCCATAATTAAAAAAGTGATAAATCATAATAACTAAGGACATCGCTTAATTCCTCATACGCATAATCTGCATTTTCGGACATTAGTGCGAAGTCCCGAACTCGTTTTAATTCAGAAGCCAGCAGGCTACGCTCCATTTTAAAATTCTCTGAGACGGATGACACATATGGAACAACAACCAAATCGTGTATCACAGCTCTGTGTTTATCCTTATGTGTTCGCAATATACGTCCGCGCCTTTGAATGAATTGGCGAGGATTGCCTGTGCTTGCACAGAATATAGCGAGTTCACTGCGTGGGACATCCACTCCTTCGTCAAGACATTTCATTGACGTAAGAACTTCAAGCTTCCCATTTGCAAAGTCTTCGAGAATTTGATTCCTATCGCCAGTATTAGCCGTAAATTTCTTAACAGTGGTTATCGGACTTATGGATTGGATGATACCAGAATAGGTATCGATCAGCGAGTCCGAGTAATCATCTTCAGGAACAGATTCGATTGAATCGTATACATCCGCATCTCCATTGTCTGGTCGGCTCCCCTCAGGCACATAGACCAATGTATATTTAAGAGAGCCTTTCTCTGAATACCATTTCCTTAAAATGTCTTCAAATACGGTTTCTTTATTATGAGCCTTGTGAACTATGCGTTTACGCTTCAATAGCAGACGCATAAGAATGTCATCCGATCCGGGGAAGGACTCGCTGTCGTAATTAAAGAACTTTGCCAATTGAAGAGATATCTTCATATACTCCGACATTTCCTCGTCTGTAAGTCTGACAAGATGGGGATAGTAATAATATCGGCAAAGGTAACCCTTGTCGATAGCTTCTTGCATTGAAAATTCAAATGTATAGCCTTCAATGTCTTCACAACCAAAGAATTTGCGAATTTTGGTATTCCCAGATTCATCGAATTGGCGTTCCGGGGTTGCGGATAGTCCTATCCGACGAACAAATCTCACGCCACTCAATCTATTAAGAATGCGTGGTGAACCCATATTATGAGCCTCGTCAGCAATAAGCAGTAATTTCTTGCTCGCTTTAGAACATAATGAAATTAAATCTTTGAATACATTTTCCCTTGCAAATGAAGCATAGGTCGCAATCAGTATATAACTTGGCTCCTTATCTGAATAGTTGAAATCCTCCTGAAGCTTAATGGCATCCAAGTCTTGTTTCCAGTTTTTATTTTTGGAGCAAACCTTCACAATGTTGCCAAAATTAAACTTCTTGCATTCCTGTTCCCACTGTCCCACAAGTGTAAGGGTCGGAACAAGGATAATAGCCTTATAGTAACCTTTTCGTTTGTATATTTCAAGAAGACAATTTAGAGAAGTCAATGTCTTGCCAGTACCGGTAGCCATGGCAAACAGTCCCTTCTGTGTTTTCTTCCAATTTTCAAATGCTTCCTGCTGATATTCACGAGGACCAGAAGAATAAGGGAACCGAGGTTCTGCGTCCTTGTCACGTTCAATCCCGGACATTTTTTCGATAGCCGACTTAACTTTCTTCTTTGTTTTTTCCAAAACGGCTTTGACCGTTTCAGGAATCTCACGTGATTTTACTTCCTCTATTAGGTCAAGTTCATCATTAAGCAGCTCATCAAGGCTTTTAGCCTTATCTCTACTTAAAGTATAACCATGGAGATCAACAGCTTTTACGAACTCAATATCCGGATCTAATCCATTGAAGGACCGGTCAAAATCCTGCTGTATGCTTTTTATTCTGCCTACATCAGCAGGACCGTTCCAATCACAATTGACAGACAATTCTTCCTTATTGTGAATCAGGGCAGATAGTGAAAAATTCACCGACCCATTAAATGCTATTTTGTTAATGCCATCGCTGAATGTACCACATTTAGTGTGAGCAATACCACTCCCATTGACCATGCGGACAATTTTGATTTCTATCCGCTCATTACGAATAAGCCAAGCCAGGCAATCGAAGAAGTGTTTGTCTCTTTTGTTTAGTGTAAGGCTTAACTCTTCAAGATTATTGAGGTTAAAATATGGTAAATCTGTCGGTTCTTGCGCCATTGTAATGGCACCTACATCGTCTGAACTTAAAATATCATTGATAATCATTCGCATCTTACCGCCATTGTATATGAAGGATGCGAAACCATAAGCAAGCACATTTATAGCAGCCGATGAAAAGAAACCCAACATTAAGTCAAAAGAAGTGGCATTACATAGGGCTTCTGAGAAGAAACCGGCTGGTTCCCACTCGGATTTAGTTCTATATCGGAAATCTTCCGACCATGTAACGTCCGTCTTCAGCATAATATCTTATATGAAACAATTAGCGCAGAATGCGTCATTATCATCATCGGAATCGCCAAACATATCCGCCAGTTTACCAGTACCCTTCTGACGTTTGGCTTCCTGTTTCTTTATCGCATCGAGTTTAATCTGACGCACACGCTCTGGAAGTATAAGTTCTGCAAGACTTTCATTTTGATTCCAAGTATAGCCGTCTTTCTCAAACTCCATAGCCTTGGCAAACAGGTCCGGGTGTTGCTCATAAAGCCATATCCATTCAAGCTTCTGCTGAAAAAAGCAGAAATAGCACCCGGAACGGCTACGGTTGTATGTGCCTTTCTTTCCATCCACCTCAAATTCGATGGGTTTGTAATATGCCGGGACACCGACACCACTGTCTTCAAGGATTCTGAAGATGTCATCTCTCACAAGTATATCCTCATTGTCTATCAGAGGGAACTCATCCAATTTACCGACTGGATAGTCTGTACCTTTGAGAAATTCAAATACAGCTTTATTGAAGAGTTTTACATCCAAGTCCATAAGAGCGTTAGCTTTCTTTCCATAGAAAAAGTCTTTGGTCAGAGGATGCTCCAATATTTTCAACAGTTCTGATTTAAGCTCGTCAGGGGCGATACTTATGTATATGTCTGTAAATCGTGCTATATTATTCTTGTGAACGATAGTATGGATTACATCTATGCTCCATATATTCTTGCGAAATGGGAAAATCGCTTGAATATTAGGCTTTGTCGAAACATAACCCTCTCGGTCTTCGTCACCTCGAATGCCGACATAGGAGATGGTAGGTCTGTCTCCTACGAAACGTTCCATCTCCTGAAGTTTCATTTTCTGAGTACACCATCTTTGTTGCGGTGATGGAAGAAACATGCCGCTTGCTTTGAGAAAATGCTCAAATGGAGTAGGTTCTGGGCTCCCTTCAGCTGCTCTCAATCTCTTAATACCACCGAGATAGGACTCAAGACGGTTAATCAATAGGTCGGTTTCTGCCAATTCACAACCTGTGTCTGTATTATAATATTCCACATGAAGATTAGGATATCTGCCCTTCATGTAGATTGCGAGAGCAGCGCTGTCTTTGCCCCCGGATATTCCAAGTACGTGTCTTACCTCGCTCATTTCACTTTTTCGTTTAGAAGTTTCAGAAGAACACAAATGTTGAACTCATCATCATCCGAAAGTATGGATGAGATTTTACTCATAATCTCATCAGCTTGTTTAGCCTTATTTTTAGGTAGACGATATGTTTGAGACTTGGAAAATTTGCCAAGATTTGATGCAAGCTCAAAATTGAATGCCTCTGCGTCATCATTTAGATTCTGTACGTCTGCAATAGCCGAATATCGTTCCAACTCGCTGAGCATATGAAGAATCTGGTGAATCAACAATGGTTCATCACTATCTTTGGTCTCATCAAGTCGTTTGTCGGTTATTACAATGGCAAGTTTCTCTATAAATTCTCGCTTAGTTTCCGAAGGGGCAATGATACGGTCAAGGAATGCCCTTGTTTTAGGAGTAAGTATCCTTGGGTCTATCGATTCATAGCGACTCTCTAAAATATCCTTGTACGCCTCATAGTTATCGGGGACACCTAAATGAACTACAATCTTGTCTTCTATTCGATCTATGAAATTATCGTAGCAGGTGTTAAGTTCACGAACTGCATTCCTTATTAGATCAAGATACTGAGACGTAAATTCCTCACTATGCAAATCTTTGTAGCCAAGTGCCGCAGGCAAATCTTCAAAGAAGGTTTTGGCAGGATCCTGAGCATTGGACAGTACATCCCTGAATTTCGCAGTATATGCATTGTCGAATTTACGTGTCCGTTTTGCATAAGTATTAAGCCCTCTATAAAAATGGAAGAACGGCTTAACGGTCTCAAGCAATGAATCTGACGACACTTCTACATTGTCATCCTTATGGAGAAACTGACGATAACGCTTGAAAAACTCAAGTTTTACACCGGCTACCTTAAACGCCTTGATTGAAAAGTCGTTGATACGCTTTTGAATAAGTTCAAAGACTTCCTTATTAATATTTAGGACAAATGTGTTCCCGTTGTATAATGCAAAATCCTGTTGATTGATGAAAAGGAAAATGGGAATCCAGAAATCAATCACACCCTGCTTCAATTTATATGGAGCTGCCTTTAGAATCTTGGTGAGTTCAGATAATTTTCTGGGCTTATCAACAGATGAGTTGATAAACTCCATCGAAGCGGTCCATAATGTCTGTAGTTCCGGTTGCGTCGGTGCTCCTAGAATCCAGTTCCCGTTTTCATTAATACGGTGAATCCCTGATTCTCTGAAAAGTGTGAAATAGACAGTCTTCTCCGGAGGGAATCCCTCTATGCCAAATGCTTCTACATCAGATTTGTTCAGCATTGCGTCAAGCAAGTTGACCCTTGCCAAAGATATAGCCGAACTTAACTTCTGACGGTTGAAAAGCTCATTGCGAATAATAGGCGTCTTGTCGTAAATGACGTCACAAACGTATGAGAGAAGTTTATTGAAATCTCTGACAGACCTTATTTTGACCGACTCTCCCTTGAAATACCATACCACGCTATCGATACCATTCGTAAGGGAGGTATTTATAGCCTCGTTTAATAGTAGCGTCTCATAGGCCTTCTGTTTTTCGAGTTCAGCCTGTGCTATCCTATCATCAATAGCGACATTGTCAATCACATATTGCAGCTTCTTGATTTCATGAAGTTGTTTTGTAATAGCCTCGGTATTCTTGAAATATCCATATATAGAGGCGCCAGCTGACTTTGAGGCAGATAATTCTTTTACCTCATCTTCGATTTCCGAGAGTGGAAAAATCAGATGTACAAATCCATCGATATCGCCGGAGGCTTCCACTATAGTGGGCTCGTTGGATACGCGATACTCAAAATAACGAGGGGTACCTGTTTTATAGTATGAAGCGGTCGCTACTGCGGCCTTTTGCTTGATATACGGAGATATTTCTTCTACCGAAAGCTGTGGAGTCGGCACGATAGAAGCTGCTTTAAACAATTCACTTTCAATATTGAGATTTGTCCCTTCATATAATATGTATTGTGACTTATATGATGCAAATCTGATTATCTTTTCAGAAAGTAGCGTTTTTATTGTGGCCTCTACATTATTAATACCGAGGGCATTCTGTCCGTATGTGACAAGAAAATCATCATTCAACACAATGCCATTGAAGAACATATTGATAAGACCTATTGTCTTTATAATCTTCAGACAGTCTTTTATGACATTGGCCTCCTGATTAGACCCTTCAATACGCTCTATTGCCACTGTAAGCGACCTCCACCCGGTTGAATCGGCATTCATTTCATTTATTGCCGAATAAAAGTGATAGGTCAGATAGTCATATACCTTGGCTATATTATATGTCAATGAGGCTGTTGCATTAAACTCATTAAGGGAGTCTTCACCTTTAGCAGTTAGGAAAGAAAACAGGGAACGCTCGTTTTGTCCATATCTCTGGACAGCAAGAGTGAGGCACACCGCAGAGATTGGATCGAGAGGATAGAGAAGTTTTGCCGTTTTTAGGCTGAACGTATTGCTGAGAATTTTACTTCTTTGCCCAAGGTCATATAGGAGATTCAGACTGGTATCTTCTGAGCATGTTATGTGCTTATGTTCACTTAGCTGCTTTGCTGTTAGATAGAGAAGTTGCTCAACAGGTTCAGCGAAGACAATCTCCTGAAAACGGCCCTTTACTTTTTGCCATTCGTTTCTCTGTGTTTCACTTAGTTTATAAGCATAACTTCCGAAGTTCTGATGTAGCGTGGTTATAAGTATTATGTTTCTTCTCGGTACATTTACGAATTCAGAAAGTTTCTGTAAGAAATACAGTTCCTTTTCGGGGTTGTTATTAGCGGCGTGCTCAAGCACTTTACCAAACTCATCAACGACAATGATTAAAAACTTGTTGCGCTTTCGGATTGCTTGATAATACTGGTTAAGAGCATCAATTGAGTTGCTGTTAAGACTCTCAAGTTTGGATGCCAGTAATGTGCTTAGCGATGAATAGTCGCCTACTATATTCAGAAATTCAAAACCAGAGGTAGAGCCGAGGACATTTCTTTTGATAAGCCGATTTGCACCGGATGTCAAATCATCTTCCAAAGCAAGTATGAAGCTGGACTTCCCTGTGCCATAGGTGCCGATAATTGAGAAGGAATGGTGGCCGGAATTGTAACTATTTACAATGTTTCCAGCTACCATCCGGGCATTTTCCGTTATGATATATCGGAAATCCGCTGCTGTATTTAGTTCTATATTTACTGATGGAATATAGCTCATAACGAATCGTAGTAATTATCCAGAACATTAAATCTGCTGAGCTCTCCTATAAACTGGACATTTTTAATACCACTGTTATCGGAGAATACAACCTTCCCGGGGTAAAGTTTCTCTATTTTACGGATTATCTCTATGAGCGATACAATTGGTAAACAGAACGCCAAGGACATTTTCTGGAGCACATCAAAAGATACCGTTTTATCCCCACCACTTATAGAGAGAAGGGCGAATAGAATTATTTCAGGTGCGATATCTTCAGGTTCGGTCACTCGATAAGAGTATACGTCCGAATCTTTATTGACTATTAGACCGAGCCCGATTAATAATGCTGAGAAGTCTTCAATGTTCTTTAAATCTTTTGGAGCTACATAATTTTTCAAGAGCACAGCGATGTCTTTTTTTACGGTGTTTTCGTTGTAGACGTTCCTTTGTTCAGGAACAGAACATTTGCGTTTGATAAAATTGCGTAGCTCATCTTTTGAGAACTCCTTTTTCTCACGCTGATACTCGACAAACGTTAGGTTATAGATACTGGCGACACCTGTTACGACAAGAAGGAAATGAAGAACCCAAAGAGTGTTGAGGTCCTCCGCATAGGGATCACGCCCATATTCAGTATCAAAAAGGAAGTCAGCTATGCCAGTAAGTTCATCCGATTGGCTTAATCCAAAAGCGCGAAGCCAAAATCGGATTGACGCAACCATGTTCTTGCCGACTCCAAGCTTCGCCACGGAATCAATGTCCGTGAAGTGGTTATCAGCAAGAAGATAGTCATATCCCTTCTTTAGCCAAAGAGATTTACAATGAAAGGACTCATGTCCCGAAAAACTATATCTGCTCAAAATGTTACTGGTCTATTTTATTATATCAATCTCTCTTAGCAAGAGAGATTGATGACCGGTTTGATGTTTATAATCAAGACATTATGCCATACGCTATAGCATATTTGCTAAACTCCTCTAAATATTTTAAAGGCTTCAATTCAAAAAATCAGCGAATTACACTCTAAATCTCAGAGAAAATGAGTAATTTTGCAGACATTAGGACTCTCTTGCTAAGAGATTTGGATGATTGCTAAACATGACACGACTCGCAGAATATAAAGAATCGATAACACAGATGACTGTGAACAAAAAAGGGAGCAATACCGCCCCTCATAAGGCAATCTTGCTCCTTGCTATTATAGATTTAATCGAACGTGGCAGCATCAGAGATTCATTTATCCCATTGTCAGATGAGTTAATTCGTACGTTCAGTAACATTTGGAAGGCCAAAGTTCCGATAACGAGTCCTTTCTCCTGTAAATTTTCTTATCCATTTTTTCATCTACAATCATCTCCTTTTTGGAAACTTTCAAAAGCCTCGACTTATATCGGTCAAAAAGAATACTCTTCAATAGCCGCATTAAAACGTGATTTTATCGGGGCTAAAATAGACAATGATTTATTCCTACACCTAACTATTACAGAGTCCAGGGACGAGATTAGGCAATTACTAAACGATATTTTTTTAACGGATACATCTGCTTCATTTTCTGATAAAATAGGGTTGCTTTCTCTTATATGCATCTTATGCACTGTCGCATAACACCATTGACTATGAGTATGCAGGATGCAAATCACTCAATGACCTGACGAATACACATCTCTTCAATAGTTTATCTTCATAGACAATTTAATATGATACTATTGGCGCGGTCGACGACGGAAGTGTCGAGGCTGGCGAGGTAGATTTGGGTGGTTGCTTCACTATCATGGCCCATGCCCTCCGAGATGACTGACAGGGGGATGCCTTTGGCTTTGGCGGCAGAGGCCCAACTGTGACGAGCGACGTAAAGGGTCAGCGGGATTTGGACTCCTACCATCTTGGCTATCTTCTTCAGGTTGTGGTTGATGTTGTAGCCCATGTTTCGGTAAGTGCATCGCTCGTTGGTGCCGGGATTCTTGATTATGGGGAGCAGGTATTCGGTGGCGTTTTCTGGGTACTTGTCGAGTATTATCTGCATTTCCTTTGTCCATTCGATGATTAGCTGCTGACCTGTCTTGCGACGGCGATAGGTGACATATCCGTTTTTGAGGTCTGATTTTTTGAGAAATGCCATGTCGATGAAGCTCATCCCTCGGAGATAAAAACTCATCAGGAACATATCGCGGGAGAAGTCAAGTGAAGCATTCAGCGACAAATCCAACGCCTTTATTTTCTTGATAACAGGCAGTGACAAGGCTCGTTTGACCGTCTTGTCAACGCCGGTGTAAACGTGCTTGAACGGATTGCGGTTTTCGATGATGTCATCTTCAACTGCTCTGTTATAGACGGCACGGAGTATGCGTGTGTAGAAAGATATGGTGTTTGGTGCAACGCCACGACTCTTATGCCATGCCTCGTAAGCCTCCATTATCTCGGAGGTGAGACAGTCGAGCATTATGTCCTCGTCCTGTCGGTAATCGTCTTTAGACGCTTGTCTCGCCAAGAACTTCTTGAAACTGCTGAGCGCAGACTTGTAGGTCTCGGAAGTCCTGACCTTACCGTTCTGTTTTAGCTTGACGATAATACTCTCCATGAAATTAAACAGGGAGTATTCGTTGGCATAGCGGTTGAACTCGTCGATTACATCATCCGCAGTGTAAGAAAGTCCGTTGGCATCCAATTTCTTGTCGATTTTGTTCAGTCGCTCGACATCCCAACGAATGCGCTCACGGATTGAGAGGATGAACGCCTTGCGCTCACTTTTCTGGGTGGTTGTCACTATTGAGCGGGATTCATCCCACTCTGAGGGATATACTTTGTAGTCCGAAAGGAGTTGTCGCACCTTCCTTTCGTGGATAATCTGATAGTAGATTGTGCCCTCGTGGTCAGCGACAGTCGAGGGCCGGAACTTTACTTTTATCGAAGCCATTGGATTCTGAATTTTAACCGCCTTTAAGATATATTGAAGGGATGCATTTTTGAGATGCATCCCTTCAACTCACGAGATAAATGTAAAATTTATCCGCCTATCCGGTGCTGGCGGAGGAAGGCGTCGAGGTCGGCGCGGTTGACGTAGATTTTGCGGCTGATTTGGGAGAAGGGGATGAGGCGTTGGTCGCGGTAGTTCTGCCACGTCTTGGGGAGATGCCGAGGATTTCGCGGACTTCGTCGGACTCAAACCATTCGCTACTGGAATCATCGGCGTTGCATCGGGTGATGAAGTCGATGATTTGCTCCAGCGTATCGTGGAGGTTGCGCCACTCTTCTTCCAGCACCTTAATCATTGTCATTGACGACACGGGGTGTTGGGTTGTCGCTTTGGGTGGAAATCTCATTGTTTCTCATTGTGTTTCATTTTTGATGTGCCTCTGGGCACGATGAAAAAACTCAGAATAATTTGGCGGATGCCTATACAGTTGTCATGACCTATATACGGACATGAGGACATAGTGGCATTCGGACATCCAAAGCTCCGGAAGTCAGATGTGATGTAAAAACGGAGCTTGCTCCAAACGTCATATATCCCCGACTTCGGGAGGTCATTCAGGTTGTGATAAGGGATTTCGGCAAGTAGGTCACACAGGAGGTAACGCTTTACTTACAAAAGGAATGGCGTTCCTACGGAGGTCAGTAGTTTATAATGTACTTTGGTACGTACTGACTTCAGTACCGAAGTACCTTAGTACCAAAGAAAGCAGATCGGTACTTCCGGATTATAATACCGATTTCCGACCCGACATCAGAAAATACGTCGGATAGAACTTAGTGTTGGTGGTGTATCAGGACTTACGGAGGTATGAAATGTAGCGCATTGGCAAGTACGGACAAACCTTATAAGGTACAGCCGTAAATCGGTCTTAAAGACCATGGCTGATTTAAAAGGGTTTAGCCTTGCGTGGTGTGCTTCATGGCTGATGAAGCGCGTGCTCCGGCGATTTCAGCACGGCTTCCTCACCGCAGATATGCCCGCTTATTATATATATGCGGGCGGTAAACGGCGACCGCGTTCCCGAGCCATCCTCTCGGCGTGAACACGGGGGCTTGTCGTTCATTTACGATGCAAAGTTAAGGGTACTTCATCATACTTTCCAAATTTTTCCGGGGGTGGTTCCCGTTATTACGTTCTGGGGGCCTTCTTTTCCCTTCTCATTCCGTTCTTTTAAGGGCATAACGAGATCAATATATGCAACAAAGTCCGACATTGTCCAGACTTTCTGACTGAATGATGTGGCCGTCGCGCAGCGAATAATCTGCGCTGGTGCCACAGGTGTCAGTATGTAGAACACGACTTTGTAGTGTTCTCACACCTTCCACGCAAGGATGTTTTGTGGATACGACCGAGTACCCCAAAACCTTTTCAGGTCCCTGAAAAGACACCTTACTGTGGTCGCGTGACCACCGAATTTTTCCGTCTTAAAACCTGAGACATTTGTCAGAATAGCAATATGGCAAGGCTTCGGATTAACTATCTATATCTTAGAAAATTTTGGCCTTTTAGACAACATATAGCCTATGGAGTTATCGTTCCAGATTGTTCCGCTCATCGTTCCGCATTGTTCCGTTGGTGCCGGATTGGTGACACAATCGGTGCCATGATTGGTGCCATTATTGATGACAACAAAGAATTTATTGGCGACATTTTTCTATGACATGAGACGATTTACTATGACATTATCCTATTTACTATGACACCAAACCTTTGCGTGGCTATTTCGGCACTAAAAATATTCAGAGTAGTTTCTTCAACTCTTCAACATCCGGCAATGCCTCGCGCAATTTTTCCGGCATATCCTCACTGAGACGATATGTTGCCACCCCCATAGGCTTGGCGTAATCCTGAATTACATATTCGACGAAATCTTTATTGGCGTTCTTGCACAGCACGATACCGATTGAAGGATTCTCGTGCGGCTTCTTCACCTTATCATCCAAAATGCGAAGATATGTCATAAGTTGAGCAAGATAACCGGGTTTGAAATCTCCGGTCTTAAGCTCCACAACGACAAGACAATTCAATTCCCGATTGAAAAACAAAAGGTCGGGAAAGAAGTCCTCCGAAAATGCTTCCAGATGATATTGGTTGCCGACAAAAGCGAAGTCTCGTCCGAAAGTCATTATGAACTTCTTGATATTGTGGATTATCTCTTTCTCCACCACTCGCTCGGCAATATCTGCAAAGTCTCGAATACCGACTTCCTCGGTGTTTATAAAGTCAAGCAGATATTCGTCCTTGAACATATTGAGAGCTTTGATTGCATCGCGGCTATCCTTGATTGTTACGCCAAAGTTTGAAGGCATCGCCCCATACTTGTCGGCAACATTTTCCTTTATTTGTGCTTTGAGAAAACGCTTATCCCATCTATTTTCAATTGCCAGACTGATGTATTTCCAACGCTTTTCAATATTCTTCTCTTCTGCCAAGATTATAATATGGTGGCTGAAACTTAAATTGAGAAATTTTTCCAATATGTTTACTATCTTCATATCGTGTAAGTAATAGGAATAAATAAGAATGTAAATACTCTAATTATAGGATATTTAGGCTTGATTAAGATTTATGATTTGATTCCTTTGTTCCCTACTGGCAGGTTAATTTTTTTACTTTAATTGCTACTTATTTGTTACTTTTGAAAATATTTTGTAATTTTACATCAGTAAAATGACCATAGAGTAACAAATATAATTCTCATGAATCCCGCCAAGGCAAGAATAAACCTGAAATACAAAGAGATAGACGGAGGACGTAAGTCCCTCTATCTTGACTATTACAGTAACAGAAAACGTATCCGCGAAAGCCTGAGGTTGTATTTGTTACCCGAGACAAGCCGTAAAGCGAAAGCTGAGAACAAGGCTGTGATGCAAAAGGCGATGGAGATTCAACATCGCAGAATGGATGAGCTGACCGCTTCGGAGAAAGAAGTAGAGATAGGGACTTCTTTGCCGGAGGTTCCACTTGCAAAGGCAATCAAAGATTATCATACTTTTATATTGGGTCGTGGTGATAAATCCACCGCAGGCAATATTATGGGAATGTCCCGAGCTGTGACAGCATATCGTGGCGAGGATGTTATGCTGTCCGATGTAGATGTCTCCTACTGCGATGGTTTGGTTGATTTTCTCCAATATGACTATCACAGCGTACACGGCAAACTGAAAATGACAACTGCAAGGTCATATATCTATCTTTTCAGCGGAGCATTGAATATGGCTGTTGAAAAGGGTTATATCTCCCGAAATCCTCTGTTTTTCGTAAAAATCCATGACCGTATAACACGTGAGCGTCCTCAGAAGCAATTTCTTTCGGTCGAGGAAGTCAGACTGCTGATGGAAACACAGTGTCCTGTCATATCGCGTCCGCAGGTCAAACAGGCTTATCTTTTCTCCATTTTTACAGGGTTAATCGCATACGACATTGTAAATCTGAAATGGAAAGACCTGAAGACTTCCCCGGATGGAAAGTTATCTGTATGGTGCAGCTCCCATAAGATATTCATTCCCCTTTCGTCTAATGCTTTACGATGGCTACCTGATACTACCAACCACCGGGGGTTGATTTTCAAAGGATTGCCGAAAGATACGGAAATAAACAATATATTGAAACTATGGCAGAGGAAAGCCGGGATTGAGAAACGCTTGAATTTTTCTCTGGCGAGAAACACATTCGCATACCTTATCCTGTCAGCCGGGGCTGATGTTACCACTTTCTGCTCCCTTATGGGGATAGCATCCAAGAACGCCAAGGGTTATCTCGCAATAGTTGACCGCATCCCCGTATCAATGGAAGAAAAGCTTACAGCATTACAACTCGATTAATCTCTCTATAATATGGCACGACCTAAAAAGACAATAAAGGCGAAGGAGCCTGTGAGAATCCGCTTCAAGGAACTGAAGAACGGCAACAAGTCAATCTATCTCGACATATACCGCGATGGCAAACGCACATACGAGTTCCTGAAACTCTACATCGTCCCCGAACTTGACCCGGCGAGCCGTGCCTTGAACGAGCATAATCTCGCCCTCGCCAACAAGGTCAAGGCAGACCGTATCATACAGCTTACCAACAACGAGAAAGGTGTCACCAACTCCATGCTCCACTCCCGCATGAGGCTGCTCGACCTCATTGACCTATACAAGAAATGGATTGATGAAAACGGCAAGTCTATGGGACCGTCGGCTTTCAGCGGACTTAAAAAGGCGTTGACACAGTTCCGGGGCGACGGGATAACGCTCAAACAGGCCGACAAGGACTACTGCATCGCTTTCACCAACTTCCTGCGCAATGATTACAAGTCACGCACCAAGAGGCCTCTTGCAATCAACACCATCGCTTCCCTTACCGCCTCTCTGAGCGCGACATTCAACTGGGCTGTCCGCAACGATTATCTCAGGGAGAATCCGTTTGACCGCATATCGTCAAACGACCGGGTGTATCATATCGAGAGCCGGCGGCACTATCTGGAGATTGACGAGCTGAAACGGCTTATCGCCACCGACTGCCCGACACGCGAGCATGTGAAACGGGCGTTCCTTTTCTCATGCTACTGCGGGCTTCGCACAAGTGACATACGCGCTCTGCGGTGGGGGCAGATCCACAAGGACGGCGAGCAATGGCGCGTGTCCGTTGTCATGAAGAAAACCGACACACCGATTTATCTTCCCCTTTCGTCACAGGCGATGAAATGGCTTCCTGATCGAGGCGACGCCGGGGATGACGACAGGGTTTTCAGTCTGCCGACCACAAGCCGCGTCAGCATAATACTCGGCAACTGGGCGAAGGCTGCCGGAGTGAGGAAGGAAATCACATTTCATGTGAGCCGCCACACCTTCGCGACCCTCATGCTTACGCTCGATGTTGACCTCTATACGACAAGCAAACTGCTTGGTCACAAGAATATTGCCACAACTCAAATCTATGCAAAAATCATCGACCAGAAGAAAGATGATGCCGTCAACCGCGTTGACGAGATTTTCAAGTGACACAAACAACTGATATAATTTGATGAAACGCGATTATCTATGAAAACAAACCAAATCCTCGGCATCCACGCAAAGGATTTGGCTTTAAGTATGAAAAAACTGTTTGAAAATATCAAAGATTATGTCAATCAAAAAGGTTGAAGCGAACATGATATTCGGCAATCATTAAATGGATCGGTCAAAATCATGTTTATCTGTTTTATCGGTTGTGATTTTGAGGCGATACTATTCTCCCACTTGTAGTCAAAAATACTCTCAAATAAAGAGAGATATTCCCCATCACCACCCAATGTGTAGCTGAATGTCTCCAACTCTTCAATACGATGTGAGTGAAGCGACATATTGAGTGTAAAGATATTCGTTTCGCATCGTTCAATGTCGAAGCTCCCGTGTGCTATACACTTTATCTCATAAGTCATTTTATTCTGCCACATAACTTTCATCTGTCGGGTATTTTCATCATCACGAATGAAACGGATTTCATTTCCTATACTCAAATATGGATTATGATTGTCGCCTTCAATTTCGAATACGCGAAATGAAAGATAAAAGTCTTCTACAATGAAATTGAGAGTTACCGTAGTATTCATTTTTACATCGGTAACTGTCAATGTTGATTCGCCCGTGCTTGAAGGACATACTACAAGAGAATGGTTTTCTCCGTCTATATAGAAACTTCCAAGCACATCCGGGTTGCTTGCTTTCAGCTCATATTTTCCTCCCCCATCTGTAAAGTCAATACGGGTTGTTGTCGCAAATCGGATTGTATAGTCCATTTT
>RIAY01000039.1 GCA_003833075.1 Muribaculaceae bacterium Isolate-036 (Harlan) | reverse complement strand
CTTGTAACGCGTCCATGTCTCTGAATAGACATCGGACAAAGACTTGTTATAACCCATGATTCTTTTTGTCGGCAAAGATACAACTCTCTTTCGGAGTTCGTCAATATGCTATCGCGGATGGTTGTACATTTGCAATGAGTTTCTCAGCTTGTTTGGCTAAGGTCTGCTTTTGTTGGCTTGTAATTTTATGTGGGTCAACTATGATATTGAATGCACGACAGAACATAGCCAAAATCAAAGATTGTGGCATTGCTATTTCCTTCTCCTTTGAAAGTTTTAATTCAAATTGGTGCCATGCCTTTTTAACGTTGATCAGTCTTTTTGCCCCCTGCTCTACAATGTCATCAAAACAGAATCCAAGATGTCTTTTTGTATGGGTAGCGGAAAATTTGAAATCAATCTCGCCAAAGATTGAACCGTTCAGACAAATCCAGCGACAAAAACCTATTTCGAACTTCAATCGATATGTCCTGTTGTAACTATTCCAGATTCTAATAAACGGCGTATAGCTTTCTTTCTTATCACCAAACAAGTTCTTCCATCCTGTCGGAATAATCAAGTCAATGATACAAGAACCCTTGGAATTGGCTATTCGTACATTATAGGGAATAAAATCGTTAATAGTCTTTCCCTCAAAGAGCTTTGGGATAAGGCGTACTGCTATTTCATAAGCATCTCTGTTTGTGATAAGTTGGTAGTCCTTGCTCACTATAGAAATTGCCGTGCCTAAATCAGAATCTACAATAGCCTTGTATCCGGGAATACTCTTGAAATTCCCGAAAAAAGGCTCAATGCCGACTGGGCGTTCCTCAACAGGGAAGAACGCTTGAGTTATATCTACTTCTTCTATTGCTCGTTTGATAGCCATGTCTTTTCACTTTTCATCAGAGTTGAAGAAATTGCCGCCGGAAATGTCAAAGAAGCGGTCGAAGAAGTCTTTGATGCGTTGCAGTACGTTCTTCTTCTTTTCAGCTCGCTTTGCTCCGGCATTGCCGAACAGACCCATCGGTGGCAGTATGTCGGCTATGGCTGTGCCTCCGTCTCGCACTTCGCCGTCGCGGAATGCCTGAGCGATAAAAGCAAGTGCTTTGTCGCGTCTGAGGTTTTCCTCCGATATGATATTCTCAATCTCCTTTCGTTGGGTTTCCTTGACATATTCGTGCCACTGGTCGTGAACATCATTCTCCGGTGTATGACGGTTGATGAACTCACGGATAAGTTCCTCCTTGTTGCGCAGGTCGGGCGTAGCCTCGACGCTTTTCATTACCTTGATGATAATTTCGCGGTCGTTATTTTCGTCGCCGGTGAGCTGACCTACGAGGAACAGGATGTAATCGATGTTGATTTCTACCGTCTTCATCAGTTCCATCTCAAACACAAGGTCATCATTGATGTTAACGGCATCGCCACCTTTCGGGCGATATTTCTCGTGCATCTCATTGTAGAAGCCTCGATAGTCAAGGAAATCGCCGTCCAGGTCGATTATCTCGTTGCCCTCAAACTCATCGAATGTCTGTAATATATTCAGGGCGCGTAGTATCGTGCCAAAAAGTTTTATAAATTCCTTTTCGGCTTTCTCGCCAACGATGTGCAGTCCGCGAGGGTCGCCCGACAGTGGAAACTTTTCGAGAAGTTCCTTGATTAGTTCGGCCCAACCTGTATGATGTGTGCCATCGGCATCATCATAGCCGTTATAATAATCGTCAAATGTTTTCAGAAGTATAAGTCCTCCGGCATCTTTGTTGCCGAACAACTGGAGACAATCGTTTGTGGCTTTTTCAAGATTGCGGAAGCAGACAATGTTGCCGTGACTTTTTATGGAGTTGAGTATGCGATTGGTGCGCGAGTAGGCTTGCAACAAGCCGTGGTAACGCAGATTTTTGTCGACCCACAGGGTGTTGAGAGTTGTGGCATCAAATCCGGTCAGGAACATATTTACTACTATAAGCAGGTCGATTTCGCGGTTCTTGACGCGGAGCGACAGATCTTTATAGTAGTTTTGAAATTTTTCGGCACTTGTGTCGTAGCTCGTGCCGAACATCTCGTTATAATCCCTGATGCAGGCTTCAAGGAAGTCGCGGCTGCTCTGGTCGAGCCCTTCGGTGTCTTCGGGCGTTTCGTCGTCGATGTCAACGTTAGGCGCATAGCTGAAAATAGTGGCAATTCTCAGCCGTTTGTCGGGCTGCAACTGCTCCATCTGTTTTTTCAGCTCGGTATAGTAAAGTTTCACAAAGGGTATGGAGGCAACTGCAAAGATGGCGTTGAAGCCTTGCATACGGGTCTTTGTTTTCACCTCCTTTACCTTTGAGCGGTCGCGGGCTGTGGCTACTTCACCGACATTGACCAGTTTTGAGAAATCATAATGGCGCGAGTCGCGACGCGTTTTTTGTGCAAAATGTTCCAAAATGTAGCTGCTCACTTTTGCTATTCGCTCCGGTGCCTGTAATGCCCGCTCGCGGTCAATATTGTTCACCTGCTCGTTGGCTATCTCATCTTCTTCGCGCATAGTGCGGATATAGTCTACCTTAAACGGAAGCACATTACCGTCGCGGATTGCATCTACTATGGTATAGCTGTGCAGTTGGTCGCCGAACGCACCCTCGGTGGTGGTAAATTCCACGTTCTTAATGCTCCCGGCGTTTTGAGGAAATATCGGTGTGCCGGTGAAACCGAACATGTGATATTTCTTGAATTTCTTGACGATTGCCTTGTGCATGTCACCGAACTGTGAGCGGTGGCACTCATCGAATATCAGCACTATATGCTGTACATAAACTTTATGTTGCGGATTACGCGCTATAAAATTTGTCAGCTTCTGAATGGTGGTGATGATTATCCGGGCATTATCATCGTTTATCTGCTTTGTAAGCACTGCCGTGGAGCCGTTGGAGTTGGCCGCACCTTTCTCAAAGCGGTCATACTCTTTCATAGTCTGATAGTCGAGGTCTTTGCGGTCAACCACAAAAAACACTTTGTCGACATCGGGCATACGCGACGCCAATCGTGCTGTTTTGAACGAGGTCAGCGTTTTGCCCGAGCCGGTGGTATGCCATATATAGCCGCCTCCCTCGCGTTTGCCCCATGTGCGGGCGTTGGTCGATACATTCAGGCGTTGAAGAATCTTCTCTGTTGCGGCTATCTGATACGGGCGCATTACCATTAGGATTTCCTCGGAGGTGAAGATACAATATTTCGTCAGCACATTCAGCAGGGTGTGCTTGGCAAGAAAAGTCTGTGTGAAATCCACAAGGTCGTATATAGGCTCGTTGTCGAGTCGCGCCCAGTAGGAGGTGAACTCAAATGAGTTTGAGGTCTGTTTCTTCCCCTTTCCTTTCCCTTTGGTCTGTTCCTTGAGGTGGGCGTCGCGAGTAGTATTGCTATAATATTTGGTAATAGTGCCGTTGGAGATAATAAATATCTGCACAAACTCATACAGCCCGCACCCTGCCCAAAAAGAATCGCGTTGATAGCGGTTAATTTGGTTGAAGGCATCTTTTATGCTCACACCACGACGTTTTAGTTCCACATGGACGAGCGGCAAACCGTTGACGAGAATCGTCACATCATAGCGATTCTCGTAAGCTCCACCTTCCGGCACATATTGGTTAATGACTTGCAGATGATTGTTGTGGATATTGGCTTTATCAATGATGGTGATGTTGGCCGTTGATCCGTCCTCGCGGACAATCGTCTTGCGGTTGTCCTCCTGAATGGTGCGGGTTTTCTCTACGATGCCGTGGTTGGGATTGCCAAGGTGTTCGGCAAAGAACGCTTTCCATTCATTGTCGGTGAACTGTATGTCATTTAGCCGTTCAATCTGACAGCGGAGATTGGCTATGAGGTCGGCCTCGCTTGTAATATTGACGCGCTCGTATGCTTGGCGTTCGAGCTGACGTATAAAGTCAGCCTCCATCTCAGCCTCGCTCTGATATTGAGCTGAACTGCGATAGCCCGGCTCAAACTCGGCAACGATGGTTGATTCCGGGTTCTCCGACACCATTTGATAAAGCTCTGCCATGATATTATGCTATTTATTTGAAAGTTAAAAGTTTGTTACGATAGTACTCGTATTGCTCCTTGACTGCGGCTATTTCTGCGGGCAGACCTTGTGTGAGATCGTTGACTAATGTCTCGAAGCGGTCAAGGATAGCCACGATTTTCTCTTGCAGTTCGAGGGGTGGAACGGGAATAACTATTTTTCTTAATATCTCTACTGACAAACCAGGTTGAGCACCCGCGGTTTTATATTGATTTAGATTAGCGTTGGTCAAGAGATGAAACAGAAAGCGATTATTGAATAGAGATGAATTTTCGATTACGACAGCATGGTCTGTTGCATAATATGGCCCATTTGCAAAACAGACATTACCACACAAAGCTCCTTGCCGACCAATAAGAACATTGTCAGTTTGTCTGTTTGCTTTATCAACGTAACCTCTCAATCCATTAGCGCCATAACAAGCAAAATAATTACCAGGATTGTAACCTGATATATTTGAAGACGGAATTGATTTACCAGCTTTCATAATAAAAATCTCGCCCATAGTTTTCCAAGCAGTTTCGTAACTATGCCCCCCCCCAGGTAGTTACCTTTGTCTCTTGCTCACCATCGGTCCCGCAGCCGCAGGCGGAGGGATTGAAGGTGAGTAAGAGATTACGATAATATTCGTATTGCTCTTTACGCGCTTGCAGCTCCGCTTGCAGCTCCGCTTGCAGCTCCGCTGCGTAGTCCGCGAAGCGGTCGAGAATTTTTGCAATCTCGTCTTGCACTTCAATAGGAGGAATTGGTAAGACCACCTTTGAGAGTCGAGCCTTTGAAACATTAAAGCGAGTAACACCACTTGCTGTTTTGCCAATTTGCTTTCTCAATTCCTCACTACGTAAAATATGCTTTAAGAAATCAAGGTTAAATAATGCCGGGTTACTAAGACGCAACCCAAAACAGAATGAATTTAGATATATTGGCTCGGAAATATCTGACGTAACGACAGATGTAAAACCACATTCGTTTGGCGTTTCTGATGAGCCGGTAAATAGAATGTCGCCTTTCTGAATACGATTTTGTTTTTCCTTTTCATCGACTTTGACAAAATCGGTTACATCAATATTTAAGGCTGGATTCGAGTAAATATTTACGTAAGTGATGAATTTGGCATTGCCATCTTTAAAGTCATCTTTGGATTTACCGGTTAGACCTCCAAAGAAAGTACCTAATTCTCCAAGCGGCTTAAACTCCACTCCATTGGGACAGAGGCGGTCAATCAGTTCTTTTAACTTGCTCATAGTGTTTCGGCTTCAAGTTCACGGATTATCGCGTCGATTTCGGCGCGGAGGCGGTTTTCATGCTCTACGATGCGGGCAATGCGGGCGTTAAGCTCCTTTATGTCGGTCTGCGGACGGGTGTCCTCAGCTTCTACATAGCTGCTTACGGAGAGGTTGTAGCCATTCTCGGCAATAGTTTTGTTATCAACCAATGCTGAGAAGTGCGCCACTTCTTTGCGGTCAGCATACTCGGCAATGATGGCGGCAATGTTGTCGGACGAGAGTTTGTTTTTGTTTCCCTCATGCACAAAGAGTTGCGAAGCGTCGATAAACAGGGTCTTGTTTTCGTGCTTCGACTTCTTCAGCACTATAATGCAGGTGGCTATGGTTACGCCGAAGAACAGATTAGGCGGCAACTGAATCACCGTATCAACGTAGTTGTTGTCCACAAGATACTGGCGTATCTTCTGTTCCTTGCCACTGCGATAAAGCACGCCGGGGAACTCTACTATCGCAGCCGTTCCCTCGGTAGAGAGCCACGAAAGCATGTGCATGGTAAAAGCAAGGTCACTTTTGCTTTTGGGTGCGAGTACACCGGCAGGGGCATATCGGGGGTCGTTAATCAGCAGAGGATTGTCATCGCCTACCCACTTTGTGGAGTAGGGCGGATTGGAGACTATGGCATCGAATGGTTCATCATCCCAATGGTAGGGTTCGAGAAGCGTGTCGCCGTTGTGTATGTCGAAGTCGGCATAGTTGATGTTGTGCAGAAACATGTTGATTCGGCACAGGTTGTAGGTAGTGATGTTCAGTTCCTGACCGAAGAAGCCTTTTTTGACGTTGTGTTTGCCGAGCACCTTGGCAAATTGCAATAGCAGTGAGCCGGAGCCACAGGCAGGGTCATAGACCTTGTTCACATGGTCGCGTCCATGACTCACGATACGGGCAAGCAGTTCGCTCACCTCCTGAGGCGTGTAATACTCGCCGCCGCTTTTTCCTGCGTTGGAGGCATACATCGCCATTAGGTATTCGTATGCGTCGCCGAAAAGGTCAATCTGATTATCGTCGTACTCGCAACCAAGGTCTATGCCACCAATGTTGTTGAGTATTTTCGTTAGCTGTTCGCAACGCTTCTCTACTGTGCCGCCGAGTTTGTTGGTACAACCGTCCGCGATAGCAGGTATAGCTTAAAAAAATAGCCGTCCGGATTTTGGGCGGCTATTTTTGTGAGGGTCTCCAGCGGTCGGGAAGCAGGTCGCGGTATTTTTCGATCGGGGTGTTTGGCGGCCATGCGGCACATCGGTCGATGATGTCGCAGAAGTAGTCGAAGACGTTGACTCCGCACTGATGGCAGGTGATGGC
>RIAY01000038.1 GCA_003833075.1 Muribaculaceae bacterium Isolate-036 (Harlan) | reverse complement strand
GGCCAATGTTAAACTCAAGGATATAGATCTCTGGGCCAAGGAGAATCTATCTCCGAATCGGGTGGTTCTGCGTTCCAGGACACTCAATAATGCGAGTTAATTTTGGAACATAGAACTGAACACCCTATTTATTAAGCATCAAAAACATGACATGGCTGTATCGTCATGATTTCAAGTGTGATGACAATGTTTACGAAAATGCATTGGCGGACTTTCGTCATGACTATCTCCGATATTATCCCGATGATTCCTGCATCCGGCTTTGCAGAATAGAAGAGTCCCCACAATTAATAGCGATAATATGCTATAGATTAGCTCGTCATGAATTCATTAGAGGTGGTAATTCGAAAGATTCGTTTTCTTTGTTGGGAAGGCATATCGGTCAGATAGAATTGTATTACAGTGCGGATATCGGAAAGTCTCTAAAGATTAACCATGGGCTTGGATCCGTGATAGGTGCCCGGTGTAAGGTCGGTGACAACTTCACTATCCATCAGGGATGCACCTTAGGTTGCAGGAACGGAGGTAGACCCTGTATTGGGAATAACGTGACGATATATGCTGGGAGTTCAGTTCTGGGTTCTGTTGAAATTGGAGACAATTCGGTAATCGGGGCAAACGCAGTTGTCACCCGCACTTTCCCTGCCGACTGTGTGCTTGTAGGAAGTCCAGCAAAATCAGTCAGATAATTAATATCATACGGTTTCTATGAATATTATTCCGAAGCTCATACTTACTGATATTGACGGAGTCTGGACAGATGGTAGCATGTATTATGACCAGACAGGCAATGAGTGGAAAAGATTCCACACATATGATAGTGCCGGAGTGCTTTTGGCACATCAGCATGGTATTCCGGTCGGTATTATAACGGGAGAAGACACAAGAATTGTGGAACGGCGAGCGGCTAAGTTAAAGGTAGATTATGTTTTTCAAGGAATAAACGATAAACTTGAAACAGCTATATCGCTCTGTAATAAATTGGGAATAACGCTTGATGAGGTTGCATATATAGGTGACGATATACCAGACTTGCCTCTGTTAAAGGCGGTTGGTTTCAGTGGTGCCCCGGCTAATGCTATCAAGGCGGTCAAGGACGAAGTGGGATATGTCACCGTTATCCAAGGAGGAAAAGGAGCGTTTCGAGAATTTGTTGAGAATTTACTGAAGTGACAGATTCAAAATGGGAAAAGAGTGTTTTCTGAAGTATTTGAGGAAAATAGGCATTGACAAATCTGTGGCATATTCTTCAGGAGCAAGAGTAGTTCAAGGCGTAACTGGGGTAGTTACTGTCTTAATGATCGCAGGATTCCTTTCAAAAGTAGACCAAGGGTATTATTATACATTTGGCAGTATTCTTGCAATACAGATTTTTTTTGAATTAGGTCTTACAAATATATTAATCCAGTTTGTAGGACATGAGATGGCAGGTCTTGAATGGAAAGAAGTATATAAATTGTCAGGGAGCAGCGATAATATTTCACGGATTGCGCATTTGTTAAGATTCAGTGTAAGATGGTATGGTATCGTATCGTTGATGTTCGTAATCATTACTGTAATTTGCGGAATAATATTCTTTTCACATTTTTCAGTAGAGACACATGATTCTGTATGGCTGGCACCATGGGTATTGGTGTGTGTTAGTACTGGGTTGAGTCTTTTTTTATCGCCGGTTTTAGCGGTCTTGACAGGAATGGGGAAGGTTAAGGAAGTGTCAAGAATTAGGTTTTATCAACAGTTAATGACACCTCTTTTGTCATGGATTCTATTTATAGCCGGATTTAAACTCTATGTTCTGGGGTTAAGTTCTCTTCTTTCCAGTATAATTGTTTTTATTCTGGTTACAAGAAATAATCTATTGTCTATTCTTAAGTTTCTGTGGGGTGTAAGAATCGAAAGTAAGATCAGTTATAGGAATGAGATATTTCCGTATCAATGGAAAATTGCATTGAGTTGGGTCAGTAGCTATTTTGTTGTGCAGTTTTTCAATCCAGTCTTATTTGCAACATCAGGTGCAGCAGTTGCCGGACAAATGGGAATGACACTAACAGCATTGAATAGTATATCTGCGTTTTCGCAAAGTTGGATAAGTACTAAGATTCCAGTAATGTCACGTTTGATAGCATTAAAAGACTATTTACAACTTGATAAATTATTCCATACTACTGTCCGACAAATGTCAATAGTATGTTTTATCTTATTGACTGTTCTGTTAATTATGTTGGGAATCATGCAAATACTGGAGCTGCCTCTAAGAAATAGATTTTTGCCATTCCTTCCACTTTTATTAATGATTGTGGCTGTATTCATCAGTCAATTTGTCAATGCCTGGGCAGTATATCTAAGGTGTCATAAAAAGGAACCGCTTTTGGCTTATTCTGTAGTTACAGGTGCTTTGTGTTGTCTTTCAACACTGGTTCTGGGGTTGCATTACGGAGTGATTGGAATAACCGTCGGGTATTGTACAATTATTGCTGCAATGTCACTTTGGGCACATTATATTTACGTGCGAAAGAAAATTGAATGGCATGTTTATGCATAGAAATTTTATTTTATGAAGAAGGTAGATGTGATATATGGAGGTTGGTTAAATGCTCCTAATGGAGCAAGTTCCGTTATAAAACTCTTATATAATAATAGGTCATTGTTTGAGACAAATGGAGTGTCCTGTAATTTTGTTACAAACGATACTTATTGGGAGACTCCAAAATGTAGGTCGAATGATATGGTCTTGCAAAATAAAGGAGTGAAATCTTGTATCAAAAGGGTTCTGAAGGCTTTAATATCTCATTCTCCAACATTGGAATCTGCAATATCCATATATCTGGGATTTATGAAATCATCTAAAAAAATTGCGAAACGTTATGTTGAAGATGAAAATCCGCAAGATAAAACACCGTTGTTTTTTCATGACATATTTACGTGTTATTATTATCTGAAGCATACAAGCGCAAACCGTCCCATACTTTTGACATTGCATAATAATGGTGAGACATTTAAAATGCTCTCTTTATATTTTCCCTGTATTAATGATTCATGGGTAATGAGACTTTTAAATCGTGTTGAACATTATACTATAAACAAAGTGACAAAAATTTGTTTTGTCGCAAACAATCCTTGCAAACTATTTCTGCGCAACCATCCTGAAATCAGTCCCGATAGAGTACATTTTGTATATAATGGATTGCCACATATTGATTCATGTAACGACGTTGTAAAAAACGATAATTTGTATGAAATTTGTAGTGTAGGCTCTATTACATCGCGTAAAGGACAAGATATTATAATCAAGTCTTTGTCTTTAATGAAACCATGCGAGCGCGATAAAATTCATATTACATTCGTAGGAGATGGAGATAAAAGACACAGGCTTGAAGAGGAGTGCGAAAAATTAGGATTTAATAGTATTGTAAGCTTTGTTGGAAATCAGCGAAATGTTGATGAATACTTGATGAAATCCGATATATTCTTACTAATGAGTCGGGACGAGGGGTTTCCAATGGCAATATTAGAGGCTGAAAGAATTGGTTTGCCAATAATATCTACAAATGTGGCAGGAATACCCGAGATGATAAAACACAAAGAAACCGGTTTTGTAATTAATCCCAATGCGGAAGAGTTGGCAGACATATTAAAAGAAATCGATAAATACGACTGGAAGGGTATGGGAGAAAAATCCCAATCACTTTTCAATTCTCGATTTACTTTGGGAAATATGATTGACGGGTATTCATCTATTTTAAAGGCACTTTAACGTTGTTTAAAATGAAGAAATTTATACTGCTTGATCATGAACCTTGGACGATAAGGCGCAAACAATTGTTTTACGATTTGTTTGAGAAAGCAAAAATAAAACTATATGTATGGGATTTATCCCAATGGTTGAATCCAGGCTTGTCTAATCCGGATGAACTTAAGAATATTGAATATCTGACTCGTGTACTAACAGAGAATCAATTTGTAAGCCTTTTAGAAAATGAAGATTCCAAGAATGTTATATTTGTAGAAGAGGTGTTCCGGTCTTGGGATAACCGGAGAGTGTTTAGACACATTTCGGATTTAGGTTTTGATACTATAAAAATAGAACTTTATGGTAATTCTGTATTGAAACAGAGGTTTATGCATCGTGTCAAATTTTTAAATATCAAGAATTTACCCAAAACTCTCTGTGGAAAATTAGCAGGCATAAAAATAAGAGCATATAATAAAATAAGAGGGATAAAGGGACCGATAAAAATATTCTCTTCTAATGGTTGGCTATATCGTACAGATGCCATTAATCACCCTGATTATGAAAATTATAAATTCAATTCTCATGAAAATATAATAGGAGGCGATTATATAGTTTTTTGCGATATTTTTTTCCCATTTCATAGTGACTTGAAGCATTTCTACAAAATTAAACGATTACCGGATGGGAAAAAATATCAAGAAACGATGAGGAGATATTTTGATTATCTTGAGGAAAAATATGGGATGCCGGTGGTAATAGCTGCACATCCAAAGTCTGATTATAGTGGAGGAGAGTTTGGGAACAGAAGTATCATAAAATATAAGACTGATGATTTGGTTTTCAATGCGAGAATGGTTACTTTGCACGTTTGCAATTCAATATCTTATGCGCTTTTATCAAATAAACCCATAGCATTCGTAGCTACCGAAGATTATATAAAATTAGGTCATGTTAAAAAAACACTTGACCTATTGGCTCATGAAACTCTTGGATTATCATATTATATTCTTGATAAAGTGGATTTAAATGAAGTGGAATTTAAAAAAGTGAATGAAGATTTAAGGATTAAATATATAAACAATTATCTTACTTCGACAGAGAGCTCCGGGATTCAGAATTATAAGATTCTGAGGAAAGAACTAATGGAGTTGTCTAATGAGGCATAGTTTTCATATGTATATTAGTAACCACTGTTGCCATAGAGATATGGAATTGACAAAAGAGTTGCGAAAAGCGGAATCTTCTGATATATTAGCTATATTGCTTATGGTTCTATTCCATATCAGATTTGTTTATATGGCAGTATTGGACTTTCGCTCTGTATATCTTGACGCATTGTTTTATATTATAGTCATGGCAGCTTTATTGACCATGCGGATTAATAACTATGTCAAGATTCTTATCCCCATAGCTCTCATATCCATAGTTAATCCGGCAACAAGAAACCTTTTCTTAATCTTTTCTACTTCATATTTGGTGGCGGATAGGCTTTCCGTCCGTGATTTTGCAAGAATTAATGTAGGTTTAATACTAATGGTTTTTATTGCAGTATGGATTATGAACTATTTGGGGATTACTAATGACAATATGGTTGAATACGAGTTCTATGCAGAGGGAGAGATTAAGAATGTCCGAAAAAGGGGAGACTGGGGCTTCAGCAATCCTAATCGGCTGGCAATGTTTATTTATTCTTTTATAATCAATGCTTATGTGATGGTTAAAAAGAATCATTATCGAATTTTCTGCGTTTTTATTGCCGGGTTGACATTCTTAATATATTCTATAACCTTATCGCGCACATTCGTCATGAGCATGATGGTATTTATATTGTGTGTATGGTGTTTGAAATCAGAATCAATAGTGAGAACATTCGTTAAGGCAAAGCATATTCTTGCTTTTTTTCCATTGTTTTTTTTGTTTTTGATATTGTATCTTGCTAAGATAGGATATACAAATATTATCATTGACATTCTTACATCGGGAAGGCTCCGATTATATATGGATTTTATAAATCAATGCACCTTACGTGATTATCTTATCGGTACGGATATGATAAATCAACTGACAATTGATAATTCTTATTTGCATCTTTTATTCTTGGGTGGAGTTTTAGGATTGGCAATTTCAAGTTATTTATGGATAAAGACCATCCTGAAGATTAATGTCAGTAATGCGGCATTGTTACCTATCTTTGCAAGTATGGCATGTTATGGCATAATGGAGTCTATATGGACAATGTTGTTATGTTATGGAAACATGCTGATATGGGTTATCATGACAAAGATTGTAGTGCTCGATAGAAAGGTTTTACTAAATAGCTTGAGTAAATGATCACTTGCTTGGATAATATATGAATATTCTTTTTATAACACGGTCTCAGGTTCTGGCTACAAAGGGTGGAACAGAGAGAATCACATCAAGCATTGCCAGTGCCTTGGAACGAGATTATGGGTGTAAATGCTTTTCGGCTTATTATCTAAATGACACGGACAAAAGGGTTGGTTTATTCGAAAATCGTGAGATTCAGGTGAATAAGCATAATATAAACAAAAAATTGTCTGAATATATATTCGATAACGGTATAGAATGGGTAATTTGCCAAGGGGAATTTGAGGCGGCTATCAGTTTGAGAAAGCATTTGGGAGATAAAGTGGGGATAGTATTGGCACATCATTTCCAGCCCGGATGGGAACAGCGCATATTCAGTTATCGTAATGCTTTCATGATGTTGAGGTATGGATCAGCTGTATATAAAAAGATTGCATTAAAGCAAATACTGTTTATGCCTTATTTCAAGATAAAGGCATCTCGGTTTTCATGGTTGTATAGAAAGGCATATGAAAATGTAGACCGGTTGGTTCTTTTGTCGGAGGGTTTTAAAAACAAATTTTCATCTTATGCTAAGGTTTATCTTTCGGATAATAAAGTTACGGTTATACCTAATGCTCTGTCTTTTAATGAATTCGCGGATGCAGCCGATTTGTTTAAAAAAAAGAAACGTGTTCTGATAGTCAGTCGGCTGGATGAAGTTCAAAAGAGGATAAGTCTAAGTATCGCTATATGGCGTGAAATAATGCAAGATAGTAAATATCGAAACTGGTCGTTGGAGATAGTTGGAAATGGTCCAAACCGGAAACAGTATGAAGATATTGTAAAAAAACATTCCGTACCTAATGTAGTATTTAAAGGAGAACAAATTCCCCAAAAATTCTATTTAGAGGATTCGATTTTCATGATGACAAGTAAATCGGAAGGCTGGGGGTTGACATTGACTGAAGCCCAGCAGTTCGGGTGTATCCCAATCGCGTTCAACACATATGAATCACTTCAAGACATTATCATTAATGGAGAAAATGGATATGTTGTTGAAGACAGTAATGTTGCAGCATATGTTGAACATATGAAAAAACTAATGGATAGTGAAGATTTGAGGATTGGCATGATGAAGAATGCAATAGAGTGTTCCAAAAGGTTTAATATTGAGAATATAGGGAGACTTTGGTTTGATTTGCTGTCTTGTCAAAATGTTGATAAGTGAACCACTTGTTTAATAACTTCTTAGAAATTGTTTTGAGATGACAATACTGCATTATGTCATAGGTTTGCCTCCCCAGAGACATGGTGGTAGTGTGCAATATGCGTACGACTTGATGATGGAGCAGTCTAAAAGCGTAGATGTAGTTGCCTTAACTTGTGGAGATACTTTATTTCGCACTGTAGCGTCCTGAAAAATATTGACGGGTCAGAGGGTTTGAGATTATGAATGAATGTTAAACAGTCCGAAGACTGTGGAGACATGCAGGTATGAGCCTGAGATCCCCGAGGTTGGGGTAAAATCCTCC
>RIAY01000037.1 GCA_003833075.1 Muribaculaceae bacterium Isolate-036 (Harlan) | reverse complement strand
GTTGAAGTCGGGGCTGTCCGGCTCCACCACAACCGTCTCTACCTCGCACTCGGGATGGGTCTTTCTCCTGGCTCCATTGTTGGTGCGTTTCTTCTGTGGCCTCTGTTCCGGAGTTTCTGATACGGCATGAGCCGGCATCGGTTTTGTCTGGCGCTCTGACGGCGAGCCCTGCAGACGCTGCACGGCCTGACGCGCAGCTTTTTCTTTGCTCAACTCCGCATTCCTGCCTTTCATCGCCTCCTCCATTGAGGCCATCTGTTTGCGAAGCTCTTCTATAGTCGCTACCAGTTTCTCGTTGGTCGTCTGTAGCTTTTCATTAGATAAAGTAAGCGAGTTGACAGAGACCAACGCCTCATCGAGCCGTCCTTGAAGGTACTCGATCTGACGTTGCAAAAACTCTGTCAACTCGTTCTTTTTCATGGCATAAAGTTACGAAAAATATCCGACATACGCAACTTTTACACCGCTTATTTACTTGATTGCTAAAATGTTACATCTTATTTTGCAGCCATTCTGAAGCGATTCTCGACCGTCACCTTCACAGGCGTGAGCCCCCTCATCAGCATATAGAAATCGTCCCATTGGAGCCTGCGAACGCCGTCATCGCCCTTTTTGAGCACCTCCCGGAAACGGCCACGCGACAGTCTTTTTGTGTACATCAAAAATCCGTCGCCATCCCATTTCAACGCCTTCATGGTCTTGTGGTCTTTGGAGAAAAACACATACACATCGCCCGATGCCGGAGAGTGACCCTTCCACGACCACACCATCTGGGTCAGACCGCGAATGCCGTAACGCATCGACACCGGCCTCTGACAGACCCACAGCCGGATATCAGGCTCAAGCCCCCACATCCCCTCTGCGTGTAAGAACCTCCATCAGCATCGTCAGACCACCGACCCCGATCTCTCCCAGACTCATGACCGTGCCCACGCCAAGCTCGATGCGTATGTCGCGGACAACATCCGCCGTACCGGCTTCCGCATCTCCGCGTGCATGAGAGGGGCGTGGAAGCCGGACCTCCCGGAACAACGCCTCTTCATGATGCCCTGCTCCGGCAGGCATCCCCGAAAGACTCTCTTGATAATCACTGATACTGATCTTGCGGCGACGAAGCCACTCGTAAAGTCGCTGGGCCTTGATGCCTTCTCCTTCGCAGAAGCGGTTCAGAGCAATAATGCCTTCGTGCTCACAGTGATGTTTATAGCGTTCCCATATGTCCGAATATACTGCCGACAGACTCTTGTTGTAACCCATATGTCTTTTTAGCCACAAAAATACATCAATAACCCGATATTCGTCAATACGCTATTGCGGACGGCTGTACTTCAGTCGCTGATAGGCGGTCACGTCAAGACTATCCTCAACGCCAAAGCGTATAACCCTTACGGGGATACCCATTTCTTTGTGCATATTGCCTTGACGCAAGAGCCTACCCATTCTCTGCCAGTAGTCCATAGGACGGTTAGGCGCGTCAATGTGCATCAGCGTGTGAAGACGCTCCTGTATGTTCACGCCTACACCAAGACGCTGTGTTGTGCCGAGTATCACGCGGATTTCTCCGGCATTGACCTTTGCAAAGATTTTCTCTTTGGCCTTGTCGGTCATGCCGTCACGCATGATTACAACCTGCTCGGCAGGCACACCCTGCGCAATCAGTTTGGTACGGATGTCATCGAATAGATTGAACTCGACAGCCCCAGTTCCCTTATTCTTGCGCTGATAGTTGTCGGCAAAGATTGCGACAGTGCCATTGTATGCCTTACTGTCCTCTAATGAGCGGAGAGTCTGACGCACGGCTTCATTGGTCTTGCTGTGTGGGTCATCGGGGGCGTTAGCCATGACAAGCCGAGCGTCAATGGCGGCTGCTTTGGCTATGCCATACATGACGAGCGGAATATGACTATTCTCTTTTTTCTCCTGCCCACTCATTTCATCATAGGCTTTGAGTTGCGCTCTCACGAATTTGAGAACGGCTCGCAGTCCATTGGTCTGCGGCAAATAAAGGTCGGTCGGCTGACCTCCTTCCAGTTCGGGGATTTGGCTTTTTACCTCGCCTGCCTCAGCGGTGAGAACAGTGTCGGTTATGCCTGCCCATATTCGTGCGAGTTCGGGCAGGTTTGAGTAGCCTGCGAAACGATTGTTCTCTTTATACGTTCCCTGCGTGGTAAATTCAAGCATCTGTTGGATGCTGCCGAAGTTGCGCACAAAATCATCAAAGTGCCAAATGTTATGGCCCTCCATGACCTCACGCGGGAGCAGGTAACGCATAAACGTCCAAACCTCTGCAGCCGTATTGGAGATAGGAGTACCGGTTGCGAAGATTACATTTCTGCCACCGCTCTTCTCCTGCACCGCCTTTACTTTGAGATACAGACCTTGACACTTTTTTGAATATGACGGGTCTACACCCTTGACACCGCGTTGCATGGCAGTGGCAAATCCGAGGTGCTTGTATTCGTGTGCCTCGTCTACAAGAATAGCGTCCACTCCGAGGTCATCAAAGTTGAGAGTGTCATCGGTAGCGCGGTTAAGCATCTCTTCCGCGCGAGTCTTGGCATTCTCCTTTGCGATTGCGGCTCTCTTGCCGTCTTTCTTCGGCTTTGAGCCGGACGTAACCATTACGCGCTCTGTCACTTCACCCTCGGCTGTCTCGGTGTCGCTGAGTTTGTTCAACTGGTCGCGCAGATTTTCAACGTCCTTTTTAAGAGCTGCAACGGCGCGTCCTGCCTCACGATCTTTTGACATAGCCTCTATAACGTCCATCTTTTCTTGGATGGATTCTTCGATGAATCGGCGTTCACGGTCGGGGTGATCGGGAATGCGCTCCAATACAGACTGGGGAATGACAACCATATCCCAGTCGTTGTAACGTATCTTTGCATAGAAGTCCTTACGTCCTTCTGCATTGCGGTCTTTATCTTCAAGACTGAGAATGCGTGCGTCCGGGTAGAGTGCTTTCGCGCTTGCCACAAACTGACCGAGTGTAGCGTTCTGCACTACAATCATCGGCTTCTTGGCAGTGCCAAGACGGCGCATTTCCATTGCTGTGGTGATGAGGGTAAAAGTTTTACCTGTGCCAACCTCATGAGCAAGCATAAGGCTCTGCATCGTGCCTCTCACAATGGCTTTAGACTGATGTTTGCGCATCTTGATAGGCGTCCCTCCGATAACTCGCGCGGCTCCGTCAAAGTATTCGGGAATATACTCATCGGGGATAGTCATTGGCGCAGAGTTGTTGAAGATGTTGTTGTAGGTCTCTTCAATTTCCTTTGCCAGTTCGGGGGCAGATTCCATGCGAGAGCGCAGCCACGATTTGAAGTCATCGCGGATTTCATCTACTTTGGCGGCGCAGGCAGATGTAGCTTTAGGGTCGGATATCGTGGGGCCGTCTTTCTGCTGTTTTGACACACGGATTGTGCGGTTGGTCATGGCGGCCTCTATCAACTCCGTACCAGTGATAATCTTATCGCAGATTTCATTTCGGATGCCGAATGATTTGTCCTGCTCCCCAGTCCATTTTGGCTTATCCATGGCCCACATACCACCTGCATAGGTAAGTTTCACACTTGCGCCTGTACGTTCTTTGACATACTGCTCAAAGAGTTCAGGGCGCAACCACGAAGAGCCGATACTGAACTCAATGAAATGCGATGGGATGTTGTGAGGCACAACCTTACGCAGGGCGGTGATGTTTGGTGTGTATCTTCCGTCCTCATTGTTGACCTCTGCCTGTTGCATTTTCTCACGCACATTCCCCGACAGGTATTCGTGCGCGGCTTCCATTGAATGTGTGAGTGGGTTCTCATAACCAAGTCCGGCTTCAATTACCTCACGGCGAACATCTGCTTCACTCATGCCGAGTTGTTCTGCGATATATCGGGTGTCAAGTGAGCCAGTCTGACGGATACTGAGTGTTACTCCGTCACGGACATTTGTTGCCTTGGGCTGTTCGGGGCGAACAACGACACGACGGCTGAATATATCAGCCTTGCCAAACACCTTTTTGTGTTCAAGACCTTCCTCACGATATGTCTCAAGGGCAATCACGGAGGGATAGTCAACATCATTCTTCAGCCATGCCAGGCCGTTATTGCCGTGCAGGTGTCCGTATGTCGCCACAAAGGAATCAAAGGCGCGGTTCAACGCTTTGAGTTTCGGCTGTAACCCCTCATCGGAATCTGATGTCTTTTGGTATTCGAGCAAGTCATTGAGGGCCTTCTTGATGGCATTGTAATCTTGTACCACCTGTACGCGACTACGACCCTTAACCTTGTTCTTGTTGAACTGTGCAATACGTTCATCTGCACTTTTAGGATTCTTATTGTCAAGTTTGGACATGAGTGGACGAGCCGTTCCGTCATAGTTGACGCAGATACGACCCTGCGAATCTACAACAACAGTTCCAGTCTTTACCTCATTGCCAACCTTGTCATAGGTGGGAACATACTCATCGCGGTGGTTCATTACCGTGGGAGCAGGCTCTTCCGAGGTGTCAGCCAACTTCTGCTTCATATCCTCAACCCACTGGCTCAATAGTTGCGACTGGTCTTTCTCCTTAATCGGATACAAACCTTTGCTTTCGGGTCTGAAACTGGTGTCGCCTTTTTCAAAACCGAAATGCATTTCGCCTGCCATGTATTCGGGATGCTCAACATAGTAGCGATTGTATGACATGGAAAGCGTTTTGATGATTGGCACTTCGCCAACATTCTTGACTTTCTTTTTCTCGCCGGTGTCATACTCGGCTGTTCGCACTCCTGTCGTGAGTGAGCAATCTATGGCGTTGGGTGACTTAACGCCGTTCACACGCTTGCGCACAACAATGATGTCGGATGTGGCATTAGTGCCTCCGAATGTCTCATTGTGCATACGGAACATACCAACAATGTCTGCGTTCTCACGGTTGCTAAGCCATTTATGCAAACGGCCTGTGCCGTCCATCGAGCCTGCTGTGGTGATGAACACGCCAACACCGCCGTCACGCAGTTTGCGCACGTTCTTGGCAATACAAAAATCGTGGATAGAGGTCTTGAACTCTTTTGAGATGTCGCCGTCACCGCTTGTGTCTGCGACTTTCAAGCCGGGAACAAACGGAACATTGGTTATGACAAGGTCGTATGTGCCAGTCTCTATCTTGACTTTCTCAAAGCCGTCAATATCAACAACGGCATCGGGATAAAGCAGACTGAGCATTTTGCCTGTTGTCGGGTCTTTTTCAACGGCGCGGATATAACTACGTTCACTAAGGTCTTGTGGCATTAGACCGAGGACATTGCCGATACCTGCTGAACCTTCAAGGACGCGACCACCCTTGAATCCCATTGCACGCGCAATATCCCACATTGCATCTACAATGTAAGCTGGGGTAAAATATGCCGAGTTGCGCGACATTTCCGCGCCCTCATCATATAATTTATCGCCGAGAAGCTGCCTGAGCTGTCGGCTTGTATCCCAGTCGCTGAAAGCCTTGCCAAGGCCGCCCCAACCGCTGAATGCACGAAGTTTCTTCATGTCGGCGGCTGTTGGTGCTTCACCGCTCGCTTCAAGTTTCTTCATCGTCTCGATGGCGACGATGTTGGCTTTGATGCGTGCGCTCTCGCTCTTGGGCGCGACTTCGGTGCCGCGCTCTACATGGTTGTTGTGAACGTTCTTACGTTCCTTTTCGGGCAGACGTTCTAAGGCTGGCTGCGTAGCCACGTCATGTAATCCTCTGCTTCCTGCTCGGTCAGCATCAGAATCCATGCCAGTGCTTCCACTGCCTGCTTCTCCGGCAGGTCTTTCAGTTTCACGCCGGGGTTCATCTCCTCCCACCTGCGTATCCTGCTTGAATTGCTGTCGTTGTCCCCCGGCTTCTCCGGGGCGAGTTCCCATTTCAGTTTCTTCATGATTGCTTAAGTTTTGAGTGTTATCGAATAGGCCGCCGAACAAATCTCCGACAGGTTGTTCCGGCTTCAAAGTTACATCTTTTTTGCGAGAACTTCGCTTCTTCTCCTGTGCGGCTCTTGCTACACGCTTTGCCTCGCCGAAGATTCCATCGGCAGGCTTGACGCGGCTCCAGTCTCCCTTTTCTGACATGACACCCTTGACAGCCTCAAAGATAGGCCTTCCGTCAGTGTCAAAATCTTCTATCTTGACTTTCTCCCAATTGCCGTTGCCGTAACGGTCCCACATGACCTCATCGCCGACCTTGTAGCCGTTGTGTGTCACGTCTACTTTTCGCTCTTCGGCAAGCTGCGCTTCAACTTCGGGAGTGATGGTATATGGAGATTCGCCACGTTCTGCCATATCAGACCATTCCTGCCAAAGTTCATCTACAGACTTTTCTTTAGGAAGATAGTCGCGTGTAATCTCCTTAACCCTGCGGAGGAAATCTGCATAGGTTGACTCAACAGGAGCGTACATATTATGTCCGTAACGCTCCATTCCTTTGCCATTGGGATTCTCTACACGATAGAGTATCCGCTCAACGGCAAGATTATCGCCTTGCCTGCGTGAGCCTTTCTCTGCGACCGGTTCAAGACCGATATAGATGGCAAGTATTCTGCCCTCGTTGAGAGGCAGATTTACAATTACGTCACCACCTGCCGGGGCGATGTTCGCTCTTACCGCAGTGCCTTTCTTGACGCTCTTGCGGCCGAGCGGTGTGGTCGCACTCGTTACTTTAATGTCAATGCCGAGGTCATTTACCAACTGCTTTGCAAGTTTTGTTGCATCTGCCACGGCTTTTTTCTCGGCTGTGAGCATATAGCCGTAACTCTCATGGAACTTCGAATCGTCCTCAACGGCTTCATAGTAGCCGAGGACTGCCAGTTGGTCATTGACCTCATCAAGTGTTTGGTCGATCAGTTCCGAGGCTCGGTTGAGTTCGCCTGCGTCTGCTGAAGTTTCTGCGATACTTTCTGCCTCGCCTGCAACAGCCTCTGCTTTTTCTGCAAGAGCTGCTGTATCTGCTTCTCTCTGCTTGTCATTTTCTCTTCGGTTTTTGTTTCGGGTTTCAATAAGTTCTTTCTGCGCCTGCTCCGAAGCGGTGGCAGCTTTGCGCTCTTCAACAATCATGGCAGCCTGCGCGATAGGGTCTGCCTGCTTCTTGTCGAAGTTCTGCACGTCAAAGACGGCTACCTGCTCCGTAGGTGTAAAGGCGTATTTCTCGTATCCGGGTGTCCAACGTGCGCCCTCGTAGAATGATTTGAGCCACGGACGTATCTTGTCGCCCAACAATCCAACCATCTTGGTAGCATAGTCGGGGAAAGAGGTTGTGCCACGCTCTACAAGACCCATAGCAAAACGTATGCCTGCCGACTGGATACGCTGACGCTCCTGCGGTGTGAGTTCGCCGGGGTCACGGAATTTGATATCAGCGTCTCCCTCGTCCTCTCCGATGCCGAGGTACAACCGTCCGCGATAGCAGGTATAGCTTAAAAAAATAGCCGTCCGGATTTTGGGCGGCTATTTTTGTGAGGGTCTCCAGCGGTCGGGAAGCAGGTCGCGGTATTTTTCGATCGGGGTGTTTGGCGGCCATGCGGCACATCGGTCGATGATGTCGCAGAAGTAGTCGAAGACGTTGACTCCGCACTGATGGCAGGTGATGGC
>RIAY01000036.1 GCA_003833075.1 Muribaculaceae bacterium Isolate-036 (Harlan) | reverse complement strand
CCGACACCTCTCATTTGGTCGATCTCTTCGACAAAACTAAATCTCAAAATTTCAATGTTCTCTACGACCCAAGTGGACCAAATTTATTTAATTTTTAACTAGCTCCCATTTTTATGGGACACTAGTGTTTTTCTTTATCAAACGAATCGTCAAGAGGGAGTATTGCCACGCCATCATCTGTTGTTTCGCCATTGTCGAAATCTCCGTAAATCACAATCGCCCCGATGGAGTCCAATGGAGTGAAGGATTTTGGATGAACAAACTTATATCGCTGTTTCTCTACTTCAAGCAGACCCTTCTTCTCATAAAGAATGGCACTGTCGAACCCTATAATTACCGACGGTTCCTTCATGATATATTTGTCCGTTTCGCAATACACGGCATCAAATGTCAGGAATGTAAAGATTATGCCTGCAATCGAGAGAAGTATCCAACAAAAGGCATATATCCGAGAGATAGTATTTATACACCGCTTTTTACCGCGAATGAAATATACCGCACAACCTGACAGAGCAGTCATCCAAAACAGTACATATCCCAACCGCCAACGCAACTGCAAGCCTTTCAACACCATAAAGAGGAACAGCACCAGCATCACGGCATGAAAAGCTACCAACAATATCTTCTGCCACTTATTCATAATACCTGTGTTTTATCTGATTAACGCGGATTCCCTCTTTGTTTTTCATAACCAGTTGTTTTTAAGGACGCGTCGTGAATAAATCGGGGCGTAGAAAAAACAGAACCACACGTTTAGCAATATATATCCGGGCGTGTCTTGTTTTATGGCTATTGCTATATTGCGTTGTATGAACACAGAGACAGCGATAATCAAAGCGATATAAAATATACCGCCTATTTTCGAGTCAATCAGTGGCGTATAGAACACTGCCGCTAATGTATATAGCAGCCAAAACAGTTGCACATTGCGAAGGAATAGATAGACCTTGCGCTTTGGAAATGTCTCCGATGCCTGTTTGCCGTCTGCCTTGCCGCTCAGGAAATATAAACTCAGGAAGGGATTGACAAAGAAGTTTCCGCAGAGTATCAATGACAGATACCTGCCACCGTATCGTACACGGCTAATACGGATATTGGCAAACAACAATCCCATCGCCGAAGCCATAAGCAGTAGCTGTGCTACTTTAGCCACATCAGAGTGCAGCCATAACTTACCGTCAAGCCACCCACCACTTATCCCGACAATAAGGACAGCAGCGTAAACCAGCAATATAAAATTACCGACAATTGCAGTGATATATAATGATTTATTCATTCAAAACCGGTTGTTAATGCTTTAATGGTATAATTCCAACTCATGATATATAAAAAGAATTACAAGCAAAGCGGCTCCGATCTCTTTATACTTGCTCCTGAACGCAAAGACCACATTTTCCGTCTGTAAGAATATCAGCAATATATTTGCGACCAACAGACACCAATTAATCTTAGTAGACCCTCCGGCAAAAAGAACAGCGAAAGAAAAGAAGAACGTAATCGCGAACAATACTACAATTATCCATTTCGCCCGATAAATCAGTTTCAATGCTTGCCTTCTTTTTTATTATCCCTGACAGATTTTATCGGAGCCGGTCTAACAGCTTTGTTTGGCATTACGTTTTCAAGCATGTCCCTGACGGTCTGCTGAACTTTGATTTTTAGATATACCGATTCTTGACGTTTATGGTCGATGGTTTTCACATACAACGTATTGTTGTCATGCCAGAAGATAGTGCTAAGCCCGGATTCTTCGGTCTGACAATAAGGTCCTTCACCACTGTATTGAAGACTCTTGTATGACTCAAATTCATATATGAAGTTTCCTTCGCGACGAAAGAATCTCAAATCTAAGGGCCAGTCGCAATCATAACCGACCTGCGACACATAAATCCCATTGGTGTTTATCGCCGTGGGACAAGCCGCGCGACAGATATATTTACCGTTCTCAGAATCAAACCACCATATTGCATCGTCATGCGGCGATTCAGGGATATTGAAACCATATAATTTCAGTTCAGGCAGAAATGTTAGCCATCGTTTGTTAAAACCAAAATCCGAGTTATCATAAATAGCATATATTTCTTGTTGCCAAGCAGAATCAAGACGTTCAAATTTAGCTTGCGATTCCTTCAATACCATAGAAACAATATCATTATCGGCAATGGTATCAGCCGGAATGACATTATAGCGCGAACACTCTCTTTCGGCTTTAACATATTCCGTTTCGCTTATTTTCTCCACAGAGAAAACTGTTTGTGCGGACGCAACAGAAGCATACACCATCACAATCAGCAATATCCAAAATTGTTTATCGGTCAGTTTCATATATCAATCTGTCGTTTTCTTTATAGTTCCAAAACTTACGGTAGCAATTGCCTTGACCGTCATAATATTTCCATTCTCCAAACATACACCCTAAATATTCAGCAGGATATACATACCTATCAAATGCTGTCCAGCCTTCCATTCGTGTTTGCTTATCAGGAGATTTAATTGCCAGATATCCGATCGAATCACAATGTATTGTAATATCCGACAATATACTTAATATATTGTCGTTCCTTGTAACGCTATCCAATGTAAAAGGTATGCTGAACCTATAAGATGATACCGGATTTAATATGTCATGGATTTTCTTTATTTGGGATAACTCATAGGCTTTTGTTTCAATTTTGAACCATACCATATTATCCGGTTCGTTTTCCCACTGATGAGCAGGACTATAAAATTGGTTTATAATAGAATCTTCCTCTTCATTGAAAACTTCTACCAAATAACTGCCATCAGATAAATTATAATATCTGAAACGAATATCTATGCCCATGTTCCCCTCATATAAATAGCCGTTGATAGTTTGCTTAAAGTTTAATTGAGACATTGCTTCCGGCAACGTATGATTAGATACGTTATACGATTCAATTCTGCTTATTATACTGTCAAGGTTTTGTTTAATATCGCTTATCCTATGATCAGCTGTGCTATATCCCATAAGAATGATACCACAAATAGATAGCACAATTATTATTACAAAGCCTATGGCAATGGAATATGATACTATTTTCTGACACCTTTTCATCGCTTGCCTCCTTTCCGGTAGATAAATTGATTGGGTATGACATCGGACTCAGTGTTGTAACGGGCAAAGAATGGCAATATATATTCTGTTAGGTCGCGCTCTATTTCGCTCCTTAGTTTCATGACATCCGTGCCTGAGGTGATACAGTACCATTTATCCTCTTTGACCGTAAGCAAGCCGCCGATTCTATACCGGATAGCACACTCATATTCCTTAGGGAAAGAGGGTACAATCCCTGTGTGTTTGTAATCTTCATGCTCCAGCCAAAAAGCACCTGTAAATATACCGACATTCAATGTGAAGCGGATTTGATTGGCATCATTCCATTTATCATTTTGAATGTTCACACAATAACCTATCGAACCATTGCTTTTGAAGAAATGATTGCCTCGTTTCTTGAAATCATTATCTTTCAGATAATCCGTTATCTTTTCAAATACGAAAGTGCGTTTGCCTTGGATGTCCATTTTCGGTAATTTGTGCCTGTCTATTTTGATTAGAATACCCAATATGAGCATGACGATCGCTCCGAATACCGGAGTTTGCCATGATATAGTTTGCTCGGAAGGATTGGAGCGCCATCCCGTTACGATGCTTGTCGAATTGAAATCAGCCACAAACATATAGATTCCTATGCCAAGCATTATAGCCGAGCATATCATCAGGATTATGAACCCTTGTCGCTGAGATTTACTGATGTGGCGATTCATACGCTAATAATCATTGGTTTATCGCTGCCGAATTATGTAGATAACCGATATATAGTCCAATAAAGAAAAGTGTTGCAGATAGAATTGGATATATCACCGCGAGCCGTCGATACGCAGAAATATTATAGACATCATGCTCGCAGATTATCACTCTATATCGTTTCTTTCGCAAAAGCAACCACCATAAAGCGGCGAGTTCGAGAATGAACATGGCTGAAATTAATATTTTCACATCAAATTTCTTCAAATCAATAATATCTGTAACATCAGCCGAAAACATTACAAAACCGATTATCCCAAAAATCGGACACAGGACACTGAGCACAGCCAACAGAGGAACGAAGAATCCATCCTGTTCCTGTCGCATCTGCCACCAATAATATTGGTAGAATAAGGCTCTTAGCAGTTTCATTTGAGTCTATTATCTGTAATTAAGCAAAGTTACAACTAATAATCGACATTAGGTGTGACAAATGTCCCAAACGAGTATGAAAATCAGCGCAGAGATTAGCCGTTACATAATCATTCAGCACCGACAGGTCAATCCTCGGCATGAAATCGTTAAGCCGTGCATATTTCGGGTGTTGTTTCGTCTTATCCTCAGTTGTTCTTGTTGATTAGGTTGACGATGACTTTTACCATTGTGTCCTTTTCCTCAGTGCGGCTTTCTGCTATCATAAGGGTAATGGCGACGAGGGTGTTGTCGGCAATGCGTTTGGTGACATCCTCATTGTAGAGAATGCCGTTGCCATTGAGGAACCACAGGAACAGTGTGGCGGCAATGCGTTTATTGCCGTCGCTGAATGAGTGGTTTTTGGTAACAAGGTACAGGAGCATGGCAGCTTTTTCCTCCACTGAGGGATATAGGTCAACGCCACCGAAGGTCTGGTAAATCTGACCGATGGAGCTTTTGAAGGAATCGTCCTTTTCGTTGCCGAACAATGTGCTGCCACCGAATTTCTCATGTAACTCGCGGATGACTTCCATGGCGTTTTCGTAAGTGGCATGAAACGACTCTTTACCGGTGGTGTCCTCGATCTTCAGTTCCTGATAGTCGTAGCGGTCAAGAGTGTCGAGGGCGTATGTGTAATCGACAACAACATCGAGCAATGAACGGCTGTCCTCCGTAAGCCTTTCCTGATTTTGGATTGTGCGGCCGAGCACTTTTATCAACTGACTAAGCTCGTCATATTTCTGTGCAGCTATCCGCTCGTTTATGGCATAGCCTTGAAGAAGATACTGCTTCAATATCTTATTTGCCCAGATGCGGAATTGAGTACCACGTTTGGATTTAACGCGATAGCCAACAGAGATAATAACATCAAGGCTGTAAACCTGAGTCGGTTTGTACTTCGACAGAGTATTATGCAAAATTTGCATATTACTCTCTTTCTCCAGCTCGCCTTCCTTGAAAACATTAGAGATGTGGCGGGCAATAACTGACTGATCTTTGTCAAAGAGTTCGGCCATCTGCCCTTGGCTCAGCCATACGGTATCATTCTGAACTGTCACATCAATCGACATATTTCCGTCCGGCGCCTGATAGATTACGAGCTGTGAATTATTTGTTTCCATATTCAAAATTACAATTTATATTTTGATTTGTAGCTGTTTCCGAGTAATAATAGTCAAAATACTTCGGATTTTGCGCCATTAGCGATTGCGTCTATCTCGTCGGCGATTTCGTCCGAGGAGAGTTTGATATAGTCCATAAAGGTCTTTTGTGTCTTGTGGCCGCTGACGTGCATCATCTGTATGATGGAGTATTTGTGGGTTAGGTACATGTTGGTGATTCCGCTACGGCGGGCTGTGTGGGTTGTCACGCACTTGTAGCGAGGCATTATCACCTCTCCCTTTTCGTTGTGCTCGACAACGAGCTTGCCGTCTTCCACCAGTTTCTTCTGCTTTTGAGTAAGTTTGGTTACAACCATCTTGGCTAAGTCGGGCACTTTATCGGACAACTCCTTTAGAATCTCCTTTATGTAGCGGTTGAGTATCACGTCAACAACATAAGGGAGATTGTAGTTGTATTTTTCGCATATAGCCTTTAGGTTGGGATTCATTATAGGAATCTTTACCTCGTTGCGGGTTTTCTTCTGAATGAGGCGTATTACCGGTGTTCCTTTGGCAGTAGTGGTGAAACAATCCTTGTCAATGTCGTTGTAATCGCTCACGCGTTGACAGGTGTAGCACCCGACAAGAAATATATCGCGCACCTCTTCCTGCTTGCCTGACAGTGGCATTTCATACAATGCCTGAAGCTCTGCTTCGGTAAGGTATATTTCAATAGCCTTGTCTTTCTCTTCAATTTTCTTTTTTGCGAAATATTGCAGGGCGCGGTCATTGTCGTGTATTCCGTCGGCATAGGCATAGCTGATGATTGCGCGGAGATCGACCAGATATTTATTCTGCGCAGTCACCATATAATCTTTCTTCTCCATAAAATTCAGGAATTTGGTGACGAACGCACGGTCTACATCATACCACGTGTAGCGATGCTTTCTGTCAAACAAGTCATACAGCTTCCTAAAGCTATTCCATGCCTTCACAGTGCCGGGCGCATATCTATCATGACCATTAAGCCTGGCACCGCTCTTGATTTCATTGCAAAATCGGTCGATGAAGTTCCATATTTTGGCGCGTTCAGCATCGATGCCCTCTTTTATCAGACGCTCCTGCTCTTCCTTTATGCGTTCTTCCTCGCGTTGCCGTTCCTCCTCTTCACGCTTAGCTTTCATTATGGCTTCTGCTTTCTTCGGATTGGCGATAGAGAGGATTTCGGCCTCAACATGTGACTTATCGAAAGACATGCCCTCGACTTCCGACTTCACTACCAGTTCAATCCTATTGAGTGAGTCGTGTAGATTGAAGTTCGCCCTTTGATGTCGCATCCATTTTTCAGGACACGACAAAGCCTCTTTCCACTCCGCAACATTCACACGTATCTGAGAGGAAAAGAGCGTATCGACTTTGTGTTTCTTGTTCTGCACCCTAAAGAAAAGAGTTGCGATTTCGTTCTTCTCGTCCTGCTTGCGGATGAAGAACCGGGAAAGAGATTTTGCCATAGAATCCTAGGTTCGATTCCCTTGTGAATCGGACACTGCAAAGTTAGTGACTTTTCCTGAATAGTCACTACGATAGTCACTATAATTTCTAAAACAGCCGCTATCTGCCTAAATTGAAAATTGTTTAATTTGGCTTAATATCAGTATATTAGTATATAATTGAATTTAATCCGATTGATAAAAATTTAACGTTTATATTGCTGGTGGCACCACAGTAGACCGCTAATTCTCAGTGAGTTAGCGGTCTTTTATTCAATCATACCTCTCCGAGTCACCACAATTGAAAATCATCGAAGACCTATAAAATGGGTCAGCGGATTTTTTCGGTGGGCGGAAGGGGATGTCAAGAGTATAGAGTGGGCAGTCTGAACATAAAGAACCTGATGTCGCCGACTCCCCGGAACTGTGTTCTGAACGCCTTGATTTTGGCATTGAAGGATTCTGCCGAGGCATTTGTGAGCCTTCGCTCGAAATAGTTGATTATTGTGGTGTTGTGGTTCTCGAAAGTCTCCAGAACTTTGTTGAATTCATTATTCCCGAAGGCCTCCACTTCGTTGTACCATCTGGCGAGATTCAGTCTGGCGACTCCGGCATAAGTTTTCTCGTTGAATATGTCCACAAGCTTTAGAAACAGCCCTTATGCCTTTTCCAGATCGGGGAACATTCTGAACAATATTCCGGTGCGTATCTTCTGCTGTACATTCCATTTTGACTTGTGTTTGAGTATTATATGCCGGCTGCGCGCCATGATCTGAGGCATGGTCTCGCCATTCTTCATCCTCTTGGGTTCCCATTGTCCGATCAGTTCACGTTCTTCTTTTGAGACTGCATTCTTTCGCCTCCGGCGATGCTCCCTGATTGCCTTGTTCTCGGCATCGAGTACCTCCCAGCGGTGACGTATCTTCAGCTGGTCAACGGCTTCGGGAATGAGCCGCTGGACATGGAACCGGTCATTGACAAGCGATGCGCCGGTGGATTTGTCCAGCCACTTGCGCTTCCGCACATGCAGGTATGTGGCGCACCCTTATGGGATAATCCTGGATAGTCCGGTAATCACCAAAGCCGTAGGAGATTATGTTTTTATTGTACTTGTCTTCGCGAAGTTGTTCATTCTTCTCATCAAGCCAAATGTCGAAACGGCTATCGCTTTTTTCAAAGCGGTCAATGTCGAAGTTGTCTATCAGGACTTCGGGGAGGATGGATCTGAGTAGTTGGTCTGGTTTCAATTTGCAAAGATAACACTATGCTCCGACATCCCCTTCCGCCCACTGGAAAAATCCGCTGACCCCAAAGAACTCTTTGTCCAGCCTTGCGGCTCAATCAACACCCCGGCACATCAGCATATTGAATTTCAGATATTTCTCCTTGCTGACTCTTACAATCCGCAACACACCCAAAGTCTTGGAAAACGGCATCGTCCGCATAGGAACCGTCATACACATATCAAATGCGTAAGCGCTGGTAGTTTCTTGTGGGTTTACTTCCCTCATAACTTTTTGCAGCCGCGCTCGTCTTGACTTATTTTTCATTACATCAGCGAGATATAAGTCAAGACGAGTGCACAAAGTTACTGCCAATAATTCATTCCGGTTAGAAGGAAACGGACATTATACAGGAGTTGCAAAAAGGTCGGAATATGGATTAGAGATTTACGATGGCGCGACTCCACTGAACAGCAGTAACCGCCTATGGAATATAATCTGAGGACAACCTATTGGAATGTCCATACAGAATCTGCACGCCAACTAAAATCAAGTTTTACTTCCTACCGCCAGCAACGATTTTCTCAATTCGGTTTCCAGTCTTGCGAATATATATGCCGCTGGCAGGAGGAACAGCTGATCTAACTCCGGTCAAGTCGTAATAAACAGGCTTTTCATTTTCCGACGATTCATGGGTTGAAGAAACGCCTGTGCTGATGTCATTTTCTACTGTTATACCGTTATAAAAGATTCTAAATCCATAAAATTGCACGTTGGCATTCTGTTTTTGTTTCGGAATACAGATGGAAACCGAATGCAGAGGTAATGAAGGATCAATCTCAGAGCCGACAGTGAATGGAACAGTAGTAGTAGTGTTGTTTTTGTTTATTATTGCATCATAGATATTTTGGGCAGACATGGAAAGGAGATCCTTTTTAAAATCCACTATCGTTTTTTTAAGATATACATTTTCATCGAACATCAGCGTTACAGGAGTTTTATTGTCTAATACTATCGCATAAGTGTTTATTCTCAGACAATTCATCAATGATGTTGTTTTGAAACGGATTTTAATCCAAGAGTCATTCTTGTTTTCAACGGAACCATTTATGAGAACGCCGGAGCGACCACTTACGATGTCAATGTTGTTACATTCGATACTCTCCACCCATTTTTTTGCATCGTCATCAAGCAGGTTGATTAAATCATCTCCCGTGCAGTTATGTATATTTCCTTTGGGAACTTCTTTCAAGAAAGAGATTATGGCATTTTGAGTTTGCGCCATGGCTGCAATGGTTCCTGTGAATAACAATGCTGTCACAAGACAGATTTTTGCACAAAGTTGTTTCATATAATATAAGGTTAATGTGGTTGATCCTAAGTGCATGTCTTGAATTTAACACGAATTATATGTAAGAAACTGTCACTAGTGTCCCATAAAAATGGGAGCTAGTTAAAAATTAAATAAATTTGGTCCACTTGGGTCGTAGAGAACATTGAAATTTTGAGATTTAGTTTTGTCGAAGAGATCGACCAAATGAGAGGTGTCGG
>RIAY01000035.1 GCA_003833075.1 Muribaculaceae bacterium Isolate-036 (Harlan) | reverse complement strand
AAAGTTACTGAAATTCAGCGACTTGACCAAATTTTTAGTGTTAAATTTTCATGCTAAGCATCAGATTTTTAACGGATTAAACACTTGGCTCCTCGGAGCCGTTAACAAACTCACAAAAAATAACCGAAGTATTGCAAATATCATTTTATGGAATATTATACCCATATATAGGATATAAATATCATCATGGTGACACTTACAAATAACCATTGGCTACAAGTTGGGAATCTTTAATACTGGAACTCCCGGAATCACCATATACATACGATGACAAAGTTAAAAAGATGCAAAGAGTAAGACATCATAAGCCATAGACAATAGAGCCTATCGGCTCAAATAAAGTGCTAACATGGCAAAAATCGGCTCAATTTGAGCCGATTTTCCAATAAATTTTAGTAATTTTGAGCCGATAAAACTTTCATACATGACTCAAGAGATTGAAATACTTCAATTCCTTCACTACAATCCGGAGGCTTCACGTGCTGAAATAGGCTCGGCATTGACCAATACCCCAAGTCCGGCGACACTTAAACGAATGATTGCCGATGGTGTCGCAAAGGGACACATTGAGGTTATAGGTCGTGGACCGGCTACTCGTTATAGACTTACTCCGCAGGCTCATGTGACTATGGAGTTGAATCTTGACACATACTTTGACAAGGATGTCGACGAGCGTCAGGTGCAGGAGTCGTTCAATTTTGAGCTCATAAATGAAATTCTTTCAAAGGTGGATTTATTCTCCGATGAGGAACTGCAACGGCTTGATGACGCACAGGAACTGTTCCGTAAGCATCTTTCGGAAATGTCAGAGTTGGAATATCGTAAAGAGATGGAACGTCTCGGAATCGATTTGTCATGGAAATCTTCGCAGATAGAGGGCAATACTTATTCGTTGCTGGAAACAGAGAGGCTGCTGAAGGAGAAGCAGACTGCAAGCGGAAAGACCAAGGAGGAAGCCGTGATGCTACTCAATCACAAGGATGCGCTCGACTTTATTCTCGATGTGCCGGACTATCTTAGAGATATGACAGTCGCCCGTATCGAGGAGATTCATGCGATACTTACAAAAGAATTAGGCGTTGAGAGGAGCATCCGTCATCGCCGAGTTGGTATAACCGGAACAAACTACACTCCGCTTGACAATGAGTTTCAAATTCGAGAAGCTCTTGAAGATACGGTGCGGCTCATCAACGGCAAGAGCAATATCTTCGAGAAAGCATTGCTCGCACTCGTTTTACTCAGCTATATACAGGCGTTCACCGACGGTAACAAGCGCACTGCCAGAATCGTGAGCAACGGTATTCTCATCGCCAACGGCTATTGCCCGATTTCATTCCGCACGGTGGATTCAATCGACTACAAAAAGGCAATGCTGATGTTCTACGAGCAGAACAATATCGCAGCCTTCAAACGCATCTTCATCGACCAATTCCTCTTCGCCGTCAAGACTTACTTTTAGAAAATTTATATGGAACGGTAATCAATCTCTCTTTTAAATTTGTTTCAACTATAACCACATTTCAAGATTATCATGGCAAAGAAAAAATCCAAGAATAACAGCAAGGGACAAAAGCAGCCCGCACTTTCTCCATATCGGTTCATGCGTGAAAAAGCGCGAACCCTGCCAGTTGGCAAATGTTATATCGCTCCTCCTGATTGGCAGGAATCCGGAATGGCTCATATCGTAGTCACACGAGTGCGTCCGAGCGGCAATCTGGTTATGGCTTCTTTCCTCGTTGATACATTCTGTCTGGGTGTGAAGGATGCCAATTATCACGAAAACATGACTCCATCTGATTTTGAAGAGTACCTGAACAACTATAGGAAAGGTATGGGACTTGAAGAAATCAGTTACAACGAAGCCCACAATATCATCTACGGAGCAATCGCCTTCGCAGAGGATGGTGGCATAAAGCCTAATAAAGAGTTTGATCCTGCCGGATATATTCTCGAAGAAGATACCGAGGACATTCCGCTAATAGAATATGATTTCGGTAAAAACGGAAAACATTTCCTTATTGTCCATCCAGACAAAAAAGAAATGCCATTTTACCATATCCTTAAGAAGAATCTTGGCGATGATTTTGAGTTTGTCATACCATACGGCGATGAAGACGATGAGGATGACTTTGAAGATGACGAATACACTCCGTTATCCAGAATAGACTCAGATACCATAAAAAAGGCTCTGGACGGTATGCTAAAAATGAAACAGGAATCAGACCGTCATCCCGATGAGGAATACACCTATCAATACCCCGACTATCCTCAGACGCTTTCCGTCAAGAATCAGTTTATAGCGGATGAGCTGCTTTCGCCTGATAATTACAGCTGTCTGCCCCGTGAGATCATCGACCGCATACTTGCTCTGCCGAAGGACGAAGCGGCACAAGACATCAGCAACGTCATACTCTATTCCATTGGCAAAACATATAAGGGCATCAATGATGATACAATCGAGAGTTGGAACAACAGTGCTATTATGCACTCGCTCATACTTCTCGCCCAACTTCAAAGCGACAAGGGTCTTGATGCAGTTCTTGAGATTATGCGACAGACCGATGAGTTTGCCGACTATCATCTTGGCGACCTGACTCCGGAACTACTACACCCTGCTCTTTATGCGTGTGGCAAGGATAATATCACCGCAATAGAAGCGTATCTGAATCAAGCCGGACTGGACTCTTATCTCCGCTCACAGGCACCCGATGCTTTAGCAATGATAATCTTCAATCAGCCGGAAAGACGTGGCGAAATTATCGAAGTGTTCCGACGACTTCTGAACAATATGGTTTCAAATCTTCCTGTTCAGAGAGCTTGTGACGGCACATTCGCCGGTTTTGTGATGAGCAATCTGATGGACATAGACGCGAAGGAACTCATCCCCGAAATCAAAGCCACATTCGCAACAGATTGTGTGAATAAGACCATAGCCGGAGGCTGCAAAGAAGTCATCAGGGATATTGAGCGCGGTCGAGGTGCAATAAGCGAATACAAATATCAGATTCCTGACATATATGTGCAATATGAGAGTCTCAAAAAATTCATAACGAAACCTGAATAGTCCCGTTTTGTACGCTCATCTGTATATCAGTAAATTAACCGCTTCTGCATCGGCAAATGACCGACGGTTAAAGACAGGTAACTATAAGTTGAAATAATAGTCAAGGCGTTCAGTTTGAGCGCCTTTTCTTTTGCCCGAATATTGCCAGAGTAATAGGTAGAACCCGTCTATAGAGGCCACTTTGCCGGTAAGTGAAGAGGTTCTGAAATATTGTGGTAAGCGTGGTGAAGGGCTTATCTTCAAAGGCTTCCGCCGCTCAATGGCACAACAGCCATTCAAGAAATGGGTCAAGGCAGCAGGCATTGAGAGAAAGCTCTCGTTCCACTGTCTTCGCCATTCGTTTGCTATGCTCCTTATCTCGCTGGATATCGACGTATCTGTAGTATCAAAGATGTTTACCCATCGTAGCGTAAAAACCACTATGATCTATGCCGATGTCGTAAGCGAGAAGAAACGCGGTCGGTGCCTGTATCCACTATTATTTCGACAACCGCCGAAACATCCAGTTCCGTCTGTGGGAACATTCCGAAAGCCACCTCGGAATCCCCGACATGACCCTCATCGTCATCAATATCAGCTTCCGAGGCCCAGCTGACACCGTCCACTCCCAAACTCCCGGCCTTCGTCCACTGGCTCCAGCAGACCGCAAAAATCAACGGCTTCATCCACTTCGCCGACGAGAGCCGCGGTCCCCTCTCAACCGACCAAGTCCCCGGCTGCCGCATCGCCTACTATCGTCTCTAACCCCACCCCGCTAAGTTCTACTAATCTTTATTAATCAAGCCCGACGGTTTTCATCATGAATCGTCGGGCTTGTTTTTATGTATCCGTATCAGTTCTTACCGAGCGATTTGAACATCTTTGAGATACAACGCTTCTTCTGCTCCATATTTGGATGAACATAGAGGTTGAGGGTGGTCGAGATGTCGGAGTGACCCAAGAGTACACTGACTGTTTTGTAGTCGCAGTTGCTCTCAATACAACGAGTAGCAAACGAGTGACGGAGTCCGTGGAACTTGATTGGCGGGATACTGAGAGATTTCATCAGCCCCTTATAGTACGAGCGATATGTACGCGGTTCAATGGGCTTGCGGTCATTGGATATGACATAGAAATCAGTATTGACGACTTTCATAAGCGGCTTGATGAGCGAGAGAGCTTCCGCACTGAGAGGTATTTCGCGCACGGAATTAGGTGTCTTGGGGTCATTGATTACTAGCTCCGTATGCTTCTTATCACCGTCAATTATATATATTCTTTCGATAGTACGCTTCACTTGGAGTGTACCGTTCTGGACGTTAATGTCGTCCCAGCGTAAAGCGCAGATTTCGCCAATGCGAAGTCCTGTTGTGAGACATAAGTAGATACCAAGTGCGCGAAATGAAAAGTTCGCCTTGATATGGTCAAGTATCTTCTTATGATTGGCGATGGTCAGAACTTCAATGCCTGACGGAGTTGTTGCAGTCGGGTATTTTATATCCCATTCAGCATGGTCCATCCACTTATTCTTGACCCCATGCTTCATAATCATCTTTAAGACGATGAGGATATCTTTGATTGTCTTGATACTTAACCCCGCGTTAAGTTTTTCAAGCACGAAGGATTGAACGGTTGATTCACTCAGTTCAGTCATGTCTCCAAAGTATGGCAACAAATGATTTTCAAGCGTCAGCATATATGCTGCAAAGGTGGAACGCTTGACATACGGACGCTTTTCCTCTTTCCATGCGTCCGCGATTTGTCTGATAGTCAGATGCGTCATAGTGTTAATATTATTGGTTATTCAAAAACTTAGAGAAATAATATAACCTATGTTCCACCTTTGCGCTTCACCGGCTTCACCGACGAGTGGAAAGAATGTACAATAAGAGATATAGCCAAAATAGAAAAAGGGAATGGGATTTCTAAAGACCAATTATCAGAAGAAGGTGATGAATGTATCCTTTATGGTGAACTCTATACAAAATACAAGTCTGAGATAATCGATGAAGTATATAGCAAGACAAAAGTTGATTCCACTAAATTGATGAGAAGTCAGGCTAACGATGTCCTAATTCCATGTTCTGGAGAAACAGCAGAGGACATTGCAACAGCTCGATGCGTTAAAATGGAAGGTATTCTACTCGGTGGAGATTTGAATATTATGCGTTTTGACAAACAGGACGGCGCGTTTATGAGCTATCAGTTAAATGGTAAACGTAAATATGATATTGCACGAGTTGCTCAGGGCGTTTCAGTCGTACACTTATACCCAGAACATCTCAAATCAATTAAGGTTGTACTTCCCGAATTAGAAGAACAACAGAAGATTGTCAACCTCTTGTCGCTTATAGACGAACGCATTGCAACTCAAAACAAAATAATTGAGAAATACGAGTCCCTAATTAAGGGACTAAACAATATACTGCTATATGCTACTGGAGGAAAATCTGTTTGTCTCGGAGATATTTTGTTGGAACGGTCGGAACGGTCACGAACGAATAATCAACATGAGGTACTGAGTTCCACAGTTAAGGGCATATTCTCTCAGCGAGAGTATTTTTCAAAGGATATCGCAAGTGAAAACAATGTGGGCTATAAAATTATTCGGCTTCATGATGTTGTTTTAAGTCCTCAAAATTTATGGATGGGGAATATCAATTACAATGATAGATTTGAAATTGGGATAGTTTCTCCTTCTTACAAAGTATTTTCAATAGCAGATGGTTACGACAATCAGTTTGTGGCGGCAATGTTAAAGACTCATCGTGCCTTATACAGCTATATGATGGTATCAGAGCAAGGTGCAAGTATCGTTAGACGCAATTTAAATATGGAGGCCTTCTCGCAACTTGTATTCAAAATACCTTCTCTTGATAAACAAAGAGAAATAGGCTGTGCAATATCATTATTGAAGTCTCAATTAAAAACAGCGAATAAGATTATTAGAGCTTATACATCACAAAAGCAGTATCTGCTCTGTCAAATGTTTATATAAACATCTGGCGGAGTAAGTATTGCTTCAACTTATTATAAGAATCATTCAATGTAATTTGGCTTGATAATTTTCTTTCTAAAGATTGCATTAATTTTGCTATATGGCATTGATTGCTCTTGTTGGGGATTGGTAACCTTAAATCACTGAGAGTCGATAGCACTATATAAGGAGTGTTGCTTGAACTCTTTTCTATTGCAATTCTTTGGGGCAGCAATACTTTCAACGCCCATTTAATGTACTGGATATTTTCGGAGAATATATCTAATACATAAGTCCTTTGATAAGCATTAAACTTTCCGTTATAATAATTGATATATCCTAAATTAGCACCATTCCCAGAGATTAGTAAAGCTTCTGTATCAAAAGCGAAGCTATCAATTTTGAATGGTTGTTCTGCACAAGTAAAAAATGGATAAATCCCATTATCTACCTGTGCATTTGCATCAAGCTTTCCTGTTGTAATTTGACAAATATCACCAAGTTTTACATATGTGTTTCCACTTGTTGATTCTTTAATGCAATGCTGTGCAATTCCCTTAATTAGGGACTCGTATTTCTCAATTATTTTGTTTTGAGTAGTGATGCGCTCGTCAATACAGGATAATAGAGCCGCTATTTTTTCCTGCTCAGAACTATTGGGTAAATTAATACCCATACGCATGACCTCGTTCTTAGATATATTGAAGCGTGTACTACCCTGTGCTAAGATAGAAAGCTTATTGCGTATTACACTTGCTCGAAGATAAAAGCGGAAGTATTCAGGTAGAGTCTCTTCTTTATTAGATAGTCTGTAACCAAAGCAAAAACTATTAAGATAACAGTCTTCAATCCCATCAAGCAAAACAGATGTCATTCCCACTTCAGTTGGGGTTTCTGAAGAGGTGGTAAAGAATATATCGCCGAGCCTTACAACATTTTGAGCTGACTTAATCCTTTCATTATCTGTAATCGTTACGTATTCAACACGAGATATATCAACTTTTGAGTTATCAAATATTGATTTATACGTAATATATGGTGAACCTTGTCCAAAGTCATTACTATTTTTCCCTGTTAATCCATTAAAGGTTTTCCCTATTTCTCCTAGTGTGGTTTTCTTCCAGTCGCCGGTGAAGCCGGTGAAGCGCAAAGGTGGAACATTAAGGGTCTTTTGGTCTTTATCTTGTGCCATGAGGATAGTCTTGTGGGATTATTCAACGATTCCAAGTTCACGGAGGTAGCCTTCGATTTCCTTATCGAGGTCTGCTCGCTTTGCTTCGAGTTCTTTGATTTCAGCCATTACGGCCTTGATGTCGATAGGCTCTTCTTCCTCGAATGTGTCAACATAGCGAGGGATATTGAGATTATAGTCATTATCGGCAATCTCTTGGAGAGTAGCGCAATGGCTATATTTCTCGATTTCCTTGCGGTCACGGTAGGTTTCGACAATCTTGCGGATGTGTTCTTCCCGGAGTTTGTTTTGCGTTTTGACTTTCTCAAACTCCTTGCTGGCATCAATGAAAAGAATATTGTCATCCTCCTTACGGCATTTCTTCATCACGATTATGCAGGTCGGAATCGAAGTACCGTAGAAGATGTTTGCCGGAAGTCCAATAACCGCATCAATATAATTCTTATTCTCAATGAGGAAACGACGAATTGCACCTTCGGCATTACCACGGAACAGTACACCATGAGGTGCAACACACGCCATTGTTCCGCCATCATTGAGGTGATAAATCATGTGAAGGATAAAAGCATAGTCGGCTGTTTTGCGGGGAGCCAAACGTCCGGCTTTGCTGAATCGGTCATCATTGTTGAATTTATCGGCAGCACTCCATTCAGCTGAGAACGGAGGATTTGCCACTACAGCGTCAAATTGCTTATCGCCGAAGGCATCTGCCTCAAGAGTATCCCCATTTTCAATCTTGAAATTGCTGAACTTAATACCATGAAGGAGCATATTCATACGGGCAAGATTATAGGTGGTGGGATTTTTCTCCTGACCGAATATCTCAACGGCATTACCTATATTGGCTGCACGGATGAGCAAAGAACCGGAACCGCATGGGGGGTCATAAACATTACGCAAACGATTATGTCCAAGTGTAACAATTTCAGCAAGAATACGGCTCACCTCCTGCGGAGTATAGAATTCACCGGCTTTTTTACCTGCACCAGCTGCAAACTGCGAAATCATATATTCTTAAGCATCCCCAAGTATGTCAATCTGCGTAGCCTCGTCTGCTCCGAAGTCAATCCCGTTGAGGGCTGTGAGAACACTGCTGATAAGATTGTTTTTATCATCGGCAGTCTTACCCAGCTTAGGCGATGCCAAATCAATATCGGAGAAGAGTCCGCCGAAATCTTCTTCACTCTCCTGACCGAGTGTGCTGTCTTCAATTCGTTTCAGAGAACGTTCCAGTTGCGGAAGTATATTCTCCTTGCGGTTGATGCGGTCTATGATTGAAGTGAACAAGTATTGAGGTTCAACGAAATAACCGATATTTTCAAGACATTGCTTCTTAACCTCCTCCTGAAGTTCAACGGCATCTTCCTCCTGACTTTCCCAAAGCTGCTTGAAAGTTATTTCATCATTTTCAAGTGCTTGGTCTGCATACTTCTCAATCTTTTCAGAAAGATACTTGTAAAAGATGAATCCAAGAGAAAAGTACATGAATTCGTTGGCAGACATATTGCCACGAAGGTTATTAGCCACAGCCCAAAGCTGAGTACGCAGTTTTTGTTGGAGTTCTTCGCTCATAATATTCGGCTTTTATATTTAATCAGTCCCAGCTGAATGTTCTAATTAGATTACGCAGGCGGTCAACGATGCGGTTGAGAGTACGACGACGAGCCACAAGTCCAAGTTTCTTGTCTTTCAGCGCGTCTTGTATAATCTCGGTCTGTTCTTTCTGTACATAATCGTATTCAGCCACATATTTGTTGATTACCTCGATGGGAATTTCTTCCTCTTCGGCAATACGCTCAATGGCACGACCTTTCTCTTGTCGGATATATTGGTTGAGACGCTCTTCAAGGTCGATGCTGCCATCAGCCTTCTTATCGCGCATGAATCCTTCCTTATCATTATCCACTGTCTGGAGAATGAAGCCGTCAATAAGTTGGGTCTTGCTGCGCAACTCGGCATCCTTAATCATAGTATCGAGAATTTCCTGACGTTTTTCAGGATAATCCTCAGCATTAGGATCAAGTTCGGCAATAAGACTGAGAATGTAGGCAACATTGATAATATCACTGTGGAGAAGTTCGAGACAGAAATCAATATCATCAAGAGTGGCTTCTGCTTCCGTCGTATCATCAGTCGGAGTGCTATCTTTTACCGTCTTTGAGTCAACGAAAGTATCATGAATATCAAGATACTTGCTTCGGAAGTCCATGTAGAGTTGTTCGTCCATCGGGAAATCCGGATCTTCTTCATTGAAATCCTCGTAAATCTGTATCTCGGCATGCTTACGGATTATGTCACGGAATTCCAAGATGAACTTACGCTTGTCATCCTCGTTCTGAAGATAATCTACTACACGAGAGTCTGGATAATGCTTGATGAATTCTTTAGTTAAATCAACATATTCTTGTTTTATATCCTCGAAAGGCTTATTCAATATACCCGTTTCATCACCACCATTACTAAACAGCTTGATAGAAGCATCAACATTTGACTTCAAATCGCGGAAGCAAATAATCTTACCAAACCGCTTTCTCTCATTGAGAACCCGGTTGGTACGACTGAATGCCTGTAGCAATCCATGATAGTCAAGATTTTTGTCGATATACAGGGTGTCTAGTCCGGAAAAGTATTGACCGTCAGATTCAACATTTTTTAGTAAAATGTGTGAAGAAAACAAAAAATTCTGGGACGAATCTCAGATTTCGGCAATCAATGCCTGGCACAGCAGCGGAAAAAG
>RIAY01000034.1 GCA_003833075.1 Muribaculaceae bacterium Isolate-036 (Harlan) | reverse complement strand
ATCGACATGGCTTTGAGTTAGTTTTTTGGTGGTACTTAAAATTACTCATTTTCCTGCAATTAGGCAAGAATCCATGTCGTTTTTTTATGACTCTACCTCTGGAAATCAGTACTTGCGAAACTTAAATTATTGATTATGAAGTTCGGGACAGTTTAACCATACTCAGTGTTCAGAAAAAACATTCTTGGCTATTCGGATTAATCAAATGGAAAGAACAAAAAGGTATTAAAGTAATCAATCACAATCCAAAAGCTGAGATTGTCAGCCTTCAAACTATAGACATCATCGAGAAATGAAAAAAAATAACAAGCCAATCACTCCTGATAACTTAAAGAAGATTGGCCAAAATGCAGTTAATAAATTGCAGAATATTAAATGTCAATCTAAAAAGAACTAAGCATCGGTTTTAATGATTATGAATATGGATATTACAGAAATCACGACTATGCTTGGTACAATGCTTGGCATTATCACCCCATTGGGCGGTGTTGGAGCATGGTTATACCGTAAACAAAATAAACGTCTTAAAGAAGCTGAAGCTGCTTTAGCAGAGGCAAACGTCAGTAAGGCAAAGGTTGAGAGCAAGGCCGATGAATGGAATATCTGGAAAGAACAGCTTGAAGCCGAGCGTGAGCATGTTAAGTTCAAGGATGAGCGCATAAACGAATTGCTCAGGATGAATGCCGACAAAGAAGATCGACATCAGCAAGATATTAAAGACTGGGAGGAACGATTTGATAAGCAAACAGATAGACTGCGAGACGTACAGCGAGATTTGTTGGCAAGGACTCAGCAAGAGATTGTTTATACGAAACGAATTGCGGATTTAGAGCGAGAACGTGATTTTTTCAAAACATGGTTCTGTCGTAGGGAATTTGGCAATGAACAATGTGATCCTGAAAAATGCGGCAGACGCGAACCTAAGCAATCTGTACCTATAAAATATATCCCTTTGGAGAAAACAAAACAGATTGTTCCCAGCAGTGGTAATGATGTTTCAGCAATCGATACGAATTGTTAAGAATAAATTTATTAAGAGCTATGGAGTAGTAACTATACCGTAGCTCTTTTTAGTTATCGGACTATTATTGAGAAAAGTATCTTAATAATGGCAAGATTAGAACGACCAAGAGGTCTCAAAATAACATTCAAACCTTCCGCAAGACAATATGAGCTTTGGAACGCCCTGCAACCTAACCATTGTGATAAGTGTGGGGGTAAGCTCGCTATGCGGCCAAATGGATTTGACAGCAAAGGACATCAGGTTTATAGAGCTACATGTGTGCAATGTGGCAATACAGACATTCCTGAACAAGTCTTGGGTGGCGGTTCTGCCGGTGGTGGTAAGTCTTACATCGGCTGCTGTTGGCTTGTATGTAGTTGTATTCAATTCCCCGGTATTCGCATGGTGGTTGCTCGTAAGGTCCGTAAGACTCTTCTGGAAACCACTTGGAAAACACTGAATGATGTACTTAATTCATGGGGATTAAAGAAAGATATTCATTACCACGTCAATAACGTGACTTATGTAATTACGTTTTGGAATGGTTCTGAAATCATAGCAATGGACTTGACTCCAAGCCCTCAAGACCCTGATTTCAACTCCCTTGGTTCTTTGGAAATCACTGGAGGCTTCATAGATGAGGTTTCTGAGGTCTCTGAGAAGGCTGTGGAGGTATTGGCTTCCCGTATTCGTTATAAGATAGCAGAGACCTTTATTGTGGGTAAATTGTTTATGTCAACAAATCCTTGTTTGACATGGGTGCGCTCTACCTTTGTAATGACAGATGATGGAGATCCGGTGGAACTTCAGTCTGGTTATCGCTATATTCCATTCAGTCTTTTCGACAATCCTAATGAGCAATTCCGAGCTATCTACTACAATAAGTTGAGCAAACTTCGTAATAAAGCTGACCGAGACCGTCTGCTCTATGGTAACTGGCTATTTACCACCAGTAACAAAATGGCAGCATATTGGAATTTTGATGGCGACACGCATCTTGTGCATAATCTTAGGGAACAATCTTACAATCCGATGAAGCCTCTCATCCTCAGTTTTGACTTCAATGTCAATCCATATATGAGTTGCCTTCCTATCCAGATTGATTACGACAATAAGATTGTGTGTGTCTTTCCTGAATATGTCGGCTATCCCAAAGATAAGAGAAACAACACTCCTTCATTCACTCGCTGGATTGCCTCTCAGCTTGTAGCGGACGGTCATATTGGTGGTGTATTATTGACTGGAGACCCTGCTGGATTGTCTCGCTCTACTCAAACTGAAGAGGGAGTCAATAACTTCACAATCGCCAATAAGAATATGACAAACGCCGTACTGAAGCCAAAGATTCAGCTATTGAGCAAGCAGCCGGCAATGATTACTCGATTGGAGTTTATCAATGAACTGTTACAAAATTTCAAAGGCTGGAAGGTTTATATTGATGCACGTTGTCATAGACTGATTGAGGACTTCGTATATCAGAAAAAGAACCCGGATGGCACCAAGGAAAAGAAGAAAGTATTGAATGATAATGGTGAGCGCGTTGAACGATGGGGGCACTTCTCAGACTGTTTTGATTATGCGATGATATACTATTTGAGTCAGTATTATTCCCAATATAAAACTGCATCTACAGAGATTGTAACCACTATCGACTCAAACGACACTGTATATGGTGATTTTGACTATTAATAAATAAAACAGTACAAAATAATATGGCATATCATCGTTTTCTGACAAATAAGGATTACTGCTGCATTGCTACTGAAGAGCACATGAAGCAGCTTATCCGTGATGTTCCAGAGCGTTTTCCCCAAGCCGAGCATAGGGCGGAGATGCAGTTGCTGGAATATCTGGACCAGTATTATGAAATAGAAAAGATACTGGCTGTGGGCAAAAATATTCGGGAGTATAGTCCTTATGTGTCTTATCCGGGCCAGGCCTGGATTAAGAAAGATGAGGAAATCTTCAAGACCCTGATGCACATCAATGGTTATAAGAAACCGACAAAAATTGAATATTGGCGTCAGGTTGTTGATTTTATCGATCCTCGACTTATTGATCATGCTCACAAATATTCTCAGTTAAGGACATATCCTAAAGGAGAAATTGTTAGGTTTGGTACTGAATACTGGCAGTGCATGGTACCTCACGGCTATGAAAGTGGAGAAATCCACATGCCGGGAGTAAAAGCATGGCGTGAAGCTGAAATTACTCCTTGGGAGCCTAATATGGAGTGGGAGAAAAATCAGGTATGCTCTTTCAACGACCAATTCTATCAGTACCTTGGGAATGACGAGAGCGAAGAGCCTGAAGAGACTCCCGAACCGTTCCCTGAAGAGCCAGAGCCTACCGAACCGTCGATTGATGATGATTCAGAAATCTCTACTCAGAATGAAGAAGGAGAAGAGGAGATAGGAGAAGGCGATGAAGAGCCAGTGCCTACTCCAGATCTTCCGGCAGATGAAACAGTGCTAACTCCTGAAGAGGATGATTGTTGGGGTCTCATCGGTGATTATTCAGAAGAGCTGGAGTATGATTACTCAGAGGGTGCTTTTGATTACGTCGTGGCCGAAGGCACAGTTTTCTATCCAGTTTTCAATCCTAATCCAGACGAACTGATAGAAGGTGTTAACATCACAAGGGATGATCCGAGAAACGCCAATGTCGTAGCTCACATGAGCCGTATGGCTCTTTATCATCTTCACTCAATAATTTCTGCCACCAATATCCCGGAAACGCGACGTTGGGCTTATGAGGACTCTATTCAATGGCTTTACAATGCCTCGAAGTTCAAAATCAATCCTCAGTTACCGAGGAAGAGGGAGCGCGACTCATGCGCTCCTAAAGTGGACTGGGCATTAGAAACCTTCCAGAGAAGTTATGATCCCGAACAAAATCCTTGGCTAATTTGAACAATTTTTCTTTCTTGCCTGGCGAGGCGGTTATTCTCGTGTAAATCGAGATGACCGCCTTATTTATTAACCATATTTAACGCTTATAGGGCGTAGTGGAGGCTTAAAATTCAAATTTTAGCGAGATAATGGGTCTTAAAATTCAAATTTTATAGCTTATTTTGCAGTATAAAACGCGGAGTTGTGACACAACTTGTGCAGATTGTGTGACAAAATTTAAGCGCAATACAAGTATAAGGAACTGATTTTCAGCATAAAATACAATCAGAGTCGGTGTCCCCTGGTGGCACCACTTCTAAGAAAGTTAAATCGCTAATTCCAAAAGAGTTGGCGATTTTTCTTTTAGTCACTACAGGGCGTAGTCACTATAATAGTCACTATCTAAATCGCTATAAACCACGATAAATCGGCTTGATTAAACTGTATTAAAAAGTAGCGTTTAATTCTAAACCCAATTAAATTCTACATTAAATTCTCTGCAAAATAATAGTGACTATCGGCGTGGTGCGCTGAGATAGTCACTACTTCATTCTTACATTGTAAGTCGGGTGCCGGACTGACGGTTGTCGATGTCGTCGTAGCGGGTGCGGTTGCCGACTTCGTGCTCGCGCTTGTAGCCGGATGAGCCGGAACTGACATTGAGGGAAGATAGTGCGTTGGCAAGATTGAATGTGAACACTTGCGAGATTTCCGGGGAGTAGTCCTGTGGACGGGAAGGGAGAATACGGACTCCGGCTTTGGACTGGGTATTCTGTTTTATCCTCTCTTTAACCGCCTCGGCATACTTTCGAGTAAGATGCAGCATGGCTATTGACATCAGGAAGTCTTGTCTTGCTTGTTCATCGGCATGTAGAGAGCGGAACTTGGCTTCCTCCTCCGAAGTTAATTCGATCAAAGGCATATAGCCGTCAGTCAAGGCAGCGCGGAGGCAATAGTTGCCGTTTCTATGTTTGACAACGGCCATGCCTTTTATTCTCTCTTGATGGTTGTGTATCGGATAGCGTATGAGATATTCGGTCAGTATCTCCTCGGAGAACATCGTGGCCGCTATTGTCAGGCCTACATCTTCGCGCTCGTCGTCTTTCACGCCGTTATACCATGCGTACTGTCTCGGAGAGATTGGTTTGCGGTACGTCGAGCCGTCTTTGACATTGATGAACATATAGTTCCCTCTGCTGTCTTTGCCCACCTCGACAGTGAACAGGTCGCGGTACACGTCAAGCGGCGATGGTTTCCTCTGTGGTTTGATGGCGAAATCAATAAGCTCCGACAGTTTCATCACCTTGCTGCCGTCGAAGGCTATCTTTTCGGCATGGTCGATTATACTGTAGCCTCTCACCCTGCCGTCCTTGTCCTTCTGGAAACTGATGTCTATGCCAAACTTTGTCTTGAGAACATCATTGAGAGTCTGTATGCGCTGGCAGTTCTCCTCGCTCAACGGCTTGCCGTGGTTGTCAAGTATTTTGCGGATGTCGGTGTTCAACTTTGCCTTTACCGGCTTTCGCTTCTTACCTTTTGACACTTTGACATTATCGACATTTTGACATTTTCCCTCGGCTATCTCGCCCTTGTATTTCCGGATTATAGCGCGAAGCTGCGTAGCGCGATCTTTACGCTTGGGGTTGTTCTTGGTGATTCGATTGAGGATGTCATCGATGGCGATATTCCCGGCGTTGCCTCCACACTTGAACAGACGGTAGCCGTCGAGCGATTTCTCTATCTTGTAACCGTGAGTCTTGACGATATTGGCAAACTGCCCCTCCGTTTCGTAGTCGTAGCTGAGAATTCGGTCAATATCTTTCTTGATGTCAGGAGAGAGTATGCGGTTTGCGCACTCGTTAAGCCTGCGCCTGTCCTGATGGTCAGAAATGGCATAACCGTTAGGCTTGATTCTCGTCGAGAGAATATGCACATGGTTGTTGCCGGTATCATGGTGGGCGTAAACAAAATACGGCTGACGGGCATATCCCATACCCACCATAAGCTCACGCGCAAAGTCGGTAAGTTCTTCCGGCGACATGGCGCGTCCTTTCACGGAGGCCGACACATGGAACTGGAAACGTGTTGTCTTTGTATTGCCATAGGTCTTTGAACTTTCTTTCAGATACCTCTCGACTTCTGCCGACGCATCAAGGCCGAAGCGGTGCAGCGTATCTACATTGTGACGCAACGCTTCGCTGACATTCTCCATCGCCATGAGGGATGCCACACCATCGGCAATCTTCTTCTCGTTATATCGAGCGCCGGGGAAACCGCCGCCGGACACATCGTTGAGTTTCTTGACTATCATTTACCTGTGATTATTATGTTATAGAGGTATGTCAGCATCTGTCGGATTTTATCTGTACCCTCGCAAAACTGACCGAAGGGAAGAAGATCTGCCGCCCGCAACGAGTAAGGATTCATTTTCTGCTGCTCGTTGATGTGCTTCGCAACCTGATTGGTGTTGGTGCCGGTTCTTTCGATGAGCTTGATAGCGGACTTGATCAAAGCAATCATACGGGGATTGTCTTGGTCAGCCATCGGCTGCTCTTCATATTTGAGTGTGGCACAACGTACAAACGCACTCAGATTACCGTCGGTGTATCGGTCGGCTCTTGACTGCATTTCTGCGTGGGTCTGCGAATCGACACGTATTTTTATAGTGATGGATTTTTTATCCGGCATAGAGATTAACTTTTTAAGATATTATGGTTTGATAGATTGGTTGATTGAATATCTGATACAATGAAGACTATATGACTTGGTATAATGATTGCTTGATGATTTGATGAACTGATACCTTGATGATATAATATCTGGTTGTCTCGATTGTCTGATTATCCAATGCTCCATTACCCGATGACTTATTGTCCAATGGCTCATTATCATATTATCCAATGTATCGATTATCCAATGTGACGATGACCGATTAACCGAAGTATCACGGTTCATGATAAATGTGTTGCTTGATAATATATCAACCGCATATTTTCAGTTTATCATCATTCATTTTTCAGTCTATCATCGTTCACGGGCAATGTATCATTAGACAAAAGACTGCGAGTTTCGAGCGGGATTGATCCTCACCTTGGGGGAGGCGGGATTGCCGTTGTGGACACAATCGGCATATCTTGCAAAGCAAGGTTTATACTCCAAATCAGGCGTGAGCAACCGGGGTATCTCAGTCAGTTCGACCTCGGTCGAAAATGTCATAATGTCAAAAGTTCATAGTGTCAGCGCATGAGTCATATTTTGCGATAGCAACCGTGTGACTTTTTCTTCACGAATCCTCGGCCTCCGTCTCTTAGGAATCTCTTGACCGAGGATTCCGAGATTCCGAGTTGCAGGGCTTCCCTGACTGCCTCGGCTGTGGTGAACGAATCCCTGAGGTTTCCGAGTAACTCGGTGAACCGGTTGTCGAGGATGCCGGGTTCAATCTCCGGTGCAATCCGGCTCTCCATGTTTCTGAAATATTCGGTGAGCCTGATGGCGAGTTCGGCAGTTCCCGGTTCAATTTTATCCATGCCCGATTCTCCACAGATACAGTGCATAATCTGTATGACCAGGCAGAAGCGGACGAGATAAGTTTCCAGTTTGCCGCACAACGCCCTGACAGCATCCGAATCCGTTTCAGCATAGACCTTGTTATTGACCTCGTCTTTCCACTGAATTATGCGGAGCTTCGACTCTTGGGAAAACAGTAGCTCTATTGAGGTTGCTTTTCCCTCTTGGTCTGTTGAAGGAGTAGCGGCTACCACCTTTCGGATAATTCGCTCCCATTCTTCAAGAACGCTGTCAGGCATGGCGGTGTCGTTCCACGACGGCATCTTGTCAATTTCGGGATAGACTTTCAGGAATCGAGATGAAAAGCCATTCATCATTCGCTTGCCGCCGAACTGTTCGCCCAGACGACCGGGCTGTGTAGTGCCAATAATAGAACAATAGGGATTGGCGAGGAAGATATGCTCGTTGTTTGACTTTCGGCTGTACTTGAAAGGCGTACCGCTGAACAGACTGAGAAAGTAGCCCTCGTCCGAACCGTTGTAGCGGTTGAAATTGGAAAGAAGGCTGTCTATCTCATCCTTGTAAATCAGCACTCCGCGCGGATTGTCGCGCAAAGCTCCGATAAGAGCCTCTACGGTGGAATCAACCACTACATGGCATTTTCGCTTAGGCATCTTCATTTCTTCAGGAAGAGAATGTCTCTCACGCTGCTTTGCCGACATGCGTTCCCATCGGCGGTAGGTTTCCATCTCCTTGCAGTAGATCATGTCATACTCTCCGTCGAGTTTGAGAAGAGGTGCGACCGCCTGTTGCAATGGCGGAGTCTTGCCGCAGCTCGGCGAGCCTACAAGCACCATGTAGATTATCGGTCGGCTTACCCATCCTGTCATGAAGCGGACTGACCAAGTGTTGCCCATAGCAGCCGCGAATACTGTAAGGAATGAAGCCGAAGTGAAATCGACATTATAGTTCTCATACTCCTCAAGAGCCTCTATTATGTCGCGGATTGCTTTCGGAAATATCTCCAAAGGGAAAGAAGGAGTTTCGGTAGTTTTACCGGAATCGCTGGTAAAGGCAATGCTATCCTCCTCGATCAATCCACATCCGGCTTCCATCGGAAAACGTGGATGGTTATAATAGCCATTCGCTTTCATGATGCTCAGATATTGATGTTACGTTGTCCGAGGGCTTTGCGTACCTCATATTCCGGGTACATAATCTTGTTGCCGGTCTTGACAGGTTTGAGGATACCTTTATTTGCCCAGTGCCAGAGTGTGGCATCGCATACGCCAAAGAGTTCCTTTACCTCGGCTTTGGTGAGCATACGTTCTTTCTTGGCTGCCTCGACCATCGAGCCGAGTTCATCCTTTGCGCGGCGGATCAAGTCCTCCGAAAATGCTTTGAGGTCTTCGGCGTTCATCTCTACCTTGACATGGGCCCGACCCTCATTGAGCATATCTAATAAATCTTGCATTTTTGTTTTGATTGCCGACATTGTTCGACGCTTCTACTGGCGGCATAAGATAGAAACGCCACCGCTCCGAAATGGAACGATGGCGCAAAAGTATAGCGTAATTTCTTGGATTAAAAAGAATTGATGGTTCGTTAAGTTCGCGAACTATAAAACGAATCAAACGAATTGAAAAGAGGCTATTTCAGTCTACTCCATCTGGGTCAATTCGTAAAACATCGGTCTTTATAGAGTCAATAGCGAAGCGATGTTCTGGCTCGTCTTTGATAAATCGCTTACGATTGGGAGATAAATCTTGTAGCGTGTTTACGCTCTTCTGCACCTGACGCTCGCCGACGATTTTGCATTCAGGGAATGTGGCGGATAATATCTCGACAAATCGTTTGATAGGTGTTGACGGATCCAGCTCGCCAGACTCGACAAGTGCGACATATAAGTGCGCTATGTCAACGCCACGGATATGTGTTTCTATCCATTTGCCAATGCGCTTAACAATCTCACTGCCGTGAGATGCCAAAAGGGAAAGAAGGTCATGAGATAATTCTGCGTTTTCTGTAATTTTAGCAGTCGGTTTAGACTCATCAATACCCTCCAACGCCCAATCAGCCAAATTGCCGTTATCTACACTCATGCGATAATCAAGATACTCCTTCAAATCCTTGCGCGAGCGTCGTTTATCCTCTACCTCCCTCGCAAGAAATGTCTTCATGAACTTTGCAAGCTGCCACTGGTACTGTTTGTTGTCAATCGACTCTGCCGCTTCCTCAATATTATCTATCATCATTTCAGAAGAGCGTCCATATTTGAGCCATGCGGCAAAGGGCAACCGGTATTTAGCCCATTCGCTCCCTTCTGCCTGTTCGCCAAATATCTTCTCAGCAAAATCCGACTCTTGAAGAATCTTCAAAAGCTCATCCAAGTCCAGATTGTCAAGGTCAATCATATTCTCCAATCGCTTCTGAAACTCCGGCGACGAAAGAAATGCTGCTGCACCCAACAAAAACACCTCCAGCGAGTCCGCTTCGCCCATCGCCGCAGCAAACTCGCCATATTCCTGCGGATGCTCCTCCATCCACGCCTTCAAATCAATCTTTCCATCCTGATTGCCTAAGTTATCTTGCTGATTTTTCATAGTGAAATTTCTAATTCATAAAGTAATAACGCGCAAAGGTCAAAAAAAGATAATAGTACTTTGAACGATAACAGCGACAACACATAAGTTCCGACAAGCAGTGCAGTATCTTCAATCCAACCCTCGGACAAGCAACACCCGACCATGAGAACGAGCAACGCTCCCCGCGCAATCCAAAATACATCCAATTTATGTGTCATAGTCGTTTTGAAATAAGCGAATAAATTTTCGTCACAACAATATATGGGATAATTGAGATTAACGAATACATTATCAAAAATAATATCCGGTAATCTGAATGTGTTGTGGATTTATTTAGATTGGGTAAAAGAAAACAGATTGCAACAGATAGGCTGTTAGCTATCCAGACCGACAAAGAAAGTCGGATAATACTTTTCCTAAACCACTTAAATGCAATGAATCCACTCAACAAACTACATAATAGGAATATAAACATATAGTATATGTCCCATTCCATATACAACATACTATAACCTGTTCCTACTGAAACAAAAGATTCAAAAGCCTCAAATATCCAAAATCGTTTATCGGTCAGTATCATATTTGTTCAAGATAAGCAACAATTCGTGAAAAAGAAGATTTCATCTCGATTGTGAAATCCTCTTTTTTCACTATTCGTTGATACATTCGTTTAATATTTTCGTAATCAGCATTTTTGGAGAGTTTGGCAGAAATCAGTCCAACCATACAATGAGTATCAAGCCCTGAACAATATGGGCTATATTGTTCTATTGGCATAGTATTGAATAGCCGGTCTATTGAATTGATACTGTCATATTGAGAGATAAAATCCAACGCAATAGGAAGTAATGGCGACAGCCCCATATCAAGCCGGTTATAGTCGTCCGGCTCATCGTCTGAAAGAATAAAGCGGTCTGTTTTGACAATCTGCGTTTTCCATCTTAAATCCGGATTAAATCCTTGCAGTTTTATTCTTTGAAGCAATAAAAGATTGATAAATGCAGAATGGTTCAGAATGAAGCCACAGTCATTGCAGATTGTAGTTATCTCTCCATAGTCCACACTGACATACGGAAATATGTTTACCTCAAAACCCCATGAATGATAAGTGAAAAATATTTCATCAGTACGACTGCCGGCTTTTCGACTCAATGCAAATCGACCCCTGAGGATCTTGAAACCTTTAGCTGCAGCGAATGGCTCCAAGGTGGAGAAAATATGTTTTTTAACGTCCTGTATCTTCATAATCACATCCTGTTTATGGTAGTGTGAGGCATCAGAACCTTTGATAAATCAATACCTCCGCGGAAATCTACGTCAGTAAGACTGGCTTCGGAAAAGTCAACATCCTCCAATCGTCCTTTATTAGACACTAAAAATGATAATTTATTCCCATAATAATAGCTGTCGAACTTCGGCCCGCAAAACACGCATCCATAAATCTTTCCGACAAATTTGCACTTTGAAAATGACGCGGCAATGAATGAGGTATTGAAGTCGCAGTTAATGAACGTACAACCAATGAAATCTGCAATTCCGAGACTTCTTAATTTGACATTTTCAAAAGTGCAATCCATATAGATTGTTTTCCGTAGCAAGACCGAAGTCCGTCCACCCATAGAGAAATGTTGTAACTTACCGCTTTTGAAAACACATTCTATAAATCGACACCCTCTTGCAAGGACATCTGAAAAATCACATCCAAGAAATTGGCATCGCTCAAATTTCTTTTTAGTCCACCACACGGCAATGCCTTCGTTACAAAACGAGGTGCGCTTAAAAACCTGATTGCTATATTGTTTATCGGTCAGTTTCATTTAGTTTCATTCCTTTTTTGCGCTTCAAGAAATTCCTGTTTGCCAGGAAAAGTCTGTGCTCCTAAGACACCGGCACTAAACTCGAAAACAGTAGAGTCATTATATACTATCAGGCACGGATCAGCGTTTATGCTGTCCTGCTGGTCATGCGAGAGAGGATGATTATAAAGGCGATATGAGTACATTCCCATATTCATACGTCGGAATCGGATAGTTGAATATTCCGAATCGGGATAATTGTTGACATCTATCCCTATACAACCTAAGTAGTCCAAACGTTCTTTTAGTTGCTTTTTTTCAAATTCGTCCAGTATATCGGATTGGGGCATAGATTGTGGCATATCTCCGTTATCAAATTCAACAACCAGTCGTGTGCTGTCAGGCAGCATATCGCGATAACGACCTACTGTATTCCACATCCAGAAAACAGGCTCTCCGTTGTAACATTCAGCCATAATGAACGCATCGCATCTCATAGGTGGTCTATTAAGTAGAAAAACTATACCCCCAAGGATTAACAGATCGGCGATATGGAACCATAAAAGAATCCTGTCGGCTTTTGAGTGTCGCCTTACGGCCTTGACAAAAGAATAAATCCAAAATCCGATAAGCGGAATTATAAAGAGGAATACGAAAAACAATAACACAATGACGCCGACCGCCCGAAATTCATCTTTATCGGCAGATGCAATCAAAAATACAAGCAACCAAACCGTGACAACTGCCACAGAAAGATACCGCATGAATCGGCTGAATCGTTGTCGTTTATTTATAGGCTTGCTTATCCCGTTATTCTCCATACTCAATGTTGTGGTTTAGTGCGTATTCTTTGGCTTTTTCTTTCATTGATGTCCCATTAAAATCGGAAAGAGTACTTTGAAATTGTTGAAATTTAGTTTGTTGGAAAAGATTTTGGTGCGAACGGACTTGATTAGTATATTACGGTTCTTCAATCTGACGAACCATGTA